>NZ_JAOBTH010000029.1 GCF_025215075.1 Tenacibaculum haliotis | reverse complement strand
AAAATTAATCCAAAATAAACACGCCGCTTTATAAAGCGGCGTTTTTTGTTTTTATGATAACTTCGCTATTGCGTTGTTAATTCGTTGTAGTGTGTTTTCTTTACCAATCATTGTCATTATATCAAACAAATCTGGCCCTGCTAATTTACCTACCAAACTTAAACGTAATGGTTGCATTACTTTACCAAAACCAATTTCTTTAGCCGTAATCCAGCCTTTAATATCAGTTTGAGCATTTTCTATCGTGAAATCTTCAATCTTATCGATAACTGTGGTTAATTCTTGCATTAACTCGCCAGTAGTATCTTTCCATTGCTTTTTTGATGCTTTTTCGTCATATTCCGAAGGATTCATGAAGAAAAAACTTGATAAATCCCAAAAATCAGCAACAAACGTAGCTCTCTCTTTTATTAATGAAACTACTTTTTCAGTAAAAGCGCTATCAATATCAATTCCTTTTTCTTCTAGAATAGTGATATATAATTCCGTTAGTTCTTTGTTTGATTTTTGTTGTAAGTATTGCTGATTAAACCAGTTTGTTTTATCCGGACTAAACTTAGCACCAGATTTACTAACTCTGCTTAAATCGAAAGCTTCAACCAATGCTTCTAAAGAAAATATTTCTTGTTCCGTACCGGGATTCCATCCTAATAAAGCAAGCATATTTATAAATGCATCATTAAAATAACCATCTTCTTTATAACCACGAGAAACATCACCTGTTTGCTCATTCGTATATTCTAAAGGAAATACAGGGAATCCTAATTTATCACCATCACGTTTACTTAATTTTCCTTTACCCACTGGTTTTAAAATTAATGGTAAGTGCGCAAATTTTGGAGCTTCCCAATCAAAAGCGCGGTATAATAAAGTGTGAAGTGGGAGAGAAGGTAACCATTCTTCACCACGAATAACATGACTTATTTCCATTAAATGATCATCAACAATATTTGCTAAATGATACGTTGGCATTCCGTCTGATTTAAATAATACTTTATCATCTAACGTATTTGTATCAATCTTAATCGTTCCACGGATTTCGTCTTGTAATAACAATGTTTCATCTTGCGGAGTTTTAAAACGGACAACATATTTTGTTCCTGCTTCTAATTTATTTTTGATTTCTTCATCAGAAAGATTCAATGAATTATCTAACGTAGCACGATTGTGCCAATTATAAATAAACGTTTTTCCGTTTTCTTCATCATTTTTTCGTTGTGCATCTAATGCTTCTGCTGTATCAAAAGCATAATAAGCCCAGCCTTTTTCAATCAATTCAATTGCATACTTTTTATACAATTCTTTACGTTCTGACTGACGGTATGGTCCGAACTTTTCATTATTTCCTGGTCCTTCATCAAAAGGGATATTACACCATTTTAAAGCATCAATTATATATTGTTCAGCATTTGCTACATAACGTGTTTGGTCAGTATCTTCGATACGTAACACAAAAGTTCCGTTATATTTTTTAGCAAATAAGTAATTGAATAAAGCAGTTCTTACACCACCAATATGTAAAGGTCCTGTTGGGCTAGGAGCAAAGCGTACTCTTACGTTGTCAGTCATTTTTATTAATTTGAAAGCGCAAAGATAGTTTTAATAAAAGAGAAAAGAAATTAGATAAAAAGAAAAAGAGAAGCTTTTATAAAAGCTTCTCTTGGTAATTACATATATTGTATAATAGTTTAAAACTTCTGGTATAAACCAAAACTTATTGCGGGAACTTTAGCAACATTTCTTCCAGAAAACGCACCGCCTAAGGCTATATTTGCACCAAAACTAGCATTAATTTCTGCTATGAATTTTAATCCGAAGCCTGCGTAACTTTGGTTATTAACATATAAACCTGTGTTTAAGTTTTGTGATGGTAATGCAATATCTCCATTTTTTAATGATGCTACACCATCTAAAAAACCAGCAATCCAAAGCCAATTTAATGTTTTGTAACCAATCTCTCCACCTAATTTATAGTTACTACTATAATCGTTTGTACGAATATCAAAACCTGTAAAAGCTTGTATGTACCAATTATTAAAACCTCTACCTGCAATAAATAACGGCGTAAAACTCCATGCATCATAACCTGTTCGTAAACCAGTTATTTCATCATAATTACCTGTATTGGCTTCAACATTTAATTGCCCTGTTAATAACCATTTTTTATTACTAAAGTTATGTTTTATTCCGAATTGAACATTTCCTAATGAATTATTACTTGGAGAGGAAGTTGCATTTGAAGATGTTAATTTAAACGGAAAGTTTAAAACTAAAGTTGTATTATCTGAAATACCGTATTCAGTATATAATTGTAGGGTGTTGTCTGATACTTTATTTGTTAAATTTACTTCAGGATTACCGTGTAGTTTATCGTAATTAGCAATACTAGTAAATGATAATTGTACATAGGTTTCGTTTTTATTTTTCGTCCACGGACTTTGAGCTAACAGGTTAATAGAAACTAATAATAACAGTATTGTAACAAGTTTTTTCATTTTAAAATAATTATGAATTTCGTTTAAATTTAAAAGTATAAGGGTTTAGTACGGTAAATTTAAAAATTCTTACAGAAACCTTTAACTAAAACTTCCTTTTAAAAATAGTACTTTTATAAATTGATATGGAAGATTTTAATAAGATAACACGAAAGTTACAGCAGTTTAGTAGAAAATACTACACCAATGAATTAATAAAAGGGAGTATTTTATTTATTTCTTTAGGGATATTATACTTATTTTTTACTTTGTTTATTGAATACTTTTTGTGGCTAAGGCCAACTGCCAGAACGCTATTATTTTGGATATTTATTTTAGTAGAATTATTTTTATTCTTCCGTTTTATTTGTTTTCCTATTTTTAAAATTATAGGATTACAGCAAGGAATTTCTTTTGAAGAATCGTCTAAAATTATTGGAAATCATTTTCCGGAAGTAAAAGATAAGCTTTTAAACGTATTACAACTAAAACAAAACCGCAATCAATCGGACTTGTTATTAGCCAGTATTTCTCAAAAAGCAAAAGAAATACAACCAATATCATTTAATAAAGCAGTTAATTTTAATAGCAATATTAAATACTTAAAATATGCATTAATTCCGGTTTTTATTTGGGGATTATCATTTATAACAGGAACAACTCACAAGCTATCCGAAAGTTTTAATCGTGTAGTAAATCATTCTGTTGCTTATAAAGCTCCCGCTCCTTTTTATTTCAATTTAACAACTACCAATTTAAAAGTCATTAAAGGAAAAGATATTACGGTTTATATTCAAACAAGCGGCGAAATTATTCCTGAGAGTGCCAAAATTCATTTTAACAAGCAACAATATTTTTTAAAAAATGAAGGTAATGGTTTGTTTTCATATACGTTTATTGAAGTACAAGAACCAATTAATTTTTACGCTAGTGCAAACGGTATAGAATCTATAACCTATAATATAGCTATTATAAGAACACCTTCTATTCAAAACATTTCATTGAATTTAAAATACCCTAGCTATATTCATAAGAAAAATGAAACAATTGAAAACACAGGAAATCTTAATGTTCCACAAGGAACAATTGTAGAATGGCAAGTTAAAACAACTGAAACAGATAGTGTTAACTTACTATTAAATGAAAAACGTTACAATTTTATCAAAAATAAAATTGATGAATTTAAATTTAAAAAGCAGATTAAAAAAACTATTAATTATCAAATTACTACTTCTAATAATAGTTTAAAAGATTACGAACAGCTACAATTTTCTATAACTGTTATTATGGATGAATATCCTTTAATAAATTTAAATTCTAATATTGATAGTATTACTAGAGGTAATGCTCAGTTTGTTGGGCAAATTTCTGATGATTATGGCTTTAATAAATTAGAATTGGTTTACTATGATAAAAATACTGGTGATGCATTAAGTTTAAAGAAGATTGCTATAAATAAAAACAATATTCAAACTTTTTTCTTTGAGTTTCCTGGAGATTTAGATCTTATAAAAGGAGTTGATTATGAACTTTATTTTCAGGTATTTGATAACGATGCCGTAAACGGAAATAAAAAAACGAAGAGTCAAAAATTTTCTTATCGACAGAAAACAACCAACGAGATAGAGCAGGAGCTTTTACAAGAACAACGTAACTATATTGATAACTTAGAGAACTCATTACATAAACAAGAACGAAGTAAAAAGGAATTGGAGAAAATTCAATTTGAATTACAAAACAAGAAGAATGTAAATTGGAATGATCAGAAAAAGATTAAGAATTTAATTAAAAGACAAGATCAGTATAAGCAAATGATGCAACGTCAAACCGAAAATTTACAAAACAATTTTACTGAAAAGAAAGAAAAAAACGAAAGCTTACAAGAGAAAAAAGAAGCACTAAAACAACGAATAGAAGAAATTAAAAAGCTAGATAAACAACAGAAAATATTAGATGAATTAAAAAAATTAGCTGAGAAACTTAACAGAGAAGATTTAATAAAAAAAACAAAAGAACTAGCTGAGCAAAACAAACAACAGGAAAGAAGTTTAGAGCGTATATTAGAAATGACTAAACGTTTTTATGTTGAACAGAAAATGCAAAAAGTAGCGGATAATTTAAATGAGTTGTCAAAAAAACAAGATGAATTATCAAAAAAGGAAGCAACAAACGACGAACAAAAGGCAATAAATAAAGAATTTAAGGAAGCTAAAGAAGAACTTAATGAATTAAAAAAAGATAATGAAAAATTAAAATCTCCGATGGAAATGCCTTCTATGGAAAAGTTATCTGATGAAACCCAAAAAGAACTTAACAAAGCAGAAGAAAATATAGCAAACAAAAAACAATCTGAATCAAAAGAAAATCAGAAAAAAGCAGCAAAAAAAATGCAAGAAATGAGTCAAAAAATGCAAGACTCAATGCAAGAAATGAGTGCTGATATGGAAGAAGAAAATATGGAAGGTTTACGACAGGTATTAGAAAACTTAATTACATTTTCTTTTGATCAAGAAGTATTAATGAATGTGTTTTCTTCAACTAATTCTTCACATCCAAACTTTGGTAAAAACCTACAAAAGCAATATTTACTTAAAAGTTATTTTGAACATATAGACGATAGCTTATTTGTTTTATCAATAAAAAATCCTAAAATATCATCTAAAGTACAAGATCAACTTTCGTTAGCACATTATAATTTAAGTGAATCTTTAGAAAATTTTGCTGATAATAAATTTCAAAACGGAATAACAAATCAGCGTTACATAATGACATCTGCAAACACTTTAGCAGACTTGTTAAGCAATACGCTAGATGCTATGCAAAACCCAAAACCTGGTAGGGGAAAAGGGAAAGGAAAAGGGAAATCTTTTAGCTTGCCAGACATTATTAAAAAGCAAAGTGATTTAATGAAAAAGATGCAAGAAGGTATGCAAAAGAAAGAAGGTGGAAAACATAAAGATGGAAAAGATGGAAAAAAAGGTGGAGGAAAAGAAGGTCAGAACGGTAAGCAAGGAGAAGGTTTAAATGGTGAGTTATATGAAATATATAAACAACAATCGGAATTAAGACAACAATTAGAAGATGCCATTGGCCAAGGTAAAAGTGGTAACGGCAAAGCTAAAAAAGCTCTTAAAGAAATGGAGCAGTTAGAAAATGATATTTTAGAAAAAGGTTTTACACAGCAAAGCATTAACCGAATGCAACAATTAAACTATGAATTACTAAAATTAGAGAAGGCTACATTCGAACAAAATCGTGATAAAAAACGAAAATCAAATACCAATTTACAAGAGTATAATAAAGAAAGTATTAAGGATTTAAAGTTTAAGAAGTTGTTCTATAACCAAACAGAGATATTAAATAGACAATCATTACCTTTGCGCCCTGATTATAAAAAGAAGGTTCAGGAGTATTTTAACCTTCCTAAAAACAACAAGTAATAGATTTAAATTATTTTTATTACAACATAAATTAAAGAATGATTGTATTTAATTACGAAACCGAATTTCAATTAGAAAATGAAGAAAAAACTTCTAAGTGGATTCAGAACTGTATAGAAAAAGAAGAATTTGAACTAGGAGAAATCAACTATGTATTTTGTGATGACACCTATTTACATAAAATGAATGTTGAATTTTTACAACACGATACTTTAACTGACATCATTAGTTTTGATTATACGTTAGGTAAGTTAGTAGGAGGAGACATCTTTATTTCTATCGAGCGAGTAAAAGAAAATGCAAAAGAGTTTAATGTTTTATTTGAAAACGAACTGCATCGAGTTATTATTCATGGTGTATTACATTACATGAAATACAAAGATAAAACCGAAGCTGAAAAACAAATAATGCGTACTAAAGAAAACGATTCTTTAAAAACTTTAAACGAAAACTAAAATCGTTCCACGTGGAACAGCATATAAAAATGAGTTTATTTAATACAACATACGATGTAATTGTAGTAGGTGGTGGACACGCTGGTAGTGAAGCTGCAGCTGCAAGTGCCAACATGGGTGCACATACGTTATTAATAACAATGAACCTTCAGAATATAGCTCAAATGAGTTGTAATCCAGCAATGGGTGGTATCGCTAAAGGGCAAATAGTTCGCGAAATTGATGCTTTAGGGGGTTACAGTGCAATTGTAACCGATAAGACTGCTATTCAGTTTAAGATGCTTAATAAATCAAAAGGACCTGCAATGTGGAGTCCGAGGGCACAGTCGGACAGAATGCAATTTGCAGAGTGCTGGAGAAATATGTTAGAGAAGACAGATAATTTAGATTTTTATCAGGACTCTGTTAACGGATTAATTTTTGATGAAAATAAAATCGTTGGTGTAAAAACAGCTTTAGGATTAGAGATAAAAGCAAAGACTGTTATTATTACTGCCGGTACTTTTTTAAATGGATTGATTCATATAGGTGAAAAAACATTTGGTGGTGGTAGAGCAGGTGAAGGAGCTTCAACAGGTATTACAGAAGATTTAGTTGCTAAAGGATTTGAATCTGGAAGAATGAAAACAGGAACTCCTCCAAGAGTTGATGCTCGCTCTTTAGATTTTTCTAAAATGACTGAACAACCTGGAGATGAAAATCCAGAGAAGTTTTCTTATTTACCTAACATTAAAAAATTAACAGAACAACGTTCTTGCTATTTAACACACACCAATACAAAAGTACACGATATACTTCGTGCTGGCTTTGATCGTTCACCAATGTTTAATGGTAGAATTAAATCTACAGGACCACGTTATTGTCCATCAGTAGAAGATAAGATTGATCGTTTTGCAGATAAAGATCGTCATCAGGTTTTTGTTGAACCAGAGGGATGGAATACTGTTGAAATTTATGTAAACGGATTTTCTACTTCTATGCCAGAAGATGTACAGGATGAAGCAATTCGTCATATTCCAGGATTTAAAAATGTAAAATTCTTACGTTTTGGATACGCAATTGAATATGATTTCTTTCAACCAACACAATTAAAACATAGTTTAGAAACGAAGTTAATTGAAAATTTATTCTTTGCAGGTCAAATAAACGGAACGACGGGTTATGAAGAAGCAGCTGCACAAGGTTTAATGGCTGGTGTAAATGCAGCCTTAAAAACTCAAAATAAAGAACCCTTTATATTAAAAAGAAGTGAAGCTTATATTGGAGTTTTAATTGATGACTTAATTACCAAAGGAACAGAAGAACCATATAGAATGTTTACTTCTCGTGCTGAATACAGAACGTTATTAAGACAAGATAATGCCGATTTAAGATTAACTCCAATTGGTCATAAATTAGGATTAGCTTCTGATGAAAGATTAGAAAGAGTACTAGAGAAGAAAGAGAAAACAGATAAATTGATTCACTTTATTACAAACCTAAGTGTAAAGAAAGAAGATATAAATCCTATTTTAGAAGCTAAAGGATTATCGGTTGTTAATCAAACAATGAAATTAATAAAGATAGCAACACGTCCTCAGTTAAGTTTAAGTGATTTTAATAGCATTGAAAAGTTACACAACTATATAAAAGAAAACGAAATGAATACTGATGTAATAGAGCAGACAGAGATTCATTTAAAATATTCGGGATATATAGATAAAGAAAAGAACAATGCTGATAAATTAAATAGATTAGAAAAAGTTGTAATACCTGCAAATTTCGATTATGATAAAGTACATTCATTATCTATTGAAGCTAGAGAAAAATTAGTAAGCATTCAACCTACTTCAATATCTCAAGCAAGTAGAATAAGTGGAGTTTCACCTAGTGATATTTCTGTGCTATTAGTTTATATGGGTAGATAATAATATCAACTTAATAATAAAAAGAAAAACGTTCCATGTGGAACGTTTTTCTTTTTTACGTAATATTGCAATAACATTATAGCATGTTCCACATGGAACATCTTAAAAAGAAAAAGAAATTGAATACAGAAAAAGCACTTTATAAAAACCTAACTCCGTTATTAAACTGTATAGATTATACTGTTTCAGATGAGAGTTATGAAGTAATGTATAATAAGGAATATGATATGCTTGTTACTTCACCCGTACCGGTGAATTTAGAAAGTTATTATGTGAGTGATTCATACATTTCTCATACCGATAGTAAGAAAACACTTTTTGACCGCGTATATCAATTAGTAAAAAACCATACACTAAATCAAAAACTGAAATTGATAAACTCTTTTAATACAAAAGATAAAACAATTTTGGACGTAGGAGCGGGGACAGGTGATTTTTTAAAAGTATGTAAAAATAATAATTGGAAAGTTAATGGAATAGAACCTTCTGATAAAGCAAGAAAGTTTGCCGAAGGAAAAAGCATCATCCTTAAAAAAGATATTTCGGAATATGAAGGAAAACAATTTGATGTAATTACACTTTGGCATGTTTTAGAACATGTTCCTAATTTAATAGAATATACACATCAATTAAAAAAATTATTAAAACCAAATGGTGTTTTAATAATTGCAGTTCCTAATTTTAAAAGTTATGATGCAAGTCGTTATAAAGAATTTTGGGCAGCTTATGATGTACCAAGACATTTGTGGCATTTTTCTAAAACAGCTATAAAAAAAATATTTTCTGATATAGAAATGAACGTAGAAAAAATACTTCCAATGAAGTTTGATGCTTTTTATGTTTCGTTATTATCTGAAAAATACAAATCAAAAAAATCAAGACCATTACGTGCTTTTTTTAACGGATTAAGATCAAATTTAAAAGCAAGTAAAAATGGAGAGTATTCTTCTTTAATATATCTGATAAAAAAAAACAAAAATCAATTTTAAGTATCATTTAAAAGCATTTAACTACACAAAACATACACTTTACTTAAATAAAAACAAAACGCTCTTAAATTTTAAATTTAAGAGCGTTTTAAATAAGTAATTTTTATTTAATTAATAAATACTATAAATATTAACTATTTAATAAATACATACCCGCAATGGTAATTAAAAAATAAATTGCCAACGTCATTGCACCAGCATAATCTTTTGCTAATCGTTGTCCTATCAAAAGAAAAATTAAAGACAACGCAGAAATTTGAATACCTAATAAAGCTAATTCTCCACTTCCTATAGTTATCAAATTAAAAACACCAATAAGCATAAAAGCACCAGCAAGTAATTCCATCACTAAAATAATAACCAATAAAAGTGGTACTGAATTTTTAAATGGTGAATTTTTAAAATGCTCTTTTATAAAAGATGCATTACCATTCCAATCTGTAACTTTATCGATACCCGATTGTAAAAAAGTAACAATTAAAAAAAGTAGAATTAAAATTTCTGTTGCGTATTTTTGAATAAGTTCCATATAATTGATTTTTAGCAAATATAACTTTAAAAGCAAAAAGTTGTAACATTTAATAAAATTACCGTCAAATAAATAGAAACTTAAATATGTATCTTTACATATACTAATTAAAAAAAATAAAACTATGCCTATTTATTATTATCCAATTCTGTTTTTTGGATTGATTATTTTATTAGCTTCTTTCTTTACAGTGAAGCAACAAACAGCTGCTATTATCGAGCGTTTTGGTAAGCTTCATAGTATTCGTCAATCGGGATTACATTTTAAAATTCCTTTAGTAGACAAGATTGCTGGAAAACTAAGTTTAAAAATTCAACAATTAGATGTAATTATTGAAACTAAAACATTAGATAATGTATTTGTTAAATTGAAAGTTTCAGTTCAATATAAAGTAATTAGAGACAAAGTAGAAGATGCATTTTATAAGTTAGATTATCCGCATGACCAGATTACATCTTATGTATTTGATGTTGTTCGTGCAGAAGTACCTAAAATGATATTAGATGATGTTTTCTTAAAAAAGGATGATATTGCAATTGCTGTAAAATCTGAATTAAATGAAGCAATGATGACGTATGGTTATGATATTATTAAAACATTGGTAACAGATATTGATCCGGATGCACAAGTAAAGGAAGCAATGAATAGAATTAATGCTGCGGATAGAGAAAAAACTGCTGCACAATATGAAGGAGATGCACAACGTATTTTAATTGTTGAAAGAGCTAAAGCTGAGGCAGAAAGTAAGCGTTTACAAGGTAAAGGTATTGCAGATCAGCGTAGAGAAATTGCTCGTGGTTTAGAGGAATCAGTAGAGGTTTTAAATAGAGCTGGAATCAACTCGCAAGAAGCATCTGCATTAATTGTAATTACACAACATTACGATACATTACAATCTATTGGAGCAGATACGAATAGTAACTTAATTTTACTACCAAATAACCCAAATGCGGCAAGTTCTATGTTAAATGATATGGTAGCTAGTTTTGCAGCAACCAATCAAATAGGAGAGAGTATGAAAGAAATTAAAGCTAATAAAAAAGAATAATTATGATAATAACTACAACACCAACTATTGAAAATAAACCAGCAAAAGCATATTTAGGTATTGTTACTGGTGAAACAATTATTGGAGCTAATATTATTAAAGATTTCTTTGCAGGAATTAGAGATATTGTTGGTGGTCGTTCTGGTTCTTACGAGAAAGTTTTACGTGAAGCAAAAGATACTTCATTAAAAGAAATGCAAGAACGTGCCCAAGAATTAGGCGCAGATGCTATTGTTGGAGTTGATTTAGATTATGAAACTGTTGGACCAAATGGCGGAATGCTTATGGTAACAGCCTCTGGAACAGCAATAAAATTTTAAACAAAAAAAACCGAAACTATTAAGTTTCGGTTTTTTTATATTGTTAGAAAATAGTTATTTACTCTCTTCCTTATTTTCTTCGTTTTCTTCTTCTTTAGTTGCAGTTTTAAATTCTTTAATTCCTGTACCTAAACCTTTCATTAATTCAGGAATTTTCTTTCCTCCAAACATTAATAATACTAAAGCTACTACAATGGCAATTTGCCATGGTCCAATCATTCCTAAAAATATGCTAAGTGAAATCATTTTAATTAAATTTTACATTACAAAGATACTAAATTAACTTCGCTGTTCAATTACTCCACCAATTACTTTTTTATCTTTAAATACTTCAGGCGTTCCTTTATAAAAAATAGAACCACCAAAAGAAACCTTAGCATCTAACGTTTCACCAGCTTGTACTTCTACCTTCGATCCTGAACCTGCACGAACATGGTTTAAATCACTTACCATTAATTTATACCCATGGTAAATTCCGCCTAAGTTTGCTTCAACAGTTTGATTTTTTGTAGCTCCAGAAAGCTTAATAACAGCTCCTGAGACGCTTTTTACCTTAAGATGCTTAACATTAACTACCATATTAATAAAAGCGCCTTCTTGGGCTTTAATTTCAATTTGAGCTTGAGAGATTTCCTTACCTGTAATAGTAGCACCTTCATTTGCATCAATTATTTTTAACAACGATGCATAATAAAGTGTTACTTTAACTTTACCATCTGCTGTGGTTTCAGGAAACTTTAAAGCTACTTTTAATGTATTATTTTTATTTTTAATAGTTACTTTCTCTGCCTTTTCTCCTGTAACAATTATTTTATTTTTATCAGATTTAACCAGTTCTAAATCGATACCATTAAATACTTTTATGGTAGAAAAATCTCCTAAATTTTTCGTAATAGTAGTTTGTGCTGAACCTAAAAAAGGCAACAATAACAGACATAAAAATGCTAATTTTTTCATTATAAATTTTGTTAGTTACTAAAGTATAACCAATAATTATACCAATACTATAAAGACAAATATTAAAATTTATTGTGACAAATTAAAAAATTAATTCTGTATTCTTTTTTATTTTAATAACTTTTCCCTGCTTTGGCTTACGTACAGTATTAATAAAACCAAAAAATAAAAGAGATAATAATATTCCTCCTATTGTTAAAGAACCTATTGGCCCTAAAAAATCTGCTATAGCAACAAATATTTTTTTAATAAACCCTCTTCTTCCTGTAGCTCTAATTTCTTCTCCACTCTGTAAACTAATAGCAATTTTATACAAAAAAAAGGTTAAAGCACTTATTACCAAAATAGCAATAGATGTTGGTTTTAATTGTTTGATAAGTGAATAATTTTTAACTACAATTTCTTTTAAATTTTCAATTAAAAAAGATTTCACATTTTCATAAACTAGCGATGCTTTAAATTTTAATTCTAAATCTTCAGTATCATCATCTATAAATTCAACTTCTAATGTCAAATCTGAATCATTAAACACAATTTCTTTGATGTTAGAATATCTATGTACTGAAACATTCGTTAGTTTCTTATGATCAATTAATTCTCTTAAATTCGTTAATTTAGGTTGTTCAGTTAACCAAATAGAATTCTCTTTAGCTATTAAATAATAATTATCAATTTCGTTTTCGCTAATAATCCAAGTTTTCATATTATTTTTAATGCGAAATTAAATGAAAATCTAAATGTTTACGTTCTAAATCGGTGTTTTTTACTTTAACAACAACTTTATCTCCTAATTGAATTATATTTTTTGAAGATTGACCTACAATAGCATATTGCTTTTCATCAAAAATATAATAATCATCCTTTATATCTCTGATTCTCACCATTCCTTCACATTTGTTTGCAGAAATTTCTACGTAAATTCCCCATTCGGTTACACCAGAAATTACACCTTCAAATTCTTCATCTTGATGGTCTTTCATATACTTAATCTGCATATATTTTATGCTAGATCGTTCTGCTTTTGCAGCCATTTCTTCCATTTGTGAAGAATGTTTACATTTTACTTCGTAATCTTCTGCTTTAGGAGATTTTCCACCATCTAAATAATGTTGTAATAAACGATGCGTCATTACATCTGGATAACGACGAATTGGTGAAGTAAAGTGCGAGTAATAATCGAAAGCTAACCCATAATGCCCAATATTTTGAGTTGTATAAGCTGCTTTACTCATAGAACGGATTGCTAAAGTTTCTACCATATTAGCTTCCCCTTTTCCTTGAACATCACTTAGTAATTTATTTAAAGATTGTGAGGTTTTTTCTTTAGTTTCTGTATCAATTTTATAACCAAATTTATTAATAATGTTTTGTAATGAAGCTAATTTATCAATATTTGGTTCATCATGTGTACGGTAAATAAATGTATTTTTCGTTTCTTTTCCTTTAGAAAAACCGATAAATTCAGCTACTTTTCTGTTTGCTAGTAACATAAACTCTTCAATAAGTTTATTAGCATCTTTAGATTCTTTAAAGAAAACTCCTACAGGATTTGCCTTTTCATCTAAATCGAATTTAACTTCTACTCTATCAAAAGATATTGCACCAGCTTTCATACGTTTTTTACGTAATTTTTTAGCTAATTCATCTAGTTTTAAAGTAGCTTCTACAATTTCTGGAGCAACTTCATATTCTTTATCAATAATTGAAATATCAAGCGGCATTGTATACGGCTCAACAATATCAGAAAGTGAACAATTTTCTATAATTGATTGTGCTTCTTCATAGGCAAAACGTTGATCTGAATAGGTAACTGTTCTACCAAACCATTGATTTACAATTTGTGTTTTTTCGTTCATTTCAAAAACAGCAGAAAAAGTTAATTTTTCTTCATTTGGTCGTAAAGAACAAACTCCGTTACTTAACATTTCTGGTAACATTGGTACCACTCTGTCTACTAAATAAACTGATGTTGCACGATCATATGCTTCATCATCTAAAATGGTTTTTGGTTGTAAATAATGAGAAACATCAGCAATATGAATTCCTATTTCATAATTACCATTTTCTAATTTTGTAAACGATAATGCATCATCAAAATCTTTTGCATCTTTCGGATCTATTGTAAAGGTTAAATCTTTACGCATATCACGACGTTTTGCTATTTCAGCTTCCGTAATTTCAATAGGTAAATTTTCAGCTTCTTTTTCTACGGCCTCTTCAAATTCATAAGGTAAACCATATTCTAATAAAATAGAGTGTATTTCTGTTTCATGTTCACCAGGTTTTCCTAAAACTTGTGTGATTTTTCCAAACGGATTTTTAGAATTTTCTGGCCAATCAGTCATTTGTACCACCACTTTATCACCATCTTTTGCACCGTTTATTTTATTCTGAGAAATAAATAAATCTGCCGACATTTTTTGGCTGTCTGGTATTACAAATCCGAAGTTTTTATTCATCTGTAAAACTCCAACAAACTCAGTTTTTTTACGTTCGATGATTTCTACAACTTCAGCTTCGTATTTATTAGATCTACGTTTTTTATAAACATAAGCCTTAACAGTATCTTGATGTAATCCTTTTCCTAAATTTATAGATGGAATAAATATATCGTTCTCAAAATCATCAGACATAAAATATCCATTTCCATTAGCTGTTAAATCTAACGTACCAACATGATATTTACGATCTTCATTAATTTTATATTTTCCTCTATCTATTTCTTTAATTTTCTGATTTCCTGTTAATTCTGCTAATTTTTTTAATACTTGTGTTTTTCCATCAGTATCAGAAATACCCATTTTAGCAGATATCTGCTTATGGTTATATGTTTTTGAATTGTCTTCGTTTAAAATTTTAAATATATTTCTGGTTAAGTCTTTTATTACTCTACCTTTTTTCTTGTATATTTTTTTCTTTCTAGTCATTAATCTTCTTCTTGTTTTATTGTTACCAAAGTACAAATAAATTTAGGTTTTGTTTATTAAATAAGTGTTACCAATCTATTTTGTATTTTGGCGTAATTATATTTTATTATTTATGATAAATTCTTGGTTTGTTATTGCAAATCCTACTTCTGGAAATAAAAAACTTTCTAAAAATTGGAAAGAAATTGAGCAATTGTTAAACGAAAGAAATATCGATTTTTCTTATGCTTTTACAGCCTATTCTAAACACGAAATTGAATTGGTACACAAAGCTATTCAACAAGGTTATAGAAATATAATTTCCGTTGGTGGAGATGGTACACTACATCATGTAGTTAACGGAATTATGACGCAAAGATATGTAAAAACTTCTGATATCACAGTTGGAGTCATTCCTTTAGGTACAGGTAACGATTGGATTAAGACTTATAACATACCAAATAACATAAAATTAGCAATAGATTTAATTACCCAACAAAAAACTATTTTACAAGATATTGGTTATTTAGAACTAGCAAATACTACTGCTTTTTTTAATAATGTTGCAGGAATAGGATATGATGGTTACGTTGTTAATAAGTTGAATACACTTAAAAAATTTGGCCCACTAGCATATCTTATAAGTGGTATTGCCGGTTTATTATTCTACAAAAAAACTAGTTTTACTATTGAAGTTAACAATAAAGTAATTGAAACAAAATGTTTAATGACTTTATTTGGTATTTGTAAATACTCTGCAGGTGGCATGCAACTAACTGATTATAAATATACTACAGATGGTTTATTTGATATAACTATTGCTAAAAATTTATCTCTTTTAGATTTAATTATCAATATTAAGAAATTATATAACGGATTGATTGTAAATCACAAAAAGGTAGAAACACAATTATCTAATACTTTGTTAATAACTCCGGCTTCTCTTAAAAATCCTCCGTTTATTCAGGCTGATGGAGAATTAATAGGTACAGGAAAAGTAACTGCAACTATAATTAAGAAAGCAATACAATTTGTAATTTCATAAAAAGTTAAAAAAATCTTAATAAAATTGTAACATTTCTTAAAATTTAACGTCTTTATAACAAGAAGTCGTTACTAATGAAAAACTTACGAAAAATAATAGCGTTGTTTATCTTCATATTTATTACAGGTATTATAGTTACTGTAGTAAGTATAAATACTACTTTAAATAAAAAACCAGCTACAGAATTAGTAAAAGCAAAAGATACTATCTATCTTATTAAAAAAGCTAATAAAACTACTTAAAAGCTGTTCTTCCTATTTTATTCTTACTTATCAACATCATTAGTTTTATCTAGTATTTTTTATCAATTTTATTCTTTAAAATTATCAGTATAAAAAATCTTACTCATTTACTAAATCTTCAATTTTTTTAAATTTGATGTTATTAACATATATAATATTATATATAAAGAATTTTTAAAATTTAAAAAAAGAAATGATTGTTATTATAGTGTGTTAATATGTGGCATAAATAAATGATTAAATTTTTGTGAGTATCAGTTATTAAATAAAATAAACATGTTATTAGTTAAATAAAATGTTTAAAATCAACTATAAAACATAGTTATTAACAAAACTTATAAACAACTATTCACTATTAATTATGAATACTTAATTACATTTACATTGTAAACAACAGGTTAATTTTATGTTGATAAATGTTTACTAGAAACTCATAAAAAAAGTTGTGTATGTAATAGTAGTTCTTGTATTGTAAAAAAAATATAAAAAATCAAATAAACTTTTTAAAATATACCATTACTTCTTAACAATTAGCTAACATTATTCAAGTACTTAATTTTTAAGCACTTATTAAGAATACTTAAAAAAGCATTGTTAATTACTGTTGATAACCCTGAATATCTGTATTTTTGTAATACACAACTAAATTAAAATCAACAAATTATGACAATTGCCATCGGAAATGACCATGCAGGTACCGAGTATAAATTCGAAATTATTACTCTTTTAGAAGAGTTAGGACATAAAGTAATTAATTTCGGAACGAATGATACTAGTAGTATGGATTACCCAGATGCTATTCATCCAACAGCAGAAGCCGTAGAAACAGAACAAGCTGAAATGGGTATTATTTTATGCGGAAGTGGTAATGGTGCTCAAATGACAGCTAATAAACATCAAGGTGTTCGTGCTGCTTTATGTTGGAATAATGAGTTAGTAGCATTAACTCGCCAGCATAATAATGCTAATATTTTAACGATTCCGGCACGTTTTGTATCATTACAACAAGCATTAGGTTTTGTAAAGCTCTTTTTAAGTACAGAATTTGAAGGAGGACGTCACGCAGATAGAGTTAATAAAATAGCTACTAACTGCTAATGGATTTTAAAGTAAAAAATTTTCAAGAATTAACAACTTCAGAACTGTATGAAATACTTCAATTACGTTCTGAAGTTTTTGTAGTAGAACAAGATTGTGTATATCAGGATATTGATTTTAAAGACCAAAAAGCATTACATGTTTTAGGTTTAAAAGATGATAAAATAATAGCGTACACTCGTTTGTTTGATAGTAAACAATATTTTGATACTCCTAGTATTGGTAGAGTAATTGTAAAAGAAGCAGAACGTAAATTTGGTTACGGACATGATTTAATAAAAGCATCAATACAAGCTATTGTTAATAACTACGAAGAAAGAATAATTACGATTTCGGCACAAACTTATTTACAGAAATTTTACGAATCTCACGGATTTAAACAAGTAGGTAAAGGGTATTTAGAAGACGGAATTCCACATATTAAAATGGTGAGAGATTAATAAGGTAGTTATAATAATTCAGTAACCTCTTTTACATCACCAGGTTTCATATTATTTAATAAAATTTCTCCAATACGTACTCTAACTAAACGAAGTGTAGGAAAACCAACGGCGGCTGTCATTTTACGCACTTGCCTAAATTTACCTTCAGTAATAATAATAGCAACCCAACTCGTTGGTCCATGACGTTCATCACGAATTTTTTGAGATCTATTATCAAAATTAGGAGTATCTATTAAAAAAGCTTGTCCAGGTAAAGTCATGTATTTTTTACCATCAAAGCCAATTTCTACACCCTCTTTTAATTTATTTATAGCTTCTTGCGTAATAAGACCATCTACTTGAACATAGTATTCTTTTTCTACTTTTTTACTGCGTACTTGTGCACTTACTTTACCATTGGTAGTTAAAAATAATAAGCCTTCAGAGGCAACATCTAAACGACCAATTGCCATTGTTTCCTCAGGAAAATTAAAATTTAACTCTCCTAATAATTTTTTCTTCCTCTTAGTTTGATTGTTAATAAACTGAGATAAAAAACCATAAGGCTTATGAATTATAAAATGTCTGTGATTTTCCATGTTTATAAAGTACTAATAGTTACAGAAAAATACTCTTTACCAGTACTAATTCTCATATTTTTTTCTGAATACTCTTGAGTTTCTAACAACGGATATTGAGTTATAGGTTCTATACAAATCATGTTGTTAACTTCTGTCCACAACATAAAATTATTAAAGTTTTTGGTAGCTATTTTTATGTTAGGTAACTCATTTTTTATCAAAATAATTTCATCAGTATTTAAAACCTTATAAGCTGCTGATCCTACATTTAAAATATCATTTAAAGTAATTTCTTTTTCTGATGTTTTTATAATTTCGGTTCCAAAACCCGAAAGTTTAAATGCAGGATGATATCCTAACATATATGGCATTCGTTTTTCTGAAGTACTTTCAAAATTTATTTTTAAAGCATTTTTTGATAATGAAATTATTTTTCTAAAAGTAAAATCATAAGGCCAAAACAACTTTTCTTGCGTAGATTTATTTGGATATTTAGTATTATTTATCAGTGTATTTTTTACATATTTTTTTTCAAAAATAGCGGTAGTAGCATCTCTAGAAATAAGTTGATAATCAAGTTCTCTTAATAAACCATGCTGATCTTGCTTGGCAATACCATTTGGTGTTTCAATACTATAATTATTAATTTTTGTAGGGCCAATAATAGGAAACATTTCTGTATCCGTAGCATTCCAACCAGGTGCATCTTTACAATGCATAATTTCTTCGTTATCAACAATAAAACTAATAACTTCTCCTTTACTTATAGTAATGTTACAATTTGCATTTTTTAAAAGAATAGTTGCAGTCATTTCGGTAAAAATTAATAAAAAACAATATTACAAAATGTAGCCTAAAAAAGATGGTAAAATAAAGGGAGTTTTTCATAACTTAGCCACTCTTATTTTTAATATAATTAGAACGATTTATGGCAGCAGATAAAGAAAAAGAAGCGAAATTAAAAGCATTGCAACTTACCCTTGATAAGTTAGATAAAACCTACGGAAAAGGGTCTGTAATGAAATTAGGAGATAGTCAAGTTGAAGATATTGAGGCAATTTCATCAGGATCTTTAGGATTAGATTTAGCTTTAGGTGTAGGTGGATATCCTCGTGGAAGAGTTATAGAAATATACGGACCAGAATCGTCAGGTAAAACAACCTTAACATTACACGCAATTGCAGAAGCGCAAAAAGCAGGTGGTATTGCAGCTTTTATTGATGCAGAACATGCTTTTGATCGTTTTTATGCAGAAAGCTTAGGAATAGATACAGATAATTTAATTATTTCTCAACCAGATCATGGTGAGCAAGCATTAGAAATTGCCGATAATTTAATTCGTTCTGGAGCTATTGATATTGTAGTAATTGATTCGGTTGCAGCATTAACACCAAAATCTGAGATTGAAGGTGAAATGGGAGACTCTAAAATGGGATTACATGCCCGTTTAATGTCGCAAGCATTACGTAAATTAACAGGTACTATTAGTAAAACAAAATGTACTGTTATATTTATTAACCAGTTACGTGAAAAAATTGGTGTAATGTTTGGTAACCCAGAAACTACAACGGGTGGTAATGCATTAAAATTTTATGCATCTGTTCGTTTAGATATTCGTCGTAGAACACAAATTAAAGATGGCGATAGAGTTATTGGTAACAGTACCAAAGTAAAAGTAGTAAAGAATAAAGTTGCTCCACCTTTTCAAATTGCAGAATTTGATATTATGTATGGTAAAGGAATCTCTAAAGTTGGTGAGGTTTTAGATATTGGTGTAGAATACGGAATTATAAAGAAAAGTGGTTCATGGTTTAGCTATGGAGATACAAAATTAGGTCAGGGTAGAGATGCTGTTAAAAGCCTAATTAAAGATAATCCTGAATTAATGGACGAACTTGAAGGTAAAATAAAAGATGCTATTGAAAATCAAGAATAAGTTTTAAATTAAAAGGTTTATTTATTAAAAAGCTGTTGAGAAATCAACAGCTTTTTTTTGTACTTTAAAAGTTGTCAATTTAAGACAAAAGTTAGACTAAAAATTCACTTTATATTTGTTGCATGGATACTAAAGAATATTATTTAAACCGTTTACAACAAGTAGTATCCTATTTAAGAACCAAATACAATCAAAAAATTCTGATAGAAGATTTAGAAGAATTATCTAACTTTTCATACAGAAATTTACAACGTATTTTTAAAGCACATTATAACGAAACTATAGGAGCTTATGTTACAAGAGTAAAAGTAGAAAATAGCGCAAAAATGTTATTATTTACAAATGATGAAATAAAAAATATTGCTGATAATATTGGCTATTCAGATGTACAATCATACACTAAATCATTTATAAAACACTTTGGTATTTCCCCTGCCATTTACCGAAATAAAAAAGAACAAATATTACAAAAAAAGAATAATAAAAAACATACAATTATGCCTTTTTTTGAAGATAAAATTACTGTATTAGAATCTAAAAAAGTATTGTATAAAACATATAAAGGAGATTATTGCCATCATAAAATTGATGAAGTTTGGAGTAATTTATTATTAGAAGCATCATCGGTAAATATTAATACTAATGAAGCTATTTCCTTCGGGATAATTTGGGATGAACCTATAATTTCTGAAAGTATAATATATAATTATGATGCTTGTTTAGTTGTAAATAATGCAAGTGAAATTCTAAATAAAAAGTTTAAAGTAAAAATAATTCCAGAACAAAAATATGCTGTTTTTACTCATATTGGTAATTATAAATCTATCAGTAAAACATACGATAAAATTTTTAGTAATTGGATTTTTACTTCTGAGAAAGAAGTATCAGAAAAGCCTTTTTTAGAGTTTTATACAAAACATGAAAGTCATACAAATGACCAAAACGAATACCAAACAGAAATTTATGTACCTTTAAAAGATTGATTTTTAAATCGATATTAAAATGAAAAAAATGAAACTATTAATTATGTTACTTAGTGTAGTTTTTACTACAAATTCATGTTCTAGCGAACATGAAATAAATACATCTAATATAAAAATAAGTACACAAAAATTATACTATAACGCTAAAGTTTTTACAGTTGATTCTGAAAAAACTTGGGCAGAAGCATTGTTAATAGATAAAAATAAAATAATTTTTGTAGGTTCTAATATAGCAGCAGAAAAAGCGGCAGACGATGATGTAATAAAAATTGATTTAAAAGGTAAAGTAATTTTACCAGGCTTTCATGATGTACATATGCATCCGATGGAAGTAGGAGCTACAACAACCGTTTTTACTTTAAATGAAGAAGAAACCAATGCCGAAAATTATATTTCAGCAATTAAAACAGCAGCAAACCGAAACCCTAATGTTGAATGGATTATTGGCTTCGGGCATTCAATAAATACACTTTTAGAAGCAACAAGAAATCCGTTAGAAATTATTAATGAAGCCGTTTCTGATCGACCTGTAATTATTATGGAGAAAACATCACATTCTATGTGGATAAATTCAAAAGGATTAGAATTGGCAGGTATAACCACAACAACAGAAAATCCGCAAGGCGGAATCATCATAAAAGAAGCTGGTATTTTACAAGGTATTTTAATTGATAATGCAGGCGATGTTGTTTTTCAACAAGCTGTAGCCGCTCTAAACGATGCTGATGGAGAGTACAACGGAATGGTTGAGTATGTATTACCAGAACTTGCAAAACACGGAATTACATCAGTTTCTGATGCTAGAACTTATTGGAAGAGAGACCAACATAAAACATGGAAAAATTTAGCAGACGATGATAAATTAACTGCTCGTTTTAATTTGGGTTTATGGGCATATCCAACAGAAGCTGATGCAAGTCAAATAGCATCATTAAAAGCGTTATTTTCTAATGATGATGACAGTTTCTTAAAAATAAATCAAATAAAATTATATGCAGATGGTATAACGCATAACACAACTGCTGCATTGCATTCTAATTACAAAGAAGATTATTTTCAGCAATCAACAAATAACGGACTGAATTATTTTACAGAAAGTAGAATTGCTAAATACATTGCTGAATTAGAAGTTACAGGATTCGATTTTCATATTCATGCAATTGGAAATCGTGGTGTAACAGAAGCTTTAAATGCTATTCAACAAAGTGGAACCCCGAAAGGAAGACACCGTTTAACTCATGTAGAAATGGTTACATCTGCCGATATTAATCGTTTTAAAGCATTAAACGTAACAGCAGATGCACAAGTTGGTGGTGAATTTACACAACCTAAATATTGGCACGATAATGATCATTTACTAGGAAGTGATTTGGCAGATAATCAAGTTCCTATTAAATCATTAAAAGAGGCAGGAGTAAGAATTACATTAAGTAGCGATTGGAATGTAAGTTCATTAAATCCGTTTGTAGGAATTCAAAATGCTGTAACACGTTCCCCACAAAATATTTCATTAGAAGAAGCAATTAAAGCATATACTTTAAACGGTGCCTATTTAATGAGACAAGAAGATAAAGTAGGTTCTTTAGAAGTAGGTAAACTAGCAGATTTTGTTGTTTTAGATAATGATATTTTTACAATCCCTGCAACTCAAATTAATCAGACTAAAGTTATTTTGACTATTTTTAACGGAAAAGAAATTTATAAAAAATAAGATTGATAAACATCACAGAAAACATACAGCTAAAAGAAATTTTGAATACTGATTCAGAAACTTTTTTCACATTAATGAAAGAAATTTATCCACCAGCTTACAGTCATTTTTGGAAAGATGGCGGAGCTTGGTACATAAATACACAATACTCAAAAGAAAAATTCAGTAATGAACTTTTAGAAAAAAAATCTGAAAATTACTTTGTACTATTTAATAACGAAATAATAGGTAATTTGAGAATTGTTTGGGATGAGCAACTCGATGGTTTTGTTGATGAAAAACACGTAAAATTACACCGAATTTACTTACATCAAAAAACACAAGGAAACGGAATTGGTAAAAAATTATTGAATTGGTTAGAAACTCAAGCCATTAAAAAACAATATGATCTTATTTGGTTAGATGCTATGGATGCGCAACCACAAGCTTTCGAATTTTATAAAAAACTCGAATACCAATATCATTCACATTGTTTTTTAGACTTTGAATTATTGTACGATGAGATTCGTAAAATGAGTCAACTTTATAAAAAAATAACTTAAACTCCAGTACTACCAAAACCACCAGCACCACGTTCAGTTTCATTTAAAACAGTAACTTCTTGCCAGTTTACACGTTCGTGTTTTGCAATTACTAATTGCGCAATACGCTCACCATCATTTACAATAAATTCTTCGTTAGATAGGTTTACTAAAATAACCCCAATTTCACCACGATAATCAGCATCAACGGTTCCAGGAGCATTTAATACAGTAATACCTTTTTTAGCTGCCAATCCGCTTCGCGGACGAACTTGTGCCTCAAAACCATTAGGCAAAGCAATAAATAAACCGGTTTTTATAATTGCTCTTTCTAAAGGTTTTAGAACTAGAGGTTCGTTTAAATTAGCACGTAAATCCATTCCGGCAGAACCTTCGGTTTCATATGCAGGAGTTTGATGTTTCGATTTGTTTATTATTTGTACGTTCATGATGTTTGGTTTTTCAAAATTCAAATATAATACCCTTAACTTTTAGAAGAAGCCTATAGATTTATTAATTTAGCATACTAAACAAACAACGATATGAGTAAGCAAACCAAAATAGCGGTTTTAGGTGGAGGAAGTTGGGCTACTGCCATTGTAAAAATGTTATCTGAAAATCTAGAAAACATTGGTTGGTATATGCGAAGTGTATATGCTATAGAACATATAAAACGTAACAAACACAATCCTAATTATTTAAGTTCGGCAGAGTTGCAACCAGCGCAGTTAGATTTGTCTGATGATATGAATTATATTGTTGATAATTATGATGTGCTTATTTTTGCTATTCCCTCAGCTTTTATAAATACCGAATTAGAAAAATTAACGGCTTCATTAAAGGATAAAATAATTTTTTCAGCAATTAAAGGAATTGTACCAGAAACAGGATTAATTGTTGGCGAGCATTTTCATCAAAAATTTAATATTCCGATAGAAAACATTGGTGTACTTACAGGTCCATGTCATGCAGAAGAAGTAGCAATGGAACGTTTATCTTATTTAACGTTAGCTTGTCAAGATGCTGAAAAAGCCAAAGATTTAAGCAAATATATTGCTGGTCGTTATATAAAAACAAAAATATCTGATGATATTATTGGTACAGAATATGCTGCCATGTTAAAAAATATTTATGCTATTGCCGCAGGTATTGCTCATGGTTTAGGCTATGGAGATAATTTCCAAGCAGTATTAATGAGTAACGGTATTCGTGAAATGAAACGCTTTATTAAAAAGGTTCATAAAATGAAACGTAATATTAATAATTCGGCTTATTTAGGTGATTTATTAGTTACAGGATACTCTGTTTTTAGTAGAAATAGAATGTTTGGTAACATGATTGGTAAAGGCTATACTGTAAAATCTGCACAAATGGAAATGAGTATGGTTGCTGAAGGATATTATGCAGCAAAAAGTGCTTATGAAATTAATCAAAAAAATGGTGCAAAAACACCTATTATCGATGCTGTTTATAATGTACTATACGACAAAAAAGAAGCGAAAGATGAGTTTTTAAAGTTAACAAATAGATTAGATTAGTTGTTGTTTGCATTTATACAAATAATCCTTCTTAATAAAAAGAAGTCAACCCATCAATCGCTTCTAAGATTGTGTTGTGTTAGGTTTTGTTAAAAACAATGCAATAGGAACAAATTTAATTTAAAAATCTGATTAGCAAAGGTTTTTGTAAGATATCTTACAAAATTTTAAAAATAGAAAAATTTTACTGTTCGTTATATTTTATTTACATTTGTTTAAAATTAAACAAAAAATGAAAACAATTCAAGAAGCTGTAGAAATAACGATAAGGAAAACTCCTTTTATTGAGGAAGCTTTAAATGAAAAGTTAATTAATGTATCTTCTTTAGCAAGGGTTGTGTTACCAGAAGTTTCTAAATTACTAAAAAAAGATATAAAAGTAGGCGCTGTTATGATGGCTATAAACAGGTTATCGCCAGCAAATGAATTAAGAGTACGTAAAAACATCAAAAAATTAGCGCTTGATCTTGGTGATGTTATAGTTCGTTCGGATTTATGTGATTTTACTTTTAAAAATACACCATCTTTATTAAAAGAAATTGCTAAAATTTTAAGTAAATCTGCCGATAGTAATGATTATTTTTTAACGGTTTCTCAAGGAATTTTTGAAACAAATATCGTAACGAGTAAAAATTTACAACATTTTGTTGAAGAAATTTTTAAGAAAGAAACGTTAATTAATAACGTAAACGATTTAGCTTCTATAACAATTAAGCTTCCAAAAGATAATTTGGAACAATCTGGAATATATTATTTTATTTTAAAACAATTTGCTTGGGCTAATATCGCTGTACAAGAAGTAATTTCTACTACTCATGAAATGACAATTGTAGTAAAAGAGCAAGATGTAAATGAAACTTTTGCCATTTTAATGGATTTAAAACTGAATTAATAAAACATCATGGAAAAGAAAGATCCATACGCTTCCTTAAGAATTAAAGAGTTTAATATTTTTCTTTTAGTGCGTTTTGCGTTAGTATTTGCATGGTCTATGCAGTTTATTATTATCGAATGGCAAGTATACAGTATTACAAAAAACCCGTTATCATTGGGTATAATTGGCTTGATGGAAGTAATTCCGGCAGTTTCTATGGCACTTTTTGCAGGTCATATTGTAGATCAAAAAGAAAAAAGAAATTTATTAGCACTTTGTATTGGCGCTTTTTCATTAATAAGTTTAGGCTTGTTTTTTTTAACCTTACCAAGTTTTATAAAAGGCTGGGAAATAAACACTGTTTTATATGCAATTTATGGATTGGTATTTTTTGGAGGACTTTTACGTTCGTTTTTTGGTCCAACTATTTTTTCATTAATAGCGTTGATAGTTCCAAAAAAACTATATCCTAATGCAGCAACTTGGAGTAGCTCTACTTGGCAAATGGCTTCAGTATTAGGGCCAGCTTTTGCCGGGTTTACCATTTCATGGATGGGAGTTCATTGGTCGCTTTGTATTGTTTTTGGTTTGGTATTATTTTCATTTTTGATGGTGTTTTTTGTGAAGAAAAAACCAATTTTAAATCCAAAAATTGGCGAGCCAGTATTAAAGAGTTTAAAAGAAGGAATCAGTTTTGTTTTTAAAACAAAAGCTATTTTAGGAGCCATTACTTTAGATATGATTTCGGTACTTTTTGGTGGTGCAGTAGCTTTGTTACCTATTTATGCACAAGATATTTTAAAAGTAGGCCCTGAAGGATTCGGAGCCTTACGTGCTGCACCCGCCATAGGTGCTTTTTTAACGATGTTAGTTACTGCTTACATACCTATTAGTAAAAATGCCGGAATGAAGTTGTTAGCGGCTATTTTTGGCTTTGGAGTTTGTATTATCGTATTCGGGTTATCTTCTGTATTTTGGATATCAATTGTAGCGTTATTTTTTAGTGGTGTTACCGATGGAGTTTCAATGGTAATTCGTCAAACAATTTTACAATTGAAAACACCCGATCATATGCGAGGTAGAGTAGCTTCGGTAAATTCGATGTTTGTAGGTTCTTCTAACGAATTAGGTGCTTTTGAAAGCGGCGTAACGGCAAAGTTAATGGGAACAGTTACTGCTGTTGTTTTCGGAGGAACGATGACTTTAATTACTGTTGTAACTACAGGAATTATAAATCCGACATTAAGAAAATTAGATTTAACAAAGGATTTAGAAGAACATGAAAATATGGAGTAATGATTTATATACTAAGATATAGATTGTGAGTCTAATATATAACTTAGTATATTTCTTTCTACTTAACGGTTTTTTTATGATTGTATATTTTTTTCTTAATAAATAATTATTTTCTAGCCTTTACTTTTTAAATATTTTTTATCTGATAAAATCAATTTTTAAGTAAAGCACTGATATATTATAAGTTATTTTTAAAAATGTTAAATAAATGTTAACGAAAATAGGGATAACCCTATCTTAATTAGGGTTATCCCTATTTCTAATTAGGGTTATTGGGTATTGTAAGTGTTATAGTAGACTACTATTTTTGCATTATTATTAACCCATTTAAAATTAATGCAAATGAAAAAATTAGCATGTATTGCATTATTTAGTTTTGCAATGTTGGCAAATGCCACAGAAGGAAACGAAGTTGAAACAAACAACTCTAAAGAAGTAAAAATTGAAAAAAGTGTTTCTAAAAAAGTAGAAAATACAAGTACTACGGAAGAAGAAGATTTGTCTCAAGGATTTGGAAGTCAAGCAAACGGATGGTACGCTAAATATAGAAATGATGGATATTCTCATAGAGAAGCTAGACCTTTAAGAAGAGTATGGGTTAGAAAGTGTAGAGGTAATGGACCTGGTGGAATGTGGCATATTTTTTAATATTTATACTTCAAACAATAAAAGAGGTTGGTTTGTTTTTTATATCCAACCTCTTTACTTATAATTTATAAATGAATTTCAAAACATTACAACTATTTTTAATTCTTTGTTTACTAAATATTACTGTTTTTTCGCAAACTAAAAAACAATATGCTAAAGCTAAAGTTAGTTATGGTATAAAGATGTTCATAGACAAAAATCTAAAAAAACATAAAGTGTTATTGCAGTCATTCCCTGAAATGGCTCAAAAAATAGAGACAATAGCTTCTGAATTTGACTTCTCATTAGTTTTCAATGATTCTATTTCTATATTCTATTTAGAAAAAAAAATATTTTCTGATAATAGTGCGGCTAGCTTAGCAATTATACATTCAGGTTATTTTGGTCGAATTAAACAACTACCTAATAATTACATAACGGAAAACTTGCAAGAAGATTTTGGGAAATTTTTGGTATCTCGCCCATATAAAAAATGGAAACTGCATGATGAAACTAAACAAATTGGAGAATATTTGTGTTTTAAAGCTACAACCTTTCATACTACTACCAACTCCAAAGGCAAGGTGTTTAAACGTAGTTTTACAGCATGGTACACGCCACAACTACCTTATAAATTTGGGCCTGTAGGGTATGGTAACTTACCTGGTTTAATTATAGAATTACAAGGTGAACGTGCTACTTACGGTGTTAAAAAAATTGAGTTTTATAATGATAATACGAAGAAAAACCAAATGCCAAGGTTGAAGAAAAAGAAACTTATTACAGAAAAAAAGTTTGAAGAATTGGCTGCAAAAGATGAAAAACGTTGGCTAGAACGCAATAAATAAACTTTTTTTCTTATAAATAATGAATTTAAAAAGAGTATTAGTTTACAGCTTTATAGTATTTAGTTGTTCAATTTTAGCGCAAAATAAGAATATAGTTGTTAGTGGCTTTGTAACAGATGATAGTTTACAAAGTCCGCTAACACATGTTACGTTAATTGCTAAAGCTAAACAAGAAAAAATAAAATATGCGATATCAGATGCTAAAGGTTATTATAAACTTCAATTAAAAAAAGGTGTTACTTACAATTTAAGCATTTCACATCTTGGGTATACATCAATAAAAAAAGAAGTTTTTTTTTTAGAAAATAAGAATGATTATAATATTAAGCTAAACGCTAAAAATGAAAGTTTAGATGAAGTAATAATTGATTATAATTACCAACCAATTGAAAAAAAGAAAGATACGATTACCTATAACTTAAAAGCATTTACCAATGGTAATGAATTTAAGATGAAAGATGTTCTTAGTAAGTTGCCTGGAATAAAAATAGACGAAAATGTTATTAAAGTACAAGGTAAAACGGTAACAAAACTATTGGTTGAAGGAAAACCTTTTTTTAACGGTAGTACTAAATTAGCTATTGAAAACATCCCTGCTGATGTTATGGAAAAAATTGAAATTATATCTGATTATAAGGAATCTGAATTATTAAGAGATTTAGCTGATAATGAAGATTTGGCTTTAAACGTAGTTTTAAAAGAAAATAAAAAAGATTTTGCCTTCGGAGACATAGAAGCAAGTGTTAGTGTTGGATTAGATGAGTTTTATAGTTTGCACACTGCTTTATTTAAGTACAATCCAAAATCGAATATTAGTTTTATCGGTGATATTAATAATTTTAATAATAGTAGTTTAAGTTTTAGTGATTTATCACGATTAATTGGTGGTGCAAGCAACTTGTTTAAGAAAAGTAACTTATCTAATAGCTTGTTAAATTTTACATCAAATAAAAAAGAGAGATACGCATCTGTTACAAGATTTTCTGCTTTAAATTTTCGAAAAGAATTTAATGATGCGTTTAATATTTCTGGTTATACTATTTATTCAAATAATGATATTGTAAATAAATCAGCATCAATAAGACACTATTTTGGTGATACACCTATTACAGAAATTAGAAATGATTTTGGGAATACAGATAACAGTGCTGCAATAGTGAATCTAAAACTTGATTATAACCCTAATAGTTCTCAAAAATGGATTTATAATATTAACTACTTGAATAATAATTCTGATTATACAAAAACATCGGTATCAAGTTCAGAAAACACAAATCAGTTTTTCACAAATGTAGGTGGTAAAAGTGATAGTTTTTCGCAGAATTTAGAAGGGTACTTAAAAGTAAATGATAAGCATACAATGGGATTGGCTTTTCATCATAGTATTGGCAACTCAAAATTTACAGAAAACTGGTCTAGTAATTCTCCCATTTTAGAAGAATATTTACCATTAACAGAAGCAACAAATTATAGAATTAATCAAAAAAATAAGATAACATCTCAAAGGGTTAATATTATTTTAAAAGATTATTGGTTAGCTAGTAAATTTTATCATCTATTTTATAATATTGGGTTTAATTATAAAGAATCAAAAATAAAAAGTGATTTAAGTCAAGTTTTAACTGATAATTCTATTATAAATTTCCCAGAAATTAGCAATAATAATTTTTTAACACTTTCTGATTTAAATTTTGGTTTCGGAATAAAATCTCAGTTAGGAAAAGTTGAACTTACCCTAGAAGCTAAACCACATTATTATAATTTTAAACGTGCACAAATTAAAAATACTAATTTGTTTGTTGAGCCTAAATTTACTGCTAACTATAAAATAAATGATGATATAAACTTCGATTTCGATTATACATTTACTAATAAATACTTAAATGATTTAAGTTATTTAGAAAACTTAAAAGTAACAGGGTTTAATTCTGTTATACAAGGTAATCCATACCTTATAGATGAACGGTCACATAATTTTGGTATTTATTATAGTAATTATAAAAATATTGATGACTATTTTTTAGATGCATCTGTAGATTATAGTATTAATAACCCAGTAAAAAACAATAGTATAATTCAAAGTGGAATAAATCAATTAAAGACCCCTATTGTACTTAAATTACCTGAAGAGAGCTTAGGTTTTAATACAAATTTTGGATTTATGTTTAGTAAATCTAGTTTAGAATTTTCGATGGGTTTAGATTGGCTTAAAACCAATCAAATAATTAATAAAGAAATAAGTGCTATAAGTTCTTTTGAATACAATTTAAGTAGTAAATGGTTATTAAAATTGAATAAAAAAACACAACTGAATTTAAAGTATGAACACTCTACATATCAAGTGAATTCTGATGAAAATTCTCGTTCTACAGAAAACATCTTATCTTTAAATTTTGATAGTAAATTTTTAAATAATTTTATTTTTAAAACAGACTTCTCTACACATTTTATAGATGATTTTAGTAGTAAAACTCAAAATTATACGTTACAAAATCTATATTTAGGGTACGCAAAACCTAATAGTAAATTTTCTTATGGTTTAAATTTTAAAAACATCTATAATAATGGAGTAGTTGTAAGAAACTCTTTTAATAATAATATACTTATTTCTAATCAAGTTTATACGCTACCTAGTATATTTTTAGTTGAATTAAAATATAAGTTTTAAACAAAATTAATAAATCGTCTAAAATTACTTTTTTAGACGATTTATTAATTATTATTTATAACAGATCCTTTTTTAAGACATATCCATATAACTAATCTTAGTAATAAGATTTGATGTTTGATCAAACTCAATATTTATAAAACTATCACAGTCCTCACAAGTTGAATACAAAATACTCTTAGCGCCATTTCTACCAACGCTAAAAACAATAGCACCTAGTTTACTAATATTGTCTCCAATGGTAATACTTATGTCTTTTATAGCTAAAGTAGTATCGCTACCATTTACTTCAAAAGATTCTATATAAGGTTTGCTTTTTCCTAATGTAGAAAAATCAATTTTAACACCTTTAAAAACAAAATAATAATAAGACTCGTTTTCATCAACTTTATAAGAAGTTACAGCGCCTAATAGTGCTTCAACTTTAGGTTGATTTCCTTTAGTTTTTTTTAAATCAAGTAATTTGGCGCTATTTATTTTAAGATTATCAAAATCAGTATCAGATATAATGTTTACTGATTGAGCTTTACTAATTAAGCTTACGAATAGGAATAATACAACGATAATTTTTAGTTTCATCTTACTGAAATTTAGGGGATAAAAATATTTTATATATAAAAAAATATATAAGGGGGTGCAAAGATACAATAATATTATTAGCTGTAAATTATTTAAAATTTACAGTTAAATCAATCATAGCTTCTAGTTCTTGTCGTTGTTTTTCTGTTGCTGTTTCTGACCAATTAAAGTAAGTAACAAACTCATTTATAATATCATTTTTATAGGTGTCAACACTTGGTTTATCAAAAAATAAACGGCCAGTTCTACGCATAAAAAAGTCGGTTGGTGTACAAGTCATTTCATGTTGAATGGTAAACCAAACTTCTGCTTTTAATAAACGTAATTCTATATTTTCTTCTTTGATTTCATCAAACTTATCTATTATTATGTCTGTTTGTTTTCCGTAATTATGTACTAAATAGGCGGCATCCGTTTTTGTAAATCCGTAAGTTGTTAAGTTTTTATATACTTGATTGATGTATATATTTACCGATTTATAATTTTGAAATGGTCCACCAGCTAATATAATTTCTTCTGTTTGAATTGTGTCAAAGGCTGTTTCAAAACGACGTTTCATTTTTTTAGAAACCATATCAACAATACGCTCAGCCATTTTACGATAACCTGTTAGTTTACCACCAGCAATTGAAATCAATTTTGTATCAGAAACAAAAATTTCATCTTTACGAGATAATTCCGAAGCCGATTTTCCTTCTTCATGAATTAATGGTCGTAAGCCTGCCCATGAAGATTGAATATCATCTAAGGTTAAAGTTATGTTGGTAAACATATTATTTACCGCTTCAATTAAATATAAAGCATCTACCATTGTTGTTTCTACGGAGTCTTTATCTTGCTGAAAATTGGTATCAGTAGTACCAAAATAAGTTACTTTACCACGCGGTATTGCAAACATCATTCGTCCGTCAGGTACATCAAAATATACCGATTGTTTTACTGGTAATTTTTCATGTGCAACAACCAAATGAACGCCTTTTGTTAAATGTAGTCTTTTACCAATTTTAGAGTTGTTAATTTGTCGTAACTCATCTACCCAAGGTCCTGCAGCATTAACTACATACTTTGCTTTTATAGCATAACTTTCATTGGTGAAATTGTCGGTAACTTTTGCGCCCACTACACGTTTATTTTCATAAATAAACTCGTTGGCTTTTGTGTAATTAAGTATTTGAGCAGTGTATTGGCTAGCGGTTTTTAATACTTCAATGGTTAAGCGCGCATCATCGGTACGATATTCGGCATAATAACCTGCACCATTTAAAATGTTTTCTGGCAATAAAGGTTCTTTATCTAACGCTTCTTGTTTATCGAGCATTTTACGCTTATCATCACCTTCTACGGCTGCTAAAACATCGTATACTTTTAATCCGATAGAAGTTAGCCAAGAACCATAAGTTCCTTCGTCAATTAAAGGTAAAATCATTTTTTCTGGTACGACTAAATGAGGTGCTAATTTATGTACAATTGCACGTTCGGTACCTACTTCTTTTACTAACCAAAAATCGAATTGTTTTAAGTAACGTAAACCTCCGTGAATTAATTTTGTGGATTTACTTGAAGTACCTGAAGCAAAATCATTTTTTTCAATTAAGGCAACTTTCATTCCACGTGATGCAGCATCTAAAGCGATTCCTGCACCAGTAATTCCGCCACCAATAATTAAAAGATCAAATTCCGTTTCTTGTAATTCTTTTTGAATGTTTTTTCGGTTAAAAAAAGAGAAATTATTCATAGGTAGGTTTTTGTCTAACAAAAGTAAGAATAAAAAGGTGTAATTTTTGCATAAAAAAAGAGCTGAATAAATTCAACTCCTTACAGTTGTCCCCACAACGAATAAATAATTTACTGATTTAAACTTAGCCAGTTTGTATCAGCTTGTTTTTTTAGTTTTTCAGCACCTTCTTCTTGCCAAAGTTTTAATGTATTGGTTCCCCATGAATTATAAAATAAGTATAATTTATCATTTCTGATTTCAAAAGTTTTAGGATCAATACTTACTCTTTTATTTGTTTTTCCTATTGCGTAAGCACAGTAGCCACCGTATTGTGGAGTGTATTTTTTAGGATTTTTTTGAAACAATTTTAAATTTTCGTGTGAAGAAAATAAAAAAGTAACTCCATCGTAGTTTGTAGTATTTTTTTTATTTCCCTTTATTGCTTGGTTAGAAAAATAAGCAACAACATCATATCCGTTAGCTATTGTACCTTTTTTAGTATTGTATTGTTGCCCGAAACTTATTGTTGAAATAAGTAAAAACAACGCATATAAATTTTTCATCTATTATTTCTTTTTATATTTTAATGCTACCCAATTTTTATCTCCTTTACCTTGAAGTTCTTTTGTGTTTCCACTTTTCCAATCATCAAGTTTACTTGAAATCCATGAACTATAAAACAGGTATAGTTTACCATCTCTTATCTCATAAGCTTCGGCATCAATATACATTTTAGTATTTTTTACAGCTATAGCATAAGCACAATATCCGCCGTATTGAGGAATATATTTTATCGGATTCTCTTTAAAAGTGACTAAGTTTTTTTCTGAATAAAACTTAAATTTAGCACCATCATAAGTAGTTTGAAACTTCTTTTTTCCTTCTAAAGGTTTTTTATTTACAAAATAAGATACCACATCATAACCTTCAGCAACAAAGCCATTTTTAGTATTATAATCTAGCTGCTGAGAAAAAATTGCTGTTGAAATTACTATAAATAGTACTGTAATTAATTGTTTCATTAAAATTAGTTTTACCAGTAGTCGATAAATTAGTTAGAAAATTACAGCGGTATATTAAATCATTTTCAAAACATTCTTTTTAAATAAAAGCACAGAAATTAATGTCATTATGAAGCCTATTGTAACTAATATTCCCATTTTTGGGAAAATATCTATTATAGGTAAATTTTATAATGTAAAAGTAATAGGAAATAAAAGTAGCGCAATTAATGAATAACTGAACTGTTAAATATTAAAGATGAATTGTAATTAAGTTTATAAAACCATCAAATTACAACCTCTAATATCCGAATTATCAAAACGACCAATAATTTCTACTTCGTTATTTTGATGTACTTTTCCTAAATCTTGCGTAGCAATAAATGAACAAGAATTATAATTTGCGAGGTCAATAATATTAATTCCGCCCGATTTTTCTTTCGGTAAAATAGTTAAAGCATCTTCGGTATCTCGAATTAAAATTTGCATCCAAGGAGGACAATTAAAAACGCCAATACCTTTAGAATATGCTTGACTTAACAACTCGGTCATCCCATATTCTGAGTGAATTTTATCAATACCAAAACCTTTACTTAAAATGGCATGTAGTTCACTTCTTATCAATTCTTTTCTACGTCCTTTCATACCACCAGTTTCCATAACGATGGTATTTTTAAGGTTAAATTGATGCATTTCAATTAAATCTAACAAAGCAAAAGAAACGCCAATAAGTAATACTTTTTGTCCTTTTTTATCTAATTTGATGAGTTTTTTTGTTAATTCATCTAAATTATCGAGATAAAATCCACTTTCAGGTTGTTTCGATTTTTTAATTAAATCATCCACCATATAAACTAATGAAGATCCTTTACGTTCTAAATAATTTGGTAACAACGCCAAAACAACATAATCTTCTATGTTTCCATAAAAATGATTAAAGCCTTTTAAATAACTAGTTTCATACCACGATAAATCAGTTACTAAATGCTTACTTGTTATACTACCTGTGGTACCAGAACTAGAAAATGTTTCTTGAATTTCATCCGAAGAAGAAAGTACTTTTTTACTCTTAAAAAACTGAATTGGTAAAAAAGGAATTTGTTTAATAGTTTTAACATCTGAAGGATGTACATATAATAAATCACAAAAAGAACGGTATACTTTATTGTTTTTAAATTGATGTTTAAAAACCTGTAAAGCTACTTTCGTAAATTCTTCTGATGTTTGTATGTTAAAAATTTCGTTTTGCATTGCTAAACAAAAGTACTTTAATCTTTGATAGTTTTTAATCAATAAATCATTTTTATCAATCCTATAATCCGAAAAATATTTGTTTACTTTTAAACAAATAGTATTGTTTTTGTTTAATTTATTAATTTATAAAATTATTCGTAGTTTTGATCTTTAAATTTTAAACAACTAAAATTACAATATAAAATGGCAGATTTTGGTATCAAAGAAGCTTTAGCTCAATTAGGAGTAAAAGATATAAACGAAGGAACTTCTACAGGTTCTAATAACTTTTCTAACGGAGAAATTATTGAAAGTTACTCACCAGTTGACGGTAAACTAATCGGTAAAGTAAAATCTACTACAAGAGAAGATTATGATAAAGTAATGGAAACTGCTACAGCGGCATTTTTATCTTTTAGAGATATGCCTGCTCCACAACGTGGAGAAATTGTTCGTCAGTTTGGTAATAAATTAAGAGATTTAAAAGAACCATTAGGGAAATTAGTTTCTTACGAAATGGGTAAATCTTTACAAGAAGGTTACGGTGAGGTTCAAGAAATGATTGACATCTGTGATTTTGCTGTTGGTTTATCACGTCAGTTAAACGGACAAACAATTCCTTCTGAACGCTCAGGACACGTAATGAGAGAGCAATGGCACCCAATTGGTGTTGTTGGTATTATTTCTGCATTTAATTTTCCTGTTGCCGTTTGGGCTTGGAATACAGCTTTAGCATGGATTTGTGGTGATGTATGTGTTTGGAAAGGTTCTGAAAAAGCACCTTTATGTTCTATCGCTTGTCAAAACATTATTGCTGATGTTTTAAAAGAAAATAATTTACCAGAAGGAATTTCTTCTATCATTAACGGAGATTACAAAGTTGGTGAAATGATGACTACCGATACTCGTATTCCTTTAGTTTCTGCTACAGGATCTACAAGAATGGGAAGAATTGTTGGTGCAACTGTTGCAGGACGTTTCGGAAAATCTTTATTAGAGTTAGGTGGAAACAACGCAATTATTATTACACCAACTGCCGATTTAAAAGTGGTGGTTCCTGGTGCAGTATTTGGTGCTGTTGGAACTTGTGGACAACGTTGTACTTCAACAAGAAGATTAATTATTCACGAATCGGTTTACGATAAAGTAAGAGATGCAATTGTTGGTGCTTACGGGCAATTAACTATTGGAAATCCTTTAGATGAAAAAAATCATATTGGGCCGTTAATCGATCACGATTCTGTAAATACGTATTTAGCTGCAATTGAAAAAGCAAAAGCTGAAGGTGGAAAAGTATTAGTTGAAGGTGGAGTTTTAGAAGGTGAAGGTTACGAAAGCGGATGCTACGTAAAACCAGCTATTATTGAAGCTGAGAATCATTTTGAAATTGTTCAGCATGAAACTTTTGCTCCGATTTTATACTTAATGAAATATTCTGGAGAAGTAGAAAATGCGATCGCAAAACAAAACGGTGTTGCACAAGGATTATCATCAGCAATTATGACGAATGAAATGAAAGAAGCTGAAAAGTTCTTATCATATGCAGGTTCTGATTGTGGTATTGCAAACGTAAATATTGGTACTTCTGGTGCTGAAATTGGTGGTGCTTTTGGTGGTGAAAAAGAAACTGGTGGTGGACGTGAGTCTGGATCAGATGCATGGAAAGTGTACATGAGAAGACAAACAAATACTGTAAATTATTCTGATGAATTGCCTTTAGCGCAAGGAATTAAGTTTGATTTATAAGTCGATAATCGACATTTAATTATATTGAAAAGGCTTCACAATTTGTGAAGCCTTTTTTTAAAATTCGGGGTACTTTATTTTTCTAAGGCAGAAGCAATTATTTTATAAGATTCATGTGCCTTAGACATTTTAGCGTATTCTAAAGCTGTAAAATTTCCTTTATCGGATTTTGTCTTTAGTTTAGCGCCTTTTTTAATTAGTAATTTAACGATTGCTACTTTGTTATATCTAGCAGCAAACATTAACGGAGTTAAGCCTGTTGATTTTCTGTTAATATTGGTTCCGTTTTCAATCATCGCTTTAACAGCTTCGTAATTACCAGCTGTAATTAACTTACAAAAAGTACTAACTTTATAATATTCGGTAGTAGTTTTTACTGTTGTTTTGTTTATTTCTGAAGCTGAAACAGTTCCAAAAGATAATGCGATTGCTAATACTGTAAATACAAATTTTTTCATGATATTATGTTTTTTAAGATTCGGTTTATATCTAAAAAGACGACGATTAAAAAAAAACGTTTCAGTAAAAAGAAAGGCTTAACAAATATTTATGATTACTTCTTAAAATTTTATTAAATTAAAAATCAGTTATTTAAGTTTGTGTAAATTAGTTGATATTAAATTTAGGCAGTTAAAAAACCTGCAATCAAATTAGTCTCTTGGGTTGTTTTTGGTGTTTTAAAATCGAAGTATTTATGTAAAGGAATTTCAAATCCTTTGTAATTTAAATAATTATTTAAAGCGGTATTTAATCCTTCGCTATATAGGTGATGTTCTGCACCTGTGGGATCTTCGTGATACAAATCATTTTCAGCAAAACCTTTAAATTCTGGCCCAGTAATATTAATTTTAAATTCATCCGGATTTTTACCAACCGGGCTATGACTAGTACAAGCAAACATGTGCCAAAAAGCAGACTGAATACAATTATTTTGAAATAGTTGACGAACAACTTCTAAAGAATCAATGGTTTCTTGCGCTGTTTCGGTAGGAAAACCGAACATTAAATAAGCATGTACCATGATGTTTTCATCAGAAAAAGCTTTGGTTACTCTAGCAACTTGTCCAATATCTACCCCTTTTTTCATTTTAGCCAATAACCTATCTGAAGCAACCTCTAAACCACCAGTAACGGCAATACATCCCGATTTAGATAGTAAAGCACACAATTCTGGCGTAAATGTTTTTTCGAATCGAATGTTAGTCCACCAAGTAATATAAACCTTTCTTTCTAGTAACTTATTTGCTAGAGCTCTCAACATTTTCGGCGGCGCAGCTTCATCAACAAAATGAAAACCTGTAATACCTGTTTCTGAGATTATTTTTTCAATTTTATTCACTAAATCATCAGCGGTTGTATTTTGATAATTCCCTATATAATCTAACGTAACATCACAAAAAGAACACTGTTTCCAATAGCATCCGTGAGAAATGGTCAATTTATTCCATTTTCCATCAGACCACATTCTGTGCATCGGATTCATAACATCTAAAAACGATAAATACTTATTTGTTGGAAGTCCTACATAACTAGGCGCAGGTAAGTTTTTATGATGAAAAATGGTGTTTGGTGTTTTATCAGCATAAATAACTTGGTTATTTTTACAGATAAAAGTTCTTTCTAAACCATCTTCTTTTATTTTACCATCTAAAAACTCTGTGATTTTTAATAACGGACCTTCACCATCATCCAAAGTAATAAAATCGATAAAATCAAAAATTCTTGGGTCAGATAAGCGTCTTAACTCGGTGTTACAATAACCACCACCCATACCTATTTTAATGGTGGGATATTGCCTTTTTATAAACTGAGCACAACGTAAAGCTGAAAATAAATTACCAGGAAAAGGTACTGTAAAACAAACTAAATCATAGTTGTTTTTTTGTAGTTTCTCTTCTAATAAATACAACATTTCATCTTCTATTAAGGAAGTTTCATATTGTAAAAACTCGTTAATAGTATCGAAACTAGAGGCAGATCTTCCTAGTTGTTCTGCATAGCGTGTAAAAGAAAAAAACTCATCGACATTGGCATTTATATAATCACCTAATTCTTCTACAAAGAGTGTTGCAATGTGTTTGGCTTTGTCTAAAATTCCTAATTTTCCGAATTCGGTAGTTAAATCTTTATTTAGTTTAATACGCCTATGTCCATGCGGTAAATAATCTTTATGTACCATCTGATACGCTGCTGTAACTTCTTGCACGCGCAAATAATCCATCACAGAATCTACCTTATTTATGTATTCTTCTTTTTGTTTATCAACTAAAGGAAAATCACTATTACCAAGCATTTCTGCTTGCTTAAAAATTGCCTCTATAAATTCTTTGGTAAACACTGCAGTAAACAGCTCGATACTTAAATCCATTTGCGTTGCTTTTACATCTTTAGATTCTAAAAAACCTTTAATGTATGCGGTTGCAGGATACGCAGTATTTAATTGTGTAAAAGGAGGTGTTACTAAAAGCGTGTTTATAGACATAAATAATAAATAAAGCACAAAGATACTTTTTAAGGCAGTACTTTTTAGCTGATTTATTAAAACAGTTTTAACGTTTATAAAAAGGGTCTCTTTAAGCACGATGTTTAAATTTAAACAATTAGATTAAAATTGTTTGAAATTATTATTTATTACTTTTTTAATATTTTTATTGTGAATTATAGAATTTATTTTGCGTAATTAGCATTATAAACCTATTTTTAGTAATAATATGAAAAAATATTTATCATTTTTAATGATTTTTAGCCTCTGTTTATTTGTGCTAAGTTGCAAACAAGAGTTAAAAGAAAATGTAATAACTCAAGTAGATGAAAAAGATTTTACAAAACATGTAAATCCTTTAATTGGAACTAGTAAAATGGGACATGTTTTTCCTGGAGCAACTGCTCCTTTTGGAATGGTACAGTTAAGTCCTCAAACTAATTTTGAGGTTATGTTTAATGAAAACGGTAGCTACAATAGTAAAACATATGAATATTGTGCGGGTTATCAACATAAAGATTCAACAATTATAGGTTTTGCTCACACTAATTTTAGTGGAACAGGACATGCTGATTTAGGGGATTTTTTAGTAATGCCAACTACAGGGAAACTAACATTAGACCCATTAAAAACAAAAGAAGGTACTAAAGGATTTTATTCAACGTTTTCACATGATACCGAAAAAGCATCTCCAGGTTACTACAAAGTTAATTTAGATAGTTACAACATAAAAGCAGAACTAACAGCTAGCGAGCGTGTTGGTTTTCATCAATATACATTTCCTAAATCTACCGATTCTCATGTTATTTTAGATTTAGTGTACAATATCTATCATCATGATAATAAAAATGTATGGACATTTATTCGTGTAGAAAATGATAGCTTAATAACAGGTTACAGACAAACAAAAGGGTGGGCAAGAACCAAAAAAGTGTTTTTTGCGATGGAATTTTCTAAACCATTTAAAAGTTATGGTCATAAAAAATACAATAAAGAAACGTATGATGGATTTTACAGACGTTTTAAACAAAATGAAAATTTTCCTGAAATGGCAGGAAAAGATATAAGAGCTTATTTTAATTTTGATACAGAAGAAGGTGAAAAAATAAATGTAAAATTTGCTTTATCACCAGTAAGTACCAATGGAGCTTTAAATAATTTAAAAGAAGAAATTCCGCATTGGAATTTTGATAAAACGAAACAAGAAACTAAAGATAAATGGAATAAAGAGTTAGGTAAAATTGATGTAGAAACAATTTCTGAAAAAGAGAAAACTACTTTTTATACGGCTTTATATCACACTAATTTATCACCTATTTTGTATGAAGATGTTGATGGGAAATACCGAGGACTAGATCAAAATATACATACTTCTGATGGTTTTACGAATTACACCATATTTTCTCTTTGGGATACTTACAGAGCATTGCACCCATTGTACAACATAACACAACCAAATCGAAACAACGACATGATAAAATCGATGTTAGCACATCACGACCAGAGTGTACATAATATGTTACCAATTTGGAGTCATTATGCTAATGAAAATTGGTGTATGATTGGGTATCATGCAACTTCAGTTATTGCAGATGCATTAGCAAAAAACGTAGGAGATTTTGATGTAAATCATGCACTTAAAGCATCAACAAACACAGCCACGGTTCGTTATTTTGATGGTATTGGGGATTATATTGATTATAAATATGTTCCAGAAGATAAAAGCCATTCATCAGTATCAAAAACATTAGAATATGCTTACAACGATTGGTGTATTGCTCAAATTGCAAAAAAAGTTGGAAAAGCTGATGTAGAAAAAGAGTATTTAACAAGAGCTGAATATTATAAAAACGTTTATGATCCAACAATCGGATTTATGCGACCTAAATTATCTGATGGTACTTTTAGAAAAAATTTTGACCCAATGGATACGCACGGACAAGGTTTTATTGAAGGAAATGCATGGAATTACGGATTGTATGTTCCGCAAAACATTGATAAAATGATTGAAATGATGGGAGGTAAAGAAAAATTTAGTAAGCAACTAGATGAATTATTTACCACAGAAATAGCTGATAAATACATAGCAAACCATGAAGATATTACTCGCGACGGAATTATAGGAAATTATGTGCATGGTAACGAGCCAGGACATCACATTCCGTATTTATATAATTGGACCGGACATCCTAAAAAAACACAGCAAAGAGTTCGTATGATTATGGATACCATGTACGGAGATACTGTTGATGGTTTGTGTGGTAATGACGATGCAGGTCAAATGAGTGCTTGGTATATATTTAGTAGTTTAGGTTTTTATCCTGTTACACCAGGCTCTCCAAATTATGCAATTGGAAGTCCAAATATTAAAGAAGCTACTATTTATTTAGAAAACGGAAAAACCTTAAAAATTACGGCTCAAAATCAAAGTAAAGAAAACGTATTTGTAAAAAGTATAACAATAAACGGTAAGAAAATAACAGACAATGTACTTTCTCATGCTGATATTATAAACGGAGGACAACTAATTTTTGAAATGAGTAAAGAGTAATAAAACGAAATTATTTTGCACAAACGGTTATAAAAAAAACAACACTCAAAAGGTGTTGTTTTTTACATCAAAAATTAAATTAATTGCTATTATAGCAGCAATATTTATTGTATATCATTAAAAAAGCTATTATAGTAGCAGTTTTTAAAGTATAATTGTTATATTAGTATTCTAAACTAAGAGTACGATATGTGGGGATATGGAGATGAAAAATCGCCTAAAGAAATAATGATTCTTTTATCAAAAAGAGCCAGAGTTTTAAGGAAACAAGAAAAAATGTCTCAGAAGGAATTATCAGAAAGATCAGGAGTATCTTACGCTAGTGTTCGAAAATTTGAATCAACAGGTGTCATTTCTCTAGAATCACTTTTAAAAATTTGTGAAACTCTTAAACGTTTAACAGATTTTGAATCAATATTACTGCCAAGTGATATGAAACGGAAAAAAGAGTTATTTAATTATTAACTATGGCAACAACTAAACTTAATGTATACATACAGTTTTCTAAAGAAGAAGAGCTTATTGGTGAACTTGTTTTAGATGGTAGAGATATATTATTTAAATATAGTGATGCTTATTTAGAAGTAGGAAAAAACCTGTCTCCTAATCAATTAATGTTTAATGATACTCCTCAAACAACCAAAGAAAAACCATTTAATGGTCTTTTTGGTGTGTTTGCTGATTCTTTACCAGATGCTTGGGGATATTTGTTAATAAAGAAACGCCTTAGTACAAATCGAGTTGCTATTGAATCTCTTAATGCGTTAGATCATTTAACATTTGCAGGGAAGAACAGTATGGGTGCACTACAGTACAGACCAAGTGTAGCGTTAGAGCAAGAAGCTGTAGAAATTAATCTAGACAAACTAAAGGATAATATTTCTGAGGTACTTAGTGGAGAGAGTAGTGCCATAATTGATGATATGTTTGGAAGAGGTGGTAGCCCAGGTGGAGCACGGCCAAAAATTTATGCAGGATATAATCCGAAGACAGATTCACTCATTAGTGTTGTGGCTAATCTTCCGGAAGAATATGAGCATTGGATTATTAAATTTGCTGCGGATGTAGATTCGAAAGATATCGCCAATATAGAGTTGGCTTATTATAAAATGGCCTTAGATTCAGGAATTGAAATGTCTGAATGCAGAGTGTTTACTAGTAATTCTGGAAATAGTTATTTTGGAACCAAACGATTTGACCGTATAGGAAATGATAAACTTCATATGTTGTCAGCTGCAGGACTTTTTCATGATGATTACGAGCATAGTACCCTTGATTATGGGAATTTAATTTACCAAGCAAAGAAGTTAACAAATAACGCACAAGCTGCTGAACAAATGTTCCGTAGGGCTGTTTTTAATATTTTAGTACATAATCGAGACGATCATTCTAAAAATTTTGCTTTTTTAATGAATGCTGAAGGAGAATGGTCACTAGCACCTGCTTACGATTTAACTTTTTCATCTTCTTCACAAGGGTATCACAGTACATCTTGTGCTAAAAATTATGTAGATCCAGGAAAGAAAGAATTATTAGAGTTGGCAAGTGCATTATCAATAAAAAAAGCAAAGATAATTATAGATGAAATAAAAGAAGTTACCAATCAATGGAAACGATATGCTGTATTGTATGGAGTTTCAGAAGCTTCAACAAAAACCATTGAAGCTAGTTTAAAAACCATTCGTACGAGGTTTTAATTATATTTCACTTTACGCAACACACGCATTGCTTCTTTGTATTTTATATAGGCAGTTTTATCTTCTAAATTTTTAATATAATTTTTTATTTTTTTTAGCTGTTGAGGTGCGTCTAAAACCCCGTTTAAATAGCATATTAAATAGGAGGTAGGTAGTTTGTAAACGTTTTCAGATTCAGTTATCGAAAGCTGTTTATTATTCTCAATTTTGGTAATAATAGCATTGTTATTGTTATAAATATGATGTAAAATAGTTTTATCGTATTGAGGAGCTTCAAACAAAAATTCGGTTATAATATCATGTTTACCATTACCTTTAAAATGAATAATTGTTTTTTCTAACGGATAATGTTTTTCAGCGCCATCGATTCCTAAAACAATATATTCGGTAATTATAAACGATTGTTCATTGTAGCTAATCTGAACATCATCTAAGGCAGAAAAAAACAAACGAACTTGTTCATTTATCAATTCAATATCTACTCTAGTATAAAATATTTCATGGTTAATTAGTTTCTTTTTTCCAGCCCAACACAATACAAACTGCTCGTTAAACACTTTGTATTGCGGATTATATTTAGGCTTGTGATTGTTGATAAAATCAAAAACACCATCGAGAGTTAATTGTATATTGTTGCTAGCGTTTTTTTCGATTGCAGCTACAATAGTAGTATTTGCATCATTTAAGGTAAAATTGCCTTCAGAAGGCATTGAGTTACTTCCTCTGCGAAAAAAAATAGTGTTTTTACGGTATTTCCAAATATTTTTTAAAAGTGATGTAATTTTACTATTAGGATAAATAGTTACTAAACCTATTACTTTATGACGCGGCAAACGTGGAAAAGGAACATTTTCATATTCTATTTTTGGAGGATTGTTTAAGTAAGCGTTTATTAAATTCTGAATTTTACTATCATCATAAAAATCAACTCCTAAAATCTTATTTTCTTCATCTTTAACCCCAATAACAATGTATGAGTTATTACTAGGGTTTGAGTTAGATAAGGCACAAACATGTTTTATAAATTTAGCTTTTCCTTCTTTTGAATTTAAGGATAATTTTTGTTTTTTATCATAAAAACTATTTTCATCGTTATGAGAAAGAAGGTTTTTAATTAAAAGACGTTTGTTAATCACAATTTATGCATTTTTATTTATAATTGATGCGGTAGCTTGCGCGGTAGGATACACCACTAAATCTTCAATATTTACATGGTAAGGCCTGCTAATAACAAAGTAAATAATATCGGCAATATCTTCGGGTTGTAATGCTTTGTAGCCTTGGTATACGGTTTTTGCTCTTTCGGTATCTCCTTTAAAACGAACATCTGAAAACTCGGTTTCTACCAATCCTGGATGAATAGCAGAAACTCTAATATTGTGTTTGTTTAAATCAATACGCATTCCTTTATTTAAAGCGTTTACAGCGAATTTAGAAGCACAATATACATTTCCGTTAGGATATACGTCTTTACCAGCAATAGAGCCGATATTAAGAATAAATCCGTTGTTTCTATCAACCATTTGCGGAATTATTGCTTTTGAAACATATAATAAACCTTTTACATTTCCATCAATCATGGCATCCCAATCATCAATACTTCCGTCTTGAATACTACTTAACCCGTGGGCATTTCCTGCATTATTAATCAAAATATCAATATGCTTAAATTCATCAGGTAAATTACCAATGGCTTGTTGCACTTGTTCTTTATAACGAACATCAAATTGTAAGGTATGTACTTTTGTTAAGGTTGATAATTCTTGTTGAAGTTCTTGTAGTTTTTCAGTACGTCTTCCACAAATAATAAGGTTGATATTATTTTTAGCAAAAAGACGAGCGGTTGCTTTACCAATACCTGAAGTTGCTCCAGTAATTAAGGCTGTTTGTTGCATTTTTTGTTTTTTTATAAAGGTAAAATATTTTATGTTAAGCATATATTATAAAACATAAAAACCGCTCTATTTCTAGAGCGGTTTCCTTTAGTTGGCTACTACCCCAACCAAAAATCAACTAACCAAACTTTATTTTAAATATTTTCTATCAACGGTTTTACGTTGTATTTTAGTACGTTTTCTACTGTTATTCCTTACAGAAGATTTTGTAATACTTTTATTTTCGTTTTTTAAATATTGTACAAATCCTCTACCAGAAAAAGTGTACGTTGTTTCAGAACTTAGGTGAAATAATTGTATCCTTTCATCATTTATAACGCTTAACTCAAATTTTTCAGTATCTCCACCATCATAATTAAGTGTTAAAAGTTTTAAGTTGTTAATACCGTTATAATTAGCAACTTCATAACCACCTACATAATCCCAACTAATATTATCAATATTTGTGCCAAAAGCATCGTGTGATGAATAGAAAGTTACATCATTTTCTGGTGTAAATTGCAAAAAGTGTTCGTCATCAAATACATTTGGAGAACCTCCAGAAGTAGCTGTTCTTTCCCAACCTATATATTCTTGTAAGAAATATTCGATGTTGTCGTAAAACAACTTATCGTAATTGAAATTGCTTCTTTGATATCCGATTAAATAATAACTTACATTTTGCGATAAATCATCAATTCTAATTTCATCATCTGCTAATTGCACTACTTCAAAATTATAATTACCATCTAAATCATGATAAGTTTCTAACACGGTTCCACGAGGAACATAGTCACCTACAGCAATTCCTAACCCGTTACCAGTTTTACCAATATCAACAATATTGTTATTTGCATACATGGTTCCGTTTAAAAAAGAAACTGTAAAAGCTTTTGATAAAAACGAAACATCGCCACTACCAGTAGTTCTGTGATAATCAATATACCATAAGTCATAGCTTGAAATGTATTCGTTTAAAGAAAAATCTGTATCCTGAACCACACAAGACGTTAAAGCTATACTTGCTATAATTGTAAATAAGAGTAATTTTATACGTTTCATAAGCATTGGTTTTATGGTTATGATTACTCAATTTCAAAATACGTGCCAAAAACAAAAAACCACCTCATTATGAGGTGGTTTTTGTTAGTTTTGAGGTTTTGCTGTGGGCATAAAAACTCTTTTCTCTTTTTTAATATTTTTTATTTTATAATAATGAATTTTCTCATCTACTTTATAAGTAACTACGGCTTCATTTTCTTTTAGTTCAAAAGGAATTTTTACTTCATTTTTAGTAGTATTTCCATATTCTTTTACAGGATCACCATTTAAAACTAAGTCTTTTTTATCTTCACCTGTTGAGGTTTTATAACGAGCAGCAATGTAATTTTTATCCTGTTTTTGTTCAATTACAGCGGTTATAACTTTATTTTGAAAATACACTTTTTGAAAATCGACAGATTGGTTTTCTGTAAACTCAATCATTAAATTAAGTGTGTTGTTACCAGGTAAACCACCAGTAATATGAGAGTAAGATGCGGTGTTAACCGTAAAAGGAGGATTTGATTCTAGTTTCATGCTTGCACACTGTGTAAAGCTTAGTGCCAAAATTAAGATTCCGAATAACTTCATAATATTACTTTTTATTGTTTAAATTTAAATATTCAAGTAGTGTGCCAAGGTACAAATATATATAGAAATTAAGATGTTGAATTACAGTTATTGGGAATTAAAGGAATGGTTTACAAATGTAGATTTTACCATTGTTGGTAGTGGAATTGTAGGTTTAAATTGTGCATTGAATTTAAGAAGAAAATATCCGAAAGCTAAAATTATAATTTTAGAAAAAGGGATGTTGCCACAAGGAGCAAGTAGTAAAAATGCAGGTTTTGCTTGTTTTGGTAGTTTATCTGAATTGATAGATGATTTAAAAACACATAGTGAAGAAGAGGTTTTTAATTTAGTAGAAAAACGTTGGAATGGATTACAATTACTTCGTAAAAATTTAGGTGATAAAAATATTGATTTCCAACAAAATAAAGGATATGAATTATTTAATGATTCAGCGTTTTATGAAGAATGCTTAGTTGAAAAAAATAAAATTAACCAATTACTAAAGCCACTTTTTTCTTCGGATGTTTTTACGATTGATAACAATTTTTTTGAGTTTCAAAATATTCATCAAAACTATATTACCAATCAGTTTGAAGGGCAAATTGATACAGGTAAAATGGTAACGAAGCTACTTCAAGTAATTCAGCAAAGTGATATAAAAATTTTAAATAATATTACCGTTAAAAATTTTGAAGAAATTGGGAATAAAGTAGCTATACAAACCAATCAAATTAGCTTTTCCAGCAATAAATTATGTATTGCTACAAACGGATTTGCAAACCAATTACTCAATGAAAATGTACAACCGGCAAGAGCACAAGTGTTAATTACAAAACCTATAAAAAATCTTCACATTAAAGGAACTTTTCATTTAGATAAAGGTTATTATTACTTCAGAAATATTGATGATAGAATTTTGTTTGGAGGCGGAAGAAATCTCGATTTTAAAGCCGAAGAAACCTCAGAATTTGGAGAAACAACAATCATTCAAAATAAATTAGAAGAAATTTTAAAAACGACAATTTTACCAAACACTAATTTTGAAATTGAACATCGATGGAGTGGAATTATGGGCGTTGGAAGTCAGAAAAAAGCAATTGTAAAACAACTATCTAATAATGTTTTTTGCGGAGTTCGTTTAGGCGGTATGGGAATTGCTATTGGTAGTTTGGTAGGAAAAGAATTAGCAGATTTATTATGAAGGTAAAAGAAGAGTTATACGCACAATGCGTTACATATGTAAATAAAAGACTGCAAACAGTTGAAGAAATTATTTCATCAAATCAAAAAGCATTACAATCTGAAACAAAAAGTTCAGCAGGAGATAAGCATGAAACAGGACGTGCAATGTTGCAATTAGAAATGGAAAAAGCAGGGCAACAACTTAGCGGAATTACAAAAATGAAAGAGATTCTTTCTAAAATAAATGTTGATAAAGTTTCTAAGGTAGCACATTTAGGAAGTGTAGTTAAAACAAGTAAAGCGTCTTTTTTTTTAAGTATTAGCTCAGGTAAACTTATGGTTAATAATGACGTTTATTTTGCAATTTCTGTTTCGTCTCCAATAGGACGTATTTTATTAGGTAAAACAACAGGCGATGTTTTTATTTTTAATAATATTCAGCAAACAATAAATGATGTTTTTTAATTTAAAAGTAGGGTAAAATAAACTTAATCTGTTTTTATTATAGGAAAGGTTGCTACACCCTTCAAATGAAAAAGAGTTTTTATAACACACTATTATTTATATAAATAATAGTGTGTTTTTTATTAAAAAACTGTCTCATTAAATTTTAATGAAACTATTTTTTTTATTTTAATAGTTGATGAGTGATTTAAAAAAATGGATGCACCATTATAACTCACTTCAATTAACCAATAATTACCTTTAAAATACGTGTTTTTAACAATTGCTTTTATTATTGAGCTTTCAACAATTTTTATTTGATGCGGATATAATAATACTTTTTTATTGTTGATGAGAACCTCATTTACATCATCAAATAAAGCGGCTATATATTTTAACTTCGGATTTTTATATAAGTTCATTGGTATATCATTCGCAATTATTTGATGGTCTTTAATAACAATCATTTTATCAGCAAAAGAAAGTGCGTCATTACCATCGTGAGTGGCTATAATACAAGCAATATTTTTTTTCTTTAAGTAGGTAAATAAGTTTCTACTTAGCGAATTTTTTTTAAAATTATCTATTTGTCCGAAAGGTTCATCGAGTAATAACAATTCAGGTTCTTTAGCTAAGGCACGAGCAATGGCAACGCGTTGTTGTTGACCACCGCTTAAGTTTTTTACTTTGATGTTGGCAAAGTCAGTCATTTCTATTACCCCTAATAACTCACTTGTTCTTTTTTCTGCTTCTTCTGGATAAAAACGAGATAGGAATTTTTTAATGTTTTCACTTACAGATGTAAATGGCATTAAGTCGAAATCTTGCGCAACGTATTTAAAAATATCGATACCGGGAACTAAATAATGCGCAGGCCCTAAGATTTTAAAATCATTCCAATAGATGTTTCCTTTGTCAACATCTAATAAGCCGTAAATAATTTTTAATAAAGTTGATTTTCCGCAGCCACTTTCGCCCATTATAGATACATGTTCTCCTTTTTGTAAAGAGAAATTGATGTTTGTAAGTGTTGTTTTTTCTTTAATATAAGAAAACGAAATATTGTTTACCTGTAGCATGATTGCAAAAATAGAGTTTCTATTGTTTTTGCGTTAGCGATTGAACGGTTTGTTTGAGCTCTTTTTTGAGGCACGAAAAAAAAGCGAGTAGTGAAAGCGCGACCGTTTACGGTAACGCCCAACTTGTCTATACAATTTTTTCGTGCCTCAAAAATCACTCGAAGTGAGAGGAATAAAAAAAACCGACACTTTCGTATCGGTTTTCTTTGATATAGTTTGTACAATTTTCCGTAAAGAAAATCATTACAGAAGACACTGCGTGTCTACCAGATTCTAACTCTTTCTTCTGGTTTTAAATACATTTTATCACCTTCTTTAACATTAAAAGCTTCATAGAAAGCATCAACGTTTTTAAGTGGCATATACGCTCTGTATTGGCCAGGAGCGTGTGTATTTGTCATGATTAAGTTCTTTAAAGCTTCATCACGCATTTTTGTTCTCCAGATTGTTCCCCAAGAAAGGAAAAAACGTTGGTTTGCAGTATAACCATCGATATCAGCTGGTTTTCCGTTCTTTTCTAAGAAAATTTGTAAACCTTCGTAAGCAGCTTGTACACCACCTAAATCACCAATATTTTCACCTAAAGTAAATTCACCATTTAAGTGCATGCTATCAATAGCAACAATATCGCTGTATTGTTTTACTAATTGCTTACCAATTACAGCAAATTTTTCAGAATCTGTATCAGTCCACCAGTTTTTAAGATTTCCATCGCCATCAAAACGAGCACCAGAATCATCAAAACTATGAGAGATTTCGTGACCAATTACTGCTCCGATACCACCATAATTTACAGCTTCATCTGCTTTGTAATCGTAGAATGGAGGTTGTAAAATTGCAGCTGGAAAAACGATTTCGTTGTTTACAGGATTAAAGTAAGCGTTAACAGTTTGAGGAGACATTCCCCATTCTGTTCTGTCTACAGCTTTTCCTAATTTCTCCATGTTTTTGTTATAATTCCACTTCGTAACGTTTTTAGCGTTTTCGAAATAAGAACCACCATTTTCTAATCCTTTTACTTGTAATTCAGAGTAGTCTTTCCAAACATCAGGATAGGCAATTTTAACCGTTAACTTGTGTAACTTTTCTAATGCTTTTGTTTTAGTCTCAGCACTCATCCATTCTAAACCAGCAATACGCTTTTCGAAACCTAACATTACATTGTCGATCATTTCTTTTGCTTTTGCTTTTGCTTCTGGTGGAAACATTTTATCAACATATAGTTTACCTAAAGCTTCACCAACAGCACCATTTAAATTACCTAAAGCACGTTCGTTTCTTGGGCGTTGTTGCTTTGCACCACGCATTTCTTTACTGTAAAATTCCCAATTAGCAGTTTCTAAATCGGTAGATAATAAACCAAGAGAATTGTTAATAGTATTCCAACGGAATAACAATTTAATATCTTCTACAGAACGAGCATCTAAAATTCCGCTTAATGCTTTAAAGTATCCAAGATCGGTAACAATTATTTTCTCAAGATCAGTAACACCAATACCTTCTAAATGTGCAGCCCAATCAATTGCAGGAGCTAATTCAGTTAATTCAGCAACCGTCATAGGGTTATACATTTTACGTGTATCTCTACGCTCTTCTTTTGTCATCATTGGCTCTGCTAAACTTTTTTCGAAAGCAACAATAGTAGCTGCGTTCTTTTTAGCGGTAGCTTCATCATCACCAAAAGTCATTAATGTTTTAGCAATAAACTCTTGATATTTAGCTAATTTGTCTGCAACCTTAGCATCCATATAATAATCACGAGATAAACCTAAACCACCAGCACCCATATAACCTGCGTATTGGCTACTGTTTTTTAAATCGTTATAAACGCCAAAACCATAAAAACCACCACCACCGTAAGGTGCCATGTTTGTAATGTAGTTTTCTACATCTTTTTTAGTTTTAATTTCTTCAATTTTAGCTAAAAAAGGCTTAATTGGCTCGGTACCTTGCTTGTTTCTAGCAACAGTATCCATTATAGTTTCGTAATAGTTTACTGCTTTTTCTTGATCAGAATCTATTTCATTTCCCTCAGCGTCTTTTACCTTCGGAAAATCTCTTTCTTGAATTGCATCATTTAAAATAACCAATACATCAGCATCCGTTTTTTTACGTAATTCACCAAAACCACCCCAAGAAGTTCTGTCAGCAGGAATCTCGGTTTTGTCCATCCAAGTTCCGTTTACATATCTAAAGAAATCATCTGTAGGTTTAACAGAAGTATCCATGTTTTCAATAATAATTCCCTGAGATTTTTTCTCTTCAGGTTTACTTTCTGTTTTACACGAAGCAATTGCTATGGAAGCAACTGCAGTAGTAAACAGCATTTTGTGAATGGTTTTCATTGTGTTTAATTTAGATTGATTTATGTATTAGTAGCTATAACCTTTTATCTGTTACAGTTTTTAACTCTTAATTTTAGATTTTGGTGGATTCGGTAACTGATCAAATCCCATATTAAATAGGGTAAATCCGAAAATATCAGCATACTGCTCTATTGTTTTTGCAACCGGTGTTCCGGCACCATGACCAGCATTTGTTTCGATACGAATTAATACCGGATTTTCTCCTTGTTGTTTGTCTTGTAACTCGGCAGCAAACTTAAAACTATGCGCTGGTACCACACGATCATCATGATCACCAGTAGTTACCATTGTTGCTGGGTAAGCTACATTTTTAACATTATGTACAGGAGAATATCCTTTTAAATAATCGAATATTTCTTTGCTTTGTTCTGCGGTTCCGTAATCGTACGCCCAACCTGCTCCCGCAGTAAATGTATGATAACGTAACATATCTAATACACCAACGGCTGGTAAAGCTACTTTCATTAAATCTGGTCGTTGGGTCATTGTTGCTCCGACTAATAATCCACCGTTTGATCCACCACGAACGGCAAGAAAATCTGATGAGGTATATTTTTGGTTGATTAAATATTCAGCTGCAGCAATAAAATCGTCAAATACATTTTGCTTTTTTAATTGTGTTCCGGCATCGTGCCATTTTTTACCGTATTCACCACCACCACGTAAATTAGGTACAGCATACACACCGCCTTGTTCCATCCAAACAGCGTTTGCTATACTAAAACTAGGAGTTAAACTCACGTTAAATCCGCCGTAACCATATAAGATAGTTGGATTTTTACCGTTTAATTCTAGTCCCTTTTTATAGGTGATAATCATCGGAACTTTTGTTCCGTCTTTCGAAGTATAAAATATTTGTTTGCTTTCATAAGCATCACCATTAAAAGAAATGGCAGGTTTCCAATAAACAGCATACGTTCCTTCTTTCGGATCGAATTTGTAAGAAGAACTTGGTGTGTTGTAGTTTGTAAATGAAAAATACAATTCTTTAGCAGTTGCTTTTCCGCCAAAACCACCGGCAGATCCTACGCCAGGTAATTTTACTTCACGAATTAATTTTCCGTCATAATCATATTGTACTACTTTAGAAACCGCATCTACCATATATTTAGCAAAGAAATAACCTGCCCCTGTTGACGGACTTAAGACGTTTTTTGTTTCAGGAATAAAATCTTTCCAATTTTCAGGAGTTGGATTAGAAATATCTACAGTAACTACTTTTTTATTAGGCGCATTAAGATTGGTTACCAAGTATATTTTAGAGCCAATATTATCTATCGGATAGGTATCACTATCTGTATGATCTAAAATTGTTATTAATGAACTATCAGGCTTAGAAAGCTCTTTAAAAAACAATTTATTTCCAGATGTTGATACACTTGCTGTAATTACAAGGTAATTGTCGTCTTCAGTAACACTACCACCAACATAACGATGTTTTTCTTGAGGAGTTGCTCCAAAAATAATAGCATCTTCTTTTTGTGCTGTTCCTAATTTATGATAGTATAATTTATGTTGATCTGTCTTAGCAGATAATTCACTTCCTTTTGGCTTATCGTAACTAGAATAATAGAAACCTTCGTTTTTGTACCAAGAAATTCCAGAGAACTTTACATCAATTAATGTATCACCAATAATTTCCTTACTCTTGGTATTCATAACAATTATTTTACGCCAATCGCTACCACCTTCAGAAATTGAATAAGCAACTGTTTCACTGTTTTTAGAAAAACTAACAGCGCCTAATGATGTTGTTGCATCTTCAGAAAACGTATTTGGATCTAAGAAAACCTCTTCCTTACCTTCTTTATCTTTTCTATATAAAACATATTGATTTTGTAATCCGTTGTTTTTATAAAAATAGGTGTATTCGCCTTCTTTAAAGGGAGTCCCTATTTTTTCGTAGTTCCATAATTCAGACAAACGATTTTTTAACTGCTCGCGATATGGTATTTTACTTAAATAATCAAAAGTTACTTCATTTTCAGCCTTAACCCAATTTTCAGTTTCTGTACTTCTGTCATCTTCTAACCAGCGATAGTTATCGGTTACTTTTGTTCCGAAAAAATCATCTACTACAGGTTTTTTAGTCGTTTCTGGGTACTTCACAGCAATTGTGTTTTTAGGTTGGTTTTCTTGTTTACAAGACACTAAAATAGCACTCGCACAAAGAATCGAAAAAAGGATTTTTTTCATGGTATAAAAATTAGTTAATTCTTTCAAAGTTAGCAGAAAAAAGTATGAGACTCCAATTTTTTAAGACGATTTTAACACTAAATAACCTTCTTGTAATTTATAAGGAATAAAAACGACTACCTTTAAGCTTGAGAATTTTCAAGTAAATAATTAATATAAACAGCATGACAGAGAATTTAACAAAAGCAACTTTTTTAGAAAAAGTATTTAATTTCGAAGAGAATAAAGAGTGGAAATTTGAAGGAGACAAACCAGCATTAATTGATTTTTATGCAGATTGGTGTGGACCTTGTAAAACTTTGGCTCCGATTTTAGAAGAATTGAGTAAAGAATACGAAGGTAAAATTGATATTTATAAAATTGATACAGAAGCAGAACAAGAATTATCTGCCGCTTTCGGAATTCGTAGTATTCCTTCAATGTTATTTTGTAAAGCGGGTGAACAGCCTCAAATGGCAAACGGAGCATTACCAAAAAAACAAATAGAAGAAATTATAAAAGATGTTTTAAAGGTAGAAAAATAAGCCTAAAAATAAATTGAAAAAGTGATGTGAAAACATCACTTTTTTTATGCAAAAAAACCAAAACAGGAAACTCAGTGATTATCACTACTCAAGCATATTTTTTAATTTTAAACTCTTGTTTTTAAACGATTTGTGCTTTTGTTGTAAAGACGCTCTTTTGTGCTTTTTTTTCAATTTGTTGAAAACTTCAAGGGATTTGTGAATAAGTAAGGCTTTCAGTTTTTAGTAATTTTTTGAATCTTTGTTAACCCTCTAGAAAATAAAAATAACATTAAAATTTAGCACAAATATATAATGGCTTTCATCGAACCAATTTTACAAGAAAACAAAGATAGATTTGTAATTTTTCCAATTCAACATGACGATTTATGGGAGTGGTATAAAAAACAACAAGCTTGTTTTTGGACCGCCGAAGAAATCGATTTATCTGTAGATGTTATAGATTGGGAAACGAAGTTAACTGACGATGAACGTTATTTTATTAAGCATGTTTTAGCTTTTTTCGCTGCTTCTGATGGAATAGTAAATGAAAATTTAGCAGAAAACTTTGTAAACGAAGTTCAATATTCTGAAGCAAAATTCTTTTATGGTTTTCAAATAATGATGGAAAACGTGCATTCTGAAACGTATTCGTTATTAATAGATACATATGTAAAGAATGATGCAGAAAAAGATAAATTGTTTAAGGCAATTGAAATTTTTCCAGCGATTAAAAAGAAAGCAGATTGGGCATTAAAATGGATAGAGTCTGATTCGTTTGCAGAACGATTAATTGCTTTTGCAGCGGTTGAAGGTATTTTCTTTTCTGGTTCATTTTGCTCTATTTTCTGGTTAAAGAAGAGAGGTTTATTACCAGGATTGGCATTTTCTAACGAATTAATTTCTCGTGATGAAGGAATGCATTGTGACTTTGCAGTTCATTTACACAATCATCACATGGTAAATAAAGTACCTAAAGATCGTATTCGTGAAATTATTTTAGATGCTTTAAATATTGAAAGAGAATTTATTACAGAATCTTTACCTGTAAGTTTAATTGGTATGAACGCTAAATTAATGACACAGTATTTAGAGTATGTAACTGATAGATTATTATTAGAATTTGGATGCGATAAAGAATATGAAGCTACAAATCCGTTTGATTTTATGGAGATGATTTCATTAGAAGGAAAAACAAATTTCTTCGAAAAAAGAGTTTCTGAATACCAAAAAGCAGGAGTATCATCAGGTGGTACTGGAGACATTAGTTTCGATGCTGATTTTTAAAAAGAATAACACTACTGCTAACCCCTACATGCGGTAAAATTTAACTAAAAACATGTAGGTGTTTTTAGTTAAATATAGTTTCCAAAAAGAAACAAAAATATTTTAACATGTAAGAATCACTTAAGTGTAAAACCTAGGTGACTCTATAAACCAAATTAAAACCAAGAGTAATAATATGTATGTAGCAAAAAGAGACGGTAAAAGAGAGCTTGTGATGTTTGATAAGATCACAGCGAGGGTTAGAAAAATGTGTTACGGATTAAATAAAATTGTTGATCCAGTAAAAGTTGCCATGCGTGTTATTGAAGGATTATATGACGGTGTAACAACATCAGAATTAGATAATTTAGCTGCTGAGGTTGCTGCGACACTAACTACTGCACATCCTGATTATGCAAAATTAGCTGCAAGAATTGCCGTATCTAATTTACATAAAAACACCAAAAAATCGTTTTCAGAAACGATGGTTGATTTGTACAAGTATGTAAATCCTCGTACAGAAAAAGAATCTCCTTTATTAGCAGATGATGTGTATGATATTATCATGAAAAATGCTGATAAATTAGACTCTACTATTATTTATAGTCGTGATTTTAATTATGATTATTTTGGATTTAAAACCTTAGAGCGTTCTTATTTATTAAAGTTAAACGGTAACATTGTTGAGCGTCCTCAGCACATGTTAATGCGTGTATCTATTGGTATTCATAAAGAAGATATTGACGAAGCAATCGCTACATACGAGTTAATGAGTAAAAAATATTTTACCCATGCTACGCCAACATTATTCAACGCAGGTACACCAAAACCACAAATGTCGTCTTGTTTTTTATTACAAATGCAAGATGATAGTATAGAAGGTATTTACGATACACTAAAACAAACTGCTAAAATTTCGCAATCTGCAGGAGGTATTGGTTTGTCTTTACATAATATTCGTGCAACAGGAAGTTATATTGCCGGTACCAATGGTACATCAAACGGAATTGTACCAATGTTAAAGGTATTTAATGATACTGCACGTTATGTAGATCAAGGAGGAGGAAAACGTAAAGGTTCTTTTGCGATGTATTTAGAGCCTTGGCATGCTGATATTTATGATTTTCTTGATTTAAAGAAAAATCATGGTAAAGAAGAAATGAGAGCGCGTGATTTATTTTACGCAATGTGGATTTCTGATTTATTTATGGAACGTGTGCAGCAAGATGCAGATTGGACGTTAATGTGTCCACATGAATGTCCGAATTTATTTGATACTTACGGAAAAGAATTTGAGCGTTTATATACAAGTTACGAAGCTGCCGGAAAAGGTAGAAAAGTAATTAAAGCACGTGATTTATGGGAGAAAATCTTAGAGTCGCAAATTGAAACAGGTACACCGTACATGTTATATAAAGATGCTGCTAACCGTAAATCGAATCAGAAGAATTTAGGAACTATTCGTTCTTCAAATTTATGTACTGAGATTATGGAATATACTGCCAAAGATGAGGTAGCAGTATGTAATTTAGCATCCATAGCAATACCAATGTTTGTTGGTGAAGATGAAAACGGAAACAAGTTTTTTGATCATAAAAAATTATTTAAAGTAACTAAAAAAGTAATTAGAAACTTAGATACGGTAATTGATCGTAACTATTATCCAGTAATTGAAGCAGAAAACTCTAATGTTCGTCACCGTCCTGTAGGATTGGGTATTCAAGGATTGGCAGATGCTTTTATTATGTTGCGTATGCCATTTACATCTGATGAAGCTAAAAAGTTGAATCAAGAAATATTCGAAACCTTATATTTTGCATCTGTAACTTCATCTATGGAGATTGCAAAAGCAAAAGAGCCATATTCAACATTTAAAGGTTCGCCAATGTCTCAAGGAGAATTTCAACACAATATGTGGGGAATTAAAGAAGACGATTTAAGTGGTCGTTGGGACTGGAATGCTTTGCGTAAAAAAGTGATGGAACACGGTGTTCGTAACTCATTATTAGTGGCACCAATGCCTACCGCATCTACCTCTCAAATATTAGGAAACAACGAAGCTTTCGAGCCTTATACATCTAATATTTATACACGTAGAGTATTATCTGGTGAGTTTATTGTAGTAAACAAGCACTTATTAGAAGACTTAGTAGAGTTGAATTTATGGGATAATAATATGAAAGAAGATATTATGCGTGCAAACGGATCTATCCAACATATTGATATTATTCCACAAGATTTAAAAGATTTATACAAAACAGTTTGGGAAATGAGCATGAAAGATATTATCGATATGGCGCGTCATAGAGGTTATTTTATCGATCAATCTCAGTCTTTAAACCTATTTATGAAAGACCCTGATTATGCAAAACTAACTTCAATGCATTTTTATGCTTGGAAAAGTGGTTTAAAAACAGGAATGTACTATTTACGTACAAAATCGGCAGTAAATGCAAAGCAATTCACCTTAAACATCCAAAAGAAAGATGCTGTAGTTGAAGAAGAAAAACCAATGAGTGCTACAGAATTTAAAGCCATGGTTGATGCTTCTAAAAACGGAGCACCAGACGATGATTGTTTAATGTGTGGGTCTTAAACCAAAATTAAATTAAAAGTTGATAAAGAGAAGTCGAAAAGGCTTCTCTTTTTTTTTGAAGCTATTTCCAGCTTTCTGCACTCGCTTTTTTTACCAGAAATTTGGCAAAAAAGAGCTCAAACAAATGCCTCAATCTGGGCTAAACACATTTAAATACTTTTCGTAAATTCGCCCAACTTGTCATTCCTACATAGGCAGTGATCTTATCTTAAATAAAGCACATAATGAACTGGGAACAACTCCTTTCTTTAAAACGTTTTGGTGATACACAAAAACGCGAACGCATATTACAAGACGAAACGCGCTTAGGCTTTGAAGTAGATTTTGATAGAATTATATTTTCATCAGCCTTTCGTAGCTTACAAGATAAAACACAGGTAATTCCGTTATCAAAAACCGACTTTGTTCATACCCGATTAACACATAGTTTAGAAGTGTCGGTTGTTGGTAGAACCTTAGGAAGACGCGTTGGTAAAGTGTTGTTAGAACGTCACCCCAATTTAGTAGAATTAGGATATACTTTTAATGATTTCGGAGCCATAGTTGCAGCAGCATCCGTAACACACGATATCGGAAATCCGCCTTTTGGGCATTCAGGAGAAAAAGCCATCGGAGAGTATTTTAAAACCGGTAACGGATTAAAATATAAAGAGCAACTTACCGAAAAAGAATATCAAGATTTAATAGATTTTGAAGGAAACGCTAACGGATTTAAGATTTTAACCGAAAATAATCATGGTAGCGAAGGTGGTTTGCGTTTAAGTTATGCAACTTTAGGAGCATTTATGAAATATCCTAAAGAATCATTGCCTAAAAAACCAACAAAACATATAGTTGATAAGAAATACGGTTTTTTTCAGTCTGAAACAGCCGCTTTTTTAGATGTAGCAACTGATTTAGGTTTACAGAAAAAAGAAAGTGACGGAATATCCTATTACCGTCATCCATTAGCATATTTAGTAGAAGCTGCTGATGATATTTGCTATACAATTATCGATTTTGAAGACGGAATTAATTTAGGGTTAATTGATGAGGATTATGCTTTAGAGTACATGATTAAGTTGGTTAAAAATACCATTGATAGTAAAAAATACCACTCATTAAAATATACAAAAGATCGTATTAGTTATTTAAGAGCCTTGGCAATAGGCGTTTTAATTAACGAAGCAGTTGACATCTTTTTAGAAAATGAAGCAGCTATTTTAAATGGTAGTTTCGAAAAATCATTATTAGATAAATGTAAATACGAAGCACAAATTAACGATATCATTAAAATAAGTGTAGAAAAAATATACCGTAGTAAAGATGTTATTGAAAAAGAAGTAGCTGGGTATAAAATTATTGCAGATTTATTAGATGTTTTTGTAACCGCATTAAACAATAAGTATAACGGAACACAATCTAACTACGATACACTGGTGTTGAATTTACTTCCTGATGAATATCAGCAAGAAAAAACCGCACTTTATGATAGAGTTATGCAAATTTGTAGTTATGTATCTGGTTTGTCAGATAGTTTTGCAATACGATTATTTAAAAAAACAAAAGGAAATATTGCGTAATTACGTGTTAAAAAGTGTTAAAATATGGATATAATCTATATTTTAGCTTTTTTTTTAAATTAGTTAGGGTAATTTTAACACTAACTGTTATATATCATAAATAACTTTATCATGAATAAAAAAATACTATTTGTTGGCTTACTTATTTTGTTAGTCGTAGGTGGTGTTGTTTTTAAATCGCTAGATACTAAAAGTATCAATGTCGAAGAATTAAGGAAACAACACGCAGAATTTTTAAGAAATCACCCTTTTCAGAAGACAGGAAGACTTCCTAAAAAAGAAAGAAAAGCACAAGGTTTACCTCCTAACGCATACTTTGAGCAAAAGTATTTAAATGAAATAAACCCAACTACAGGAAGAACTCATCAAGAAAATATTTTAAAAATTCAAAGAAGGTTAAATAGTTCGAGAACGAGTAGAAAAGCACCAGGAGAAATTGGTAATAATTGGGTTGAAAGAGGACCTGATAATGTAGGGGGGAGAACAAGGGCTTTATTGTTTGATCCAAATGACTCATCAAACGAAACTGTATTTGCAGGAGGAGTAAGTGGTGGTTTATGGAAAAACACTAAAATATCAGATTCAAATTCTAAATGGGTTCGGATAGGAATTCCAGAGAATTTAGCAGTTTCGTGTATTGCCGCAGATCCAAATAACTCACAAATTTTTTATGTAGGTACAGGAGAATCATATGTGAATGGAGATGCGAACGGAGATGGGTTATGGAAATCTATTGATGGAGGAGTAACCTGGTCTAAAGTTTTTGGAGGTATCACAGGAGATTCATTTTTAGATTCAAACTCTAAACTAACAATAACAATTCCTTCTAGTATTTCAGGAGAGTATAAAACAATTTTAACTTCAGCTTTTGGAGCTAATTTAACTTCACCAATAACGCAAAATTTAATTTTGGTTGATGATGGTGTAGCTACAAAAGAAGATGGCTGTGAGGCAATTACTAATTTTTCTGCCTTAGCAGGTAAAATTGCAGTAATACAAAGAGGAACGTGTAATTTTTCAAAAAAAGCTAAAAATGCGCAAGATGCAGGAGCAGTAGCGGTAATAGTTGTTAATAATCAAAATACAATTCCATTTAACATGTCGGGAGGAGATGAAGGTAATTTAGTGACAATTCCTTCTGTAATGATAAGTAAAAAAGATGGAGAAATTATAATTAATGCATTAGCTTCAACTGGAATTACAGGAACATTAACTAAAACAAATGAAAATGCTACAAATATTACAATTGTACCAGGTATCCAACATATTAATGACATTGTTGTTAGAAATAATGCTGGAAATTCAGAAGTTTATATTGCAGCCGGAGAATCAGCTTACGCAGGAGCTACATCTTTAGGAGGAGATAGTTATGGTGTTTACAAATCGATTGATGGGGCTAATTTTTCAAAACTAAGCATTCCAAAAACAGCATCTGGTAACGAGCATGAACCTAATAATATGGAAATATCGGCAGATAATTCTATTTATTTAAGTACAACAAAAAGTGATACTTTTGGTGATGGAGGAGGTGTTATATTTAAATCTACAGATGGTATTACTTTTGACGAAGTATATAAAGTTTCAGGTGGATTAAGAACTGAAATAGCAGTATCACCAACGAGCCCAAATACGGTATATGTATTGATTCAAATGATTTCATCAGGATCTCCTGTTAAAATATTTAAAACAATAGATAATTTTACAAGTATTTCCGTTTTACCATTACCAAAAGATGTTGATACTGGGATTAGCGAAAAAGATTTTACAAGAGGGCAAGCTTTTTATGATTTATTATTAAAAGTTGACCCTAATAATGAAAATGTATTATATGTTGGAGGAATTGATCTATTCAAATCTGTTGATGGAGGTGATTCATGGAGTCAAATATCAAAATGGTCGAATAATAATGATCTACGAAATTTAGCAGTATCTACTGTTCATGCAGATCAACACGGGTTAGCATTTGCATCCTCTAATAAGATGGTTTTTGGTAATGATGGAGGAGTTTATTTTTCAGACGATTCAGCAGTAAATATTTTAGCAAGAAATAATAATTATAATACTTTACAGTTTTATACAGTAGGAGTAGCTCCAACAACCGCGTTTAACGGAGATGAATACTTCATAGCAGGAGCACAAGATAACGGAACTCAATTAGTTCAAGAAGCTAGAATAGGAATAAACAGTTCTATTGAAGCAGCAGGAGGTGATGGAGCTGCTAGTTTTTTTGATACAGATGGAACAGATCAATATTTTATATCTAATTATGTTTACAATCAAAGTATTGTTTTGTATAATTATAAAACAAATAGTAGAATTACAATTAATAATGAAGATTTTGCATCTGGAGATTTTATCAATCAGGAAGAATTAGATTCAAACTTAAATATTTTGTTTTCTAATTATTCTAGCGGAGGTGAGTATATTGTAAGAAGATACTCAAATTTATTAGGAACAATTGCTAAGAATGATTTAACGAATTCGTTGTTAGATAATCCTCCGTCAACATTAAAGGTATCCCCTTATACAACAGGGTCAAGTAAGTTGTTTTTAGGATTAAAAAATGGAAAACTACTAAAAGTAACAAGTGCTAATATAAATGTTGGACTTTGGACAGAAATAACTGGCCCTGAATTTTTAGGTTCAGTTTCTGATATTGAGTTTGGTGAAAATGAAGATCAAATTTTTGTCACAATGCATAATTATGGAGTGATAAGTGTATGGTATACTGATAATGGAGGAGCTAATTGGGTTAGTAAAGAAGGTAATTTACCTGATTTACCTGTAAAAGCAATAATGCAAAATCCTTTAAGCCAAAATGAAGTAATTATAGGTACAGATTTAGGTGTTTGGAAAACAAAAAACTTCAATGCAACGTCACCTACCTGGAGTTTATCACAAAATGGAATGAGTAATGTACCTGTTTTAGATTTAGATTTAAGAGATGATAACATTGTTTTTGCAGCAACTTATGGTAGGGGTGTTTTTTCAGGTAAATTTACATTAGAGTTAGATCCTGAGGGAGATGATGATTTAGATGGTGTTTTAAACAAAAATGACAACTGCCCAACTACAGCGAATGCAGCTCAAACTGATACAGACCGTAATGGTGTTGGAGATGTTTGTCAAGATACAGATGGTGATGGGATTATCGATATCGATGATAATTGTCCATTAATAGCTAATCCAGATCAAAAAGATACCGATATGAATGGTGTTGGAGATACTTGTCAAGATTCAGATACTGATGGTGTTATGGATGATGTAGATAATTGTATTAATACTATGAATGCAGATCAAGCTGATACTAACAATAATGGGATTGGTGATATTTGTGATACTAGTTATTTAAATCAAGATAATATATCTATTCAAACTACATCAGAAACATGTGTTAATCAAAATGATGGTAAAGTTACTATAAATGTAAAGCAAACATTTGTAAGCTATACGCTAACTTTAATAGGAGATGGAATAAATGAAACAAAACAATTAACATCAACATCATATGCTTTTGAAAATTTAGCACCAGGTGATTACGAAGTATGTGTTGAAATTAATGATAAAAACCATAAGCAGTGTTTTGAAATAACAATTACTGAAGCAAATACTATTTCTTTAAGGTTAGCTAAAAATAATCAGTCTAAAGATTATACGATAAATGTAAATTCAGGAACTGCACCTTATAATGTCTTTTTAAATGGAGATTTAGTTAATACGTTTAATAAATCAACTTTTAATGTTAGCTTACAAGGAAAAGGGCTTATTGAAGTAACTACAGCAAAAGCTTGTGAAGGTAAATTTACCACAACCATCGATAATGTTTTCTTAAGAAATAACCCTGTTATAGAATCTATAGAGCTTTTAGTACCATTAGAAACAGCTTTAAATGTTAAAGTAACTGTATTTGATGTAACCGGTAAAGTTGTATTAAATCAGAAAATCGAAAGACAAGGAAATCAATTATCAATTCCGTTTAGTAATTATAAATCGGGTATTTATATCCTAAAATTAGGAAATGATAAGACGAACACTTTTAAAATATTAAAAAAATGAAAAAAGTAATAAAATCAATCATGTTATTTTCATTACCGTTATTCGTTGCTTGCGGTGGCGGAAGTAGTAAAAATGAAAAAATAGTAAATGATGCACCAAGCACGGTTAATTTAGAATATCCAACAGAAAATTTATTATGTATAGATAATACGATTGTTTTTGATTGGACAGATGCTACAGATGCAAATAATGATGCTATTCGATATAAAGTAGAGTTTTCTAATAGTAGAGACATGGCTATTATTGTTAAAACAGAAACAGCTAACTCTTCTACAAAATCAATTAATTTAGATAAAGGAGTTGCTTATTATTGGAGAGTAACAGCAGTAGATAGTAAAAACGAAGCAGGCCTACCATCGTCAGTAAATGCTTTTTATACAAAAGGCACAGGAGAAACCAATACAGCTCCTTTTATGGCAGAACAATTAAGTCCTGCTGAAGGAAGCTCTATAGATGCTGGAATCATTAATTTAACATGGAAAGGAGCTGATTCTAATACATCAGATACTTTAACATATGATGTGTTTTTTGACGAAAATACTGATCCAGAAAAAGTAACAACAAATTCAATTACTGAAGAATTATATGAAGTAACTGTTGAAACTGGTAAAACGTATTATTGGAAAATAAATACTATCGATAATTCAGGAGCCAAGTCTATCGGACAAGTTTGGAGTTTTACTGTAAACTAGGATTAACCTTTAAATAAAAAAACCTCAGATTATATATCAATCTGAGGTTTTTTTTATTTAAAACGGATATCTTTTAACGTCTTTATGTTGCCATAAAAGATTGATAATACTCCATTTGTCATCAAGTTTTATTAAGTGTAAATACTCTACCCAATTATCAGAGTATAATTTAACCGTTGCTATTCTGTGATAAACATCTAATATTTTAATTTGATTACTTGGGTTAGGAGGAAAACGAGTATTTGATTTATTCCAATTTGCAGCATTTTCAAGCATTCTTTTTTTAGGAATGGCTGTAACTACTTCTTTTCTTAATTCTCTACTATAACCTACCGTTACTTTATTTAAGCTATCATTCATAACCTCTTGCATTAAATTAGGTTTTAACTCTTGCAGAGCAATTAAATAACCCAAAGAAATTCTTTTAATTTCTAAGCTGTCTTTTTTTGAAGCTATTTTGCTTAACGATATGTGTTGATTACTAGCAATATCTCTTCCTCGTAAAAATTTCATATTAGGATCGTAATGACCTTGTTTAATATAATTTCCCAACTTATCATATTCTTTGACACCAATAGAAAGACCAAACTGATTCATTACCAGTTTGTTATTTTCATCATGATAAGTATACTTTATATGGTTGCCGTTTTTATCATAGGTGTCTTGATACGAAGCAACATCACCAGAATTATTTACAATTTCTAAATTTTCATTTAAATTATAATTACCTATTGGTGATCCGTCTTTTCTAAAGGTCATCCCTGTAACACCAAATTCAAAATAATTAGAAAGATTTCTTGGTTTATTATCTAAACCAAATCTTTTTTCAACTACCATTTTATGTTTTTTAAACCATTGGTAACGGGCTATTTGCCAATTAGATTCCATTGGTTTGTCGTTAATATCAAAAAACTCAAGTTTAGTATAATTCCCTTTTTTATCAACAGTAAAAACTTCTTTATAAACCTGACGATCATTGGTTATTCTTTTTCCGTTTTTATCTAAAAAAACTCTAGTTTCTGTATTATTTTGGTAAGTAATTATTGTTTTGTATGCACCGATTGAAGCTAACGGATGCCTTCTTTCAGTAAAATAATGATTGTTTGTTATTTCAACAAGTTGATTAGCATTATTGTATGTAAAAATATAATGCGATGTGTTTTTGGCTGTTACAGCATTAATGGGATAAGTTCCGGTTAATTTTATATAAGGCGAAACATGATTGTACCGTAAATGTCTAAAATAATTATTGGTGCTTTGGGCTAGTGTAATACTGGTAATACACAGTGTAAGTAACGAAATTGTTAATTTTTTTAAATTCATTTTTAATTGTTTTTTTGATTTAATGCTCTTTCCTTAGCTTCAAGTTTTGGCAATATTTTTAAATATGCTTCTACATCCCAGGTTAAGTTCCATCTGTTTAAATTTTCTTGCATAGAATTTAAACCCATTTCAGCTCTTCTTTTATCTACGTTTCTAGCATCGTCTAATGGTAAAACATATGGTTTTTTATTTTCTTTGCTCATTGCTAACTGCGTTCCATACAGTTGTTTTTTTCCTTGCCCTAAAACCAATCTATCATAAAACATCGCATACTGTCTTTTGGGTAGCCAGTTCTTTTTTAAAGCTTCCTGAATCATTGATAAATACTTAAGTTTTACTTCTTGATTTCCATGTTGAATAACAAGAAAAATTGTTAAAGTACCTCTTGCACCAATTTTTTCTTTGTTAGGCCATCCTTGTGTATCTAGTATTTTACTAACTTTAAGTAGATTGATGGAATCTTTGTGTAAAATTTCTTTCCAAAAAATACGCATTTCTTTAGAGTCTCTTCCATATTTTTCCTCTTTACTTCTAATTTGACTTCTTGTGCTTTGATCATCAAAATAAATTTTGTCTAAAATTGTAACCAACTCTTTATCATAATTTTTTTCAATTTTTTGTTTAGTTTTTTGCATTATAGTAATCAACTCATTCCATCTTTTATCGGCTCTAATATTCTTTAAATCATTATCGTTTTTTAAGTGATTAATGTCGTACCAGTTTAAAGTATTTACTGCAATAAATAAATGTTTATAGGCACCATTTAAATTGTTAGCTAAAGCATAAATACATGCTGCGTTGTATCTGTCATTTAAGGGCGCATTTGAATTAATTTTAAATGCTTTTTCATAAATTTTTGCCGAGGCTATAAAATCTTTATCTAAACAGAGTTTCCACCCTTTTTTAATCAATTCTGAATAAATTTTTTTATTTTTCTGGGCATTTAAATTCGAAAAATTTACTACTACAAACAGCAGTATTAAAGTATAGGTCTTCATTTTTTTATTTTTAAAAATCAAACGAATCTAGAAAAATGAATGGTTGTTTTATTTCTTTGTAGACTTAATGGGTAAAAACGTTGATAGAAACTTCTTTTTTATCTTTTAAACGATTAATTTGCTTTAAAAAACTATTTAACTCTACTTTATAGGCCTTTGTCTATTAAAAGAAGCAGCGATAATTTATTTTTTTAAGTTTGAAGTAAAATGTGGAGGTAGCAAAAACGTAATTTTAGCGTTCGCATAAATTGTATATTTAATATTGATGAAAAAAATTATATCTACAAGTATTCTACAAAAAACAATCTTTTGGGTTGTTATGTTTATCTACCTGTTAAGCACTTATTGGTTTAAACAACACGACAAGTTATTTGTGGTGCAGTATATTGCGTTTAAAGTATTTTTGCAGTTTTTATTTAGCATTTTTACCTTTTACCTTCTAATTCCGTATTTTTTAAATAAAAAACGAATTGCTTTATTTGTAGTTGGAGCTTTAATGGTTATTTACTTATTACGATTTTTTTATATCGTTGTTATTATCAATTATTTTGAAGTTTATTTTCCTGAAATTTATAAAATGCGACCACCTTTTTTATTGTGGGATCGATTACTTTCTTTCATTTCTTTTATCAATAATATAATGTGGATTGTTTTTCCTTCAATCATATTAATTGCTATAAAATATTATCAAGATCAAAAGGATATTATTGCTTTAAAGGAGCAAAAAAAATCGACCGAGCTTAATTTACTTAAGCATCAATTAAATCCACATTTTTTATTTAATACGTTAAATAATTTATATGCATTGGCATTAAAAAAATCAGATAAAACACCAGAAGTAATTGCCAAACTTTCTGAGATTTTAGATTATATATTGTATCAATGTAAAGATAAATATGTGCCTATTGATAAAGAAATAGATTTGTTAGAAAACTACATCGCTTTAGAAAAGGTTAGGTATGGAAATAGAGTAACAGTTGTTTTTGAAAAAAATAATATTCAAAATGTAAAAATAGCACCATTAATTTTACTGACTTTTGTTGAAAATGCTTTTAAACATGGTATAAGTCAAGAATTAAATAAAGGGACTATTGACTTATATTTATCAGCAACAACAAAAGAAATTACCTTTAAATTAAAGAATACAAAACCAAAATCATATCAAGGAAGAGAAGATGTTGAAAAGCATTCAATAGGTATGAAAAACACCCAAAAACAATTAAATTTATTGTACCCAAATAGTGGATATTCTTTGAAAATTAATAATCAAGAATTAAGTTATCATTTAGAATTAAAATTAACAGCACATGAAAAAGTATAAATGTTTAATTGTTGATGATGAAGAATTAGCGAGAGAGTTAATTACTACGCATTTAAATCAATTACCAGATTTTGAAATTGTGGCTGTTTGTGCATCTGCAATAGAAGCTAGTAGTGTGTTAAAAACAGAATCGGTAGATTTAATGTTTTTAGATATTGAAATGCCTGTTTTAAAAGGTATTGAATTTTTAAAAAACTTGGCCAACAAGCCTAAAGTAATATTTACAACCGCACACAGAGAATACGCTATTGAAAGTTACGAATTAAATGTGGTTGATTATTTATTAAAACCCATTGTTTTTACTCGATTTTTTAAGGCGATAGAAAAATTTTTAGATACACAAACGATAGAGAAACCTGTTAATAAAAAGGAAGAAACTACACACATGTTTGTTCAAAGTAATAAAAAAAACATCAAGGTTTTATTTGAAGATATTTTATATATAGAAAGTATAAAGGATTATATCAGAATACATACGTTAGCATCTAAGTTGGTAATTAAACATGGTATTTCTGCCTTTGAAGAAAAATTAGACAACCGTTTTATAAGAGTGCATCGTTCTTATATTGTAAACTCTCAAAAAGTAACTGCGTATACAAAACAAGATGTAGAAATAGATAAAATTGAAATTCCGATAGGTGATTTGTACAAAAAGAAAGCACTAGAAAGATTAAAACTATAAAAGGAATACTAAATTTAGTATTCCTTTTTTTACACTTTTTTATTCGGTCACCTTATAATTCCCTGGTGTAAATTGAAACACTTTCATTAAACGTGTCCATGTATTTATTTGAGATATAGCCAAGGTTAAGTAGCATATTTCTTCTTTTGAAAAGAATTTTAACAACGGATTATAAATTTCATCAGAAATAATGCCTCGTGACAATTTTGTTAAAGCATCAGTAAACTTTAAAACAGCTCTTTCTTTATCTGTAAAATACGGAGTTTCTTCCCAAACACATAATGATGATAATCGAAGTTCGGTTTCACCTGTTTTTTTGAGCTCTTTATAGTGCATGTCTACACAATATGCACAACCGTTTTTTTGTGCTACTCGTAATCTTATAATTTCAAGTAATTGCATGTCTAAGGTTGAACTTTCAATAAAGTTTTCAATTTCTCGTAAATTTTCAAACATTCCTTTTGGGATGTCTTTATAAGCTATTCGTTCCATAATATAAATTTGTTTTTTATTATAGTACAAAGGTATTTTACAAGCTAATGAAGTTTCCTTAAGGTATCTTAAGAAATTAATTTTGACTCCCTTTTTTTCTAATTTCACTCAAGTATTCTGGTGTAATGTCCAGATAAGAAGCAATCATATATTGCGGAACTCTTTGGGCAAAATCTGGTATTTGAGCTACTAAAATAAAGTAACGCTCTTTGCTGCTTTTTTTCATGTAAATTTCATCTTTACGTTGAAGCGCAATCAATGTGTTTTCTGCAATGATTCTAAAAACACGTTCTAGTTGAGGAACTTTTACATATAAATCTTCTAATTGCGTGTTTGTAATTTGAAGTACTGTAGTTTCTTCTATCGCTTGAATTGAGTTAATTGTAGGTGTTTTATTTACAAAGCTATCTAAATTGGTAATCCACCAGTTTTCAATTCCAAAAGCACTGATGTTTTCATTGCCATTTTCTTCCACTCTAAACTGACGTACAAGCCCTTTTAGGATAAAATACTTGTATTTACAAATATGATTTTGTTCGATTAGAAATTGTTTTTTCTGGTAGATTTGTTCAGTGCAAGTACTATAAATGAGTTCAATTTCATGGTCAGTAAATTCAGCATAACGTATTAAGTATTTTTGTAATTGCTCCTTCATTATAAATATTTACTATTACAAAGGTGCTTAAAATTTATTCAAACTCCATAACCTCACCATCTTTTGGTATAAAGGTTTTTTCAATAAGTTGATGTTTCGTTAATTCTGTTTCTAGTTGTTTTCTAGTAGTAGGGCAGTGGTTAACCGCTTCTAAATGATTAGCGATAACAAATTTGGGTGAATTTTTAACAAATTTAGCAATATCTTTTAAGGTCATTAAAAGCGGTTTAAAAATATCTAGTTGCGCTGTTCCGCTTGCTACAACACTAATATCTGGTTTGTATGTTTTCAACACTTTATCAACATCATTGGTATAAATAGTATCAGCACTTATATAAATTGATTTTTCATTTTTAAGATTGATAAAAAAACCCATAACGTTGCCCATAGGCTTGGCAACAAACCCATAACCGTGTTTTGCTGGAATACCTTCAATTGTTCCGCCAAGAAAATCGGATTGTTTCCAATATGCCACAGTTTGAGTTATATTTAAACCTCTTTTTACAAGTGTTTTTTTATCTTTTACACTACAAATTACTGGAATACTCCTTTCTTTTAAAAATGCTTCAGCCGCTTTATCTAAATGATCTGGATGTAGATGTGTAATTAAACAATGTGTGGTTTTGTTCACGATTTCCATCGCGTTATTTGGTAAATCGAGTATCGGGTTTCGTAATGGTTTAAATCTAAACAATGTAAATGGCGGACCAGCAGTTCCTTTTTTTCCTAACATTGGATCTACTAAAATAACTTTATCATTAGCTTCAATAACGAGTGTAGCATTTCTTACATGATGTATTTTCATAATTATATTATTTAAGACACAAAATTGAAAAAAGAAAGATCAGTATCCATTGATTCAAATCAAGAAATGCGTTTTCGTATTCTGCTTAAGGTTTCTGGAGAAATATTTAGATAAGAAGCGATGTGATATTGTGGAATTTTTTCTAACCAATCTGGCTTGTAAATAAACAATTCTTTATAAAGCTCATCAGCAGTTTTAGTAATTCTGTTATATTCTAAAAGCTCTTTGTGTTTTAATAATTTTTGAAAAGATAAATCGATAAAAGACTTTCCACATTCATATTTTTTTAAGAGATCTCCAAACGCATTTTTATCAACAACAAGAAGTGTTACTTCAGTTAATGTTTCTTGATTTTTTTTGGTTTTTAAATCGTTATTAAACGAAGATAAATCGGTAATAAATTGTGGTTTGGTATAAAAATTAATGTTCGTTTCTTTTTCTGAAGTAGCAAAATACTCTCTTATAACGCCAGAATTTAAAAAACGAAGTTGTTTTTCTTCAGTGTCAGCTTTTAATATTTGTGTACCTTTTTTTATAGTTTCTTTTTTAAATAAACAAAGCAACTCTTTTAATCCATTTTGATTTAAAGGATATTCTGTTTCAAAAAAATTAGATATTTCGTTAAAATCACTCATAGATACTGTTCTTCTTAAGTTTTCAATGTAGCAAATTTAGGTTTTCAAAAGTAAAAAATAATACAGGTTTTTACTTTTGAAAAATTAACTATTTTATTTGGAACAATCATTCTGTTATCTATATATTTGCAAACGGAACGATTGTTCTGGTATTGTTTAAAACATAAAAAAAATAGAAATTATGAGTAATTTAAATGGAAAAGTAGCTGTAGTAACTGGTGGAAATAGTGGTATTGGTTATGCGTCTGCTAAAGAATTAAAAAGCAAAGGTGCTACCGTAATTATTACAGGAAGAAATGCCGAAAAAGTAGCAACAGCAGCGCAAGAATTAGGAGTAAAAGGAATTGTTGCAGATGTAAACGCTATTGATAGCTTAGTGGCATCAGTAAAAAACGATTTTAATAAAGTAGATGTGCTATTTGTAAATGCAGGTATTTTTGCTCCGGCACCAGTTGGACAAATAACAGAAGAAATGTTTGATCATCAAATAGGAATTAATTTTAAAGGAGCCGTTTTTACTACTGAAAAGTTTTTACCTATTTTAAATGATGGGGCATCAATTATAAATTTGTCATCAATAAATGCCTATACAGGTATGCCAAATACTGCAATTTATGCAGCGTCAAAAGCAGCATTAAATTCATACACACGAACGGCAGCTACTGAGTTAGCACCAAGAAAAATCAGAATTAATTCGGTAAATCCAGGGCCAATAGCAACGCCAATTTTTGGAAAAACAGGCATGCCAGAGGAGCAATTAAACGGTTTTGCAGCAACCTTGCAAAATCGCATACCTTTAAAGCGATTTGGTCAACCAGAAGATGTTGCCAAATTAGTATCGTTTTTAGCAAGTGACGACGCATCATTTATTACAGGAAGTGAATATAATATTGATGGTGGAACGAATGTAAATCCGCTAGTGAGTTAAATTTTTTTATTATTTTTTGGAATGATGATTCCAATAATTTTATCTTTGTGGAAGTGTTTTACGCTTCCACATTTTTTATATATGCCAAGAGTTAAGTTATTTGATGAGAATGAAGTTTTAATCAAAGCAATGAATTTGTTTTGGAAACAAGGATATGCTGCAACTTCAATTAATGATTTAGTGAGCCATTTAGGTATTAACAGAGCTAGTTTGTACAGTACTTTTGGTGATAAGGATACGTTATTTAAAAAAGCGTTTCAGTATTACAGAAAAACAGGAATTGAAGGTTTAAGACAATTTTTTAAAAATCATGAAAATGTAAAAGAAGCATTTTCTAAATTATTTGAAATAGCCATTGATGAGGCAATTTGTGATGCTGATAAAAAAGGTTGTTTTGTAGTAAATACAACAACAGAATTGGTACCTGGAGACCCAAAAATTCTTAAAGTATTAGAAGAAAATAAAAAAGAATTAGAAACAGTATTTTTTGATTTTTTAAAAAAAGGAAAGGATGCAGGGCAATTAAAATCTAATCAAGATTTAAAAATATTAGCATCTCTATTATTTACTATTTATAGTGGACTTCGAGTAGTTTCTAAAATTAACCCTGATAAAAAAGAATTAATAAGCTCAATGAATTTAGCTTTAAGTTTATTGAATTAAAATATATATAATAAGAAACGCAAATCGATAATATTTGCGTTTCTTTAATTAAAAAATTACTCTTTCCAGTTTTTAAAACGATCAAGGAATAAATAAGATTCAACATATTTTCTATGTTCAGGGCTACTCATTTTTTCTACTAATTTTAGTGCTGAAATATAACTAACTAAGTTTCCGTTTGATGACAAAAATTTACCATCTTCAACATAAGCTATTTTAGTATCGTCTTGTACCAATAAATTAGGGTAATCCTTTTGTAATTGTGTTCCACCACCAATCCAAGTTACAATCTTTTTACCGTCTGCAATACCAGATTTTCCAATTAATTGTGCGCCACCGCAATTACTTACCGTATAGGTTGTTTCCTTGTTCTTTTCTATTATAAAATTTACAAGTTTTTCATTGCGTACTTGTGAGTACATATCGTAACCACTAGGAACTACTAAGGCAGTTAATTTTGGCACGTTATTAAAAGTATAATCAGGTAAAATTCTTAAACCTTCTTCTGTGGTAATGGCATTTTTAGTTTGTGCAATTGTAATTACATTAAAAAGTTGTTTGCCGTTTTGACTATGTTTTGCAAAAACATCTGAAGGAGCTGTTATTTCTGTTTGTAACACACCGCTATAAATTAAAAGACCAATGGTAGGTAATTCAGATTTAAATGGTTTTAAGTGTTTTGTTAAAGTATCAACATGTACTTCAGTTGTGTTCGAATTAACAATAGCTGTTTTTTTATTTAGGTTACAGCTACTTAAAACGATACTGCAAAGTAATATGAGTATTCCGAATTGTTTCATAGTTTAAAATTCTAAATCTGCAACTAAATCAAATTCATCGTAAATAGCTTTGTCTTTTAAATTATCGAAAAAACTTGTAGAACCGTATTTCACATTAAATTTTGAGCGATCAATTTTTAAAGATACACTAGCTTTATTTCCATAAACAGAAAGTGTAAATTTAACAGAGTTTGTTTTTCCTTTAATAGTAAGATCTCCAGTAACTTTGTAAGCATTTTTTCCAATACTTTTTACCTTTTTAAACTTTAAAGTTGCTGTTGGAAATTTTTTAACTCCAAAAAAATCATCTGATTTTAAATGCCCTTCCAATTTACCTTTGTATTCTCCGTCTAAGTCGGTATTATTAATAGATAACATATTAATAACAAATGCTCCTCCAGTTAATTTATTGTCATTAAAGTTTAAATGACCCGATTTTATTGCAATAGTTCCTTGGTGCGATCCGGTAACTTTGTAGCCTTTCCAGATTACATTACTTTTATTAACGTTAATTTCCTTTCTTTCTTTTTTTATAGTTGTAAAAGAAAAAGTTAAAAGAGCCATAAAGGCAATAGTTGCGATGTTTTTTATTGATTTATTCATTTTGTTTTTTTTAAATTGTTAGTGTTATAGTCTAAGCTCCGTAATAAAATTTTTCTTTAATTATTTTTCCGTCCCTCCAGTTTTGTACGGCAACTTGGGTGTAGTTTCTAATTCCCCAATCTTTGTGAGTATAATCAAAATGCCATTCAACCATGGTGGTGTTTTCGCCGATAGTTACTTTTAAAGGTTGTGCACCTCTAAAATCGGTAATTGCAGCAAAAAATTCTTCTTCGCGTTGTCTGTTAGCTGCTTTTCCTTTAACAATTGGGTTGTCGTTTTCTTGCATTACAACATCGTTATGATAAAATTCATCAAAAGCTTTTAAGGCTTTTCCTTGTAAAATCATATCGTTAATTGTGCTAATTTTTTCTAATAATGTATTCATCTTTTGTGTTTTAAATATGATGATACAAATGTCTAAAACAAAACATTTTTAGAAAATGAAGTAGTTTATGAAATGATGTTAAACTAGATTAACATTTATTGATTTTGAATAAGCTGACTTTTAATTTTACTTAAAAATTCTTTGGTGATTCCTAAATAAGAAGCAATCATATATTGCGGAACACGTTGTTCTATTTTAGGATAGGTTTCTTTAAAGAGAAGGTATCTTTCTTTTGCGGTAAGACTAAAGTTACTAACAATACGTTTTTGTGAAGCGACTAAGGAGCGTTCAATGATTTTTCTAAAAAACCGTTCTAACTTTGGAATTTCGATATAAAGTTCTTCAATAATATCGTAAGAAATCTGAAAAAGTTCAGTATTTTCAATACATTGTATATTATAATCGGCAGGGGTTTGGGTTATAAAACTACCCATATCAGAGGTCCACCAATCTTCAATAGCAAACATTACAATATGTTCTTGCCCTTCATCATCAACATAAAAAGTTTTGGTACATCCAGATAAAATAAAACATTCTGTTTTACAAACATCACCTTGTTGTACAATATATTGATCTTTAAGATATTTTCTGCGAACTATTTTAGAAAGTAACAAAGCTTCTTCATCCGAAGTTAAATCGATATATTTATTGATGTAACTTAATAAGGATGTAGTGTGCATTGTTTTCAATTAAAAAAAAGTAAAGATAGCATAGAAAAGAAAGTAATAATGAGATTGTAAAATATATTTTTACAAATGGCTGTAATAAATTTAAAAAGTAGCCACTAACCTATAAAACCTAACATTGAGCAGCGATTTTTATAACATATCAATTTTACCTTATGCAGGCATTATTATAAAGCTATGCAGAGCGTACACCAATTCGCAAGAAGATTTTGAAGATTATTATCAAGAAGTTTGCTTACAGATTTGGAGAAGCAAAGATAATTTTCGTGAAGAATCGCAGTGGAGTACTTGGGTATACCGAATTTCATTAAATGTTTGTTTGACATTATTAAAGAAAGACAAAAAGAAAGGACATCAGTTTACTTCGGATGCACTTCCGAATGAATTAACGGAAGATAATTTTGCTTTTTCTGATGAAAATCTAAATGAATTATACCGTGCAATACGACAATTATCTGAAATAGATAGAGGGGTTATCTTATTGTATTTAGAAGAAAAATCATATAAAGAAATTGCCGAAATTATGGGAACAACAACCAATAATATTGGTGTTAGAATTAAAAGAATAAAAGAACGCTTAAAAAAGATATTAGATGGAAAAATCAATTGAAAATATTTGGAAAGAAGGGTTTCTTAAAAAAGATGCATTAATAGCTCCAAAAATAAATAACCTTTACAATCAAAAATCAATTCATATTATTGATAAGTTTAAAAGAATGTTTAAGATAAACTTGATTGCAATTATTGTTTTTTCATCACTATTTTTAATAATATCTTTTTTTATAGGCATTCCGTTAATGGGTATTATTTTTTTTATGGCACTTAGTATACTCGTAGTTATAAATAAAAAATTATTAAACGAGTTAGAAGAAATAAATAAAGGTGTTAGTAGTTATGAGTACTTAAAAACGTTTAATAGTTGGATAAATAAACAAATAAGAATAAACGAAAAAATAGCTGCCTTTTTATATCCAATCATATTTATGTCATTCGTTATCGGATTTTGGTTTAAAGACGCCGATGGTATGTTTTTAGGAAAAAGATTGGTAAACGAAATCGTTTATGGTTTTCCAGATGTTTATCTTGTGTTCGGAATACCTTTATTAGGAATCGTAATTGTAATTATTATTTTAATTCTGCTAGCTACCTTTGGTGGTAGAATTTATAAGTGGGATTTAAATCTGGTGTACGGAAGAGTGTTTAAAAAACTAGAACAATTATTAGCAGATATGGAACATTTAAATAGTTAAAACGAAAAAATAATTACGATCTCCTGTAATAAATTTTGTTTTAAGCCACTAATTAAGAAAACATTAATTATTATGACTATTCAAGAAGCTTCAATTTTTTTAGAAAATTTATCTGTCAAATCTTCCAACAAATCAGAAATTAAAATTTATGAAAAGTTTCTTCATATTTTATCAAAATTAAAAGAAAGAACTTTTTCAGATGAAGAAATAAAATCGATAGAAAATAAACTAGCAAATTTAAAGTTGGCTTCAAATCCGCAGAATAAAAAAAAGTATTTTAAAACTGCGCTTAATACTTTCGAAAACTATTTAAAAGAAACATTTTCATTAACACCTAAAGGATATTACACGAACAGATACATGGGTTTAGGTTTGTCATTCGGATTTTTATTTGGAATTGCTATTTTATCAAATTTAGAACGCTCTTTAGGGATTTCTTTAGGATTAATTGGCGGAATGCTTGTTGGCTCAATTATGGGTAAACAAAAAGATACACAAGTAAAAGCAGCAGGAAAGATACTTTAAGATAGTATTAAAGTAAAGCTATCTTTTTCAAAAAAAACAAAATTATTTTTTAAACATATCACAGCTAAATTATACTTGGCTAGGATAATTACATTCAAAAACTTAACAATTATGAGACTATTTATTGCAATTATATTTTTTATTACGGTAACAATTACAAGTGTGTTTTCGCAAGACGTTTCGGGAACTTGGAACGGAATAGCAAAAAGAGGAACTAAAGAAATCACATTCGTTTTTAACATAACACAACACAATAACACCTATTCAACCACAATGAGTGTTCCTACATTTAGAGTTTCGGGTATTAAACCTACAAAAACAACTTTTGTAAATGAGAAGTTAATAATTAATGGTTCTAATGTTGGAATGTATTATGAAGGTATTTATAATAAAGAAGCAAAACAATTTGAAGGAACTTATAAAGAAGGTGGAATAGAGATGGCCTTACATTTAAAAAAAGGAGCCATAAAAATTGAAGATTCAAAAAGGCCACAAGAACCTGTTAAACCTTATCCTTATTATGAAGAAGTAGTAGTTTTTAATAATAAAGAAGCTAAGGTATCTTTAGCAGGTACACTAACTTTACCAAATAAAAATGGAAAATTTCCAGTGGTTATTTTAATTAGCGGAAGTGGCCCACAGGATAGAGACGAGAGTTTTATGGGACACAAACCTTTTTTAGTACTTTCAGACCATTTAACAAAACAAGGCATTGGTGTTTTACGTTTTGATGATCGTGGACACGGAAAATCTACAGGAGACTTTGGAAATGCAACAACTGAGGATTTTTCGAAAGATGTATTGAGCGCTATTACCTATTTAAAAACAAGAAAGGATATTGATGCGAAAAAAATTGGTTTAATTGGTCATAGTGAAGGTGGTATTATTGCACCTTTAGCGGCTAATAATTCCAAAGATGTTGCTTTTATGGTGTTGCTGGCTTCTACTGGTATTTCTGGTACAGAATTATCAGTAATGCAGTCTAAAACATTAAGACAGTTTCCTGTTAAAGATGAAGTGGCTTACGAAAAAAACACAAGAAAAGCCATTGCCATTGTAACGTCTAATAAAAGCACATCAGAAATTAAAAAAGAGTTAACGGCTCATTATAATAACTTTATACGACCAATATTAACGTCTTTAAATGTACCAGAAAAAAATATTAATGCATTTATAAAAAATCAATTAAAAACAAGTTTAAAGCCTTGGTCGCGTTACTTTTTACAATACAATCCAGCAGATGAAATTGAGAAATTAAAAATTCCAGTTTTATCCTTAAATGGAAGTAAAGATACTCAGGTAAATGCTAAGATAAATCAAGAAGGAATCCGAAAAGCATTAATTAAAGGAGGAAATAAAGCATATAAAATAGTAGAATTAGAAAATTTGAATCACTTTTTTCAAGAGTGCGAAACTGGGAGAATGGATGAGTATAGAAAAATAGAACAAACCATTTCACCAAAAGTATTAGAGCTTGTTTCAAGCTGGGTTTTAAATGTAGTGAAATAATATCTATATAAATTTATAAAACAATTGAGTTTTTACAAGGTATTATTGTATTGTTAAAGCTTAACAATAACTTTACGTAAGGTGTTTTTGTTAAAAATTTTAAAAAAAGTATATTCGCTTTGAAATCAATTACTAAAAACTTAAATTTTTATGAAAAAACTTACATTATTACCACTTCTTGTGGCGCTTTTATTTATTGGAGCTTGTGGAAGCGAGAAAAAATCGGAAGCAAAAGAAACAACAGCACCAGTAAAAGAACAAACAAGTACACAAGTTACAACTAAAACATCTGCAGCAACCTTTAATTACACGCCAACAAAACCAGTTAATGGTACTCTAAAAGGAGTTGTTGAATTAGGTGCTTCAGGCTTTAATTCTTTTATTGTAAATGTAGACAAAGACAATAATTACGAAGTAAAAAGTAAGGAGTTTGGTAATAGTCTTATTATCGAGGGAATGACAAATGTTAACGAAGTTACTAAGAAATTAAAGGATTATATTCAAAAAATTGTTGAGTTTGGTGTAAAAACAGACGATATTCATTTTGTGGTAAGTTCTGGAGCAAAAATATCTGATACTTCTAAAATTATCATAAGAGAGCTTAAAAATTTGGGGTACGTGGTAAATGAAGTTACAGCTGAAGAAGAAGGTATTTATGCTTTAAAAGCAGTTTTACCTAATGAATTTAAAAGTATTGCTTATGTAGTTGATATAGGTTCAGGAAATACTAAAGTTTCTTATTATGAAGGAAATGAAATTGTTGGAAAAGACTCATATGGAGCGAAATATTTTCAAAATGATACAGCAGATGAACTTGTTTATAAGGAAGTTAGATCAATTGCTGCTACAATTCCAAAAGGTAAAAAATCATTGTGTTTTATTATAGGAGGTGTGCCTTTTAATATGGCTAAATCTATAAGAAAAGAAGCAAATAGATTTACAATGTTATCAACAGATATCGATTCTTATAAAGATGTTGTAACAAAAAAAGGTAAAAAGGTAGAGAGCGGACTTAATATATTTAAAGCAATAGGAGATGAAACAGGTTGTAAAAGATTTGTATTTGATTGGGATGCTAATTTTACAATAGGATTTTTATTATCTTTAAATGATAAGGAATAATAAACATTATATATAAAAACAAAAAGACGCTTGATATCAAGCGTCTTTTTTTGTTTTTATTAACAAAAACTTTCGTTAAAATTCCGCATATTTGTAGCTATGCGAATTTATCCCATAGAAACAGGTAATTTTAAATTAGACGGTGGCGCTATGTTTGGCGTAGTTCCAAAATCAATTTGGCAAAAAACAAACCCTGCCGATGATAAAAACATGATATCAATGAGTATGCGTTGTATGCTTATTGAAGATGGAAATCGATTAACTTTAATTGATACAGGAATCGGAAACAAACAATCCGATAAATTCTTCGGATATTATTATTTGTTTGGCGATTTTTCTTTAGACGTTTCCTTGGCAAAACACGGTTTTCATAGAGATGATATTACCGATGTTTTTTTAACACATTTACATTTTGATCATTGCGGAGGGTCTATTCAATGGAATAAAGATAAAACAGGATACGAGCCAGCATTTAAAAATGCTCGTTTTTGGAGTAATCAACGTCATTGGGATTGGGCAGTAAACCCAAATCCACGAGAAAAAGCATCATTTTTACAAGAAAACATACAACCAATTAAAGAAAGCGGACAGCTTAATTTTTTACACTTAAATGCAAAAGATTATGTTGGTTTTGATGTATTGTTTAAAGATGGACATACCGAAAAACAAATGCTACCTAAAATACAATATCAAGATAAAACTATTGTTTTTATGGCCGATTTATTACCAACCGCAGGTCATTTACCTTTACCGTATGTGATGGGCTACGATACCAGGCCACTATTAACATTAAAAGAAAAAGAAGCCTTTTTAAATGAAGCAGCTGATAAAGAGTTTTACTTGTTCTTAGAGCACGATGCTTACAACGAGTTGATTACAGTAAAGCACACCGAAAAAGGAGTACGATTAAAAGAGAGTTATAAATTTACAGATATATTTAATTAAGATAAAGATTATGAGAGTTTTGAAACCCGTATTTTACTCAGCAATTGCAATTACTACATTAGTAGGTTGTTCATCAGTAAGTAAAGTGGCAGTACCAACAGGAAGTAATACTGTGGTAAATATTTCAGCAAAAAAAGCTGAATTAACAGCTTATGAAAAAGATAATTGGCAACATTTAGATTTAGCTACAGATACTATTCCAGGAATGAGTGTTAATAAAGCTTACGAGTTTTTAAAAGGAAAAAAAGGAGTTGAAGTTGTTGTTGGAGTAGTAGATTCTGGTACCGATTTAAAGCACGAAGATTTAGTAGATGTTGCTTGGGTAAACACTAAAGAAATTGAAGGAAACGGGATTGATGATGACAAAAATGGGTATGTTGATGATATTAACGGATGGAACTTTTTAGGAAGCTCTTATAAAGAACATTTAGAGTACGAACGTATTTTAATGAATCCTTCTGTTGCTGATGCAGAAACTTTAAAAGAAGTAAAAGCATTTCAAAAAACAAAAGTAGATGCAGCTAAAAAGAATGCAGCCCGTTATAAAAAAATGTTAGATGGAGTAACTATGGCTGATGCAGCTTTAGCAAAACATTTTGGAAAAGCAGATTATACAAAAGAACAAGTATTAGCTTTAAAAACTACTGATGTTGCTTTAACAAAGGCTGCTGAAGGTGCAAAACAAATGTATGGTTTTGGATTAAGTTCATTAACACAAGCAAAAGAAGAATTAGCTAAGTTAGTTAAAACTGCGAATGCAACAATAAATGGAGATAACTTAAAAACAGATTACCGTACTGTTGTAGGTGATAATGCTTATGATATTAACGATAAGCCTGGTTATGGAGATGCAAATATTGGGCATTCAGAAAAAGGAGAAGCACACGGTTCTCATGTTTCTGGTATTATTGGTGCTACGCGTAACAATGGTAAAGGAATGAATGGTGTTGCCAATAATGTAAAAATGATGGCAGTACGTTCAGTTTCTGACGGAGATGAGTATGATAAAGATGTTGCTTTAGGTATTCGTTATGCGGTTGATAATGGTGCAAAAGTGATAAACACAAGTTTTGGTAAAGCTTTTTCACCTAATAAAGAATGGGTTTACGATGCAATTAAATATGCAGCTTCTAAAGATGTATTAATTGTAAACGCAGCAGGAAATTCAGGAGAAAACATCGATGTAGACAAAACATTTCCAAACGATGCTCCAGATCAATTAACAGAGGTTTCTGATAATTTCTTAACGATTGGTGCAATGAGTGCTAATTATAATGAAAAATTACCAGCAGGTTTCTCAAACTATGGTAAAGTAAATGTAGATATTTTTGCTCCTGGAGTTCAAATACACTCAACTTTTCCTGACAATGCTTATAAGAAAATTAGTGGAACATCAATGGCTTCTCCAGCAACTGCAGGTGTAGCGGCATTAATACGTTCTTACTATCCACAGTTATCTGCAAGCCAGGTAAAGCACATTATTATGAACTCAGGTACGAAGATCGATTTAATGGTTACAAAACCAGGATCTACGTCTAGAGCAAATCCAGCAGGAGATTTAGTTCCTTTTGCAGATTTATCGGTTTCTGGTCGTATTGTAAACGCTTACAATGCAGTTTTAATGGCTGATAGAATGGTAAACGGAAGAAAATAAAAACAGAATACTATTTAAAAAAAGGGCATTATTTTGATGCCCTTTTTTTGTTATAATAACAACCTATGCAGTTAGAGTTTGATAAGCAAAAAGAACAATTAAAAATTAAAGATGAGGTGCCATCTCATTCGAAATTAGTAATCGTATTAATGTTAGTTAATGCACTTAATATGGGAGTTCAATTGTTTTCGATGCGTTATTATAAAAATGAATTTCTTTTTGTTTTGATGCTTATATTGGCAATAGTATCAGTAGTTGCAGTATTTTTTTATCTCTTTAAAAGATCTTGGAAAACTAATTACAATCTTTCAGAAATTGAAGGGCTAGAGGTTAAGAAAGTTTTAGGAAGAGAACGTGTATTTTTAAAATTACACAACGGAAAAAAACGAAGCTTTACGATACTAAAAAATGAAAACGAATTAAATAACTTAAAAAACACCCTAACCACAATAGGAATTAAATCAATTTAATATGAAAAAAATAATATTAGGGCTTTCATTATTATCGATAGTTTCTTGTGCTGCTACTAGTACAACAAACAACAATAGTGTAGCGAAAGTACCAGTAAAAAAATCAACAAGTCAAAATTATTGGCAACAACATGTTGATTATAAAATGGATATTGATATGGATGTAAAGACATTTCAATATAAAGGAACGCAAAAATTGGTGTACACAAACAACTCGCCAGATGTTTTAAATAAAGTGTTTTATCACTTGTATTTTAATGCCTTTCAACCAAATTCTCAAATGGATGTTCGTTCGAGAAACATTAAAGATCCGAGTAGTAAAATTGCAGATAAAATTGTAAAATTATCTCCGTCTGAAATAGGATATATCAAAGTAAACTCATTAAAACAAAACGGAGCAGTTGTTAAGCACGAAACTGTTGGTACAATTTTAGAAGTTACTTTAAACAAAGCAATTCAACCAGGAGAAAGTGTAACTTTTGATATGATTTTTGATGCACAGGTGCCAAATCAAATTCGTCGTTCAGGACGTAATAATGCAGAAGGAGTTGCTTTATCTATGGCGCAGTGGTATCCTAAAATGGCCGAATATGATTTTGAAGGATGGCATACGCCTCCTTATTTAGGTCGTGAATATCACGGTGTTTGGGGTAATTTTGATGTTACTTTACATATCGATAAAAACTACGTAGTTGGTGGTACAGGATATTTACAAAATGCACAAGAAGTAGGGCATGGTTATGAAAACAAAAAGAAAGCTTTAAATATTCCGTCAGGAGAAAAGTTAACTTGGAATTTTACAGCGCCAAACGTACACGATTTTACTTGGGCTGCAGATCCAGAATATAAACACGATATGTTAACGATGGATAACGGTATCGATTTACATTTCTTATACAAGAAAACATTAGACGCTAAATATTTAGAAAGCTGGAAAAAATTACAGCCTAAAACTGCTGAATTAATGACTTACTTCAGTGAAAACATAGGGCAATATCCATACAAACAATATTCAGTTATTCAAGGTGGTGATGGCGGAATGGAGTACGCTATGAGTACTTTAATTACAGGGAAACGTAGTTGGGGAAGTTTATTTGGTGTGACAGCTCACGAAATGGCACATACTTGGTTTCAGTTTTTATTAGCTACAAACGAAAGCAAACACCCATGGATGGATGAAGGTTTTACAACTTATATTTCTAACAAAGCAGGAAATGAAATTTTAGGTAAAAAAGCTGGAAATCCACATACAGGATCGTATAGAGGTTATAATTATGTAGTAAAAAATAATATAGAAGAGCCATTAACTACACATGCAGATAGGTATCATACAAATACTGCATACGGAATTGCAAGTTATTCTAAAGGAAATATCTTCTTGTCTCAATTAGAATATATTATTGGAGAAGAAAATGTTGCAAAAACATTAAAAAAATATTTTAACGATTTTTCTTTCAAGCACCCAACACCAAATGATATTAAACGAACTGCTGAAAAAGTTTCAGGAATTCATTTAGATTGGTATTTAAACGAATGGACACAAACCATACATACGATTGATTATGGTGTAAAAGCTGTTTCAGGTAAAGAAGTTACTTTAGAGAGAATTGGTCAAATGCCAATGCCTATAGATGTTGAGGTTACTTATGTTGATGGAAGCAAAGAAGCGTTTAATATTCCTTTACGTATGATGCGTGGTGAAAAACCAACCAAGGCAACTAAAATTGCAGATTGGACGTTTGCACACCCAACATATACATTTACAACTTCAAAAGAAGTAAAATCTGTAGAAATTGATCCGTCAAAATTAATGGCAGACATCAATCAAGAAAATAACTCGTTCGGAAAATAATAAGTAGTACAAAAGGTAAATTAAACTTGTTGCCTATTTTTAAGTATTAAAATTTACGGACTGTCAGTTCGAGAGATTTTAAGAAGTGCTAACGGAATAAAATTGTATCGAGAACCAGTTTTGTTATAAGGATCTATAACAAATTCTGGATAACGAATTGTAATTTTCAACGTCATTCTGAATTTATTTCAGAATAGCATAATGTTGATAGGTTCTAATAATGAGAACCTGAAGCAAGTTCAGGTTGACGAATTGTATTTGATGTGATAACTAATTTTCAACGTCATTCTGAATTTATTTCAGAATCACATCATACGGATTGATAATTATTTAACGAAAGATATTTAGATTGAAAGCGAAAACTCTATAAAGGGTTTTCGCTTTTCTTTTTTTGGATAAAATTTTCCGTAATTTTGCACTTCAATTTCAACAGAAGATGTCAGAAGAAAAAAAATCATTGAATTTTTTAGAACAAATTATTGAAGAGGATATTGCAAACGGATTACCAAAAGAAAATTTACGTTTTCGTTTTCCGCCAGAACCTAATGGATATTTACATATCGGACACACAAAAGCAATCGGAATTAGCTTTGGTTTGGGTGAAAAATACAATGCGCCAGTAAACTTACGTTTTGACGACACAAATCCTGCTAAAGAAGAGCAAGAGTATGTAGATGCCATTAAAGAAGATGTTACTTGGTTAGGGTATAAATGGGCAAATGAATTGTATTCATCTGATTACTTTCAGCAATTATACGACTGGGCTGTTTTATTAATAAAAGACGGTAAAGCGTATATCGATAGTCAATCTTCTGAAGAAATGCGCGCTCAAAAAGGAACACCAACAAAGGTTGGAACAAATAGTCCTTTTAGAAGCAGATCTGTTGAAGAAAACTTAGATTTATTCAGCAGAATGAAAGCTGGTGAGTTTGATGAAGGAACGCATGTTTTAAGAGCTAAAATAGATATGGAATCGCCTAATATGTTATTACGTGATCCGTTAATGTATCGTATTTTAAAGAAAACACACCACAGAACAGGAAACGACTGGGTTATTTACCCAATGTATGATTGGACGCATGGTGAGAGTGATTATTTAGAGCAAATTTCACACTCTTTATGTTCTTTAGAGTTTAAACCTCATAGAGAATTATACAACTGGTTTCGCGACAATGTGTACGAATACAGTAAAACAGAATTTCCAAATCCGCCAAAGCAACGCGAGTTTTCTCGTTTAAACTTAAGCTATACTATTATGAGTAAGCGTAAGTTGTTAACTTTGGTAGAAAAAGGAATCGTAAACGGATGGGATGATCCAAGAATGCCAACAATTTCTGGGTTAAGAAGACGTGGTTATACACCAGCATCAATCCGTAATTTTATAGAAACGGTTGGCGTATCAAAAAGAGAAAACATTATTGATGTTTCGTTGTTAGAGTTTAAAATTCGTGAAGATTTAAACAAAACTGCAAACAGAGTTATGGGAGTTTTAGATCCTGTAAAAGTAATTATTGATAATTATCCTGAAGATAAAGAAGAGATTTTAATTGCAGAAAACAATCCTGAGGATGAAAATTCTGGCACTAGAATTATTCCTTTTGCAAGAGAAATTTATATCGAAAGAGAAGATTTTAGAGAAGAAGCAAACAAGAAGTTCTTTAGATTAAAATTAGGAAAAGAAGTTCGTCTTAAAAATGCTTATTTTATTACTGCAACAAGTTGTGAAAAAGATGAAAACGGAGAAATTACGGTAATTCACTGTACATATGACCCGAAAACAAAATCGGGAAGTGACACAGAAGAAAGCAAGCGAAAAGTAAAAGGAACCTTACATTGGGTATCTGTAAAACACGCTGTAAAGGCTGAGGTAAGAGCATACGATCGTTTGTTTTTAGATGAAGCTCCAGATAACCATAAAGACAAAGATTTTATGGAATTTGTGAATCCTAATTCATTAGAAAAAATTACTGCTTTTGTAGAGCCAAGTTTACAAACAGCAAAAATTGGTCAACAATTTCAGTTTCAACGTTTAGGATATTTTAATGTAGATGATGACTCTACTGCCGAAAACTTAGTGTTTAATAAAACAGTTGGTTTACGAGATAACTGGGCAAAAAAGAACTAAATAAAAAAACAATATTTTTAATTTTAACACGCTATAGTTTTATAAAACTATAGCGTGTTTTTTTATACTAAAAATCCATTTTTAATTTTCGATAGAATATGTATCTTTACTGATTAAGGGAAGTTAGAATAAAAAAGTTTATCTAGCTGAAAATCAATAATAAAAAAGTGTTTTTTGATACTGGAAACTTCAGGTTTAAAAAGCGCTTGTAAAAATATACTATATTATGAGTTGTAACAGTTGTTCAACCAGCAAGGACGGCGTACCTAATGGATGCAAAAGCAATGGAAATTGTGCGTCAGGTACCTGCGGAAGTGGAAATAAATTGGCCGTTTTTGATTGGCTATCAAATATGACTTTACCTACTGGTGAAGCTCCATTTAATATTTTTGAAGTTCGATTTAAAAACGGACGAAAGCATTTTTATAAAAACACCGAAAAATTAACCGTTTCTATGGGTGATGTGGTGGCGGTTGAAGGTTCATCTGGTCACGATATTGGTATTGTTGCTTTAGCGGGAGAGCTTGTAAAAGTTCAAATGAAAAAACGAAAAGTAGCAGTAGATAGTGAAGAAGTAAATAAAATTTATCGAAAAGCGACACAAAAAGACATCGATATTTGGCATGCCGCCAGAGATAAAGAACAAGAAACTCAACGAAAGGGAAGAGAAATTATTAGTCGATTAGAACTAAAAATGAAACTTTCGGATGTTGAGTATCAAGGAGATGGTACAAAAGCTACTTTTTATTATACAGCTGATGAACGTGTAGATTTTCGCCAGTTAATTAGAGATTTAGCAGGAACTTTTTCTATTCGTGTAGAAATGAAACAAGTTGGTATGCGTCAAGAAGCAGCTCGTTTAGGAGGTGTTGGTTCGTGCGGTAGAGAGCTTTGTTGCTCTACTTGGCTAACCGATTTTAGAAAAGTAAATACCGCAGCGGCACGTTATCAACAATTATCACTAAACCCTTTAAAGTTAGCAGGGCAATGTGGTAAACTAAAATGTTGTTTAAACTTTGAGTTAGATACTTACTTAGATGCTTTACAGAGTTTTCCGAAGCAAGATAAAATACTAAAAACAGAAAAAGGAGATGCCGTTTTTGTAAAGATGGATATCTTTAAAAAAATACTTTGGTATACATATAAACACGAAAGTTTTAAGTGGTTTCAATTATCATTAGATCAAGTTCAAGAAATTATTGAATTGAATAAAAATAATGAACTGGCTTTACCGTTAGATGAGTATGAGTTAGAAATAGTTACAGAAGCTGTTGTTGATTTTGAAAATGTTGTAGGACAAGATAGTTTAACTCGTTTTGATGCACCAAAAAAATCTCGTGGTAATAATAAAAAACGCCCACAAAGAAAACCAGCAAACAAAAATAGAAGTGTTGGATCTCCTGAAACAAAACCAAAAAGAAGGCCTCAAAGAAATCCTGTAAATAAAAGTGGTGGTGTTCAATCTGCTGATGAAAAATCTAATAAAAGTCCTCAAAGAAAACCAGTACGTAAAGTGGTAAATAAGGATGCTGATAAAAAAACGGTAGCTACTAGGAAACCAAAACCAAGAAATGCTCCTAGAGTAAACAACCCGAAATCAGAAAGTGAAAAGAGCGATACAAACGTTCAATCTCAAAATAAAAAACCGAACAATCAGAAGAGAAGAAATAACAATCAGAGAAGAAAAAAGCCTAATGAGGCTAAAAATAACGAAAAAAAGAATGAAAAAGAATAGTATATATATCCTCTTTTTAACTGTTTTTATAATTACGTCGTGTGATGCTAAAAGAGTTTTTGACGAGTATATTACGCTACCAAAAAACTCTTGGAATAAGAGTAATACGGTTGCGTTTACTTTTCCTGTAAAAGATTCTATAAACAAGAGAAATCTTTTTATAAATCTTAGAAATAATAAAGATTACGAGTATAGTAATTTGTTTTTAATAGCTCAAATAAATTTCCCTGACGGACAAGTAATTATTGATACTTTAGAGTATGATATGACTGATGTTACAGGTGAATTTTTAGGAAAAGGACTTTCAAGTATTAAAGAAAATAAACTTTTTTATAAAGAAAACATCATATTTCCAAGAACAGGAGAATATACATTTAAAATTAACCAAGCCATGAGAAAAAATGGTGAAATTGCAGGAATTGAAGAGCTTAAAGGAATTTCTGAAGTGGGATTTAGAATTGAAAAATTACAATAATGAAAGAAAAAACAACAACTAACTTTAGTAAATATATCAAATGGTTTTGGGGTGTCATATTAGGAGGTTTCCTTTTACTGGGATTACTATTTTTACTAGCTTCTTGGGGCGTTTTTGGTGAACTTCCGACTTTTGAAGAGTTAGAAAATCCTAAAGAAGATTTAGCAACAGAAGTTATCTCTTCTGACGGAAAAACATTAGGAAAATATTACATAAAAGCAAATAGAACTCCAATTCAATATAAAGATTTACCTAAAAATTTAATAAAAGCATTAGTTGCTACAGAAGATGAACGTTTTTACGAACATTCTGGTATAGACTTTAGAGGTTTGGCGAGAGCAGTTTCAAAACTAGGAACTGAAGGAGGAGCAAGTACAATTACACAGCAGTTAGCCAAAAATCTTTTTAATAAAGGGGGAGCAAGTAATAAAATTAAAAGACTTACTCAAAAATTAAAAGAATGGGTATTGGCAGTAAAATTAGAGCGTCAATACACCAAAGAAGAAATAGCAACGATGTATTTAAATACGCAGGGATTTCTTTTTAGTGCAACTGGTATTCGTTCTGCGGCACGTATTTATTTTGGTAAAGAACCTATGGAGTTAGATTTACAAGAGTCTGCTATTTTAGTAGCTATGTTAAAAAACCCACGACAGTTTAATCCTCATAGAAAAATATCAAGAAATAAATCGTTACAGCGCAGAAACGTGGTGTTTGCTCAAATGGCAAAAAATGATGTTATTACAGAGAAAGAAAAAGACTCATTACAAAAATTGCCTTTAAAAATAAATTTCACACCAGAAAGTCATAGTGATGGATTAGCAACTTATTTTAGAGAAAACTTAAAGCAACGTTTAAAAAAATGGGCTAAAGAAAATCCGAAGGACAATGGAGAGTTTTATAATATTTATAAAGACGGATTAAAAATACATGTTACAATTGATTCTCGTATGCAGCGATATGCAGAAGAAGCGAGTAGAGAACATATGGCAAACTTGCAATCTTTTTTCTTTAAAGAACAAAAAAGAAATAAAAATGCCCCTTTTTATGATTTAGATAAATCACAGGTTTTAAATATTTTAAAACGTGGTAAAAGAAGTTCAACGCGTTATAAACGTTTAAAAGCAGCAGGTAAATCAGAAAAAGAAATAGAAAAGTCTTTTAATACAGATGTTGATATGCGTGTTTTTTCTTGGAAAGGAGAACGTGATACGGTAATGACACCGTATGATTCTATTCGTTACTATAAACATTTCTTACGTTCAGGTTTAGTATCTATAGAGCCACAAACGGGTCATATTAAAGCTTGGGTAGGAGGTATTAATCACAAATATTTTAAGTACGATGCTGTAGAGCAACAAAAAAGGCAAGTAGGTTCTACTTTTAAACCTTTTGTATACGCAACAGCAATCAACCAGTTAAAAATGTCGCCTTGTGACAAGTTACCGAATGTTTTATATACGATTCCGAAAGAAAAATATGGTATGCCAGAAGATTGGACGCCTAAAAACTCAGATAATAAATACGGAGGAGAGTTAACATTAAAAAAAGCATTAGCAAATTCAGTTAATGTGGTGTCAGCTCAATTAATTGATAAAGTTTCTCCAATAAATGTAGCACGTTTAGCGGAGTCAGCAGGAATAAAATCTAAAATTGAAGCAAATCCGTCAATTGCTTTAGGTGCGGTAGAATTATCGTTGATAGAAATGGTAAGTGCGTATTCAACTTTTGCAAACAAAGGATTACGTGTAAGTCCGATGATGATCACTCGTATAGAAGATAAAAACGGAACAGTTTTACAGGAGTTTGTACCAGAAACAAAAGAAGTTTTAAGTGAAGAATCGGCATATGTTGTGTTAGATTTAATGAAAGGGGTAACAACAGGTGGATCAGGTATTCGTTTACGTTTACTGGGTAAATACCCAGATTATATTACTGGACATCCTTATAAATTTACAAATCCAATTGCCGGAAAAACAGGAACAACTCAAAATCAGTCTGACGGTTGGTTTATGGGAATTGTACCTAATTTAGCAACTGGTGTTTGGACAGGTGGTGAAGACAGAGCAACGCATTTCGCTGGAATTGGTAAAGGACAAGGAGCAGCAATGTCGTTACCAACATGGGCGTTATTTATGCAAAAATGTTATGCTGATAAAACATTAAATATTAGTCAAACAGATTTTGAAAAACCTTCGCAAAAACTTTCAATAGAAATTAATTGTGCCAAGGTAAAAGAAGGTGAAGAGACAGAAGGAGATAACCCTTCAGAAGAAGAAACAGATTTTTAATAGGCATCTGTTTTATAAGAGGGTTGAATATTTTTTTTAGCATTAAACAAACAATTACAATGATAAATAAAAAAGTAAATAACGTACAAGAAGCTGTTGCAGGTGTAAAAGACTCTATGACTTTTATGTTAGGAGGTTTCGGTTTATGCGGAATACCAGAAAATGCAATTGCTGAGTTGGTAAAATTAAATATAAGAAATGTTACCTGTATTTCTAACAATGCAGGAGTAGATGATTTTGGACTAGGTTTGTTACTTCAAAATAAACAAATTAAAAAAATGATTTCTTCTTATGTAGGAGAAAATGATGAGTTTGAACGTCAAATGTTATCTGGTGAGTTGGAAGTAGAATTAACACCACAAGGAACTTTAGCTGAAAAATGTAGAGCTGCACAAGCAGGTTTTCCAGCGTTTTATACACCAGCAGGCTACGGAACAGAAGTAGCAGAAGGAAAAGAAACTCGTGAGTTTGATGGAAAAATGTATGTATTAGAGCCTGCGTTTAAAGCAGATTATGCCTTTGTAAAAGCATGGAAAGGAGATACAGCAGGAAATTTAATTTTTAAAGGAACAGCGCGTAATTTTAATCCGAATATGTGTGGTGCAGCAACGATTACAGTTGCAGAAGTAGAAGAGCTAGTGCCAGCAGGAACATTAGATCCTAATCAAATACATATTCCAGGGATATTTGTGCAACGTATTTTTCAAGGAGAAAAATATGAAAAGAGAATTGAGCAAAGAACTGTAACTCCTAAAGCGTAACAAAATGGCATTAAGTAAACAACAAATAGCACAAAGAATAGCGAAAGAATTACAAGATAAATGGTACGTTAATTTAGGTATCGGAATTCCGACTTTAGTAGCAAATTATATACCTGAAGGAATAGAAGTGGAGTTTCAATCAGAAAACGGATTGTTAGGTATGGGACCTTTTCCTGTTGAAGGAACTGAAGATGCCGATTTAATAAATGCAGGTAAACAAACCGTTACTGTTTTAGATGGTGGTTCTATTTTCGACTCAGCAACTAGCTTTTCTATGATTCGTGGTAAACACGTTCAATTAACCGTTTTAGGGGCGATGGAAGTTGCTCAGAACGGTGATATCGCTAACTGGAAAATTCCAGGAAAAATGGTAAAAGGAATGGGTGGCGCGATGGATTTAGTTGCGTCAGCAGAAAATATTATTGTTGCTATGATGCATACCAACAAACGTGGCGAATCTAAAATATTAAAAGAATGTTCTTTGCCTTTAACAGGTGTTGGTTGCGTTACCAAAGTGGTTACCAATTTAGCGGTATTAGAAGTTAAAGAAGGTGCTTTTCATTTACTAGAAAGAGCTCCAGGTGTGTCGGTTGAAGAAATTCAAGAAGCTACCGCAGGAACTTTAATTGTAAACGGAGAAATTCCTGAAATGAATATTTAGGATGAAGTTTTTAGCTAAAAACAGCTTTATTGTAGTTTTTCTAGTAGTACTTCTTGTAAGTGCAATTCTAGATAAAGTATTTAATATTGAAAGTTTAGGAATCAGAATAGCTGTTTCTGCTTTTTTTGCAGTACTGGTTTCTCCTAGGAAAAAGAAAATACAAACTGAGTCTGGAGAGAAAACTCAAATTACTTGGTTTTTTCTAAAAAAGCCTATTATTTTAGATTAAATGATACAATTAATAAAGAAAATTCACAGAATTATTTATCCTCTTTTAGCAATCTTTTTTTTACTGATTTTAGATAAAGTATTTCATGTAGAGCCAAGTTGGGTTCGAATGGCGTTAGCAATTGCTTTAGGATATTTTTTATCACCAAGAAAAAAAATAATTCAAACGCAAACAGGAGAAAAGAAACAGCTAACGTGGATTTTTCTTAAAAAACCAATATTTTTAGATTAATGAAAATAATCTCATACAACGTAAACGGAATTCGTGCCGCATTAAAAAAAGGATTCATCGATTGGTTGCAGGCTGCAAATCCAGATGTAATTTGTATTCAAGAAACCAAAGCACATAAGGAACAGTTAGATGTAACGGAGTTCGAAAATGCTGGTTATCCTTATCATTATTGGTTTTCAGCACAAAAAAAAGGCTACTCATCAGTAGCTGTTTTTTGTAAAGAAAAACCAAATCATATTGAATACGGAACGGGAATTGAGTCGATGGATTTTGAAGGGAGAAATTTACGTGTAGATTTTGATAATGTTTCGGTAATGAGTATGTATTTACCTTCAGGAACTAATGCTGCAAGATTGGATTATAAGTTCAATTATATGGATGAAATCTTAGCATATGCCGCTAATTTAAGAAAAACGATTCCGAATTTAGTGATTTGCGGTGATTATAACATTTGTCACGAAGCTATTGATATTCACAATCCTAAAATGAAAGGAGTTTCAGGTTTTTTACCCGAAGAACGAGAGTGGTTAACTAAATTTATAGACAGCGGATTTACAGATAGTTTTCGTTATTTAAATCCAGAAAGACAAGAGTATTCTTGGTGGAGTTATCGCGCAAATTCTAGAGCCAATAACAAAGGTTGGCGTTTAGATTATGCGATGGTTTCAGAGCCGTTAAAAGAAAAAATTTCAAGAGCCTATATTTTACCCGAAGCAAAACATTCGGATCACTGTCCGATTGTGGTTGAATTAGATATTTAAAATAAAAATATGCGAAACCTACTAATACTACTTTTTTTTACAACATCAATTTTTGCACAGCAACCTGTTGATAGTATTTTGATACCTAAAACAATTGTTGATTCAACTTTGGTTGCCATAGATTCTATCAAAATAAAACAGGCAGAAGAATTATATTCTGATGCAGATTTAAAAATTATTGATAGTTTATTGATTGAAGAAAAGTTTAATTCATCATTATTTGATAGTATTCAATATGTGATTAACGATAAAGATATTATAGGTAATACAACTACCATTCTTTCTTCAGATTTATTAAAAAAAAGGTTAACAGATTTAGATTTAAAAACGCCATTTCACTTAGCTTATAATCCGTCATTAGAAAAAGTAATTAATAGTTACCTAAAACATCGCAAAAGATATTATCCGGCATTAATGGCAAAGGCGCAATATTACTTTCCGATGTTCGAGCAGTACTTAGATCAGTTTGATGTTCCGTTAGAAATGAAATACTTAGCGATTGTAGAATCTGCTTTACGTCCCGCAGCTCGCTCTAGAGTGGGCGCAACAGGTTTATGGCAATTTATGTATGGTACAGGAGTTCAGTTTGATTTAAAGGTAAATTCGTATGTTGATGAGCGCCAAGATCCTGTAAAAGCAACAATTGCAGCGTGTAAATATTTAAGTCAGTTATATAGAATTTTTGGTGATTGGGATTTGGCTTTGGCAGCTTATAATTCGGGGCCTGGAAATGTTTCAAAAGCAATAAAACGTTCAGGAGGTTACCGTAATTATTGGAATATTCGTCCGTTTTTACCTCGCGAAACCGCAAGTTATGTGCCTGCATTTTATGCAACTATGTATATTTTCGAATATGCCGAAGAACATGGAATTTATCCAGAACCACCTAATATTTTTCATTTCGAAACCGATACTGTTCGCGTAAAAAGAACGGTTAGTTTTGATCAGATTTCAGAAAAAACAAAGATAGATTCAGAATTGCTATCTTTTTTAAATCCGTCTTACAAATTAGATATCATCCCTTATGTAAAAAATAAAAATTACGCAGTTCGTTTGCCTCGAAAAAATATGATTGATTTTTTGGATAAAGAGAAAGAAATTTATGTTTTAGCGAATGAAGATGAAAGTAAAAGAGAAAAACCTTTACCTAAGTATTTTGAGATGGATAAACGCATCCGTTATAAAGTGCGTAGCGGTGATTATTTAGGTAAAATAGCAAATAAGTTTGGAGTAAGAGTTAGTGATATAAAACGTTGGAACGGTATGCGTAACCATCGTTTAAAAATAGGGCAACGCTTAAGTATTTATCCGAAGAAAATTGGCGTTTCTAAAAAAGTTTCTAAAAAAAAATATAAGGTACCAACTGGTAAGCATGATGTTTATGTAGTACAAAATGGAGACTCATTGTGGACAATCTCTAAAAAATATCCATCAGTTTCTATAGAGCAAATTAAAAAGTGGAACAATATTTGGAGTGTAAAAAGTCTAAAACCAGGAATGAAACTTAAAATTTTTAAGAGCTAAAATCAACGTTTAAAAACTACAAACTATGAAAAAAACAATAATATTACTTGTTTTGGTACTTTTAACAATATCATGTAATACAGGTAATGGTAAGGATGGTTACACTTTACCTACCTCTAATGGTAACACTAACAAAATAATGGTGGTTACAAAAGGGTTAGATTGGGAAGGAAAAATAGGAGATCAAATTCGTAAAGTTTTTGGAGAGCATCAAGTAGGTTTACCACAGCCAGAAACCTTATTATCGGTTAGTCAAATAGATCCGGTAGGGTTTAGTAGTTTTATGAGACATGGAAAAGCTATTTTAATCCTTAAAGAAGGTCAAAAAGAAGGCATCACTGTTGAGAAAAACAGGTATGCTTCTCCGCAAATTATAGTGCATGCCACGGCTAAAAACGAAGCAGGAATATTAGCTCTTTTAAGTAACAGAGGAAAAGAAATTATTAAGTTATTTAAAGAGGAGGATATTAGGTTTACTCAACGTATTTTTAAAAAGCATCGTATAGATGAAACCAAGTTCAAAACTATCCAGAATATAGGATTATCATTAGATATTCCTAAAAGGTTTAGATTGGTTGAAGATACAGGTGATTTTATTTGGTTTCGTCAACGTTTAAAAAGCGGAATCGCGAGAGGAGATGGAACTAATAATATTTTAATATACAGCGTTCCTTTAAAAGATGAAAACACGGTTGCAGATAATATTACTGCGGTACGTGATACCATTGGTAAAAAACACATACCTGGAAGTAAAGAAGGGATGTACATGATTACCGAACAAGCATACACGCCATTTACTTTTGATGCAGAATTGGATGGGAAAAAAGCGTACGAAACTCGTGGTAAATGGGAAGTTAAAAATGATTTTATGGCTGGACCGTTTATAAATTATACGATCATTGATAAGAAAAATAATCGGTTGGTTATTTTTGAAGGCTTTACCTACGCACCTTCTGTAAATAAGCGTGACTTTTTGTTTGAATTAGAAGCAATTGCAAAATCGATGAAAATAAAATAGTTAATTACTTAGATAAAAATTAGTGAAAACCAGTAAATTTATTTTGCTGGTTTTTTTATGAAAGCATCCAAAAACAAAAAACACTACTTAGATAAGTAGTGTTTTTTTATAACTTCATTAATTGATTAATCCCCCAATTTACCAATATGATTTCCTTGTGTATTATGGTGCAAATATGCGACTAAAATATATTTTAAAAAGAGGTTTATGTGTAAACGGTGCGAGTTTGTGTGTAGATGGTTTTTGTTTTGTTGTTTTAGGTATATTTCTCGTGCTTTAAGTCGTGTTTTTACATTTTTTTGGTTTTAGTATTGATTAAATATCTGCTATATTTGATATAAAAATATTACTTTATGTTAAAAGCTGTAATTGTTGATGATGAACCTAAGGCAATACAAGGTCTTACTTGGGAATTGTCTAATTTTAATAATGATTTAGAAATTATACAAACATTTACAGAAGCCGAAAAAGCAATAAAGTATATTAATGAAAATCCAATTGATTGCCTTTTTTTAGATATTGAAATGCCAACCATGGATGGATTTCAATTACTTGAAAAGCTAAATAAAAAAGATTTTGCAATAGTTATTACCACAGCTTATAATGAATATGCAATAAAAGCTTTAAAAAACGAAGCTATAGATTACCTTCTTAAACCTGTAGATTCAGATGATTTAGAAGAAACAGTAAATCGAATTAAAAATCATCATTCAAAAAACCACAACAACGATAAGTTTGATCAAATACTAACAAAATTTAATAGGAAGTTTAATAAAAGAAAAATAACTATAAATACTGATGGAAAATTAATTTTCTTGGAAGAGTCGGATATTTTATTTGTTGAATCAGATGGAAATTATTCATCAATCCATACAGCCAATAATAAGAAGATTGTTGTAACAAAGAAGTTAAAGGAAATAAACTTATTACTCCCTGAAGATCATTTTTTTAGAATTCACAATTCATTTGTTATAAACTTAAATAAAATTAAAGAGTTTTTAAAGTCAGATGGTTATGTTGTTTTAGAGGATAATCATAAAATTCCAGTTTCACGTCAAAGAAAATCAGATTTTCTAGAAAAATTTTAATAATGAAAAACTTCCTTATAACAGTTCTATTTTGTTTGATTACAAATATTTGTCTTCCTCAGAAAAAGATGGATAGTGTAGCTTCTAGTATGTTATCTAAAAAGGAAGTGAATTACTTTTTGCTTCAGAAAAAATTTAGAAATTTTAGATTTACAGACTTAGAAATAGATTCTTTTTTATCAAAAAGTAAAAAAGCCAATTATAATTTAGGCATTATATACGCTAAAAATATTCAGGGAAGATCTTATCGGAATGTTACAGAATATGATAAGGCGATAGAGGAATATGATAAGGCTTTAGAATTAGCGATAAAAATAAGAAGTATAGAAGCCGAAGTGGTAACATTAAATCAGTTAGGAGTTGTATATAGACGTCAAGATAAAATTAGATCTGCTTTAAGTTACCATCAGCGAGTTTTAGAAATTATAGCTAAAATAAAAGCGCCGAGTAATGATATTAAAAAGAGTAAAAGTATTGCAATTAATAGTGTCGGTAATATTTATTTAACGCTAAAACAGTACGGAAAGGCTTTAGATAAATTTAACGAATCAATTGTTATTCAGGAAAAATTAAATGATATAAGAGGTTTAGCAATAAATCACCAGAACATAGGGTTTGCGCATGAAAACATTGGTGATTTAGATGTAGCGTTAAAGAGCTATAAAAAATCATTAGCATATAATACCTTAAATAAAGATCGTTTAGGTAAAGTAATATGTCATAATAGTATTGCAAATGTTTTAATAAAAAAAGGAGAGTATAACGAAGCATATACTTATATTATAGAAGTAGTTCCATCTATAGAAAAAATTGGAAATAAGTACTATTTGTCTGCGGTATACAATACATTATCGTTGGTACTTATAAAATTAAATAAATATAAAGAAGCTGAAGAATATTTAGATAAATCACTTAAAATAGGTTTAGAAAATAATACTCCATCGAGTTTAATTTTATCGTATAAACATTTATCTGAATTAAATCAAAAAAAAGCAAAATATAAAGAAGCATTAGAATATTATCATAAATCTATAGCGTTAGAAGACCAAGTATCTAGTAGTAATAATATTAGATATATGAATAGTCTTATAAATAAATACGACAGCGAGGTAAGTAGTAATAAGTTAAAGCATTTAGCAAAAGAAACCGAAATAGCTAAACTTAAATTATTAAGAAACCGTAATATTTTAATTATTGCACTGGTATCCATAGCTTTATTTGGGGTTTTATTATATTCAATATACAGACAAAGTTTATTAAAAAATGATAAACAAATTTTGCATTTGGAACAAGATGCTTTGCGAATTCAAATGAACCCTCATTTTTTATTCAATGCATTAAATTCTATTAAGTTATACATTATAAATAACGAGCAGAAAAACGCAGTCCATTATTTAAATAAATTCTCAAAATTAATTAGAAGTATTTTAGAGTCATCTTCAGTGAAAGAAGTTCCTCTTTCAGAAGAACTTAAAACGATGGCTTTGTATATGAGTATTGAAAATATTCGTTTTTCGAATGAAATTATTTATGAAGAAAACTTTAATCCTAATCTTAATTTAGAAACCGTTAAGATTCCGCCATTAATTTTACAACCTTTTCTAGAAAACTCTATTTGGCATGGATTATCTTCAAAGAAAGGAGAAAAAAGAGTTCAATTATCGGTTGATAAAATATCAGGTGATTTTTATCAGATTGAAGTAGAGGACAACGGAATTGGTCGTAAAGAGGCTTTTAAAATTAAAAGTAATAAAACCTTAAATAGAAAGTCGATAGGTATTGATTTAACGAAAGAAAGATTAGAAAATTTTTCTGAACAATATCAAGGAAATTATTCGTTGAGATATATTGATTTAACGGATGAAAACGGGAATGTAAGTGGAACAAAAGTATCTTTAAGAATACCTTTAGTCTAAAAATTAAATTTTAATTGTACCCATATCGGTTCTTTCATCTCTGTATTTAAATTGCTAAAAGAAATGCCGAGTAAACGAACGGAGTTTTTTAAAGATTCTTGATATAACAGTTCTTTTATAATCGGATAAAAATTTTGTTTATCCTGAATGTAATTATCAACAGTTTTACTTCTAGTTTGTTGTGTAAAATCGCTATATTTTATTTTTAAAGTAACTGTTTTTCCTTTCGTATTCGATTTTTTCATTCTGCGTTCTAACTCATCTGCTATTTTTTCAAGACGTTGTAGCATAAAAATTTCAGAAGATAAATTTTCATTAAAAGTAGTTTCAGCAGCTACCGACTTCCGAACTCTATTCGGTTTTACCTCGCTATTATGAATTCCTCTTACAATATTGTAATAATGTAATCCAGATTTACCAAACAAAATAGTAAGCTCTTCTAGTGTTTTTTTCTTTAAATCTAACCCTTTAAAAATGCCTAAATTATGCATTTTAGCAGCGGTAACTTTACCTACGCCATAAAATTTATTGACAGATAACTCTTCTAAAAACGGAACAACTTCATCAGGATTAATAGTTTTTTGACCGTTAGGTTTGTTTATGTCAGAAGCAATTTTAGCTACAAATTTATTGATAGATATTCCTGCGGATGCTCTTAATTTGAGTTCGTTCCATATACGTTCACGAATTTCTTTGGCAATTAAACTAGCTGATAAATTACTTTTTTTATTTTCGGTAACGTCTAAATAAGCTTCATCTAAAGAAAGTGGCTCAACCAAATCGGTATAATCGTAAAAAATTGCTCTAATTTTAGAAGAGATCTCTTTGTAACGATCAAACCTCGGAGGAACAAATATTAAATGCGGACATTTTTTTTTAGCTAACACGCCACTCATAGCCGATCTAACGCCAAATTTACGAGCTTCGTAGCTGGCTGCTGAAACTACACCGCGTATTTCATTACCACCAACAGCAAGAGGTTTGTTTCTTAAGTCAGGATTGTCTAATTGCTCAACCGAAGCATAAAAGGCATCCATGTCTACATGAATAATTTTACGATGTATTGGTTGAAGTGACATTTTTAGATGCTAAATTAGAATATAAAATTACTCATTTAAAAAGAAAAAGCACTCGAAAGAGTGCTTTTGATTTGAATTATTTTTTAAATTTAAGAACTTCAGATCGTCCTTTTTTAAATATTTTGTTACTATTTCCTTTTCCTTTTCTCAATTCTTTTTGTTCTTCAAAAGATAATTGAATTACTTCTTGACAATCGGTAGAACAAGTATTTTCAGTTTTTTTAGCACATTCATTGCATTGAATAAAAAGTAAATGACAAGCTTCGTTAGCACAATTTGTATGCTCATCGCAAGCTTTACCACATTGGTGACAGTTAGCAACTACATCATCAGTAATTCGCTCAGCTCTTCGGTGATCGAAAACGAAGTTTTTACCGATAAATTTATTCTCAACGCCTTCATCTTTTACCTGACGCGTATATTCTATAATTCCGCCTTCTAACTGAAAAACGTTTTTAAAACCTTTGTGTTTGTAATATGCAGAAGCTTTTTCACAACGAATTCCGCCAGTACAATACATCAATAAATTTTTATCTTCTTTATTATCCTTTAAGTCTTCTTCAATAATATCTAAAGAATCTCGAAAAGTATCTACATCAGGGGTAATTGCACCGTCAAAATGCCCAATTTCACTTTCGTAATGATTACGCATATCTACACAAACTGTGTTTGGATTCGCTAACATTTCATTAAACTCTATAGCATTTAAATGCACGCCTTTATCAGTAACATCAAAAGTATCATCATTTAAACCATCTGCCACAATCTTGTTACGAACCTTTACTTTTAACTTTAAAAACGATTTATTATCGTGTTCAACAGCAACATTTAAACGAATATCTTTTAAAAATGAAATTGCATCTAATTGTTCTTTCAGTTGTAAGAAATTCTCCGCAGGAACAGACATTTGTGCGTTAATTCCTTCGTAAGAAACATAAGTTCTACCAAGTACCTCTAATTGATCCCATTCTAGGAATAATTTATCTCTAAATAATTGTGGGTTTTCTATCTTAAAATATTGATAGAAAGAAATTGTTAAACGATCCTTACCGGCTTCGTCAATTAATGCAGCGCGTTCTTTTGCGCTTAACTTATTGTACAGTTGCATGCTATACTTTTTTTAGTTAGTCAAAATGTATGTTGATTTCTATAAAATCTTTGCAAATGTACTTCTTTTTTGATTTTTAATGTTTAAAACCACACTTTTTACTACAATTTGATGTTTTTTAAACTTTAACCAAAAATTTTAATAAAAATAGATACAACTAATTCAATTTTTTTAAACCTTTGTATTTGTATAGATTAAAGTTTATTAACACACTTAATATTAAAAAAATGAGAGTAGCAGTTGTAGGGGCCACCGGAATGGTAGGTAATGTAATGTTACAAATATTAGCAGAACGTAATTTTCGTGTAACAGAATTAATTCCTGTTGCGTCTGAACGTTCAGTTGGTAATAAAATTGAATTTAAAGGAACTGAATATACTGTTGTTGGTTTAGAAACGGCTGTAAATATGAAGCCAGATTTGGCTTTGTTTTCTGCAGGAGGTGAAACTTCTTTAATTTGGGCACCAAAATTTGCAGAAGTTGGTACAACAGTAATTGATAATTCTTCTGCTTGGAGAATGGATTCTACCAAAAAATTAGTTGTTCCAGAAATTAACGGAGATGTGTTAACATCAGAAGATAAAATTATTGCAAATCCTAACTGTTCTACGATTCAGTTAGTAATGGCATTAGCGCCTTTGCATAAAAAATACACGATGAAACGTGTGGTTATTTCTACCTATCAATCTGTTTCAGGAACCGGTATAAAAGCAGTACAACAATTAGCCAACGAAGAGGCTGGTATTGAAGGTGAAATGGCTTATCCTCATAAAATAGGAAGAAATGCTTTGCCACATTGCGATGTATTTTTAGAAAACGGATACACTAAGGAAGAGATGAAATTGGTAAAAGAACCAAAGAAGATCTTACGTGATGCTTCTTTTTCTGTTACAGCAACTGCAGTTAGAATTCCTACTGCAGGAGGGCACTCTGAAGCTGTAAACGTACAGTTTAAAAATGATTTTGATTTAAAAGAAGTTCGTGATATTTTAGACAATACAAACGGAATTATAGTACAAGATGATGTAGCGAATAATTTATACCCAATGCCAATTACTGCACATAATAAAGATGAAGTTTTTGTAGGACGAATTCGTAGAGATGAATCTCAAGAAAATACTTTAAATCTTTGGGTTGTTTCTGATAACCTTCGTAAGGGAGCCGCAACGAATACTATACAAATAGCGGAATATTTAGTTGCTAATAATTTGATTAAAGAATCGATTACGGTTTAAAAAATGTATTTTTATATTATTACAGTCCTGTGTTATTCATTAGCACAGGATTTTTTATTTTTGAGGTATGAATAAAGAGCAAATTATAGAAAATACAATAACCTTTGTAAAAGAAAGATTACAAGGTGCAGAAGGAGGACACGATTGGTTTCATATAGAGCGTGTGTATAAAAATGCTTTATTAATTGCAAAAGATGAAACGGTGGATGGGTTTATAGTGTCATTAGGTGCTTTGTTACATGATATTGCAGATGCTAAATTTTATAACGGAGATGAAACTGTTGGGCCAAAGTTAGCGCGTGAGTTTTTAGAAGGTCAACAAGTTAACGAAGAGATTATTATACATGTAGAAAATATTATTCAATATATTTCTTTTAAAACAAGTTTGGCAAGCGGAGAAAAATTTAGTTCACCAGAACTAAGTGTAATTCAAGATGCAGATAGGTTAGATGCGATTGGAGCGATAGGAATTGCTCGTTGCTTTAATTATGGCGGATTTAAAAACAGGGCTTTATATGATCCTGAAATTGCTCCTAATTTAAATATGACAAAAGACGAGTATAAAAAATCTACTGCACCAACAATCAATCATTTTCATGAAAAGTTATTACTTCTTAAAGATAAAATGAATACTCAAACAGGAAAAAAAATAGCTTTAGAAAGGCATAATTATATGCAAAGTTTCTTACAACAATTTCATGATGAATGGAACGGAGTAAAATAAATATATTTCAATGTTTTGTTTAAAAAAAATACTTTATGGTAAATTTTTTAAATAAATGTTGTGTATGTGTTAATATTGTATATATTTACAGTATGATTTGATAATCCCCCTGTTATTAATGATTCCCCTTAAGAAATAAAGCATTTAGATTTTAAAACCTAAATGCTTTTTTTTATGATTAAATTTAAATTTTTATTCCCCAGGAAAAATTGGTTTTCTTTTTTCTAAAAAAGCAGTAGTTCCTTCTTTAAAATCTTGGGTACCAAAAGAATCACCAAATTCAACAATTTCAGTTTCAAAACCATTTACGCCATCTTTAAAATTGTCGTTTACGGCTCTAATTGCTGCGCTAATTGCTACAGAAGAATTACGCATTATTTTACTAGCTAACTTTTCTGCTAAAGGCACTAACTCATCTTGGGTTACCACATGGTTTACTAATCCCCATTGTTTGGCATCTTCTGCAGAAATCATTCCAGCAGTCATAATTAATTCCATGGCTTTTCCTTTACCAACTAATTGAGGTAAACGTTGCGTACCACCGTAACCAGGAATTACACCTAAAGACACTTCTGGTAATCCCATTTTTGCATTGTCTGATGCTATTCTAAAATGACAAGCCATTGCTAATTCTAATCCGCCACCTAAAGCAAAACCATTTATGGCAGCTATTACAGGAGTTGCTAAGTTTTCAATTAAATCAAATAAAGATTCTTGCCCTAGTCTAGCTAATCTAGCTCCTTCTTCTACAGAGAAATTTGCAAACTCAGAAATATCAGCACCTGCTACAAATGCTTTTTCTCCACTACCAGTAATAATGATTGTTTTTACATTGATATCATCTTCTAAAGTTTCAAAAGCAGTACTTAATTCTTCAATTGTAGCACTGTTTAAAGCATTTAATTTTTTAGGTCTGTTAATGGTAACTGTTGCTAATCCGTTAGTAATAGATACTAAGATGTTTTCGAAATTCATTTGATTAAGTTTTAGGTAAAATTACGGTAAAAACAGTTCCGATATCTTCTTTTGATGTAAAGCTGATAGAGCCGTCGTACGCTTCAATTATATTTTTTATCATAGCTAAACCTAAGCCCATTCCGCTTGTTTTGGTGGTGAATTTAGGTTCAAAAATTAATTCTTTATTTTCATCAGTAATTCCTTTTCCGTTATCAGAAACGGTAATTTTCACGTTATTTCCATCAGAAGTTACTTTTACTTCAATTTTAGGATTTGGTTCACTTTTTTTAATTGCTTGTGTTGCATTTTTTATCAAATTAGTTAAAATTCTTATCAATTGGGTTTTATCTAAGTTAGCAAATAGCTCGCTTTCTTGCGGAATGTAATGTATGTAATCTTCAGAGAAAATATCTAAAGAATGTTTAACAACATCAACAACATCTAATTTTTCTCTACGTTGAGTAGGCATTTTCGCAAAATCGGAAAAAGCAGAAGCGATAGAACTCATTACATCAATTTGTTGAATTAATGTTTCGCTATATTCAGACATCTTTTCTTTAATCTTCGGATCTTCAGGATTAAATCGCCTATCGAAACTCTGTACAGAAAGACGCATTGGTGTTAGCGGATTTTTTATTTCATGCGCTACTTGTTTTGCCATTTCTCTCCAAGCTTGTTCACGTTCACTTCTAGCAAGTTTTACGGCACTTTCTTCTAATTGATCAATCATATTATTGTAAGAATCAATCAAAGAATTTATTTCTGAACTAGCAGAATTCAAGGTGATTTTTTCATTACGCTGATTTAAACGTGTTTCTTTAATTTTTTCAGAAATCGTTTGAATAGAGCGTGTAATATAGCTTGATAAAAAATAAGCTAACGAAATAGCGATGATAAACATTAATAGATAAACTAGTAATAAGCGAGATATAAATTCACGTAATTCGTGCTTTTGTTCTTCGTTATCCTGTGCTATTTGTAATTTTAAAATACCAATTCTTTTAAAACGTGTATCGTTTATGTAAGTGTAAGAAGATTGGTAGGTTATTCCTTTTTCATCTTTGTCTTTTATAACTTTATGATTAGAGTTATTAGCAAGTTCTACAATGATTTCTGAAGCTAAGTTTTTACCTTCTTTTTTATCAAAATTATAAGGAATAGACGATTTTAAAAGTAGCCCTTCCATATCGTACATAGATATGGTAAGTTTATGCACGTAGGCAATATCATAAATACGATCTTGAAAAATTTTAGCTAAATTATTAGTAGTAACCGCATAGGTTGTCTTGCGTTTTAACTCAATTTCAATATCTTGTTTTGTAGCACTTTCTTTTCTGTTAAAACGTAGCGTATTATAATCGTCTGTTTGTTCACCATATTGAAATATGGTAACGCTAATAATTAAAATTGATGCTAGTAACACCAATAATATCATGGAAAGGAAGATTCTAATTCGGAGTGATATGTTTTTAATTTTTAGCAAAATTATAATTTTATTTTTTCTTCTTTAGTATGTAATAAACGTGTTAGTTTTATAGATAAATCTAACAAAATTATTTTAGCATTTCCGTTTCTTTCAATATGATATTGAGCATCACCTACTTCCTTTTCAATAACCAAAATATTTGTACTATGAATAAACGGTGCAAATTTTGATAATTGAAAGTTGGCAGATTTTGTTTCTAAAAAAACTAAATCTGGTGTTCCGTAATTTAGTAGTAATGCTTGCCTGAAAAATTGTAAGCAATATTGTAAAAATTGTTTTTGTGTTTCTCTACCCGATTTTGAAATAACTTCAGACCAACCAATTAAATCTTGAATTACAGCAGCATTTCCTTTGGCTTTAAAGGCAGCACGAATCCAAGTAATAAACCATTCTTCAAAAATTAAATCGTTAGAATTGTTATTTAAAATATGTAATGCTTTGTTGTAATTTCCTTCAGATTGATGGGCTATTTTAACTGCTTCGTTTTCTGTAATGTTTTCATTTTTAACCAAAGTATTGGCAATATCAGCATCACTTAAAGAAGGAAAATTTAATGCCTGGCAGCGAGATTTTATGGTATTTATAATCTGCCCCTCACCTTCAGTAATTAATAAAAAAATGGTTTTGTTTGGCGGTTCTTCAATCAGCTTTAATAATTTATTGGAAGCTGCAATGTTCATCTTTTCAGCCATCCAAATAATCATCACTTTAAATCCACCTTCGTATGATTTTAACTGTAATTTTTTAACAATATCCTGAGCTTCATCAACCCCAATCTGACCTTGTTTATTTTCTACTCCAATATGTTTAGACCAATCAAAAATGCTTCCGTAAGGCTGTTTTTCAATAAAACTTCTCCAATCATTTAAAAATAAATTACTAACAGGATGTTTTTTTACTACATCGTTTGTGGTTACGGGAAAAGCAAAATGCAAGTCGGGATGTTGTAATTTATTACATTTTATATTACAAGCTTCTTCGTTGTTAGATGATTTACATAGCAGAAATTGTGCATAAGCAATAGCCATTGGTAAAGTACCTGAACCTTCTTTACCAATAAAAAGTTGCGCATGTGGTATTCGGTTATTTTCAGCAGATTGCTGTAAGTGTTTTTTAATGTGTTCTTGCCCTATGATTTGATCGAAAGTCATGCAACAAATATAAGATTTCAAATACAGAGAACAACCAATAAAAAGAAAGATGAGATTGTTAAGGTCTTATTGTTTAGAATGGTTCTATTTTAGTATCTTTGCAAGCCAATTTATACTTGATATTTTGAATTCAATTGCAACTTTACTTATCGGAGAACGCGGAATTATATCTGAAGAATGTTTAGATATCATCCCTTTAAAATTATTAGAAATGGGCTGTTTACCAGGAACCGAAGTAAAGTTATTACAAGTTGCTCCTTTTAACGACCCAATTTATATTTGTGTTAACGGAAGTCATTTAGCAATACGAAAAGAAACGGCAAGTAAAATTGTAATTACCAAAATATAACTGATGAGTAAGCGTATTAAAGTAGCTTTAGTTGGAAATCCGAATACCGGAAAAACATCATTATTTAATCAATTAACAGGTTTAAATCAAAAAGTAGGTAATTACCCAGGTGTAACGGTTGATAAAAAACAAGGAATCTGTAAAATATCAGCGCAAACCTCGGCAATTATAACCGATTTACCTGGAACTTATAGCATAAATCCAACATCGATTGATGAAAGTATTGTTTTAAAAACCTTATTAAATTCTCAAGAAGACGAAAAGCCAGATGTTATTGTGGTGGTTGCTGATGTAGAGAATTTAAAACGAAATTTATTACTATTTTCTCAAATTCAAGATTTAGAAATTCCTACAATTTTGGCCTTAAATATGGCTGATCAAATGCAACGAAAAGGAATTACAATTGATGTTGAAAATTTAGAAAAATCATTACAGACAAAAGTAGTTTTAATATCAGCAAGAAAAAATGAAGGAGTAACTGCTGTAAAAAAAGAGATAGAGAATTATAAAGATTTAAAAACAGCTTCGAACTTTAAAGAAATTACCACTAAAATTGATGCAGCTTACTTTAATGAATTACAAAAAATAAATGCTAATTTTTCATCGTATGAATTATGGATGATGCTAACAAAACAGCATACATCTTTGCTTTCTGATGATGAAAAAAAACAACTAGAATTGTTTGGAGCTAATGCTGCTAAGCAGAAAAAATATCAGCACAAAGAAACAATTTACCGTTATCAGAATATCAATTTAATTTTAAAGGAAAATTATACTGTTGATGCTTCTAAGGCAACTGATTTAAGAGCAAAGTTAGACAAGGTTTTTACTCATAAAATATTCGGTTATGTTATTTTCTTCGGATTATTATTGTTGATTTTTCAATCTGTTTTCGATTGGGCATCTACCCCGATGGATTTGATAGACGGTTTATTTGCAAATATTGCTGAGTTTACAAAAGCAAATTTACCAAACGGAATGTTTACCGATTTATTAACCGAAGGAATAATTCCTGGAATTGGAGGTGTTGTTATTTTTATTCCGCAGATAGCCATTTTATTTTTATTCATAGCTGTTTTAGAAGAAACTGGCTATATGAGTAGAGTGGTTTTTTTGATGGATAAAGTAATGCGTCGTTTTGGAATGAGTGGAAAAAGTGTAATTCCGTTAATTTCGGGTACCGCATGTGCAATACCAGCAATAATGGCAACACGAACTATTTCTAGTTGGAAAGAACGATTGATTACCATATTAGTAACGCCATTTACAACCTGTTCGGCACGTTTACCGGTGTATGCAATTTTAATTGCTTTAATAATTCCTGATACTAAAATTTTCGGAATTTTAAGTTTACAAGGACTAACGTTATTGGGGTTATACGCTCTTGGTTTTGCTGCTGCAATTATTGGTGCCTATATTTTACATAAAACATTGAAAATAAAAAACACGTCGTTTTTTGTAATGGAAATGCCTAATTATAAATTACCATCAGTTAAAAATGTGTTTTTCGATGTGTTAGAAAAAACGAAAGCTTTTGTTTTTGGAGCAGGTAAAATAATTTTAGCCATCTCAATTGTATTGTGGTTTTTGGCATCAAACGGGCCTTCATCATTTAAAAATGCAGAGAAAAGTGTAACAGAAAATATTGCAAATCAGCAATTATCAGCAACCGAGTTATCACAAAAAATAGCTTCTGCTAAATTAGAGAATTCTTATATAGGTATTGCAGGAAAAGCAATTGAACCAGCAGTGAAACCATTAGGATACGATTGGAAAATAGGAATTGGGTTAATAGCTTCGTTTGCTGCAAGAGAAGTGTTTATTGGTACGTTGGCAACGATTTATAGTGTTGAAAATAACGAGGAAGATATTTCAACAATTAAAGAAAAAATGGCCGCTGAGATAAATCAGGAAACTGGCGAGAAGCGTTTTAATTTTGCAACAGGAATGTCTTTATTGCTGTTTTACGCCTTTGCGATGCAATGTATGGCAACTTTAGCGATTGTTAAAAGAGAAACTAAAAGTTGGAAATGGCCAATAGTACAATTGGTGGGTATGGGAATATTGGCATATTTATCGGCATTTGCAGCATATCAAATACTAAGTTAATGCAAGAAATTATTACATATATAATAGTAGGTTTGGCGGTGTTTTTTTTAGTGAAAAAATTCTTTATTAAAACTAAAAAAAGTCAGGGTTGCAGTACTGATTGCAATTGTTCTTAATAAAAAAACAATATTTTATTTTTTGCAGCACATTATACATTTAATGTATTTTTGTGGTATTGTAATTGATAGTTAGTTAAAATTATAATTGATTTAAAATTTAAATATGAAAAAAATACTTTTAATAGCTGTTATTTTTATCAGCGCATTAGCACAAGCCCAAAAAGAAGTTAAAGTTGATATTTTAGATGCATTAGCGTTAAAAACGATAGAAGTATCTTATGAACATTACACAGCTAGTCGTTCATCGATAGGAATTTCAGCATTATTTAATTTTGAAAAAAAATCATCTGATTTTAGATACAATGAAGAATGGATGATTACGCCATATTTTCGTCATTATTTTACCGACAATAATAATTGGAATTATTTTGGAGAAGTTTTTTTAGGTATTAATAACGGAATCAAAAACAATAATGAATATACAGATGGTGCTTTAGGTATTGCTTTAGGTTCTAAATATATTTCTGGTGGTGGTTTTGTTATTGATGTATATGGTGGTTTAGGAAGAAATATGCTTACTTCAGAGTCTCGCTCAGTAGTACCAAGAGTGGGAATTAATTTAGGATATCGATTTTAATCGCCACAACATAAAATATTTCAAAAGCTTGCATTATGCAAGCTTTTTTGATGCTAACATATTCGTTAAAATATAAACTATAACTGCGGGTAATACCCATCCTAAATGCTGATTTGCTAAGGGAATTAGATTCTTAATTTCGGTTAAATAATTTTTATCAATAAAAAATTCTAAAAAATCTGGAATGCTAAAAATAAATGTAGTTATAACAACTACTTTAAAAACTAGCGCAGAAGCGTATTTGTTAGGAATAACATTTAAAATAATTAAAACGATGGTAATCGGGTAGATAAACATTAATACAGGTAAGGCAATGTTTATAATATCACGTACATCAAACTGCCCAACTATAACACCTAATACACAACCAATAATAGCTGTTGTTATGTAGGTTTCTCGTAAATTATTTGTAATGCCTTTTATATAATCTGCTGTTCCTGTAATAATACCTACGGCTGTTGTAAAGCATGCTAAGCTAACTAACAGACTTAAAAAAGTGGTACCAATATTACCAAGAGTTTGAGTACTTAAGGTAGTTAAAACTTCTGACCGAGTGGCTTCATTGTTAAAAACTGAGTTGAACAATGCACCGTTGTAAATAAGTCCTGCGTAAATAATTAAAAGCCCTAATCCTGCGATAAATCCTGCTTTGGTAATCAGGTCTTTTTTAACTTTAAAAGAAGTTTTTTTATTAAAATTTAACGAAACGACTAAAATACCACCAACAACAATAGCTCCAATAGCATCAAAGGTTTGATATCCTTCTAATAACCCGCTAATGAAAGGTGTTTTAATGGTAGACGGAATCATTGTTCCAGGAGTAGAGAATATTCCAATAAAAATAATTGCTAGTAGAATTAAGATAATTAATGGGGTTAGAAATTTTCCTAGTAAATTTAATATTTTCGATCTATTGATTACAAAAATAAAAACCAATCCAAAATAAATACTACTTGTTATTAATGAGTTAACATTAAAATAAGGTGCAATTGCCATTTCGTGGGTAACCGAAGCTGTTCTTGGTGCTGGTAAAGCAATTGAAATTGTGTATATGATAAGGCAATAAACAGTACTAAAAAGTGGTGATACTTTTTTACCAAAATCATATAAAGTTCCTTGTAATTTTGCGTGTGCTAAAATTCCTAAAATAGGTATGAATACAGCGGTAATAAAAAAACCAATTGTTACCCAACTCCATAAATCTCCAGCATTTTTACCTAAAAAAGGCGGTAGAATTAAATTTCCAGCGCCAAAAAACATAGAAAACAAGGCAAAACCAGTAATACATATATCTTTTGTTTTATTCATTTGTGTTGGTGGTGTTTTTAATGATAAGAAGGATAAAATTTATAGCTAGGTATATAAGCGCAATTGAAATTAGAGTAAATTTCATAAAAGCAAAATAGTAGGCGGCTAAGGCCCATAGTTTATTTGTGCTACCCAATAACAATTGTATCAAACAGGTATTTTCGATAGCATCAAAAATAGCCGTAAAAAATTGTGAAAACAGTAAGATAAGTCCCACTTGATAAACCGGTTTCCCTGTCCAAAGTATTTTATTAAGTTTGTGAATTAACAAGGCTATCAATGGTGGGTAAATCATCAGAAATAAAAAGTCTAATCCCAAACTAATCCCTGCATTAATTTTTGCTTGTGTATTCCAAGAGTTTAAAATAGCTTCTGATACTTGCATGTCTTTTGCTAGTTCGAAAGATAATATTCCGTTTTTACAAACATCATTTATTAAATAATAATCGATGTTTAACATGCTAAATAATATACTAGTGGTAGCAATAGCAAGAAAAAAAGTAAGGTTTTTTTCTGCTTTTGTTGATAGTAAAGAAAAAGGTGATGTTAGCATGCTTTTACAATAAATACTAGCGAAAGATACATATTTTTGCAATATGCAAAAGGTTATCACTTATAAAAATAGTAAAATAGCATATTCAGACGTAGGAAAAGGAAGTGCTGTGGTGTTGTTACATGGTTTTTTAGAGAATTCGACAATGTGGAAAGGAATCACTGAAGAATTGTCTAAAAAAAATCGTGTGATTTGTATTGATTTATTAGGGCATGGAAGTACCGCTTGTATTGGTTATGTACATTCGATGACCGAAATGAGTGAAGCGGTAAAAGAAGTACTTAATTTACTTCGACTAAGAAAATTTTATATGATTGGCCATTCAATGGGTGGATACGTTTCCTTAGCGTTTGCAGAAAAACATTTAGAAAACATAAAAGGTTTGTGTTTGTTAAATTCAACAGCACAAGCAGATTCTGAAGAACGAAAAAAACTGCGTTTAAGAGCCTGTGAAATGGCACAAACTAATTATGATAATTTAGTAAAGATGTCTATTTCAAATTTATTTACAACTAAAGCACGAGCAAAATTCCCGAAAGAAATAGTGCAAATAAAAACAGCAGCTTTAAAAACTAGCGTTCAAGGTTATATTGCAGCAACAAAAGGAATGCAGTTAAGAGAAAATAAAGAAGCTGTTTTACAAACTATTGATAAACGATTGATTATTGCAGGAATTCACGATCCGATAGTAAGTTATCAATCGATTATAGACGAGTCAAAACGAACAAATACCCCTTTACAAGAACTTTCTAGTGGTCATATGAGTCATGTTGAAGACAGTGATAAATTGATAGTCTCTTTAAAGAAATTTATTAAAGGCTAAATATTTTCTGTTTCTTTGTAGTATAAAAAAAGATACTTATGAAAATTCACCACCTAGCTAAGGAAAAATCTATTTTAAATAAATTTTTAGCAGAAATAAGAAATGTAGCTGTTCAAAAAGATTCGATGCGTTTTCGTAGAAATATTGAGCGAATTGGCGAGGTTTTAGGATATGAATTAAGTAAAAAATTATCTTTTAAAAACAAAGATATTAAAACACCTTTAGGAGTAAAAGCTATTGAAACTCCGGTTAACGATGTCATTTTATGTTCAATTCTTAGAGCAGGATTACCGTTGCATAACGGATTGTTAAATTATTTTGATGATGCAGAAAATGCTTTTATATCGGCATATCGTCACCATCCGAATAACGATGAAGAATTTGAAATTGTTGTTGAGTATTTTGCATCGCCTTCAATAGATGGTAAAACGTTATTATTAGTTGATCCTATGTTGGCTACAGGTAGATCTTTAGTAGCCGTTTATGAAGCAATTAAGAAATATGGAACACCAAAAAAAATCGAAATAGTATCAGTTATAGGTTCCGCAGAAGGGGTTAAATATATCAAAGAATTTTTTCCAGAAAATACTGATTTATGGATTGCTGATATTGATGAAGGGTTAAATGATAAAGGCTATATTGTTCCTGGTTTAGGTGATGCAGGTGATTTGGCTTACGGACCCAAAATGTAAAGTTATATCAGTTTTATTAGCACCGAACCAATCAATAGTAAAAATAATATGGCATCAGAAATCCATTTTTTTTGAAATAACTCTAAGCCATTTGCTAATATTATTGCTGTAGGAAAAAATAAGAATAACAATTCACTTCCAGTTTTATCATTTATTAAGAGTACAATAAACACTGAAATAACAAAATGAACTACCACTAAAATCCAGTTTTTCCTAAATGTATTCAAAACTGCTAATGCTTTTGGGCTTTTTAATATAATTGAAAAAAAGACAAAAATAGCCATGAATATAATTGGTAGTATATAGTTAATATTTAAATATAATTCTGTGTTGTAGGCGAAGTTCCAATCAAAAAGAAGGTAGAAATCAGCTATTTTATCATACCAAAAACAATACGTAAAAAACAAGAAAATAACACTTCCAAAGCCAATTACAGGAATTAATAATGTTTGATACGTAAAGTGGTGATGTAAATAAATTGAAACATAAAGCAGCGCCCCAAATAGTGCGGTATAAGGTTCAATTAAAAAAGAAATACCAAGCCATAAACCACCATCAAATAATTTATGAAAAGCATTTTTTGATGATTGTAAACTATATACTTTACGCAAAAAAAGCAATACTGTTAAGCAGGCGTAAAATGTTTTATTAATAGCAATAACATCAGTGAAAAATCCAATAAGTATTACAAAAAATAAAAAGGCAAAAGAATTATCGAAAGTCAATTGATTTTTTGCAATAATAAAATTGAAAACAGCAAAAAGAACCACAAAGCCAAGCAATTCTTTAAAGAGATTAAAAGATAATTCTTTAGAAAGAGAGCTGATAAAAAAGTAGCTTAAAAACAGTGCGAATAGCACTATGAAATTAACAGGTTTTGATTTACCGAAAAAATTGGCTAACATACTTTCTTTTTATACTTTTGCAAACGTAAAGATAATCAAGTTATGTTAGGATTAAATATTTTTAGATTAATTGGAGAATTATTTGAGTACATTTTAATTCCATTCAAATGGTTGCGACTAGAAGTTGCTAAAGGAGATTATGGATGGTGGACATCAAATGCTGTAAACTGGCTATTTGTATTGGTGTTAATCGTTTTATTTGGGTACTGGATGTGGCAATCGGCAACTTTCTTAAAAGAAGGAACTGAAGATTAAGCTTAATTTAGATACACATTGGGAAGCAAAAATAAATTAAAACGTTTCAAAGAAAATGAAACGTTTGCTAACGTACTTCAGCCTACAAGAGAAGAAGTGGTTGGTGATTTTTCTTTAAAAGGAAAATGGCATACTTTTTTTAAAAACGACAACCCTATTGTTTTAGAGCTTGGTTGTGGTAAGGGAGAGTATACGATTGCTTTGGCAGAGAAAAATCCAAATAAAAATTTTATTGGTATTGATATTAAAGGAGCTCGTTTTTGGCGTGGTGCAAAAACCGCAATAGAAAACGACATGCAAAATGTTGCCTTTATTAGAACACAAATAGAATTGGTAGATTATATTTTTGCCGAAAATGAAGTTGATGAAATTTGGATAACATTCCCAGATCCACAAATAAAATTCCAACGTACAAAGCATAGAATGACCAATTCAGTATTCTTAAAAAAGTATCACCATATTTTAAAAGAAGACGGAATTATGAACCTAAAAACCGATAGCGAATTTATGCACGGTTATACGTTAGGTTTAATACATGGTGAAGGGCATGAAATTATACACGCCAATCATAATGTATATACAAATGAAGGAGCTCCAGAAGAAGTAACTTCTACCCAAACTTTCTACGAAAAACAGTATTTAGAGGTAGGGAAACCAATTACTTATATTCGTTTTAAATTAAATTACTAATTTTACTCGGTGAGTAAAAATCAAAATTTTTTCGAAAGAGTTTACAAGGTAGCAAAGCTAATTCCATACGGAAGAGTAACAAGCTACGGAGCTATCGCAACTTATTTAGGTGCTGCAAAATCTGCAAGAATGGTTGGTTGGGCAATGAATAAATCGGGCCTGCAAGATGTACCTGCGCACAGAGTTGTAAATAGAATTGGTTTGCTTACAGGAAAACAACATTTTGACGGAACTAATTTAATGCAGCAGCTTTTAGAAAATGAAGGAATTGTTGTAATTGAAAATCAAATCCAAAATTTCGAAACCGTTTTTTGGAATCCGATAAGCGAACTTCTGCCTGAAGAAGAACTTTAGCGTGTAAATGAATGCGTATTATCTTCGGTTTTTTGATTAAAAATATGTCATAAAATAGAATTATCACTTCATAAATAATCACAATCTAACTCCCTTTATTTTCTGACGTCTAAAACGTATCTTTGCAGTTAGGTATTAATTAATTTAATTAAACACTCTAATGAGTTTTAAAAAACAAGATATATACAAAGCGTTAGAAACTATTACTGCACCAGGAGAAGGTAAGAGTTTAGTTGAAAACGAAAACATAAAAAACATCGTTACTTTTGGTAACGAAGTAATTGTTGATGTAACAATTTCAAACCCATCTTTACAGGCTAAAAAGAAGGCAGAAGTAGAAATTACGAAGGCAATTCACGAAAATGTTGATAAAGCAATCGATGTAAAGGTGAATGTAAAAGTTGAGGTTAAGGAAAAAGAAAATCCGAATGAAATAAAAGGAAAATCAATTCCTAATATCCAAAATATTATAGCAATAGCGTCTGGTAAAGGAGGTGTAGGTAAATCTACAATTACCTCTAACATGGCAGTATCTTTAGCTAAAATGGGCTTTAAAGTTGGTGTTTTAGATGCTGATGTTTATGGGCCATCTCAACACATAATGTTTGATGTTGAAAAAGAAAAGCCTTTAGCGGTAAAGGTAGACGGGCGTTCTAAAATGAAACCTGTTGAAAATTACGGCGTAAAATTATTATCACTAGGTTTCTTTACAGATCCTAATCAAGCAGTAATTTGGCGTGGACCAATGGCTTCAAAAGCATTAAATCAATTAATTTTTGATGCAGATTGGGGAGAATTAGATTTCTTATTAATCGATTTACCTCCAGGAACAGGAGATGTGCATTTATCAATCGTACAAGCAGTTCCAATTAACGGAGCCGTAGTGGTAAGTACACCGCAAAACATCGCTTTAGCAGATGCTAAAAAAGGTGTTGCAATGTTTAAGCAAGAAAGTATTAATGTACCAGTATTAGGTATCGTAGAAAACATGGCGTATTTTACACCAGAAGAATTACCAGAAAATAAATATTACATTTTTGGTAAAGGAGGTGCTAAAAATTTAGCGGAAGATATCGAAACTAGTTTCTTAGGTGAAATACCATTAGTGCAAAGTATTCGTGAAGCAGGTGATGTAGGTCATCCAGTGGCATTACAAGAAAACACTCCTTTACAAAAAGCATTTACAGAGGTAACCAAAGAAATGGTTTCTCAATTATTAAAAAGAAATGCTAATTTGCCAGCTACCGAAGTAGTTCGTATTACTACAATGAGCGGTTGTAGTACTAAATAGTTAAAAAATTATGACAGCAACAGAAATAAAAGATAACGTAGAAAAAGCTTTAGAAGAAATTCGTCCTTTTTTAATAAGTGACGGAGGAAACATTAAGTTATTATCTATCGAAAATAATAAAGTAAAAGTTCAGTTAGAAGGAGCTTGTAGTGGCTGTACAGTAAATCAAATGACGTTAAAAAACGGCGTTGAGGCAACCATAAAAAAATATGTTCCATCAATAGAAGAAGTAATTAATGTAGCTTAAAACTTGATTTTTATCAGGTTTTAATAACTATAAACTTATTATTTTTGGGCGTTCGAGCGCGCTTTCGCTACTCGCTTTTTTAAAAATAGAAAAATATTTTTAAAAAGAGCTTAAACAAACCGCTCAATCACTAACGCATATATTCCTGTCTTTTTTTTAAAGACAGGAATATCAGTATAAAAAAGAAAATTCTTGTCATTAAAATGATACAAACAGATATACTAATTATAGGAGCAGGTCCAACAGGATTGTTCACCGTATTTGAAGCAGGATTATTAAAATTACGTTGTCATTTAATTGATGCATTGCCGCAACAAGGAGGGCAATGTTCAGAAATTTACCCTAAAAAACCTATTTACGATATACCAGCGTATCCAGAGATTTTAGCAGGCGATTTAACCGATAAATTAATGGAACAAATTAAACAATTTGAACCAGGATTTACATTAGGAGAACGCGCTGAGACAATCGAAAAACAAGAAGATGGTAGTTTTATAGTAACCACCAATAAAGGAACAAAACATAAAGCTCCAATTGTAGCAATAGCAGGTGGTTTAGGAAGTTTTGAGCCACGTAAACCACCAATTCCTAGTATTGCAGATTATGAAGATAAGGGAGTTGAATACATGATTAAAGAGCCAGAGCTTTACCGCGATAAAGATGTGGTCATTGCAGGAGGTGGAGATTCAGCTTTAGATTGGTCTATTTTCTTAACAGATGTAGCTAAATCGGTAACTTTAGTACACCGCAGAAATGAGTTTCGTGGAGCGTTAGATTCTGTTGATAAAGTACAAGAATTAAAAGATACAGGTAAAATTAATTTAGTTACACCGGCTGAGGTTAAAGGAATTGTTGGTGAAAATAAAGTTGAAGGTGTTTTAATAGCACCAAAAGATCAAGAAGAGTATACTTTAAAGTGTGATCATTTTATTCCGCTTTTTGGATTATCGCCAAAATTAGGACCTATTGCAAATTGGGGATTAGAAATTGAAAAAAATGCCATTAAAGTAAATAATGCGTTAGATTATCAAACAAATATTCCTGGTATTTATGCGATTGGAGATGTAAACACATATCCAGGAAAATTAAAGTTGATTCTTTGTGGCTTTCATGAAGCAACGTTAATGTGTCAAAGTGCTTTTCAGCGAATATTTCCGGATAAAAAATACGTAATGAAATATACCACAGTTGGTGGAATAGATGGTTTTGATGGTACGCGTAAAGAAGCTCCGAAGGCAGTGGTTAAAAAAATAGAATAATATTTTAGTTAACTTTAGCTGGCTTATAAATAGATAAAATTTTGACGTTAATAGATTACATAGAACAATTATCACAAGATAAACTCTTGTATTTTGCATTTCCAATATTTTTTGTTTCGATGTTGGTAGAGTATCAAATATCAAAAGAAAAATACAATGCAAAAGACACAGGGATATCAATTTTAATGATGATTTTCTCTGCAATTGTTGAGTTTTTTCCTAAGGTAATAGCTTTCGTTATTTTCTTCTATTTACACGAGTTAAGTCCGTTAAAAGATATTGTAGGGCGACAATGGTGGGTGTGGATATTACTGTTTTTTGCAGATGATTTTGCCTATTACTGGTTTCATCGTTTAAACCATGAAGTTCGGTTGTTTTGGGCAGGTCACGTACCGCATCATTCATCAATTCATATGAATTTAGGCACCGCTTTACGTCAAGGGGTTGGTGAGCGTATTCATAAATTTTTCTTTTGGATATGGATTCCTTTATTAGGTATCGATCCATTAATGATGTTTGTAATGATGTCTGTAAGCTTAATTTATCAATTCTTTGTACACACCGAATTGATAAATAAACTACCAAAACCGATTGAGTTTATTTTTAATACGCCATCGCACCATAGAGTACATCACGCATCTAACATTCGCTATTTAGACTGTAACCATGCAGGGGTTTTAATTATTTGGGATCGTATTTTTGGTACTTTTTCAGAAGAATTAAAAGATATAGAACATCCCGTTTACGGTTTAACAGTAAATATTGAAACGTATAATCCGATAAAAGTAGCAACACACGAATATTCGGCAATTTTAAAAGATGTAAAAAGAGCACGTAAATTTTCTGATAAATTGAATTATATTTTCAACTCACCGGGTTGGACGCATGATGGGGAAGATAAACGAGCAAAAACATTACGTAAAAAAATGAATCTGTAATATGGAACAAGATATCACCCTAAAAATAACTGACAGAGAAGGTGTTTTACACGAAATTCAAGCGCCAACAGATATGGCAATGAATTTAATGGAAGTTGTACGTTCATACGAATTAGCGCCAGAAGGTACAATTGGTATTTGTGGTGGTATGGCAATGTGTGCATCGTGTCAATGTTATGTAAAATCAGATCATAAATTACCAGAAATGGGAGATGATGAAGATGCAATGTTAGCGGAAGCTTTTTATGTAGAAGATAATAGTCGATTAGGTTGTCAATTAGCAATAACTCCAGCACTCGATGGTTTAGAGGTTGAATTAGCTCCGGAGAGTTAAAAAATCTAACATTCTTTTCTGTATATTTGTAGAACAAGCAACTAAAAGTTCTAACAATGTATTTAGACTTACTATCACATTTAAAATTTTTGATAAAACGCAATCCCGAATAATTAATGGAATAATCTATCAATGTTAAAATGTAGCAATATTTATTTGTTACATTATTATATTAATTTATTAAACTATTAAGCAATATGCCTTTTTATCATAAGTTAGGAAATATTCCACCCAAAAGACATACACAATTTCGTAAAGAAGACGGAAGTTTGTATTACGAACAATTGTTTGGTACGATTGGTTTCGACGGAATGTCTACTAATTCATATCACGAACACAGACCTACAATGGTCAAAGAAATTCGCAAACAATATTCTGTTGCACCAAAAATAGCCAAAGCAAATAATATTCAATCATATCGTTTTCGTGGATTTCAAGTAAAGCCAGAAAACGATTATCTAGAAAGTAGAAAAGTAGTTTTAACAAATGCTGATTGTAATATCATCTTATCAGCACCAAAAAAATCTACTACAGACTATTTTTACAAAAATACCGATGCTGATGAGGTAATTTTCATTCATAAAGGAACAGGAAAATTAAGAACCCATCTTGGTAATTTAGATTTTAAATACGGAGACTATTTAGTAATTCCACGTGGAATTATTTATAAATTAGATTTTGATGATGAAAACAATAGATTGTTTATTGTTGAATCATACTCGCCAGTATACACACCAAAACGTTATAGAAATTACTTTGGTCAATTATTAGAACACTCACCATTTTGTGAACGTGATTTAAGAAGACCAGAAGAACTAGAAACGTATAACGAATTAGGAGATTTCTTAATTAAAGTAAAAAAGCAAGGCGAAATTATTGAAATGGTCTATGCCTCACATCCTTTTGATGTAGTAGGTTATGATGGATATAATTTTCCGTACGCCTTTTCAATTCACGATTTCGAGCCAATAACAGGTCGTATTCATCAACCGCCACCAGTGCACCAAACCTTCGAAACAAACGCATTTGTAATTTGTAGTTTTGTGCCTCGTTTGTACGATTATCACCCAAAAGCAATTCCAGCGCCATACAACCATAGTAATATCGATTCTGATGAAGTATTGTATTATGTAGATGGTGATTTTATGAGTAGAAACGATATCGATCAAGGTCATATTTCGTTACACCCAGCAGGAATACCACATGGTCCCCATCCAGGAGCAGCAGAAAGAAGTATCGGGCATACAGAAACAGAAGAATTAGCGGTAATGGTAGATACATTTAAACCATTGCAAGTTACAGAAGAAGCCATGAAAATTGCCGATGAAGACTATTATAAATCTTGGTTAGAGTAAAATAATTATTAGAAGCTATTTCCTGCTTTTCGCACTCGCTTTTTTTATTTAGAAAAAAATAAAAAAGAGCTCAAACAAATGCTTCAATCAGGGCTAAATTTGTTTGAATAAATAATGCTTTATCAAAGGAATCGCTAATTTATAAATATAAGACCTCACAGGTTTTTAAAACCTGTGAGGTCTAGAAAAGAATAAACACAATGAGTAAAAAAGAAATAAAATCAGTAAACTACGGTTTAGAAAAAATATTTGAAGGAGCAAAAGATTTCCTTCCATTACTAGGTACAGATTATGTAGAGTTTTATGTAGGTAATGCAAAGCAATCTGCACACTTTTATAAAACCGCATTTGGGTTTCAATCATTTGCCTATAAAGGCTTAGAAACAGGATCAAAAGATTCAGTAAGTTATGTATTAACTCAAGATAAAATCAAGTTAATTTTAACGACGCCATTAAACAGTAAATCACCTATTAACGACCATATTGTAAAACATGGTGACGGTGTAAAAATTGTGGCACTTTGGGTAGAAGATGCTAGAAAAGCATATGAAGAAACAATTTCACGTGGTGCAAAATCGTACATGGAACCAACTGTAGAATCTGACGAAAACGGAGAAGTAGTTCGTGCAGGAATTTATACTTACGGAGAAACAGTACACATGTTTGTAGAGCGTAAAAACTATAAGGGTACCTTTTTACCAGGTTTTCAAGAATGGAAATCAGATTATAACCCACCAAGTGCAGGCTTAAAATACATAGACCATATGGTAGGTAATGTAGGTTGGGGACAAATGAATAAATGGGTAAAATGGTACGAAGACGTTATGGGATTCGTTAACTTTTTATCATTTGACGACAAACAAATTCATACCGAATATTCAGCCTTAATGAGTAAGGTAATGTCTAACGGAAATGGGCGTATTAAATTTCCTATAAATGAGCCAGCAAAAGCAGCTAAACGTTCTCAGATAGAAGAATATTTAGACTTCTACGAAGGTGAAGGTGTACAACATATAGCCGTTGCAACCGACGATATTATTAAAACAGTATCTCAGTTAAAAGCAAACGGAATTGAGTTTTTACCACCACCACCACAAGCGTATTATGACGGGATTCCTGAGCGTTTAGGAGAGCACATGAGCATGATGAAAGAAGATATTTCTAAATTACAAGAACTATCTATAATGATTGATGCTGATGAAGAAGGATACTTATTACAAATTTTCACAAAACCAGTTGAAGATAGGCCAACATTATTTTTTGAAATTATTCAAAGAATGGGAGCTCGTGGGTTTGGAGCAGGAAACTTTAAAGCCTTATTTGAGTCTATCGAAAGAGAACAATTAAAAAGAGGAACTTTATAATTCCTAATGAATAATTATAGAAACATTAAATCACCATTTTCATAAGTCGAAAGATTTATAGAAATGGTGATTTTTAATACGAATGTTTATATAAAATATAATAATGAATAAAGAAGAGCTTTTACAAGCAATAGAAGATAAGTCTAAAAAACTAGGTGTTCCGTTAGAAACAATGTTAGGAGGATTGCTTCATAGCACACCTATAACGTATTGGGATTATATTCAAACCGATGCTTTGTTAGGATTGCAAATTCCTAGAACAACAGAAAAAGATGAAATGGTTTTTATCATGTATCATCAAGTAAATGAGTTGTTGTTTAAAATGATTTTGTGGGAAATAGATCAAATTTCACTTTCTAAAGAACTAATAACTGCAAATAAATTTTCTAAACATTTAATGCGTGTTAGTAGATATTTTGATATGTTATGCAATTCATTCACCGTAATGCAAGACGGAATGGATGTAGAGCAGTATTTAAAGTTTAGAAATACATTAGCTCCTGCAAGCGGATTTCAAAGTGCTCAGTATCGAAAAATTGAATTTGCATCAACAGAACTAATTAATTTAATTGACGCTCGTTACAGAGATACAATTGATAGAAGTTCGTCTTTTAAAAATGCTTTTGAGCATTTATACTGGCAAGCAGCAGGAAAAAATCATAAAACAGGAGAAAAATCGATCTTAATCCAGCTTTTCGAGAAAAAGTATATGGGAGATTTTATCGATTTTATGGAAGATTATAACGACTGTAATTTATCAACTAAATTTAAACAATTGCCAGAAGAAGTTCAACAAAATAAAGAACTAATCGAAGCAATGCGTCATTATGATTATACTGTAAACGTAAAATGGGTAATGGCACATTATAACGCTGCGGGTAAATATTTAGGTGGTGGCGATAAAGATTTAGAAGCAACAGGAGGAAGTAATTGGCGTAAATATATGCACCCAAAATATCAACGCAGAATATTCTTTCCATATTTATGGAGCGAAGAGGAATTAAAAAATTGGGGAACATTTTAACCTTAATTAATAATACTAAAAAAGCTGTTTGATTTTAAAATCAAACAGCTTTTTTTAGTTTGGAACAATAATTGTCTTACTTTTTTCATAAGTTTGAATACTATGAAGAAACAGCTATTTTTTATTTCCGTATTATTTTTTACCATAATTACTTTTGGTCAAGAGAAATCACCCGTTTTTAAAGATGGAGAGTGGTTAAAATTTAAGATGAGTTACAGTGGTTTTTTAAAAGCAGGTAATGCTACTTTATCATTAAAAGAGAAAGAATTAAATGGTAAAAAAGTATTGCATGCTAAAGCTAAAGGGTGGACTACAGGAATGATTAAGTGGTTTTTTAAAGTAAATGATGATTACCAATCATATTTTGATAAAGAAACCGGTAAGCCATATTTATTTAAAAGAAAAATTAATGAAGGAGGATATAAAAAAAATAAGCAAATAGCTTTTAATCAACAGAAAAACACTGCCTACATTCAAGACTTTCTAAAAAATAAAAACAAAACTGTTGAAGCGGTAAATGTACAGGATATGATTTCTGCTTTCTATTTTTTAAGAAAACACGACTTAAAAAAAATGAAAAAAGGAGAAGAAATAAAAATGAATATGTTTGTTGATGGAGAAAGTAATCCGTTTAAATTGCGGTTTTTAGGTTATGAAACACTAAAAACAAAGTTTGGTAAAATAAAAACTCAAAAATTTAGACCTTTTGTACAGGCAGGAAGAATTTTTAAAGCAAAAGAAAGTGTAACTGTTTGGATTACTGCAGACGATAATAAAATACCTATAAAAATTAAAGCCTCTTTATCTGTGGGATCTCTTCGTGCGGAGTTAGAATCTTATAAAGGATTGGCAAACCCTTTTGAAATAATTTTTAATTAAAATAGAATAAGTTGTTTACTTATTGTTAAAGTATAATAAGCCATTGTTTTTATTTGTATTTTTGCCAGTAAACTCAATTTTAAATAACTTTTTCTTGAAAAAAATAGTCCTTTTACTCCTTGTTTTTTGTTTTATATATTCATGTAAAGAAGAAAAAAAAGAGATCGTAAAAACACCTGTAAAGATTGAAAAACCAAAACCTGTTTATGTTTTTGGTTTTAATTTAGATAATTATAAGGTAGTAAATGATACCATTAAAAGCGGAGAAAGTTTTGGAGTTATTTTAGATAGGCACCACGTCATGTATCCGAAGATTAATGAAATAGCTACAAAAATTAAAGACACTTTTGATGTAAGGCGAGTTCGATCAGGTAAAAAATATACAATTCTTACTTCAAAAGATTCACTTCAAAAAGCGCAAGTATTTATTTATAAACACAATAAAGTTGATGCAACAATTATCAATTTTAAAGATTCTATTATTGAAGCCTATAGGGTTAAGAAAAAAATTAAAGTAATAGAAAAAGAAATTGCTGGAGAAATTTTTTCAAGCTTATCTGTTACGATGGATAGTTTAGGTTTAAAACCAACGTTAACAAATACTGTTGCCGATATTTATGCATGGACACTGGATTTTTACCGCCTTCAAAAAGGAGATAAATTCAAGTTAATTTATGAAGAAAAGTTTATTAACGACACTACTTTTGTTGGTTATGGAGAGGTAAAAGCAGCTGTTTTTAATCATGGAGGTGAAGATTTATATGCTTATAAATTTGTAGGTGATTCTATTAGAATGATTCCAGAATTTTATGATGAGAAAGGAAATATGCTTCGTAGAGCTTTTTTAAAATCACCAATTAAATTCCAATACCGTATTTCATCAAGATATAATTTAAAAAGAAGAATAGCACATTATGGTTATAGAGTTAAAGCTCATAGAGGAACCGATTTTGCTGCGAAAAATGGAACGGAAATTATGACAACTGCTAGTGGAACAGTTACCGAATCTACAAGAAAAAGAGGTAATGGAAATTATGTAACGGTGAAGCATAATAGTACTTTTACAACCAAATATTTTCACATGAAGAGGAGGAAAGCAAAGGTTGGAGACTTTGTAAAACAAGGAGATGTTATAGGTTGGGTTGGTTCAACAGGTAGCAGTTCTGGAAATCATGTGTGTTATCGTTTTTGGAAAAACGGAAAACAAGTTGATCCTTTTCGAGAGAAACTTCCTTCAGCAGAACCTTTAGACCCAAAAATTAAACCTGCATATTTTGAATTTATAAAGCCGTTAAAAAAACAATTAGATAGTATTAAATCACCTAAAAAGGCCACTCTTTATATTCCTGTAGTCGAAAAAGAATTATTACCTACACATTAATTATGCCTTTACAAAACATAAATCCAATTCAAACCGAAGCGTGGAAAAAATTAACAGACCACTATAGTGAAGCAAAGGAGTATGAATTAAAAACGCTTTTTCGGGAAGATAAAAAAAGAAAAGAACGGTTTTCTATTTGTTTAGAGGGGATAAAAGTTGATTATTCGAAAAACCATATCACTCAAAAAACAATTGATTTACTGATTTCCTTAGCAGAAGAAACGAAGTTAAAAGATGCTATCGATAAATATTTTTCAGGAGATAAAATTAATGTAACTGAAGATAGAGCGGTGTTGCATACTGCTTTGAGGAGTAATTCAAACGAACCTATTCTTGTTGATGGAAAAGATGTAAAGCCTAAAATACAAGCTGCTTTAAGAAAAATGAAAAGCTTTAGTAATAAGGTGATTTCAGGGAAATGGAAGGGCTTTACTGGTAAACCAATTACAGATATTGTTAATATCGGTGTAGGAGGATCAGATTTAGGGCCTAGTATGGTGGCTGAAGGACTACGTTTTTATAAAAATAAATTAACCTCACACTTTGTATCTAATATTGATGGAGATCATGTGTCCGAGATCTTAAGTAAGTTGAATCCTGAAACAACTTTATTTGTAATAGTTTCAAAATCATTTACAACAGATGAAACGATAACGAATGCAAATACGATTAGAAACTGGTTTTTAAAATCCGCAATTGTTTTTGATGTAGCTAAACATTTTGTAGCTGTATCTTCTAATATTGAAGAAGCTATTAATTTCGGAATAGATAAAAAAAATATTTTCCCAATGTGGAATTGGGTAGGAGGTAGATTTTCCTTGTGGTCAGCAGTAGGCCTGTCTATTAGCTTATCTATTGGGTATGATAATTTTAAGGAATTATTAAACGGAGCCGAAGAAGTTGACGAGCATTTTAAAACAGCTGATTTTGATAAAAATATTCCCGTAATATTAGGGTTGTTAAGTGTTTGGACGAATAATTTTTTTGGATGTGAAACTGAAGCAATTCTACCATATAGTAGCTATTTAACGAAATTTCCAGCATACTTACAGCAGGCGATTATGGAAAGCAATGGTAAAGGTGTTGATAGAAATGGTAAAGAAATAAATTATCAAACTGGAACAATTATTTGGGGTGGAGCAGGCACGGATATGCAACATGCTTTTATGCAATTAGTACATCAAGGAACAAAATCATTACCAACAGATTTTATTGGTTTTGAAGAGTCTTTACATGGATTAACGGCACATCATAAAAAATTAATGGCTAATTATTACGCTCAAATGGAAGCTTTAGCTTATGGTAAAACGAAAGAAGAAATACATTTAGAGTTAAAAACTGAAGATAAATTAGCTCAAATAAACCAATTACTACCTTATAAAACTTTTAAAGGTAACCGAACAAGCAATTCACTTCTCTTTAAAAAACTAACACCAAAGTCTTTAGGAATGTTGATTTCTACTTATGAGCATAAAATTTTCACACAAGGTGTTATTTGGAATATTTATTCTTTTGATCAATTTGGTGTTGAATTAGGTAAAGAACTTGCTAAAAAAATATTAATTACTCAATAAATGTGTTTTTTTTATGCGGCTTTTTCTTTTTTTTTGTTAAAACAATGTTAAGAAATTTAACATTAAGTTAATATTAACAGAAAGGAAAAACAAGACCTTTGCCCTGCATTTAATAACAATTAAATTAAACAATGAAAAATTTTAAAAATGTTTTACTGATAGCTTTGTTCTTTGTAACAGCTACAGTTTTAGGACAAGGGGTTACAACTTCATCTGTCGGGGGTAAAGTTATTGACAATCTTAACGAACCATTACCTGGAGCTAACATAGTGGTAGTTCATGTGCCGTCTGGTACAAAATACGGGGCCTCAACTAATTTTGATGGACTTTATAGAATCTCTAATATGAGAACTGGAGGTCCTTATCAAATTACAATTTCGTTTGTAGGATATGCAAACTTTCAAAGAGAAGGATTGTTTTTAAATTTAGGGGTTTCTGAAAAAATAAACGCTAAATTACAAGAAAACGCTAATGTTTTAGAAGAGGTTGTAGTTACATCTTCATCTAGTACTAAAGACGGTTCTGAAACAAAAGTATCTAGAAAGCAAATTGCTTCATTACCAACACTTTCTAGATCTGTAGCTGATTTTGCAAGGTTAACACCTCAGGCTCAGATTAGTGGAGATAATTCAATCTCGATAGGAGGGCAGAATAATAGATACAATGCTATTTATTTAGACGGAGCTGTAAATAATGATGTTTTTGGTTTGTCAAGTACAGGAACTAATGGAGGTCAAACAGGTGTAAGCCCAATTTCATTAGACGCTATTGATCAATTTCAAATAAATATTGCTCCTTTTGATGTAAGACAATCAGGTTTTGCAGGAGGATCAATAAATGCGATTACTAAATCAGGAACAAACAAAACTCAAGCATCTGTTTATTCTTTTTTTAGAAACGAAAAGTTTGCAGGTAAAACACCAGTAGATATTGCTGGTAATAACGAAAGAAAAAAATTAGAAGAATTTACAGCTTTAACATATGGAGCTAGAGTAGGTGGAGCAATTAAAGAAAATAAATTATTTTATTTTGTTAATTACGAAAGACAAGATAATGAAACTCCAAGAGCTTTTTTTGTAGATAATTATTTAGGAAATTCTAGTGCAACAGATTTAAGTAATCTATCGCAATTTATTACAAATGAATACGGTTATAATGTTGGTGGATATGAAAGTGCGATTTCATCTTTAAAAAGTGATAAATTAATTGCTAAAATAGATTGGAATATTAATGATAATAATAAATTATCATTAAAGCATTCTTATGTAAAGGGTGTAAATAATAACGCTAATTCATCATCTACAAGAGGGATTAGTTTTTCTAATGGAAACCAAGTGTTTGAGTCAATAACAAATACATCTACATTAGAATTAAATTCTACATTTGGAAATAACTATTCTAACAATTTAGTTGTTGGGTATACGAGTGTTTCAGATGATAGAGGTTTTAACGGTAACCCTTTTCCTAATGTGAAAATTAGAGATGGTGGAGGTAGTATCTATTTTGGTTCAGAAGCTTATTCTACAGCAAACTTATTAGAAACAGATGTATTAACAATTACAGATAATTTCGAAATTTTTGCAGGAGCTCACAAAGTAACAATTGGTACTCACAATGAATTTTCATCTGTTAACAATGTTTTCTTTGGAAGAAATTATGGTTACTATGAATTTGCAAACGTAAATGACTTCTTAACAAAACAAAAAGCGATAAGATATCGTTTAGGTTATTCTTTAATTGGAGGAAATGGAGACACATCAGAAGGCTCAGCGAAATTTAATTCGTATCAATTAGGTCTTTACTTTCAAGATGAAGTAACTGTTTCTGATAAATTTAAAGTAACTGCAGGTTTGCGTTTTGATGTTCCTTTTTGGGAAAACGGAAGAAATAACCAAGATTTTAACACAAGAACTGTTGGTTTATTGAAAGCGGCAGGAAAAGATTTAAAAGGAGCTAGAGTAGGTAAAGGAATTAATTCTAAATTACATATCTCTCCTAGAGTTGGTTTTACTTGGGATGTTAAAGGAGATAGAAGCACTAAAATTAGAGGTGGATTTGGTATTTTCACATCTAGAGTGCCTTTAGTTTGGCCTGGTGGAGCATATAATAATAATGGTGTAACTTCAGGAGCTGTAGATAACCAATCTAGATATGGAGATTTTATTCCAGATTTTAATACAGATGTTAATTCTCAGTTTAAAGATCCATTACCAGGATCAGGAACTACAGGAGGTAATGTAGATTTATTTGCGGCAGACTTTATGTTGCCACAAGTTTTTAAAGTAAACTTAGCGGTTGATCAAAAATTACCAGCTAATTTTAATATTTCTGCAGATTTTATATGGAATGAGAATATAAGAGCTATTCAATATGAAAATATTAACTTAGAAGGACCACAGTTTTCTACTACCGAACCAGGAAGTAGACCAAATTATGGAGGTGTAAGAGTTGATAATAACTATAGGGGCGTATATTTAGCTTCAAATACAAGTGAAGGACATTCTTGGAATTTTGCTACAACATTAAGTAAAAATTATTATTCAGATTTTATTGATGTAAGAGCACAAGCATCTTATTCTTATGGAGATTCTTATGTAGTTAATGACCCTACATCTTCTCAAAATAGTTCTCAATGGTCTAGAGTTGAAAACAGGAATGGAGCAAATGATTTAGGTTTGTCAAGATCTGATTTTTCTCAAGGGCATAGAGCACTATCTAACGCATCTATAGATTTAAAATGGAATAAGTCAAATAAAACAACTTTAGGTTTATTCTATGATGCTAGTCAGGGTAATGTATTTAGTTATGTTTATGATGATAGAGGAGATTTAGCTGATGATTCAGGTCAATCTAACTCATTAGTTTTTGTACCAGCAGATGCTAGTCAAATTAATTTAGTTGATGACGGATCTTTCACAGCAGCTCAGCAATGGACAGCTTTAAATAGCTTTATCGAAGGAAATGATTATTTAAGAAGTAGAAGAGGTAAATTTTCAGAAAGAAATGGAGATAGATCTAAATGGAGTCATGTTATTGATTTAAAATTCGCTCATGAATTTAAGTTAAGTGGAAAGAAAAATTCTCATGCTATTGAATTAACTGCTGATATTTTTAATTTCACAAACTTATTAAACAAAAATTGGGGTAAGAGATATTATTCAGGAAGCTATAGTGCTGTTCAGTTAGTGAAATTTGAAGGCTTTGAAGCTGATGGTACAACACCAACATATTCTTACGACCCATCTGCAGAAACGTCTTTAAATAGATCAGATGATAGTGGATTAAATTCTTCTAGATGGCAAATGCAATTAGGTGTTAGATATAAATTTAACTAATTTATATAATATTTAATACAATATTTCTAAAACCACCTCAATCGAGGTGGTTTTTTTATGCATAAAATTAGTACATTTACCCAAGTTAAAAACGAACAAATCATGATAAAAACATTACACTCTTACTGGGCATACCTTGTCGTAGCAGTATTGATTTTTACGGTACTAAATGCGGTTATCGGTTTACTACAGAAAAAAGAATTTACTCATAAAGAATTCCGATTAGGTTTATTTAGTTTAATAACAACTCATATTCAGTTATTGTTAGGTTTCTTAGTGTATTTCGTAGGAGGTTTTCAAAAAGGATTAGGAGAAATGAAAGATGCACCTGTAAGACTTTTAGCTTTAGAACATCCATTAATGATGATTTTAGCCATTGTATTAATAACGATAGGATGGTCGAAACACAAGAAACAGGTAAAGAGTGAAACGAAGTTTAAAACGTTTACAATTTTTTACGGAATCGCATTACTACTAATCTTATCAAGAATTCCTTGGAGTAATTGGTTTTAATTAGAAAATATAGTCCCGCTTTCGCGGGATTTTTTATTTTTGTTGACTATTAAATATATAATAATGAAATTTTTAAGTTATATTATATCATCAATATTCGCATTGGTGTTTTTTTCACTACTAGTAATCTTTCATCCTTTACAGTGGTTGGGGCTAAAAATGTTTGGCCAGAATGGACATCAGCATGTAGTGGATATTATGAATTGGTTTTTAATCAAATCATTATTAATTTTAGGAGTTCGTGTTCAGGTTGAAAATGAACAAGAGCTACCGGAAAACACTAGTTTAATATTTGTAACGAACCATCAAAGTACTTTTGATATACCACCTATTATTTGGCACTTTAGAAAACACTTTCCGAAATTTGTATCTAAAAAAGAACTAGCAAAAGGAATACCAAGTATATCGTTTAATTTACGACATGGAGGCGCAGCTTTAATTGATAGAAAAGATGCAAGACAAGCGTTAACCGAATTGGCTAGTTTTTCAAAAAAAATAAATAAAAACAAATGGTCTGCCGTTATTTTTCCTGAAGGGACGAGAAGTAGAACAGGTAAACCAAAGTCATTCTCAATAAATGGCCTAAAAATGATAACTAAATACAATCCAGAAGCTTATATTGTTCCGTTAACAATTAACAATTCGTGGAAAGTTTTTAAGTATGGTAAATTTCCGTTAGGATTGGGAAGTCCAATAAAAATTAAGACCCATCAACCAATAAAGATAGATAGTTTACCGTTTAATGAATTAGCGCTTACTGTTGAAAAAACAATAAAAGACGCGATATACTAACAAACAACACTAAATAATATATTATGTCATTACAAAACATCCGAAAGGAAGTAATGAAAACTCTCGAAAAGAATATCGATAGTTTCGTAGACAAGTTTTTAATACCTGCTGAAAAAATTTGGCAACCAACCGATTTTTTGCCAAACTCACAAAAAGATACTTTTATTACAGAAGTGGAAGAAATTAGAGAGTTATCTAAAGAATTAGATGATGATTTTTGGGTGGTATTAGTGGGCGATACAATTACCGAAGAAGCATTACCAACGTATGAATCTTGGTTATTAGATTTAGACGGTATTACACAGCACCCAGATAATGGTTGGGCAAAATGGATCCGTGCTTGGACAGCAGAAGAAAACCGTCATGGTGATACTTTAAATAAGTATTTATACCTTTCAGGACGTGTAAATATGCGTGAAGTAGAAATTACTACGCAACATTTAATTACTGATGGTTTTGATATTGGTACAGCAAGCGATCCATATAAAAACTTTGTATATACCAGTTTTCAAGAATTAGCAACATACGTTTCACATTTAAATGTGGCAAAAATTGCAAAGAAAAAAGGACATAAAGCGTTAGCAAAAATGTCAAGAATTATTGCAGGAGATGAAATGCGTCATCACCAAGCATATACTGAATTTGTGAGGCAGATATTTAAAATTGATCCTAGCGAAATGATGTTAGCGTTTCAATACATGATGAAACACAAAATAGTAATGCCTGCAATGCATTTAAGAGAGTCTTTTGGTGCAAAAGGAAGTTTGTTTGATGATTTCTCTACGGTAGCCCAAAGAGTAGGTGTATACACTGGTTTTGATTATGTTGATATTCTTAAAAAATTAAACGAAACTTGGGAGATTGATAAGATTACAAACTTAACTCCAGAAGCAGAAAAAGCGCGTGATTATTTAATGAAATTACCAGACAGAATGTATCGAATTACAGAACGTATTGTAGTTCCTGATACTAAATTTGAATTTAAATGGATGATTCCATCATAAAAATATAGTTGAGTAACGTCATTGCTAATAAAATGAAGCATTTTTTATAAATTGCCTTATTATATGTTCTTCGCAATGACGTTATTTTTTATTGAAAAGTAAAAAGATCTTTATCATCTAAAAACCGAAACTTAGCACGAGTTTTATGTTGCGTTTCTTTATCTAATTCAATAATTAAAGAGATTTCTTCTGCTGTATTTTTAGCTAAACACTTTCCTAACATGTCATATGTAGCAGAATTACCGTTGTATTCATAACCGTTAGCATCCGTACCAATTCTGTTTACACCAATTGTGTAACTCATATTTTCTATGGCACGGGCTTTTAAGAGCGCATTCCAAACTTCAATTCTTGGTGTAGGCCAACTAGCTACATACAATAGTAAATCGTAATTAAGAGTGTTTCTTGCCCAAGTAGGAAAGCGTAAGTCATAACAAATTAGCGGACAAATCTTCCATCCTTTATAATCAATTAGACTATTTTTATTACCAGGCGTGAACGTTTTATGTTCGTTAGCAAGTGTAAATAAATGTTTCTTGTCGTAAAAATCAATTTTACTTGAAGGATGTACAAAAAGTAATCGATTGTAATAATTGTATTCTTTATTAGCATCTAAACACGGTTCTTTAATAATAATACTACCAACAATTGCTGCTTGTTTTTTGTTAGCTAGATCTTGCATCCAAATAATAGTATCACCAGTCATTGTTTCAGCTAAATGCTGCGCATTCATAGTAAAACCAGTGGTAAACATTTCAGGCAAAATAATTAAGTCGATATCTAAAGGAAGTTTGTTTATTTTTTCTTCAAAATAATTTTTATTTTCAATCGGGTTTTCCCAAATTAAATTAGCCTGAATAAGTGCAGCTTTAAGTTTGTTTGTCGTATTCATTAGTAAAGAAATGAAGTTATTTATCCTCTCAAAAATAAGATAAATATTGTACTTTGGGTTGATTAAAAAACCGCTATGAATTCTTTTATTTCAGAAACTTTAGATACTATTTTACAAACCACCAAATCGTTTGAAAATGTTGTATTTGTCTTACCATCACAAAGAGCAGGAGTGTTTGTAAAGCAAACATTTAAAAATAAAATTTTAGCAGGTTTTTTACCTCAAATTTTAAATATTGGCGATTTTGTTGAAGAAATTTCTGAAATTAATAAAGCGGATTCAGTGCAACTGCTATTTCATTTTTATACGATTTATAAAGAAGTAGAAGAAAACCCAGATACGTTTGATGTTTTCTCTTCATGGGCTTTTACTGTTTTACAAGATTTTAACGAAATAGACCAACATTTAATTAATCCGAAGGATATTTTTGTGTATTTACGAGATATTCATCGTTTACAAAAATGGTCGGTAAAAGGAGAGTTTAAAGAAACGGAACTAATGAAAGATCATTTCTCTTTTATGGAGAAATTAGAGGAGTTTTATGCTGTTTTTTATCAATTTTTGATATCAAATAAAATAGGATATCAAGGTGTTTTATACCGAGAAGCAACTAAGAAGGTTGAAGCTTTTATCAATAAAAATCAGAACAAGAAATACTACTTCATCGGATTTAATGCTCTAAACACAGCGGAAGAGTTTTTGTTTCAAAAATTTTTATCCGCAGGAAATAGTGAGGTTTATTGGGATATTGATAAAACTTTTTACGAAGAAAATCATCAAGCGGGTAGTTTTCTTAGAAAGTATAAAAAGCAGTGGAAATATTATGAAAAAAACCCAATTCAAACGATAAAAAATTATTTCTCTGAATCTAAGAATATTCAGGTTATAGGAGCATCAAAAAATATTACACAAATAAAACATGCAGGAGAAATTTTATCAAAATTACCAAATCACAATAATACAGCCTTGGTATTAGCAGATGAAACATTGTTGCCAATAACCTTAAATTCGTTGCCAAAAAGTGTAGAAGCTATAAATATTACAATGGGATATCCTTTAAAAGATATTCCTACAACGAGTTTAGTATTGGCTATTTTTCAGTTATTCAACAATCAAGAAAAATTACAAAAACAAGATGTAAATCAGTTTTATCATAAAGATATTATTCGGTTTTTAAAAGATGCAGCGATTTATAAATTATTGCAATTAGATGAAGGTAAAAACATAGCTGATACTATCTCAGAAACTGTTGTTAAAGAGAATAATACATTTGTAAGTCAAGAGTATATTAATGGTTTTTTCTCTCCTTTAGAAGCAGAAATTAAAGATATTGTTAGCTCAATTTTTAATCAGTTTTCTACAATAGGAGAGTTTTTATCAAGAATATTACGATTAATTGATGTTTTAAAAGACAATGCAAACGATTTAGAAAAGGAATATTTATTCCGTTTTTACACGGCGTTTACACAATTACAAAACTTACATATTGAGTTTAACTACGTGCAGGATTTAAAAACATTACACCAATTTTTTAGGCAATTAATACAGTCTGAAAGTTTGTCTTTTCAAGGAGAACCGTTGCAAGGTTTGCAGTTGATGGGTGTTTTAGAAACACGAATGTTAGATTTTGAAAACGTAATTATAACTTCAGTAAATGAAGGAGTATTACCCGCAAGTAGCCAACAAAACACTTTTATTCCTTTTGATGTAAAAATTGAATTCGGATTGCCTACATATAAAGAAAAAGATGCGCTTTTTTCATATCATTTTTTTAGATTATTACAAAGAGCCAAAAATATTTTTATCTTATATAATACAGAACATGATGTTTTTGGAAGCGGAGAAAAAAGCCGTTTTGTTACGCAGTTAGAAATGATGCGAGACGATATTACTGAGAAAATAATTAGCCCTAAGGTAGTAACATCAGCCATAAAACTAAAAGAGATTCAAAAAGATGATAAAGTTTTAAAACGCTTAGAAGAATTGGCTAAAAAAGGAATTTCACCATCAGCATTAACCAATTATTTATACAATCCGATTGCGTTTTATAAACAGAAAATTTTAAAAATAAACGAATTTGATAATGTTGAAGAAACAGTTGCTGCAAACACAATGGGTACTGTAGTTCATGATACTTTAGATAAATTATACCAACCTTATTTTGGTAAATTTTTAAAACTGAATGATGTTCGTAAAATGCAAGAACAATCAAAAGAGTTGGTATCTTTTTATTTCTCTGAACATTTTAAAAACGGAGATGTATCTACCGGGAAAAATAGATTGGTTTTTGAAGTTGCAAACAGGTTTGTTGAAAATTTTTTGAATAAAGAAATAGAGTTGTTAAAGGATGAAAGTAATCAACTTAAAATTATTGAAACCGAGAAAAAAATATTCACAGAAATAATTGTTGAAGGTATCGATTTTCCGATAAGAATACATGGTGAAGTAGATAGAATAGACGAATTAAATGGTGTTACCAGAATTATAGATTATAAAACAGGAATGGTAGACGCAACCAAACTAAAGGTAACAGATTTTACAAACATTCGAGATTTAAAACATCATAAAGCAATTCAGGTAATGTTGTATGCATTTATTTATTGGCAAACTGAAAAAGCGACTATAAAAAATGGTTTTGAAGCAGGTATTATTTCGTTTAAAAACTTAAAAAGCGGATTTTTAAAAATGAATTTCTCGTCTAATTACCGAACTCCAGATAATGAAGTAACAGAAGAAAAATTAGAAGAGTTTATGACTGAAATAACAGCGTTTTTAAAAGAATTATACAATCCTGAAGTTGGTTTTATTGAACCAGCAGATTTGCCTTATTAACTAGAAGTTATTAGCTATATAATTAAGCTCGTCAACCTAAACTTGTTTCAGGTTCTCATAATAATTCGCAGAATTTCTATTAGCTGAGGCTCTCAAATAACACAAACTAAAGTTTAAGGATGCGCATTTACCCAAACTCCACCGTCTTCAAAATATTCTTTTTTCCAAATAGGAACAGTTTCTTTTAAAGTATCAATTGCAAATTGGCAAGCATCGAAAGCTGCTTTTCTATGCGGAGAAGAAACCGTAATAATTACAGGGACATCTTTTATTTGCAATAAACCTTCAGCATGATGGATGGCAATTTTTTTAATGCTGAATTTTTTTAAAGCTAACTCAGCAATTTTTTGCATTTCTTTAATAGCCATCGGTTTATAAGTAGAAAAATCTAATTGCGTAACGTTTTTATTTTGAGTAGCCTCTCTAACGGTGCCAACAAAAACAGATATTCCGCCACAAGCAGCATCTACTACAAAATCATAGCATTCTTGTAGGTTTAGCTTCTCTGAAGTTACTTTTATTGAAGTTGTTTCCATGTTGAATAATAAACTTTAACAAAGATATAAGTTTGAAAATGTAAATAGTATAAACGAATCGGATTTAAATATTTATTTTTGTTGACAACATATAAGAACACACCTTTTAACAAAACATATGAAAACACTCAACGATTTTAATTTCGAAAATAAAAAAGCATTAATACGAGTAGATTTTAATGTGCCTTTAAACGATAGTTTTGAAGTTACGGATACTACTCGAATTCAGGCAGCAAAGTCAACAATAATTAAAGCATTAGAAGATGGTGGTAGTTGTGTGTTAATGTCGCACTTAGGTCGTCCGAAAGGAAAAGAAGATCAATTTTCATTGCGTCATATTATAGCTAAAGTAACAGAAGTTATAGGAGTTCAGGTTAAGTTTGTAGAAGATTGTATTGGTGATAAAGTTACCGAAGCGATTGCAAATTTAAAAAGCGGAGAGATTTTATTATTAGAAAACTTACGTTTTTATCCAGAAGAAAAAGCAGGAGATGTAGCTTTTGCTGAAAAATTGTCAAAATTAGGTGATGTTTATGTAAATGATGCTTTTGGTACTGCACACAGAGCGCACGCTTCTACAGCAGTTATCGCCCAGTTTTTTGCTGAAAATAAATGTTTCGGAAATTTATTAGCAACCGAAATTGAAAGTATCAATAAGGTTTTAAATGATTCTGAAAAACCAGTAACCGCAATTTTAGGAGGCGCAAAAGTATCGTCTAAAATAGGTGTAATAGAAAATATTATTGAAAAAGTAGACCATATTATTGTTGGTGGAGGAATGACTTTTACTTTTATTAAAGCTTTAGGCGGAACGATAGGTAATTCGTTAGTAGAAGATGATAAATTAGAGTTGGCACTGTCAATTTTAAAATTAGCAAAAGAGAAAAATACCGAAATACATTTACCAGTAGATGCTGTTATTGCAGATGCTTTTTCAAATGATGCTAATACGCAAACAGTTGATACCACTAAAATTCCTGATGGATGGATGGGACTTGATTGCGGACCAAAAACTTCAGAGAAATTTGCAGCAGTAATAGCAAAATCTAAAACTATTTTATGGAACGGACCTTTAGGAGTTTTTGAATTAGAAAACTTTGCAACAGGAACTATTGAGCTTGGAAATGCAATTTCTAAGGCAACCGAAAACGGAGCATTTTCTTTAGTCGGAGGAGGAGATTCTGTAGCAGCAGTAAAGCAATTCGGATTTGGAGATAAAGTAAGTTATGTATCTACCGGTGGTGGAGCGATGTTAGAAATGTTAGAAGGAAAAACATTACCAGGAATCGAAGCGGTTTTAAAATAAAATGTCATTTCGAGCGCAGTCGAGAAATAGTTGTTAATTAAATTGATAAAATGAAGTACACTAAACTACCAAATACCGATATAAAAGTTTCTAAAATTTGTTTAGGAACCATGACTTGGGGAAATCAGAATACTGAAGTGGATGGACACGAACAAATGGACTATGCTTTAGAGCAAGGTGTAAATTTTTGGGATACAGCTGAGTTATATTCAGTGCCAGCAACGCCAGAAACTTATGGAGCAACAGAGAAAATAATTGGTTCTTGGTTTAAAAAAACCGGAAATCGTGATAAAGTAGTGTTGGCAAGTAAAATTGCTGGTGGTGGCGATTATACAAAACACATTCGTACAGGTGGATTTACCAAACAAAATATTATTGATGCCGTTGAAGGAAGTTTAAAACGCCTACAAACCGATTATATCGATTTATATCAGTTTCATTGGCCTTCACGTGGTGTAAATTGTTTTGGTGTTCGTGATTATCCGTATAAAACAGCAACCAAAGAGGCTGAAAATCATTTAGAGATTTTAGAAACAATGAATACTTTAGTGCAACAAGGAAAGATAAAACACATTGGTTTATCAAACGAAACGCCTTGGGGAACTATGAAATACTTACAAACAGCTGAGCAACATAATTTGCCAAGAATGAGTACTATTCAGAACTCATATTCTTTAATTCACAGGGGTTATGAGGTAGGAATGAGCGAAGTTTCTATGAGAGAAAACATTGGTTTGTTAGCATATTCGCCTTTAGCACAAGGAGTTTTATCAGGTAAATATTTAGATGGTAAAACGCCTGAAGGAGCAAGAGGAACTTTGTTTCCGAGGTTTATAGCTCGTTATATGAGCGAAGCTTCTTTAAAAGCTGTTAGAGAATATTTAAAAATAGCAGAGAAGCATAGCTTATCACTTGCTGAGTTATCATTAGCATACATAAATCAGTTGCCATTTGTAACTAGTAATATTATTGGAGCTACAAAAATGGGTCAGTTAAAGGAGAATATCAATTCTATTAATATTGATTTATCAGAAGAAATTTTAGCAGAAATAGAAGCAGTTCATAATTTAATTCCGAATCCTGCACCATAAATTTAACAGTGTAGTGTATTAAAATAAAAAAATCCGAAGTAATATTTACTTCGGATTTTTTTGTGCTAATTATTTATTGTGAAAACTACTCAACTATTTTAAGAGCGGTAGCTTTAAATCTATCATTTTCTAATTTACCGGTTACCTCTACTTTCCTGACAACATTACAAAAACCAATTTTCTTGTCATGTGCATCACCAAAATCATCAATATGAGCACCGTCTACAAAATAGGCTTTATCATCAATTTTAATGGCTAAATCACATCCGTTCTGGCTTTCTAAACCAAATTTACATTGTCCGCAAGAAGCATCAGCTATAAACGTTTTTTCTTTTGGTTGTGAGCAAGCTACTATTCCTAATAAAAATATAAAAAGTAAATTTTTCATGTGATTTTTAAATTTTGAGATTAATATCCTATTTTTTTACGAACTCTTTGTAAAACATCAGTAGCAACTGTACGAGCTTTTTCGGCGCCAATAGCAAGTGCTTCGTCAATTTCATTACGGTTTTCCATATAATGATTGTACTTTGTGCGAACGTCAGCAAATTTATCGATAATTAGTTCGTATAAAGCTTGTTTAGCATGACCGTAACCATAATTACCACCTTCGTAATTTGCACGCATTTCAGCAATTTGAGCATCCGAAGCTAGTAATTTATATAAAGCAAAAACATTATCTGTATCCGGGTTTTTAGGATCTTCAAGTGCTTTACTATCCGTTTGGATTCCCATTATTTGCTTGCGTAGTTTTTTATCAGACAAGAAAATATTGATAAAATTATTTCTAGATTTACTCATTTTTTCACCATCAGTTCCAGGAACCAATTTGGTGTTTTCGCTAATCTTAGCTTGCGGTAAAATTAAAGTATCTCCCACTACATTATTTAATCTACTCGCTACATCACGAGACATTTCTAAATGTTGTAATTGATCTTTTCCTACGGGAACAATTTCTGCGTCGTATAATAAAATATCGGCAGCCATTAACATCGGGTATGAAAATAAGCCACTGTTAACATCTGCCAAACGATCTGCTTTATCTTTAAATCCGTGTGCTAATGTTAAACGTTGGTACGGAAAATAACAACTTAAATACCATGATAATTCTGCCACTTGGGGAATATCACTTTGGCGATAAAAAACAGTTTTGTTAATGTCAATTCCACATGCAAGCCAAGTAGCTGCAACACTGTAGGTGTTTTCTCTTAATTCGTTACCATCTTTAATTTGTGTTAAAGAATGCATATCTGCAATAAAGATAAAAGCTTCATTTTTAGAGTCATTTGCCATTGCAATGGCAGGTAAAATTGCTCCTAATAAATTACCTAAGTGTGGAGTTCCAGTACTTTGCACTCCTGTTAAAATTCTTGACATATGTCTGTTTTGAAAAAATTATGTAGGCAAATACCTACGACTACTTGATTTAAGCAAAAATAAGCTTAAAATTGTTCAAAGAAAAGAAATTACTACATTCGCAGCTATGAAATATTTACTTTTTCCTTTCCGCTTAATTTGGCGCATTTGGTTTTACTTATTGATGATTACTTCGATACTAGTTATGTCTCCTTTTATATTGGTGCTTTTGTCTGATGAAAAATATTATGGCTCTTTTTGGAAGCTAATGAGAGGATGGTCGTATTTTTTAATTTACGGGATGGGTTTCATGTTAAAAATCGATAGAGAACAAGAACTTGATCGTGAAAAAAGTTATATATTTATAGCAAATCATGCCTCTTTACTAGATCCTTGGATTATGATTGCATCGAGTAAAAATCCGATTTTATTTGTTGGTAAAAAGGAATTGGTAAAATTACCAGTTTTCGGATTTTTCTATAAAAAAGCTGTTATTATGGTTGATAGAAAAGATCCTGAGAGTAGAAAAAAGGTATACGCTCGCATAAAAAAACGATTAGATAAAGGATTAAGTATTGCAATATTTCCCGAAGGATTAGTGCCAACAGAAAATGTGGTTTTAGCACCTTTTAATAACGGAGCATTTAGTTTAGCAATACAACATCAAATGCCAATTGTGCCGCAATTATATTTTGATGCGAAACGTTTTTTTTCTTGGGATTTCTTTAAGGGACGCCCAGGTGTTTTTAGAGCAAAACAATTAAATTTTATTGAGACAAAGGGGTTAACAATGGAAGATAAAGATGCTTTAAAAAAACAATCTTTTGATTTGTTATATAATGAATTAGCTAATGATAAGTTGTATATGAAAGACACAAACCGACCAAACAATGAGCGAGAATTTAAATCACCTTTATAGTAATACTGAGGAAAAATTAAATGTGTTAACACATGGTTTTGGCTTATTGCTAGGTATAATAGTTTTACCTTTTATAGTTTTAAAATCATTAACATATCAAGAGTTTTGGCAAACAATTAGTTTTGTTATTTACGGATTAAGTTTAATCATCTTATATGCAGCATCTACTTTTTACCACGCTGCTAAAAAACCTAAACTTCGTCGCAAACTTAATATTTTTGACCATGCTGCTATTTATGTTTTAATAGCAGGAAGTTATACGCCTTTTTGTTTAGTAGTTTTACCAGAACAAACAGGTTGGTATATGTTCATTTTTGTTTGGTTATTTGCGCTAGCAGGAGTTATACTTAAGCTTTTTTTTACAGGTAGGTTCGATAAATTATCAACGGCATTATATTTAATAATGGGATGGCAAGTAGTTTTTTTAATAAAACCGTTAATGAATAATTTGTCGTACGACGGATTATTTTATTTAATAGCTGGAGGTGTTTTTTATACCATTGGCGCAATTTTATATTCGATTAAAAAAGTGCCATACAACCACGCTATTTTTCACGTTTTTGTGCTTTTAGGAAGCTTTAGTCATTTTTGGGCAATTTATAAATACATATAGTTTTTACCATTTAGAAAAAGGAAGTTTACTTAAGTTTGAATTGTAATATTTAACGATTCCTGTAACTTCTTTTCCTAACCAATTTGGCTTAGAAAACTGTTCGTTTTCATTTTCTAATTCTATTTCGGCAACAACCAAACCTTTATTTTCACCTAAAAAATCATCAACTTCATAAGTATGGTTGTTTTCTTTTATTAAATAGCGGTATTTTTCAATAATTCCTTCTTCACATAAATTAAATAAATCTTGGGCTTCTTTTAAATCTATTTCTTTTTCCCATTCAAATCGGGTAGTTCCGCTTTTGTTAGAAGCTCCTTTAATAGTTAAAAAACCGGTGTCGTCTTTTATACGAACTCTTACTACGCGTTCTTTTTTAGAGTTTAAAAAACCTTGCTTGATGTAACTTTTTTTATAAGCTACTTGTTTGTACTGATCAGAAATTACCAAGAATTTTCGTTCTATTTCAAAAGTCATAAGAAGTTAAATCAAATTTGTACGAATGTATCATTTTTGTAGTTATTATTAAATATCTTTGATACTATTAATTATATAAAACTTCAATTTAATGGCGTTAATTACAACCAAAGCAATTGTTATTAGTGCTATTAAGTACAGCGATACAAGTTTAATTGTTAAGTGTTTTACATTAGAAGATGGCATTCGATCTTACATGATAAGAGGTGTATTAAAATCAAGAAAAGGAAAATTAAAAAAAGCCTATTTTCAACCATTAACGCAATTGATAATTGAAGCAAATCACAATAATAAAAACTCATTAAATTCGATAAGAGAAGCGCAAGTTATTCATCCTTATGAGAGTATTTACACTTCGGTAATAAAGCAATCGATTGTGTTGTTTTTATCAGAAATACTTTCGAATATTATTAAGGAGGAAGAAAAAAATGAAGTGTTATATGAGTTTATTGAAACTAGCTTAATTTGGTTAGATACTCATGATGCCATTGCTAATTTTCATTTACTTTTTTTATTAAATTTATCTAAGTTTTTAGGTTTTTATCCAGATGTTTCAGAACCAACTAAAATGACCTTTAATTTACAAGAAGGACGATTTACTGATGCATCTTATGAAAAACTTGTGGTTACTGGCAACGAATTAATTCTTTTTAAAAGACTGTTAGGCATAAATTTTGATGCAATAAATACAATTTCGTACAATAAAAACGAAAGGCAAGTAATCCTTAGAGTTATAATTCGATATTTTGAATTACATTTGGAGGGTTTTAAAAAGCCAAAATCATTAGATATTTTAGAAACCGTGTTTAGTTAACAGATGAAGCAAGTTATTACCCTATTTTTTTTACTGACAATCACCACTATTTTTTCACAAAACCTTACGATAATTGATGCCGAAACAGGTAAAACAATCGATGGAGTTGCAGTGTTTAATAAAAACAAAACAACATCAGCAATTAGTAATATTAACGGAATTGTAAATGTTTCTGAATTTAAAAACAAAGAGATTCTTGTTTTTTCGCATGTTGGATATGCGGATTTCCAAGAAACAAAATTGGCTTTAAAACAAAACGAATATCAAGTTTTTTTATCAAAACAATCAGAGCAATTAGATGAAATAGTTGTGTCTGTTTTTAAGAGTAAAGCAAAAGCGAATCGTATTGCAGAACAAATAGCAGTAGTTTCATTAAAAGATATTCAAAAAGTATCTCCACAAACATCAGCAGATTTATTAGCTACCATTCCGGGAATTAAAGTTCAGAAATCACAATTTGGCGGCGGAAGCCCTGTTTTAAGAGGAATGGAAAGTAACCGTGTTTTATTGGTTGTTGATGGTGTTAGAATGAACAATGCAATTTATAGAAAAGGGCATTTACAAAACTCGATAACTGTAAACCCTACTTTATTAGATAGAACAGAGGTTGTTTTTGGACCATCATCGGTTATTTATGGTTCTGATGCACTAGGTGGTGTGATTCATTATTATACAAAAACTCCAAAACTGTCTGAAGAAAATAAAATTAAAGGAAGTAGTTTTTTAAGATACAGTTCAGTAAACAATGAAGTTACCAATTCGGTATCGGCAGAATTACAACTTAAAAATTGGGCATCGCTTACTAGCATAACACATAGTAATTTTGGTGATTTAAAAATGGGTAAAAATCGTTCTCATGGTTTTGATAATTGGGGAAAAACGTTTTTTTATTCTGATAATTTAAAAGGAAATTATACTGAAAATCCAACGAAAAATGAAGATGTGAATCTGCAGAGAAATACAGGTTTTAGTCAAACAGATTTTTTACAGAAATTTTTTATTCCGCTATCAAAAAAAACCGATTTAAAAGTAAATATTCAATATTCTACATCATCAGATGTGCCAAGGTTTGATAAGTTAAGTGAGCTTAAAAGCGGAGAATTAAAGTTTGCAGAATGGCATTACGGACCTCAAAGTCGTTTTTTAGCTTCTTCTCAATTAGAAATCAATCCGAATAAAAAATGGTTAGATAGAGGAACAATTACTGCTGCTTATCAGAATATTGAAGAAAGTCGTATTCAAAGAAAATTCGGAAGTTTAGAAAGATCATATAGAAAAGAAAATGTAAATGTTTTTAGTGTAAATGGAGATTTTACGGTTCCGTTAGCAGAAAAACGTGATTTAGGATATGGTTTTGAAGTTGCTTATAATGATGTAAAATCTGATTCTTATGGTAAAACATTAAGAATAAATAATAACGAAATTGTAGGTTTTGAAGGTGATTTTTCGGTGCAATCTCGATACCCAGATGGAGGAAGTAGTTATTTTAGTTCGGCAATGTATTTGGATTATCGCCAAGATGTTACGCCAAAATCAACCTTAAACACAGGTATACGATTAACGAATACTCAGTTAGATGCTAAATGGATAGATGAAACATTTATAAAGTTACCGAGCAGTACTATTAATTTAAATAATACAGCACTTACCGCAACCATTGGTTATGTGTATAAACCTGTTAGAACTTGGCAATTAAATGCGGTGTTGTCATCAGGATTTCGCTCGCCAAATATTGATGATGTAGGTAAGGTAAGAGAAAAAAATGGAAAGGTTACTGTACCAAACATTACGCTGAAACCTGAGCATGCTTATAGTGCAGAAGTTGGATTTCAGAAGTATTTTAATGATAGAAAATTTAGAATTGGTGCAAACGTATATTATACATTGTTAAACAATTATATTTATCGCGAAGCCTTTGAATTAAACGGAAGCCCTACTGTTTCGTACGATGGAGAAAATGGTGATATTGTAGCAAACGTAAATAAAGGAACTGCTTACATTACGGGAGCAACAGTAAGTTATCAAGGAAAATTACTTGAAAACTGGAGTACTTCAGGATTTTTAACCTATACAAAAGGAAAAGCGTACGATACAAATTTACCAATGTCATCAATTCCGCCATTATTTGGTCGTTTTGAATTGAATTATTCAAACAATAAGTTTGAAGGAGGAGCCAATTTTGTGTTTAATGCGAAAAAAGATATCACGGATTATAATTTAGATGAGGGAATTGATAACCATCAGCAAACACCAATTGTAAATGAAGTTGCAACTGAAGATGTTGATAAATATTACGGTACGCCTAGTTGGATGACAGTTGGTTTACATGCCAAATATTCTGTAAACGATAACATAACAATACAAACACAGCTTACCAATTTATTGGATGAGCATTATAAAGAATTTGCTAGTGGTGTTTCTGCGCCAGGGCGAAATATTTCAGTTTCAATACTAACTAATTTTTAAAAACACACAGATGATTAATTTATTTAAAATAGTAAGTTTATTAGAGGGAGTTTCTTACTTATTATTACTTTTTATAGCAACACCAATTAAATACTTACAAGGAAACCCAGAATATGTAAAAATGCTAGGAATGCCTCATGGGTTGTTATTTGTAGCTTATATAATTATAGCAATTATGTTAAAATTTGAACTGAAATGGAGTAGTAAAACATTCGGTATTGTTTGTTTATTATCAATCTTACCTTTCGGAACTTTTTTTGTTGGGAAGTATTTAAAATAAACACAAAAAATGGTGTCTGTAATATTCATTTTTAAATAGAATAAAGAATCGTTATAAGCGATTTAAATAAAAACCTCAGAATTGAATATCAATTCTGAGGTTTTTTTCTAAACTTACACACTTCAAATGAAGTGCTTTCTTATTTATATACTCTTGTTTTAAAAATAAAATGTAAGCTATTAATTACTCCACAGCAACAAGTTTAAACCAAGAACTTGCAAACGATGCTACTTCTGTCTTATAAACCCATTTTTCTAAAACTTCTTCTTTAGTTGCTTCTCCATAATTTACCCATAAACCAGTTTCTTCATTAAAATTAAGTACCTTAACTGTTTCTGGAGACATCGGTAATAAATCCGCGCTAATATCAAATTCCATTGTAGCTGTATGCCCTTCTTTTATATCTAGCCTATTTTTTTCAGCATCCTCTAATTTAACATAAACAAAACCGTAAGTATTACCATCATCAAATGTATTATTATGCCCAGGAGCAATGCTCTCAATTGCTAAATTAAAAGGAGCTATATGATGAATTACAGGATACATAAACCCAGTAAACGAGTTTCCATCCTCATAACTAATATTTCCATTTATCTTTAAAGTAAAACCTGTAGGAAAGTGCACCTCACTATCGCCTCCACTACCTAATATAGTGGCTAAATGATCTTTTAATAGTGTAAAATTAACGGTGTTACTTTCTTCTAAATCAACAATCATTTTCATTCCATTTATATAATCGTCTTTTCTTGATTTAATGTATGCGTAATCTGTTATTAAGTTAACGTTATTCAATACAAAGTTTCCATTAGTATCTGTCATTGTTGTATCATCACCTATAATTATAGTTGCGTTTTTTATAGGTGTATTTAAATCATCTACTACTGTACCTTTAAAGTTTTTTGTTGTAACAGTAGGAGGAGTATCATTATCACTTGAACTACATGATGCGAATAATAAAAGACAAATTGAGAATAGAGGGACTAGTTTTTTCATTTTAATTTGAGTTATTTGTTTTTAGTTAAATTTTAATCATAACTTACATTTACTTGTTGATAGTCTGATAGTTGTAGCGTTGGTATATTTTGATCGTTTTTAATTTTTATACAAGGTAAATTAGGATTTCTGTCGGTTAATAAATAATCAAGATTATCAAAATTACTTACATCTAAATCTGTTAAAAAATTTTCGAAAAGAGATAAATAGTACAGCTCTTCTTTTTCTCCTAAAATGATACTTGTTAACTTGTTGTTTGAAACATTTATAGCTTCTAATTTTAAATTGCTCGAAAAATCAATGTTTTCCATTTTATTAGTCAATAAAAAAACTGTTTCTAAATTAGGTGCTTTACTTACATCAAAATAAACCAAATTATTATTACTCATTAATATGTTTGTTACGCTTGAATTATCAAGAGTAAATTCTTCAAATAGATTTTCTGATAAGTTTACCCATTTTAAATTTTTAGCTTCGGATAAACCTGTAATATTTTTTAAATCGTTAGCCATTAAATGCAAAGTATCTAGCATTGTATTGCTACTTAAATCAATATTTTCAAGTCTATTACCTATGGCGTAAAGTCTCTTTAATTTTGTAAAGCCCTCAATACCAGATAAGTTTTCGATCATTTCTGACGAGCTTGGGTATGATAAATCTAGATACTCTATTTCTTTAATATCAGATTGAAGAACTTGCTGATTTACAACACCATCAGAATCAATACCTTGTTTTATTAATTCTGTTTCAAAATTTACATCGGGTATGTGTATAAATTTACTTATTGGAGTTTCTTCTATATCATCTTTTTTTGAACAAGAAATCATTATGATTCCTACTAATATCATCGTTGTAAAAAGGTGTTTTATTTTCATTTTCTAGTTATTTTTTAATTAGTTGCCAAATCATATTAATTATTACACATATTCGTTCAATTTTATATTTTTTCTATAAATTTCTCTAGGATAATCAGACATTCTAACGGTATCTTTTTGCAATTCTGTTAATGCGTTTTTTGCTATCCATTTTGCTGATTTACTTTCTAGTTTTAAAATATCATTGGCAACTTCTATCGTCATTTCATTTAAATCGATATTTCGTTTTCCAATATTTCTTAACGACCAGTTCACCGCTTTTTTAACATACAATCTATCATCAGTTGCTTGTTGAATAATAATCGGAAAAAATTGCTCAAAAAACTCATTACCCGTTTTTTTATCAGCCATACAATAGGATGCCAAAATTGCAAAACCAGCTCTTTTTTCAAATTCAGCTTTTCGGTTAGTCCATTCTAATATTTTAGCCAATGCAAAATCACTTTTAGCAAATAATCCCATAGAAAAACTGTCGCAAATTTCCCAGTTTTCAAACGTTACCACCCATTTTTCCATTAACGTTTCAGTAATATCTTTTGGATTGAAAATTTTACTACATAAAAGACGTGCTTCGTAAATTCCGCTATCAAATAACTGTAATGCTAATTCATTATTTGTTCCAATTTCTTTGGCAATCATTTTTAATTCTTTGTGATAAATTCCTAAAGAATTATTTGCTACAATTCCGAATTTCTGCTCTTTAAAAATGATTTTTTCAGGATCTTGTAAATCGTATAAACATTGTATGATTTCGTTATAATCCATTTATTTCTATGGCTTGTTTTAGATAATAAGTAACTACATTCTTATCAAACTCTTTTACTGGTAAAACCCGAATTGCTTTTCCTTTTCCTGTAAGAAAACCTAATTCATCTTTCATTTTTGCGCCTTTTAAAAACCCAAAATCAATACCATAAGGCATGGTTCTTAAATGGCAAATTCCACCATTTTTATTAGCATACGTTGTAATACGCTCTTTTTTTGTTTCTGTAATTCCTTCAAAAGACAAAAGAAATACTCGTGCTTTTAAAAAAAGTTTTTTGTGTTCTGACTTTAGGTCCTTATCGTATTGCATTGCTTTAACTTTAGAAAGTTAAAATTATACTTTATCATTTTTAATTTATGTGCTAATCTTGCTATTTATTATGGAATTAAGAATTTAGCGAAATAAAGATATCTACTTCAGCATTTAATGGGTTTTGTGCTGCTGCTCCGTACACTTCAAAATCGGCGGTGTAACTCCTGTCTAAATCTGTGTTCCAAATAGTATTCCATTTCTCGTAAACAGCTCCTTTAGTTAAATCTCCTTTTGCTGTAAATTTTTTATATGATGAAGCTTCTATAGTTATTGCCACGAAACCTTCAGGAATTTCATCAATATTATTTACTCGGCATCCTAAAATTGTAGTATACGGCTTGGTATAATCACTTTCATAATCGGTATATATTGAATATATATCGGATGCTGTTTTATTCGGAATTTTTTCTAAAATACCTTCAGTCATAAAAGTGTTCCATAATGCGCCAATATCTTTGGCGGCTTGATTATTTTCATTGGTTGTTCTTACTGCAATACCAATTATTTTAAATGCTTCTAATTCTTGTTTCATAGTTTATTTTGTTATTCTTTATTTTTAAAGACCTAAACGATCCATTGCTTCTTTTTCATAACGACTGTCTTCTGCTGGATAACGTAAAATTGAGGCGTATTTTTTTGTTTGCTTTGCTAATGCCCATAAAAGACTTTCGCCTGCAGGAATTGTTACAGGAGTTTTAGTATAAATAGAATCTTTGTAAGCTTTTTCTGCATTAACAATCTCCCAGCCATTTTTTTTAAAGTGTTTGATTAAATCATCAATAAACAATGCTGATGTTAAATTATGATGCAATAATATATTGTGATGAATTTGTCTTCCTGTTAGCTTTTTTCCTAAAGAATTATAATATTCAGCACGATTAAAAAGGTGTTTTAAATAGTAATTTCTATATCCTGAAATATCGCTTTGCGGATTTTCTTTTAAACGTTTTACTAAACGCTGATTAATGTACCAATCAGAAGCATCAACAGTTACATGGCCTATTTTATATTCTTTTTCTTTTAAAAAAGCTCTAAACCCATCTCTTTTTTCAATAGTATTGCCTTCTTTTAAATACGGAAATCGGAATAATTTTGTGAAATTTGAATACTTGTTAATTAAAGAATCATTTTTTAATAGTTCTTGTTTAAAACGATTTAAACTTACTTTTTTACTATTAAAATACGGATGAGAATACGTGTGATTTGCGATTAAATGCCCCGCATCATTCCAACTTTTTATAATTGTTTTTCCTGCTTCATTATCTAAGTTTTTTCCTTTAACAAATAACACTGCTTTTACATTTTCTGCTGCCAGTTTACCTAGTAATAATTGATTCCAATCAGCATTTTTATACCCCGGAAAATCTTGTGTAGCACCATCATCAAAAGAAAATGAAATTTTAGGTTTTTCTATTTTATGTTGATTTTTGCATGCTGATAGCATCAAAAAACTACAAATTAAAAAACTATATAATAATGAAAATCGGTTCATTTATAATCTAATTAAGAATTTTTAATAGTATTAACAATTAGAGTATTATCAACCGAACTCTGTACGTGTTTAGACTGCTCTAATAAAATCACTTTTTTTAATGATGGAAATATTTTTTTGGCTCGTTTTATCATTTTTTCACCAGGAAACATTAAGTCATTTTTAGCTGCAAAAAGTGTTATTGGTATTGTAATTACTTGTGCAGCTTTTGTACTGATTACAGGAACGGGTGTAAAATCCATTGTAAAATGTAAAAACACTTCTGATAAAAACTGTATAGCAAAATTGTCTTGCTCGGTAAATAATTCTTTTAAAAAACGCTGTACATACTTCTCTTTTTTTGTTTTCATATAACGTTTCATCGGAATAAAAACTTTAAACAACGCTTTTAATGGATTTCCATTTACAATATACGCAGGGGCTGTTAAAAAAACTTCTTTTATATTTTCTTGTTTAAACGCTAAAGTTTTTAAAATAACCAATCCGCCAAAGGAAAATCCGGCAAGCGATACATTTTTTAAATGTAAGGCATCAATTACTTCGTGCATCCATTTTCCGTAATCATCGTTTTTCATCGACAACTTAGTTTCGGCACTTTTATTAGGCTGCGCTAATACATCAATAGCAAAAATCTGGAAGCTTGATTCTAACCCTTTATAGGTTTCTAAGCTAATTGGTGCACAGCCATTAGAGCCATGCACAATTAACATCGGGGGACTTGACGCATTGCCTGTTACAATAACATTTGTTTTTCCGAAAGAAGTAACAACTTCTTTATACTGATGCTTAATATTTAAACTTCTTAATTTTTCATTATATAAGTTTAATACAGCTATTTTACCTTTTATCGATTTATAAAGTGAGCTCATTTTTAAAATTTAGGACAAGTTTACTAAAAATAACGAATACCTCTTTTTTAACGATGTAAAAGAAATGTTAATTTTTTTATTTTAAAGATTGTAATGGCTAATTACAATTTGTTGAAAGTTGTTGATATGATGATAAGTTTACAGTAAGTATCGTTTGTCCTGTAGCTATTTTAATACAGTTTAAATCAGGATTTCTATCTATTCTTAAATCAACCAATTCGTTTAAATTACTCACATCAAAATCTGTTAATAAATTACTTGAGCAGTATATATATTTTAACTTTTGATTATTCTCTAAGTTTATTGTTTTTAACTTATTTGACGAGAATATTAACACTTCTAATAAAGGGTTTTTACTAAAATCTAAAGCTTCAATTTTATTTAATGTTAACAGAGCTGTTTCTAAATTAGGAGCTTTATCTACATTAAAAGAAACCAAATCATTATCACTCATTAAAATATTTTTTACGCTAGCATTATCAATTGAAAATTCGGTAAAATAATTGTATGATAAGCTTAGCCATTTTAAATTTTTAGCTACTGATAAACCTTTTATTGATGTTAATTTATTAACCGATAAATTTATCGTATCAAGTAAGACATTAGTACTTAAATCAACCGAAGTTAGCTTATTACCAGCTACATAAAGTCTTTTTAAAGCTGTAAAAGCTTCTATTCCTTTTAAATTTGCAATTACCTTAGCGCTTGAATTATTTAAGTTTAATTTTTCAACATTTATAACATCACTTCTAAGTATTTTTTGATTGATAATTCCGTCAGAATCAATTCCTTTTTCAATTAATTTTTCTTCAAATCTAGCGTCTGGAATATCAACGTAAATACTTTCAGTATTTTCATCAATACTATTTTCTGAACATGCTAAAATTAATAGCCCTAAAACGCATACACTAAGTGTATAAATAACTTTTCTTTTCATTTTATTGGTGTGCAAATTTCTATTAAAAAACCATTATTATCCTTTAAATATCCTACGTGTTGCTTCCATGGTTTTTCTTGTATATTCTCGTAAACTAACGCTCCATTATCAATTGCTTTTTTAAAATCAACTTCAATATTTTCGGTTGTAAAAACGAGTTCTATTCCAAATGGTTTTCCTGAAGGAGTACTCTTTATAAATCCTTTTTTTAAATTAGATTCTCCGAGTATTATGGATGCAAAAGCTATTGTTGTTTCTCCCGAAATTAATTCTCCATAATCTTTTTCAGGAGTAATAAATTTGCGTTTAAATCCGAAACATTTCTCATAAAAATTAACTGTTTTTAAAACATCATTAACATATAAAATGGTGTATGCATATTTCATTTTAACTATCTTTTTTTAAAGTAAAACTGGTTGTTAACCCTACACAAAAATTTTGTGGAAGTTTTTCTACTCCAAAAATTGCTCTAGAATGTTGTCCTTTTTCTTCTAAAATATCAACAAATAAATCTGAAGCTCCATTTACCACAGCAGGTGAGTCATCCCAATTATCTCCCGATTGAAAATAGGCATCTATATGGTTAAGACCTTCTATATTATCAAAACCAACTTTTGCATTAACTTGTGCTAACACATTTAAGGCACATAATTCCATTGCCTTGTATCCTTCTGCTGTTGAAATTTCATTACCTAAACGACCTTGGTAAAGGTATTTTTCGTTTATAATAGGAAATTGAATTGCTATATATGCAATTTTCCCTCTAATATTAACCGAAACGTAACTTCCACCTGGTGTTGAAATTTCGGGTAATTTTAAATTCATTTTTGCTAATTTTTCTTTTAAATTCATACTTATTTTAATTTTTCACTAAATTCACTCATTTTATTTAACCACTCTTTTTTGAAGCTATCACTAGAGCCTGTAATTGTTGAAATATAGATGACCTCAACAGGGCTTACTCCACAATATTCTAACACACCTGTTTTAAACTGATGTAATACTGGTTGTTTCATCACTTCTATATCGTATTTTTCTGGTGTATCAGAAGTAATATAAACACTTGCCGATTTACCTTTTAATAATCCTACAGGCATTTCTTTACCTTCTTCAAATTCAAACATAATTCCGGGTAGAAAAGTTCTATCAATAAAACCTTTCATTAAAGCTGGTAAGCCAGCCCACCATACAGGAAAAAACCATACAATATGCTTTGCATTTTTTATTTTGTCAATAGCTTCTTTTAAATCACTCTCTAGCTCCGTTTTTTTACGATAACCATACTCTAAATTTGGATTAAAATTTAGCTCTGAAATATTGATTTCAGAAATAGTAATTTTTGTTTTATTTAATCCTTCTTTATATGCTTTTGACAATGCATAATTATAACTTTGCTTATCTGGATGTCCATTAATTATTAAAACTTGTTTCATGATTTGTTCTTTATTTTTATACAAAGAACATTACAATACTGTTTTTTAAAAAGGACATTTGTCTAATTCGATATCGATTTTCTTATGCGACTTAAATGCCGTTGTGTTATCCCTAAATAAGAAGACAAATAACTTAGAGGAATTATCTGTAAGTATTCAGGATCGTTTGTTAGTAAATCTCTATATCTTTTTTCGGCTGTTTCTTTTTGTAAGATAAAAATTCTTTTCTCCATTTTTATATACTCTTGTTCAGCTATAAACTTAAAAAACTTAAGCCAATTAGTACTCGAATTTTCTAATTCTAAAATCTCTTTTCTTGAAATGGTATACAATTCAACATCGGTTAATGCCTGAATGTTTTCTACTGTTTTAGTTTGAGATAAAAAAGAAGAATAAGCACTCACAAAAGAGTCAGAAAAAGTAAAACAATACGTTACTTCTTCTTCTAAAGAGGAATAATAATACGATCTAAACATACCAGAAACTACGAAGGCTATTTCGTTGCATATTTTACCTTCTTTTATAAAAAAATCACCTTTATGTACCTTCTTAGAAACGACTTTACTTTCAAATAAATCGATTTCATTGTCTGATAAAATGTCAAATGATTTTAGATATTCTTTCATGGTTTTAACTTAAAGATGATGTACTATAAATTACAGGCATTTTACCTTTCCATTTTTTCCAAAGTTCATTTTTGTTAATTAAACTCGCCATAAAATGAGCTACGTTAATTCTACTAACTTTACCTGCATTAAAAATAGCACTTCTTGTTGGTGAAGGGTGAATTTCATAATCGGTAACTTCATTTTCATTAATCAATCCATCGGGTCTAACAGCAGTCCATTCAATATATGTATCATTTTGACCAATTTGGGTACGTAAATAATCTGCCGCTTTTTCATTATCAACATGTGGAGGCAATAATAATCGGAGCAAAGAGATCACCAATCTTTGGGCTATAGAAATAGGCTCGTTTAAGTCGCGGTTTCTATTCCCTGTTGTATTCATTAAAACAAATTTTACTGGCTGATTTGGGTTGTTATTTTTTACCGCATCACAAAGTTTTTTTACCGCATCTGTAACCAACCTTCTTGGTTTTCCGTAAATTCCTTTCCAACTCAATGTGTGTCCTAAACACGAAGCAATTGCACTACAATCGGCAACGATTAGACTCATTTTCTCATCATTTAACTCTAAAATATTTGCATGAATAATTTCTATATCAGAACTATTTTTCCAAAATTCAGGTATTTTTTTAAGTGACCTAACAATTACTTTTACCTTGTATTTTTGCGCTAAAAGTTGTGCTACTAACTTTGACCCTGTTGCGCCACTTGCACCTACTACTAAAGTTTTCATAACTATTATTTAAGCAGTTTATTTAAATTAGTATCAGTTAAATTCTGAACATTTCTCGTTATTTTTTCAATATCCCAATTCCACCATTCCAATGCTAAAAGTTGCGCTATTTTTTCATCAGAAAATCGTTTTTTAATTTCCTTAGCAGGGTTACCTCCAACAATTGTATATGGAGGAACATCTTTTACAACGGTAGCATTAGTAGCGATGATAGCACCATCGCCAATAGTTACACCTGCCATAATTGTTGCATTGTAACCAATCCAAACATCATTACCAATATTAATGTTTCCTTTTTGCGGATAGGTTTTTCCTTCCATCGCATTTTCCCAACCGTTTCCAAAAATTGCGAACGGATAGGTAGAAATACTGTCGGTTAAATGATTTGCTCCATTCATAATAAACTTTACATCAGAAGCTATCATACAAAACTTACCAATAATTAATTTATCGCCTGTAAAATCGAAATGATATTTTACATTTTTTTCAAAGTTTTCTACATTTTCAAAATCATCATAATAGGTATAATCGCCAACAATAATATTCGGGTTTTTAATGATGTTTTTTAAAAAACAAAGTCGATCGTAATTAGCTAATGGAAATTTTGTATTTGTATCTGGTCCTGTCATAATTTTATTTTAGTGTTTGAAGCGCTTTAAGGGTAATTTCTTTTCTAGCTTTTATAAATAAATTTGGATCTGTACTTTTATTAGGTTCAATGTTTGTTGCAAAAAAATATACTTTTTTATTCTTTTCAAGATATCCAACAAACCATCCGTTTCTTTTATCACTTCTAACAGATAAACCCGTTTTTCCTCTTAGCTTAAAATTTTCTTTATCATCTATAAGCATCATTTTTTTCATAATAACCTCCGTTCTTTTAGAAATAGGAAGTTTCGATTCATAAAGTTGTTTTAAAAAATCAATTTGTTGAAATTGATTGATTTTAGAATTTCCTTCTAACCAAAAATTATCAATGGTAGTTGCATTAAAATCCATGTTGCCAAATTCTAATTTATCAAGAAGGTTTTGCATTCTTTTTACACCTACTTTTCTTGCTATTTCTTGATAACAAGGCACACACGAATAATGAAATGCTTGTTTTAAAACTAAATTTTGTTCCCAAACTTTATACGCTCTCTTCTCTCCATTCCAAGCAAATAATGTGCTGTCATTTTTAACAATCCCTAACTCTAAGGCAATAATAGAGTTCGGAATTTTAAAAGTAGAGGCTGGTAAACGACCAATTGTTGCCCAATCAAAATCATTTGAATAATAAGTATCCTTTTTAAAATCATAAATTAGTACAGCTCCTGTTACATTTTTATCGTTTATAATTTTTTGAAATTCAGGTTGTACTATTTTCTTAATTTCAACATTAACAATTTCTTTTCTTTTGTCTTCAATTTTATTTTTACAAGCACTTATTACTAAAAGTACTATTAATAGATATGCAATGCTTCTTATTTTAAATACTTCCATTAGCTGCCGTTAAAATAATTGGTTTTTTATCTGTAATTAAAATAGTGTGTTCGTGCTGTGCTACGTAACCACCTTTATTACCAACTAAGGTCCAACCATCATTAAGTTCAATAGCTACTGAAGATTTTGTAGCGATAAAGGTTTCAATGGCAACAGTAGAATTTTTTTTGAAGCGCTCTCTGTTACTTTTAACTCGGTAATTTAAAATATTTTCTGGCGCTTCATGTAAACTTCTTCCAACACCATGACCTGCTAAATTTTCAATTACTTTAAAGCCTCTTTTTTTAGCTTCTGTTTCGATTACATGACCAATGTCAGCAATTTTAACGCCATCTTTTGTACTATTAATCGCTTTCATTAAGATTTCTTTTGATGCGTTAACTAAAGGTTGATGTTTATGAATATCTTTTCCTAAAACAAAAGAACTTCCGTTGTCAGACCAAAAGCCGTTTAACTCGGCAGAAACATCAATATTTATTAAATCACCATCTTTTAAAGTAATTTTTTTCGATGGAATTCCGTGCGCTGCAACCTCATTTACACTGATACAAGTATACCCTGGAAATCCGTAAGTTTCGTAAGGAGCTGATTTTGCGCCGTAACTTTTTAATATTTGAGCACCATAATCATCTAATTCTTTGGTAGACATACCCACTTTTGCATAATTTTTCATTTTTTTAAGCGTAGTTCCTACAGCTTCGCTAACTTTTTGCATTCCTACTAATTCTTCTTCTTTTGTAATTGACATTTCTTTTTCTTTTTTAAACTAATTCAATATATGCTGATGTCCCGCCTGATAAATCTTCATTGAGCCAATTCCATTCAAATTTTAACTCTAATTTACCTGATGGATTCTTTGAAATAATTCCTTTTGATTCACCAGCCTTAAGGTTACCATCTTTAGTTAAGCATTGAAATAAAAGTTCTACTCTCGAATCACCTACTTGCTTACCAACTATAAAACCTTCTTCTATTTCGCCACCTTTATAAGTTCCTCTTATAATATTTTGATATTGAGAATAGTAAAAAACTGTTTCGCTAGAAGACAGTCCTTTTTTATTTTCAACAGCTATAAACCTCTTGTTATTTAAATTCAATTTTCTTTATTATTTATAGTATCAATAATTAATTTTAACGCTTCTTTAGCCTCTTTCATAACTGGTAATAATGGCCAAATATGAGGCATTTTTTTTCCTATAATTATATCAACTGCTATTTTTGATTTCTTAATTTTCTTAACTGCCAATAGTTGATCTGGATAGGTAATGTCGTTTTCAGCTAAAAACAATATTGTCTTCGGAAACTTATCAAAACTTCCATAGATTGGAGAAATTATTTCATTTTTTAAATCGGTATTTCCAGCACACATTTTCTTGGCGCTTAACACTCCTTTTTTTGATAACATTGGGTCTTTTTTATCAATAATAGCAATTGTTTTATTAGACATTGTTGCATCCATTACAGGAGAAATCAGAATAATTTTATTAGGTAAATCTTTATTTTCTTTAATTAAACGTTGAGTTACTGCTGTTACTAAAGTGCCTCCTACCGAATCGCCAATTAACGTTATTTGAGCACCTTTATAACTCTCTAATGCTTTTTCATATATTGCATCAATATTTTTTGATATTTCTGTAATTTTATGTTCTGGTGCTTTCGGATAATTACACATCCAAATGGTTAAATTTGTATGTTTTGATATTTCATGTAAAGTATCCCAATGATGTTTTGCTGGCCCAGAAATAAAAGCACCTCCGTGAATAAATAGCACTAATTTACCTGACGATTGTTTTGATTTTATTTCGGTAATTGAAGTTTTACTGATTTTAAAACTTCTTATTTTTTTATTTTTAAAAGAACTTGTTTTAGGATGATACACATTTTCTCTCCTAATTTTTTTATAATCTATAGGCTCGGTATTAAACGTTTTTTTAATGCCTTTTAATTTTAAAACGAATAAAATAATATGATACGATAAACTATGTTTCATTAACTTTATTTTAAATAAAAGACGAGCCTTTTATTAATTAGTTACACAAAGTTAAAAATTATTACACTGTCATATTAATTTTTGTGATGAACCAGTAATTAACGTACATAAATAACCGAAAAAAAGGTACAAACAATGAATCTCTATTTATAAAAAATACCTTTTTAAGGTTAAATAGATATTAAAATTTTAAAAATAAATATCATTATTGAATATAATTCTTAATTGAAAAATCAGCTTGGAAACCTAATTTTAAATACAAGCCTTTACCCATTTCGGAGGCTTGTAAAACCATGAATTCGTTGTTGTTTTCGATTCCTTTATTAATCAATGCCTTCATAATTTCATTAGCATATCCTTTTCTCCGATTTTCTGAAGGAATCCCTACTGAATGTGCTCCTATAATTTTATCAGTTTCATAAGTTAACGCAGTTCCTACAGGTTTATTTCCATCAAAAGCTATGTAATAGTTTACCTCTTTTAAGGTGTTAATTACCGTTTTATCACCAATTACATATCCGAAAGATTTTTGAAATAATTCAGCCCAAATTATTGCTTCTCTTTCGTTTGAAACAAGTAATAGTTTAAAATTCTCATTTAACTCATAAGATGTTTCTAATTTTAAAGACATACCTACTTGTTCGAACTTTAATTTGAAATCATTGGCTACAAAAAGCTGTGTATTATTATTCGGATAATAATCCCAAATAGGAATGGTAATATCCGAAGAAATGGTAGCCATTTTTTCTTTAATTTCAATCATATTTTCTTGGCTCATTTTTTTATGAAACCATAATCTATTTGGCCATTGTGTATCTTTAACTTCAGCATATTCAAATTCGGAGAATTGATGATACCCATTAAAATAGGTGCCAACTGTTTTCCACAACTCAGTTAAATTTTCAATATTTTTTTGTTGTATATTTTCTTCTTCTTTCATTTCAAATTAATTAATAATATTCCTGATAACATTATAAGTACCCCCACAATTCTTTTAATTGTTATTGGTTCTGTCGGTAAATTTAACCATCCAAAATGACCTGCAATTACAGAAAATGCCAATTGACCAAATAAGCCCAACGATATCATTGTTGAAATGCCTAATTTAGGAATGGTATAATAATACAAACTGATACCGATTACGCTAAGCAAACCACCTGTAAACCATAAATAAATTGGAATTTGTTTGATTATTTCTGTTGTAGGTAAATTTTTGGAACTTATCATAATAAAAGCAATCGCAAAAACTGTACTACTAAAAAAAGCTGCTACAGATGCCATTAATGGATTTTTTAATAACACTCCTAAATTAGAATTTAAACCTCCTTGAGCTGCCAAAAAAATACCACCAATTACAGCGAGTAATGATAAGCTGTATTGATTCATATTTCTTGAAATAATTCTGTTAATGGTTTTCTAATTTTTGTACGATGCTGTGTATGATCATTTTCAGCTCTATATCCTATTGGTGCAATAGCAGCCGCAGATAAGTTTTGTGCGTCTAATCCTAAAATTTCATTGTATTTTTCAACCTCAAAACCTTCCATCGGACAGGCATCAATTTGTAATTCTGCACAGGCGTTTAAAAGATTTCCTAGCGCTAAATACGTTTGTCTTCTTGTCCAATTTATTTTCTCATCTGAACTCATTTCATCAATTTTACTTTTCATAAAATCGCCATATCCTTCTAAGTTTTTAACAGTTATTTGTTGTGCATTTGCTGTTAATTCTAAAAATGCATCTACATCTTCATTTTTAGGTTTTGTATAATTACAAAACACTAATAAGTGAGAAGCATCTGTAATTTGGTTTTGATCCCAAGAGGCCGGTTTTAATTCTTCTCTTATTGCTTTGTTTTCGATAATTAACACCTTATACAGTTGTAATCCGTAAGAGGAAACGGAGAGTTGTACTGCTTGTTTTATTTTTTCTATATCTGTAAGAGAGACTTTTTTTGTCGAATCAAAAATTTTGGTAGCATAGCGCCAATTTAAATGTTTTATAAGTTCCATAATAATCTTGTTTTATAATGATAAGACAAAATTAAGAGGAAGTTAAATTGTGCACATCAACATATGTTGATGTGCTATTTATTTTTTAAATCTTTTCTAATTCGGCTTAACTGTGTAGGTGTAATTCCTAAATGAGCTGCAATATGTAATTGTGGTATTCTTTGATCGATATTTGGGTGGTTTTCTAGTAATGTTAAATACCTATCCGTAGCGTTTTCCATAACCAATGCTACTTCTCGTTGTTCTTTATCTACGATCCAATTTTTTTCTAAATAAGCAATATAAAACTCTCTAAGATCAGTATTTGTGTCAATAAAATGACGGTATTTTTTATAATTTAAACTGATTAAAACAGTTTCTTCCAATGCTTCTAATGTGAAATTTGAAGGTGTTTTTTTTAAATACGAAACCGTTGATCCTGCAAAATCATTTTCTAAAAAAACATTTTTATTGTAAATATTACCATCATAATCGGTTACATAAGCTCTTAAAGCACCTTTGCAAATAAAATGAATTTGTGAAGCGGTTTGTCCGTTACGCAATAACACTTCTCCTTTTTTAAGTTCTTGAAAGGTAACAATGGAAGCTATGAATGATTTTGAGTTTTCTGAAATAGGAGCATAACTTTCAAACTTTTTAAAAAGATGTGCGGTGTATTGTTTTTTGTCAATTGGCATTTATAATTCTTTTAAACTTAATTGATACTTTTTTAAATTAACATCCATTTGTTTTTTTGCTAATTTAATAGCTTTTGTATAAACTTGCTTTGCGTGTTTCTTTTTTCCTAGTTTTTTATAGGCATTTCCTAAGCTGTTATAGATAAGAGCCGATGTAGGGAATTTAACAAGATATATATTATATAGCTCAGTCGCTTTTTTTAATTTATGTCTTTGATTTACAATAATAATTTTTCAGCTTTTTACTATGGTAATAATTTTTTAAAAACCAATAAGTATAAATGTTTTTAACACACCTCACTAACAACTACAAACCAATTGATTAATTATTATTTTTTTTAACGAATAGTTTCCGGATCATATTATTTAATAACATTGGCTCTATATTTATAATACCAAATCAAAATTCAATTTTTCAAATTCAATTCCGTTTACAATAATGGAAACTTGATGCTTACCAATATGAAATTTACGTGTAGTAATTATTTTAAAAGATTGTTTTCTAATTATTGATGTAGCTGAGTTTTCGGCATATACTTTTTCACTAATTTTAAATACTTTTTTAGCTAAGGTTCCGTTTGCTTTTTGATAATACAAACCATATTCTAAACGAATTTTAGCAGCAATAATATCGGTATTTAAAAGGTGAAATGAAAACATTAAAGCCTCTCCAATTTTTACATTTGGAGTTTGAATTTTAAAATTTTTGATCTTTATTTTATCAATAGTACCAAAACCAAATAAGGTCATTATCTCTTGATTGCCTTCTTTTAACAAAGTTCTACTAGCATGTTTTAAAAGTTTGTCAACCTCAACCGTTTTTCCTTGCCAGTTTTTAACAATATCAATTACAATTACTGTATTGTCTTTTGATATATCGTTTAAATTATTCGCCACACTTCTGCGTACAGATTCTGAAACATCGTTTTTTAAGTTTTCAAGAATTGGAAGAATTTCTGATGGATTTTCTTTTAAAACAGGAATCGCCATTGCCCAAGGTAGCCTTGGTCTACAACCTTCAGTAGCAAGCCTTCTAACCATTGCATGCTTATGGTTAGACCATTCAAATAACTGTGGAATCATAGTAGATGAATAATTAATTATGAAAGGTCTAACAGCAAACTCACAACTTGTAAATTGCGTTATTCTCTCAAAAGATTTTACTGAAATGGTATAATTATCCAATCCGTAAACTTCAATAAAATCAGGAAAAAACATATATTCAATACTTTTTTCGCTGATATTATTTTTTTCTAATTGATCAATTATTTTTAAAATAAAATTTACATTTTTCTCGTAATCTTCGAATAAATGATTTTTTAAAACAACAGAAATATGTCGCATTCGTTGTTTTAATTCTTTGTTATCCCAATCAATATCAAAAATATGTTGAAGAAATGATTGTGTATCAAAATCAGGAATTACTTGTTCAATAACCTTAGTAAATTGATTAAAAAAATATTGATTATAAATGTTCTTAAATAATTCCGCCATTAATTTTTGTAATTTTGAAGCAAAACTACCAAATACATTGATGTATACCACACTTTAAAATGAGTAAAACCAAAGAAAAAATACTAAACACCTCTAGAATTTTATTTAATGAATTAGGATATAGCAATGTTACTATTAGAATGATTGCTTTAAAACTAAATATGAGTTCAGGTAATTTAAATTATCATTTTAAAAAACGTGAAGACATTTTAGAAGCGCTTTATTTTGAAATGGTTGCCACTTTTGATGAACGTATTGCCAATTTAGAGCAACAAATACCCACTTTAAATAAAATGCAAATTGATATTAAGTTGAGTATGGAAAGAATGGTTGATTATACTTTTTTTTGGAGCGATTTGTATAATTTACTTTCATTAAATGAAAAGATAAAAATACATTTCAATACCGTTTACATCCAAAGAAAAAACGGACTTGATTTTGTATTTAATCATTTTATTGATATACAAATTTTAAAACCTTTTGAGTTTAAAAAAGAACGTGAATTTTTAGTTGAAAGAATGATTAATTTCGGCAATACTTGGTTATATGCTTCATCTATATATAAAAAAGAAGCATTTACAAACAAGTATATTAATAAACAAACAAATAGTTTAATGGCTTTATTATATCCGTACTTAACCAATAAAGGTAAAAAAGAGTTTCAATTACTTGTACCAACTTTTTTGGATAAATAGTTTTTATAAAAAATAAAAACCTCAATTTCAATAAAGAAGTTGAGGTTTTTTTGAGGTGTCTAGCGGATTCGAACCGCTGTACATGGTTTTGCAAACCATTGCCTAGCCACTCGGCCAAGACACCTTTTTATTGATTTAAGACTGCAAATTTACAGTTTTTATTTTTTAACGCAAGCTTTTTTTAACTTTTACGCACATCTTTTAATACAATTACGACTTCGGCAACATTACCACCAATTGGCGGATTGATTTTAGCAACGCTAACTTCCGCTTCCTCAACCAATTGTATCTCGTTAAAAATTCTATCAATAATTCTTTGTGCAACATGCTCTAATAATTTAGATCGAATTGCCATTTCTTCTTTTACAATATGATTTAAGTGCACATAATCAACAGTATCAGTAAGTTCGTCAGTTTTTGCTGATTTTTGTAAATCTGCTTTCACTTCTATATCAACTCTATATTCCGAGCCAATTTTAGCTTCTTCTTCTAAACATCCGTGATTTGTAAATAATCGGATGTTGTTTACGCGTATAATTCCCACTTTAAAATTTATTAATGATTATTTATTCATCAATCTGAAACAAGTTCAGATTGACGAATAAAAACCAAGTATTATCAATAACAAAAATACTCTTTTTACTTTATTTTAAAAGTTTGTTCGCTATTATTAATTACAACTTTATAAGTTCCTTTTGGTAAATAATAAACCTCGTTTTTAGCTTTTTTAATTACTGCGTTTTCATGTTTTTTAGTGTATGATTTTCTTCCTTTTTTAGAAAAAGAAACATCGTACACCACTTCATTAAATCCTTTATCAATAGTTACTTCCATCGAATTTACTAAAATATCTTTCGCATAAATTTTCACCACAGTTTTTCCTGATGAATTACTATAAAACGGAATCGTTACTTCTGGAGTGTTTGGTTGTAACCACTTGCTCCAAGAGCTTCCCCAAGAACCTCTTTTTCTGATGTTTTTAATAGCAAATATCGCTTCTTTACTCTCAAAATCTTGTAAAGAAGTTACATCAGCTTTGTACAAACTACGCCCGTGTGTTCCTACAATTAAATGTTTTGCTGTTGATTGTATTACTAAATCATGCACCGCAACATTTGGTAATCCGTTGTTAAAAGGATGCCATTTTGCTCCGTTATTAAACGACACATATAATCCGTTATCAGTACCTAAATACAAAATGTTTTCTTTCTTCGGATCTTCTTTTACCACGTTTACTGGTGATGTTGGAATGTTTTTTCCAATGTTTTTCCATGTTTTTCCAAAATCATCAGACATATATACATAGCTTGTAAAATCATCAAATCGATATCCATTTAACGTTACATACACACGTTCTTTTTTATGCTTTGATGCAATTACACGACTTACCCATAAATTTTGTGGCAATGTGTTTGATATTTTTTCCCAACTTCCGCCAGCGTTTTTACTAACATGCACAAATCCGTCATCAGAACCCACATATAACAATCCGAATTGAAACGGACTTTCAGAAATTGATGTTAATGTTCCGTAAGCAACATTTCCTTTTTTTCCGCCTTGCGTTAAATCACCTGAAATTGTTTCCCAAGTATCACCTTTATCTAATGATCGATGTAATTTATTTCCTCCTAAATATAAAATATCTTGATTGTGTTTTGATAACTGAATTGGAGTTTGCCAGTTAAATCGATAAGGTGCCTCGCCCAACGTATGTTTTGGCTGAATATATTTCTGACTTCCTGATGCTCTATCAATACGGTAATAATTTCCAAACTGATATCCTGTATATACAATATTCGGATTACGATCATCAACTGCAACTTGCATTCCATCGCCACCCATTAAACTTTCGTATGGATTTTTACCTGTTTGTTTCCAGCGCTTATCCATTTTTGCGTTGTTATTTGCAACCCAAACTCCGTTGTCTTGCAAACCTCCGTAAACTTTATAGTTTTTCTGATTATCAGCATATACGGTATAAAATTGCCCAACAGCAGGTTGATTTGCTTTTATCCAGCTTTCACCATCATCGTATGAAATATTTAATCCACCATCATTTCCTTCTACTAAATGCCCTTGTTTATTAGGGTTTACCCACAATGCTTGATGATCGGCATGTACGTTTTCTTTACTGATAGATGTAAATGTTTTTCCACCATCTTTCGATTTTAAAATTGGCACACCCAATACATAAATTCCGTTTTCATCTTGCGGATCTACACGAACTTCACCAAAATAATATCCGTAAGAATAATATAAATCATCTAAATAACCTTCGTGTGTTTTTTTCCATGATTTTCCGCCGTTAGTTGTTTTAAAAACCTCAGCCCCAATTACTGGTGTGTCAAATAACAAGGTATTCGCATTTTCTAAATATTTTGCTAAATCAATTGGTTTTACTGATCCTGCACGTACCATTTGCTTTACATTTTCGGCACGATATTTTTCTTGAAAACCATTCATTTTCAAATACGAATTCAATTTTTTATCCTTTAAATTCAAAAACGCATCCACTGTCATGGTTTTAAAATCGTCTTTTGTTAAAGCATTTGATGTTTTCTTTTTCTTGGTATCTTTTTTTCTTCGGAATTGACTATCGTGAAAAGCATATACGGTATTTTCATTAAAAACCGCTAAACCAATTCTCCCAACGTTGTCTCCTTTCGGAAAACCATTATTATCAGAAATTTTTGCCCAAGAATTACCTGCATCTGTAGATTTATAAATGGCAGAATTTTTTCCGTCGCCATCAAAATTCCAAGCTTTACGTTCGCGTTCCCAAGCAGCGGCATATAAAACATTAAAATTATTCGGTGCCGGTTGTACATCTATAATTCCAGTGTTTTCATTAATAAATAAGGTTTTATTCCATGTTTTTCCGCCATCCGTAGTTTTAAAAATTCCACGTTCATCATTTGAAGAATATAAATGTCCTATTACACCAATAATAACTTCATCTGAATTATTTGGATTGATTAATATTCTACCAATATGATGAGAATCTGTCAAACCAACGTTTGTCCAAGTTTTACCTTTATCTGTCGATTTTAAAATTCCGATTCCAGCATAACTAGAGCGAGAAGAATTATTTTCTCCGGTTCCTACCCAAAGTGTTCCGTTTTTCCAATCAACAGCAATATCACCGATATTTTGTGTTGGCGAACTATCTAAAACTGGTGTAAATGTTGTTCCGTTATTGTTCGTGTACCACAATCCGCCAGAGGCGTAACCCACATAAAATTCAGTAGTATTTTTAGGGTTTACATCAATATCAACAACACGACCACTCATAACGGTAGGGCCAATATTTTTAAAAGCAATGTTTTTAACAATAGATGTTTCTGTTAAAGCTTCTTTTTGGATTAATGCTTGCTGTGTTTGTTGAGCCTTGGTAGGCTCTTGTGCTACTGTAGCCAATGTAAAAAGGGCCACAAAAACGGTAAGTATAGTTTTCATTATTGTTTGTTTAGAAGTGATGAAATTACTGCAAGTAAATCCGAAATCAAAAAAATTAACAAAATATTGGTTTTTAGCTTTTTAAAACCCTCTTTTTTCATTCAAAAAAAAGGTTAGATTTGTAATATTAAGAACACAAATGCTATGACTATTTTTATTCTTTCTGTTAGTGATCAAATATATTCAACCCAAAGAATATTTAAAGAAGCTAATCGCCGTGGACATACCGTTAAAATTATAAATCACTTAAAATGTTCTATTAAATTATCTGATGGAAAGCCCGAAATAATTTACGAAGGTGAAAATATTATTGATATTCCTGATGTAATAATTCCTAGAATTGGCGCTTCTTCTACACGTCATGGGGCAGCAGTTGTTAAGGAGTTTGAATTAAACGGGGTTTATAGTACAGCTACATCTTTAGGTATTTTACAGTCTCAGAATAAGGTTCGCACATTACAAATTATGAACCGAAAAAATATTCCGATTCCTGATACTTTATTTTCTGTAAATCCAGAAAACATAGGTGAACAAATAGATTTATTAGGTGGAGCACCAATAATTATAAAATTACAAGAAGGTACACATGGGGCTGGTGTTATTTTAGCCGAAAGTAAAAAATCAGCAAAATCGATTATTGACACAATGTATAGTACCAATGCAAACATTTTGCTACAAGAATTTATACAAGAAAGTAATAGCGAGGATATTCGTGCATTTGTGGTTGGCAATAAAGTAGTTTCGTCTATGAAGCGAAAAGGATTAGATGATGATTTTCGATCTAATATTCATCAAGGCGGAAGTGGTTTTAAAGTAACTTTATCTGAAGAAGAAAGATCAATAGCTATAAAAGCTGCAGAATATTTAAGCTTACCGATTGCAGGAGTTGATTTAATACGTTCAAAAAGAGGTTCTTTACTAATTGAAGTTAATTCGACACCCGGTTTGCAGGGAATCGAAGCGTATACGAAAGATAATATTGCCAAAGCAATTATTAAATATTTAGAAAATGTTTTTTCATTAAAGAACTCATGAAACTTATTAAGCTAGGTATTATACCTAGCTATCGAATAAATTTAGTACTGTAAACTGTTATTAATGACTGGGTGTTTATCTCTTAAAGACACTTTAACTTATTGATTATATTTGCTTTATTGATATCTTTTCACTTTCTTTAGTTTCTATTAACTATTAAAAACTAAAAAACATGGGATTAATTATTAGCTTATTAAGTGGTGCTATTGGAGGTAATCTTGCGGGTATTTTATTAAAAAAATTCTCATTAGGTACTTTATGGAATTCTGTTGTAGGAATTTTAGGAGGAGGTCTTGGAGCTCAATTATTAGGCATGTTAGGTATTGATATTTCGGGCATTATTGGAAACATTGCTGCGAGTGGTGTTGGTGGTGTAGTATTGCTAGTTATTGCTGGACTTATTAAAGGTGCAATGAAAAAATAATTTTGAATTATTAAACAAATTAAGACGTCTTAATAGGCGTCTTTTTAATTTAGATACTTCCTAATAAATAGCAGTACCTTTGCATCTTCATAGAAACACTCTTTTTAATAGTGTTTCTAAAATAATATATATGACATTTAAATCTTTAGGATTATCTGATGCGTTATTAAAAGCCATCAAAGAAAAAGGATACGATACCCCATCACCAATACAAGCAAAAGCAATACCACATATTTTAGATGGAAAAGATGTATTGGCTTCAGCACAAACAGGAACTGGAAAAACCGCTGGTTTTACATTACCTGTTTTACAATATTTATCAGAAACAAAACACCCAAAATACAGACCTGTAAGAGCTTTAGTTTTAACACCAACTAGAGAATTAGCAGCGCAGGTTTACGATAATGTAAGAGAATATAGTACATATTTAGATATAAGATCTACCGTAGTTTTTGGAGGTGTAAAAGCGGCAAGTCAAATAAAAACATTGCGTCAAGGCGTTGATATTTTAGTAGCAACACCTGGTAGATTATTAGATTTACACGATCAAAAAGCAGTATCATTTAAAAGAATAGAAGTACTTATTTTAGATGAAGCAGATAGAATGCTAGATATGGGTTTTGTTAGAGATATTAACAAAATCATCAGTTTTATGCCTACAAAGCGTCAAAACTTACTGTTTTCTGCAACTTTTTCTAAAGAAATTAAAAGGTTAGCAGAAGGTATTTTAAGAAATCCCGTTTCTGTTGAAGCTGCTCCGCAAAACTCAACTGCCGATAAAGTTTCTCAAAAAGCTTACGCGGTAGATAAAGGTAAAAAGACTGAAGTTGTTATTAATTTAATAAAAGAGGGTAAATGGAGTCAGGTTTTAATTTTTACAAGAACCAAACACGGAGCTAATAAATTAACCGAAAAGTTAGTAAAAGCAGGGGTTTCTGCTGCTGCAATTCATGGAAATAAAAGTCAAGGTGCACGTACAAAAGCATTGGCAAACTTTAAAAGTAACTCTATTCGTGTTTTAGTAGCTACTGATATTGCTGCTCGTGGTATTGACATTCCGTTATTACCACACGTTATAAATTTTGAATTGCCAAATGTACCTGAAGATTATGTACATAGAATTGGTAGAACTGGTAGAGCAGGAGCTAAAGGAGAGGCTATTTCTTTAGTTTGTAGTGAAGAAACTGAATATCAAAAAGAAATAGAGAAAATACTAAAGCAAAAATTAAAGACCGAAGTTATTGAAGGTTATGAACCTACCGATACTGCGGGACCAAAAAGAGCTGCTACTCAAAAGAAAAAATCTGGAAACGGAAAGAAAAAAGGGGTAGGCGCTACTCATAGAGGTGCTACTGAAGGAGCTAGGAAGCCTAAAAGAATTCGTCCTAGCGATCCTTCAAGAAGAAGTGACGGAGCTCCAAAGAAAAATAGAAGAAGATAAAATTTAAATGAATTTTTCTTCTTACATAGAAAGTATATTAAAATCTCAGAAGCTTGAAAGTCAAGTTTCTGAGATTTTGAGTTTTTTTAAACCACTAACATTAACTAAAAATAGTTTTTTAGTTAAAAAAGGGAATGTTTGCAAATACTTTTGTTTCATAGAAAGTGGAATTTTACAACACGCTATCGAAATATCCGAAGAAGAAAAAACCACCTATTTAGCTTTAAAAAACTCGTGTACTTCTGCCTTAAAAAGTTACCTGCAAAAAATACCATCACGCAAAAACATTAAAGCTTTAAGCGATTGTAATTTACAAATACTTTTGGTAGATGATTTTAAATATTTGTTAGAGAACAACGCTGCTTTTCATCAATTCTATTATAATTTAATTGAAAATCAGATTTTTTTAATTGATGATTATCGCATCGATTTACTTACACTTAGTCCAGAAGAACGCTACAATAAACTACTAACAAACGAACCTAAGCTATTACAAGAAGTTCCGCTACATTACTTAGCTTCTTTTTTAGGAATTTCTACCAGGCACATGAGTAGAATTCGAAAGAATATAAAATAGCGCCAAATGGCTAATATTTGCATAGTATCTTTTCTTATTTTTGAAGCACGTTTATCACTTTAATTAAACTTATTATGAAATACAATACAATAAATCGTGACTTATTTATAAAAAACCGTAAAAACTTTATGGCGCAAATGAAGCCAAATAGTTTAGCTGTTTTTAATTCTAATGATGTATATCCGGTAAGTGCTGATAGTATGCTTCCGTTTGAACAACATCGCGATATCTTTTTTTTAAGTGGTGTAGATCAGGAAGAAAGTATCTTAATACTGTTTCCTAATTGTCCGAAAGAAAACTTACGCGAAGTGTTATTTTTACGCGAAACAAATGAGCATATTGCAGTTTGGGAAGGTGAAAAATTAACGAAAGAAAAAGCATTAGCAACAACAGGTATTAAAACTGTTTTTTGGTTGCAAGATTTAGAAAAAGTAGTCGCAGAAATGATGGCACTTGCTGAAACTGTTTATATAAATACGAATGAACATTATCGTGCTACTGTAGAAACAGAAACAAGAGAAGCTCGTTTTACAAAATGGTTACTAGCAAAATATCCAGCACATTCGGTAGCTAAAAGTAATCCTATTTTACAACGTTTACGCTCATTAAAAGACCCAATAGAACTAGACTTGCTACAAAAAGCCTGTGATATTACCGAAAAAGGTTTTAGACGCGTGTTAGATTTTGTAAAGCCAGGTGTTTGGGAATATGAAATTGAAGCTGAATTTATTCATGAGTTTATTAGAAATCGCTCTAAAAAATTCGCGTACACACCAATTATTGCTTCTGGTAACAATGCCAATGTATTGCATTATATAGAAAACAATCAACAGTGTAAAGCAGGTGATTTAATTTTGATGGATGTTGGTGCAGAATATGCAAATTATTCTTCTGATATGTCAAGAACTATTCCTGTTTCTGGTCGTTTTTCTGACAGACAAAAAGCAGTATATAAGGCTGTAAATCGTGTAAAGAACGATGCAACAAAATTATTAGTGCCAGGAACTATTTGGGCTGATTATCATGTTGAAGTGGGTAAATTAATGACTTCAGAATTGTTAGGTTTAGGCTTATTAGATAAAGCTGATGTACAAAATGAAGATAAAAATTGGCCAGCGTATAAAAAATACTTTATGCACGGTACTTCGCACCATATGGGCTTAGATACGCATGATTACGGATTATTACACCAACCGATGGAAGCTAATATGGTTTTTACTGTTGAACCTGGTATTTACATACCTAACGAAGGTTTTGGTATTCGTTTAGAAGATGATGTAGTTATTCAAGAAAAAGGAGATCCTTTTAACTTAATGCGTAATATACCTATTGATGCAGATGAAATTGAAGATATAATGAATAAGTAATAGTTTAAAATCCTTTAGTGAATTACTAAGGGATTTTTCTTTATTAAAAAAAGATTTATTAACCTATGTAAACGTTTTAGTTATAATACCGTACTATATTTGTAGTGTTGTTATGTATAGCATACCCCTATATGTTATAACCCCCTAAAATAATAACATCCCCTTAAAAAACAACCCTTAACTTGTGTGTTATGGGTTTTTTTTATGCTTGTTTTTTAAAGAACATGATTCTTCTATTTTATCTCATCAAAAATAACGTGTCGTGTTTAGATGAATCATGGATATCTTAAAGTGATTGATTTTATGATAAAAATATTTTTTTAAATACATACAATTAAAAAACGATTTATTAACCTATGTAAACGTTTTAGTTGTAATATCACACTATATTTGTAGTGTTGTTATGTATAACATACCCCTATATGTTATAACCCCCCTAAAATAATAACATCCCCTTAAAAAACAACCCTTAACTTGTGTGTTACGGGTTTTTTTTATGCCTGTTTTTTAAATAATAATTCTTTGACCTTAGTTTTAACCAAATACAAGAATATTTTTGACTTAAAATTAAATGAGTTTTGCGTAGCAGTTATTTATGTATTGTTTTACTTTTTTTAGTGCTATTACAGTCTCACAATCTAATTAGAAATAATTTAAAAAACTTTCGTATCAAAAAATGGGTTTTATTCCACCCTTTTAAACTAATGATTTCTAAAGAAGTCTATAGAGTAGCCGATTCAATTAAAATAACCTTTATTAAATAGCGACGATTTTAGTGCACAAATAGCTGTCTTTCCTCATGCTTTTTGGGATGATAGAAATGTTATCCACGTTAGAAAAACAAGTTGTTTTAACTTTGTCAGGTAAATAATGAAAAAAATAATAGAAAATAAAATTCCTCAACTTAAGTTTCTCCTATCCTAAAGAAAGGCAGTTTTCTCCTCATAAAAACACCCCCAAATAGTGTCTAACTTTTTGAGGGCAGTTTATAATTGTGAGATTTTTTATGAACTAACAGTTAAATAGAAAATTATTTAACTGTTAAAGTATATTGAGGTGTTGGATTTAAAGGGCAAAAATATACATATTCACCTTTTTTTAAGGTTACTTTTTTTGAAGTAGATTTTGCATTGTTTTTTACCAAAGAAGTAACATAGGCATCTTTAATGTGATTTTCTGCTTCTACTTTTCCTTTAGGTGCTAATACAAAGCCAACATCGTGACCTACATTATTATTAGAGATTTCAAAAATATAAGTTCCTTCACTTAATGTTAATGATTTTTTAGTGAACTCACCCTTTACTTGTTCTAAAGATATTTTTTTTGCTTGTTGAGCGTTTGCTTGAAAACTAACACTTAATGCTAATACTAAAATTGCGATAATACGTTTCATTTGATTGGGTTTTATAATTATATATTTATTTAAGGAATGAGATTTACTATAACTAATTTGTCATAAATAAACTTTTCAAATTTTTATTAAGCTTTTACTGTAAACTTACCAGCTTCTACACTTGGAAAATCAACTTCTGTATTTGCGATATGGTTTACATAGTTTGTTAATGTATTAGAAACTACGTTTAATACGATTTCTAAAATATCACTATCATTATATCCAGCTATTTTTGCTGCTGCTATTTCATCAGAACTTACAACACCTCTATTCTTAGTAACACTTTGTGCAAAATTTAAACCCGCTTGTACTTTTTCATCAGTAGCTAAACCTTGTCTGTTTTGTTCCGTTTCAGCATCGGTTAAACCATTCATTTTACCAATTGCAGTATGTGCAGATAAACAATAGTTACATTCGTTTTCTTCAGCAATTGCCAATGCCAACTGCTCTCTAAATTTATTTGAGAAGTTTCCACTTGCAGTTAATTCCCCTAAACTTAAATAGGTTTGTAATGTTGCTGGTGAATTACCAAATACTTTAATTAGGTTAGGAATAAATCCTAATTTGTTTTGAACGGCATCAAATAATTCTTTGGATTTACCTGTTGTTGTTTCTGGATTTAATGTTTTAATTCTCGTACTCATCTTTGTATGTTTTTAAAATTATTATTTTGTTTCTTCACAATTACACATTTCTCTTTCAGGAAATTGCTCATTGTATTCTTGATATCCCCAACAATTTGGGCATTGATTATTTTCTGTTGTTTTCATAATTTTATCTTTTAAATTAACCGTAAAAACCATTGGCTAATAATTATGGTACAAAGATGCGATGAGAAGAAGGTTTTAAAAATGGACAAAGGTTCTTATAACTTGGACATCAAGGAAAACACATGTAAACACTAGGCTAATTGGAACTCAGTTGTGTTGTGAGCTTTTTAATAATTATAAACACATGTTAATGTGGGAATTATAAAATGCCCATATATTTGTAATGTTATTACATGTAATGCACCCCCTATATATTGCACCCCATAAATAATAACATCCCCTTAATGAAAAAATTCTTACTCGTAGCCCTTGTGTGTTACGAGTTTTTTTGTTTTATATTTAAAGGTGTTTATGTTTTTTGATCTTGCTGAAATTGTTTTGGAGATTGCCCTGTCGCTTTGGTAAAAAAACGTGAAAAATAAGCCGGGTCATTAAAACCTAAATCGAAAGCAATATTTTTAATGGCTTCTGTAGAGTAGAGTAATTGACGTTTTGCTTCAATTATAATTCTATTTTTAATAAAGTCACTCGGAGTATCAGTTTTTGTTTTTTGAAAGTGCTTTGTTAATGACTTTGGAGAAATTCCTAAACGATTTGCGTAATCAGTTACACTATGTAATTTTTTAAAATTCTGCTCTACTAACAAACTAAAATCTTTAAATAACTTAGTTTCTATATCTTCTTTTACAACATGATATTCTTTTCGTATGCGAACGGAATGTATAATAAACTGCTTTAAATAGGCTTGTAACATATCATATTGGGCAGTTTCTGTATTCTCGAATTCATCTATCAAATTGTCAATTATCAAACTTAATTTTAAAATATCCTTCTCATTTGGTTTTACAAATGGGGTTTCATACACATTATTAAATAATACCCCATTACAGGCAATTTCTGAATCGTGCGTTTGAATACAATAAAAATCTTGAATAAAACTTAATTGATAGGCTTCACTAATCTTTTCAGAATCTACCGAAAAAACTTGCCCTGGTGATAAAAAAAACAAAACTCCACCATCAAAAGAATACGATTCGAAATCAATATTATACGTTCCTGTTCCTTCTTTAATCCAAAAAATTTTATACACACTTATTTGTTGTGGTTTATTTACCACACAAGCTTTTTCAAATGCTACAGTTTGCAATGAAAAAATATCTTGATATTTATAAGTCCTTATATCTTGAATGGCCATTGTTTTACATAGTTTTATTCTTGGTCGAAAAAATACAATTAGCTAACAGAAACTAAACTATATTTGAATTAAAATATAAACTATTTTAATGCGGGATTATTTATTTATCGGTTTACTGTTTTTTAGTACCATTTTAGTCTCACAATCTAATTGGAAGCAATTCAAAAAACTTTCGCCTCCAAAAAAAATATGGGTTTTATTCCATCCTTTTAAGGCAAATAAAGCACTGATGGTTTCTAAGGAAGCTTATAGAATAGCCGATTCAATTAAAAAATCACCTTTATTAGATGGCGACGCTTCTGGCGGACAAGTAGATGCCTTTCGTCATGCTTTTTGGATGGCGCTTTTACAGCAAAAAATAGGTAAGAATGCAGCTCGTTCTTTAGGTAAAGCACATGAAAAAGAAAACTATAAAACGTATAAAAAACATAAACTAGAAGATGGAATTGTACCTGATAAAATAGCGTCAACGATGGATTTATTTAATAATAACATCGGGTTATATCTTACTAAAAAAGGGATAAAAACTTCTAAAAAAGGATTAATTTATCGTGTTATAAATGCCATTCACGCTGGGGAATTAAGAGTTCTTAAAAAAGATACTATAGGTAATTTTTTAACCTGTGATAATAAACCGATATCTAAGGAATTTTTAAAAGGAAAATGGGAAAATAATAAATGCTTGGTAAATTCTAATTATAAACAATAAATGCAAAAAGTATATTTTATTTCTGGTACCATGTGTACAGTAGATTTATGGCAATTCGTTTTTCCTAATTTAAAAAACGTAACACCTGTTCATATTGATATTACTTCTGCAACATCTTTTGATGAAATAAATAAAATAATTCTTTCCAAAATTAATGCCCCTGCTATAATTGTAGGGTTTTCTTTAGGTGGGTTTTCTGCATTAAACTTTGCAGTTCATTATCCTGAAAAGATAAAAAGACTAGTAATTATTGCCGCAGATGTAAACGGATTAAATGAAAAGGAAATTCAATTACGAAAAAGCACCATTGATTTTTTAGAAAAACACACCTATAAAGGGATATCAAAACAAAGAATTCAACAATTTTTACACCCTCGTAATCACAAAAACGAAACAATTATATCAGTTATAAAAAAAATGGATACTGATTTAGGTAAATCCGTTTTAATTCGTCAATTAAAAACCACATCTTCTAGACTAAACATAGCTAAACAAGTTTCTGAACTACATACACCTATAATATTTATTGCTGCTGAAAACGATCTATTTGCTTCTGCTACAATTTTAAAAGAATTCGCTAATAAAATACACAAAGGAAAGTATCTTTTTATTAAAAATTGTGGACATATGATTCCTCTAGAAAAACCAAAAGAGCTTGCCACCTTGCTAAGTTTAATTTGATTTTCAATTTTTTTCTAATAACTTCGTTATTGCTTACATAAACCATAGAACATAGCTAACAAAAGATATTAATGAGCGGAATAAATTCATTCATACTAATTATTATATACGGTGCTCTAATTTTGCTTTCATTTCTATTAATCATAAATCCATTAAAAGTTAATAAAAAAGCAAATTTATGGTTCGGCGTATTTCTTTTTTTATGGTCTACTTTTTGGCTTGAGGAAATATTTATTCTAACAAGTTTTAATCCACTTAATAATATACCCTTAATACCGCTTCGATTCTTTCAGTTTCTAACACCTTTGGTCTTTTATTTTAGCATCGAATATTATTCAAATCCAGATTTTAAATTCAAAAAAAAGGAACTCATATACACTATCTTACCTTTCACATTCCTTATTGGTTTAATTTTTCAAAATTACAACAAACACAATACCTTAATACCTTCTTTATTAAGTATACTCATTATTATTCAGGCACTATATTTCACTATATATTCTTACATAAAGATTCAACATCACAAAAAGAGTATTCGCTTATTCTCATCTAATACAAACGAAGTAGATCTTAAATGGATAGAGTATATTATTATTGCTATATTTTTACTTAGTATTTTTATCGGGATTTACAATTTAGCTTTTAATGGAGAATATTTAAATGTAATGGCCAATATTGTATCGATACTAATTATATTTTTTGTTGCCTCTAATACACTTAAGCAAAAAGAAATTTTTCTTTTAAATGAAAAAGAAAGGAATCTTATTATTAAAACCGAACAACAACCCACACCAAAAAAAAGGAAAATTATTTCAGATGAAAATTTAGTACTTACCAAATCTAAACTTATTGATGTTATGGAAAATAAAAAACCTTATCTCGATACAGAATTAACGCTGGTAAGCTTAGCTAAATTGATAAAAATTACTCCTCATCAACTTTCATATGTAATTAACGTAGGGTTCAATGAAAATTTCTTTTGGTTCGTTAATAGATACAGAGTTCAAAGAGTAAAAGAACTACTTTTAAACAAAGACTACAACCATATATCTATTCTTGTCATTGCTTATGAATCTGGTTTCAACTCTAAGACTTCATTCAATACTACCTTTAAAAAAATTAGCGCTCAAACACCTTCTGAATTCAAAAAAAGTAGTTCTTCTTTATAAACACGCACCAAAAAAACACATCAACAACTTAAAAAACAACTGATTACGATCGGGTTGAAAATTGGTTCGATTAGATAACTCAGAACATAAAAAACTAGCAGTCGTACTAATTTTGTAACTCACATAAATTACGACTCAGAATGCATAAGTATATTTCAGTGCCCTTCTTTTTGTTTTTATCACTTATTTTAAATGCCCAAAGTTTAACACAAAATATTAAAGGAAAAATAGTAGACACTTCCTCTCAACAACCAATTCCAGGTGTATCAATAGTACTTCTTAATACAGATCCAGCCATAGGAGTTGTTTCTGATTTTAATGGAGCCTTTACTATTAAAAACGTTCCCATTGGTCGATATGATTTAGAAATATCTCACATAGGCTATGAAGCAATTATAAAACCAGAGGTTGTTGTTACATCATCTAAAGAGGTTATATTATCAATTGGACTTACCGAAAACGCCTACTCCCTAGATGAGGTAGTTTTAAAACCAAAAGTTGTTAAAGAAAAACCAATTAATAAAATGGCAACAGTTAGTGCTCGAATGCTAAGTGTTGAAGAAGCAAATAGATACGCAGGAGGGTTTGACGACCCTGCTCGCTTAGCCTCTTCTTTTCCGGGTGTTTCTAGTAGCGTTGGTAATAACGCTATTGTAATAAGAGGTAATGCTCCAAAATTTTTACAATGGAAAATTGAAGGAATAGAAATACCAAACCCTAATCATTTTGCAAATTTAGGTGTTTTTGGTGGTGGTGGACTAACAGCTTTAAGCAGTAATTTATTAGCAAATTCTGATTTTTACACAGGTGCTTTTCCTGCAGAATACAATAATGCGTTATCTGGTGTTTTTGATATTAGAATGCGAAAAGGGAATAATTCAAAACATGAACACAGTATAGAGGTTGGTGCTATTGGGCTCGATTTTGCATCAGAAGGCCCCTTAACAAAAAGTAATAACTCTTCTTACTTAGTAAATTACAGATATTCTACACTAGCGTTAATGTCATCGCTACTTCCAGAAGATGCTAAAGGAACAAACTACCAAGACTTATCTTTTAAATTAAACTTTCACACCAAAAAATCTGGTAAATTTTCTGTTTGGGGAATTGGCTTGCTAGATAAATCGGGAAGTTCACCAAAAACTAAAGTAAATGAACGTAACTATTATACAGATATTGAAAAACAAAAAGCAAAACAATATATGGGTGCGTTTGGAATAAATCATAAAATTGTATTTAAAAATTTGGCTTATTTAAATACGACTTTAGCAGTATCAACAAATGGTCTAAACTTAAAAACCGATAGACTTGACAATGCATCAATATTACAACCAAAAAACAAAATAGATAATAGTAATTATAATATTACTTTTAAATCTTTCCTTAATAAAAAATTTAGTTCAAAACACACAAACAAAACAGGTGTTACCATAAGAGGTTTAGGTTATAATATAGATTTAAAAGAAACTGATGATAGCACCAATAATCTAAAATCCATAGTTTCAGAAAATGGTTTTACCTCTTTAGCCTCTGCCTATACAAACTCTTCTTTTTCCTTAAAAAAATGGAAAATAAACGCTGGTATAAATACGCAATTATTTACGTTAAATAATAATTTTACAATTGAACCTCGCCTTGGTTTAAGTTATCAATTAAACGAAAATAATAAATTAAGTTTTGGTTACGGACTACACAGTAGAATTGAAGCCTTGAATATCTATTTTGCAAATACAATAAACTCAACCTCTTTACAAGCTAACAAAGACTTAGATTTTTCAAAAGCACATCATTTTGTATTGGCATATGATTGGAACATTACAGAAAAGTTACATTTAAAAATCGAAGCATATTATCAACATCTCTATAACATTCCTATTATTGAAAATAGTACAACCTCACTTTTAAACTTACAAAGCGATTGGTTTATTAATGATACTTATATTAATTCAGGAAAAGGGAAGAATTACGGGCTAGATTTAACGCTAGAACAATATATTAACAATGGTTTTTACTATTTAATATCTGGTGCTGTTTTTAATTCTAAATACAAAACGGATTCTGAAAAATGGTATAACACTCGTTACAATAAAAACTACTTATTTAATGCTTTGGTTGGTAAAGAGTTTAGAATCGGAAAGCATAAACAAAATTTACTTGGTGTAAATTTTAAATTAAGTTATCAAGGTGGTGATAGACATTCTATTATTGATAATGCCGCTTCTTTAGATAAAAAAGATGCCATTTACAATGAAACAACACCATTTACTGAACAAACTAAAGCTGGATTCATATCACATTTTACTGTTAATTATGAATGGTACAAAAAGAAAACAACACAAAGACTATCACTAAAAATTCTTAATGCAACAAACTTTAAAGAATACCAAGGACATCGTTATAATCTTAAAAGTAATAAAGTAGAAGAACACAGAGAAGCTTTATTAATTCCTAATATAAGTTACAAAATATCATTTTAAATTAATTAATAAAAACTAAAAAAGAATAAAACTATTTAAACCCATTCTAAATATTTAATAAAACAATTCGCAAAATTTGTGCAAGTAGTACGTACCCCTTAAATTTGTGTTATATATTTAATATAACAAACAAAATAATGGGATTATTAAAATCTTCTATTGGAAGAAAATTTGCCATGGCACTTTCGGCGTTCTTCTTGATGTTCTTTTTATTACAACATTTTGCAATAAACATCACCTCAATTTTTCCTGACAACGGAGCAACATTTAACAAGTTATCTCATTTTATGGGAACCAACCCGTTAATTCAATATGTTATGCAACCAGTCTTGATTATTGGTGTAGTGTTTCACTTTGTAATGGGATTCATCTTAGAATTAAAAAATAACAGTGCTCGTAAAATTAGTTATGCGAAAAATAACGGTGCAGCAAATTCTACTTGGATGAGTAGAAATATGATTTGGTCTGGTATCGCAATCTTAGCATTTGTAGTATTACACTTTATTGATTTCTGGTTTCCAGAATTAAACACCAAATTTATTCAAGGAGATATGTCTGGTCTTATCGACCCTAATGTTGCTGATAGCGGACTTAGATACTTTGAAGAATTACAACACAAATTTGTAAACCCTATTAGAGTAGGAGCTTATATCTTAGCATTTGTATTTTTATCGATGCATTTATTACACGGTTTTACTTCAGCTTTCCAATCGGTTGGAGCAAATAACAAATACACTAAAGGATTGAAAACATTTTGTAAAGTGTATGCAATTGGTATTCCTGTAGGATTTATCATCATTGCTTTATTTCATCATTTCAATCATTAATACGAAACAAGTATGGCTTTAGATTCAAAAATACCAAAAGGTCCATTAAAAGATAAATGGACAGATTATAAAAATCATATCGATTTAGTAAATCCGGCTAACAAACGTAACATTGATGTTATTGTAGTTGGTACAGGTTTAGCAGGTGGTTCTGCTTCAGCAACTTTAGCTGAATTAGGCTACAACGTAAAAGCATTTGCATATCAAGATTCTCCTCGTAGAGCGCATTCAATTGCAGCACAAGGAGGAATTAATGCAGCAAAAAATTACCAAGGTGATGGAGATTCTTTTTACCGTTTATTTTATGATACTGTAAAAGGAGGAGATTACCGTTCTCGTGAAGCAAACGTACACCGTTTGGCAGAAGTTTCGGCAAATATTATTGATCAATGTGTAGCGCAAGGAGTTCCTTTTGCTCGTGATTATGGTGGTTTGTTAGACAACCGTTCATTTGGTGGAGTATTAGTTTCTCGTACTTTTTATGCAAAAGGACAAACGGGTCAACAATTATTATTAGGTGCTTATTCTGCAATGAACCGTCAAATTGCTCGTGGTAAGATTGAAATGTTCAATCGTCACGAAATGTTAGATGTTGTTTTAGTTGATGGAAAAGCTCGTGGAATCATTGCTCGTAACTTAGTTACTGGTGAAATTGAACGCCATTCTGCACATGCTGTTGTTATTGCTACTGGTGGATACGGAAATGTATATTTCTTATCAACCAACGCAATGGGATCAAACGCAACTGCAGCTTGGAAGATTCATAAAAAAGGAGCATTTTTCGCAAACCCTTGTTATACACAAATTCACCCAACTTGTATTCCTCGTTCAGGTGATTATCAATCAAAGTTAACGTTAATGTCTGAATCATTACGTAATGATGGTCGTATTTGGGTTCCTAAAAACATGGAAGATGTATTGGCTATTAGAGAAGGTCGTAAAAAACCAACTCAATTAACCGAAGATGAAAGAGATTATTATTTAGAAAGAAGATACCCTGCATTTGGTAACTTAGTACCTCGTGATGTTGCCTCTAGAGCAGCAAAAGAGCGTTGTGATGCTGGTTACGGTGTAAATGCTACTGGTGAAGCTGTTTATTTAGATTTTAAATCGGCAATTGACCGTTACGGAAAAGAACAAGCTAAATTACAGCATATTACAAATCCTTCGGATGCAAAAGTATACGAATTAGGACAAGCGATTGTTGAAGCTAAATATGGAAACTTATTCCAGATGTACGAGAAGATTGTAGATGAAAATCCATATGAAACTCCAATGATGATTTACCCTGCGACCCACTATACAATGGGTGGTGTTTGGGTTGATTATAACTTAATGACAACTGTTGACGGATTGTATTGTATTGGTGAAGCAAACTTCTCTGATCACGGTGCTAACCGTTTAGGAGCTTCTGCTTTAATGCAAGGTTTGGCTGATGGTTATTTCGTGTTACCTTATACTATTGGAGATTATTTATCTGATGACATCCGTACCGGAAAAATATCAACAGATTCAAAAGAGTTTGAACAAGCTGAAAAAGAAGTTAAAGAACGTGTAGATTTCTTCATCAACAATAAAGGAGAACATTCAGTAGATTATTACCACAAAAAATTAGGAAAAATTATGTGGGAAAAATGTGGAATGGCTCGTAACGAACAAGGTTTAAAAGAAGCAATGGCAGAAATTAAAGCTTTACGTGAAGATTTCTGGAAAAACGTAACAGTTCCTGGAGATGCTAACGAAATGAATCCTGAATTAGAGAAAGCTGGTCGTGTGGCTGATTTCTTAGAATTAGGAGAATTGTTTGCAAAAGATGCTTTAAATAGAAACGAATCTTGTGGTGGTCATTTTAGAGAAGAGTCTGTTGAATTAGACGGCTTACAAAAAGGAGAGGCAAAACGTAACGATAGTGATTATGCTTACGTTGCTGCATGGGAATATAAAGGAGAACCTGCAGAGGCAGTTTTACACAAAGAAGAATTAGAGTTTAACGATATTGAACTAAAACAACGTTCATACAAATAAGAAGATATTATGAATTTAACACTTAAAGTTTGGCGTCAGAAAAACGCAAGTGATAAGGGAAAGATGGTCGATTACCAAGTAACCGATATTTCTGAGCATATGTCTTTCTTAGAAATGATGGATGTACTTAACGAGCAAATAATCAACAAAGGTGATGAGCCTGTTGCTTTTGATCATGATTGTCGTGAAGGTATTTGCGGTATGTGCTCAATGTACATCAACGGTGAAGCACATGGTCCTGATAGAGGTGTAACTACCTGTCAATTACACATGCGTATGTTTAAAGATGGTGATACGATTACGATCGAGCCATTTAGAGCAGCTGCATTTCCTGTAATTAAAGATTTAGTTGTTGATAGAAGTTCTTTTGAACGTATTCAGCAATCTGGTGGATATATTTCTGTAAATACTTCAGGAAATACCCAAGATGCAAATTCAATTCCAATTCCTAAAAAAGATGCCGACGACGCAATGGATGCAGCAACTTGTATTGGTTGTGGTGCTTGTGTTGCAACTTGTAAAAACTCATCGGCAATGTTATTTGTTGGAGCTAAAGTAAGTCAATATGCATTATTACCACAAGGACAAGTTGAAGCTACAGATCGTGTTTTAAACATGGTAGCTCAAATGGATGCTGAAGGTTTTGGTAACTGTACAAATACAGGAGCTTGTGAAGTTGAATGCCCGAAAGGAATTTCATTAGAAAACATTGCTCGTATGAATACCGAGTTTATAAAAGCTAGTTTAAAAGGATAAACCCTTTTTTATATAAAATTAAAAATCCCGAGTTTTCACTCGGGATTTTTTTGTTTAATTTAGCATTGAATTTATTTCAACAATTATGAAAAAAGCCCAATTTTTAATTATAGGTATTTTAGTTGTATTTGTAGTTTCTTGTAAGTCAGAAAGTCAAGGAGAAACCCTTTCTACACCTACTATAAAACATGAATTTACAACCGATTTAATATTAAATGATATTAAAGTTTTGTCTTCAGATGAATTTGAAGGTAGGAAAACAGCTACTCAAGGAGCAAAAAAAACCCAAGATTATATAAAAGAACGCTTCGAAAACTTAAATGTGTTACCGCTTCTTGAAGATTTCGAGCAAACTTTTACTTTCGATGGAGGAACAAGTTATGAAGCTGTTAATATTTTAGGCCTTATAAATGGTACTGAGCATACTGATAAATACATTATATTATCTGCACATTACGATCATTTAGGTACCGTGAATGGTGAAATTTTTAATGGTGCTGATGATAATGCTTCGGGAGTTGCCACCTTATTTGCATTTGCTGAGTATTTTAAAAATAATCCTCCAAAACATAATGTTATTTTAGCTTCTTTTGATGCAGAAGAGCTGGGTTTAAAGGGTGCTTACTACTATGCCGATAATCCTGTAATTGATTTAGATAAAATAGTTTTAAATTTAAATTTTGATATGATTTCCAGAAGTGATAGTAAAGAATTATTCGCAGTAGGAACTCGTTATTCTCCAGTATTAAAAGAAACAATCTCTTCATTTGATAATATAGGAGAAGTTAAACTACTCATAGGACATGAAGGTTTAGATAATTCAGAAAATTGGACAAACTCTAGCGATCATGCAGCGTTTCATAAAAAAGACATTCCATTTATATATTTTGGTGTACCAGATCACCAAGATTATCATAAATCTACCGATGTTTATGAAAACATAGATCAACAATTTACATTAGATGCAGTACAAACTTTAATAACCGTTTTCACTAAATTAGATGCTAAGCAGTTGTAATTTTAGTAATCTATTATTTCACTTAGTAAAAGGTAAATTAAAATTATTAGATTTATTTTAAGATCATACTATAAGTTCATCAAAACAAGATAAAAAAATATCGAGTGAAAACTCGGGATTTTTTTATTTAGAAGCAATTGCATTTTTTTCTGCAACAAACCCTTTAATTTTTATTCGCGTTCGTTTTATTTTTGCATTTGATATGATGGTAAACATTTTAGAAAACCCGCCTATTCTATTAGTATCATAAGTAACCTCTATACTCCCATTTTTACCCGGCATAATTGGCTTTTCTGGTTTCTTTGGCACGGCACAACCACAAGTGGATGCAACTTGTTTTATAATTAAAGGAGCGTTGCCAATATTAGTAAACTCAAAAACTCGTTTCTTTTCTGATCCTTGTGTTATTTTTCCATAATCTATGGTCGTGTTTACAAATTTAAATTCTTGTGCGTTGGCAGCCATTGTTACTAAACAAACAGCGATTAATGTTAAAATTGATTTCATCTATTTTGGATTTTAGTGTTATATTCTTATTTCTAAATTTCATGCATGAAATTAGATTACTTTTTTAATCTTTTCAATCATTGATAGCGCATTGACGTCATTTGGTTTTAATTGTAAAACCTTATTATAATTCTTTAATGATTGCTCATAATTTTTAATAGTAAAATAAGCTTCTCCCAAACTATCGAAAACACTGTATTTGTATGGATACATTTTAGTGTTTAGTTGAAAAACAAACAATGCTTTTTCTGTATTTTTAGATCTAAGTAATTTATAGCCATATGTATTTAATTCTCTACTTCCTTTAGTAAATTCAGAAAATGAAATAACTAAATTATTTTCATTTTTTTGTAGCTCCTTTATGGTTTTTACTTTCATTAAAGCATGTAATCGCTCAACAACAATATAATTAGGGGTGTAATTTTTACCGTTAATAATAGTAAGTATATCACGTTCGAAATCTTGTTTTGGGGATTCAACAATTCTACCAATTTCTTTATCATTTTTATAAAAAATAAAAGTAGGAACACGGTGAATATTTAATCCTTTTTCTTCTCCGTTTGGTGATGCTTTATAAGCTTCGGGTTTTTTATCAACAGCAATCATCGACAACTTATTAGTATTAAAACCAACTTCATCTATTACTTTATAAAATTTCGGAATTTCTCTTTTACTATCGCCACACCAGCTTCCGTAAAAAGCTTTAATTGTATAATTTTGAAGAGATTTTTTTAATTGACGAACTACTTTATCGTTCGTTAAATATTGATTGTAATTTTCTTGAAACCAAGAAAAATCATCAATATTAAAAGCATTTTTATCAGTTTTACCTAATAACATCAATGTGCCTTTACTGTCTTTTGTTGTGTTATTAATCTGTTGTCCGAAAGCAACATTAATAATTAACAAGAATAGTATTATAGTTGATTTTTTCATTTCTTTAAGTTTTACTCAAAAGTCTTTATTTCTTACATCTAAAAAAAATCAGAAGTATATACATCTAAAAAAAGGGTATCAACTGCAATAGCGCATTAAAAAGCGGCAGTATGTACTTTGTAAATAACCTTTGGTACCTATAATTTTGTCGAATGGCTTAATTTTAGTTACTTACAATCAACTATGATCAAACTAAACAGAAAGCACAGCGCAGAGCTCTTAATACACGTACTTTTTTGGGTGTTATTTACATTTGTTTCACTATTTGTTTTTACACCTTATTACTGGGCTGAAAATCCGTTTTTACAGTATTTTTTCATCCTTGTTGTTATCGTTTATGTAAACAATCAAATTTTGTTACCTTTTTTCGTGAAAAAGAAATGGTATCTATTCTATAGCCTCATTTTTATACTCATCTCGTTTTTAGCAACACAACTGTATTGTTATGTTTTTGCGCGCTGCGGATGTTCGATTATGAAATGTTTAAGTGATTATTTGTGGCAGACTTTAACACCACTTTTATTTTTCTCTTTTATATGGATGTTATTTCGATACATAGATCAATCAGAAAAAGTATTGAAAATAGAACAGGAAAGAACTGAAATGGAATTAAAATTCTTAAAATCACAGATAAATCCGCATGTATTATTTAACAACCTAAATACAATTTATTCGTATGCGATTGAGAAACCAGACAAAGCACCTGATTTGATTTTAAGATTGTCAGACAACTTAAAACACGTGCTGTACGAAAGCAATGCTGAAAAGGTAAATCTTGAGAAAGAAATTAAGTTTATAGACAATTACATCGCTTTTCATAAAATTAGAACAGAAGGAATCAAACAAATTAATTACCAAACCTCAACAGATAATGCACGTTATGAAATAGCACCGTTATTGTTAATAACCATTATAGAAAATGCTTTTAAGCACAGTATTTTTAATAGTGTTATTGATATAAATATTAAGGCTGAAGAAAATAAACTAACCTGTAGTTGCGAAAATCATTACCATGAAAAATCTATACAAAGCACAGCTGCAATTGGCCTAGATAATCTTAAAAAACGTTTAGATTTATTATACAAAAACAAGTATGAATTAAGTATTAATGATACTGGTATTTTTAAGGTGTTGCTAGTTGTAAACTTAAATTAATTAGGTATGAATTGTATTATTATAGAAGACGAGCTTCCGGCACAAAATATTGTGAAGAGTTATATACGTAAAATTCCGGATTTAGAATTAAAAGCTGCTTTTCAAACAGCAATTAGTGCGAATGAGTTTTTAAAAAGCAATACAGTTAATATTATTTTTTTAGATATTAATTTACCTGATATATCAGGATTAGATTTTATAAAAACAATTAAAAATCCGCCGAAAATAATTATTACAACTGCCTATCCTGATTATGCAGTATCTAGTTTTGAATTAGATACAATTGTAGATTATTTAGTAAAGCCTTTTTCTTTTGATCGCTTTTTAAAAGCAGTAACAAAAGCTGAAAATCAAGTAAGCAATATAAAAGTTAAGGATAGGGAAGTTATATACTTAAATATAGATAAAACCATCCATAAAGTATATTTAGAAGAGATATTGTATTTAGAATCTGATAGAAATTATGTTACTTTTTTTACTATTGATAGAAAACTAACAATTATAGATTCTTTAAAAAATTGGAAAGATACTTTAGACGCCCGTTTATTTTTACAAATTCACAAGTCGTATGTTGTAAATTTAAAAAAGATAGAGAAGTTTACAGGAACTAACTTATTTATTAAAAATAAAATTCTGCCTATTGGCAGAACTTATAAAAAAGAACTATTGATTAGCTTAAAAGCTAACCAATAGTTCTTTTATCGTGTACTTTGGTTGGAATGTTATTATTCCATTCGGTTAATATATCAGTAGCTACACTCGCTCCGCTACCGGCTGCAATTGCAAATTGACTTCGCCAACCGGCTAAAGTTCCACAAACATATAAATCTTTTTTAATTACGTGATTAAAATTGCGTAATTGTATTCTGTCTTTCATCACATTAGCCCTCATATGTGGTTCTATATATTGCTCTAATCCATTAATTTCAAACGGCTTAGCGTAATTTAATGCTATAACAACCGATGTGCTATAATATTCGTTTTTATTGGTGATTATTTTATAGCCTTTGTCAGCATCTAAAACGGTAATAACTTTTTCGTTTTCAATTTGAGATACTTGAGGATATTGATTTTTTAATTGTTCTTTTCCTTGAGTTAAAATATCACTTCCTAAAGTAGCTTCAGGTAAACCTAAAACATTATTAAATAAGGCATCTTGTAAATGAGAAGCACGTTGGTGCATTAAAATACCAATTTTTTTATCTTTAGCATACTCTTTTTTATGAGCAGAACCTAAAACCAATGCACATTGCATACCCGAAACTCCACCGCCAATAATTAAGCAATCAAAAACCATTTATGCTAATAAAACTTTTATGTTTTCTGCAAATAACCTTACTGCAATGGCTAATAAGATAACTCCAAAAATCTTTCTAATAATTTTAATTCCGTTATTACCAATAAATTTTTCAATTTTTGGAGATGTTTTTAATACTATATATATAACTATTACATTTAGTAAAACAGCAATAATTATATTTGTTATATGAAACTCTGCACGTAAAGAAAGTAATGTTGTTAAACTACCAGGACCTGCAATTAATGGAAATGCAAGCGGAAAAACAGTTGCGGTTAATGTTTCTTCATCGTCATCATCTTTATATAAAGTGATTCCTAAAATCATTTCTAAAGCAATAAAAAATAAAATAAACGAACCCGCAACAGCAAAAGAATGCACGTCAACACCAATTACACTTAATAATTGTTTTCCTACAAATAGAAATAAAATCATAATAAAACCAGCAATAACAGATGCTTTCTCAGACTGTATATGTCCAACTTTTTTACGTAAGTCAATAATAATAGGAATATTTCCAATAATATCAATCACCGCAAACAATACCATAAAGGCAGTAAAAATTTCTTTGAAGTTAAAATTCATAATATTTTGTTTTTCAGCTGCAAAATTATACAAGTAATGTTACAATCTAGTATTTTTGCATCTAAATTTTATGTGAAGTTATTGTTAACTTCCAACTTTAAATATATTTTATGTTTCAATTAGGAAAAACCATCGTTTCAGAAGACCTTATCGATAAGGATTTTGTTTGTAATTTATCTGCCTGTAAAGGAGCTTGTTGTATTGATGGAGATGCTGGTGCGCCATTAGAAAAGGAGGAAACAAAAATTTTAGAAGAGATATATCCTAAAATTAAACCTTTTCTTCGTAAGGAAGGTATTGAGGCAATTGAAAAACAGGGCGTATGGATTACTAGTGATTTTGGAGAATTAGAAACGCCATTAATTAATGATGCAGATTGTGCTTATGTTATTTTTGATGATAAAAATACTGCATTATGTGCTATTGAAGAAGCTTACAACCAAGGGATTGTAGATTGGAAAAAGCCTGTTTCTTGTCACTTATACCCAGTTAGAGTTAAAGATTACAGTGAGTTTTCGGCTGTTAACTATGACAAATGGGAAATTTGCGATGATGCTTGTTCTTTAGGAAAAGAATTACAGGTACCTGTTTACAAATTTGTAAAGCAAGCACTGGTTAGAAAATTTGGTCAAAATTGGTATGATGAATTAGAACAAGTAGCAGAAAAAAGAAATAGCTAAACATAGCTTTAACAGCGGAGTAAATATTTATTTTATAATCAAGCCTGTACTTTTTTAATTGCAGGTTTCTTTGTGTTATTTAGTAGTGTAAAGTTTAAAAATAAACAAAAAAATTAAACATGTTTAATTTTTTGTTTTTAACATGAAATCAATAAACTTTAGTAAACACGTTATAAGTCAGTAGTTAGGGAATTTTTTAGTGTTTTATTGATAAAAATCAGGGTTAACTCTAAAGCGAAATAGGGTTGACCCTTAAAGCGTTACCCTTTTTTAAATAAATAAGTATTATGTTTGAGATGTAATAAAATAGTTGATCACTTTTTATTATTTGCTAGCTAGTAAAAAGAAGAAGGATGTTTATAAATTGCACGCATTTTTCTTTTAAATTTTTAACGTTAAAACGGTCTTATTTATAAAAATAAGACAATATGTAAGCTTCTATTATTTAAAGAAGCCGTGAAAATTAATTAACAAACTTAAATTTTTAAAAAATGAAAAAAGTAATTTTAGCAGTAGCAATGGTTTTTGCTACAAGTGGTTTAGTGAATGCGAAAACTTTAGATATTAAAGCAGCCGATTGTACAAAAGATGCTTGGGATTTCGGAACTGAAACAGGTGGAGGTGATGAAGAAGAAGAATACGATAACACTGATGCGTATTTTGAATATTTCTGTAATGATGACGGATCATATAAAGATGAATGGTCCACTATTTTTTAATAAAAATACAAAAATAGGGAGTATTTCTCCCTATTTTTAAATTAAAAACTCTTATGAATTATAAATTATTATTTATTTTAATTATTTTTTCTTTAAACATAAATGGTCAAGTAAAATCAGGTATAATAACTTATCAAAAAGAAAAATTGAATACTATTTTTACTGAAGGTAAGAAAGAAAAACTTGGTATTAAGAAATATACAAAGTTTTCAAAAATTGAAAAGACCACAAAAAAAGCTCATAAATTATTAAATTTTTTCCTAAAATTTAATAAAGAAAAAAGCTTATTTAAAGTACAAGACTTAATGTATACGCCTAAAGATAAATTTCTAAGATTCTCGATAGGAGCAGAAGGTAAAGGATTATATTATAACTCTTTCACAGAAAGGCTAAGAGAGAGAAATACTTTTGGAGAAATTTTCATTATAAAGTACGAAAGTTTAGAATGGAAGTTGAAAAATGTGTCAAAAAAAATTGGAAACTATATTTGTTATAAAGCAGAGACCATAGAAAAAGTTAAAACTAGAAATGGAATTATAGATTATAAGATAGTAGCATGGTATACACCAGAAATAAACGTGTCATTTGGGCCCATAGGTTTTTCAGGTCTACCAGGTTTAATTCTAGAATTGGAAAGAAATAATGTAAGGTATTTTTCCACTAATATTATTTTGAATCCACAAAAAAAAATAGCGATAAAAAAACCAAATAGAGGTAAGTTGATAACTGAGGAAGAATATAGAGACATGCTTATAAAATCAAGAAAGGACTTTAAAAAACTTTATTAAAAACGCTAAATGAGAATTAAAATAAAAACCAAGTGGAGTAGAAAAAATAAGCGATGAAAAGTATCAAAAATCAATAAGAGAAGCATTTAAAAAGGTATTAAAATAAGTATTAGCTTAGTTTGTATGAAAACAATAGCATTAACCTTATTATTTATAACAACAACACTATTTAGCCAAAAAAACAGTGGTGTTGTTTTGTATAAAGTAGTTTCAAAAAAAGAAGTAAACTATAAAAAAATAATAAAAAAAGGGAGGTTAACTTCTTTTTTTAAAGGCAAAGCTGCGTTTGAACTAGTATTTAAAGAAGATAAATCACTGTATAAAAGAAAGGTTAAGTTTAATAAAGAAGGCGAAAGAGAAAAAATTAATTTTTTTGAAATTGTTGGTGGTAGTGATGCTATTTTTTACAATGAAAAAGGAAAAACCATAAAGTCAGTTAATGAATATGATGAAGATTTTTTAGTAACATATGTGCCAAAACAATGGCAAATTACGCAAGAGTATAAAAAAATAGGAGGTTATGTATGTTACAAGGCGATTTCTAAAAATAATAGGGTAGTATGGTTTACACCTAATATACCTTTAAGTTTTGGTCCGAAAGACCTTAACGGATTACCAGGTTTAATTTTAGAAGTAGAAATAGGTAAAATAAGTATTGTAGCATCTGAAATTGTATTTAAAGAAATTTCTGATAAACGAATTAAAAAACCAACAAAAGGAATGCCTATAACTGAAAAAGAATATTCAAAAAAATTAAGAGAGATAGCCAAGAATATTGGGTTTTAGCAACCTCTGTTTTCATAACTTTTTTTTAAGTTAAGTGTATAAATTCCTATATAAATAATTTATATTTAAATAAACTTGTAATCTTTTAATTATGAATTTGTTTGTTGTATTTAATGATGTAAAGTTTAAAAACAAACAAGAAAGCTAAATATGTTTATTTTTTTTATTTTATTTAAAAAGAGCATTTTTTTTTGAGTTTTCCTTGAAAAATATAAATCATTAATAACGAGTAGTTAAGGTTGTTTTCTTTAACACTTTTTTAATAAAAAATTAGGGTTAACCCTAATTCCAAATAGGGTTAACCCTTAAAACGTTAACATTTTTTAAAATACAAAGATTTAGTTTTGAGATGTAATAAAATAGTTGATCACTTTTTATTATTTGCTAGCTAGTAAAAAGAAGAAGGATGTTTATAAATTGCGCGCATTTTTCTTTTAAATTTTTTAACGTTAAAAGTCTTCTTTGTATAAAGAAGAAAGTAAAAACTTATTTCTACATATAGAAGTAGAAATTAATTAACAAAACTTAAATTTTTAAAAAATGAAAAAAGTAATTTTAGTTGTAGCAATGGTTTTTGCTACGAGTAGTTTAGTGAATGCGAATGATTCATCTTTAACCGTAAATGATGATTGTATGCATGCCGCCTGTGGGTTTGGAACAAGGTTAGGAGGTGGAGATGAATATAATGAATGGTATTGGACAAATGCTTATTTTGATTCATTTTGTAATGAAGATGGTTCGTATAAAAAACGTTTTAATTAACTCTACGATTAATAAGACAAAGAAGAAATTCTTTGTCTTTAATACTATATTATATGATTAAAATAGTTAGATTTTTTTTTGTAGCATTTTTGTTTTTTAATTTATCAGTGAGTAGTCAAATAGATAATGGGGTTATTGAATATAAAAAAACTTGGACAAAAAAGATTATTAATAAGAAAAAACAGAAAGAGTCTTTAGAGACTTTTAAAAAGTTTTCTATAATAGAAGATAGGATAAATAAAGCTCAAAATAAATTAACATTTAAGTTGATATATTCTAATAATGAGAGTTTATTTAAAGTTGAAGAAGAAATGTTACTTGGAGATGATAAATTTTTGAATATGTCTATAGGACCCGATGGAAAAGGAGTTTTCTTTAATTCGAAAACACTTAGCTTGAAGCAGTTAGATGCTTTTGGGGAATTGTTTATAATATCTAAATTAAAGGATAGATGGACTATAACAAATGAAACAAAAAAAATAGGGATATATAATACTTTTAAAGCTTTTTTGACTGAAAAAATTAAAACAAGAAATGGGTTTAAAGAAATAAAAGTCATTGCTTGGTTCACGCCAGAGATAAATGTACCATTTGGTCCTATAGGTTATTCTGGATTACCTGGGCTAATTTTAGAGTTGAATAAAGATAGATTGAAATATTATGCAACAAAAATAGATTTTGCACCAAAAGAAAAGATTATTATTAAAAAGTTTAAGAGAGGTAAGAAGGTCAGTTATGATGAGTTTTATGACATTGCAATTGGAACTATGAAAAACCATAGAAAGTAATTATTTACTTAGATTGTTATAATAACTAAATTAGAATGCCTCAACTAATAAAATCATTATTAGTTGAGGTTTAAATCATTAAAAATGAAAGAGTACACATTAATATTTTTGCTTTTTATAACAATAAGTATTTATGCCCAAAAGGATAGTGGAATAGTATTATATAAAGTCTTATCTCGTAAAGAGGTTAGGGTATCTAAAATTATTGGAAAAAATAACAGCAAAAACTTAAGGTCTTTTTTTAAAAAACCTGCTGAGTTTGAACTATCATTTAAAGGTGATAAATCTTTATATAAGAGAAAGGTTAAGTTTAATAAAGATGGCGAAAGAGAAAAGGTAAATTTCTTTGAAATTGTAGGTGGAAGTGACGGTGTTTTTTATTGTGAAAAAGGAAAAGTTATAGAGTCTACTAATGAGTATGATGAGTCTTTTTTAATAGAATATGATTCTGATGTGTGGAAAATTACACAAGAGAGTAAACAAATAGGAAAGTATATATGTTATAAAGCTATTTCCAAAAATAATAGAATAGTTTGGTTTACACCAGAGATACCTTTACAATTCGGGCCAAAGCAACTAAAAGGTTTACCAGGTTTAATTCTAGAAGTAGAGATTGGAAAAATTAGTATTATAGCTTCAGAAATAACGTTTAAACCTATTGATAGTATCAAACAAAATTTTAAAGGAACTGTAATTTCAGAAAGCGATTATAGAAAGAAAATAAGTGAAATGGCTAAAAGTATTGGATTTTAATATATAATTGTATTAAAAAAAAATGAAAAAGAATTATATATTATTTTATTGTATAGTATTCACAACAATACTTTCAGCTCAAAACACTTTACAAGGCAAGGTATTTTATACAGTTTCATTAAAACCATTTACTGAGAAGTATTTAGATTCAATGTTTATAAAGCTAAAGACTATAAAATCTGTACAGCCTAGTGTTAGAAAAATGTTTAAAAACAGTAAAGATGTTACTGGTATTTTAGAATTTTCTAAAAATGAATCTTTATATCAAGTTGAAAATAAAATGAAAAACAACGGTAGTAAAGGTAAGAATATGACATTATCAATAGCAGGAGGGAATAACATATATTATGCAAATTTTATAAAAAAAGAGTACTTTAAACAGCTTAATCGTGAAGAACTCTTAGTAGGTTTACCACAAATTAAATGGACAATAACTCAAGAAACTAAAAAAGTAGGTGATTATACATGTTTTAAAGCTGTTTCATATAGAAAAACAAGAAAAGATAGACCTTCTGTAAAAACAACAGCGTGGTTTACACCTGTAATACCTGTAAGTTTTGGACCTATTAACTATTTTGGTTTACCAGGATTAATTTTAGAAGTTTCTTATAAAAATACAAGTATAAAAGCTACAAAAATTATTTTGAACCCTTCTAGTAAAATAATTATTAAAAAACCAAGGAAAGGAAAACGAATGACACATGAAGAGTATCAAGAAATGAATAGGAATTTTTTTAAAAATCTAAGAAAATAGAATAATAATGTTAAAAAGAATCGTATTCACGGCACTAATTTTTATAATTGGTATTAATAGTTATGCTCAAACTATTGTTTTTAAAGGTTCAGTGAAAGATAGTTTACAAAATCCGTTATCGTATACCAATATTATAGCAAAGCCCAAAGATGTTACTAAAAACATGAGTTTTGCTATTACAGACGAGCAAGGTCGCTACCGCCTAGAGCTTACTAAAAACAAAGCGTATACCATAAGTATAAGTTATTTGGGTTATGAAAAAATTGAGTTTGAAATAACACCAGCTACAAATAGTACAAAAGATTTTGTGCTAAAAGAAGCTAAAAATCAGTTAGACGAAGTGGTTATTGAACTCCCCGTAACGGTAAAGCAAGACACCATTATTTACAATACGGATAAGTTTGTAAATGGTAGCGAACGCAAGCTTAAAAATGTACTTAAAAAACTACCCGGTGTTGAGGTTGATAAAAACGGAGGTGTAACGGTACAAGGAAAAAAAGTAACCAAGTTATTGGTAGATGGTAAAAAGTTTTTTGGTGGTGGAACTAAATTAGGGGTAGAAAATATTCCTGCGGATGCGGTTGATAAAGTAGAGGTAATTGACAATTACAATGAAGTTGCTTTTTTAAAAAATGTATCAGATTCTGATGAAATGGCAATGAATATTAAATTAAAAGAAGATAAAAAACGTTTTCTTTTTGGTGATGTTGAAGCCGGTAAGGGAAACGAGAATTTTTATAAAACCAATGCAAACTTATTTTATTATTCGCCAAAAACGAATGTAAACTTTATAAGTAACTTAAATAATATTGGCGAAAAAACTTTTACGTTTAAAGATTATATGAATTTTCAGGGTGGCATTAACGCAGTTTTTAACGGTAATTTTAATTGGCGAGGTGGCGATTTTTCACAATTTTTAGAAAACAAAGATGTTTTGCAAAGCGTACAGCGTTTTGGCGCTTTAAATATTACAAAAACGGTAGCTAGTAAGTTAGATATTTCTGGGTATGCCATTTTTTCTCATAATAATACCCAAAGTTTTAACCAAGCAACCAATCAATACACTACTTTTTTAGAAGAAAAAGAAAGTAAAACATCCTCAAAAAATATATTGGCTATCGGTAAGTTTAATATAGAATATACGCCCAATAACAAAGAACAATGGTATGTAAGAACGCAGGTTAAAAAATCAACTGTAGAAAGAGGTAATTTAACCAATACGGCTATAAATAATCAACTAGATAATATCAATACAAATAAAGAAAACGATATTTGGTATGTAAATCAGAATATAGAATGGCACAAAGATCAGTCTGAAAAACATACGTTTTCAGCTACGGCAAATTACACGTTCGATAAAAATAATCCAACTACTTTCTGGAATGCTTCACAATCGTTTTTAGATAGGATTAAACCAATTATTCAGCCTTTAAATACCAATCAAGCTTCTTTAAGAATTAACCAGTTAAATGAAAACGAAAAGCATCATTTGCACACCGTTTTTAAAGATTTTTGGGTGTTAAATAATGACAATCATATTTATACAACGATTGGAAATACACATCAGCAAGAAAAATTTATCAGTAATGATTTTCAATTGTTGGATGATGGTACCGAAAACGACTTTTCATCAAACGGATTTAACAATACTACGGTTTTAAAGCACAACGATTTTTTTGCGGGTGTTCATTATAAATTCAGAACGGGAATATTTACTTTTAAACAAGGTGCATATGCACACAATTATAATTGGCGCGTAAACCAATCAACATCAATCAAAAAAAATAAATGGGTGGTTTTGCCAGATTTTTTAATGAAGATAGAGTTTAATAAATCAAAGAAAATTCAACTGAATTATGATTTAAAAACTAATTTTTCAAATGCTTCTAAATTGGCAAGTCGCTTTTATTTACAATCTTATAACTCGGTATTTAAAGGAAACCCTAATTTAGAAAACGAATTGTATCATTCGGCACGTATTCGTTACAGTCGTTTTAGTTTATATCGCGGATTAATGTTGTTTGCAAATGCAAATTACACCAAAAGAGTAAAAGGATTTAGAAGTGCTGTAAATTTTGATGGTGTAAATCGTTTTTTAACGATTGATATGTTAGATAATCCGAATGAAAGTTGGAGCGTTAGAAGTTCGTTACGAAAGAAAATTAAAAAAATACGATATAATTTAGAAGGTAATTATAAGGCTTATAATTTTAAACAAAGCATCAATAATAATTTTGTAACCAATAAAAGTAACGATTACGGTTTTGATGTTGGTATTGAAACCTTGTTTGATAATTTTCCAACTATAGAAACCGGTTTTAGAAAAAGTATCGGTAAATATACTTCAAGTAATTCAACATCTAAATTTGTAACGAACGAACCGTATGTAAATATAGATTACGATTTTTTAGAGGGATTTGTTTTTAATTTTGATTACACACATTATAATTATCAAAATAAAGCCCAAAATATTGATAATAAATACAACGTTGCTAATGCAGTGTTATCGTATCAAAAAGAAGATAGTCCGTGGATGTTTAAATTAACGACTCAGAATTTATTCGATACTACTTTTAAACAAAACAACAGTTTTTCTGATTATTTAATAACCGATTCTAAAACCTATATAATGCCAAGAGTTGTATTATTTAGTGTTGGGTATAAATTGTAAAACATACAATTATCCACCGCTTACTGGCGGAATAATGGCAATTACATCGTTTTCTGTAATAATAGTTTCATCAGTTGCATAACTTTCGTTAATAGCAACGGCATAAGCACTCATGTTTTTTAACTTCGGATGTTGTGTTACAAGTAGTTCTTTAAAAGCTGTTACATTACAATTAACAGGAAGTACGACCTCTAAAGAAGTACTTCCTGTTAAGTCTGTAGCAATACCAAAAAGTAATACGTTTATCTTCATAAACGTAAAATTACAATTTAATTCCGAATAGCACTCTGTTTTCGTTTTTTCCGTTAAAGTTAGATCGGGCAAAATCTACACGTAAAAAACGCCATTTTCCAAAGCCAATATTATCTAAACCAACCGCAAATTCAGAATATGGTTTGTTACCCGCTGTAAACAATCCTTTTGCTCCAGTTACTAAATGAAAGTTTAATTTATTTAACAATGGAATCTTACTTAATAGAGCACCTTTAAAATTGTATTCTCCATGTAACTCTCCGTATTTATCATTGGTGCTTAACTGATAATAAGGCAACATGTAAAAGTTGTTTAAATAATTATCATTAGGCGCAATTAATAAGCGATTTCCGTTAAAATGGGCATAATCTATAAACGGAATATCTTTTTTCTGTAAAAATAAACCTCCTTTTGCTTTATATTTAAACTCTCCCCAGTTGCTTAATGCTATTTTTTGAGATAATTGTGAATACACTACATCTGAATTCCATTCAGAATTACCTGACCCAAAATTCTTTTTATAACCGATAAATAAAGATGGATATTTATTACTGCTCACATTGTATTTTCCGTTAGGATATGATAAGTATTTTTGATCGAAATTAATGGTAGTTCCTAAGGTAAACGACCACATTTTATGCGGTGTAAAAGCAGTAGAGAAATTAGCAGGATTTTGTGGATTGTTAGATGTATAATCAGCATCTTTTTTCGGAAACATTACATAATCTGTAGTATTGAATAATGGTTTTCTATCTGCATATTCTAAAGCAGATGACATGTGAACACCGTTGGTTATTTCTCTTGAAAAAGAAACTTTCGCAAATGATTTTTCGTAAATTTTCATGTAATTTCTTTCAAATAGCACAGAGCTAATAGTATTCCAGAATTTTGAAATAGGTTGTTTTGCATTAAATTGAGTGGTTGTAATACCTCCATTAATTGTTAAAACAGGATTGGTAATATTGTTCCATTTGTAAGAAAAATATCCAGTTGGTCTTATTTTTTTATCAGAAAAACCATAATTAAAATTCGTACCAATATTAAAACGCTCTCCTTTTTTATTGATAGATTTATAATAGTTTAGTCCTACGGAAGAGTTCCATCCTTGTACGGTATTAAAATTTATACTTGTTATAGGCGATGAAAAGCTAAGGCCCCATTTATTATAAGTATCGTTGTAAGAATAACCAGAAAGAATATTTAAAGGTTTAAACTTATTTTGTTTTACATCAATAGAATCTAAATATTTTTTAGATTTTCGTTTTGTTTTAATGCTGTCTTTTAATTTATAGTCAGAAACTTCTTCATTAGTTAAGGTAACAGGGCGAATTTTAGTCCAATACAAGCTATCTTTTTCAGTAGCATTTTCTGCAAAAGATAAAATTTCGCTACCAAAATATTTTTTAGTGTAATTTGGAGTGAAATTATAGTTTGAATAAGCCGCAGAAAAACGACCATTAAAATTAAAACCAAACATACCAGCCTTAAAGTCGATTGTTTGCGTAACGGGTATCCAAGCGTTGTTTTTAAGTGAGTAATTATAATTTTGTTTAATACGAAGAGAATCTATCATTGGCATGCTTACTTGTGCTCCTGTAACAACAACATCAGCACCATAAATTGCCCAATCATCTTCTACAATATAAATAAATCCGCTAAAAACACGATCGTTTTTTCTTTTTGGAAGCAACTTTATTTTACTGATTAACTTATTGTTTTTATCATAAAATGTTCCTGCTAATTTATAGTTATAATATCCAAAAGCACCGTTTGCAATTGGCGAAATCATTTGAGCATCTGCTAAATCAAAAGAGTTTTCGTAAAGGTTAAAATTCACTTCTTTTGCTTGATTAAAGCTAATTCCGTTATCGCTACCAGAAACTTTTGAAGCGATAATATGTTCTTTAAAATTGCTAGGTTTTTTTTGAAACGAAATTTTAGAAATTGTTTCAGAAAGATATACAATTCCGCTTCTTGTTGAATCTAAACCACCACCCATATCACCAATTTCTTGCCCTAAGAATTTTTTTGGTAAATCTTTTACTTTAAATAATCCACGAGAATAAAAATCAGCTTTGTACTCGGAAAATTTATCGGTGTTTTTACTTTTGTTGGCAATAACATTCCTAATAATTTTATTAGCTGGGTTTTCATCCGAAGAAATTAAAACTTCATCTAATGTAACTTTTTCTTCAGTAAGTATAACGTCTAAAACAAAAGGAAAAGAAGAAATAGTAACTGTTTTTTTTACTGTTTTATAGCCTAAAATTTGATAAACAACAGTGTGTTTTCCTTTTTTAGTTAAGGTTAATTCATAGTCTCCATTATCGTTTGTAGTAGTTCCGGTAATAGAATTTTCTAGATAAATACTAACAAAAGATAGTGGTTGCTTATTGGTATTTGTTACTTTTCCTTTCATTTGAGCAAATGAAAAGGTGGTGCTTATTAAAAGTAAAAGAGTAGTTATTTTCCTCATAGTTAGTTTTTTAATGCAAACATAAAAGAAGACTTATGTAAAGTGTATTTAAAGAATGTTAAATAACTTACAAAGTCTTCTTAAATTATAGACAGGGCAAATAGTAAAAAGGTTGCCTGTGAATTTAATTACCTTTTTTTTTCTTTTTGCTAAATAACCCACCTAAAACATCACGTATTTTTTTCTTTTTATCGCTAGCTGCTTTTGTAGTATCTTTCTTTTTGCTAGGTAAAAATTTACTTAACGTATTAGAAACTAATTTATCTTTTTGTTGTTTAATTAAGGTCTGACTTAGTTTTGTTACCGAAGAAGATAAATCTGTTTTTACAGATGGATTAGACATATTACCTGTAATATTAGCCGTTATTGGTACGGTAACATTCTGGTCATCGGTACTTAATTTTGATAGTAAACCTTGTACATCGTTCCCCAAATATTTGGCAGGCACATCTAAAGTTAAATTGTAATTCATATTCTGGTCAAAACTATGACTTCCGCCAACGTTTATGTCGATGTCTTTATATTTTAACTTAAAAGGTTTTACAACTACGTTTCCTTTGTCAAATGATAAATGAGTTTTAACATCAGATAAATCGAGATCATTTAAATTAAGAAACGATAATTTATCGGTTAATAAACTCAATGATTTTGTTTTCTTCGGATTTATCTTAGTGGTTAATAATTCGGCAAAAGCTTTACCTGTAAGAGAAGTTAAGTTTGGTGTAAAGTCAGAATTTAAAGCGCCTGATAAATTAATATCTGAATTTAATTTACCATTCATAGCACCCACAATAGGCCCTAGTGATTGCAGTAATTCTAAGCTAGAAAAAGATTCAGCAATATCAAACGATTTTATGCCTAATTTCATATCGAAAATAGGTTTTTTGTTTTGAGTATTAACTTCTCCGTTTAAAGCAATTTGACCGTTAAAAATACCTACCGTAACGTTTTGTAAAATTGCTTTTTGATCTTTTATAAATAAGGTACCTTTTACATTCTTTAAAGCTAAATTATCGTAATGTACCGTTTTTGCATCGGCTAAAAGAGTACAATCTAAAAATGCAGGGATTTTGAGTAAAGTTTCATTAGTGTCATCTTTAGGAGTAGTGTCTTCTTCTTTTTCTTCAGTTATTACTGAAGTATCTTGCATAAAGTCGTTGATATGTAAATTGGTTGAATTTACATTTAATTTTCCTTGTAATTTTTTATCAGAAAGTAAAAACCCGAGTAAATTTTTAAGAGTACCATTGGCATTTAAATCACTTTTACCTGTAGTTGCGCTAAATTTAGTTAAGGTAATTACACTTGGTTTAAAATCTACAGCTGCTTCTTTAATATGAAAAGCATTTATAAGATCATCTGAAGAAAACACAAAATCGTTAACTTGTATTGTTCCATTATTTTTTATGCGATTTACAGCACTATTTTTAATAGCATTCATATCGAACTGAGTGCGTAAATTTGCCTTTAAAATACCGCTTAATTTTTGTTCTAAATTAACAGGATATGCTTGGTTAATTTTGGCAAGATTTAATGTTCCTTTTATGGTTACATCTAGTTTAGGGTTGGTTGTTATGTTGTGAGCTGTGGCTTTACCAGAAAAAGTATCTTCATCAATTTTAAATGAAAGATTGTTAATGCTCGCAAAAGTGTTTTCTAGTTTACCTGTGGTGTTTTTTACCTGGGCATTAATGTTAATGTTTCTAACAGTTTTAGGTAAATCAGGATATTTAAATGAAGCATTTTCAGACTGCACAACAATATCTAACTTCGGAATATGCGTTGCATCTAAAATTCCGTTAACTTTTCCTTTTACACTAAAGCTCCCTTTCGTAGTAACATTGGCAATACTTTTTGTGTAAGCTTGCGGAATTAAACCTAAAAAGTTTTTAAAATCTGATGAAGGTGTTTTAAAGCTAAGGTCAATTTCTTGATTGGTGTCGTTTAATTGTACATAACCATCAAAAATTAAGGGCAACTCATTTAGTTTTAATTCATTTTTTAAGAACGAAAATTTATTGTTAACTAAATCCATTCCTAAAATAGCATCGAGTTGTAATTTTTGATTTTTAGCGTATGAATTTCCATCCATAGCAAATGAAATATCGGTAGTTGTTTGGGTGTCTAACTCTGTATTTGATTGTGAGAAATCACCACTTCCAGCATGATTGAAATTGGTTAATTCAAGCGCAATCTTACCTTGTTTGTCATTGTATTTTATAGCTGCATTGGTAATTGCGTATGAATTGATAGATAACCCAAAAGTAGAAGGCGCTTCATTAGTTGTATCTGTAGTTGTTTCAGACGGAATGGTAATATCGTAATTGGCATTTCCTTTTTCATCAACAAGTACGTTTACTAAAGCATTATCAATCGTAAAAGAATGAATACTTAATTGCCCTGACGAACTTTTAAGTAAGTCGGTAATTTTTAATTTTAATAAAATGTCTTTTGCAAAAACTAAAGTATCTCCTTTAAACGGCGCATTATTTATAACTGTTACGTTAGATAGTTGTACGGATGCATTTGGGAAATTTCTAATTAAACTTAGGTTGGCATCACTAAAATCTACCTGAGCATTTACGTTGTTGTTAACGGTAGTTTTTACTAAGTCGATTATTTTATCTTGAAATAAAAGAGGGATGCTAATTAATAGGATAAAAAAAACAAGTACTACACCTAATAGTATTTTATAAATCTTTTTCATATGCGTAAATTGGAGTTAATAATATAGAAAACAAAGGTCTGTATTTATTTGTAAATAAAAACAGAAAGGAAAAAGAAACTTTTTTGAAGATTTAGCGCAAAAAAAAACAGACTTAGAAGAAGTCTGTTTTTAATATTTTATTTAGGATTAGTATCTCCGAAGAAGAACCAATTTACACCTTTTTTCAGTTTTGTAGGTGCATCACCTGTGAGTTGTAATTCTTTTTTAGATTCACCTTCAAATAAATCAACAACAAAATCGTCGTAACTTTTACCAACTTCTTCTTTTAAGTAAGCTTTAAAATAAAGTTCACTAGCTACTTCGCTTTTTGCTTGTTCAATATCTAAAAGTGTTTTGTATAAAGGTTCAATCTTATCAACAACACTTTTTGGTAATGCTTTTCTTCGACCTGTATATCCTACGATTTTTCCTTTTTCATCTTTATCGATTGTAAAATCGGTAATAACCCAGTAATATCTACCGCTACGAGTAAGATTTTTAACGATGGCATGGAAATTTTTTCCTTGTTTTAGGTTTTCCCACAATACTTTAAAAACTACTTTCGGCATATCAGGATGCCTAATAATATTGTGAGGCTCACCTATTAATTCTATTTTATTGTATTCAGAAGCTGCTTCAAAAGCATCGTTCATATACAATATAGTTCCGCTAGCATCAGTTTTACTACTGATAATTTGTGTTTTGTCCCACTTAATTTCTTCATTAAGAATTTGCTGGGGGCGTAATGGGTGGCTTGACATAGTTTGTTTATTTTAAACGCGAAAATAATTAAAAAGCCATGTAGTTAAATTAACATATGTTAATTATTTAGGGTCTGTATCTCCAAAAAAGAACCAGTTTAACCCTTTTTTAAACGTACTTCCTTCCTTTTTTTGGTTCAAAGATTCTTCTACAAATAAATCAAGAACAAATTCATCATAACTTTTGCCAATTTCTTCATTTAAGTAGCCTTCAAAATATAATTCACTTGCTTTTTCACCTTTTAGATTTTCAATATCTAAGAGTGTTTTGTATAAGGGTTCAATTTTCTCAATAATACTTTTTGGTATCGATTTTCTTCGACCTGTATATCCTGTAACTTTTCCGTTTTCATCTTTATCAATGGTAAAATCGGTAATCACCCAATAGTATCTACCAGTTCTTGTTAAGTTTTTAACAATTGCATGGTAGTTTTCTCCTTTTTTAAGTGCATCCCATAAGGCTTTAAAAGCAGCTTTTGGCATATCAGGATGTCGAATAATATTATGTGGTTCGCCTATTAGTTCAATGGCAGTATATTCACAAGCTTCTGTAAATGCACTATTGGCATAAATAATTGTTCCATGAATGTCTGTCTTACTAACAATTGTTTGCGTTTTATCCCATTTTACTTCTTCGTTGATAATTTTTGTTGGAGGAGTTTTCATATCTTTTTAGTTTAAAATCATAGCAAAATTATGAAAGCTATTATTTTCAAAAAATGATTTTAGTCATGTTTTAAAGTTTTAACTAAATAACAAAAACGTATATTTGTAAGTTCAAACAAACAACAACGAACCTATGAGTGACTCTAGAAAAAGGCGTGAAGCTTTACTATATCATGCCAAGCCAAAGCCAGGTAAAATAGCAGTAGTACCTACTAAAAAGTATACTACACAACACGATTTATCGTTAGCGTATTCTCCTGGGGTAGCAGAGCCTTGTTTAGAAATAGCAAAAGATAAAGATAATGTTTATAAATATACAGCCAAAGGTAATCTAGTAGCTGTTATCACCAACGGAACAGCAGTATTGGGTTTAGGAGATATTGGGCCTGAAGCCTCGAAACCTGTAATGGAGGGGAAAGGATTATTGTTTAAGATTTTTGCTGATATTGATGTTTTTGATATTGAGGTTGATGCTACGGATGTTGATAAATTTGTAGAAACAGTTAAAGCAATAGCTCCTACTTTTGGAGGGATTAACTTAGAAGATATTAAAGCTCCAGAAGCTTTTGAAATTGAACGAAGGTTAAAAGAAGAATTAGATATTCCTGTAATGCATGATGACCAGCATGGTACAGCAATAATTTCAGCAGCAGCATTAAAAAATGCAATAGAAATTATAGGTAAAGATATTGCTACTGTTAAAATTGTAGTAAACGGAGCAGGAGCAGCTGCGATTTCTTGCACACGATTGTATTTAAAATTAGGTGCAAAAAGAGAAAATGTAGTGATGTGTGATAGTAAGGGAGTTATCAGAAAAGATCGCGATAATTTAACATCACAAAAAGAAGAATTTGCTACCGATAAAGACATCAATACTTTAGAAGAAGCAATGCATAATGCCGATGTTTTTATAGGTTTATCAAAAGGAAATGTCGTGAATCCTGAGATGTTATTGTCGATGGCTAAAGACCCTATTGTTTTTGCAATGGCTAATCCAGATCCTGAAATTGAATATCAATTAGCAGTTGATACGCGTGATGATATTATCATGGCAACAGGAAGATCAGATCATCCTAATCAGGTAAACAATGTACTTGGTTTTCCATTTATTTTCAGAGGCGCTTTAGATGTTAGAGCGACCAAGATTAATGAAGAAATGAAAATGGCAGCGGTACATGCTTTAGCAGATTTGGCAAAAAAATCGGTGCCTGAGCAAGTAAACATTGTATACGACGAAGTAAGTCTTTCATTTGGTAAAGAATATATTATACCAAAACCATTTGATCCAAGATTAATATATGAGATTCCGCCTGCAATTGCGAAAGCAGCAATGGATTCTGGCGTAGCCCAAGAACCAATTACAGATTGGAATGCGTACCGTGAAGAATTAATGGATCGCTCTGGTACCGGAAGTAAAGAAATTCGTTTACTTCACAACAGAGCAAAAAAAGCACCAAAACGAGTGGTTTTTGCAGAAGCAGATCATTTAGATGTGTTAAAAGCAGCACAGCGAGTTTATGATGAGAAAATCGGAATTCCTATTTTATTAGGGCGAAAAGATGTTATTTTAGAATTAAAAGAAGAGCTAGGTTTTGATGCCGAAGTTGTTATTATTGATCCTAAAACAGATGAAGAAACCGATAGAAGAAACAGGTATGCTGAGACTTTTTGGAAAACAAGGCAACGTAAAGGTATTTCTTTTTTAGAAGCCCAAAAATGGATGCGTGAGCGTAATTATTTTGCCGCGATGATGGTAAATACTGGTGAAGCAGATGCTTTAATTACAGGATATTCCAGGTCGTATCCATCGGTTGTAAAACCAATGTTAGAGTTAATAGAAAAAGAAAAAGGTGTTACTAGAGTTGCAGCAACAAATATGATGTTGACCAAGCAAGGGCCAATGTTTTTAGCCGATACAACTATTAATATCAACCCAACAGCTAAAGAATTAGCAAAGATTAGTCAATTAACATCGGGCTTAGCAAAAATGTTTGGAATGAAACCACATATTGCTATGCTAGGTTTTTCAAATTTTGGTTCATCAAAAGCTGAAAGTTCAATAAAAATAAGAGAAGCAGTTTCGTACATACATCGTAATCATCCGAATGTAATTGTTGATGGAGAGTTACAGGCAGATTTTGCTTTAAACCCAGAGTTGTTAGCAAAAGAATTTCCTTTTTCTAAACTGAATGGTAAAAGAGCAAATATTTTAATATTTCCAAATTTAGAATCAGCAAACATTACTTATAAGTTAATGAAACAGGTTGATGGCGTTGAGTCTATTGGGCCTATTTTATTAGGAATGAGCAAACCTGTACATATTTTACAATTAGGAGCAAGTGTAGATGAGATGGTAAATATGGCAGCAGTAGCAGTTGTAGACGCTCAAAATAAGGGAAATAAAAACTAAGTTTTTAATACTAAATAATTTGTCTACATTAGACAAGTAGAAATTTAATAGAATGATCACACAAATTAAGGGGAAACTTGTGGAGAAAAACCCTACTTATGCAGTAATAGACTGTAATGGAGTAGGATATTTATTACACATTTCTTTACATACGTATTCTTCGTTACCAGATGATGAAAATGTGTTGTTGTACACGCATTTATCTGTAAGAGAAGATGCACATACATTGTATGGTTTTTTTACTAAAGTAGAACGGGAAATTTTTAGATTACTTACCTCTGTTTCAGGAGTCGGACCAAGTATTGCAAGAACAATGTTGTCATCAATGACATCTGAAGAAATACAACAAGCAATTGCTTCAGAAGATGTAAAAACAATACAATCTGTAAAAGGAATTGGCGCAAAAACGGCACAACGTGTTATTGTTGATTTAAAAGATAAAGTTTTAAAGGTTTTTGATTTAGATGAAGTTTCAATTGCTCAAAACAATACAAGTAAAGAAGAAGCGTTATCTGCATTAGAGGTTCTTGGGTTTGCACGCAAGCAGGCAGATAAAGTTATCGGAAATATATTAAAAGAAACACCTGATGCTAGTGTTGAAACACTCATAAAACAGGCGTTAAAAAATTTATAAAAGGGGTTGAAAAAAACAATTATCAATACATTACTTACAACACTTACTTTACTGGTAAGTGTTGTTTCGTTTTCGCAAAGTACTTCTAATAATAACGGAAATACTGTTAAGAAAGATACTATTATACCTTTAAAGTATAATTTTAATAGCAATCAAAAAGGGAGTCTTTTCTTAAATAATCCAACGGAAAAAATCATAAGATATGATAAAACGATAAACAAGTTTGTGTTGGTAGAGAAAATTGGTGATTACTATATTGGTACCCCTATTTTTATGACTCCTGAGGAGTATAATAAGTATCGGTTAAAAAATGATGTAAAAGATTATTTTAAAGAAAAAATTGATGCAACAAACTCTAAGAAGAAGGGAAATAAAAGTGCTAGAAAAAATTTACTTCCAAAATATTATGTAAACTCTAAGTTTTTTGAATCTGTTTTTGGTGGAAATGAAGTTGATGTAAACCCTACTGGTCAGGTAAATATAAAGCTTGGAGGGATTTATCAAAAAAATGAAAACCCTCAAATATCTATAGAAAATCAAAGTAGTTTTACGTTTGATTTCGATCAGCAAATAAGTACAAGCTTACAAGCAAAAGTAGGTAAACGATTAAAGGTAACGGCAAATTACGACACGCAATCTACTTTCGATTTTCAGAATATTATCAAATTAGAATATACGCCCACCGAAGATGATATTATAAGAAATATTGAAGCTGGTAATATTAGTATGCCAATTAAAAACTCATTGATAAATGGGGCACAAACGTTATTTGGTATAAAAACGGAATTACAGTTTGGTAAAACATATGTAACGGCTGCATTTTCACAACAAAACTCACAATCTAAAACAGTTATTTCAGAAGGAGGGGCAACGATAGAACAATTTGAATTCCGTGCTTCTGATTATGATAACGATCGTCACTTTTTTTTAGGACAATACTTTAGAGAAAACTATAAAAAAGCATTAGATAATTATCCTTTGGTAAACAGCCCAATCAATATAACAAGAGTAGAGGTTTGGATTACCAATAGAACTCAAAATGTAACAGATTATCGTAGTATTGTAGGACTTGCCGATTTAGGAGAATCTAAAGATGCAAACAAGGTTGATCCTACAGATATTACTACAATACCTGGAGCAATTTCAGTAAATTCTAAAATATTACCATATAACGGCGTTAACAATTTAAGCTCATTATTAACTACAACTACAGGTGGTATTAGAGATGTTGCTTCGGTGGATAATGCGATTGGAAGTATTGTTACACAAGCACGTCAGGGGTTTAACTATTCATACTTACAAAATGCACGAAAACTACAATCAAATGAGTTTAGAGTGCACCCACAATTAGGATTTATCTCTTTAAATAGAAGATTAAATGACGGAGAAGTTTTAGCAGTTGCTTACGAGTATACAGTCGTTGGAGCATCTAATGGAGAATCAGTATTTAAAGTAGGTGAATTTTCTAATGATGGTGTAGTTGCTCCAGATAATTTGGTAGTAAAGTTATTACGTAGTGAAATTTTAAATACAGTACGCCCAGGAACGGGAGGTACTTCTGGTACACCAGCAGAAGCGTTTCCTACATGGCGTTTAATGATGAAGAACGTATATGCCTTAGGTGCTTTTCCTTTACAACGTGAGGGGTTTCGTTTTGAATTATTGTACCGTGACGATGAAACAGGAACGTTACAGAATACCTTGCAAAAAGCCTTAACACCAGGAATAACAGACAAGCCGTTATTACGTATTTTAAATTTAGATAAACTCGATCAAAGTCAATATACAGTGCCAAACGGTGATGGTTTTTTCGATTATGTAGACGGAATTACAGTGAATTCTGAAAGAGGTTATGTGTTGTTTCCAGAACCAGAACCTTTTGGAGTTGATTTAAGAGATGAACTTACCGATCCTTCAGATCAAGATAAATACCTTTTTGAAGAACTGTATTTAACCACTAAAATTCAGGCAAAAAATGAATATCAGAATAAAGATAAATTCTTTTTAAAGGGATATTTTAAATCAGAAACAAGCAGAGGTATTTCTTTAGGAGGGTTTAATATACCAAGAGGTTCGGTACGAGTAACTGCTGGAGGAAGGCAGTTGGTAGAAGGTATTGATTATGTGGTAGATTACCAGTTAGGACGTGTACAGATTTTAGACCCAGGATTAGAGGCTTCTGGCGTGCCAATTAGCGCAACTACAGAGAGTAATAACTTGTTTAGTCAACAGAGAAAAACGTTTATAGGTATTGATGTAGAACATCGTTTTTCTGATAAATTTACTTTAGGAGGAACTTATTTAAACGTAAGTGAAAAACCAATTACACCAAAAGTGAATTTTGGCGGAGAACCTATTGATAATGTAATGTTAGGTTTAAATCTAGATTACTCAGCTGAGGTTCCTTATTTAACAAAATTAGCCAATAAATTACCTTTTGTAGAAACTGACGCTCCGTCTAATGTATCTGTAAGAGCTGATATGGCATATTTATTACCAGGATCGCCAAGCGGAATTAATGTTGATGGTACCGCAACTTCTTATTTAGATGATTTTGAAGCTTCTCAAATTCCAATAAACCTAAGTTCACCACAACAATGGTTTTTAGCAAGTACACCAGATAATTATAATGATGTTATTGTAAATAATAATCCAGATCCTTTATCATATAATTTTTCGAGAGGAAAAATAGCTTGGTATAATGTAGATCAATTATTTTATGGTAGCGGAAATAGACCTAGTAATATTGATGAAAATGAGTTGTCAAGAAATGAAGTTCGTCAAATACGTTACAATGAATTATTTCCAAATACCGATTTAGATATTACACAGCAAAATTTAGTACGTACTTTAGATTTAGCATATTATCCATCGGAAAGAGGACCTTATAATTATAATCCAAACGGAAGTTCAGTAACTCCAGAAGAACGTTGGGGAGGAATTATGCGACCATTAACAACTAATAATTTTGAACAAGCGAATGTAGAGTATATTCAATTTTGGTTGATGGATCCTTATGAGAATTACTCAATCACACAAGCAGAAGGATTATCAGCAGGAGTAAATCCTCAAGATTTAAGTAACCAAGTAGGGAAGTTATTTATTAATTTAGGAAATATATCTGAAGATATTTTAAAGGATGGTAGAAAACAGTATGAAAATGGTTTACCTATTGATGGAAATAAAATAGACGGAACAAATGTAAATGAAACCGCTTGGGGTAATACACCAATAAATCCATCAATTTTATATGCTTTTGATTCAAGTCCTGGCGCTAGAATAAATCAAGATATTGGTTTAGATGGATTGACGGATGAAGATGAAAAAATAAAATTTCCGGCGTTTGCATCTTTAGATGATCCGGCAGGAGATAACTTTCAGTATTTTAGAGGAGGGTCTTTAGAAAATTCAAATCCGTCGGTTTTATCAAGATATAAAAACTTTAACGGTACGCAAGGAAACTCACCAACAGCAAGTCAATCAAACGAATCTTATCCTACTTCATCAACAACATACCCCGATGTAGAAGATATCAATAAAGATCAAACAATGAATCCCGTAAGTAGTTATTTTGAATACGAGGTTTCATTAAATAAAAACGATTTACAGTTAGGACAGAATCATATTATAGATGTAAAAAGTGAGCCAATTTCGTTAGCAAACGGAACATCTAGAAATACAACTTGGTATCAATTTAGAATTCCGGTAAGAAATGTTGTTGATGCTCAGAAAATTAACGGAATTACCGATTTTAATAGCATCCGTTTTATAAGAATGTTTCTTTCGCAATTTAAAATGCCAGTTGTTTTAAGATTCGGAGAATTAGAATTGGTAAGAGGAGATTGGCGTAGGTATACAAAAACGTTACCACAAACAGGAGTGCCTGTAAGTTTAGACAATACACAGCTTAATAATTTTGAAGTAGGTGTGGTTAGTATTGAGCAAAATCAAGAAATTTACAAACTGCCTCCAGGTATTCAACGAGAACAATTACAGGGAACAAACAGAATTCAGCGACAAAATGAACAGTCTGTTACTTTAAAAGCTACAGATTTACCTGCTGATGAAGCGCGAACTATTTTTAAAAATATAAATATTGATATGCGTAGGTATAAAAAACTACGTATGTTTTTACATGCAGAAAAGCCAACGACTGCAAGTACCCAAGATGGCGACATGGTAGCTGTTATTCGTTTTGGAACAGATTTAAATGATAATTATTACGAAATTGAAAAACCGTTAATTTTATCAACATCAAGAGCTACTTCATTAGATGTTTGGCCAGAAGCAAATAATTTAGAGGTTCCGTTACAAGAATTAGCAAATTTAAAAATTGAAAGACCAACGGGTGCCGGAACAAATATTACTGATATTTTTTCAGCAACAAGTTCTAATGGATTAAAAATATCAGTAAAAGGAAATCCTACATTAGCGCAAGTAAGAACTGTAATGTTAGGAATGAAAAACGTATCGAATTCAGATAAAACAGCAGAAATTTGGTTTAATGAGTTACGCGCCGTAGGTTTTGATAATAAAGGCGGTTGGGCAGCTGTAGTAAATGCAGATGCAAATTTAGCAGATGTTATGGATCTTTCTTTAGCAGGAAGAATGTCTACCATTGGTTTTGGTAATGTTGAAGATAGAGTACAGCAAAGAAGTATAGAAGAAATTAAACAATATAGCGTTGCAACTAATGTTCAGTTAGGTAAAATGATGCCTAAAAAATGGAGCATGCAAGTGCCGATGAGTTATACTTATGGTGAGGAATTTAGAGATCCTAAATATGATCCTCAGTTTCAGGATGTCGCATTAGAAGATGCCTTAGGTAAAAACCCGAATAGTAAAAACGCACAAGATTATACACGTAGAAAAAGCATTAGTTTTATCAATGTAAAAAAGAATAAGAATCCTGAAAGCAAGAAGAAACCGAAATTTTACGATGTGGAAAATTTATCAGTTTCGTATGCGCATAATGAAGAATTTCATAAAGATTATAATATTGAAAAGTTTGAAAATAAGAATGTAATGGCAGGGGCGAGTTATAATTTTAACTTTAAGCCTTTTGTTATCGAACCTTTTAAAAAATCGAAAACTTTTAGTAGTAAATACTTGCGATTTATAAAAGATCTTAATTTTAACCCGGTACCAAAAACGATCGCACTTAATTCTAGAATTAATAGAAATTATAATTCGCAACAATCAAGAAACTTAATTGAAGGGTTAACAGCTCAGCCAGAATTAATTCAACGTAGATTTATGTTTAATTGGGACTATACGATTGGTTTCGACTTAACAAAATCATTGCAGTTAAATTTCAATGCTACAAATAATCATATATATGATAGTTTTGGAAATGATGAAGATTTAGAAATATACGATCAATTTTTTACGATTGGTAGACCCGATAATTATCATCAAAAATTAAATGCAACCTATAAATTACCTCTTAGCAAGTTGCCATATTTAAGCTTTTTAAGTGCGGATTATGGATATAATGCTGATTTTGATTGGAAAGCTAGTTCACAAAGTAGCTTGGAATTACCAAACGGACAAAACATAAATTATGTAGATGTTGTTGGTAATATGATACAGAATGCAAACACACATAATTTTAATACAAATATAGATTTTGGACGTTTTTACAAAACGTTAAAACTAGATAAGTTGTTGTTAAAAGGAACCAAAAAGAAAGTTGCGAAAAAAGGAGCAGCCACTTTAGGAGCTAAAGCATCAAAACAAAAAGCAAAATTAAAAAGAAATGCTTCTTTTGGTCATAAAGTGATGAAAGGAATGTACGACGTATTAACATCAGTAAAAAGAGCTAAAATTAGTTATACTGAAAATAACGGAACGTTGTTACAAGGATATAAACCATCAGTAGGTTTCTTAGGGAGAAATAATTACGGAGGAGGTTCGGCACCAACTTTAGGATTTGTATTTGGTAGCCAAACAGATATTTTAAATAGAGCTATTGAAAACGGATGGTTGGTAACAAGAACAAGTCAAACAGACGATAATCAACCTTATTATAGTAAGAATTACGGTAAAACAAAATATAAAAAATTAGATTATAATATTTCTGTAAAACCTTTTAAAACCTTAACAATTGATTTAATAGGAACCCGCATTAAAACAAGTAATCTAAATCAACAATTAGATGTTATTTCAGATGGAAATGGAGGTTTTGAACAAGATCCGAATATTAAAGCCTTTGAAACAGGTAATTATAGTATCAGTCACTTTATGTTAGGTACTGCTTTTACAGATAGTGAAGAATTATATGAAACGTTTTTAGCTAATAGAAGCATAATAGCTAATAGATTGGCAACGACAAACCAACCTGTCGGTGGATTTAAAGAAAGCGGACAACAAGCAATGTTACCAGCATTTATTGCCGCATATTCGGGTAATAGCGCAAGTTCGGTAAGTACCAATATTTTTAAAAATATTCCAATCCCTAACTGGACATTGCGTTTTAATGGGTTCATGAAAAATAAATGGTTTAAGAAGACATTTTCTTCTTTTACATTGTCTCACGGGTACAAATCGTCTTATACGATAGGAAATTACACTAATAATTTACAATACGATTCAACAACACCTACAACAAATACAAATACTTCTGGTAATTATCAGCCAGAACTATTACTTTCGTCGGCAACTTTAATTGATGAATTTTCACCATTGATAAAAGTTGACTTTAGAATGAAAAATTCATTTTCATTTAAAGGAGAAGTAAGAAGAGATAGAAGTTTAACGTTAAATTTTAATAATAATACGTTAACAGACATTAAAGGAACAGAATATGTTGTTGGATTTGGATATAAAATTAGAGATGTTAAATTTGTAACCCGATTTACTGGTAAAAAAGAAACGTTAAAAGGAGATATTAATTTAAGAGCAGATATTTCATTAAGAGATAATTTGACTTTAATACGAAGTGTTGATAAAGAAAATAGTCAGATAACAGGAGGGGAAAATTTATTTGGATTAAAATTTATAGCAGATTATAATTTAAGTAGTAATTTAACAGCGTCGTTTTATTATAACCATCAAACGTTTCAATATGCGGTGTCAACTACGTTTCCGAGACAATCTATCAATGCCGGAATCAATATAATATACAATTTAGGAAATTAAAATAAACACAATAAAAATAGTACAATGAACATTCCATCAGAATTAAAATATACAAAAGACCACGAATGGGTTAAGATAGAAGAAGGTGTAGCTACCATTGGTATTACAGCTTTTGCACAAGGAGAATTAGGTGATATCGTGTATGTAGATGTTGATACTTTAGATGAAACTTTAGATATTGAAGAAGTTTTTGGTTCAGTAGAAGCAGTAAAAACGGTATCAGATCTTTTTATGCCTTTATCAGGAGAAGTAATTGCTTTTAATGAAGCGTTAGAAGACGAACCAGAACTGGTAAATTCTGATCCTTACGGAAAAGGTTGGATGATAAAAATTAAGCTATCAGATGATTCACAAATAGCAGATTTATTAAGTGCTGAAGGATATCAAGAACTTATTAAAGCGTAATTTAAAAGGAATAGCAATACTTATTACCATTAGTATTGCTATTTTAAGCTTAGTAAAAATAGGAAAACAACCAATTCAACTAAATAATTTAGATAAATACGAGCATGTCTTTGCTTATTTTGTTTTAAATTTAATTTGGTTGTTGGCTTTAAAAAAAACAAAGATCAATGAATTTCTTATTGTTTTTTGTTGCTTTTTTTACGGCATAATTATTGAAGCTCTTCAAGTTACAATAACATCCTACCGATCAGGTGATGTTTTAGATATTGTAGCAAACACGACGGGTATTTTAATAGCTTACATTATTTACTTTCTTTTTTTAAGAAAAATGTAACTATTTAAAGAATTAGCTTGTAAAAGTTAAAATAATTTAATTAAATTAGCGAACTATTAAAAAATATTTAGGATGGAAATTAAGAAAAATCCAAAGTCAAACTTAGAGAACTATAGTAAACTGTTTATGCAGTTAGGTTTGGTTTTAGCTTTATTTGTAACGTATATTGCAATTGAGAATAAGACATACGATAAGGAGTATGGAGATTTAGGAATGGCTAACATGGCTTCAGAAATTGAAGAAGAAACTATCGAGCTTCAAATTGAGCCACCAAAGCCAAAACCAAATACACCACCACCACCAGCACCTGAAAAAATTGAAGTTGTAGAGGATGAAAAAGAAGTAGAGGAAACTATTATTGAATCTACTGAAACTGATGAATCTGAAGCTGTTGAAGTAGAAGATATTGAAGAAGCTGTAGAAGAAGAAGTTTTTAATGAAGATGTACCTTTCGCTATTATTGAAGAAGTGCCTATTTTTCCAGGATGTACAGGAACAAAATCACAAAAGAAAGCTTGTTTAAATAAGAAATTACAAAAGCACGTTCAGCGTTATTTTGATTCTGAATTGGCAAACGAGTTAGGCTTAGCACCAGGTAAAAAGAGAATCTATGTTCAATTTAAAATTGATAAAGATGGTTCTATTATAAGTGTAAATGCAAGAGCTCCTCACCCAAGATTAAAAAAAGAAGCTATTCGTGTAGCTAAAAAAATACCTAAAATGAAACCAGGTAGACAAAGAGGTAGAGCAGTAAGAGTAGGATATACATTACCTATTACTTTTAATGTAGAGTAATTTTATATAAAAATATATTTTAAAAAAGCAATCCATTTTGGATTGCTTTTTTATTGGCACACTTCTTGGTTTTAACATAGTATTAACTTAAATCTTAATAACTATGAATGCTCAAAAGAAAAATCCAAGAAAACAATTAGAAAAATTTTCATCAATTTTTACACAGCTAGGTTTAGTACTTACCTTATTTATTGTTTTTGTTTCCTTAGAACATGAAACTGAAAAAAAAATAGGAGATATATCTATTCCATATAATAATTCGGTGGAAACAGTTTTTACATTTTCACACCCTATTGTAGTGAAAAAGGTAGAAATAAAAGTAAAAACGGTAACTAAAAAACAAGTTTTAAAAGCAATTGCACTTCCAAAAATTGTAAAAAATACAGATATAGCAATTGAAACAGTAGTTAAACCAGCAGAAGAAAACAAAACAATTGTTAGTGAACCAATAACAAAAAAAGTGATAGATAAGCCGGTAGAAAACACGATGTCTATCAATAGTGTTCAAACTGCACCTGTTTTTAAAGGTTGTGAAGGATTATCTGAAGTAGAGAATAGGAAATGTTTTGAACGTAAAATTAAACAACATGTTCAACGTTATTTTAATGGAGAAATAGCGCAAGATTTAGGATTAAGATCTGGAAAATATAAAATTTTCACTCAATTTATAATTGACAAATCTGGAGTTGTGTCTGATATAAAAATTAGAGCACCACATAAACGATTAGAAAAAGAAACAAACAAAGTAGTAAATAAAATTCCAAAATTTACACCAGGTAAGCAAAATGATAAAACTGTAAAAGTAAAATATACTTTGCCAATTACTTTTAATGTAGAATAAATTTAAAAACTCAACTATTTAAGTTGAGTTTTTTATTTTTGTTTTATGAACACAACGAAACCTTATTTTGCACACGAAACAGCAGTAATAGATAATAACAGTAAAATAGGTGCAGGAACCAAAATTTGGCACTTTAGCCATATAATGCCCAATTGCAATATTGGGGACTATTGTAATATTGGCCAAAATGTTGTGGTTTCTCCAGAAGTAATTTTAGGGAATAATGTAAAAGTTCAAAATAACGTATCTATTTATACAGGTGTTATTTGCGAAGATGATGTTTTTTTAGGCCCATCAATGGTTTTTACAAATGTAATAAACCCTAGAAGCGCTATAAAGAGACAAGATCAATATTTGAAAACCGTTGTTAGAAAAGGCGCTAGTATTGGTGCAAACGCCACCATAGTTTGTGGTAATGATATTGGAGAGTATGCCTTTGTAGGTGCAGGAGCAGTAGTAACCAAAGAAGTGTTTCCTTATGCATTAGTTGTTGGTAATCCATCCAAGCAAATAGGTTGGGTTAGTGAATATGGTCATCGATTAAATTTTAATGAAATTGGTGAGGCTATATGTGTTGAAAGCAACCAAAAATACAAGTTAGAAAATAATAAAATAGTAAAAATGTAGCTAACCCTTGTTTCTTTTAAAAGATTAATTTGTTTTTAAGAAGTAACTTCTCTATATTTGAGAAGTGGTTGCAAGACCACATTCTTTTTCATAGCAATTTTTCCCACTTGATTTTTATTAAGTGGGTTTTTTATGAACAGCTCCCAAATTAAAAAACCGTAAACGATTACATATTCTAAAGCAACAAACCAAAGGTTTTCTTTCCAAGGTTGATTTGCGTATGCTTGATAACTAAAAATAATTACGATACTCCAAATTACAGGGAATCGATATTTTGTAAATAGTGATAAAATTAAAAGTGTAGCAATATACCAAGGATGCATTGTTGTTGTCGTAAAATAATAAAATGATAAGCCAAAGAGCATGGCTGTTAGTAATTGTGTAAACGATTTATTATTTCTGATAAAAGTGATAGCAATTAAGAATAAAATGGTTAAAAACGGCATTATTTTACCGATTACAGCAATTTCATTATAGCCTCTAAATAAATAACCAATTTCTCGAGCAACATAATAAAAACTAGCGTTAAATTCAAAATTTCGAAACCATAATCCTACAGAATTAGAATAGTTAGCAATTAATTCTGATGAGTAAAAAGGAAGAAATAATAAAAGTGTAACGGCTATAACTACCAGATAAAAACTGATTAATTTGAATAATTCTTTTGGACGAAACTTAAACCCAATCCATGTAATAATTTTTTTGTTATTTGTTTGTAATGGTCTTATAAACCATTGCAAAAATAATGGTAAAAATAGTAAAGGAACTAATTTTACAGATACAGAACAAGCTAATAGTAGTGCTGCCCAAATCCATTTTCGTTGTAGTAGTTTATATAAACTCCACACTAAAAAGAATAACATTACAGGTTCGAAATGTAGGTTACCAGTCATCTCGATTATTATAAACGGATTTAAAGCATACAAAAAGATATTTTGAACTGGTAAATTAAGTTTTTCGAGTAATTTTTTTCCGAAGTAAAGAATTCCTACATCAGCAAAAATTATAATTATACGCATTACAAGTACACTACCTAAAATACTTTTGTTTGCAAAAATAGCCGCGATTAAAAAACACAACTGATTTATAGGCGGATAATTGGTGTAATGACTTCCGTTCATTGCACCCATTCCTTTGTATAAATCAATAGCTTGGTTTACAGGGTATGTTTGTTGCTCTATAAATGTTTTTGGTAGTGATAAATACGGGTTTAAGCCTTCTAAAATCATTCTACCATCCCAAATAAATCTATAAAAATCTTGCGATAAATTTGGAATTGCAACAAGAAAAATCAATCGAAACAAAATTGAAAGACTAGCTAAAAGTATAAAATTATTTTTATTGCTTTTCCATAAAAAGTAAGTGATCAGAAATAAAGAAAACCACAAAAAAAGTAAATTCGAAAATTCAGTTCTGTCCAAAAAATAAGCAAAGCAAAAATAAAGAACACTACCAATAAAAGTTAGTAGTAACGAACTGTATTTTTTCCAATAAAACATTAGGCTTTAGAAAAAAGTGATTTAAAGAAAACGTATCCAAATCCGATTGTTAACATCAAGTGAAAAGGAAATAATCCGAAATCTCCATCTTGATTACCAACAACAAAAGCACTATACATACCGAAGATAAAATACAATGTTAAAAACCCTTCAATAATAACATTTAAAGAAACTTTTGTTTTCACATATTTATTGTTTTTCCAACCGTCTTTAAGGCTTTTTATATTAAACTTTGGCGTACGAACAAATTCACTTTTCTTGCCAAAATGACCTTCTAAAACAGCAATGGTATTGTGTAAAGAAAAGCCCATTACAATGGTGAAAAAAGTAAAGAAAGCACCTATGTATTTAATGAAATTTTTAAATCCTCCGCCATTATTTTTTTTATACATAAACCAATAACAGATAAAAAATATGATAGAGCTTAAAACGAAAAAACTCATCATGTAAAAGAAAGGTCTTAAATGGGCGTATTCATTTTTGATGTATAACATCGGAATACTTAAAACAGCAACTAAAAAAATACAAGTAAACATAGAGCTGTTTAATAGATGTAAAAGTCCGTGAATTTTAGTTTTTGCAGAAACGTTTTTATTTGTAATGATCTGCTTCCCCATTTTCTGAAAATTCTCGGCACCACCTTTATTCCAACGAAATTGTTGGGTTCGTGCAGCACTTATCACAACAGGTAATTCTGCAGGAGTTTCAACATCTTCTAAATATTTAAACTTCCAGTTTTTAAGCTGTGCTCTATAACTTAAATCAATATCTTCCGTTAAAGTATCTCCTTCCCAGTTTCCGGCATCTATAATACATTCTTTACGCCATGCACCTGCTGTTCCGTTAAAGTTAATGAAATGACCTTTACTATTTCTACCAACTTGTTCTAAAGAAAAATGAGCATCTAAGGCAAATGCTTGAATTTTAGTTAAGGTTGAGTAATTTCTATTAATATGCCCCCAACGTGTTTGTACAACACCAATTTCAGGGTTTTTAAAATATGGAATCGTTTTTTCTAACCAATCTTCTTGTGGTAAAAAATCAGCATCAAAAATAACTATGAATTCTCCTTTAGCAATAGCTAATCCTTCTTTTAAAGCTCCAGCTTTAAATCCTTGACGATTTTCTCTTCGGATGTGTACAATGTCTAATCCTTTTTTTTGAAGTTGAGCAATATGTTTTGCAGTAGAAATTACTGATTCATCTGTAGAATCATCTAAAACCTGAATTTCTAATTTATCATTCGGATATTTAATTTTTGCAATGTTGGTTAACAAACGTTCCATTACATATAATTCGTTAAAAACAGGCAATTGAATAGTTACAAAAGGAATTTCTGCAGGTTTAGAGAAATCGAATTTAGGAGAGTTATCTTCTTTTTTTTGCGCCTTTAGGTAATTAAACAATAAGTTTAATTGTGCCAAAGCATACATGAAAATTAAAATTAACGAAATAGCATAAACCACTATTATAATATACTCTACTATCATTATTTAAAACTGTATTTAAATATCCAACTTAATATTTTAACGCCCGCTAATATACTACCTTTTACAGTTCCTGAAACTTTTGAAACACCAATTCTGTTTCTGTATCTCATAGGAATTTCAGTATAGGTGAATTTTTGTTTTAATGCTTTTAATTGCATTTCTACCGTCCATCCATAGGTTTTATCTTTCATGTTTAAAGCTAATAATTTATCATATTTAATAGCTCTAAATGGCCCTAAATCGGTAAATTTTGCGCCAAAAAATAAAGACATTAAGAAAGTAGCCAACCAGTTACCAAATATTTGTTGAGGTGTCATGGCGCCATTTTCTCTTAATTCTTTTACACGTGATCCGATTACAAAATCGATATTATCGTTTATAATAGGATGAACAAGTTCGGTTAATTGCTCAGGATAATCAGAATAATCACCATCTAAAAAAACAATAATATCGGGTTTGTTTTTTTGTTCAGCAATATAATCCATCCCTTTTAGGCATGCATAGCCGTATCCTTTTCTGGTTTCTTTTAAAACGGTAGCACCTGCATTCTTAGCATTCAGTTCTGTAGCATCTGTAGAATTGTTATTGATAACAATTATTTCATCTACAATTGATGGAATATCGTTGATAACATTGGCGATAGAATCTTGCTCGTTATAAGCAGGGATAATAACTTTAATTGATTGATTCATTTATCTTAAATCGAACAAATTATTTTCTTTTTTAAAAGAAGCTAAATCTGTCCATTCTTTTATTTTTTTTCCTTGTTGATATTTTTCTGCTTTTACCAATTCTTGTTGATTGTAGCGTAAACAATATCCGTTTTTCTGATTGTCTTTTAATTGACATTTGTGATTTATAAATCCATCAATATCATAAAATAACCACCACTTACTTTTTTTACCGAGAACAAAATGACCTTCTTTTTCTAGCGTTCCATTCTTGCGGTAAAAATACCAATATTTTGTGGAGCGATTCTCTTTAAAATTCCCTTCTTTCTTTAAGTGTCCGTTTTTATAATAAAACTTCCAATAGTTAGTTTTAAAGGAGTTTTTTATCCAGCCCTCTTCTTTTAAATTACCGTTATCAAAATATTTTTTTTGATATGTTTTCTGTGAAAAAACGACAATTGATATAAAAAAACAGAGAAGAAATAGTTTATTTTTCATTCACTAATTCCATTAAATCAACATCATTTCCTAATAATATTTCTGTAGGATTTATTCTTCCTTCTTCTGGTCCATTTTCTAATTTTAAAACACCTCTAGGACAAACAGCAGAACAAATTCCGCAACCTACACAGCTAGAACGTACAATGTTCTCTCCCTTTTGAGCGTAAGCTCTCACATCAATTCCTTGCTCACAATAAGTAGAACAGTTTCCGCAAGAAATACATTGACCACCGTTTGTGGTAATTCTGAATCGAGATTTAAAACGTTGTATGAAACCTAAATATGCTGCAAGCGGACAACCGAAACGGCACCAAACTCTGTTACCAAAAATCGGATAAAATCCTGTTCCAATAACTCCTGCGAAAATAGAACCTATAAGAAAACCATAAATATCTTGAATTGTTTGTGTTTTAATACCTAAAACTTGGTCCGTACCATAAAAGAAGGTGTATAAAGCAAAACCTGTCATTACTAAAACAAAAACAAGTACAGAGTGAATTACAATACGCTCTACCTTCCAAGAAAGTAATGTTTTACTTGAAAGTTGTCTGTAAGGATCTCCTAAGGTTTCAGCTAAACCACCACAACCACAAACCCAAGAGCAATACCATCTTTTTCCGAAGAAATAAACCATTACTGGTACAACTACGATTGTTAAAACAACACCCCAAACTAAAATAAATAATCCAAAACCACCACTAGCTAACAATTCATCTAAATTCCATTTAAAAAAGAAATCATAATCTAAAGGAAATGCATTTTTAAAATCATACCAAGGTTTTTCGAAACGCACTAAAATTTCTGGAATTAAAAAAGCAAACACAATTTGAAAGAATAAAACGGATGTTGTTCTTAAAACTTGATACTTATTATGACGATATTTTATATACATTCTTACCGCCATAACAGTCATAACTACACAATATAAAAAACCATATAAAAACCATTGACTTGCCGGATTACCGCTAATAAATTTGCTAATTGGATCGACCAAATACACCCAGTTTACAATAAAATCTGGATAAAAATAAAGGAGTATATAAAAAGTAACTAAAAAGATAAAAGCAAACCAACCAATCCAACCACGATTAGTAGCTGCGTTTAAAAATATTCCATCATTTTTTATACCTGGTTTTCCTAATAAAACAACATCAGGAACAATAAATAGTAATGCACCAAGAATACCTAAGCCAAAAGTTAAAAACCATGCTAAACCTGTGTTTTCAATGGCAAATCCTTTACCAGCTTTTTTAGCAAGTGCAAAACTTAAGCTATGTGGTTTTCCAAAGATTTTATATTGAAATTGTTTTCCTTTTTTGTCCCAGTTTTTTTCAGCATCATACTTGGTTATAAGATTATCATAATAATCATTAGAATTCTTGTATGCTTTTATAACGCGATTCGAAAATTTGAAAATGTTTAAATTTTCTGAAGTTACAACAGCTTTCTCTAGCTCGCCTTTTATGATAGTACTTTTATAATTTTGTTCTTTTAAAAAAGTATCTAATTCCGCTTGTTTTAAGCTGAAAGACCCCGTAAAAATAGTTGCTATAAAGAAGGTTAATCCTACTAAAAAGATAATTAATCCTGTTTGTTTTAGATGTTTCAAAATAATGATAAGGTATTATAGTTTTTAATTCAAAAAATAGCTAGACGTTAAACATCAGTTAGCGACTAAATATTCTTTTCCAACTTCTCTTTTTTGATTGAATATTAGTGTTGTTTTCTAAGTTAAACTTAGTTACAATTTCATGTTCATATAAATTGTAAAATTCAGGGTCGAAATTGGCATCAGCTAAATATTCTAGTACGTGCTTGATAGCTCTTTTTTCCGTTAACCATTTATCAAAAATTTCATGACGCATTCTAATACCAAAAGTATTTATCCCTAAGAATAGCTGTGTGTTTTTATCAAAAGAAATGGTAATACATTTGTTCTCTTTTGGATGCTGCCACTGAAAATAAGTTTCGTTCTCTTTTTTACTTCGTTCACTAAAAACCCAACCATAGGTTTGGTATTCGATATCTAAAAATTTTGCAGAGTTAAACCAATGCCCAGGTTTGTAAGCTGTTTTATTATCACAAATAGTTTGTGCAACAGTTTCTCCCATCATTCTTCCTGTGTACCAAACTGCTTCTATGTTCCTGCGCTGACCAATAGCTTCATGTTGTTCTGCGCAATCGCCAATTGAATAAACATCTTTTATATTCGTCTCTAAAAAACGATTCACTAAAACTCCGCGATTTGTATCAATTCCAGAATTTTTTATAAAATTGATATTTGGCGTAACACCAGCCGTTAAACCAACGATATCACAAAAAATTTCTTCACCAGTTTCTTCAATGATAATAGATTTTACGTTTCCGTTTTCATCAGACTTAATTTCTTTTAAATTAGTATTTAAACGTAAATCTATATGGTGCTCTTTTATGTGCTCATTAATCATCACAGATTCTTGCGCAGGCAAAACACCATTCCAAAAACTAGTTTCACGGACTAAAAAAGTAACAGGAATTTTTCGACTTCTTAACATTTCTGCTAATTCTATGCCTATTAATCCACCACCAACAATTACAGCTCTTTTACAAGTTTTATTATCAGGAGCATATTTTTCTAGATTTTCTAAATCTTGTTTATGGTACATTCCCATAACGCCTTTTAAATCTTGACCAGGCCAACCAAATTTATTGGGTTTAGAACCTGTTGCTATAATCAATTTATCATAAGATAAAGTTTCTCCATTGCTGAAATCTAATTTTTTATCTGATGAATTTATATTAGCAACAAAACCTTTTTTAAGTTCTATTCGGTTTTTTTCCCAAAACCAAGACTCATAAGGTTGTGTGTGTTCAAACTTCATATGCCCCATGTACACATACATTAAAGCTGTTCTTGAAAAAAAGTAGTCGGTTTCAGAAGAAACAATAGTAATTTTTTTATCAGATAATTTTCTGATATGCCTTGCAGCCGTAACACCAGAAATTCCATTACCAATAATAACAACGTGTTCCATAAAAGTTGATTTGCAGTTAGGTCGTTGTTAAAGTTAAGAACTTAATAATGTAAATAAATTTAGAATGATTTTAAATAGTGTAAAATCGTAAGTAGTGGTAAAATAAATCGTCTTTATATTTAATTATAAAATAAGAAGGATGAAAAATAAAATGATATATTTTGTTGCAGTTGTGTTGTTTAGCATTGCGCAAGGAGTTTCTCAAGATAAAGAAAATGAGAAGAGTAATATTCAAACGTATACACCATCAAAATTGTTAAATAAAGGGCAATGGGATATTAAATGGGGGAATAACTTATATACGGAAACAAAATTTGCTGATGAGAATGGAAGTTCAAAATCAAAATTAAGAGAAAACTTTTTCACTTCGTCTGTTGAAGTTTTTACAGGAGTTTCAAACAACAACCGTTTTAATGTTGGTTTTTTAGCAGAATTTAGATCCAATACAATTGGAGGCAGACAAGCCTTGTCTGTTTTTAGTTTAGAAAACGGAATAACAGAAAGAAAAGGGATTACTTCTATAGCACCAGCAGTTAAATTTCAACCATTTAAAAGTATAGGAAATTTTTCTATTCAATCAGCAGTTCACATCCCTTTAGTTGCTGTTGAGCAAGATGTAAATGGTGTTTATTTAGATCAATCTTCATGGATTTTTCAAAATCGTTTTTTCTATGATTATACTTTTGAAGGAGATAAATGGCAGCTTTTCACAGAACTTAATACAGAGTATAGTTTTGGAGATACTAAAAGTTACGCAAACAACACTTACTTATTTGTACCAAGTATTTTTATGAGTTATTTCCCAACGAATAAATCAACTGTTTTAGGTTTTGTTCAGCATTCAGAACGTTTTGGCGATTTTACACAAGATTATACTGCTTTAGGTTTTGGTGGAAAATATCAAATAACTAAAACATTAAACTTAGAAGCGCTTTATAGTAATTTTGTAAGAGGAACAAATAACGGATTAGGACAGAGTTTTAATATTGGTGTACGCGCATTGTTTTAAAAAAGACTAATTTAGGAGTTATGAAAATACCTAAAATTCTTTTGATTTGCCTCATATGTTTGTCTTGTAAAAGTCAAACAAAAAAAATAAACGGAATTAGTTTCGTGGCCTCTTCGGATAAGATAACAGAAAAACATATTTCTCCTGTTGTAAAAGTTTCTGCTAATTATGTTGCGTTAATGCCTTTTGGTTTTATTAAAGATTTAGCATCTCCAACAATAATTCATAATACAAACCGACAATGGTTTGGCGAAACTGAAAACGGAATTATTCAATATGGAGAAGAGTTTAAAAAAAGAAATATTAAACTGATGATAAAACCTCATATATGGGTTTGGAAAGGAGAATTTACAGGTAACATAGCCATGAAATCAGAAGAAAATTGGAAGGTTTTAGAAGATTCATATGAAGATTTTATATTAACATACGCAAAAACAGCACAAAAACTAAAAGCAGATATTTTTTGTATTGGTACCGAATTAGAACAATTTGTTAAAAACAGACCTCTTTTTTGGGGAGAACTAATAAAAGAAATCAGAAAAATTTATACAGGAAAACTTACCTATGCTGCCAATTGGGACGAATACAAAAGAGTATCTTTTTGGAACGATTTAGATTACATAGGGATTGATGCTTATTTTCCTTTAAGTGATAAAAAAACACCAACTATAGCAGATTTTGAGAAAGGTTGGCAAATTCATAAAAACGAAATACAAAAAGTTAGAAAGAAAGTAAATAAACCTGTTTTGTTTACCGAATACGGTTACAGAAGTGTCGATTTTACAGGAAAAGAACCGTGGAATTCAGATAGGGTTATAGAAAAGGTGAATCATCAAAACCAGAAAAATGCAATGCAAGCTATTTATAATCAATTTTGGAAAGAAGATTGGTTTGCAGGTGGTTTTATTTGGAAATGGTTTCATAAACACCAAAAGGTTGGCGGAAAAAATAATAACAGATTTACTCCACAAAATAAACCAACGGAAGCGTTAATTAAAAAACTATATGCGAAATAAAATAATATTCATTTTAATTATAGGTGTTAATTTTAGTTTGTTTTCGCAAGAAAACAATATTCTTGATTTAAAAATTAAAGGGTTAAAAAAAACTAAAATTTCATTCATAAAAAAAATCCTAGAAACTAAAAAAAATACACTTTTAGATTCTACTTTATTAAGTAAAGATATTATTCGTTTAAAACGTTTGCCTGCAATTTCTCATGCTTCTTTTCAGGTGTTTCATTCACACAAAAACGAGTACAATGTTTTAATAAATGTTGTAGAAAACCACACCTTAATACCTGAGTTTAATCTCTGGATAGTTACTGGTGATAAAACAGCATATAAGATTGGAGTTTCTGATTACAATTTTTTAGGGCAAAATATTACTTTAGGTGGGTTTTATCAAAATAATGGCTTTAATTCTTATGGTATTAATTTTAGAGCACCAACATTATTTTCTAGCAAATGGGGATTAGCTTTAAATCATCAAAAATGGATAAGTGAAGAGCCTTTATATTTTGATAAAAAAACAGCAAATTATAAATATCAAAATACGTCATATGAAGCGCTTGCTTTGTATCAAATAAATTTTAAAAATAATCTCCAATTTGGAGTGAATTATTTTAAAGAAAAATATGATTATTTATCAGGAAGTATTTCGGCTGAAGTTCCATTGAAATTAGATGTAAATAAGTGGTTATTTAAAACAATTTATACATTTGATAATTTAAATTATCAGTATCAATATGTAAACGGATTTAAGAACGAATTATATGGTCAGTATGTAATTTCTGAAAACGAATATCAGAATGATTTTTTAATTTTTTGGAATGATTTTTTGTATTATAAACGGGTTGGTGAAAACGGAAATTGGGCGAATCGATTGCGAATAGGATTATCTTCAAATATAAAAAGCCCATTTGCACCATTTGCATTAGATAATAATGTGAATTTAAGAGGTGTTGGTATTTTGGTAGACCGAGGTACAGGAAGTATTGTTTTAAATACAGAATATAGACATACAATGTATGAAAATAACTGGTTAGCAATACAAGGAAACACATTTATTGATGCTGGTACTTGGAGAAATCCAGGAGGGAGTTTAAGTGATTTTGTAAAAGAAAAAAATATGCAAATTTATTCGGGAGTTGGATTGCGGTTTATCAATAAAAAAATATTTAATGCTATATTTAGAATTGATTATGGTTACGGTTTAACCAAAAATGCTTCTAAAGGACTTGTATTCGGAATAGGGCAATATTTTTAATAAATATTTTTTTTGAAATTACTTTTCATTTAATGGGTAAGCTTCTTGTTTAATAAAAGTTGATGGGAATTTTTCATCTCCTTCAAAACCAATTTCAATATCTCTACCAGAATTCGGAATATAATTGGTTTTAAAAATGTAGTCCCAAATACTTAAGGTAATTCCGAAATTTACACCTGTTTTTCTATTTTCGGGTAATTCTTTTGCATGGTGCCAAATATGCATTTTCGGATTGTTTAAAATGTACTTTAAAAAACCATAATCCCAATTAATATTAGCGTGGTTTAAATGCCCGATAGTAATGTTGAAAAAATGAACAGCAGCAACATCCTGTGCTGTGAATCCGCCCATGATTGCTAACGGAATATATTTCATAGAATTATAGAGTACAGGTTCCATCCAGTGGTATCGTAAATGCGCTGCAAATCCCATTTCTTTTACAGAGTGATGTACCTTGTGAAATTTCCATAAGAACTCATATTTGTGTAATAATGTGTGCGTAAACCATTGCACGAAATCTATAATAATAAAAAAGGTAAAAATTCGTGCCCAAAAAGGAAATTCATTAATGTTAAACAATTGAAAGTTGGCTATTGATAGATCAAAGACACTTAAAAGATCATTAAAAAGTTGTGCAGTTGTGTTTGATAAAGCAATTAAAATAAATAGATTTAATAAAAAAAAATTAAAAAACATATAAAAAACATCTAACCAAAAATCTTTTCTAAATATTGATTGATTTTTTCGCCAAGGAAAAACTATTTCTAACACCCAAACAACTAAAGAAATAACAATTAATCCGTAAAAATAATTCTCCCAATTCAGTTGCATTAAAACAGTTTGCTTTAAATAGTTCCAATAATCAGAATAAGAATTTTTTATGATATCAAAGTATTTATTCATTAGATAGTAGTGTTGTTGAAAAGGACGAAATAAATGTAATAATTTTATACGATTGTTTCTAATATTTTAAAAATAATTGCGCTCATAAATGCCGCAACAGGTAAGGTAAGTATCCAGGATAAGATAATTTTTCCAATTATTTTATAATCTGCTTTTTTGGTAACAGTTCCAATTCCAAAAAGAGCACCAACAGAAACGTGAGTTGTAGATACTGGTAATCCATGAATACTTGCTGTAGTTACTAATAAACCAGTAATCATATTGGCAGTAAATCCTTGACCTGAATTCATTTTTGTAATTTTTTTACTCATGGTTTCTCCTACTTTTTTAGCATTTAGCAATCCGCCTAAAGACATAATAATGGCCACAGAAATCATACTCCATTTTATATTAATTGTATTGATGATGATTAATAACCCTACAATTTTAGGCGTATCATTTAGGCCTCTAGCAAAACTTACAATTCCAGAACTTATATAGTGTAAAAAGTCTAAAACTTTTGGAGAGCTTATTCCTAGTAAAGCTGGTTTTTCTTTATTTAAAGAGGATATTCTTTTTCTAAAAAACTTAAATAATAAATACGCAATCAAACTTAAAACGGCTGCCATTAATGGGCTAACAACTAAAGGGATTAAAAAAGTATTTCCTAGTTTTTCAAAATTAAACTCAGAGCCAACAGCGATAACTCCAGCTCCAAATAATCCTCCAACTAAACTATGTGTAGTTGATATTGGCATTCCTATTTTGGTTGCTCCAAAAACAGTAATTGCTGCTCCTAAGGCAATTGCAATTGCAAAAATTGGAGTTTGTATTAATTCATTTGGAACTAATCCTTTTCCTGAAAAATTCTTTACTAATTCTTCTGCTAAGAAAATTGCAGCAACAGCACCCGAAAAAGTGGTAATTGTTGCCCAATTAATTGCTTTTTTATAATTAGTAATTCCTGCGCCAAATAAAGTAGCAACACCTTTAAAGTTGTCATTAGCGCCATTACTATAAGCTAAAAAGCAAGCAGTAATAAAAAGAAGAGATAAGATCATTTAATAAGAATTTTTAGTATTCTAATTTTGACGATGAACTTATTTTTTACTTACAGATTTAAATAGAAAAAACCGTCAAAAATTTCATTTGACGGTTTTTATGTATGTGTTAAAAAGTGAAAATTACTTTTTATTAAGGTCTTTAATATATTTATCTAAAGCCATAGTCATAGAAGGTGTTTCAGGAGTTGGCGCAGCGATATCTACACGTAAGCCTCTATCTTCAACAGCTTTAATGGTTGAGTTTCCGAAAACAGCTATTCTTGTCTCGTTTTGTTTGAAATCAGGAAAATTTTCAAATAAACTATCAATTCCAGAAGGGCTAAAAAATACTAAAACATCATAAAAAACATCTTCTAAGTCAGATAAATCACTTACCACAGTTTTATATAAATCTGCACGTTTCCAATCAACACCTAATTTATCTAGCTCAGCAGGGATTAATGGTTTTAATTTATCCGAAGATGGTAATAAGAATTTCTCGTCTTTGTGTTTTTTTATTGATTTTATTAGTTCTGGAAAAGTTCTGGTACCAACATAAATCTTTCGTTTTCTGTACACAACATATTTTTGTAAATAAAAAGCCACGGCTTCAGATTGACAAAAATATTTCATAGAATCAGGAACTGTAAAACGCATTTCTTCAGCAATTCTAAAAAAATGGTCAACAGCATTTCTGCTTGTTAAGATAATTGCGGTGTAGTTGTTTAAGTCAATTTTTTGAGACCTAACTTCTTTTCCATCAATACCTTCAACATGAATAAAAGAGCGGAAATCAATTTTTACTTTTTGTTTTTCAGCTAAATCAAAATAAGGAGAAGTTTCCGTCTTAGGAGCTGGTTGAGAAACTAAAATAGTTTTTACTTTCATGTGTTTTTCTCTTTACGTAGTCATTGTTATTTTATAAGCAATCAATAGCGGTGCTATTTCAAGGGTGCAAAAGTACAAAATAAAATAAAATAACTTGCGCATAACTATTCTTTTGTTATTCTTTAAAATTAAAAAAGCCCTGAAAACAAATAAGATACCAAAAATAGTTAGTAAAAATGTATTACTATTAAATGTGTATTGATGTACAATTATCGCAGGAAATAGCCATAAACTAAGGCTTTTTAAGTAGCCTGATTTTACAACCAAAAAATACTTTAAAATAGTTGAAAGACCTAGTGTATTAGTTATAGTTACGTTTATGAAATGTTTAATAGAGAGGTATAAAATAACAACTGAAAATACGATTAAATAGTTTATAAAGTTATGTTCATATGGTGTAAAGTTTACAACCAAGAACAAAAACAATGAAATTATTATTGAAGAAAATAAAAAAAACAATAAATTAAAAGGTTCATAAAAAGAGGTGTTATCTTCAACTTTCTTTTTGAAAAAACCAGAGGTAAGAAAAGCGAAAAGATATCCTAATAATCTATTTGGTTTCAGTAATTTTAGGGTTGCTAATAAAACAACAGCAAATATAATTACTAAAGTAATCCAATTATTATCAGTTATAACACGTTCTATTGCTTGCAATTGTACCTTTTTATGCATTTATTTAACACAAAATTAGTGATTATTTAGTGTATATTTGCCTAGTTTTAGATGAAAATTACATGAAATCAGACGCTTTAGTTATAATTCCTACTTATAACGAAAAAGAAAACATAGCGGCTATCATACAAGCAACTTTTAGTCAAGAAAAAGAGTTTGATATTTTAGTTGTTGATGATAATTCCCCCGACGGAACAGCAACCATCGTAGAAAAGTTACAAAAAGAATACCCTAACAAACTTTATATAGAAAAAAGAACAGGTAAAAATGGTTTAGGAACTGCTTATATCCATGGATTTAAATGGGCAATAAACAAAGGGTATGATTTTATAATAGAAATGGATGCTGATTTTTCTCATAATCCAAACGATTTAATAAAATTATATGAGGCATGTAAAAATAATGACGCTGACGTTGCTATAGGATCTCGTTATTCTGTAGGGGTAAATGTGGTTAATTGGCCTATGAGCAGAGTGTTATTATCATATTTTGCATCAAAATACGTGCGATTAATTACAGGAATGCCAATACACGATACCACAGCTGGTTTCGTATGTTATAAAAGAGAAGTTTTAGAAACTATTAAATTAGATAAAATTAAATTTATAGGATATGCTTTTCAGATAGAAATGAAATTTAAATCGTGGAAACATCAATTTACTATAAAAGAGGTTTCTGTTATATTTACTGATAGAATTTTAGGAGAATCAAAGCTGAGTTCTGGTATTATAAAAGAAGCAGTATTCGGAGTTATAAAAATGAGATTAAAAGGTTTACCAAAATAATTATGAAGTCATATTTAATAAAAAATGCAAATATCGTTAACGAAAACAAGGTTTTTAAAGGCGATGTTTTAATTGAAGGAAATTATATTAAAGAAATTTCAACAGAAATTTCAGTAACTTCAAATGTTGAGGTTATCGATGCTGAAGGAAAATATTTAATTCCTGGTATGATCGATGATCAAGTACATTTTCGTGAGCCAGGTTTAACTCATAAAGCAAATATAGCAACCGAAAGTAAAGCGGCAATTGCGGGTGGAATTACATCTTTTATTGAAATGCCAAATACGGTGCCACAAGCAACCACTCAAAAATTATTAGAAGATAAATTTAAAACAGCTTCTAAAACATCGTATGCAAATTACTCGTTTATGTTTGGTGGAACGAATGATAATTTGGATGAATTATTAAAAACAAATCCTAGAAATGTAGCAGGAATTAAGTTGTTCTTAGGTTCATCAACAGGAAATATGTTGGTTGATAATGAAGAAGTTTTAGAGAAGATATTCTCATCAACAGATATGTTAATTTCTGTACATTGTGAAGACGAAGCAACGATCAGAAAAAACACGGAAGTATACAAAGCAAAATATGGCGATGATATTCCGTTAAAATACCACCCAGTTATAAGGAGTGAAGAGGCGTGTTATTTGTCTTCATCAAGAGCTATTGAATTGGCAAAAAAAACAGGCGCAAGGTTACATGTCTTTCATTTATCAACAGCAAAAGAAACACACCTATTTAGAAATGATATTCCGTTAGAAGAAAAGAAGATTACGGCGGAAGTTTGTGTACATCATTTATGGTTTACAGATAAAGATTACGATACAAAAGGAACACATATTAAATGGAATCCTGCTGTTAAATCTCAAAAAGATAAAGATGGTTTATGGAAGGCTTTACTAGATGATAGAATCGATGTAATCGCAACCGACCATGCTCCGCATACGCTAGAGGAAAAAGATAATGTGTATATGAAAGCACCAAGTGGCGGGCCATTAGTGCAACATGCAATACCTGCAATTTTAGAAAAAGTAAAAGAAGGTGTTTTGTCAATTGAAAAAGCAGTTGAGAAGATGTGTCATAATCCAGCAAAACTATTTAAAGTAGAAAACCGCGGTTTTATTAAAGAAGGATATTTTGCTGATTTAGTATTGATAGATACAGATGATAGTTGGACAGTTACAAAAGAAAATATTTTATACAAATGTGGATGGTCTCCTTTTGAAAATGTAGCGTTTTCAAGTAAGATAACGCATACTTTTGTGAATGGAAATTTAATGTTTGCTAACGGAGTTTTTGATGAGAATACGAAAGGAAAACGATTAGAGTTTAAAATATAGATGAAAAAACTTATTTACATACTTATTGCTTCGATTAGTATTTCTTGTACCTCAAGTAATACAATTTATAAAGAACCAAAAACTTTAATTCCTAAAGATTCTATGGTTGCGTTATTAACTGATATGTTTATTGCATCATCTGCTAATAATGTTAAGAATAAGTTTTTAAAGAAAGAAAAAAACTATATGATATTGGTGTACGAAAAGTATAAAATAGATAGTACACGATTTGATATTAGTAATAAGTACTATGTTTCTAAAACAGAAGAATATACCGATTTGATTAAAAAAGTAAAATCGAATATAGACTCTATAGAATTGTTTTATATCGGAAAAGATAGTTTAAATAAAAAAAGAAGCATAAAACCAGAAAAAGTAGAGCTGTTAGAAGAGATAAAAGAAAGTAAAATTGTTTTTAAAGATAAATTAATTGAATTAAAGAAACGTAAATAATTATGCGCCTAGATTTTTACAAATTTGAGTGATAGTTTTATTGATTAATTCGAATTTAAAATTTAATTCTCTTTTTATTTTTTCTGATGAATAGTAAGATTTATTATGAGAGGCCTTTGCTGAATTTTTAGTTAGCAAAGGTTCTTTTTTTGTTAAAAAAGTTACTACCAAATCAATCCTCCATAAAAAAGAAGTTATTAGTTTTCCTACTTTTACTGATGGTCTTTTTTTATCTAATCCATCTGCGATAGCAACTAAAATATCTTTAAATGATTTGTTTTCTGACACCAAAACAAAACGTTCGTTTTTAATATCAGAGTTCATCAATAAAATCATTGATTTCACCACGTCTTGTACGCCTACAAAACCAGTTATTCCTTCAGTATAAAACTTTAATCCATTATTTATTTGCGTAAATAATTTACCAGATCCTTCATTCCAAAAACCACTTCCTAATATTACTCCCGGATTCAGAATTACAGCATTTAATCCTTCTTGACTGCCTCGCCAAACTTCCATTTCAGCTCCATACTTTGTAATAGAATATCCGCTATTATTGTCTTCATCAGACCATTCATTTTCTTCGTCAATAGGTTTACCGTTTATAGAATTTCCAACAGCAGCAATTGAACTTACAAAACAAAACTTACCAACTTTAGCATCAATAGAAAGATTAATCATATTTGCTGTACCTTCAATATTTACCTGACGCATTTGTCTATAATCTTTCAGGTTAAAAGAAACCAAAGCTGCACAATGATAAACGCTCGTTATGTTTTTAAAAACAGGAATTAGAGAAGGTACTTCGGTAATATCAGCCTTAACCCATTCTATTTTAGCAAAGAAGAGCTCAACATCATCTGTATAATAAGAAAATATTTTTTTGACGTGTTCTTTCTTTTTTTCCGTTCTATAAATAGCACGTATTGTATCATTTTTTTGAGTTAAATGATATAATAAATGTGATCCTACCAATCCTGTTCCTCCTGTAACTAAAATCATATAACGAAAATAGAATTTTTTGAACGATAAATGTATCTTTGTCTCTTTAAAACTCATAAAAATGACCAAAAATTTAGTAGAAGAATTACGTTGGCGTGGAATGATTCACGACATGATGCCAGGAACAGAAGAGCAATTACAAAAAGAAATGACGGCGGCATATATTGGTTTTGATCCAACCTCTGATTCATTACACATTGGTAGTTTAGTACCTATTATATTACTTGTACATCTTGAAAAAGCAGGGCATAAGCCAGTTGCTTTGGTAGGAGGAGCTACGGGAATGATTGGTGATCCGTCAGGAAAATCAGACGAACGTAATTTACTAAATGAAGAGGCGTTAGCTAAAAATGTAGACGGAATTAAAAGAACTTTAGCACGTTTTTTAAATTTTGATAGCGATAAAACAAATGCTCCTTTATTGGTAAATAATTACGATTGGATGAAAGATTTTTCATTCATAGAATTTGCTAGAGACGTTGGTAAACGTATTACGGTAAACTATATGATGGCTAAAGACTCTGTAAAGAAACGTATTTCTGGAGATTCTAATAGCGGAATGAGTTTTACAGAATTTACATATCAATTAATTCAAGGATATGATTTTTACCATTTGTATAAAAATCACAACTGTTTATTACAAATGGGTGGTTCAGATCAATGGGGTAACATAACTACTGGTACCGAGTTGGTTCGTAGAATGAATGTAGGTGAAGAAGCAAAGGCGTATGCAATGACTTGTCCGTTAATTACAAAAGCAGACGGATCGAAGTTTGGAAAATCAGAAGGAGGAAATATATGGTTAGATGCAGCTAAAACATCGGTATATAAATTCTACCAATTTTGGTTAAATACTTCGGATGAAGATGCAGAAAAATATATTAAAATATTTACATTTTTAGATGAAGCAAGTGTTAAAGAATTAATTGAAACACATAAAGAAGCTCCTCATGAAAGAGCACTTCAAAGAAAATTAGCAGAAGAAGTTACAACATTCGTTCACTCTAAAGATGAATTAGAAAAAGCAATTGCGGCTTCTAATATTTTGTTCGGGAAATCAACTTCAGATGATTTAAAAGGATTAGATGAACAAACATTTTTAGATGTTTTTGATGGTGTACCGCAAGCGGAAGTTTCTAAAGAAGATATTTCAGAAGGTTTATCAATGATAGATGCTTTATCAGGAAAAACTAGCTTTTTAAAATCTAATGGAGATGCAAAAAGAGCGTTAAAAGAAAATGCCGTTTCGGTAAATAAAGAAAAGGTAAAAGAAGATTTTACAATTACAGTAAAAGATTTAATTGCTGATAAATACGTGTTATTACAACGCGGAAAAAAGAGTTATTTCTTATTAAAAGTAGCGTAATTAAGAAGCTATTTTAATATCAAAAGTTAAAGGGCATCGCTTACAGTTGATGCCTTTTTTTTGGTATTTATTACAACACTTATTTTTTGGTTTTATACAATTTGATGTGCAAACAGAAGAGCATATAGTTTCTTGTTGCATTGATACAACAGGAATAGCCTTTTTATTTTGAGTATAAAATATGATCATGATTGGTGTAATTCGGTGCAAATATAATACTTTATTTAGAATAAATTAAAATAATATTTAATGTGGTTTTTTTTCTAAAAAAAGATAGTTAAACTATCTTTGCCTAATCTATTTTAAAAATAAGTTTTGCTGCAAAAAATAAGCGTTTATTTTTTTATTCTACTTTACATGGTTGCTATGCTTAGGCCAATTGCACCGTTTGTTGAATATGCAGTAAATTATGATTATATATCAAAAGTATTATGTATTAATAAAGATAAGCCAGCACTTCAATGTAATGGTAAATGTCAATTAATGCAAAAGATAGAACAGCAACAAGAAGATGATTTTAAATCATTAAGCATTGTCATAAAAGACTATCCAATAGGCTTTGTGGAGTTACTCTCTGTACGTGCAAAAAACAGTTTTAATAGGTGTGTAAAAAAAACATACTCTTATGCAAAAAATTATTCCTTTCTGTTTTTAGCAACCATTTTTCATCCACCAAATTTTTAAGTTTTACATACAAATAATTAAGAGTATAGTTTAAAATTAAACTGTACAAAACAATAGTGTAAAATTTTTAAAAAAAATAAACTGATGAAATTATCAAAAATCATTTTTATAGGAACTTTTATGTTCTTATTTCAAGTAGTAAACGCACAAAAAATAACATCACAGAATAACGAATGGAAATCCAGTAGGCCAGATGGGCATGCTCCAATCAGTGTAATGGGAGATCATTACCATAAAAAAGGAGGTTTAATGTTTTCTTACCGATACATGAATATGTATATGAAAGGATTACAGCAAAAAGGTACTGCTATTACTAATGATGCAGCTCACAATGCTGGTTATATGGTAACGCCTTTAAGCATGCCAATGAATATGCATATGTTAGGTATTATGTATGCGCCAACAGATAAAATAACTTTAATGGCGATGGCAAACTATATTACTAATGATATGGATTTGCAGATGAGAATGATGGGGATGAAAACTAAATTTTCAACAGCATCATCTGGTTTTGGAGATTTAAAATTAGGAATCTTATATAAATTCATTAATAAGAACCGTCAATCTTTACATAGTTTGGTAAATATATCTATTCCTACAGGAAGTATAGAAGCTATAGATGAAACACCAATGTCTTCTCCAAATGAAATAATATTGCCTTATCCAATGCAGGTTGGTAGCGGAACTTATGATCTTGATTTAGGGTTGACATATTTAGGTCAAATGAATCAAGTCTCTTGGGGTTCTCAATTAAAAGCTACTTATCGTTTTGGAAGAAATAAATATGATTATTCTTTAGGGAACCGTTACAGCTTAAATTCTTGGTTTGCTGTAAAAACAACCGATTGGCTTAGTATTTCGGCACGAATGGAAATCTTATCTGTAGCTAAAACAAATGGTGAAAATCCAAATTTAACACCTATGATGGTTACTACTGCAAATACTGAAAATTCAGGGGGTAATTATATAAATACTGGATTAGGATTTAATGTATACGCATTTAAAGGTACTTTAGAAAATGTTCGTTTTGGTTTTGAATATGCATTACCTGTTTATCAAAAATTAAATGGAATTCAGTTAGAACAAAAAGAAACAATAACTTTAGGTTTACAATATTCAATGTAGTTTTTGATATGAGAACTACGAATGTCTTTGTTGTTTTTTTGAATTTATGTACTATTATTAATAGTAACTTTCTGTAAGGATTTGTAATTTTGAAGACGAAACATTAATAAATTAAATTTAAAATATTTTAAAATGAAAAAAAGAATAGTAGTATTAGCAATGTTAATGATAGCTGTATTGTTTTCTACAGAAGCAACAGCTCAAAATTTTAAAGGATTAGATAAAAGTCCTATGGATGCAGCAGCATATCCTGATAATTATAGAGTTTCAGATAAGTTAGTAAAAGTTATTTATAGCCGTCCTAAGTTAAAAGGAAGAGCTTTGTCTAAGCTAGCTCCCGCAGAGAAAGTATGGAGAACAGGTGCTAATGAAGCGGCAGAAATTACGTTTTATAAAGATGTTAATTTTGGAGGTAAAGATGTAAAGGCAGGAACTTATACATTATTTACAATTCCGGGAACAACTGAATGGACAGTAATTTTAAGTACTGCTAAAAATGTTTGGGGTTCTTATTTTTATAATGAAAATGAAGATGTTTTACGTGTAAAAGGAACAGTTTCTAAAGCAACTAAATCTACTGAAGCTTTCTCTATCATTTTCGAAGGAGAAAACAATAATGCAACTATGTATTTAGGTTGGGGTAACGTAATTGTTTCTGTACCTGTTAAAGGATAAAAATAATCGTTACAATTATAATAAATAGGTTTAAAAATCACATGATTTTTAAACCTATTTTGTTTTTAAAGAATTCAATTTTCTTTGAAAAAAGAAATAAAAATAGTATTTAAAATAACCGTAAATTTGCAACTTCTTAAAAAGAGACAAAATGCAATATAATCATCAAGAGATAGAAAAGAAATGGCAACAATTTTGGGCAGACAACCAAACATTTAAAGCCAGTAATGAATCGGAGAAACCTAAATATTATGTCTTAGATATGTTCCCTTATCCGTCAGGAGCAGGTTTACATGTTGGGCATCCTTTAGGATATATTGCATCAGATATTTATGCACGTTACAAGCGTCATAAAGGTTTTAATGTATTGCATCCGCAAGGGTATGATTCTTTTGGTTTACCGGCAGAACAATATGCAATTCAAACGGGGCAACACCCTGCAAAAACTACGGAAGAAAATATTACAACCTATAGAAGACAGTTAGATACTATCGGTTTTTCTTTCGATTGGTCTCGTGAAGTACGTACTTCTAGTCCTGAGTATTATAAGTGGACACAGTGGATTTTTATTCAGCTTTTTAACTCTTGGTATAATAAAGATACCGATAAAGCAGAAGATGTTAAAACATTAATTTCTGTATTTAAAAAATCAGGAAACGCAACAGTAAATGCTGTTTCAGAAGAAGATATTACTGTTTTTTCTGCGGATGAATGGAAAGCATTTTCAACTACAGAACAAGAAGCAATTTTGTTGCAATATCGTTTAACATATTTGTCGGATACTGAAGTAAACTGGTGTCCTGAATTAGGAACGGTATTAGCAAACGACGAAATTATAAATGGTGTTTCAGAGCGTGGTGGTCATCCTGTTGAGCGTAAGAAAATGACACAATGGTCTATGCGAATTTCTGCATATGCACAACGTTTATTAGATGGTTTAGAAACAGTCGATTGGCCACAGCCTTTAAAAGATAGCCAAACAAATTGGATTGGTCGTTCGCAAGGAGCAATGGTAACTTTTAAGGTAGATGCTTTAGAAGCGCCAGAAGCTGGCGTAAGATTATCTTATAAAGAGTTAGAGGCGTTAAAAGAAATGCGTTTAAACCTATCGAAGGCAGAAGAAGTACTTTGGAATGAATTAAAAAATAAAAAAGGAGCAGCAAAATTCAGAAAAAAATATACCATTGGTACATTTTTAGTAGATTATGTATGCTTAGCAAAAAATATAATAGTGGAGTTTTCTGGTAAAGAAGACGAAGCAAAAAGAGATGCTTATTTTGCGAGTGAAGGATTTCATGTAGTGCGTTTTACAAATGATGAGGTGTTAGAAAATGTTTTAGGTGCTGTATCTAAAATTAACAACACAATTCAGTTTGCAAAACCTATTGAAAAAACAACTGTTGAGGTTGTAGAAACAGCAATAGCAAACGATTATAAAATCGATGTTTTTACTACCAGACCTGATACTATTTACGGAGTTTCATTTATGACCTTAGCTCCAGAGCACGAATTAGTAGCTAAAATTACATCCGAAGGGCAACAAAAAGCCGTTTACGATTATATTAAAGCAACAGCAAAGCGTTCTGAAAGAGAACGAATGGCAGATGTAAAAACAATTTCAGGAGTTTTTACAGGTGCGTATGCTTTACATCCGTTTACGGGAAAACAAATACCAATTTGGATTGGAGATTACGTGTTAGCAAACTACGGTACAGGTGCTGTTATGGCGGTTCCTTGTGGTGATCAGCGTGATTATGATTTCGCAAAAAAATTCGGATTAGAGATTCCTAATGTTTTTGAAAATGTAGATATTTCTGAAGCGGCACATGCAGATAAAGAAGGAACTAAAATTGCAAATTCTGATTTCTTAAATGGTTTGTCGTATAAAAAAGCGATGAAATTAGCGATTTACGAAATGGAACAAAAAGGTTTTGGTTTTGGTAAAATAAACTATCGTTTACGCGACGCAGTATTTAGCCGTCAGCGTTATTGGGGAGAACCTTTTCCTGTATATTATAAAGACGGAATGCCTCAAATGATTGATGCTAAACACTTGCCAATCGTTTTACCAGAAGTAGAAAAATATTTACCTACAGAAGATGGGAAACCACCTTTAGGAAATGCTACAGAATGGGCTTGGGATTCTCGTGCAAAGAAAGTTGTATCGAATGATAAGTTAAAAAATAAAACAGTATATCCGTTAGAACTGAATACAATGCCAGGTTGGGCAGGTAGCTCGTGGTATTTTAACCGTTATATGGATTCTACTAACGATGGTGAATTTGTAAGCAAAGAAGCTGCTGATTATTGGAAAGAAGTAGATTTATATATTGGTGGTTCTGAGCATGCAACAGGACATTTATTATATGCTCGTTTTTGGCAAAAATTCTTGTTTGATAAAGGAGTTGTTCCTGTTGATGAGTTTGCAAAAAAACTAATCAACCAAGGAATGATTTTAGGAACATCAGCACTTGTTTATGAAGCATTATTTGACGGAAAAAAGAATAATTTATATATTTCATCTGATTATTTTCAAGGAGAAAATCAAATACAAGAAATAGCAGCAGATGATAAATTATGGACTCGTTTAGATAAAAAACTAAAAGAAGCAGGTTTAACTGCTGAAGCTGAAAAATCGTTAACATACAGACCTATTCATATTGATGTAAGCACGCTTGAAGGAGATGTAAACGTAAATATTGATAAGTTAAAAGCTTGGAGAAGCGAATTTGAAACAGCAGAATTTGTTTTTGGAAGAGACAAACAATTTGTGTGTCATAGAGAGGTTGAGAAAATGTCGAAATCTAAATACAATGTTGTTAATCCAGATTTAATTTGTGAAGAATTTGGTGCAGATGCATTGCGTTTATTCGAAATGTTTTTAGGGCCTTTAGAACAAACAAAACCTTGGAAAACATCAGGTATTTCAGGTGTGTATTCTTTCTTAAAGAAATTATGGAAATTATATATTGGCGAAGAAGGAGTGCTTGTTACTGCTGCTGAACCAACAAAAGAAGAGTTAAAAGTTTTACATAAAACAATTAAAAAAGTAGAAGAAGATATTGAGAATTTTTCATTCAATACCTCGGTTTCTACCTTTATGATTGCTGTAAATGAATTAACTGCTTTAAAATGTAATAAACGTGCTATTTTAGAACCTTTATTAGCATTAATTTCACCGTATGCACCGCATATTGCAGAAGAATTATGGAGTCAGCTTGGGCATGAAGGTTCAATAGCAACTATTGATTTTCCTAAGTTTGAAGCTTCTCATTTAGTAGAAAGCTCTAAAACGTACCCAGTTTCTTTTAACGGTAAAATGCGTTTTACTCTAGAATTATCTTTAGATTTAAGTAAAGATGAAATTGAAAAAATAGTAATGGCTGATGAACGTACGATTGTACAATTAAAAGGGCAAGAACCTAAAAAGGTAATTATTGTGCCAGGAAAAATTATTAATATTGTAGGATAAAAGATAAAGTTAATTACAAAAAAAGAAGACTTTTTAAAATTTTAAAAAGTCTTCTTTTTTTGTTTAAAACAGTTTAGTATGGATTTTTATGAAACATTAGGTTTATTAGCAGCCACATTAACAACAGCTTCATTTTTACCACAAGTTTATAAAACATGGAAAACAAAGTCTACTGAAGGATTATCTTTAGTAATGTACTCCGTATTTTTTATAGGTATTGTATTATGGTTAATATATGGAATTCATTTAAAAAGTATACCTATGATTTTAGCAAATAGTGTAACCGCTATATCATCACTATTTTTAGTTATTATGAAAATTAAATACAAGTAATTTTAAGGTGTCTTTAATATATTTTAAATTATAAAAATAAACGTAATGAGTAAGATATCGTTAAAAAGCACTTGGCTTTTTTTACTAATTCCTATCGGAATTATATTTTTTGTTGTAATACCAGAGGTCGATAAAAAACACGAAAGATATAACAACAATCAAATAGCATTAAAAAATGATATTTATACTTTAGATTCATTACAACAGTTAAAAAACCCAACTAAAAAAGATAAACATTTACTTCAAAAATTAGAAATCACCGTACCAATTCATACAAAGATTTATGGTGGTGAGAAGTTTATGTTTTATAAAATAGGGGGAATGTTACTTGTTTTTGTATTTATGGGAGTAGGTATGGTTGCGACAAATTATATTTCTAATAAAAAGAAAACTTCGTCTAAAAATAAACAAGTAGATTTTGTTTTTGAAGACCCTACAGCTGATGTAATAGGGCAACAAATATCTTGGAATGCTCTAGAGAGTTCTGCTAGTAATTTTCCAAGTGAAGTGTTTAAAAAAACAGCACAAGGGTACAAAATAACCGCTAGCTCGTTTACTAAAGTATTTGCTTGGAGTTTTTTCTTAATGGGTTTAAATTATGTAACAATTTCATTTTATGAGTACTATCAAATTTATGATATTCCACTTACTTTTATGAAAGGAGGAAAATTGTTTTTTACTTCTGGCGGCCCTTTTTTATTAATAGGGTTGATTTTACTATTTATGTTTTCTCCAAAAGTATTTATACATACTCGAAAAAGAAAAATTATTTTTGGTGGTGAAACATTGCAATATCAGGAAGTATATGCTTTGCAGGTATTAGAAAAATTTTCGTCGGGAGGTAGTTCTTCAGGCGGTTATTTTTCATATGAGTTAAATTTGATAACCAATAAAGGAGATCGATTTAATTTACTAAACCATGGAGACAAGATGTATATTTTAAGTGATATGATGAAAATTAGTAAGCTTTTAAAAGTGCCAGTTTGGAATAACGGAGTTGTATAATTACGTTTACATAAACTTTTAGTAATTTACACCCAAAATATAAAGGGGTCTGTGAATTTTTTATCTTGTACAAAGCATGCTTTAAATGTTAAATACTTTTATGCAGTTAATGAAATATCAAACGATGTTTGGCAACAATTAAACTGTACAGAAAACTTATATTATCACCCGAAATATTTAGAAGCATTACAACAAAACAATCCAAAAATACAGTTTGGTTATATTGTTTTATTTGATGAAGATAAAGCAGTTGCAATAGCAACTATTCAAATAGTAGATTTTTATTTAGATAGTGTTCAAAACGATATGCAATCTGTCGTAGAATGGATAAAATGTACTGGAAGAAAATTAAGAATACTATCTCCAGAAAAACCTTTTAAAATACTTACCTGCGGAAATACATTTGTAAGCGGTGAACATGGAACGTTTATTAAAGATGACCAGAATAAAAATGAAATCATTCTAAAAATAGCGAAAGCAGTTATCGATTTTACTAATTTAAAACCTCAGAATAAAGTTGATTTCTTTATGCTAAAAGATTTTGAAAAAGAATCGTTGTTTATTACTGATGATTTGCATGAAGAAGGTTATAATTCGTTTAATGTAGAACCGAATATGGTATTGCATTTAGAAAATGATTGGCATAGTTTAGATGATTATTTAACCGCTTTAAAAACTAAGTTTAGAGTAAAAGCAAGAAAAGCATTAAAATTGAGTGCATCGTTAAAAACTGAAGATGTTACTTCAGGTAGACTTAAAGATTTATTGCCAGAAATGAAAGCGTTGTATAAAACGGTTTCTACTAAATCGAGTTTTAATTTAGGTGATTTCAATGTCAAAACGTATAAATCATTAAAAGATAATTTAGGGGATGCTTATTTTTTAAGAGCTTATTGGTTAGAAGATAAGTTAGTAGGTTTTTTATCAGGAATTTTTAATAAAGATTCATTAGATGCTCATTTTGTTGGAATAGATTACACCAATAATAAAGAATACGCTATATATCAACGCATGTTATATGATTACATTTCTTTAGGAATACAAAGAAAAGTTAAAACTATAAACTTCGGGAGAACGGCAAGTGAAATAAAAAGCTCGGTAGGAGCAGTTCCGCAAGATTTAACTATTTATTTGCGACACAAAAAAACAATTACAAATCGTATTTTAAGTCTGTTTTTAAAACGAATTCAACCATCAGAATTTAAACAAAAACATCCATTTAAAATAAAACAATAGCAAAGTTAATTTTCAATAATGAAAAACACTCAAGAACTATTAAAAATACTAACCTTAAAAGATATAGGTAATAACAATTTTAACGGAATCAGCAAAGATATTGGTAGTCCAAATGTATTTGGAGGTCAGGTTTTAGCGCAATCATTAAATGCAGCTTATAGAACGGTTAAAGAAAGTCGTATTTTACATTCCTTGCATTCTTATTTTTTAGAAGCAGGGAATTTAGAATTACCAATAACTTATAATGTGCAGGTTATTCGTGATGGAGGTAGTTTTTCTACCCGACGCGTAACTGCACATCAAAATGATAAAACAATTTTTATTTTATCGTGTTCTTTTCATAAAAAAGAAGAAGGGTATGAACATCAAATGCCAATTAAAAAAGGGATAAAAAAACCCGAAGAGTTATTTAGTTGGACAGATATGTTAGCGCAATTTGGTGATTTTTTACCTAAAAAGTTAAAAGCATTTTTAAGTGTTGAAAGACCAATTGAGTTTAAACCTGTAGAAATTGTAAACCCTCTTGATATGAAAGATTTACCACCATTTGTTGATGTGTGGTTTAAGTTAAAAGGAGATCCTGTTGATTTATCTTTAGCGTTAAAACAACAAATTCTTACCTATATTTCTGATTACAACATTTTAACAGCCTGTTTAAATCCGAATGCGAGCATTGCTAATTTTGGTAATACTCAAATGGCAAGTTTAGATCACTCAATGTGGTTTTATCGTGATTTTGATTTTAACGATTGGATGTTGTTCTCAATCGAGAGTCCGAATACCTTTGGAGCACGTGGCTTTGCTTGTGGTAATATTTATACAAGGGAAGGTAAGTTAATAGCTTCTGTTGCACAAGAAGGTTTAATGCGCCCAATGAAAAACTAAATTAATTTTGCCTAATTATAAATAATCGATACTAAGTAAATTATCAAAAATACCTGAACAATAAATTTATTGTTCAGGTATTTTTGATTTATATGTTTTTCCTATAGCTTATTTTGTTGCGGTATTTATTAGGGAGTTAGCATGTAATTGAATAAAAAGAGTCTTTTGGTATTGCAAATTTTAATTTAAACTAAAATAACTTACATGGGTGGCTTCATATAGTGTTTGGCTAAATGCTAGGTTTATTGATACTGCATTTTATTGTATTTAAACAGTTATATAATAATATTGCAAGTCGTTATGGTAATCATGTACTAAATAAGGTTGCTTAATGAATAATAATTCTTTTTTTAATAGTAACTTGTTGTTATCTAGTAGGTAACTTGTGTGATAGATTTAAAAAATTTATTTTTTTTTTGAGTGATTTACTATAAAAAAAATGTATCTTTTCCGTATAAAGCAACTTTACAACCATTTATCAACAGTAAATGGTTGTTTAAATTATCTTAAATTCATAAAGATGACTTGTAATGTATACTTACAGTAATAATTGAAACAAAAATATTTTTAATCTTTATAAACCATTTTATCATGAGAAAATTATTATTTACAATTGCAGCTGTAGCATCTTTTACAGCTATGAGTGCACAAACAGGAACAGTAACAATAACAGGAATAGCAAATGCTGTTGAACTTCCAGGAGATAATGTTACGACTCATACTGTTACAGTAGATTTGCCATCTATAGCGATTATCGATGTTCATTCAGTAGCTGCTACTGGAACACCAACTGGTGAAGTAAGTGACATCACATTTTCAATAGCAGCTACAGATGTTAATGAAGCTGGTTTATTTATGAATGTAGCTAATATTCCTTCTGCAAAAGTAAGAGTGAACCATACATATGTACCAACAGTAGCTAGTAGTGATACTGTTATTACTGTTGAATTAGATGCGGCTATACCAGGTTTTAATCTTAATTTAAAAAGTGGAGTAGACTCTGGAGCTATGGTAGGAGAGCCGGGTGACCTAGTAATCTTAGATTTACCGATGGTGCCAACAACAGCGGTTACTGTTAGAAATGGTATTTTAGCTTCATATACCTTAGATGGCCCTACTAACGGAACAGAATTAGAATATTACTTGACAGAAGATACAACGACTTTTGGTGGTCTTGATGCAAGTGGTACTGGAGTAATGCAGTCTACTTTAACTTATACTATTAGTGCACTTTAATTAAATGCATCTTTTAAAAAAGCAGATCTGTGTGTATAGATCTGCTTTTTAAATAAGTCACATTATATGACTAAATAGTGAACTTATATATTCAATAAAAGCAATAGTTATTAAACAACTTATACATGAAGCCAATTATATTCTTACTTAAAGGTTCTTTTTTATTGATAGCTTTAACTTTTCTTCCGATTAGACATCTAAATGCTCAAGAAATTTCTATCCAAGGAGGTTTAATGAAAGTATTTAGTGCCAGACCAGGCGATGTTATTAAAGGACATGTAATATTGGTTAATCCGACAGAAGAAGAGGTTGTCGTTAAGGTAAGCCTTAAAGATGTTCAGTTTGATTGTAGCGGTGGTTTTAAGTTATTAGACGATTATGATTTAACACACGGAGGTTCTCAGTGGGTATCAGATGTAGAGTCAGAGAAGTTTATTTCTGCAAAAACAAAATACGATTATCCATTTACCATTACAGTGCCAAATACAAAAGGGCTTCAAGGTTCTTTTTTAGCAGTATTAAAAGTTCAAAACCCAGATCCTAAAAAGTTAAATTTAGCTAAAAATATTGTTGGTTTAACATCTAAAACTAATTATGTAATAGGTATACTAGTGCATGTAGATAAGACACCTGTATTTGATCTTAATTTTGAAAACATGGATTTAACATACCATACACTTCAAGACAATCAAATTAAAAAAACACTAAGTATCACATTAAGTAATACTACAAATTTTGCTTATAAAACAACACTAAATATGGAAGTGTATAACACAGCTGGTGATTTAGTATTAGAAAAAAAATCATTAAACAAGCATATATATGCTGATTCGTGCCGTGATATTTATTTAGATTTATCAGTTTTAGCATCAGGTAATTACCAATGTGTATTAACTGCAGAAGCGGATGGTGAGTTTGTAGGGACCAATCTGTCTTTAACTATAAAATAAAAACGTTTTTTTATTAGATAAATTTAAAATACATTTTATTTTCATATCCCTATCTTAATATTTCAATCTCATTATGAAAACTATATATAAACTACTTCTTTTTTGTTTGTTTCTTATGAGTTGTGATATGGTGAACTATAAAAAAAAAGGTAACGTATTTAAAAAAGATACAGTTAAACCAGTTATAGTAACACCACCTGTTAAATCTTCATTAGCAATAAAACCAGACCAACAAAATGTGCAAGAAGCTGCACCAGAGCTGGTATCTAAATCTACCACAAAAACCAAAGTAACAAACGTTGTAAAGCAACCGTTATCTCAGAAAAGTTTAGGTAAAAATCCTTATGAATTAAGGATTAAAACACTGAAGAATAAGGATGATTTTAAAGATGAATTTGGCTTAAAAAAAGCTGCTATTAAAAATGTAGCAAAACTACAAATCAATAATAGCTACGATCCTTATATAGAAGAAACTATTACAACCACTACTACTGTTAACACAACGGTGGTTAGAAAAGTGTTAAAGAACGGTGATGGTAGTATGTTAGAAAATAAATTATCTGAAGGGGAAATTACTAAAGTTAACCAAGTAAGTTCAGTACCAACATTACCTCAAGTAAATGCTAATTTAGCAAAGGTAAACAGTTCTGCTAAAAGGAGCAGCGCAAAAAAAACACGAGTAAAGGTAAGTGAAAAAATAGGTTTTAATATGAAAAAATCAGAAGATATTAAACAGCAACTATCGAAAGCACAATTACAGCAATTAAAATATGTTAAGTTACCGTTCAATTTATATATAAACCCGTTATATAAAAAGAATATATATAAGTCAGATACGAAGCATACTTTGGTTATAGAAATTGAAAAATCGGGAGTAGCGGAGTTTGATTTTAATTTTGAAGTATTATTGCCAGAAGCTTGGTCGTTAATTTCTTTAACACCATCAGCTAAATTAAAAGGAGCTTCTAAAAAATTAATTTTCTTAACTTTTAATATTCAAGGTAATGCAGCCCCAGGTAAGCAACAAGTACAGTTGTTTGTAAAAAATAATAAGAAGGCTGTTGTTAAAACAAAAGTTTTAAACTTTAAAGTTGCAAAAAATTACAGTTTAGAGGTGTTTAATATTTCTGCACCAGAGTATGTGAACGCCGGACAGATTGTTGAAACAACTTTTGGGGTAAGAAATATGGGAAACACCATGCACGCGATTAATTTAGAGTCTACAAATAGTATTGAAGGGAGTTTAAATAGGAATTTAGCTCCAGATTCACTTATGTTGATAACGGTAACAGAAAAAACAAATAAACGTTTAAATAATATTTCTCGTATTTATATGGAGCTTATGGTTGTAAGTGAAGGAGATAATACAAAAAAGCGTAGCTTTAAAGAGGTGCGTGTTATTCCGAAGCGCATCAAACAAAAAGATCCTTATTTAAGGTTTCCTATGGAAGCAAGTTTGTTGTACAATAGTTACACACGAAAGAAAGAACATTATTCTACATTGTCAGCAGAGTTAAGAGGTAACGGGTATTTAGATGAAACAGAAAATCATCATTTAAATTTTACTTTTAGAGGGCCTAAACAATTAAATTTACGTCGTTTTGGAACAGCAGATCAATATAGTGTAATTTATAAGTACAAAGATTTAACTACGGTTTATTTAGGAGATCATGGGTATCGTATAGATCGTTTAGGATTTTCTAGTAGATATGGTATGGGGTTTAGGTTAGATCAAAGAATAAACGATTTAACGTTAACAGCTTTTTATTCTAAGCCACGATTAAATGCTTTTAATAGTCAGGCTGTATATGGGGCAAAAGCACAATATAAAATTAATAATGATGTAAATATAGGGGTGTCTTTGTCTCAATCAAAAAAAGAAAAAGGTTATGTAAACGATGTTGACTTTCAAAACTTATCTAACGAAGGTCAAATAATAACCTTTAACGGAAACTATATTAAAAAAGGAACTCGTATTGCTTTAGAATCCTCTACTAGTTTAACAAAAGAAAGTGTTAATACGGCTAATTTTTTAAGTGTAAATCAGCAGTATAAAAATTGGAATTATAATGGAAATATTACCATTGCCGATAAAAAATATTATGGATCGCTAAAAAATAGTATCCGTTTTAATAGTTCGTTGGGATATCGCTATAAAAAATGGTACGCTAGAGTAGGGGCTCGTATCTCTAGAGTTAATGAAAATTTAGATACGCTGTATTACAACAGCCAGCCTTATACAGAAAATTATGACGCTTCATTAAATTATCGTTTAAACAGAAAACACCAGTTTAGATTGCGTTTAACTAAACGTGAAAGAGAAGATCAAATGAAAATTAAAAACTACCACTATAAAGAATATGGGGTAAATTATAATTATCGTTTTTTTGATAGAAAATATTCTTATGGTATAAATGGTGCTGTTAATAATACAAAAAATTTATTAGCCATAAATTCTGATTACAGAAGAACGTATAATAACGCTGTTAATGGATCGGTAAGTGTGTTAAATAATTTTAGAGTTAATGGTAATTTTAGCCATTCATTTACGAACCGATACGGAAACTCTGATTCTAACAACCATTATTTTGGTTATGGTACAGGTGTAGGGTATGTGTTAAATTCTTATTTTTCTGTAAACACAAATTATAACAGTGGTTTTAGCCCTGAAGATAATTACCTGGTGCAAAATAATTTTACGTTTAACATGCAGGCGCAAATACACAACCGCCACTTTTTAGAGATACGATCTAATTATTACCAGAGGCCAGGAAGTTTTAATGATAAAGAGTTATTTGCTTTTGCAAAGTATACTTATAGGTTTGGTGTACCGCTTAAAAAAGTAATTAACCAAGGTGGTATTTTAGGTAATGTAAATAGTGAAGATGCGAGTATAAATGTAGCTGATATTCAAATCGTAGCAGGAGGTGTTACCGTGGTAACAGATGAGTATGGTAACTTTGAATTAAATAACTTAAATGTTGGGTTAAATTATATAATCGTAGTAACGTCATCATTACAAGATGATGTAATGACTACGTCTAAAATACCATACGAAGTAACGGTAGTTGCAGATGAAATGAGTGATTTAAACATTATTCTAATGAAGACAGGTGGGCTTAAAGGACAGTTGCAATTACAAAGTAGAAAACCATATCGCTTAAAAGCATATTTAAAAATATTTAATGATAACTATACCTATAACATAGCAACACGTACAGATGGTAGTTTTCAATTAAATACGCTAGCACCAGGTGTTTACAATGTTAAAGTTATTAATATGGTGCAAAAAAATGAGTTATTTACCATTAATAATAATTTTAAAGTAGAAGTCATAAGCGGAGATGTTGTTAATAAGGTGTTTGCTTTAAAATTAAAAAAACGAAAAATAAAGTTTAAATCTAATAATTTTAATATAGGAAACTAATGAGAATTATATTACGCACCATATTATTACTACTAATAACCAGTTTTACAAATACATTTGCTCAGGTTTCACCACCCAATACAAGTTTGGTAGCTGTACCAGTTGTTGTTCAGGATGCCGAAGTGGATATCGATTTTGCTATAATCGATTTTAATGAAACCCCGGTAACTGGTGGCGCTAGTAGTTTTATAGAAGCAGGTTTGGCATTTTCAGGTGGAGGTAATACCATGTGGGTAAATTACACGTATAGGCAAAATGGTAATTCTCCCAGTACAGCATCTATAGATGTTGAAGTTAGTGGTTTAGACCCGTCAGTTACTTTTACGTTGGTACCCATGTTAAAAGCAGGAACAGCAACAGGAACAATGATATCAGGAAATCAAGTATTAAGCAATGGGACTTTCTCCAATTTTATAACCGGTATTACCGAAGGGTTTTCTGGTGATGGTATAGGTAATGGTTTTCAGGTGTCATATTTAATAGATAATCCAAATAATGCAGATTTAAGCGGTATTACGGTAGCCTATATAATTAAATACTAAATAAAGAGCACATGGCAATAAATAAAAACATATTAATTTTAGTGATAATAATCTTTGTTGTTGGGATGCAAGGTGTTTTAGCGCAGTTAACAGGTGTCATTCCCGGCACATTGTCAGTTAAGCCAAGTTTTGGGACAGCCTCAAGCGGTGAAGGTTCGTCTTCAGCCCAGTACAGTTTGCAATATCAAACAAAAGCAACAAATACTCCTCTAGAGGCTGGTTTAGATGCGGGCTTAGTAGATGTATCTCAAAAAGCTTATCTAGATTTTAAGTTAGATTCACAAACGGTGCTTGTTATTTTGAATGTTGATGACGATGTTATTTGTATGAGTAATTTGTATGATTATGATGTATACATGTCAACACAAGATTTTCCCCAGACAAATTTAAGTGATGTAAAGATAGAGGCAAGGGTTGTTAACTCTAGCGGAACCATATACCCTTCAACGTTACCAACTCCAGGACTATCAGGGGCAGTGTTGGGTCTTCTTGGCTTATCTGCTCTAAATCAAACAGTTTTTGATGCTTATGAAGCAGCTGTTATTGGAAACGCTGTTACTCCGGCACAAGGAGGAAGTTGGATTCAACTTTCAGATGAATCTCAAACACCAATTAAAGTGTTTTCTTTTAGAGGGTGTCGAACAGATTTGGAGGTTGAATTTAAATTTACTATAAATAATGTGATTTATAGTGTACCTGATTTTAAACTAAATTATTTTGTGGTAGCTACAGATTTAATTGATTACAACACTCCTTAGTATTCGTATTTTTTAGTATTCAGTTTAATATTTATTTCTTGTTCTGAAGAAAATATAGATCTTTATGGCACTGTATCTTTAATATTACCAGAAAACAAGGGAATAGAAATTGAAATTTTATCATTGATTTAATGAGTATAGAGTTGATAAAGGATTAAGTAGCTTAAGCTAAATAGATGTAGTAAAGGCACAAGCTTACACACATATCAATTATATGATAACACCAGCAGCAGCATCACACGATAATTTTTTAAAAGAAGCCAATATTTAAAAGAAGATTCAGAAGCAAAAAGAGTGTCAGGAAATGTAGCTTATGGCTTTTTAAGTGGAAAAAAAGGTGGTAAATGCGTGGGTAAAAAGTAAAGGTAACAAAAAAATATGGAAGGAGATTATACACACTTCCAAATATCAGCCGAACAATGTGAAGATGGTAGGTGGTATTTTACGAACATTTTTATTCAAAAATAATTAGTACGATTTAGTAAAGTTTTTAATATGTAATATCCCGTTAATCGACACAAAAACAACCGTTCGACTACATAAAAGACCCAGCTAAAGATATTTAAACATGTTAAGAACAAATACCCTGTATATTTGTGGTATTATGAAAATACAACTACTTATTACAATCGTATTATTTATGCTAATTAGCATTGCAGCACACTCACAGAAAAGAAAAATAATGTATTTAAAGATTAAAAAGAACGACAGCATTAAAAAATAACCTTTGATAAGGTATTTAATTTATATCACTCCCAATCCCCCTTTGTATAAAAAAACCACTTGATTAAGTCAAGTGGTTTTTTCATTTTAGAACAGTCTAGCACTAAATAAAACCTGCGAGTAAAATTCACTCGCAGGTTTAGTTTTGTTATACTGTTTTACTACTTATATGAAACTCTTCATAAGTTTCTAGTAAGCTCATAAGAGCCGAAACTAAGTCTTGTGTTTCAATTAGTACACTAAAGTATAAAGTAGTGTTTTTCGGGCTTGTTTCGTCTGTTCTAATACGCGCTACTTGTTTTTCGATAGATGTTGAAACATCTTTTAACAACTCTTTCTTTTCGTTAATGATAGTTGTTAAGTTATCAAAGCTTCTATTTTCGAAAGTAGCACTAATATCATCTAATAACTTCGAAAGTGTATTATCAATATGTTTTAAATCTTTTAACTGACCTTTCTTTAAGGTTTTGTGATTGTTATTAACATGCTTAAAACTAGCTCTAGAAATATAACTAATAGATTGTGCTACATCTTGTAAGTATCCTAATACTAAGATATAGAACCTACTTGCTTGTACCGAAGTATCGTCTAACGATTTAATAAAGTAGAAAACACCATCTTTTAATCCGTCAATTTCATCATTTAACTTCCCTACGTGTTTATCGGTTTTACGTAGTTTGTTTAAATCGTGGTTAGCTAAATCATTTACAACACTTGTGTATAATTTGTTTACACGAGTTGCAACTTCAGCAATATGATCTGCACTTTCTTCAATTACTCCGTTAATAGTAATTAATTCAGCTCTTTCGAAATGCATTTGCTTTTTAACTTCTTTCGATTTTTTTCTGTGGATTAATGTATTTCTTCCTATTAAAAGTGCTACTACTAATAATAAAACAGGAATCATAACCATGTTAAAGCTAATTAAGTAAGCAACCACTGCTGCTGCTAAAAATGCAGTTAAAGCAGTTAAAAACCATCCTCCAATAACATTAATTACACCAGCAACTCTATAAACAGCGCTTTCACGTCCCCAAGCTCTATCGGCTAAAGAAGTACCCATTGCAACCATAAATGTTACGTAGGTTGTAGATAATGGTAATTTCATAGATGTTGCAATAGATATTAAAATACCCGCAACAATTAAGTTAACAGCTGCTCTTACTAAATCGAAAGCTGGCATTTCATAAGTTTTATCTTTAGGTAATTCAATTACAGGTCTCTGAAATTTAGCATCAACGAAAGCTAATGTTTTAGCTGGGAATATTTTAGAAATACCAATATTAATACCCATAGCAGCTCTTACTACTATTCTTGATAAAGGATTTGGTTTAAATTTTTCATGACCTTCTCCTTGTCTAGATAAATCAATACCTGTTTTAATTACATTTTGTGCTTTACTAGAAGTCCATAATGTAACTACCATAATGGCACCAGCAATTAATAATAACCACACATTAGATGGTACTTTTTTAGCTAAAATACCCATTGAAAAGGCATCCGCAGAAACCCCTGATACTTCCCATGCTTGGTACGAATTCCATGCCGCAATTGGTACTCCAACAAAATTTACTAAATCGTTACCAGAAAAGGCCATTGCTAAAGAAAATGTACCAATACCTATAATCAACTTTAAAATATTAATTTTAAACACACTAATTAAAGCTTGAGAAATCACACTCCAAGCGATAAAACTTCCTGTGATAATTAATAAGGTATTTCCTTCAATTAAATGCTTTATGTCTTTATAAAAAGGAGTTCCTTTCATTCCCTTTATAATAATGAAATAAGTAATTGCAGTAATAGCAAAACCACCAAACAAAGCACTAATATAGTTTGCTCTTTTTTCGAAATTGAAAGAGTATATTAACCTAGAGATAAATTGAACAATTGCCCCTACAGAAAAGGCTACTACTACAGAGAGTAGTATTCCGTTTATAATTTGAACTGCTTTTTTATGATTGATATAATTCCAGATATCTGAAATTGATTGTGTATCACTAGAAGAAATCTTAATTAAAGAGATACATACAGCTGCTCCTAACAATTCAAATACAATTGATACTGTTGTAGAGGTAGGCATACCTAATGAATTAAAGATGTCTAATAATAAAATATCAGTAATCATTACCGCCATGAAAATAAACATGATATCTTGAAACATAAACATGTTTGGGTTAAAAATACCCTTACGTGCAACTTCCATCATTCCACTAGAGGTAATGGCTCCAAAGAAAACCCCTACACTGGCAATTATCATTATGTTTCTAACTTTTATAGCTTTAGATCCAATTGCTGAATTTAAAAAATTAACAGCATCGTTACTAACTCCTACAACCAAGTCGACAACAGCTAAAATAGCTAAAGCAACAAGCATTAAAATATATGGATCTCCCATTTTAGATTTATTTTTTTTTGCAAATTTACAAACACTATTCTAGTGCTTATGTTAGGTTTACGTTATGTTATTGTTTGTTAAAAATGAATATCTACTTGTAAGCGATACATTAACTCATTAGTCCCACCAGTTAAGCTTAAGTAACTTACATCGGTTTGTACTTTTAATTTATGACCAACAATATATTTTGACAAACCTAAAGTATATTGATTTTCCGTTCCTTTACCCGTAATGTCTTCATCTAAGTTTATAATAGTATAACGTCCAGAAACTTCCCAGTTTTTACCTAATAAGTAACCCGTTTGTAAATTTAAACCATTACCAACTTGTACAACATCACCTGTTAAAGTTCCATCAGAATTTTTTGCGATTGGATCTTTAGCATCTCTATAGGCATATTCACCCATGAAAGAAAAACCTTTGTATTTAAACATTGCATCTACAAAAAAGGTAGAAATATTTGTTTGATAAAAGCCAGTATCATTTTTCATATACGATCCTTGGTTACTTCTGTTTTTAACAGCGTTGTTGTTAAAATCATAACTACTACCAATGGCTAATTTTGGTGCCTGTTCCTTTTTTAAGTCACTTCCCTTATAATCACCTTTACTTGTAAAGTTACCAAAAGGTAAAAATTCTATTCGGGCTGTGTATTCATGTCCACCAAGATTCCCAGTAGTTACATTTCTACCTTCTCCTTGTGCTATTGATAAAGCTTCACGAACAATAAATTTATCAGATATATTAAAATGATGTCTTAATTGTAACCCCATATCTCTGTCGATATTAAACCTGCTATTCAATAAAGATCTGTCTACCATTTGAAGATTTCCTGAAGAAATTACACGTTCTCTGTTTCCAGGTAGTTTAGTTTGTCCTACCCATAACTCGAAGTTTTCATGGAAATTCCATTTTAAAACAGCATCTAAAATATATCTAGGAGCATTGCTCGTAAATTCTGATGCACCACTAATATCTCTATTAGAAAGCCCTAGTTCTAATTTATATTTTAACTTCGGAGAATAAGCGAATCCACTAAATTTTAAACGCGCTCTTCTTACTAAAAATGATGTTTCGGGATTAGATAATCCGTCGCTATTAGAATCCCATTTATGGGTTCCAAGAAATTGCATTCTTGCACCAATATTCATGGTCCAAGTACTGTCTTTTCCTACCAAATTAAATAATCCTTTTCCGAATTTAGGAGCGTTTGTTTCTTGTGCATGTGTGTATGATAACACAAACATACTTACGATTGTAAGTGCTGTTTTAAAATTCATTAGTGTTGTTGTTAGTTTTTGTCGCTGCAAATAACTAACCCTAATGTAAACTTATTGTTAATTTGATATTAAATAAAAAAAACTGCCTCGGCCAAAGGCAGTTAGCCTAATAAAATAGTCGACAAAAACTAACATTTACTAAACGAATTTACTTCTCATGATAAGATGCATCAAATGTATTCATTCACTTTTATCTTAATATTAAGAGCGTTTTAATAAACTGTTATTTAAACTTAAATGTAATGAGATATTGGTGAGGGTCCTTCTAAAAGAGTTCTTATAATCTGCATTGTACCATTTTCTTTTGTAACCACATGCCACTTAATTAATGTAACCTCATTATTTTCTATTTCAAGACCAGTTATGCATCGTGGATGTACGCAGCTACCATCATTAAAATGTGGTACTTCGTTTTGAGAAGGAAAACGAGGTCGATGGGTATGACCGGTGATTATCATTTGATTGTTGTTGTTTTTAATCCATTTTTCAAGACGACTTTCTACTTTTATAAGTTCTTTAAAGTTTTGAGCGGGACTTGTTGGATCATCGATACCAATTAATTGTAACGGGCGCCATAAAATTTGTACTAAAAACCTACTTAACTTCCAAAAAGTGTAATTAAACCAATCTGCTTGATGACCATGTAAAAGAAAAATCGATTTTCCGTTTTCTTGTTCTAATCTAATTGCTTCAGAAAAAGAGATGTTTATCATCAATTCTTTTTCTTTGCCGTCAATAACATCATAATAATAGTTTAAATTTTTGCTTACTTTTTTCGGATTTCGATAATCCATATCATGATTTCCCCATATTAAATGTAATCGATTTTTGTCATGAAATTCTTTTAAAAGTAGATATACATCTTTGTTTGCATTAAAAATATTAACAAACTTATTTTCCCATAATTCATCGCCATCACCTAATTCGATATAGGTAAAATCTTTTTGTAAATATTGCGACAAAGCATGATGAAATATTTTTCGATTGTGGGAAAAATCATCAGCAAAACTATTATCACCTCTATGGCAATCTGAAAACAATATATATTTAGATTCTTTATTTAAAGGTAATTTTTTAGCTTGATTAAAAGCGCGCGTAATTCTTTTATTTGATGACATAAATAGTATTATGAGATAAATATGCGTAAAAATACTGAGTTTATAAAACGGAATATTTATTATCTATTTCCTATGGATGAAAAATCATCTATACTTTTCACGATCCATTCAGTATTAGAAGTATTTGTTCCTGCACTCACTGTCCAATCTATATTTCCTTTTGTAATTGCTAATTTTCTTACTAATGTATGGTCTTTAGTTGCTTCGGTAATTCCAGCAACATCCCACCCAGTTCCGGGATCACCATTCCAATCGCCTAACCAATCTAGTATTGTAAAATTAGTTTCTGTTCCGTATACTAAAGCAAAACCATCATCACCATTACTTAAAGTCCCGAAAGAATGATTTGCTCTTGCTAAAATTGTTGAATTTGCAGAGGTGTGCGAAACAACATATACTTCGCCTGCTGGTATTTTTGCATTTTCAGGAAATTTATTCCAACGTTCGTGTTCGCCAATAGTAGTAGGTTCATTTGATACACTAGCTAAAGCGTAGTTTGTTAAGTCTATTTCTTGCGTAGTAGGATTGTAAATTTCTAAGTATTTATTGTTACTAGAACCTTCAGCATATTCAGAGAAAAACAAATTATTACCGCTTCCACCAGTAGGAGTACAAGTATAAGTTTCAGTAAAGTTTACATCGGTTTCATCTCTAATATATAAATATACTCCGTTTGCCTCTGTCAGAACACCTGTAACGGTTCCTTTTTTATCACTTACTTGATTGTTTGCAAATGTAGCATTTGATGTAACGGAAAGCATTTTTAGTTCATTAAGGCAATCAGAGGTTAACGTATTTACACCAGCATATGTTTTCGTGATGTTTTTAAATTGAACGTCTTCAATTTGTACTAATTTACTTTCAAAGTTTCCCGATAATGCTTGTGAAATAGAAATTATTTCTGGTGTAGGTAAGGTGGCAGTTGTTGCACTTAATATATTTGAAGTAGCTAAGTTTAATTGTAGTAATCCGTTGTTTTCATTTAGTTTTAATCCGCCTACAGCAATTTCTATTTCATCACCTAAGTTTAAATTATGTGTGTCGCTAAAGTTTAATGATATGCCGGCCGAATTGTCTTGAACAAAAGCATTTTGATTAGAAATGTTTCCTTTAGAGAGATCGGAAGTAACAATTACTTTTATTTTTGAATTTTGAGTAATCGTAGTTTCAGTTCCTGTAAACAATCCTTTAATATCAGCTAAAAGTGTTTCTGTTGGGTTTTGATAACAGCCATATTCTTCTGATAAATCAATATCATTTGTACCTCTAATAAATAGTTGATAATCATTTTCGAATTTATTTAAAATAGCAGTAATACTTCCTTTTTTATCAGGAATAGGTAACGCTTTAAAATCAGCAAAGCCACTTGTTGTTAAGGTTATTGTTTCGAAAGAATCACAGCTAGTAAAAATTCTATCTACAGAATCGGTATTAGAAGAATTTGCATAGGTTAATCCTTGTGTTTCTGATTGTAGGTTGTTAATTTTTATTAAGGTATTAATATGTGCGTCTGTTAATTCAGTTGTTTCTAATTCGGTGGGAATTATAGTTGCAATTTCAGAAGCTCTATCAATAAAATAAACATAATCATTCGGACTAATTTGCGTAACACCGTTTCTAAAAGTGTTTTCAACGCCGATTTGATACGCTCCGTTCTTTCTATTTAAAAACAAACCTTTTAGTTTGATAAAAATTTTTCTACCGACAATATATCTTGCATTTAAGTTAAAATCATCTATTAAAACTTCAAATCCTATGGATGGATTTTCTGGCGAGTCCTGAATAATAATACTTTTATAAAAATTACCTTCTTTATCATTAGAAACCACATATCCGAAGGTTGTAATGTCTTCTTCAAAATCAACTAAGCTGCCTTGGTATAAATCAGCAATTTCTGTTAACGGTTTTATAGTTGCATATTCTTTATCGTCTCCTAAAGTAGGAATCGTAAAATCGCCATCCTCTACACAAGCAGAAAAAGAGAAGAAGATAAAAAGTATTGTTCCGAATTTAAATATATTTTTTGTTTTCATTTTCAATATTTTTTTAGAATCTATAATTCACATTTAAGAAATAGGTAGCGCCTCTGCCGTACCAATATTTACTACCAAAATTTGGAGTTCCGTTTGCGTTATCTTCACTTTCTAATCCGTAATTAGCAGTTCTTCCTTGTTCGTAGCCTCCTGTTTTATATTTTTTATTAAGTAAATTACTTGCACTTGCAAAGAAGCCTATGTATTTGTTTTTACCAATCCGCCAGGTTTTACCGCCAATAGCATTTAAGGTAAAATAACCATCAAATTTTTCTTGTGTTAATAATTGTCTTGCTATATCGGGATTGAAATTTGGAAAAAGTTGTCCATCATCAGAAATAAAAGAGGTAGTTCTTTTTATAGGGGAAGGATCAACATAAGCATTGTCTAAATAATTACCAGTTACACTTACAAACCAATAATCAGGATCTCGATATTCAAAACCAAAAGAATAGGCTGTTTGTGGTCCTGAAGCTATTTTATAATTTTTAAGATTTGCTGTGCCGTAATCTTTTATTCCTCTTTCATCAAAACCTGCATTTTTAGATTCGGTACTAATTTCTGAAGCCAAAGATATATTCGGATTATTATCATAAGTATATTGCCCGATATTAGCCGCAGCTTTTAATTTAAATGTTGATAATACTTGTGCTTCGATACCTAATTCTGCACCGAAGTGTTTTTTAGCGATTCCAGTTACAATTTCTTGAATAAAAAGATTATCAGCACCAGTAAAATAAAAAGCAATATCTGTAGCATCTTGTATTTTTGTGAAATACCCTGATAATTTCGCCATTACAAAAGGTGTTCTTAAAATATAGCTAGCATCAAAAGACATCAGTTTTTCATTCAACAAAGTACTCACGTCAGTAACTGTTAAGTTATTAGACCTTGAGTTGGCAAAAGAATTACGAATAAAAGGTGCTTTACTAATGTAGCCTGCGTTAAAATCGATTAAATGCCGACCGGTAACTTTATAAGTAAGTCCTCCCTTAACACCATAACCTAAAAATGATAATTTTTTAGATTTCCCAAAAGAATTAGGTATTTCAGAATTAGAGTCATCACCAGGGAAAATTCCGTTTTTATAGAGACCTTCTCTTTGGTGTGTGGTGTTATTTACAGAAGCACTAATATGGTAATCTATTTTATTATACTTAAATAATAATTGTGCAAATCCACCGTAAACACTCGATGTTAATTTGTAATTATATTTAAATCGATCTCCTTTTTTTGCAATCCTATTAGGATTTAATAAATCGTTTTGAAAATCATCCTCAAGCGGATTACCAAACTTATTAATATCTAAGTAACCAGTAGCACCCAATAAATCTATTACACTAGCAAAATTTTCTGAAGCCAATGTTTTATACTCTAAATTACCACTTAAAGTAATGTTTTCGGTTAACTGAGAATTTAAAATAGTGTTCATGCTTATTTGTTTATCGTCATTACGATCTTCGTATAAAACAAACAAACCATTGTCATCTCTATTTTCATTGGCTATATATAAATCAAGCCAATTTAATTGTCCGTCGTTTTGAAAATTTGTTAAGGCTTTATACGCATTTTCATAATCGGGACCATAAGAATCATTTAGAAAAAAGTTAGGCAATTTTCTATAATAAGTAGGACTAGGATCGCTACCGCCATTAAAATCTATTCTACTATTACCTATTTCACCAAACTGATAAGCAATACCCGTATTTAATGTGGTTTTATCATTTATATTCCAATAATGATTTAACATAATTATGGGTTCGTCAACTCTTTTTATACGAGAATTTCTGATTTTTCCATTTTGATATCCCCAATAAGGGTTGTATTTAATCCCTTTAATATCATAAACCTCTTGCGTATTAGCGGCAGATTTCCCTCTGTTGTTTTCGGTTTTAATAGCGGTAATATTTAAACTGTGTTTTTCGTTAAGTTGTTTTTCTATAGAGAGAAACATCGAGAATGCATCATAAGAAGATCCCTCGGTAAAACCTTCATCGGCATACCTTTTACTTACAGAACCTGTGAGCGCCCATCCGTTTTTTATGAGTCCTGTAGCATACATTGCCATTAAACGGTGAGAGTAACTTCTGTTAGATGAAGCATAGGATACTCTTGCTCCTTTTTGATATTCAGAAGCGCGTGTATTCATATTTGTAGCTCCTAAAACTCCTCCAAAAGTAAAATTAGAGGGAGCTAAGCCATTACTAAACTCTTGATTTCTTAAAGCATCATTTAAACCACCCCAATTACTCCATTGTGGGCGACCGTTGTAAAGCTTGTTCATTTCAATTCCGTTAATTAATATTTTTCCGTTATCAGAATCCAAACCTTTAATTCTGTAAAAGGAGGAACTCCACTCAAAAGCAGCCGCACGTAAATAAGTGTCTTTCGATGATTGTAGTAATCCAGAAATATTATCGGCACTGTTAGATTCATCATTTAATTCATCATCAGTAAGCGTAATAATACTTAAATCTTGATATTCAGAAATAGTTTCGTAGATTAAAATAGTACCTAAATCTATGATGGACTCAGATACCGTAACAGGAAAATTTTGAGTTTCAAACCCTTTTAAAGAGATTGTTATTACATGTTTCCCTTCGGGTAAGTTTTTTAGTAGAAAAGAACCATTAATATTCGTTGATTTTTGAATGTTAACCCCTTTTACACTTACTAAAACATTTTTTAATGGTTCTTCAGAATCACTATTAATTACGATTCCTTTTACAGCGTTCTGAGCATTTATAGCAAATAAACTACAAAGCATCAATAACATTGTTATTGTGAGCTTTTTCATAGGTGCTTGTTTAATTACGTTAATTAATCGCGCTAATTTTTTACCTAAAGATATATAATTTTAAGATAACTTTAACATTTTTTGTATTTTGATGTTTTTTTGTAGTTATCTTTTTTACAGTTGTTTACGGTTTTGTTGTTGATGAAAAGTGGATTTTAGAATCAAAAAAAACCTGAAAAAATTAATGTAATTTTAATTCAGGTTTCGTTTTTTTAAAACAACAATAAGTTTTGCAAATACATGATTTTTATATCAAGTGTTTACTGTTTTTGTTAGTATTATATTTTAATTATTTTATTTTTCTTATATAACCAATAAGCAAATAACCAGATGAAAAATGTAAAAGTAAAAGCAAAAAGTAAACTACCTAACTTGTTGCCAAAAATTGGTTGAAAAACAGCATTATATAAGTAAGCATAAAGGTTCGTATTTTTAAATAATATAACGCTCGCAAATATTTTTATAAAAAGGATTGATAAGGTATAACTTATTAGAGGATTTATGCCGAAAACATTAAAAGTGAATGTCCAACTAGTAATTTTTTTATAATCGATAATAAACATCAATATAATCCATAGAAAAAGTAAAATACTTGAAGTGAATAAAACATAAGAACCTGTCCAAAGTGATTTGTTGATAGGATAATAATTATCCCAGATAAGTGCTAAGATTAACATTACTGATGCAATTAATAACAAGTATTTCATCTTTTGTAAAGGATTTCTTTCTTTAGATAAAGCAAGTGATGTTATGAAATAGCCAAGAAGAATTTGTGAAATACTAGATAATGTTCCTAACAACCCTTCAGGATCAAAAGCTAATCCATACCCTTTGTAAAGATGCGCTTCACCAAAGATTGCAATATCTAAGTATCCACCAATGTTGCCTTTTAAAGTTAAATAGTTATCTGCTTCGCCAAAAAAGAATAATATTCCCCAATGAACTAACAGTAAAGAAATACTAGCAAGTAAAATGGTATTTATTCGTTTTAGTAAAATGATAAGTAATCCTGCAAAAAAGAAAGCCAATGCTATTCTTTGTAGTACACCAAAATATCTTAATTCAGTAAAAGGTGTATTGTAAAAAGGAAACCAATTAAGAAATAGTCCGATTAAAAAGATTAAGAAAGCTCTTTTAGTTATTTTCTTCACAACTATTGCAGTGGGTAATTTAAACATCTTTTTAAAAGATATAAATAAAGACATACCTATAACAAAAAGAAAGGAAGGGAAAACAAGATCAGCAGGGGTACAGCCGTTCCATTTAGCATGTAATAAAGGCGGATATACATAGCTCCATGATCCAGGAGTGTTCACTATAATCATAAAAAATATAGTCAATCCTCTTAGGATATCTATCGATAATAATCTCTTATTCACTTATCTAGTTTTTTTAAAAGTACAGAACATGTTTCATTCTTAAAAAGAAAAAGTAAGAAACTTTTTTCGTAGAAATAGTAGTGTTTTTTTGATTTTATGAAATTTATTTTTAATAGTTGTTTATATCCAATCACTTTTATATTATTTTTAAGCAAAATTTACAACATGATTAAAAGAATAATCTGTATCGTTATTGTCTTTATAGCCTCGTTTTCTTATGCGCAACAAACAAGTAAAGCATATAAAATAAGAACGATTGGTTTTTATAACCTAGAGAACCTTTTTGACACTGTTGATGATGTTGAAAAGAATGATGAAGCCAGCCCTATGATGGAAATTAAAGGTGATAGAGAAAAAGTATATCGTGATAAATTAGATAAATTATCAGATGTTATTTCACAAATGGGTTCCGAAAAAACCAAAACGAGTCCAGCTATTATAGGTGTTGCTGAGGTTGAGAATAAAAAAGTACTAGAAGATTTAATTGATACGGATAAATTAAAAAGCAAAGATTACGGAATTGTTCATTTCGATTCTCCTGATAAACGAGGTATTGATGTCGCTTTATTATATCAAAAAAAATATTTTAAACCAATTCATTTCGAAGTGTTTAATCCGAATATTTATAAGGAGAATAAAAAGGTTTATACGCGGGATATATTATGGGTTTCTGGTTATTTAGACGATGAATTAATTCATGTGCTTGTAAACCATTGGCCATCACGAAGAGGAGGAGAAAAAAAGAGTAGACCATTGCGAGAAAAAGCAGCTTATAAAGTAACTCAGATTATTAAAAGTATCAAAGAAAACGATCCGAACCCGAAAATATTAATTCTTGGTGATTTTAATGACGACCCAATAAACTCTAGTTTTAAAACGGTTTTAAAAACAAAGTCGAAAAAGAAAAATGTTACAAAAGACGCTCTTTACAATCCATATGAAAATATGTTTCGCCGCGGATTTAATACTTTAATGTATCGAGATAATATCAATTTATTTGATCAAATTGTAATAACTTCATCGCTGTTAGATAAAGGAAAAAAAGAGTATTCTTCTTTTAAAATGTTTAAAGCTGCAATTTTTAATAAACAGTTTTTAACCGAAAAAAAAGGACGTTATAAAGGATATCCTTTTAGAAGTTTTTCGTACGGAAAATATACTGGCGGTTACAGTGATCATTATCCTGTTTACATGTATTTGATAAAAGAAAATTAACAAGCTTTGTTAAAATTACAACTGAATTAATTTTTACATAAATCATCTAAATAGTTGTTCATGCGCATTTGAAATAAAGTTCCTTTAAGTAAGTCATCTATTTGAGCAAGTTCAACTTGTGAAACAGCCATGCTTACTTTTTCGGAGGGAGTTTGCAGTAAAATAGATTTACAATTTTCTCCTTTTACACAAGTAGCACAGTTTTTTTGATTTTTTGAGTCGAGTACTTTTTCTAAAAAAACTTCAATTTCATTTACGGTTAAATGAAAGCCTGTATCGCAAAATATTAATTGGATTAAATGTGCACTTTTGTCTTTCCAGTAAAACGAAATGCCAATTTTATTGTCGTAAATTTTAATAATTTCTTCCATAAGTAATTTATTACGGAAACAAATATATAATTTATTTAGAATAATTCTAAATAAATTATTTTAAATCTTTTAGCATTAATTGAATTGTAGTATTACCGTTCCAAGTATTCTCATCGAGCGCATACACAATATCGAATTCATTTTGAACAGAAGATAGTTTTTTACCTAAATTAAAACCAATAGCATTGTATGTTCTTTTATCTGAACCGTAAATAATATTTAGTTTTAAATGTGTTTTATCAGCTCCAACCTGTTTTCCGTAACCATTATCTCTAACCGATGAGGTTGAAAAAGTAGGTTTCATATTTAACGGACCAAAAGGTGCCATTTGCTGTAATATTCTATAAAATTTTGGAGAAATTTCAGACAAATCTAATTCAGCATCGATACTAATTTCTGGAATCAATAAATTTTTATCGATAGTTGTTGCAACTACTTCTTCAAATTTATTTTTAAAACCTTCATATTGTTCAGGCAGTAAAGTTAAGCCTGCGGCATATTTATGACCACCAAATTGCTCAATAAACTCAGTACATTGTTCTAGGGCATTATACACATCAAACCCTTTTACTGATCGTGCAGAAGCAGCTAACTTATCACCACTTTTAGTAAAAACTAATGTAGGTCTGTAATAGGTTTCTATTAAACGAGAAGCTACAATTCCGATTACACCTTTGTGCCAGTTTTTATCAAAAACAACAGAAGTAAATTTTTCAGTTTCTTCGTTTTTTTCAATTTGAAGCAAGGCCTCTTGCGTAATTTTTTTATCTAGTTCTTTTCTGTCTGAATTGTATTTTTCTATGGATGCAGCAAAATCAACAGCAGCCTCAAAATCCATTTCTGTTAAGAGTTCAACGGCATGATTACCGTGTTTCATTCTTCCTGCAGCATTTATCCGCGGAGCGATAATAAAAACAACATCGGTTATAGTTAAGACCTTTTTGTCTAATTGATGAATAATTGCTTTAATTCCGTTTCTTGGCTGCGAATTAATTACCTGTAAACCCCAATAAGCTAACGTTCTGTTTTCGCCTGTCATCGGAACGATATCTGCGGCAATTGCAGTGGCAACCAAATCTAAATAACCGACCAAATCATCAATAGTCTGATTTCTTTTAGATGCTAGTGCTTGAATTAATTTAAAACCAACACCACAACCACATAATTCATCATACGGATACGAACAATCTATTTGCTTCGGATTTAAAATAGCAACAGCTTTTGGTATTTCTGCTCCTGGTTTATGGTGATCACAAATAATAAAATCGATGTTTTTTTGTGATGCGTAAGCAACCTTATCGATGGCTTTTATTCCGCAATCTAAAGCAATAATTAAAGAAAAACCATTGTCTTCTGCAAAGTCAATTCCCATATAAGAAACTCCGTAACCTTCGGCGTATCTATCGGGAATATAAGTGGCAATATTTGGGTGAATTGTTTTTAAATAAGACGACATTAAAGAAACGGCAGTAGTTCCGTCAACATCATAATCGCCAAAAACTAAAATATTCTCGTTGTTGGCAATTGCTTTTTCAATTCGTTCAACCGCTATTTCCATATCTTTCATTAAAAACGGATCGTGTAAATCGTTTAATGAAGGTCGGAAAAATTGTTTTGCTTTATCAAAAGTATCAATATTACGTTGCACCAAAATTTTAGCCAAAGTTTTTTCTATTGATAATTCTTCAGCTAATTGCTTTACTTTTTTAGAATCGGGTTCCTGTTTTAAAGTCCAACGCATATTTTTAATTTAAAACGAAAGGGTTAGGTAGGTTAATCCTCAGCTGTTTATTGTAAGTATGTGCTTCTGAAATAAATTCAGAATGACGTACAGATTATGAATTAAGTCGAATATTTATTTATTATGAAAATGATTGGTTGTTTTTACTTCAGCAAATTTTCTAAACATTTCCATAACACCACAATATTTATCAACTGATAATTTTACTGCTTTGTTAATTTTATCTTCGTTTAAATCGGTTCCATAAAAATGATAATCAACAAATACTTTATCGTAATATTTAGGATGTTCTTCGGTTAATTTACCTGTAATTTCTATTTTAAAATCATCAATAGCAACGCGCATTTTTTCTAATAACGGAATAACATCAACACCCGAGCATCCTGCTAAGGCAGATAACATCATCGCTTTAGGTCGTAATCCATCTCCTTTACCACCATTTTCTTCACCTACATCTATAAATGTTTTGTGACCACTAGGGTTGTCGGTTTCAAATTGCATGTTTTCTTTCCAAACTGTTGTAACTGTGTGCGATGCCATAATCTAATTTTTTTTTTGTTTCTTGCGTAAGCAAATTTAATAAAGCGTCAACTAAGCTTGTTGAATCTTTACACAAACTTACAGTAAAAATTTATTAATAAAAATATAACATATGCCATTAGTAACACCATTATCTGCAGAGCATGATAAAGAAACCAAAGAATTAGCTGAATTTTTTAACGAAACACTTGGGTTTTGTCCGAATTCGGTTTTAACAATGCAACGAAGACCTGCCATTTCAAAAGCTTTTATCAATTTAAATAAAGCAGTGATGGCAAATGAGGGAAAAGTAACATCAGCCTTAAAAAGAATGATAGCTTGGGTTTCGAGTAATGCTACTGGTTGTAGATATTGCCAAGCACATGCGATTAGAGCTGCGGAGCGTTACGGAGCAGAACAAGAGCAATTAGATAATATTTGGGAGTACAAAACACATGCTGCTTTTTCGGATGCTGAGCGTGCTGCGTTAGATTTTTCATTAGCTGCTTCTATGGTTCCGAATATGGTTGATGATAAGATAAAAACCGAATTATATAAGTATTGGGATGAAGGGGAAATTGTAGAAATGTTAGGGGTAATTTCTTTATTCGGATATTTAAATAGATGGAACGATTCTATGGGAACTTCTATTGAAGATGGTGCTGTAGAAAGCGGAGATCAATATTTAGGAAAACATGGTTGGGAAAAAGGAAAACATATTTAAAATAGGATAAAATAAAAAAGGCGGTAAAATTAATTTTACCGCCTTTTTTATTTGAAATTAGTTGTTATTTATTTTTAAGTAAATCTCTAATTTCTCCTAACAAATCTTCCTGACTTGGTCCTTTTGGAGCTTCAGGAGCTGGTTCTTCTTTTTTCTTCATTGCGTTTATAGCTTTTACAACCATAAACATTACAAAAGCAACAATAATAAAATCGATAATATTGGTTAAAAATTCACCATAAAGAATAGCAACTTCACCTGTTATTTTTCCAGCTTCATCAGCTATCCCTTGTTTTGCTATGTATTTTAAATCTTTAAAATCGGCATTGAATAGTAAACCAATTAAAGGCGATACAATTCCCCCCGTAAAAGAAGTTACTACTTGTTTAAAAGCTGCACCCATAACAAAACCAACAGCAATGTCGACTAAGTTACCCTTCATTGCAAACTCTTTAAATTCTTTAAGCATTCCCATGATTTTTGTTTTTAATAGTTAATTGAGTTGAAAATATATAAAAAAATTAGCGCTTTACCAATCTTTTTACGCGTTGTGATATTGCTGTAAGTATTTCATACGGGATGGTTTCGCACTTGTGAGCAATGTATTCGATGTGTTGTTGATGGTTAAAAATAATAACTTGATCACCTTCTTTACATTCAATTTTTGTTACATCAACCATAATCATATCCATACAAACATTTCCTATAATAGGAGCTGGTTGATTATTGATAAATACAAAGCCTTCTTTATTTCCTAGTTTTCGTGAAATACCATCTGCATGTCCAATAGGAATGGTAGCACTTCGTGTTGGTTTACTAGCAACAAATGCTCTGTTATATCCAACAGTTTCACCTGGTTGAATTATATGTATTTGTGAGATGATTGATTTTAAAGTGTGCGTGTTTTTTAGTTGAGCAGTTTCTTGTTGGTTGTTTCCAAAGCCGTATAAACCAATACCTAAACGAACCATATCGAACTGAGCTTGCGGATAATTTATAACACCCGAAGTATTTAGAATATGAATCATAGGCTTGTAGCCTAAATGCTCATAAAATTGTTTTACGATATAAGCAAAGTTATTTATTTGACCAATTGTAAATTCTTGTTCATTAGGATCTTCACTGGCAGCTAAATGAGAAAAAATAGATTCAACTTTTATGTTGTTAGATTTTTTAACAGCCGTAATAATATTAGGAACATCGGTATGCCAAAAACCTAACCTATTTAAACCTGTATTAAATTTAATGTGCACAGGGTAATTCATTAAAATAGTTTCGTCAGCTAATTGTAAAAAAGCATCAAATATTTTAAAGTTATATAAATTGGGTTCTAATCGATGTTTTACAATATCCTTTAAGTTTTGAATTTGCGGATGCAAAACTAAAATAGGTGTTTTAATACCTGCTTCACGCAAAATAATTCCTTCGTTTGAATAAGCAACCGCAAAATAATCTACCTTATTTTGAAGTAGTTTTGCTATTTCTGAGGCTTCACTACCATAACCAAAAGCTTTTACAACTGCTAAAACTTTAGTGCTAGGGTTTAATTTCTGCTTAAAATAAGCAAAATTATGTGCTACAGATTTCGCATCAATTTCTAAAACAGTAACGTTGTTATTCATTGGGTAAGTTTTCTTTTTTTTTGTTTTGCGCTTGCATCGCTTTGTAATAAGCAGCCCTGCTTAAAGGTTCGTATTCTTGTGTTTCACCTAGTAAAACTAAATCGTCGTTTAGTGCTTTTCTATAACTATAATGTGCTAAGTTTCCAGTATGAGTACAAACTGCGTGTACTTTAGTTACATATTCTGCAGTTGCCATTAATGCGGGCATTGGTCCAAAGGGATTTCCTTTAAAATCCATATCTAAACCAGCAACAATTACACGAACTCCTCTGTTAGCGAGGTCGTTACAAACAGCTACAATTTCGTCATCGAAAAATTGCGCTTCATCAATTCCAACAACATCAACATTATTCGCTAATAACCGAATATTTGAAGAGGCAGGAACAGGTGTTGATCTAATTCTGGTTGCATTATGAGATACCACTTCTTCATCGTCGTAACGAGTATCTACCGATGGTTTAAAAATCTCTACGCGTTGCTTTGCAAACTGCGCACGTTTAAGTCTGCGAATTAATTCTTCGGTTTTACCCGAAAACATTGAGCCGCAAATTACTTCGATCCAACCAAATTGTTCTGTATGATTTACTGTGTTTTCAAGAAACATTTTGTAATTTTAAGCGCTAATTATTGATATTTGTGTTACTTTCGAATAAGGAACAAATTTATTAAAATTTAACAGCAAAAAATAAAATCAAACAACAACTTATGCACAAAAAACTAGCATCAGATTTAACCAGTATAGCACACAGTATTTTACAGATGAAAAATAAAGAAGATGTGTTTGAGTTAAAGCAGAAAGCATATGAGGTTTATGAAAAACTTTCGGTTTTAGCGTATGTAGAAGAGTATGTTAATAATACTCCGAATCCTGCAAAAACAAAAGAAGCGTTATTACAAGATATTTTATTGGCTGAAGAAAATAAAAATAAAACAGTTGTTGTAGTTGATGATAAAATTGTTCATCAATTAAAAGAAGAGCTTGATAATGTTGTTGAAGAGCAGATAGTTGAAGTTGTAAAGGAAGAAGAAAAAGAAGCTGATGTTACTGTAATTGTAGATGAGCAGATTGATGAGGTAAGAGTAGGTGTAGATGAATTGGAAGAGATTACCGAACAACCTTTTGATGAAATAGAGAGTTTGTTATTTGAAGAAGATATCGTTGTAGAAGAGGTAGAAGAAAGAAAAAGCCCGACACTTGAAGATGAGTTAGCGGGAACTATTTCGGTAGATGTTATGGCAGATTTATTTGAAAAGGCAGATTCAAAGAAATCATTAAACGAACATCTGCAAAACGCGATTCAAGTAGATTTAAATGATAGAATTGTCTTTGTAAAACACTTGTTCGATGGGAGTCAGGGTGATTTTAATAGAGTTGTATCTCAGTTAAATACATTTAAAACAGAAAAAGAAGCAAAGAAATTTATCAATAAAATGATCAAGCCCGATTATGATTGGTCAGACAAAGAAGTGTACGAAACCCGACTTTTTGAAATTATTGAAAGAAGATTTGCTTAAATATATTATTAAAAACTGAATGGGGGAAAATAGATAATCTAAGAAAGTTTACGAAGAATTATAGGAAATGAGAAACATAAAAATTATAATAGGTATACTTTTTTTAGCAGTTCTTGGTAGTTGTAAATCAATATATAATACACAGGTTTTTAGCTCGGAGAACAGTCCTTCAAAACCAAATTATGAGTTAGAAAGTTCTTGGGCGGTTTTACCATCAAAATACCCTAAGAGTTTTAAAGAATACGCACCTGCAAAAAAAGACACTTTACAAGCAGATGTTTTTTATATCTACCCGACTTTAAATACCAGTAAAAAAGATAGCCGTTGGAACGTTGGTTTAAATGATAAAGAACAAAATGAGAAAGTACTAGATAAAGTAGTCTTGTATCAAACTTCTGCTTTCGCAACAGCTGGTAAAATATACGTGCCTTATTACCGACAAGCACATTACCGATCATTTAATCAAAAATATAAAGTAGGTGGCGATAAGGCATTAAATTTAGCGTATCAAGATGTAAAAAATGCTTTTGAAGTGTACCTAAAAAAGTATAATAAAAATCGCCCAATAATTATTGCAGGGCATAGCCAAGGTGCTAAGCATGCAATTCAGTTATTAAAAGATTTTTTTGATGAAAAACCACTACAAAAAAGGCTGATAGCAGCTTTTATTCCGGGAATGCGAGTTGTGGAAAATGAGTTTAAAACGATCAAACCAATGAATTCACCCAATCAGGTAGGGGGTTTTCTCTCTTGGAATACGTTTAAAAAGGGGCATTTTCCTGAAAACAAAAACTGGTACAAAGGCGGTGTTACTACAAATCCAATAACTTGGAACACGTCAATGACAACAGAGTTAGATCAGCATAAAGGGTTTTTGTATAGTAACGGGAAAATGTATTCTAAAGCACTAAAAATTGAAATTACAGATGGATTAGTATGGGCTACAAATCCGAAGTTTCCACTGCGATTTTTTATGTCATTTCTTAAAAATTACCATGCCGGTGATATCAATTTATTTTGGCTTGATATAAAAGAAAATAGCGAGCTGAGGGTAAGAAGCTGGCTAGAAAAAAACAGATAGTTATTTTTTATCGAAGTGTTTTAAAAGTAAGCATTGGTTTTATTGAAGTCTTAGAAAGATTTTTGGTGATGCTTCCGTTAAAAATATGAGCTAAACCACTTCTTCCGTGGGTTGCTATTGCAATGATGTCGGCATTTATGTCATTCGAAAAATTTAAAATACCTTCTTCGATAGAGGAATCATTATAAACATTTATAGAGTAGTTTTTTAGGTTATATTTTGTAATAAAATTTTCAATTTTTTGTTTGGTTTCTTTAGTGTTTTCGAATTTTTGTGGGGTGTTAATTTTTAAAAGATGAATTTTACTGTCAAAATTACTAGCAAAATCTAAAAAACGATTGAAAACCTGATTTTTGTTGGGTTTAAAACTAGATGCGAAAATTAAATTTTTAGGAGAAAAGTTACTACCATCTTTTTTGGTTACTAAGACAGGTATTTCGGAATTTCTTACTACTTTTTCGGTATTAGATCCTATAATTATTTCCTCTAATTCGGTATGCCCTTTTGATCCCATGATGATTAAATCAGCATTTATTTTTTTAGAATAATCCTGTATGCCATTATAAGGAGTTTGAAAACGAATTGCATGTTTAATATTGTCGTTTTCAGGGAAAAACTGTTGTTTGTAGCTAAGTAGCTTGTCACGTACTTTTCTAATGTATAACATGCTTTCTGGAATGCTAAAAGAACGAGAACCAGTCATGTCAACAACACCGGTTGGTATTTCGATCATGTGGAGTAAATGCACTTCGCTATTTGGTTTTTTTGCAATGGCTGCCGCTAGTTTTGAAGCGTATTCTGATGGTTTTGAAAAATCCGTAGGAACTAATATTTTTTTCATAATAAAAAGATTTAGAAGTAGATAGTTCCTTAAATTACGAAAAATATTTTGAAGAAGAAGATATTTGCGTGTTAATGAATAACTTACTATCTTTGCAGCAAATTTATTAATTAGATGGATGGAAGGGGACGAGAGTCCCCTCTTTTTATACCTCAGGATGAATCAAGAAAAAGTAAAAGAATTATTACAGGAAGCTTTACAAGAGAACGAGTCGTTATATTTAATCGATTTGCAATTTTTAGCGAACAGTAAAATAAAAGTGATTGTTGATGGTGATTCAGGAGTGCCTTTAAATGAATGCATGCGTATTAGTAGAAAAATAGAGCATAATTTAGATAGAGAAGAAGAAGATTTTTCTTTAGAGGTAACAACACCAGATATTGCACATCCGCTTACAGTAAAGCGTCAGTATAAAAAGAATATCAGCAGAATTCTAAAAGTTAAAACAGCAACTGAAGAATTTGAAGGAACGTTAACTGAAACAACAGATGATAATATTACGTTGTATTGGAAAGCGAGAGAGCCTAAGCCAATTGGTAAGGGAAAGCATACGGTAGAAAAAACAATGGTTTTATCGTATGAAGATATCAAAGAAGCAAAAGTGAAGATAATATTTTAATAAGAGAATGAAATGGAAAATATTGCGTTAATTGAGTCATTTTCAGAGTTTAAAGATAATAAAAGTATAGACAGAGTAACATTAATGTCTATCTTAGAAGAAGTATTTCGTGCAGCATTAAAACGTAGGTTTGGATCTGATGAAAACTTTGATATAATTATTAACCCAGATAAAGGGGATTTAGAGATTTGGAGAAACCGTGTAGTAGTTGCAGATGGTTTTTCAGAGGATGATAATGAAGAGATAGAGCTTGAAGAAGCAAGAAGAATTGAGCCAGATTTCGAAATTGGTGAAGATGTATCAGAAGAAGTAAAATTAATCGATTTAGGAAGACGTGCTATTTTAGCATTACGCCAAAACTTAATTTCTAAAATACACGAGCACGATAGTACAAACATCTTTAAGCAATTTAAAGAGTTAGAAGGTGAAATTTATAGTGCAGAAGTGCACCATATTCGACATAATGCAGTAATTTTGTTAGACGATGAAGGAAACGAAATCGTTTTGCCAAAAAGTGAGCAAATTCGTTCAGATTTCTTTAGAAAAGGAGATGCAGTTCGTGGAGTTATAAAAACGGTAGAATTAAGAGGTAATAAACCAGCTATTATTTTATCAAGAACTTCACCAGCTTTTTTAGTAAAGTTATTTGAACAAGAAATACCGGAAGTTTTTGACGGATTAATTACCATTGAAGGTGTTGCAAGAATACCTGGTGATAAAGCAAAAGTAGCGGTAGATTCTTATGATGATAGAATTGATCCTGTAGGAGCTTGTGTTGGTGTAAAAGGATCTCGTATTCACGGTATTGTTCGTGAATTAGGAAACGAAAATATCGATGTAATCAATTATACTAAAAACGAACCGTTATTTATAGCAAGAGCATTAAGCCCTGCAAAAGTAACATCTGTAGATATTAAACCTTACGAAGAAGAGAAAAATGGTAAAAAAGGACGTGTAAGCGTTTTATTAAAGCCAGAAGAAGTATCTAAAGCAATTGGTCGATCAGGAGTTAACATTCGTTTAGCAAGTGAATTAACAGGTTACGAAATAGATGTACAACGTGAAGGTTTAGAAGAAGAAGATGTTGAGTTAACAGAATTTTCTGATGAAATTGAAGCTTGGGTAATTGCAGAATTCAAGAAAATAGGTTTAGATACTGCAAAGAGTGTTCTTGAAAAAGACGTTTCTATGTTAGTGCAAAGAACCGATTTAGAAGAAGAAACAATTTTAGATGTTCAACGAGTTTTAAGAGAAGAATTCGAAGAATAAAAAATACAAAGGAAGTCAGTCTCCTGCAAAATTGATGAGAATCAATACGAAATCTGACAATCAAAGAAAAAGAACATAACTATGCGAAAGCGTAAAGTGTGTTTTTTGAATATCAAAGTATAAAATAATTTATGGCTGAAGGCAACAAATTAAGACTCAATAAAGTATTAAGAGAATTAAACATTTCTTTAGATAGAGCTGTAGAACACTTAGCTAAAAGTGGTCATGAAATAGAAGCTCGTCCTACTACTAAAATTTCTGATAAGGAATATCAAATATTGTTTGATGGTTTTCAAACAGATAAATCTAAGAAAGTAGCCTCTAAAGAAGTAAGCGAAGAAAAGCGTAAAGAGAAGGAAGCTATTCGTCTACAAGTAGAAGAAGAGCAAGAGAAGAAGAGGGTAGAAGACGAAGCTAAAAAGCAAGAAGTTTTAAAAGCCAAAGCTAAAAAATTAGAGCTTAAAACAGTAGGTAAAATTGATGTGAAAACAGGTAAGGCTGTTGAAGAAAAGCCTGAAGTTGTTAAAGAAGCACCAAAGAAGGAAATAGAAGCATCAACTCCTAAAGAGGAAGTTTCTATTCAAGAACCTACAAAAGAAGCACCAAAGCCAACAGAGAAGGTTGCGGAAAAGGAAGCTGAAGCGCCTAAGGTTATAAAGGCGAAGCCAGCCAAAGCTAAATTTAAAATAGTTAAGGAAGCACCGAAGAAAGTTGAAGAAAAGCCAACTGAAAAGGTGGTAGAAGCTAAACAAGAAGAGGTGAAGGAAGAAAAACCTGTAGAAGTAACTGCTGAAAATGCAGAGAAACTTAAAACACAATATAAAAAACTTGATGGTCCAAGAATTACAGGTCAAAAAATTGACTTAAAACAATTCGAAAGACCAAAAAAGAAAAAACCAGATGCTAAATCTGACGCTGATAAAAAGAAGCGTAAAAGAATTAGTAAACCAGGAACAGCTAAACCAGGATCTACTGCAAGACCACCAGCAAGAGGTGGTGCAAGAGGCGGAGCAAATAGAGGTGGTGGTGTAGGCCGTCCAAGCGGTGGTAGAGGAAGACCAGGGCAAAGACCGGCAGCTGTTAAAAAAGAAGAACCAACAGAAGCAGAAGTACAAAAACAAGTACGTGAAACTTTAGAAAGACTTCAAGGTAAATCTAAAAGAGGAAAAGGAGCTAAATACCGTAGAAATAAAAGAGAAGCACACAGAGAACATACTGAAGCTGAATTAGAAGCTCAAGCATTAGATAGTAAAATATTAAAAGTAACAGAGTTTGTTACTGTTAGTGAAGTTGCTACGATGATGGATGTTCCTGTAACAAACATTATTTCTTCATGTATGATGTTAGGAATGATGGTAACAATGAATCAGCGTTTAGATGCTGAAACATTAGTTATTGTTGCTGAAGAATTTAACCATAAAGTAGAGTTTGTTGGTGCTGAGGTAGAGGAATCTATTGAAGAAGTTATAGACAAGCCGGAAGATTTAATAACTCGTGCACCAATTATTACGGTAATGGGTCACGTAGATCATGGTAAAACATCTTTATTAGATTACATCCGTAAAGCAAATGTAATTGAAGGTGAATCAGGAGGAATTACACAACATATTGGTGCATATTCTGTGAACGTTGGAGATCAACAAATAGCATTTTTAGATACACCAGGTCACGAGGCCTTTACAGCAATGCGTGCACGTGGAGCTCAAGTAACAGATTTAGTAATTATTGTAGCTGCAGCAGATGATGATGTAATGCCACAAACAAAAGAGGCTATTTCTCATGCTCAGGCAGCAGGTGTTCCAATTATTTTTGCAATCAACAAGATTGACAAACCAAATGCAAATCCAGATAATGTGAAAACGCAATTATCTCAGATGAATTTGTTAATTGAAGAATGGGGTGGAAACATTCAATCACAAGATATTTCAGCTAAAACAGGGGAAGGAATTCCTGAGTTATTAGAAAAAGTATTACTTGAAGCTGAAATTTTAGAATTAAAAGCAAATCCAGATAGAACTGCAACAGGAGCAGTTGTTGAAGCATTACTAGATAAAGGTAGAGGATATGTATCTACAATTTTAGTACAAACAGGTTCATTAAAAATTGGAGATTATATTTTAGCAGGTAAGCATAGTGGTAAAGTAAGAGCCATGTTTGATGATAAAGGAAACAAAGTATTAGTTGCCGGACCATCTACACCTGTATCAATATTAGGATTAGACGGAGCACCACAAGCAGGTGATAAGTTTAATGTGTTTGAAGACGAACGTGAAGCAAAACAAATTGCAGCAAAACGTTCTCAATTACAAAGAGAGCAATCTGTAAGAACACAAAAAACATTAACATTAGCAGAAATTGGTCGTCGTATTGCGTTAGGAGATTTCAAAGAATTAAACATTATCTTAAAAGGAGATGTAGATGGTTCGGTAGAAGCCTTAACAGATTCATTCCAGAAACTATCTACTGAAGAAATTCAAGTAAATATTTTACATAAAGGAGTTGGAGCAATTACTGAATCTGATGTGTTATTAGCAACAGCTTCAGATGCCATTATCGTTGGGTTTAATGTACGTCCGCAAGGAAATGCACGTGTTGTAGCTGATAGAGAAGAAGTAGATATTAGAACATACTCTATTATTTATGATGCTATTAACGATCTTAAAGATGCCATGGAAGGAATGTTATCTCCTGATATGAAAGAAGAGATTCTTGGTAATGTTGAGATTAGAGAAGTTTATAAAATTTCGAAAGTTGGTAACATTGCAGGATGTATGGTAATGAGTGGTAAGATTACTAGAGATTCTAAAATCCGTATTATTAGAGATGGAATTGTTGTTCACGATGGATTATTAACTTCATTAAAACGTTTCAAAGACGATGTTAAAGAAGTTACCAAAGGATACGATTGTGGTCTTCAGATTAAAGGATACAATGATATTATTGAAGGAGATGTAATTGAAGCTTATACTGAAGTAGCAGTTAAGAAGAAATTAAAGTAATCCTTACTTTAAAATAAATTTAAAAGACGCTTTATTTAAAGCGTCTTTTTTTATGCAATTTAGTTTCATGGATATAATCTTTATTTTTTTAAGTTAAAAGAGTTTTTGATACTGTATTTTTAGATTAAATAACACAAGAGTTTTATAGGCAAAATCAATTGATTATACAATTAGGTTTGACCCAGTTAATAGCAAAAAAAAACAACCTCCGAAGAGGTTGTTTTTACATATCAATATAATAATTAAAGTTTAATTTCTTCTTTGGTTTTGTTCAGTAAAACAGGTTTACCGAAACCTAAATCATTTAAACGGTCTAATTGCGTTTCTGCATCTCCTACAAACAACCAAATCATTTTATTAGGATTTACATATCTTTTTGATAACGCTTGTACTTTTTCAATGGTCATTTCATTTACAATTTTCTCTCTGTCTTTAACATAGTCAGCACTTAAGTTGTAAGTACTAATGTTCTCCAACATGTTTAATTTAGCACCCATGGTTTCAAAACGTCTAGCATTACTCTTAATTAAAAAACCTTTTGTAGTAGCTAAATCTTTAGCAGAAAAATTGGTTGGATATTCTGTAATTATTTTTTTAACTAATTGCGCCGATTCCAACGTAACGTTAGTTCTAACTCTACTCGAAATTGTAAATGCTCCAACAGCTTTAGATCCTGTAAAACGAGAGCCAATTCCATAAGTATATCCTTTACCTTCTCTTAACTCTTGTGTTAATTGAGAGGCAAATCCGCCGCCACCAAGGATGTAGTTCATTACTGTAGCCGGATAATAATCTTTATCTGTAACAGCCAATGCAGGTGCACCAAAACTAATTACCGATTGTTTTGCTTTTGGTACATCGTAAAAATATACCGTTGGTTTGTTAGGTGCTTCTGGAGTTTTATAGACTGGAATAGTAACTTCTTTTGAAGCCCATTTTGTAGATAAACTATTTAAAGATTCTACTGCTTTTTCTTGATTAATATCACCAACAATATGCATTTTAGTAACAGCAGGAGATAGGTAATTATTATAAAATGATTTTAAATCATCTAAAGTAATTTTATCTACAGAGGCAATGGTACCTAAGGTATTCTTAGAACGAATATTATCTTTTCCGTAAATCAATTCGTTATATACGTTTTGCGTTACGGTAGTCGGACTTGCTTCTTGCTGACGTAAATTACCAGCAACCGATTTTTTAATCAATTCAAATTCTGTTGCATCCCAACGTGGTTCTAGTAACATTTCTTCAACTAATACTATTGTATTGGTATAGTTTTTTGCTAAAGTAGTACCACTTATAGTAATGTTTTCTTTTGATGCAGATATTCTAATAGATGCTCCTAATTCCTGAATAGCTTCTTCTAATTGTGCAACTGTTTTATTTTTTGTTCCTCGGTTCATTAAACGAGCAGTAAGGTTTGCAACGCCTAACTTATCCATTTTTTCTAATAACTGACCACCATCAATTACTAAGTTGAAACGAACTAAAGGAACTTCGCTATTTTCAATTCCGAATACTTTAATTCCGTTTGCTAATTCATTATTCCAAACATTTGGTACACTTAAAACAGGCGATTTTCCATAAACAGGCTCTGTAGTTCTTGCTATTTTAGAAGGTGTTTTTTCATATTGAGCAGCAATCTTTGGGTCGAATTTTTCTTCGGCTCCAGTAATAATTTTTTCTTCCTTTATAATTGCTTCTTCAGAATTTGTTAACGCAAGGTTTTTCATTCCTTTAGGCACAAAACTAGTTGCTATAAAGTTTTTACCTTTAATATACGTATTGTAAACGCGCATTACGTCTTCTTTGGTAACGTTTAAGGTTAAGTCTATTTCTTTATTGATAAAACCAGGGTTACCTGCATAGGTATTATAAGAAGCTAAATTTGTTCCTTTTCCTAAAACGCTAGATAAGCTATTGTAAAAATCAGTTTCTAATCCGGCTTTAATTCTGTTTAAGTCTTTGTCAGAAATACCTTCTTTTTCAAACTTGTTAAAAGCGGTAGTAACTCCTTTATTAATTTCATTTAAATCAACATTATTAAATCCACGAATACCTAATTGAGTTTGACCAGCTAGTTCAGAAGACCAGTTCCACATACCAGCATTTGCGGTAAGTTTTAAATCATCTACTAAAACTTTATTTAAAGGTGCTTTTTTTCCTTGAGATAAATATTCTGTTAAAATATCTAAGGCGTACGAATCTTTATGGTATAACTCAACTGTTGGCCAAGCCATTGTTAACATTGGTAATCGTGCAAAATTATCTTCAAAATATAAAAATTTCGATTCATCAACTTTACCTGGTTTTTTAACTAACGGAGTAATTTCTTCACCTCTTGGAATTTCTTCAAAATATTTACGAACCCATTCTTTTGCTTTTGCAGGATCAAAATCACCAGATAAAACTAAAGTAGCGTTGTTAGGAACATACCATTTTTTAAAGAATGCTTTTACATCGCTTAAAGTTGCGTTCTGTAAATGTTCTAAAGATCCAATTACTTGCCAGTTATACGGATGATCTTTCGGATATAAGTTACGATCGATAATTTGTTGATTAAATCCGTACGGACGATTGTCAACAGCTTGTCTTTTTTCGTTTTTAACTACTTGTTTTTCTTTTGCTAAAACAGGTTCTGTCACTGTATTTATAAACCAACCTAATTTATCGGCTTCTGCCCAAATCATTTTTTCTAAGGCATCATTTGGTACGGTTTGTAAATAGTTTGTTCTATCTCTTGATGTAGATCCGTTAGCGCCAGAACCACCAATACGTGCACTCATTTTATCTAATCCACCTTTACCAAGGTTTTCAGATTCTAAAAATAATAAGTGTTCAAATAAATGAGCAAAACCAGTTCTTCCTTCAATTTCTCTTGCCGAACCTACGTGAACCATCAATTCTACTGCAACCACAGGATCCGATTTATCAGTATGTAAAACAACTTGAAGTCCGTTTTCTAATTCAAATTTTTCAAAAGGAACATTTAAGGATGTTTCTTTCTCTTTTTTTTCTTCTTTTTGATTTTTATTGCAGGCGATAAATAAAGTTACCACTGTAAATAATAAAATTTTTTTAAACATGATTACTGTTGTTTGTGTGAATTGTTTTTTGATGCTGATAAATATACATAATATTGATTTTTAATAGTGTTAAATAGATGCTAGAATTTATTGTAAAGAAAAACCCCATCAAAATTTGATGAGGTTTTAAAATATAATTTAAGATAATTTTTATCCTAAGAAAGGATATTTATAATCTTCAGGACTTACTAAAGTCTCTTTAATTAAACGTACAGATGTCCAACGTAATAAGTTTTGTGCCGAACCTGCTTTATCATTTGTACCAGAAGCTCTTGCGCCACCAAATGGTTGCTGACCAACAACTGCTCCTGAAGGTTTATCGTTAATATAAAAGTTTCCTGCAGCATTTTCTAATGCTTTAGATGCTTCTTCAACAATGTATCTATCTCTAGAAAAAATAGCTCCTGTTAATGCGTATTCAGACGTTTCATCAACTAATTTTAATGAAGCTTCCCATTCAGCATCTTCATAAACATAAACCGTCATAACAGGGCCAAATAACTCTGTATGCATAGTTGCGTATTTAGGAGATGTAGTAACAATTACCGTTGGCTCAATAAAGTAACCTACAGATTTATCGTGGTTTCCACCAATAATAATTTCTGCATCTTTATCTGCTTTAGCGGCATCTATATAACTTGCAATTTTATCAAAAGAACCTTCGTGAATAACTGCATTTACAAAGTTAGACGTGTCTTCTGGAGAGCCCATTTTTAACTCACCTACTTGCGCCGTTAAATGTTTTTTAACTTCTGGCCAAAGTGAAGCAGGAATGTAAGAACGTGAAGCAGCAGAACATTTTTGACCTTGGTATTCAAAAGCACCTCTTGTCATTGCTGTTGCAACTTGTAATGGATTAGAAGAGTTGTGAACCCAAATGAAATCTTTTCCACCAGTTTCTCCAACAATTCTTGGGTATGTTTTATAGGTATGAATATTGTTACCAATTTGTTTCCATAATTCTTTAAAAACATGTGTAGAACCTGTAAAGTGTAATCCAGAGAAATCTGGAGAAGCTAAAACAGTATCAGAAATCATAACAGGATCTCCGTACACTACGTTAATTACACCATCAGGTAAACCAGCTTCTTTAAATAAATCTACAATTACTTGTGCAGAATATGCTTGGTGATCTGATGGTTTCCAAACAACAACGTTACCCATTAAGGCAGCTGATGCAGGTAAATTTGCAGCAATAGATGTAAAGTTAAATGGAGAAATTGCATAGATAAAACCTTCTAAAGGTCTGTATTCAACTCTGTTCCAAACGCCTGGTGAAGATGTTGGCTGATCTTTAAAAATATCAGTCATATATTCTACGTTAAAACGGAAGAAATCTATCATTTCACAAGCAGCATCAATTTCTGCTTGAAATACGTTTTTAGATTGTGCAATCATTGTTGCAGCATTCATTCTAGCTCTATAAGGCCCTGCTAATAATTCAGCAGCTTTTAAGAAAATTGAAGCTCTTTCCATCCAACTAACGTTAGACCATGCTTCTCTTGCAGCTAATGCTGTAGAAATTGCAGCATCTACGTGAGATTTGTCTGCGGTGTGGTATTGACCAACTACATGTTTATGATCGTGTGGTGGTGTAATATTTCTGGTATTTCCAGTTCTTACTTCCTCACCATTAATATGCATTGGTACATCAACGTTGCTGTTAAACATTGATTTGTATGTTGCTAATAATTCTTCTTTTTCTGGAGATCCAGGAGCATACCCTTTTACAGGTTCGTTTACTGCTTTTGGAACATTAAAAAATCCTCTTGCCATTTTAGTATGTTGTTTGTGTGTTTAAAAATATTTTTAATTTAAAAAGTGAAAAACAAAATCTAATGCTATTTATTTACATTGATTAAGTAGCTACTTTTAATAAACAATTTGTAATTGTTTGATAGTACAAAGTTACCATTTATTTTAGTAATTACTAAGGTGTTTTTAAGAGGTGTTTATCAAAATAAAACAGATTATGTGTGCGGTAACTTATTTGCCTTTAGGAGATGAGGGTTTTGTAGTTGTTTAGAGTAGATATGAAAGCTTAAAACCAAAAAAAGCAGGATAAAAACGAAGTGAAATTGAAATTTTATCTTGTAGAAATGATAGGTGTTATTGTCGTTATAAATAAAACGAGTAAAGTATTGTAAATTTAATTATGGCTATATGTAGGGATAGCGAAACAAAGTTTTTTGTTATTTTTGCAAGAAAAAACTATGCATAAAAAACGACTGTTGTTTTCGTTACTAATTTCCCTTTTTCTATTTACAAGTTGTTTTGAATTTGTAGAAGAAATATCTTTTAATAAAGACGGTTCAGGATCGGCTACCTTCACGATAAACTTAAGTAAGAGTAAAACTAAAATAGCATCAATAATGCTGTTGGATAGTGTTAACGGGTATAAAGTGCCATCGAAGAATACTATTAGAAAGGAGTTGAATAAAATTGTTGAGAAAATTAAAACCACCAAAGGAATTCATACTGTAAAAAACACGTTGAATTTTGAGGAATTTATCGTTACGGTATCTTGTAATTTTGATACTGTGGATGCTCTTAACACTGTTTTATCAACCTTTAGTTCTAAAAGAGATGCATTGGCAATAAAAAAGCACAAACATTTTAAATACGACAATATCAATAAAACATTTGTTCGTAGTCATCATTTTAATATTGGTAAAGCATTTCAGAATGCAAAAATGAAAGATCGTAAAGTATTTGAAACAGCTAGTTATACAAGTGTTTACCGATTTGAATCAGCAGTAAAATCATGTACGAACCAGCAAGCAAAAATTGCCAAAAGTAAAAAAGCAGTGATGTTGCGAGTTAATGCGCAGGATATTATAACAAACAAACAAACAATCAAAAATAAAATACAACTTACTAATTAAAATTAACCATGAAAAAGATTATTGCTACCCTATTATTTGTAAACAGTTTTGTTGTTTTACAAGCCCAAAAATTAGAAAACAAAATACCTAATAATGCAGATGTTGTTATTATGGCAAATGCAACTAATTTATTTGATTTAATAAGTGTTTCTGATGTAAATGAAAGCATCATAGGAAAAGAGGTACTGAAAAATATCAATAGAAAAAGAGAAGAAAAAATTACTTCGGTAAGTAAAGCAGGGTTTGATACTGCATCTAATGCTTACTACTTTTTTCAGAAAAATGATAGTATTTCATATCATACTTTCTTAGTAGAATTAAACGACAAAGCACTGTTTGAATCTATGTTATCGGAAAGAGACCTTAAGAAGATTAAAAAAGAAAATGACTACAGTTATATTCAAGGTTATAGCGAATTAAGAATTTGGAATGATGATGTTCTTTTAATTATCAACGGAGATAAATCGCGTAGTTATTTAAAAAAACATAACGACCGTTTTGAAAAATTAAAAGAAGAAGGAGAATCTATATATTCGGTTAGAAAAAGGTTTGCACAATTGTGGATTAAAAAACATGCTTTTTCAATCTTAGAAAATTCAACATCTAACGGAATTACTACTAATTCAAGTTTTCAGAAAGGAAAGAAAAAAGGTTCAGTTGCTACGCTTTGGGTTCGTAATTACGGAATGTTAATGTCTGATTTAATTGGTTCTTTTAGTAGAAATTTAAGTTCTTCAATGAATTATTTTATACCACAAGAAGGTAAAAATATTTATGGCGTAGAAGAGGTTACTGCAAACTTGTTTTTTAATGAAAATAATGCAAGTATTTTGTTAGATATGGCTGTGAGTGATGATATGTCGAAATCTTTTAAAAAGATTTATAACAAAAAAATGAGCAGTACTTTAATAAATAGTTTCGATCATAATAAAGCATTGGCTTTTTGGAGTGTTTCGATGGATACGGAAGAATTATTAAAGCAGTACCCAGAAATGATAAATAAAATGTACGGTGGTATTGTACCAAAGTTTAAAGAAGAAGTAGATGTTGCTGGAGATTTATTATCATTACTTGTAGATGAAGCGGCGATTGCTAAATTAGTTACTGGCGATGCGTTATTTGTTTTAAATGGATTTTCAGAAAAAGATGTTACTTACACGACTTATAAATATGATGCTGATTACAAACGTAAAGAAGTAACTAAAACTAAAAAAACAGTAGTGCCTGATTTTACTTTGATGATTGGCTCTGAAGAAAAAGAGTTGTTAAACAAAATTTTCAGATTAGGTCAAAAGCACAAAACAATAATAGCTTCTAATAATGTTTATGAGTTTATTAAAAAAAGTAAAGAACTTCCTTTTAATATATATGCAGTAATTAAAAATGATGTTTTATATATAACTACATCAAAAGTAAGAGCTATAAATATTGAAGCAGGCAGAGCAAATTATAAAGCAACAAAACATAGTAAATTAATAAAAAGAAACTCAAGTGTAGTTTATACGGATATTAATGCTTTAATTAAAAATATGCCAACAGAATGGTTTGGTAGAATTGAACGTAAAATGGCAAGTATCTCTAATGAGAATGTTAAAGATATTAGTTTTAGAGTTTCAAAAGTAAAGGGAAATAAAATTTCGTCTGAATTACGATTAAATACGAAAGGTAAAGAAGAAAATACTTTAAAATTATTATTTAAGGTAATTAACGAAATAGCAAAATAGTTAGATGCTTAAAAAGATAGGGTTTACTATTTTAATTATACTAGGGATCGTGTTTACGGTTGGATATTTTAGATACAATCCAACGGTAAATATAACCAATACAATACCTGCTTATGCAGATGCGGTTATTCGTGTTAATTTACGAGAAATCGAATATAATATACTAAAGGATGTCGTAAGACATCCTTTTTTGTATTTTAAATCAAATGAAAAAACAACTAAAAATCAGGAGAAACCTAAAAATAAAATATCTTTATTTGATGCTATAGAAATTCCTGCTGATGTATTCTTTTACACAAACGAGCGTAATTTAAAAGATACTTGGGTTAGTAGCGCACTTAAGCTAAAAAGCAAGAATAATTTACAGGCTTTTTTTAAGCAAGAAAAGATAGTTAAGAAAAATACCCAACAAAAGGTTGTGTATTTTACATATAAACAACGTATTTTTTTTATCATAAATAATGAAGTAAGGCTGTTATTTAGTTTTAAAAAAATTAAAAATATAGCTGATAAATTGAGCTTTATATCGCAAGAGAAGGGTTGTTTATCAACAAGTGATAAAATTATTGATAACATAAAAAAAAGTACGAATATTATTGCAATAGCAACTTCAAAAGGTGTTTTTTTTGAATTAGGAATCAACGGGAAAACAGTAGTTGTAAATGGCGAGTTAGCTGAAAAAAACAGTCTTTTTTTGCCATATAAAGCAAAAAGTAGTGCGACTTCTTTGGTGCAGGCTTCGGGGAAAATTAACAAGCACTTTTTATTCGATTTTCTAGGGGAGAAACAAAAGGATAATTTAAAAAAATTAACAACTTTATCGTTAGATAGTATTCGTAATAAATGGAATGGTGAGTTTGATCTAGATTTAGCCTCTTTTATCAATAAAAAAGACACCATAGTAACTTATGAATACGATGATGATTTTAATAAAGTAGCGAAAACAACCATTCAAGAAAATGTAATTCCTAAGGGGAGTTTTAGAATAGGAGGGGCTACTTTTTCGGAGTATTTATATTCTAAAGAGGCTATCAAAAATATAGAAACTGATAGTTTATTGGTTTTAAATCCTTTTTTTAAAACGTATGTTAGTAAGCAGAAAAACAGTTTATTTTTATATTCAACAAAAGATAAAATCACTTCGAATTTTAAACAAGATGAAAAGCATAAGTTTTCGTTTTTTTTTAATGCAGAAAAATATTTTGAAACTGAAAAAGGAACTTATCATACTGCTAATAAATATTTACTTCCTATAAAAACGATTAACGCTTTTGTTACAAGTACAAATAAAATGGTAGTAAAGATTAATTTTAAAGAATCTTTTCAAAGTTATATGTATCAATTGTTAAGAGAATCTAATACAAAGCAAAAGCAATAAATGAAATTGCGAACGAACCTAAAAGTGCTAAGAAGAAAAACACAAAATTTGCCATTATAAACTTAAAGAATGTTTTAAAATACCCTTGTCCATAAAACTTTTTCATGGCCATAAATAAGTATAGTGTAAATAATATTAAGAAAATACCCAGTAAATATTCAGCATCTTTAAAATAGCCGATTAAATAAAAAATAGATAATAATAAAAAGAAAACTGTTTGGGTGTGAAAAACAAAAACAAGATGTTCTACATAGGTAAATTTTCTTCGGATGTATAGAATTCGTAAAAACAGCGTAAAAATAGGTAATAGAATAAAAAGCGCTATTGATGCATAAGATAATATTTGACGGTAGAATTTTTGAGTTTCACTTTCTTTAGAAATAAAAGTATTGAAAACTCCAGTTCTTGAGTATAAAAAACGGTTTCCAAAAGTTTTCTTCATTTGCAAGCTATCCAACGCATTGTCTATAGAAACTTTTGGGTGCTCTTTCTGAAACTTCATAAGTTTAATGAGGCTGTCAGATTCATCAAAACCAATATTCATCATTGACTGTTTTGAATTGTCACCTACTTTTAAAGAGTCAACTTTTTGATTAATCAACTTAGCGTTAACAGAATCTTTCTTGTCAAGTTCTTTAAAAACGGCATCTTGAATGGAATCTAAATCTACTTCAAGTGCTTTTACGCCATTCTCGTCAATTTTTATTTGTGATGTAACTTTGTTAGAAGATTTACCGTATTGTAATTCGTTAAATTTATCATAGCTTTTTGTCATTCCTATAATTAAAAAGAAAATAACAGATACAGTTAAGTAGAAACGAAACGGATTAGAATAGCGATTTCTTTTACCATCAATATAATCTTTAGATACTTTTCCTGGTTTTATTAATAAAGGAATAAGTGTTCTCCAAAAACGTGCATCCCAAGAAAAGAAACCAGCAAAAACTTCTCGAATAAAACTACCTAGCGTAATTTTTTTACCTTTATTTTTTTGACCACATTCGGGGCAAAATTTTTCATCTTGAGAAAATGGGTAACCACAATTTAAGCAATTAGGTTCTTTTATAATTGCAAGTTTAGTTTTTTTAGCCATTAGTTTAAAGTCGGAGTAGTGGTTAGTTGAAATGTTGGAATAATGGCCATGAATTCTTCTGAAGTTTCAAAATTAATCATTTTGTAACTTCCCTTCATAGCGCCGGTTGTTGATAGTAAAAAGCAATTAGATCTGTAATTATAGGTAGCTCCTGGGTTAAGAATAGGAGTTTCACCTACAACGCCTTCTCCTTCTACAAATTCAGTAGTATTAAGTGCGTCAAAAATTTTCCAAAAACGTTCTAAAAGTTTTACGGTGTCTTTTGAGTTGTTTTCGATGGAAACATAGTAACTAAAAGAGTAAAATTGTTGGTAGCCACGATAAATTACACCGTTAAAGGTGGTCTTAATTGCTATTTTTATGCCTTTGGTTACTTGTTGAAACATTTTATAAATATAAACTTTTTTAGGTTTTTTGTCAACTATATTACCTGTTTTGGTTAAAGTAGCCGTTTCCAACACCAATAACTCTGTCGTAAGTTCCACCAAATGGTTTGTAATATACAACTACAGTGTATTCATTTTCAGTTTGATAGAAGGATCCGTCTATTTCGTTTATATCAACAAGGCTATTGTTTTTGTTTAACGTTGCGTAATTGTAGTTGTAAAAACCTTGCTTAAATTTAATTGAACCTTCGTAAATTTCATCAATCGCATTGTATTTTAACTTGTTTTCATCTGATAATTGATAATTATTAAAAGCTCCGTATACAAACACTTCTTTGTTATCATACGGTTCGTAGGCATCCAAAGAAAAATGAACGATTGAATAATCTGCTTCGGTATTTGGATTATTGGCCTCTAAAGTTCTCACAACAAACTGCCCATTAATATCTGGGTTGTAGGTGTAAATTTTATTTATCCGTTGATCATCGGTGTATAAATAACTATGGTAGAGTTCTTTTCTTTCGGTTTTTGCAATATTTAAACTTGTGTTTCGTAGATGTTTGCTGTCGAAATTTAAAAATTCGTTCCCTCCCCAAAAATTTGTTTTAAAAGTATGATTATATACTAATTGTTGAGGTTTTATAAACTGTGGTTGAATATTGTTAATAACCGTTTTCCAGTTATGATTTTGAAATAAAACAGTATTAATTTCTTGACTAGGGTTGTTAATTACCAAATTTTGATGATTCACGGTAAATTGAACGGTTTGCTTTTTTTGATTTGATTGCGCATCTCTACTTCTAAAAACAGCAACTCCAACAGTAGTAATATCTTCATAAAAAACACAGCGCCTCGAAAAGACCACTTCATAATCGTCGTCTAAAACAGAAAGTAAATAGTTTCCGCTTTTGGTAATAATCGTATTTTTATTTGGGATTTCGACTGAGTAATGTGTGTAGAGTTGTAATGTATTAAAAGAATTACTGCTATTAATTATCTCGTTTTCATTAAAACCGTTGATGTATTGATTAGAAGTTAGGCTACTCGGCTTCCAATCATGGGTCATGTGTTCAATTTTATATTGATATTCTTTATTATCACCATCTAAATCATCAAAAGACAGTTTTAAAACATCACCTAACCTAACAATTGCCGAAAATTGATTGGTGTTGTGTTTTGGTCGTAATTGAATTGTTTTAATATTTTGAGCATTCCCTATTTGGTAGCATGCAAGGAATAAGAAGATTAGAAAGTGTTTTATCATAAATGCAAATGTATCAAAATGTAGACCAAAGACAAATATTTATTTAGAATAGATATAAATAAAGAGCTATTGAAAAGATATAAATATAAATACTTACCCGAAAAAATCAAAATCTGTAAATTTGCTTGTTTTTAGAAAATCAATTTAATCAGTTCCTATGTCAAAAGACATCCGTATTAAGAAAGGCTTGGACATCAAGCTCGTTGGCGACGCAGAGCAAGTAATTACCGAACTTCCGTTAGGTAATACATTTGCAATTCAGCCAAGCGATTTTCATGGCGTTATTCCAAAAATTTTAGCAAAAGAAGGTACCGAAGTAAAAGCAGGTCAAGCACTTTTTTATTCAAAAAGTGATGAGCGTATTTTATTTCCTAGTCCGGTAAGTGGTAAAGTTACAGAAATCGTTCGTGGAGACAGAAGAAAAGTTTTAGCAATAAAAATCACTGCTGATGCACAGCAGCAATATACCGACTTTGGTAAAAAAGATATTGATGCAATGTCTGGAGAAGAAGTGAAAACTCACTTATTTGCTTCAGGTTGTTGGCCATTTGTAAAACAACGTCCGTACGACGTAGTTGCAAATCCAAATCAAGCTCCGAAAGCCATTTTTGTGTCAGCGTATGCAAGTGCACCTTTAGCAGCAGATTATGATTATGCATTAAAAGGTAAAGAAGCTGAATTACAGGCTGCCTTAACTGCATTAACAAAACTAACAGCAGGTAAAGTACACGTTTCAATTACAAAAGACTCAACATTATCTCCATTTAAAGAGATGAAAGGAGTTGAGTTACACAACGTATCAGGACCACACCCTGTGGGTAATGTAAGTACTCAAATAGCACAAATAGATCCTATTAATAAAGGAGAAGTTGTGTGGGTAGTTACTCCGCAAGATTTAGTGGTAATTGGTGAGTTGTTGTTAACCGGAAAATTTAATGCGAAGCGTACAATTGCTTTAGCAGGATCTAAATTTAGCAAGCCACAATACGTTACTGCTATAGCAGGAGCAAGTATTGCTGAACTTGTAAAAGGAAATTTAGAAGCTGATAATGCACGTGTAATAAGCGGAAACGTATTAAGTGGTACTCAGGTTGGCGAAGAAGGATATTTAGGGTACTATGAGAATATAGTAACTGCAATTCCTGAAGGAGACGATTATGAATTGTTCGGTTGGAATAAACCTGTTTTTAATAAGGTTTCTACCTCAAGAGCATTTACGTTCTCTTGGTTAAATCCGAAGAAAAAATATGACTTAAATACTAATACAAACGGTGAGCACAGAGCATTTGTGGTTACAGGATCGTATGAAGAAGTATTTCCGTTAGATATCTATCCGATGCAATTATTAAAAGCTTGTATGTATAAAGATCTTGACGAAATGGAAGGATTAGGAGCTTACGAAATTGCACCAGAAGATTTTGCAGTAACAGAATTTATTTGTGTGTCTAAACAACCTCACCAGAAAATAATTCGTGAAGGATTAGATTTAATGAGAGAAGAATTAGGATAAGATATGGGCTTAAAACAAAACTTACATAATTTAAAAGAAAAGTATAAAGGAACCAAAATGGCACCGCTATTTAATGGTTTTCATACTTTCTTATATTTGCCAAATGAGACAACTCACGGAGGAACTCATATTAAGGCAGCAGATGATTTAAAACGTACAATGAATATTGTAATCATGGCTTTAGTACCATGTTTAATTTTCGGTATGTTTAATGCAGGATATCAACATTATGCAGCAATTAATGGTTTTACTGAAGGAATGTCTTTCTTTAGTGGCGATTTTTGGAACCTTGACAACTTATTAGTTGGAGCAGTAAAAATTTTACCATTAGTAATTGTATCATACGTAGTTGGTTTAGCAATAGAATTTATATTTTGTATCATAAAAGGACACGAAATTGAAGAAGGGTATTTAGTTACAGGAATGTTAGTTCCTTTAATTGTACCAATCGATTTACCATTATGGATGTTAGCTGTTGCAGTTATATTTGGTGTGGTAATCGGTAAAGAAGTTTTTGGTGGTACAGGAATGAATATTCTTAACCCAGCACTAACAATACGTGCATTTTTATTCTTCGCATATCCAACTTGGATGTCTGGAGATAAAGTGTGGGTGGCAGATGCTAGAGAATTAGCAGGAACTGCTGATGCTATTTCTGGTGAAACAGTTTTAGGAAGCTTAGCGCAATCACAACCATTAACACATTCGGTTTCTGATATGTTCTTCGGATTTATTCCGGGTTCAGTAGGAGAAACATCAACATTCTTAATTTTATTAGGAGGGCTTTTCTTAATCTTAACAAAGATTGGAAGCTGGAGAATTATGTTATCTGCAGTAATCGGAGCTTTAGTAATGGGATTCATTTTTAATCAAGTAGTTGATTTAGGATGGATCGGTGAAACAAGTAAGTTTTACGGATTAATGAGTTTAGATTTCTGGAAACATTTATTAATTGGAGGTTTTGCTTTTGGTGCCGTTTATATGGCAACTGATCCTGTATCAGCATCACAAACCAACAAAGGAAAATGGATTTATGGTTTCTTTATCGGATTTATTTCGATTATGATTCGTGTATTCAATCCAGCCTATCCAGAAGGAGTAATGTTAGCTATTTTATTAATGAACGTTTTTGCTCCAACAATTGACCATTATGTGGTTCAAGGAAATGTAAAGAGAAGATTAAAACGTGCTAAAGTTAAAACTGCCTAATTATGAGTAAGAGAACAGATAGTAATGGATATACGCTACTTTTTGCCATTGGTATGGTATTAGTAGTAGGTGCGTTGTTAGCTTTTACAGCTTCATCGCTTCGCCCAATGATTGATGCTAATAAACGTATCGAAAAGCAACAAAACATTTTGTATGCTATGGGGGTAAATGATAATGATGAAAGCAGTGCAGTTTTTGTATCTAAAGACAAAGTAGCTGACGCGTTTTCAAAAAACATCAAAAAACAATTAGTTATTGAAGGTGATAAAATTACTGAAGATGCTAATGCATATTTAATTGATGTAAAAAAGCAACAAACAGCTGCAAAAGCAGGACAAGTAAGAAAATTACCATTATTTGTGGGCGAAAAAGACGGTAAAACGTTTTACATAGCACCAATTAGAGGTAAAGGTCTTTGGGATGCTATTTGGGCATATGTTGCAATGGATAAGAATATGGTAGTACAAGGTGCATTTTTCGATCACAAAGGAGAAACACCAGGTTTAGGAGCTAACATTAAGCAACGTTACTTTATGGATGATTTTATTGGTGAAGATTTAATGAACAACGGTTCTTTTAAAGGAATCACAGTTTCTAAATCTAACAATGATCCGAAGAACGAAGATAAAAATGATAACGAGGTAGATGCAATTGCAGGAGCAACCATTACAGGTGATGGAGTTGCAGCAATGATTAAATCTGAATTAGGTTTATACGTGCCTTACTTTAAAACATTGAAATAAATATGGGACTTTTATCAAAAAAAGACGCAGTATTAATTACAGATCCGTTATTAGATAACAACCCAATTACGATTCAAGTATTAGGTATCTGTTCAGCATTAGCAATTACAGCAGAACTGAAAGCTTCTATAGTAATGGCAGTTTCTGTATTATTTGTATTAGGTATTGGAAACGTGGTTATCTCTTTAATGAGAAATATTATTCCATCAAAAATTAGAATTATTGTACAGTTAATCGTAGTTGCTGCTTTAGTAATTATTGTAGATCAAGTATTAAAAGCATTTGCTTACGAGTTAAGTAAAACACTTTCGGTATTTGTTGGGTTAATTATTACCAACTGTATTATTATGGGACGTTTTGAAGCCTTTGCTTTAGGAAATGGGCCATGGAGAGCATTCTTAGATGGAATAGGAAATGCATTAGGTTACGGTGCTATTTTAATAGCAGTAGGTTTCTTTAGAGAGTTGTTAGGTTCTGGTACTTTATTAGGATTTAAAGTATTAGGAGATCCTATTGAACTAACAGGATTGTATGCTTTCGGATATGAAAATAACGGATTTATGTTATTATCACCAATGGCATTAATAGTTGTTGGTATCATTATTTGGATACAACGTAGTAGAAACAAAGCACTAATTGAAGACTAACCCAGTTAGGAATCATTAAAAATATAGAAAAATGGAACATTTAGAATTATTTTTCAAGTCGATATTTATTGATAATATGGTATTTGCTACATTCTTAGGAATGTGTTCTTACCTAGCAGTATCTAAAAAAGTAGCAACAGCAGTAGGTTTAGGAGCTGCAGTTATTTTTGTATTAGCTGTAACAGTACCTATCAACTGGTTATTAGATCAATATTTATTGCAACCAGGAGCTTTATCTTGGTTAGGAGCAGAATATGCCGATTACGATTTAAGTTTCTTATCATTTATTATGTTTATTGCAACGATTGCAACCATGGTACAATTGGTAGAAATTATTGTAGAGAAATTTGCACCAGCATTGTATAACTCATTAGGTATTTTCTTACCATTAATCGCAGTAAACTGTGCAATTTTAGGAGGGTCATTATTCATGCAATCTCGTGAAATTCCTACTTTAGGTTTATCATTAACCTATGGTATTGGTTCAGGAATCGGATGGTTTTTGGCAATTGTTGCTATTGCAGCAATTCGTGAAAAAATTAGATACTCATCTGTACCACCAGCTTTAAGAGGATTAGGAATCACTTTTATCATTACAGGTTTAATGGCAATCGGATTTATGAGCTTTGGAGGTATGTTAACAGGTGGTGACGAAGAAGTAAAAACTGAAGAGGCACCAAAAACATCTGTAGTTACTCCAAGTACTATTGAGAAGAAAGCTGAGCAAAAAGAAGAGGTAAAAGAGAAAGCTGAAAAATTAGCTGATAACACTAAAAAAATTATAGAATAATGGTATTTTTAGAAGTAAGTACAGGAGGTACAGTAGCTGTAACAGTTATATCTTTTTTAATAATCTTATTAATTTTAGTAGGATTGTTATTATTTGTAAAACAAAAACTAGCACCATCAGGACCCGTAAAAATTACAATTAACGGAGATAAAACAATCGAAGTTGCCTCAGGAGGTACATTATTATCTACTTTAGGAGCAGAGAAAATTTTCTTACCATCAGCTTGTGGTGGAGGTGGATCTTGTGTGCAGTGTGAATGTCATGTAAACTCTGGTGGAGGTGAAGCTTTACCAACAGAAACACCACATTTTACGCGTAAAGAATTAGCAGCAGGAGTGCGTTTATCTTGTCAGGTAAAAGTAAAACAAGACATGGATATTTCTATTCCAGAAGAAATTTTCGGAATTAAGAAGTGGGAAGCAGTAGTTGTAAGAAACTATAACGTAGCTACTTTTATTAAGGAATTTGTAGTTGAAATTCCAGAAGATATGGGCTACAAAGCAGGAGGTTATATTCAAATTGAAATTCCTAATACTGTTGTAAAGTATGCTGATATGGACGTTACAGCGCATCCACAAGAACACCCAGGTGAACCTGATAAGTTTAAAGGAGACTGGGAAAAGTTTGGTTTATGGCCATTAGTAATGAAAAATGAAGAGATTGTAGAGCGTGCCTATTCTATGGCTTCTTATCCTGCTGAAGGAAGAGAAATTATGTTAAACGTACGTATTGCAACGCCACCATTCGATAGAGTGAAAGGCGGATGGATGGATGTAAATCCTGGTATCGCATCTTCATATATTTTTAACTTAAAGAAAGGAGATAAGTGTACTATTTCAGGGCCTTATGGAGAGTTCTTTATCAACGAATCTGAAGCAGAAATGCTATATGTAGGTGGTGGAGCAGGTATGGCGCCAATGCGTTCGCACTTATATCAATTATTCAGAACATTAAAAACAGGTAGAACCGTAACATATTGGTACGGTGGTCGTTCTAAAGCTGAATTATTTTATGTAGATCATTTTAGAGCTTTAGAAAAAGATTTCCCGAACTTTAAATTCTTTATTGCTTTATCAGACCCAACAGAAGCAGATAACTGGAAAGTTAAAACGGATGTTAGTGATGAAGCAGGAGACGGATTTACAGGATTTATTCACCAAGTAGTAATCAACGAATATTTATCAAAGCACGAAGCACCAGAAGATTTAGAATTATATTTCTGTGGTCCACCATTAATGAACAACGCAGTTCAGAAAATGGGAGAAGATTTTGGTCTTGCAGACGAGAATATCCGTTTTGATGATTTTGGAGGATAAACCAATAATCAAAAAAAACTATAAAAACCGATACAGTGATGTATCGGTTTTTTTGTTTTTGCATGTTTTTTAATGCTGGTATTTTACAAAGCAATATAGCTATGGTATTTGAGTATAGAAAGCGTACCTTTGCGGCAAATTACTGTAAATGATTACTTTTCAAGATTTAGATTTATCAAATCCGTTACGAAACTCAATTGAAGAATTAGGTTTTGTAAATCCAACACCAATTCAAGAAGAAGCTTTTCCTATTATAAGATCAGGTAAAGATGTTGTAGGTATTGCACAAACAGGTACGGGTAAAACGTTTGCCTATATGCTACCTATACTCCGTGATTTAAAATTTTCGAAGCAAGTACACCCTAGAGTTTTAGTTGTGGTACCAACTCGTGAATTAGTAGTGCAGGTGGTTAATGAAATTGAAAAGCTTTCAGAATTCATGAGCTTACATACCGTTGGTGTGTTTGGAGGTATTCCTTTAAGCAGACACAAAGAGGCCGTTGCGCAAGGTGCAGATATTATTGTAGCTACTCCAGGGCGTTTGTATGATTTAGCGGTTAGTAATATGTTAAAACTTAGGTCAATTCAGAAATTAGTAATTGATGAAGTTGATGTAATGCTAGATTTAGGATTTAGATTTCAACTATTAAATATTTTTGATTTACTACCTGAGCGTCGTCAAAACATCATGTTTTCTGCAACAATGACAGAAGATGTAGAGGCATTGATTGATGATTTTTTTACAGCTCCTAAAAAGATTTTTATTGCAGTAAGTGGAACTCCGCTAGATAATATTCAGCAAATTAGTTACGATGTACCAAACTTTTATACAAAGGTTAATTTACTAAAAGAATTACTATATAATAAAGAAGAATATAGTAAGGTATTAGTTTTTGCACCTAATAAAAGAAATGCAGATAGATTATTTGAATGTATAAAAGAAGAGTTTCCTTCAGAGACTTGTGTAATCCATTCAAATAAAACGCAAAACTATCGTATGCGTTCTATCGAGCAATTTAATAAAGGAGAAAAACGAATTTTAATAGCTACTGATGTTATTGCTCGTGGATTAGATTTAGAAGAGGTTACACACGTAATAAACTTCAATACACCACATTTCCCTGAGAATTATATGCACAGAATTGGTCGTACCGGTCGTGCAGAGCATGAAGGAAAAACGATACTCTTTGCAACAGAGAAGGAACAAGAAGCAAAAGTAAGAATAGAGGAATTAATGAACTATGTAATTCCGAAAGCAGAAATTCCTGAGCAGGTTGAAATAACCAAACAATTAACAGAAGAAGAGCGCCCTAAAGAAGAAGGAGAACGTAATAAGAACAGAACTTCTTTAGAGTATGTTCCTGGTCCTGCTTTTCATGAAAAAAGCGAAAAAAACAGTAAAACAAACCAAGGAGGATCTTATCGTAGAGAGATTGCAAAAAAATATAAGAAGCCTAAAACAAAAGGAGATAAAAACTTTAACCTACGAAGAAAGAGAAAATAATGCAGGCACTTACCAAGCAAGAATTGCATAATTTAGGAATGAATATTGTAGGTAAAAAACTACAAAATATGGGTTATGAGTTTGTTGCTATTAATAGCGAGCTTAAAAAACATCCGCAGTTTGTTTTGTTTAAAAAAGGGGAACCTACCATTTTTGTTTTAGTAAAAACTACAAATAACATTCAGTCACCAGAAGAATACGATGTTTTATGGATGGAAACTTTTAAAGAACATGCCAAAAAACAAAATGCAAAAATTTGGTTTGCTGGTATTGGAATTGCAAATTCTGAAAGTGTTGAGTTACCCGTTTTTAAAGATCAACCATATTATATAGCCTTTGATGATTTTATAAAAATTTTATAAAATAAAATTTCACCATATAAAAAGACACTTGTTTCATAGGAAATAAGTGTCTTTTTTTTAAGAATTATCACTTGTATTGTGATTTTAACGATGTAAGTGTAAGTTGTTGACTTTTAGATTGTAATGCTTTTTTTTAGTAGATGTATTATTGTTTTAGGTTAAAAAACAAAAAGAAATAACCAATTATACATGTTTAGTTACCAATTATACAGAACAGTTATTTCACTGTATTACAGTCTCTTATGTTTTGTATATTTGTGTAGGGGAAATAATAATATTTATAATTATGAAAACACAATTATTTAAGGGGATTCAAAACTTTTTCAGAAACATTTTAGAACAATTAGCTGAGTTTGGTAAAGCAGCTGGTTACGCTATAAATCATTAATTAAATACAAGTTTTGAGACAAAACACTCGCTTTAAGAAAAGCGAGTGTTTTTTTTGTGCTTTATTCTTAACTTTATAGGATGGATAATTTAATATTAGAGATAAGGAATTGTAAATTATGTGGAGATTTTATAAATCCACGGCCTGTTGTATTTGCTGATAAAACATCAAAAATTATAATTATTGGGCAGGCACCGGGAATAAAAGTACATAACACTGGTGTTCCTTGGGATGATGCTAGTGGCAAGCAACTAAGAAAGTGGTTGGGAGTTACAGATGATGAATTTTATGATGTTAAAAATTTTGCAATTATCCCTATGGGATTTTGTTATCCCGGAAAAGGAAAATCGGGAGATTTACCACCAAGAAAAGAATGTGCTCCTAAATGGCACGAATCAGTATTAGATGAAATGCCAAATGTAAAACTGATAATTTTAATAGGAATGTACGCACAAAATTTCTATTTAAAAAAAGCAGCTAAAAGAACATTAACAGCAACAGTAAGTCATTTCGAAGAATACTTGCCTAGATATTTTACATTACCACATCCATCTCCAAGAAACCGATTTTGGTTTACAAAAAATCCTTGGTTCAAAAAGGAGATACTTCCGGAGTTAAAAAGAAAAGTAAGAGAGATAATTTAGATTTCTTGTGTTGATAAAATTGTACTTTTGCAACCTATGGTAGAAACACGTGAAGCAATATCAGAAAAAGCGGTTTTAATTGGTATTATAACCCAACATCAAAATGAAAAACAATCTGAAGAATATTTAGATGAGTTAGAGTTTTTAACTTTAACTGCTGGAGGTGTTGCTGTAAAGCGCTTTGTGCAAAAGATGGAAAAACCGAATCCTAAAACTTTTTTAGGAACTGGGAAGTTAGAAGAAGTTAAAGCATATATTGAATCTCATGGTATCGGTACTGCAATTTTTGATGATGAACTATCGCCTGCACAGTTAAGAAATATAGAGAACGAATTAGAGTGTAAAGTGTTAGATAGAACAAATTTAATTCTTGATATTTTTGCAGGTAGAGCACAAACTAGTTCGGCAAAAGCACAAGTAGAACTAGCACAATGTCAATATTTACTACCGCGATTAACGAGATTATGGACACACCTTGATAAACAAAAGGGTGGAATTGGTATGCGTGGGCCTGGAGAAACAGAAATTGAAACGGACCGTCGTATTATTAGAGAAAAAATTACTTTATTAAAGAAAAAACTAGCCACTATTGATAAGCAGATGGCTGTGCAAAGAAAAAATAGAGGAAAAATGGTGCGTGTATCATTAGTAGGATACACGAATGTTGGTAAATCAACATTAATGAACGTAATTAGTAAAAGTGATGTGTTTGCTGAAAATAAATTATTCGCAACACTTGATACTACTGTAAGAAAAGTGGTCATAAAAAACATTCCTTTTTTAATGACGGATACAGTAGGTTTTATTAGAAAATTGCCAACCCAATTGGTAGAGTCTTTTAAATCAACTTTAGATGAAGTTCGTGAATCTGATTTATTATTACATGTTGTTGATATTTGTCATCCTAATTTTGAAGATCATATAGCATCAGTAAATAAAATTTTAGATGAAATAGGAAGCGCAAATAAACCTGTTGTAATGGTGTTTAATAAAATAGATGCTTATACACATGAAACAATTGCAGAAGATGATTTAATTACCGAGAAATCAAAAATTCACTATACATTAGAAGATTGGAAAAAAACTTGGATGAATGATTTGGGTAAAGAAAGTCTTTTTATATCGGCACTTAATAAAGATAATTTAGAGAATTTTAAAGAAAAAGTGTACGAAGAAGTGAAAAAAATACACATTCAACGATTTCCTTATAACAATTTTTTATATCAAAATTACGAGTAAATACTATAAAAATAGCATTGTAAAATTAAAAAAGCACTTAAATATTTTGTATTTAAGTGCTTTTTTAGTATTTTTAGTAACGCTTAGTTTAAGAGTTAAGTGATAGTAATACAGTAATTTAAACATTTTATCCCCCCAAGAAATGAAAAATAATAGCACTACTCGTTCCGGATTGTTAAAGTCAAGAAGCATCCATCTAAATAAAATCAATTACATATTCATGGTTTTTAAAGAGCATTAAATAGTTTTTAGCTATTTAATGACTTATTTAAAATTAAAAAGAAATTGTAATGAAAAATCTACTAATAATATTGGCTACTTTTTTTAGTGTACTGCAAATGTATTCTCAAGAAGTTTGTGCCTCAAAAACTGAAAAACTTGTTGATGTTAATGCTATTAATAAGTGTGCCGTAGAAAAAGGTGAAAAAGACAATAGCAAAACTATTACTGTATCGAGTAAAAGATATTTAAAAAAACGTGCTCATTTAAATAAAATAGTTATGTTGAGTAGTAGTTTGAAAACAAATACTATTTCAAAAGTAGAAACGAATAATGAATTAAACGTTAGTGTTTTATTAGAAGAATATAGAGGAGTGTCTTTTGATGCAGTAGAGACAATACCGTTGTTTGCTTCTTGCGAAGGTAATGCCTTAGATAAGACGGATTGTTTTAACTATGAAATGCAAAAACATATAGTAAAACATTTTGTTTACCCAGCGAAAGCTTTAGAAAGAGGAGTTGAAGGAGATTTAAAAGTGAGTTTTGTTATAGGTATAAGTGGTAAAGTTGGTAATGTGAAAATAAATGGTGCTAATAATAATCAGCTTTTAAAAAAGGAAGCAAAGAGAATTGTTATGTTGCTGCCTAGATTTATACCAGGTAAAGAAAAAGGTGTTAAAACAAAAGTTTCATATTCCTTTCCAATGAGCTTTACTTTAGAATAAAGCAGTCCAGAAATTTAATTTAAAAGGGTTTTTCCTGTTTTTGTTATATTTAACAATTTTATTAAAAAAAAATAAATATATTTGTAGGCTCTTAAAACTAATAATTCATTTTGTTTAAGTGTTTGTTTTATAGAATAATACCCCTATTTATGAAAAAAATATTATTATTGATATTGATGTGTTCTTTTTCTGTGAATATGATTTCGCAAGAAGTTTGCGAATCTCCAGATGAAGCTGAGTTAGATTTGAATAGTATCAGTGTAACTAAATGTACTATTAAAGAAAAAGACAAGAAAAATAAAAAGACGAGACAAATTACAGTAAAGGTTTCGGCAAGTAGAAGATACCTTAAAAAAAGAGAACCTATTAAAAAACAAAAAGCAGCAGGTCTTGGAACTTTAAGTGTTGCTAAAGTTGAGAAAACAATAGAACAAATAGCAGTTGTTAAGCCGGTAGAATCTTTAAAAAATAATATCGAAGGTATTAAAAACAAGATGTCTGCAGAAGAATTAAAAAAAGCAGCAAAGTTTAGTGCTGTGGATAAAATACCATTATTTAATTCGTGTAAAAAAGCCAAGAAAGGCGAGCGAGTTGATTGTTTTAATCAACAAATGGTAAATCATATTTCAAAATACTTTAGGTACCCAAGTGATGCAATTAAAGAATCTATCCAAGGAGAGGTTTGGATCCGTTTTATTATTGATAAAAATGGAGAAGTTAAAAACATTAAAACTTTAGGGCCTAAAAACGGTAAAATATTAAATCAAGAAGCAATCAGGGTAGTTTCTAAACTTCCTCAGTTTATTCCTGCAAAAAAAGATGGTGGACGTATTTCAGTAAAGTATGGTTTTCCTATTGCTTTTGCTTTAGAAGAATAATTTTATAAACAAAAATCAACTTAAATTATATAATATGCTTAAAAAACTACTGTTAGTTTTTTTTGTGACTTTTAGTACTGTTTTAGTATCACAAGTTACAATGTCAGGGAAAGTTTACGACGAGTACCTTGAACCTTTTCCGAATGCATTGATAAATTCGTTGCAAGGTAAAACGACTTCGGATATAGACGGTAACTTTACATTGAAATTAAAGTCAAAACTACCATTCTCTATTCAAGTATCTGCTTTTGGTTATAAGACAGAACTTCTTGAGATTACATCTGAAGATCAAGAAATAAATATTATTTTAAAAGAAAACACAAGCTTGGATGAAGTTGTAATTTCAGCATCTAGATCTCCAGAACGAGTTATTGAATCGCCAGTAACTATTGAAAGATTAGGTATTAATGATATTAAAAAAGGAACTTCAATTTCTTTTTATGATGGTGTAACTAACTTAAAAGGGATAACCTCTAGAGAAGCAAGTTATGGATTTAAATCTGTAAACTCACGTGGTTTTTCTAGTTTTGATAATACAAGATTTGTACAGTTAGTAGATGGTGTTGAAACATCAATACCAGCACTTAACTTCTCGGCAGGTAACATAGTTGGTTTATCTGAGTTAGATGTAAAAGATGTTGAGATATTACCAGGAGCTTCTTCTGCCTTATATGGTGCAAATGCATTTAATGGTATCTTATTAATGAGAAGTAAAAACCCTTTTAAATATGATGGAATTAGTACATATTTTAAAACAGGTTTTATTGAACAAGAGCAATCAGGATCTGATCAGTTTTATGATGTAGGTATTAGAATGGCTCATAAATTTAGTGATTATTTCGCAGCAAAAGTTAATTTAACAGTTTATAAAGCTGAAGAATGGCATGCAAATGATGATTCTAATACAACAGGTGTTGGAGGTGAGATTATTGCAGGAAATAGAAATAATACTCCCGATTATGACGGTGTAAATTTTTATGGAGATGAAGCTACTTTTACTTTTCCTGGTATTGGAAAAGTAAGTAGGACAGGATATGCTGAAACTGATTTATACGATTACGATGGTTACGGATTAAAATTTGACGGATCATTACATTTTAGACCAATGGGTAATGATAAGCTAGAAATAGTTTATAACTCTCGTTTTTCAAAAGGAAATAACTTGTATCAGGCTGTAAACAGATTTTCGCAAGAAGATTATTATGTAGAGCAACACAAATTAGAAGTATTGGGTAAAAACTTTTTTGTCCGTGGATATTTTAATGGTAATGATGGAGGAGACAGAACACATGATGTTCGATTTTTAGGTCTTGCTTTAAACTCTAAATATAATGATAATAGAACTTGGTTCGGTGAATATGGAACTGCTTTTGCAGGAGGTGTTCCAGGAGTAACTCCTGGTAATGATGCATCAGCAAGAGCTTTTGCAGATAGAAATAGGTTACAGCCAGGAACCGCAGCTTTTAATCAAGCATTAGATGAAGCTGTTACAACACCTATATCACAGGGTGGAGCAGGTGTTAAAGATGAAACAAGTTTTTACCATGCAGACGCAAATTATAATTTTAGAGATTTAATTAAATGGGGTGAAATACAAATTGGTGGTTCATATCGTAAATTTAATATTAACTCTCAAGGTACTTTATTTACTGATGAGAATAGCCCTATTGAATTTGATATGTATGGTGTTTATTCACAGATACAAAAGAAGTTTTTAGATGAACGTTTAAAGTTCACAGGTTCTGTTCGTTATGATAAATCATCTAATTTTGAAGGGGATTTTTCTCCAAGGGTAGCATTAAACTACTCAATTAAAGAAAATAAAATACTAAGAATTTCATACCAAACAGGATTTAGAACACCTAGTACAATAGAGCAGTATTTCGGATTGAGATCTGGTCCTAATAAATTTCTTTTAGGTACATCTTTAGACAATATCGAACGTTTTTCTGCGCAAGTATTAAACAATGATGGTACAACAAATACTATTACAGGAGCGCAAGTATTTGAAAAAGCATTTGTATTAGATAATGGGGCTTATGTAAATGTAACACCTACGGCTATTAAGCCAGAAAGAGTATCATCTTACGAATTAGGTTATAGAAGTATAGTAAATATAACAGATACTAATATTTTAGAGTTAGACGTAAATGGTTATTATAATCAATATGAAAATTTTGTGGCGACTAAGAATGTAATTGTTCCTAATTATGGAAACACTATTCTTACAGGTCCTCTTGGTAGTCCAGTCGATGCGACAGAATTTGCCTTAAACTCTAATACAACAGCAGATGTTCAATCATATGGTATTGGTATTGGATTAAATACAAAATTATTTAGAACATTTAACTTTGGAGCCAATTATACTTTAAGTAAGCTAGTTTTCGACCAAGAAGAAGATGTAGAATTCGAACCAGGGTTTAATACACCAGAGCATCAAGTAAAGGTGATGTTTGGAAATGAAAATTTATTTAATAATTTTGGATTTAATGTAAATGCTAGGTGGCAAAATGAATTCTTATGGCAGTCTGGTTTCTTAAGTGGAAATGTTGATAGTAGAACAGTATTAGATGCACAAATTAATTATAGAATTCCTTCTTTAAAATCAAGAATTAAAGTAGGTGGTACTAACTTAACAAGAAAAGAGTATGTTGTAGCGCCAGGATCTGGATTAATAGGTTCTATGTATTATGTATCTTGGACGATTAACGATTAGTTATAGTTCATCAATCATAAAAAAAGGAGTGAATTATATTCACTCCTTTTTTTATACCTTAATTTTAAAACTTATTTTTTATCTAAATCGTTTAGGTCACCTAGTTTTTTTTTCCAGTTTTTTCTTGCTAAACTCTGTAAATCGGCAACATTATCGCTTTCATCCATTATTTCGAAACCTAACAATGTTTCAATAACATCTTCTTGAGTAACTAAGCCACTTACCGATCCGTATTCATCAACCACTAACGCTAAATGTTCACGTTGTTTGATCAACTTGTCAAACAAATCAGGGATAGATAGATCTCTATTCGCTATAATTATATCTCTTTTAATTGATTTTAAAGGATTGTCGCCTTTTTTATCAATGATAGCTAGTAAGAGTTCGTCTTTTAAAAAATAACCTGTTATATTATCTGTTTTATCAGAAAATACAGGGATTCTAGAAAAGTGTAGTTTTTTATTAATATCAAAAAAAGATTGAATGGTTTGGTTTTCATCAGCAATTGTAATAACAGTACGCGGTGTCATGATATCCTTTGCTTGAACTTCTTTAAAGTTAAGCATGTTTCTAATAACATTGCTTTCATTTTCTTGAAAAACACCTTCTTTTTCAGCAATATCTGTCATAACAGAAAAATCTTCTCGGCTTAACACACTTTCGCCATGCCCACCTTTTCCTCCAATTAGTTTTGTTGTTAGTTGTAGTATCCATAAAACACCTGTCCATTTTAAAGGGAAAATCATTATGTTTAAAGCTTTTGTAGTAAAACCAGCAAGTTGTTTCCAGTAAGTAGCTCCCACAGTTTTAGGGATGATTTCTGAAGCAACAAGAATTAAAATAGTCATTGTTGCAGAAACGATAAAAACACCATAACCATCATCATTAAAAATTTTCTTAGCTTCGGTACCAACTAAAATAGCTCCTACTGTATGAGCAAGTGTGTTTAAGGTTAAGATAGCAATTAGTGGCTTATCTACATCCTTTTTTAATGTTTCTAGTTGTGTTGCAAAAACTTTCCCTTCTTTCTTTTTTACATTAACAAATGTAGGTGTTACACTTAGCAATACAGCTTCTAGTATTGAGCAGATGAATGAAAAAAAGATAGATACTGTTGCGTAAATTATTAATAAAGTCATTCTTTTTAAAATTTAGAGCTAAAATAGGTAAAAAAGAAAACCTCAAGGATATGATTCCTTGAGGTTTTCTTTTTATGTGAAAATAATTTATTAGAAACCGTAGTTTACTCCTAAACCAAATATTTCTTTTGTTTGAAATCCTTCATAAGCATTGTCGTCGTATATAGCTTGCATAGAAAGGTTTGCAGAGATATATTTATTAACTTTCATTACTACATTAACAGTGTAATCAATATCAACATTTTGAAAATCTTCTAAATAGTTACTGTATAAATTTAAGATGTTTTCAACAGAAATGTTTTTCATGATGTCTAATTTATAATACGCATTTACTGCTGCACCTAATTCGTAACGAGAGCTTTCTCCTTGTTTAACACCAAAAGCAGGTCCGAAATCAGTTAAATGAGAGTGAACTACAATTAATTTAGAAGTTGCTGGAGCGAAGTTTACTTTTAAATCATCAGATTTTTTCCATAACATACCTGGTCCAAATTGGAAATAAGCAGGTGAGAAAAAATGAGATGTTTGTACGCCAGCAACATCAGTTGAAGACATTTGTGTTTTAAAGTTTAAAAAAGCTGAGTAATACCAGTATCCAGAAGCTTTTTTACCAACCAAAGAATTAAATTCTAAACGGTCATCCGTTTTTTGAATATCTTCTTTTTTGATTTTTGTTAATCCGTAAGAAGCAAGTAGTTTGTTATCCCAAGTCCAATCTCCTTTGGTGTAGTTAAAATCGTAATTGATGCCTAAAGTACCAGATATGTTATTTGCACCACCAGCTAACCAGTTGTTAAATGCAGATTGATTGAATAAGAAAGAAATATTTCCGCCTCTTTTCCAGCCTTCCTTTAATTCTTCTTTTTTGTCTTCTTGTGCATTAATTGTTAAAGCACCGAATAAAATAGCTATGGCTAATAATTTTTTCATTGTAATGTATGTTTTTATTTTTAAAAAGAGTGAAGTCGCACTCCTTTAGGTTTAGACAATATTATTTATAAAAAGTCACTTCTGATGAAAAATATAATTTACTCCAAGCCCAAATACTTCTTTAAATTGTATTTTACTTGATGCATCGTCATCTATAATTGTATGTAACCCAAGATTTGTAGATATGTATTTGTTAATTTTAACAACTAGATTTAATTGATGGTTAATGTCAATGTTAAAAGGGTTTTTTAAATAATCGGAATATATAGCTACAATATTTTCCATGGTAATGTCTTTCATGATTTCTTGCTTAAAATAAGCAGATAAATTAAATCCTAATCCAAAATTAGTTTGTTTACCATCTTTTACACCGAATTTCCCAGAAAATTCAGAAGAAACAAAAGTGTAGCGAGCAGTGGCAGGAGCGATGTTTATTCGTGCGTTGTCAGATTTTTTCCAAAGCATACCAGGGCCGAAACTCCAATAAGCAGGAGAGAAAAAATCAGATTTAGGTGTTTTTATGTCATCTTTATATTCGTAACCCTTACTGTATTGTGTTTTGAAATTTGTGAAGAATGAAATAAACCAAAAATTAGAAGTTTTTAAACCTAATAAAGAGTTGTATTCGAAATTGTCATCTGTTTTTCTTAATCCTTTTTCATCAATATGACTTAATCCGTAACTTGTAGTTAATTTATTATCCCAGTTCCACTTATTTTTCTTGTAGTTAAAATCGTATTCAAGTCCCATATTTCCAGCAATGGTATTGTTACCTCCTGCTGCCCAATTTGCAAAAGAAGATTGGTTAAATAAAAAAGTATATTTACCTGTGACAGTTAGTCTTTTAGGAATACTATCTTTTTTTATCTCTTGAGAAAAAATATTGAAAGAACAACATACAAGTAGTATTAGTAGGAGCTTTTTCATTGTGAAAATAATTTAATAGGGGTTATTTCATTTTTTTATAAAGCGGAACGGTAGAGCAGGCTTCACCAAACATTATTGTTTTTGCTATTGGTTGAATTTTGCTAATTAATAAGGTGTAAGCAGATGCAGGTATCGGTTTATTCGTACAGCCTTTAATTATAATTGGTTTATCTTTAAACTGAGATACTTCTAACGTATTAATTACCTCTTGATAAATTACGGTTTCCAGTAATTCTAAACCTCCAACTACAGTCTTTTTTGCAAATGCAGATAATTGCGCTGTTAATAACAAATATGCCCAAGACGGAATAATAGCATCCGAAGAACAGGTGAGTGAAACATAATTGTTTTTGTATTGCGACCAATCATGGTTTTTCACTAGCTCTCTAAAATCTTTTTCACGAAGAATCAATTCTTCATATAGCCAATTTTTAATATCAAAAACTACCCTTTTCCCTTGAGGGTAGTAATCTTCAAGATCTATGGTTATTAATTTGCTGTTTGCAATTCTATTTATAATTTCTTTAGCCATTTTATAGCATTCCTAGTTCTAGTTTTGCTTCTTCACTCATCATTTCTTGCGTCCAAGTAGGATCGAAAGTAATTTCTACTTCACAAGCATTAATTTCTTTCAGTGATTTTACTTTTTCTTCAATATCAACAGGTAAACTTTCTGCAACTGGGCAGTTAGGTGATGTTAAAGTCATTAAAATTTTAGCATTATATTCTTCAGAAACAAATACATCATAAATTAAGCCTAACTCGTAAATATCAACAGGAATTTCTGGATCGTAAATTGTTTTTAAAACACCTACTATTTTATCTCCTAATTCGTCTAGTTCTTTATCGGTCATTTCGTTGTTCTTTTAATTCGTTAATTTCGATTGTTGTGCAATCGCATACATTTTTATTTGCTTTACCATAGAAACTAACCCATTTGCTCTTGTTGGACTTAAATGTTCTTTTAATCCTATTTGATCAATAAAATCGGTTTTAGCTTCAATAATTTCTTGCGGAGTTTGGTTAGAATATACTCTTAATAACAATGCTACAATTCCTTTAGTTAAAATAGCATCACTATCTGCGGTAAATTCAATAGTATCATTTTTTAATTCAGAATATAACCACACTTTTGATTGACATCCTTTTATTAAATTCTCATCTAATTTATAAGTATCATTTATTAAAGGTAACGATTTACCTAAGTCAATTATATATTCGTAACGTTCCATCCAGTCATCAAACATAGAAAACTCGTCAATAATTTCTTCTTGTATTTCTTTGATAGTCATTTTTTAAAACTATTTTTGCATCTTCAAAAGACACTTTATTTAAAAGTGCAAAATTACAGTAAAAAAATAAGAAATGAGTAAATTATTAGCAGTTGGTACCGTAGCTTTTGATGCTATTGAAACACCTTTTGGTAAAACAGATAAAATATTAGGAGGTTCTGGAACTTTTGTTGGTTTGGCAGCTTCTCAATTTGGTGTAAAAACAGGCGTAGTTTCTGTTGTTGGAGGAGATTTTTCGAAGTCATATTTAGATATGATGAACAACAAAGGAATTAATACCGATGGTATTGAAGTTGTTGAAGAAGGTAAAACTTTCTTTTGGAGTGGTAAATATCATAATGATATGAACTCTCGTGATACTTTAATTACTGAGTTAAATGTGTTAGAACACTTTACACCAGTAGTACCCGAAGAGTTTAAGGATGCAGGTATTGTTATGTTAGGTAATTTACACCCGTTAACACAAGCATCTGTTTTAGATCAAATGAACGAACGCCCTAAATTAGTAGTATTAGATACTATGAATTTTTGGATGGATATTGCTTTAGCAGATTTACATACCGTTTTAAAACGAGTAGATGTTATTACAATTAATGATGAAGAGGCGCGTCAGTTAAGTGGAGAATATTCGTTGGTGAATGCAGCGAAAAAAATCCATGAAATGGGACCAAAATATGTAGTGATTAAAAAAGGAGAACACGGAGCTTTATTGTTTAATGAAGGAAAGATGTTCTTTGCACCAGCATTGCCATTGGCAGAAGTTTTTGATCCAACAGGAGCAGGAGATACTTTTGCAGGAGGTTTTTGCGGGTATTTAGCAAAAACAGAAGATGTTTCGTTTAAAAATATGAAAAACGCAATTATCTATGGTTCTAATTTAGCTTCTTTTTGTGTTGAGAAATTCGGAACACAGCGAATGGAAGAACTAACGAAAGACGAAGTGCAAACGCGCTTGCAGTCTTTTAAAGAATTAACACAATTTGATATAGAATTATCATAAATAAAAATCCGCGCTTTTTGCTGCGGATTTTTTTATATAACAACAACACAATACAATTAAATATTTTATCAAATGAGTGACGCTATTAAACATGAATGTGGTATTGCAATGGTTAGATTATTAAAGCCATTACAATATTATAAAGACAAATACGGAACCGCATTTTATGGTGTAAATAAAATGTACTTGTTAATGGAAAAACAGCACAATCGTGGTCAAGACGGTGCAGGTTTGGCGAGTATTAAATTTAATGTAGCACCAGGAACAAGATATATTAGTAGAATACGATCTAATCAGTCGCAACCAATTCAAGATATCTTCGGAAAAGTAAATGAAAGAATTAGCGGTGTTTTAGAAGAAAATCCTGATAAAGTAGACGATACTAAGTGGCAAGAAGAAAATGTGCCTTATTTAGGAAACCTTTTTTTAGGGCACGTACGTTATGGTACTTTTGGTAAAAACTCTATAGAAAGCGTACATCCATTTTTGCGTCAAAGTAATTGGAAACATCAAAGTTTAATAGTTGCAGGTAATTTTAATATGACCAACTCTAAGCAATTGTTAAATGATTTAGTTGACTTAGGTCAGCATCCAAAAGAGTTTACAGATACGGTTACTGTAATGGAAAAAATCGGTCATTTTTTAGAAGATGAAGTTTCAGATTTATACATTAAAGCAAAAGAAGCAGGTTTTAGTAAAAAAGATGCATCACCGTTTATAGAAGAACATTTAGATATTCAGCGAATTTTACAGCGATCAGCAAAAAACTGGGATGGTGGTTATGCAATGGCAGGGCTGTTAGGACATGGTGATGCTTTTGTTTTAAGAGATCCGTCTGCAATTCGTCCAGCATTTTATTATCAAGATGATGAAGTTGTTGTGGTAGCATCAGAGCGCCCTGCAATTCAAACAGTATTTAATGTACCTATTGATGAGATTAAAGAAATAGATAGAGGACATGCTTTAATCATCAAAAAAGATGGTGAAGTTTCAATGAAATCGGTTTTAGAACAACGTGTTAAAAAAGCATGTTCTTTTGAGCGTATCTACTTTTCTAGAGGAAGCGATGCTTCAATTTATGAAGAGCGTAAAAATTTAGGGAAATATGTTTTTCCAGAAGTGTTAAAATCGATTGATAATGATATTGAAAATGCAGTTTTTTCTTACATTCCTAATACTGCTGAAACGTCATTCTTCGGAATGATGGAAGCTGCTGAGGATGTGTTGAATCAGCAAAAAACTGCTGCTATTTTAGCAGGTGATGGAAAATTATCAAAAGAAAGAGTTGTTGAGATTCTTTCTAAAAGACCACGTTTTGAAAAAATAGCCATTAAAGACGCAAAACTTCGAACTTTTATTACTGATGATAGTAGTCGTAATGATTTAGTAGCGCATGTATATGATGTAACGTACGGAGTTGTAAAATCAACTGATAATTTGGTGATTATTGATGATAGTATTGTGCGTGGTACTACTTTAAAGAAAAGTATTATTAAAATATTAGATCGTTTAAATCCGAAGAAAATAGTTGTAGTTTCTTCAGCGCCACAAATTCGTTATCCAGATTGTTATGGTATCGATATGGCTAAAATTAATGACTTTATCGCTTTTAAAGCAGCTTTAGAATTATTGAAAGAAACGGATCAATATCATATCATTGATACAGTTTACGAAAAGTGTAAAAAGCAGGCGTCGAATGAAGATAAAGACGTAGTTAATTATGTAAAGGAAATGTATGCCCCTTTTACTGATAAAGAAATTTCAGCTAAAATTGCTCAAATGTTAAAAACTGCTGATATTACATCAGATATTGAAGTGATTTTTCAGAATGTAGAAGATTTACATAAAGCATGTCCTGATAATTTAGGAGATTGGTATTTTACAGGAGATTATCCTACAGATGGAGGTAATCGAGTAGTAAACCAAGCGTTTATAAACTTTTATGAAGGAAGTGATGAAAGAGCCTATTAAAAGGTGATATTCAAAACAAAAAAAGCGAAATCAATTGATTTCGCTTTTTTTATTCTTAAATTTTGGTTTATAACGGAACAACAATGGCACCATTAAATTTTTCTTTTATATCATTCAAAGCTCTGTCGGCTTGTAATTTTGTTTTATAATTACCTACTTGTGCTTTCCAATCTGGTTGGTCGTATTTAAGTTTTGTATAAACACCAGGAAATTCAACTTGAAATCGATAGCGTAAGCTTTTAGCTCTTCTTTCCAAACCGTTATATAATTGGATTCTAAAGCCAGTTCCATTGTGTTTATTATACTCTCTTTTCTTTGCTATTAAGGAATTAATATCTTTATTATCAGTATAATTATCTTGAGCACTAGTGCTAAAAATACCAAAAGCAAGAGTTAAAATTAAACTTACTATAATGCTTCTTTTTTTCATTTTATTAAACTTTTTTACAAAAGTAACGACTTGTAATTTAATAGATTGTCTGCGGGGATTATTTAGAATAGTTATAAATTAAGAATTAGCAATCTCTTAACATTTCACAATTTAGAGAGAAGTAGTACTTTTGTCCAGCTTTCTATGTGCTGATTTTATATTAGCATTATAGAAAAAACTGTACCAAAACAGATACAAAACTTATATTTAATAGTATGAAAAGTGTGAAACATCACAGCAGATTAACCCAAACACTCGTAAAGAGTTTAGCTTTCTTATTAGTTTTATTCGTAAGCTTTTCAGCGTTTTCACAAGAAATTGACGAGGCGCGTCAGAAAGAAGGAAAGAAATTATTTAAGTCTTTATGTGCTTCTTGTCACAAGTTAGATAAAAAACTTGTGGGACCTAAGTTAGGTAGTATAGAAGAAAGAAGAGAAAACGACTGGTTGAAGTCTTGGATTAAAGACAATGCAGCGTTAAGAGCTTCTGGGGATAAGGATGCTAACGAAATTTTTGATGAATATAAGCAGTCTAACATGACCGCTTTTCCTCAGTTAACAGATAAAAATATCGATGATATTCTGTATTATACAACTGTAGGAGAAATTAAAAAAGCAGGTGAAGCAGTTGCTGCAGTTGGAGCTGCTGAAAAAGGTGATGCTCCAAGATGGTTGTTGTATTTATTAGCAGCAGCTATTATTACAGCTTTCTTAATTATTGCTAGTTTGTTAAAAACAATTAGTGAGTTAAAAGGAGCGCCAAAAACTCCTGGGTTATTAGGGCAAACAGCTGAGTTGTGGGCAGGTATTAAGAAAAATACTTTTTTACACGTGTTAACGGTAATATTCGGAGCCTTAATTGGAGCTTATATTTTATTCGGAACATTGTTTCAGGTAGGTGTTGATGAAGGGTATCAGCCAATTCAACCAATTGCTTTTTCACATAAAATTCACGCAGGTGATAATAAGATTGACTGTCAATACTGTCACTCTTCTGCAAAACACAGTAAAACTTCAGGTATTCCTTCAGTAAGTGTTTGTATGAATTGTCATAAAAACATTTCAGAAGTTGCTGATGATACGAAAGTAGTGATGGATGATCATACTTTAGTGAAGTCTGACTTAGATAAAGAAATTGCTAAGATTTATGATGCAGCCGGATGGGATGCTGAAAACTTAGAGTATACTGGTGAAACGAAACCTGTAAAATGGGTTAGAGTTCATAATTTACCAGATTTTGCATATTATAATCACTCACAACACGTAACAGTTGCAGGTTTAAAATGTCAGAAATGTCATGGGCCAGTTGAAGAAATGGAAGAAGTATATCAGTACTCTCCATTAACAATGGGTTGGTGTATCGATTGTCATAAAGAAACTAAGGTTGACTTAAAAGGAAACGAGTATTATGCGAAAATTCATAAAGAATTAGCAGCAAAGTATAACGTTGACCAAGTTACAATTGCTCAATTAGGAGGAAAAGAGTGTGGTAAGTGCCACTATTAATCAATTAGAAAGTAGAAAAACACGTATATAAATGGCTTCAAACAAAAAATACTGGCAAAGTGTTGAAGAACTTAAAGGTAGTTCTGTTGTTGAAACGCTACGTAATAATGAGTTTGTACAAGATATTCCTACAGATGAGTTTTTAGGTGATAAAGAAACATTAGAAACATCATCTACTTCACGTAGAGATTTCTTGAAATACGTTGGATTTACAACAGCTGCCGCTTCTTTAGCTGCCTGTGAAGGTCCCGTAAGAAAATCAATCCCTTATGTAGTACAACCTAATGATATCGTTGCAGGCGTTGCTGATTGGTATGCAACTACAATTGCAGATGGTTTTGATTTTGCAAACGTATTAGTAAAAACACGCGAAGGTCGTCCTATTCTTGTAATGCCTAATAAGCAAGCAGGAGGAGAAACAAACGCACGTACGCAAGCATCTGTCTTATCATTATATGATGGTGACTTACGTTTAAAAGAACCTAAAAAAGGAGGTGCTGAAATTTCTTGGGCTGATGCCGATAAAGAAATTGTAGCTAAACTTAATGAATTAAAAGATGCAAACGAACCAGTAGTTTTATTAACAGGTACTTTAGCGAGTCCTTCTACTGAAAAAGTAATTGCTGATTTTACTGCTGCATATCCAAACGTTAAACACGTTGTTTATGATGCAATTTCAGAAAGTGCAACTGCTGATGCTTTTGAAGCTATGTATGGTAAACGTGCTATGCCTAATTACGATTTTAGTAAAGCAGAAGTAATTGTTTCTGTCGGTGCTGATTTTATTGGTGATTGGCAAGGTGGATATGAGAAATCTTATGCAGATGGGCGTAGAGCTGAGTCTGGTAAAATGTCTCACCATGTTCAAATAGAAAGTAATATGTCTTTAGCAGGAGCAAATGCTGATAAAAGAATGGTGGTAAAGCCTTCTGATCAAGTATACGCTTTGGTTAATTTATATAATGCTGTAACAGGAGAATCTCTTCCGTCTAAAGCAACAAAGCTTGATGCTGAAATTAAAAAGCTAGCTAGCGATTTAAAGAAAGCAGGTTCAAAAGGAGTTGTAGTTACAGGTTTAAATGATAAAAACGCTCAGTTAATTGCCTTTGCAATTAATGAGAAATTAAATAGTGAGATTTTCGATACTCAAGCCGTTAATTTAACGCGTCAAGGTAACGATACTCAAGTAGCTGAATTAGTTGCAGATATTAAAAGTGGTAAGGTTAAAGGTTTAGTTACTTATAACACCAACCCTTTATATACTTTAGCAAATGCAAATGAATTAGCAGAAGGAATTAAAAAATTAAAATTATCTGTTGCTTTATCTACTCAAGATGATGTAACAGCTAAGGCTACACAATATACACTGCCTACACCTCATAACTTAGAAAGTTGGGGAGATGTTATGGCAACTAAAGGTACTTATAGTTTAATGCAGCCAACTATTTCTCCATTATTTAATACACGTCAGTTACAAGATGTGTTGTTAAAATGGTCTGGTAGTTCTGTAAACTATTACGATACTTTAAAAGAATTTTGGAGCACTACTGTTTTAGGTGGCGCATCTTGGAATCAAGCATTACATGATGGTTTCTTTAAACCAGAAACATTATCAGCAGAAGAGGCTTTTGAAACTACAGTAGTTATAAATACAGCTGCAGTTGAATTAGTAAGAGCTGCTCATAATTCTTCAGGATTCGAATTAAACTTATATTCATCAACTGCATTAGGTGATGGTAAGCAGGCCAACAACCCTTGGTTACAAGAATTACCAGATCCTATTACTCGTGCAGCTTGGGATAACTACCTAACTGTTTCTATGGCTGATGCTAGAGAATTAGGTTTTGAAAACCCAGTGAAAGATAACGGAGCAATTAACGGTAACTACGCAAGCGTAACAGTAAACGGAGTAACAATTAAGAATGTTCCTGTAATGATTCAGCCAGGTCAAGCAAAAGGATCGGTTGGTTTAGCATTAGGTTATGGTAGAACTGAAGGTTTAAAAGAAGAGATGCAAGTTGGTATTAACGCGTATCCTTTCTTAAAGAATGGTAACAATGTACAATACAATGTTGCTATCGAGAAAACTTCAGGATGGCATAAGTTTGCTTGTACTCAGGTACAAAGTACACTTGCAGGTCGTCATGATATCTTAAAAGAAGCTACATTACAACAAGTTAATAATAAAAACTTAGACCCAAAACATACTTGGAATAAGCCAGCAATGGTTTCTTATGATCACCAAGAAACAGAGGCTAGTAAAATAGACTTATGGGACGATCATAATCGTGAAGTTGGTCACCACTTTAATTTATCTATTGATTTAACATCTTGTACAGGATGTGGGGCATGTGTAGTAGCATGTCATGCAGAAAACAATGTGCCAGTTGTAGGTAAAGATGAAGTACGTGTAGGTAGAGATATGCACTGGTTACGTATCGATCGTTATTATTCTTCTACTGTTGCAGATAAGCAGCATGAAGCTTCAATGACTATTGAAGAATTCAAAGCAGAGAATCCTAACTTAGCGAATAAAGACGTTGAAAGAAAGTATACAGAAAGAGTTTTAGAATTAAGTAAAGGTGATTTATTTGACGCTTTAGAAAATTCTGCAGAAAACCCAGAAGTAGCTTTCCAACCAATGATGTGTCAGCACTGTAATCACGCACCATGTGAAACAGTTTGTCCGGTTGCAGCAACATCTCACGGTCGTCAAGGTCAAAATCAAATGGCATATAACAGATGTGTTGGTACAAGATACTGTGCAAACAACTGTCCATATAGAGTACGTCGTTTCAACTGGTTTAACTATGCTGAAAATAACGAATTCGATTTCAACATGAACAACGAATACGGTAAGATGGTGTTAAATCCAGATGTAGTAGTTCGTTCTCGTGGAGTTATGGAAAAATGTTCTATGTGTATTCAAATGACTCAAGCAACTATCTTAAAAGCTAAAAAAGAAGGTAGAGCTGTAAATAAAGACGAATTTGAAACAGCATGTTCATCAGCTTGTTCTACAGGAGCAATGGTGTTTGGAGATGTTAACAATTCTGAAGATGCAGTAGCAGCATTAAAAGAAGATAATAGAGCTTTCCACGTGTTAGACTATATTGGTACAAAACCAAACGTAGTATACCAAGTGAAAGTAAGAAATACAAACGAAGCTTAATAATATAATTAATAAGTATATAGATTTATGTCGTCTCATTACGAATCATCTTATAGAGAACCTTTAGTGTTGGGTAACAAAAGTTACCATGATATCACTGAAGACATTGCAAAACCTATCGAAGGTAAAGCAAATCAAAATTGGTATATCGCATTTTATATTTCTTTAGCAGCAATGCTATGGGGATTTGGATGTATTTTCTACACAGTCGGTACTGGTATCGGTGTGTGGGGATTAAGTAAAAACATTGGTTGGGCTTGGGATATTACCAACTTCGTTTGGTGGGTAGGTATTGGTCACGCAGGAACATTGATTTCGGCAGTACTATTACTATTCCGTCAAAAATGGAGAATGGCAATTAACCGTTCGGCAGAAGCAATGACAATCTTTGCGGTTTTTCAAGCAGGATTATTTCCAATTATTCACATGGGGCGTCCATGGAATGGATATTGGGTGTTACCAATGCCAAACCAATTTGGTTCGCTATGGGTAAACTTTAACTCACCATTATTATGGGATGTATTTGCAATTTCAACTTATTTATCGGTATCATTAGTTTTCTGGTGGACAGGTTTATTACCAGATTTTGCAATGATTCGTGATAGAGCAGTAAAGCCTTTTCAAAAGAAAATTTACGCTTTATTATCTTTCGGATGGTCTGGTAGAGCAAAAGATTGGCAACGTTTTGAAGAAGTGTCTTTAGTGTTAGCAGGTTTAGCAACACCATTAGTACTTTCTGTACACACAATCGTATCGATGGATTTTGCTACTTCTATTAACCCAGGATGGCACTCAACAATATTTCCACCTTACTTCGTAGCAGGAGCAATCTTTTCAGGATTTGCAATGGTACAAACCTTATTAGGTATTATGCGTAAGGTTACTAATATGGAAGCTTATATTACACGTTTGCACGTAGAATATATGAATATCGTAATCCTTTTAACAGGTGGTATTGTTGCTGTAGCATATGCAACAGAATTCTTTATCGCATGGTATACAGGTTCACCTTATGAAAACTATACATACTTATCATTTGGAGCCGAAGCAGGAGCATACGGATGGGCATTTTGGTCATTATTATGGTGTAACATCATTTTACCACAGTTTTTATGGATTAAGAAATTAAGAAGAAGTTTTATCTTTTCTTTTATCATCTCAATCATTATAAACATTGGTATGTGGTTTGAGCGTTTTGATATTATCGCAATTGTATTAAGTAAAGGACACTTACCATCTACATGGTGGCGTTTTGAACCAACATTTGTTGATGTAGGTATTTTTGTAGGAACTATCGGATTTTTCTTTGTATTATTCTTATTATATGCAAGAACATTCCCAGTAATAGCACAGGCAGAAGTTAAGACAATCTTGAAATCTTCAGGAGAGAATTTTAAAAAATTAAGAGAGGAGAACAATGAGCACTAATAAAGTAATTCACGCATTTTACAATGATGATGATATCTTAATGGATGCCGTTAAGAAAATCAAAGGAGAAAATCATCACCATATCGAAGAAGTATTTTGTCCATTTCCAGTTCACGGACTAGACAAAGCATTAGGATTAGCGCCAACACGTTTAGCAATTACTGCATTCTTTTACGGAATTACAGGATTATGCTTTGCTATTTGGATGACTAATTACATGATGATTCAAGATTGGCCACAAGATATTGGTGGTAAGCCTAACTTTAGTTGGTTTACAAATATGCCAGCTTTTGTACCAATTATGTTTGAATTAACAGTGTTTTTTGCAGCTCACTTAATGGTTATTACTTTTTATATGAGAAGTAGAATATGGCCATTTAAAGAAGCAGAAAATCCAGATCCAAGAACTACAGATGATCATTTCTTAATGGAGATCCCTGTTCATGGTAATGAAGACGAGTTAAAAGCATTGGTTGAATCGACTGGAGCTGTAGAGATTAACATAGTAGAAAAGCACTAATAAAGAGATATGAAAAGTTTTGTAAAAATAATCGTCGCTTTAGTTGTAATAACAAGTGTTATTTCATGTGGTGATAAACGTACACCTCAATTACAATATATGCCAGATATGTATGTATCTGTTCCTTATGACGTAAATGGTGCTGATGGTTTAAATGCTAAAATGGTTAATAGATTACCAGTTGCAGGAACTGTAAGCAGAAAAGGTATTGTAGCATATGATATTCCGAATACTCAAGAAGGATATGAGAAAGCAAAAGCTGAATTGAAAAATCCATTAGCTGTTACTGAAAAGAATTTATCAAAAGGTAAAGAGTTATACGGAATTTACTGTGCTACTTGTCACGGAACAAAAGGTGATGGTAATGGAGTTTTATCTCAAAGAGATAAATTTAATGGTATACCAAATTATAAAGACAGAGATTTAAATTCAGGAAATATTTACCATGTTATTATGTATGGTAAAAATTTAATGGGATCTCATGCTACACAATTACAGTACAAGGAGCGTTGGCAAGTTGTACAGTATGTAGAGAAGTTAAGAAGCGAATTAAAATAAGTATATAATAGATAGTTAAGATATGTACAAGTTTTCAGGAAAATTAAAAATGCTAGCTATTATTTTAATGGCTTTGGGACTTATAGGAACTGTTTGGAGTTTTTATAGTGCACCTAAAACATTAAAAGAAGCAAAAGAGATTTTAGCAAAACAACACGATGCTCATGGAGCAGACCACAGTGTTGCTGACTCTCATGAAACAACAGCAGTAGCACATGTTGAAGAAGCGAAAGCTGAAGCGCATGGTGAAGAAGAAAATCATGAAGAAAAAGTAACTGAAGAGCATGCTAGCGATAGTACAGCTGTTCATACAACAGATACTGAGACAAAACAAGTAGCAGATTCAACACATAAAGCAGCAGTAAAAGAACATCATACTGAAACTGAAGTTGCGCATACTGATGCTGTTAAAACGCACGAAGAGAATCATGATGCTCATGCAGAACATGCTTTTCACCAAATGCAGAATCGCCCTTGGGCAGCATTCTTTGTAGCTTTAATGTTTTTCTTAGGAGTTACATTATTAGTGTTAGCTTTTTACGCAATACAAAGAGTAGCACAAGCAGGTTGGTCTATCGTATTATTTAGAGTAATGGAAGCTATTACAGCAAACTTACACTATGTAAGTGCTATAATGTTAGTGTTTTTAATCGCTACATTTATGCATATGAATCATTTATTCCCTTGGATGGGTGAAGGTGTTTTTGATCCACAAAGTCCAAACTACGATGCTGTAGTAGATGGTAAAAAATGGTTTTTAAATACACCAGGATGGTTAATGAGAAGTATCTTTTATTTAACGGTATGGAATGTATATCGTTTTGTAATTAGAAAAGGATCTATAGCGCAAGAAAACGGAGATTTAAAATTACACAAAAGAAATTATAATATTTCTGTAATTTTCTTATTCCTTTTTATGATTACTGAATCTATGATGTCTTGGGATTGGATTATGGGTATCGACCCACACTGGTTCTCTACATTATTCGGTTGGTATGTATTAGCAACTTTCTTAGTCTCAGCTTTAACAGTAATTGCTTTTGTAACAATTTATTTAAGAGCTAAAGGTCATTTACCATTTGTAAACGATAGTCATATTCATGATTTAGCAAAATACATGTTTGGTTTTTCAGTATTCTGGACATACTTATGGTTTGCACAGTTTATGTTAATCTGGTATGCGGATATTCCTGAAGAAACTACCTATTTCTTATTGCGTTTTAATGAATACAAAGTGCCGTTTTTAGCAATGGTAGTTATGAATTTCATCTTTCCAATATTATTATTAATCAATAGCGATTTTAAAAGCGTTCCTTGGTTTGTAACAATAGGAGGAGTTGTAATCTTAGCTGGTCATTATTTAGATTTATTCGTAATGATTATGCCAGGAACAGTTGGAGCTCAATACGGGTTCGGAATAGGAGAAATAAGTGGTATTTTATTCTTCTTAGGATTGTTTATATACGCTACTTTTAGCGCATTCGCAAAAGCAAATCCACTAGCAAAAGGAAATCCATTCTTACACGAGAGTGAAACACACCATTACTATAACATCGAACACAGAGGTGAAGATAGTAACGACCATTAATAATTATAATTAATAAACAAATAGTTTAGATAATATGCTCGCTTTATTTTATATTTTCATAGCAGTTGCAATAGGAGTTAGTTTCTGGCAAATTACTCGTATCATGAATCTTCGTTCTGTACTTGCTACAGATAAGGACAACGAAACACAAGGTAAATTAGCCATAGGATTCTTAGTTTTCCTATACGCAATGATGGTTTACTGTTTAATAGCAATGAATGTAATTATGTTACCTGAATCTGCTTCAATTGAAGGAGAACACGATGACAATTTATTTAATATTACGTTTTGGCTAATTGGTATTGTACAATTTGCAATGCAATTCTTAATTTTCTTTTTTACTTATAAGTATAGAGGAAAAAAAGAAAACAAAGCATTGTTTTATGCAGATAGCCATAAGTTAGAATTAATATGGACGGTTATACCAGCAGTTACAATTGTAATCTTAATTGGTTATGGTTTATGGGCATGGAACAATATTATGTATGTTGGTGATGATGAAAATCCGATTGAAATTGAAGTATATTCAAGACAATTCGACTGGCAAGCACGTTACGCAGGAGCAGATAATGAATTAGGTTTAGGAAATGTAAACTTTATTAAAGGGATCAATTCTATGGGAGTTGATATGTCTGACCCTAGTTCTCAAGATGATAAAAAAGTAACAGAATTAGTTTTACCAAAAGGGAAAAAGATCTTATTTAAGTTCCGTTCTCAAGACGTATTACACTCAGCTTATATGCCTCACTTTAGAGCGCAAATGAACTGTGTACCTGGTATGGTTACTCAATTTGCATTTACACCTAAGTTTACAACCGAAGAAATGCGTCAAAGTTCTGAAGTTATTGCAAAAACTGATGGAATTAATAAAATCAGAAAAGTAAAAGGAGAAGATCCTTATGAGTTTGATTACTTGTTGTTGTGTAATAAAATTTGTGGTGCATCTCACTACAATATGCAAATGAAAATTACTGTTGTTGAAGAAGCTGAATACAACAAGTGGTTATCAGAACAAAAAACGTTAGCTCAAGTTATTAAATAAGATATTTTTTAAAAGTATATATATAGATTATGTCAGATCACCATCACAAAGAAACATTTGTAACCAAATACATCTTCAGTCAAGATCATAAAATGATCTCGAAACAATTTCTTGTTACGGGTATATTTATGGGAGTTATAGGAGGTTTTATGTCTATGTTATTTCGTTTGCAAATTGCATGGCCAGAAACATCATTTTCAATCATTGAAGCATTTTTAGGAGACCATCAAACAGATGGAATCATGAATCCTGATATGTACTTAGCATTGGTTACAATTCACGGTACAATAATGGTGTTTTTTGTATTAACTGCTGGTTTAAGTGGTACATTTTCAAACTTATTAATTCCATTACAAATCGGTGCTCGTGACATGGCTTCTGGTTTCTTAAACATGATATCTTACTGGTTATTTTTCTTATCATCAGTAATCATGATTATTTCATTATTTGTTGAAGCAGGACCTGCTTCAGCTGGATGGACAATTTATCCACCTTTATCTGCATTGCCACAAGCAATACCAGGTTCAGGAATGGGAATGACGTTATGGTTAGTTTCTATGGCTATTTTCGTTGCATCTTCATTAATGGGATCGTTAAACTATATTGTTACGATTTTAAATTTACGTACAAAAGGAATGAAAATGACAAGATTGCCGCTAACAATGTGGGCTTTCTTTATCACTGCTATTATTGGTGTTATTTCTTTCCCTGTATTATTATCTGCAGCATTATTATTAATAATGGATAGAGGTTTTGGAACTTCATTTTTCTTATCAGATATTTTTATCTCAGGAGAAGTATTACATTATCAAGGAGGATCGCCTGTATTATTTGAACACTTATTTTGGTTCTTAGGTCACCCTGAAGTATATATTATTTTATTACCAGCATTAGGACTTACTTCTGAAGTAATTTCAACAAATGCTCGTAAACCAATTTTTGGATACCGTGCAATGATCGGATCAATCATCGCGATTGCTTTCTTATCAACAATTGTATGGGGTCACCATATGTTTATTACAGGAATGAATCCTTTCTTAGGATCTGTATTTACATTTACAACGGTATTAATTGCAATTCCATCTGCTGTAAAAGCATTTAATTATGTAACAACTTTATGGAAAGGTAACTTACAATTAAACCCTGCCATGTTATTCTCTATCGGATTAGTTTCTACATTCGTAACAGGAGGTTTAACAGGATTAGTTTTAGGGGATTCAGCTTTAGATATTAACGTACATGATACGTATTTCGTAGTAGCGCATTTCCACTTAGTAATGGGGGTATCTGCTTTATTAGGAATGTTTGCTGGTGTATATCACTGGTTTCCTAAAATGTATGGTAGAATGATGAATAAGACATTAGGTTATTGGCACTTTTGGTTAACTATTATTGCGGCTTACGGAGTATTCTTCCCGATGCACTTTGTTGGTTTAGCTGGTTTACCACGTCGTTATTATACGAATTCAAACTTTCCAATGTTTGACGATTTAGTAGAAATCAACGTATTCATGACATTAATGGCATTTGTTGGAGGAGCTGCTCAGTTAATTTTCTTAGCAAACTTCTTTATCTCTATGTATAGAGGTCAGAAAGCGACACAAAACCCTTGGAAGTCGAATACTTTAGAATGGACTACTCCAGTAGAACATATTCACGGAAACTGGCCAGGAGCAATTCCTGAAGTTCACAGATGGGCATATGATTATAGTAAAACTGATGAAAATGATGAGTATGTACACGGAAAAGATTTCGTATTACAAACCACCCCATTATTAGACGGAGAAGAGCCATCTTAAGATAAAGAATAAGTAATCAAGATAGATTACGTTTTAAAAAGCTGAACAATAATTATTGTTCAGCTTTTTTTATATCTAAATATTAATAATACATATTTGTTTGGTTTAAGATTGATAAAAGGTGCATTAGAACAGGTATATGTTATTAGAATCGATTATTAGCCTAACCTATTATTTTGCTGAAAGCCATTATATATAATTTATAGCGTATATTTTATCATTATTTTTGCAATATGATGCAGCTTACAGAAAAAGACTTACTTGTAAAATTAAAAGCAAATTTTGGTTATGATAGCTTTCGGTTACAGCAACAAGCAATTATCGAAAATGTTTTAAATAATAAAGATACCTTGGTAATTATGCCAACTGGTGGAGGGAAATCGATATGTTTTCAATTGCCAGCATTATTTTTTGAAGGTATCACCGTAGTTGTTTCTCCGCTAATAGCCTTAATGAAAGATCAGGTAGATAGTTTAAAAGCAAATGGTATTGCAGCCACTTATTATAACAGTAGTCAATCATCCGAAGAACAACAACAAGTTTTTGATTCGGTTATAAATAAAACTGTAAAGCTGTTGTATGTGGCTCCAGAAAGTTTATCGTTACTTCAAAATATTTTAAATCCAAATTACGTTAGTTGTATTGCGATTGATGAAGCACACTGTATTTCTGCTTGGGGTCATGATTTTAGACCGTCGTATAAACAATTATCATTTTTAAAAAGAATACTACCAAATGTTCCTATTGTGGCGTTAACCGCAACTGCGGATAAAGCTACACAAGAAGATATTTTAGAGCAATTAGCAATGCCGCATGCTACTAAATATGTAAGTTCTTTTAATAGAGAAAACATCAGTTTAGAAGTTCGACCTGCAAACGACAGAGTTCAGCAAATTATTAAATTCATCAATAAAAAACCGAATGAAGCTGGTATTGTATATTGTTTAAGTAGAAAAGCTACGGAACAATTAGCAAGTAAATTAAAGCAGCAAAATATAAATGCGAAGGCATATCATGCAGGATTAAATTTTGAGGAACGCGCCAAGAACCAAGAAGACTTTATTAAAGACGAGGTTCAAATTATTTGTGCTACCGTTGCCTTTGGTATGGGAATCGATAAATCTAACGTGCGTTGGGTGATTCATTATAATATGCCTAAAAATATCGAAGGATATTATCAGGAAATCGGTCGTTCTGGGCGTGACGGATTACCAGCACAAGCACTACTTTTTCATAGTTATGCTGATGTAATTCAGCTACGTCAGTTTATAGCAAATACAAGTAACAAAGAAGTTCAGGAAGCAAAGTTAGATAGAATGAAGCAGTTTGCAGAAGCAACTGTGTGTAGACGGAAAATATTGTTGAGTTATTTTGGAGAACTGATTGAGGAAAATTGTGGTAATTGTGATGTTTGTAAAAATCCTGTGCAGTTTTTTGATGGAACAATTATAGCGCAAAAAGCACTTTCTGCAATTTATCGACTGCAAGAAAAAGAAGCCATGGGTACGGTGATTGATGTTTTACGTGGCGCAAAAAATGCGGCGGTTTTAGATAAAAATTATCAAAATTTAAAAACATACGGAATAGGAAATGATATTTCTTGGCAACATTGGCAACATTATATTATTCAATTGATAAACCAAGGATATTGCCAAATAGCGTTTCACTTAAACAATACGTTACATTTAACAGATTTTTCTAAAAAAGTACTTTTCGATAAAGAAAAAATTCAATTAACAACTCCAGTTGAATTCAAATCAACTGAAAAAGCTATTAAAGCAAAAGGTAAAAAAACATCGAAATCAGCCGTAAAAGATACTTTATTTGAACGTTTACGTAAATTACGATACAGAATTGCACAGGAAGAAAATATTGCAGCCTATTTAGTTTTTAGTGATGCTACTTTACGTGAGTTAGAAAACGAGCGTCCACAAACAGATAATGCTTTTTTAGCGATTAGCGGAGTAGGGCAACGTAAATTAGAAGTGTATGGTGGAGAATTCATGGAAGAGATTAAAACTTTTGTAAAAGAGAAAAAGAAAGGTAAAAAAGATACAACGCTCGAAACCTATAATTTATACAAAGAAGGTTTTTCGATTGATGAAATAGCAGATAAAAGAAATTTAAAAGCACAAACAATATTTTCACATTTATCTAAATTATATTTAGAAGGAAAAGATGTGAGTTTAGATGAATTTATTGATGCGACAACTATTAAGTTAATAGCGAACGCAAAAAAAGTATTAAAAAACGAACCGACTTTAAAGCCTTATTTCGAGTTTTTAGGAGAGAAAATTCCGTACGAGCAAATACGTATTGGATTGACGATTTTACAGAAAAGAAGATAAAATAATGTGAGTTTGATGTAAAAATGTTGATTTTTTAAATTGTCACTTCGAGTGATTTTCGATAGAAAATTATATCGAGAAGTATAATTTAAAACGAAAAAAGTTGTCTTCGATACTAAATTATTTCAGAATTTCACTCGAACAAATATTTTTTTACACCTTGAAATCACGCTTAATTAATCTAAGACATCATTATATAACAACAATAAATCCCGTAATTCTAAAGCAATTTGTTTTCTTAAAACAGCAGGTGTAATAACTTCAATTCTACTTCCATATTTTAAAATTTGCTGACGCAATTCAACAGTGTTTCCAACAAATAATTTAAGAATAAAATAGGTAGTATTTTCTTCAATTATTTCTTGATTTTTATAAATAGGTGTGGTTTTAATATATTCTTTTTGACTATTATCAATCTTTAATTTTATTATTTGAGGTTTTATCGTTTCTTCATTAAAACTAACTCCAACCACATATTGTAGTTCTTCGTCAACTCTATCTAAATTTATGTTTATATTTTTACTTGTAATTATTAGGTTAGAAATTCTGTCTATAGCAAAAGTTCTGTAGCCATTATCAGTTTCGCCAATAGCATACCATCTATTTTGATATTCTTTTAAAGCATAGGGTTTAAAGCAATACGTTTTAATAATATTATTTTTTTGATAATTAATGTGGCTAAATGTAATTTCTTTTTTCTTTTGTATGGCTTCAAAAATATCATTAAAAACATCAATATTAAACTCTAAAGCATTGGGTTCAAATAAAATGTATTGCATGTGTTTTTGCGACATTTGCAACGCTTTTTGATACGCGATAGCCATCGATTGGTATTTTATAAAATGCGAATACAATTCATTACAACCATCTAAAAGTAACGAATAATAGCCTTTTACGGTATCGTCTATTTTAAAACCAGTTTCCTTTAAACTTTTAATATCATTACTTAGTGTACTAGTGCTATTGCTGTGCCCTTTTATATTTAAGTGCGTAAGTAACTCTTTACTCGTTTTATTGCCTTCTTTTAAAAAGTTAATAATAACTATTTGACGTTGAATTTTTTTGCTGATAGTTGTTTTTATGCTCTTCATTGTATTAGTAGCTTTTAAACAAAAGTAGTATTTGATTTTCCATAAAAATAGGAAAACGTTTTGTTTTCCCAATTTCGTGGAAAACGATGATTTTACTTTGTGGTATAATTAAAAACAAATTATTATGAACAAACAAGTATTACAAAGTCAATTAAAAGATTCGGGAAAAGCGTATTTATTTTATTTTTTTGGAGGAGCGCATTATGCGTATTTAGGAAACTGGGGAACACAAATTTTATTCTGGTTCACAGGTGGAGGTTTATTTATTTGGGCATTTATTGATATGTTTAGAATATCAAGTATTGTACAGCAACATAACATGCCTATTTTACAGCAAATTTCAGATTTAGAAAAAAGAGAAAAAGATGAAGACTTTCAAAAACAAATGATGATGATGCAAGCTGTGAAAAATGGGTAGGGAAATTAACAATACTTATAGTGTTTATCGCTTTAAATAGTTGCAATTCTTTCAAAACAAATGTAATTGTAAACTCTATGTATAAAACGTTAGTAAATGGTATTTATATCGGAGGAATTAGTATGAAATCACTACAAACTTACGATCTTATTACAACTGGAAAACTTAAGTTTTATTAATAAAAAAAGAAAAATAGATTCATTTTAATTAATGAATTTATTTTTTATATTTACTTAAAAAAATAATATGAATAAAAAATATGTTTATCTAATACTTATTTTTGTTAATCTTAATTTGTTAGCACAAGAAAAAGGAAGATGGGAAAAAGTTAAATCTTATTTTAATTCAGTTGATAGTTTACAAAGTAAAAGACTTATAGTATATAATGATTTTTCATTTAATAAAATGAAAATAATTTCTAATAATTTAGAACAAGTAGATATAAAACTAAACGAAGATAAAGAAATAAAACAAGTTGATTTTTTTAAAGAAAATAAAATTGTAGAAACTTTAAACGATGATTATTATTTTATAAATTCAAATAATAATTTATTCTCTATTCTTGATGATAAAATACAAGTAATTAATACATTAAATGATAAGAAATCATCATTTGATTTTTATTTGTTAGAACACATTTTAAAAATAACCCTTACATTAAATGATGAAATAGATGAAGTTTTTATTGCAAATTCTTGTTTTGAAAAGGAATACGATGAAGAAGGCGCCTTTATAGGGAATAATATTATTTTAAAAGAAGTATTACCTGATAATGTAACACAAATCGTACTTAAAGGAGATAAGTATATTTACTTATATAAAGTTAAGTATTCATTAAAAGATGGAATAAAAGTTTTTGCTGATGATACTGGTATATTTAGATATCAACTATCAGGTCATTGGACTTATAGTAATTCTGCTATTGAGGAAGTTTATTTAAACATCAATCAAACAGATGTGAAAACTATAAGAACTAAATATACAGATTTCAAGTATTCTTTAAGTAAGGACAAGTTCGTTTGGAGGTCAAATAATCATGAGCAAACATATTCATTAAAAAAAATAACTAAAATATCTGAAATTCTAAATGAATTATTCTAAAATAGTATTGATGTTCTGTCTTTTTTCATGTAGTGATTTCTATCCTCAAATGTTTGAAAATAAAATAGATAAAGAGCTAGAAAGAGTAAAAAAAAATAAGGTAGAAATTTTTTATGATAATTTTGAAGATAAATTAAAACTTTTAGTTGATTGGGAGTTAAAAGAACTATATAAAACAAGAAAACAAATATTTTTTTTAACAAAGAACCTTCCAGAAAAAGATAAGTTAAAAATACAATTTGAAAAATTCAATGAATGGAAGCATACGATTTCTGAAAAAGAAATTGAGTTAGATTATTGGTATTTAGAAAAAATATCGGAAATAAATGAAATATATAACTGTCATGATAAAAATTGTTTCAAAAAAAACTTACAAATTGAAGGGAGGTTTTTGAAATTTGTAATTAGGATTGTAAATGAAAATAATGATTTGGTGAAAGAAATTGGAGTTATAAAAACTAATGTCAATAAAAATCTTGAATATCTGTCTAATACTCTTAATACCGCAAGTGTGTTTTTAATGTTAACTCCTGAGCCTGCTGTAAGTAAAGGAGCAGTCGTTATAATCGAAGCAGTAAGTGTTTTTGTGGTATTAACTAATTCAAAATTAAATGATTATTTTGAAGATATAAAAGAAAAGTTAATAAAGAATTTTTCAAATTATTATATTCAAGGCTTTTTAATAAATGATAAAATGAATAATTTAGATATTTTAAAAAACATCAATAAATGAAAAAAATAATACTTATTATTTTTTTAGCTACAAACCTACCTGTTTCTTCTCAAAAAACTAAGATTATAACAGCTGGGATTAAAGCAGTTTCGAAAAAAGGGATATCTAAAAAAATCTCAACTAAAACATCAATAAAGTCATTAGAAACATTCCGCTTTTCACCAAAAAAATCATTGGAAAAATCAACTTATAAGTTGTCTCCAAAAGAAAGTAAAGTTTTTTTGAATAGAGTTTTTTCTGAAAAAAGAGCAACTGAGGTGTACAAGAACCTAGGTCATGAAAACATTAATAGAATTCATAAATTATTACCCAAAAACTCTCCCAAAGAATTAAAAAAAGTATTTATTTCAGATTTTGAAAAAAATCCAAAACTACTTACTTTATATGAAAATGATAATTTACTTAATTGTTGTTATAAAAAGATTATGAATATGGGAGCGAGCTATAGACGAGATTTAACCTTTATTAAACAAATAAAACAAGGAGTTTCACCTATAAAAATAAATACGATTAATCAAGGTAAAGCGGGTAAAACTATTAATGGTGTTTTTTTTAGATTGAAGGAGATAACATTACCAAATGGGCTAAGAATTAAAGGTGTTTTTCCTGATTTTAAAAAGCATTCTATTTTTGAAGTTACTATACCTAACCACAGCATGTTAAAAACTGATAATTCCCAGTTCAATTTAGCCTTTTTAAAATTGAAAAACTCATTAAAGAGAAGTACTGAATTACAAGAAAAATTCCCAAAGAAAATTGTAGATGAAATAAGTTCTAGAAAATTAAGTATTTCAAAATCGAATAATCGAGTTAAAGGTCATGTGTGGCATCACACAGAAGATGGAACTTTGCAACTTATTAAAAGAGAAATACACGATGCTGCAAGACATACTGGGGGTAGAGCTATTTATGGTGCAGGAAGTACATTAAGGTAGTTAGAGTTCTCTTACAAATCTTACAATCGTCTTTTTCTTGAAGTTCGCCAACTAGTTTTCCATCAGTATTCAAAACATAACCAAAGCAACCCATAAAACGTCAGTTCGAGTAATTTTAATGTAGTGAAACGGAATGAAAATTGTATCGAGAACTAGTAAGGACCTTCTCAATAGAAAATTATTTCCCATTTACATTTCAATAATTTCACTCGAAGTGATAGGTGTTATGAAAATTAGAATGGTTAAATTTAAATATTTTATTTTCAATAATTATTGAAAGTTTAATAATAAGTTGTATATTTGCCATATGGATTTAGATGACGCAAAATTAAAATACATTCATACTTGGGGAAGTTTAGCTACAAGTTGGGGAATTAATAAAACAATGGCGCAAGTACACGCGTTGTTGTTGGTGTCAACCAAACCAATGTCTGCAGATGCTATTATGGAAACTCTAAAAATATCTAGAGGAAACGTAAATATGAATGTAAGAGCATTAATTGATTGGGGAATTGTAAGTAAAGAGTTTGTAATAGGAGAGCGTAAGGAGTTTTTTGTTGCTGATAAAGATATTTGGGAGTTGTTTAAGCAAGTTACCAAAGAACGAAAGAAAAGAGAGATTGAACCAGTTTTAAAAGTGTTAGATGAGTTACAAAACGATGTAAATGATAATTCTGAAGAAGCAATGGAGTTTAAAAAAGTGATGAAAGATTTAGCTACCGTAACAAATACAGTTAATTCTATTCTTGATAGAACAATTAAGGCTGATGAGCATTGGTTACTATCAAGTTTTACCAAAATGATTAAAAAGTAAAAAAATTTAAAATAAAATTTTCAATAATTTCTGAAACTATGAAAATAAATATCTCAATAATGACCTGGATTAATAGAGTTTTAATGATTCCATTTTTAGTGCTCTTAATTTTATCAATTTTAGAAAATGATTTCCTCTCTTTAGCGGCTATTTTAGCTTTTGTGATAGGCGTTTTTCAAGTGTTTTCATTCTTGCTCACCTTATTTTATTCGGGAAGTATTAACAAGTTTGAGCGAAAATTAATGTTGATTTATGGTATAGCAGTTGTACTTTATTTTGGTGCTTGTTTTTTTGTAAGTGAATATAATTTCAATAAAAATGATATTATTTATTACATATTATGTGCTATACCAGTAGTCTTATCAATTCATTGGACTTCTATTTTAGAAATGATAAAAAAAGAAATATGAGTCAGTTTACATACATAATATACCTATTATTATCAAGTACAATTGTTCTTTGGGTAGGAGAGGCTTGTTATAAAAACGGACAAATATATATTCTAAATTATTTTCCTGATAGAATCAATTTTGGAAACGGCATAAATAATCTTTTAAGAATAGCTTATTATTTATTAAACATTGGTTTAATCGTTTGGAGTTTAAATACAATGAATCCTATAAATAGTTTAGAAGAAGTAATACTAGAAATAACAAAGAGGTTGAGTTATATGATTCTTATAATTGCCTCACTGCATTTTATTAATATTTATACAGTTTATTTAATTCACAAACATTTTAAAAATCAATAACTATGAACACTTCATTAGAATTAATCGCCTACATTATTTATTTACCAATAGCAATAGGATTAACAACGTTTGTATCATATCACCTTTTTAAAAACAGTAAAATATTTATGTTAGATATTTTTCATCAAAAGGTAGAAATTGCAATGGCAACAAATAAACTTTTTAAAATCGGTTTTTATTTATTAAACGTTGGTTTTGCGCTACGTATTTTAGAAATATATAGTTTATCTAGTTATAAAGATTTAGTTGAAACTTTAAGTGCTAAAATAGGAGGATTCTCTATTTACTTAGGAGTTGTAATGATGTTTTTTATCCTCTTCTTTTTAAAAGGAAGAAAAGCAAGTAAACAAACTACTTTAGAGGTTGAAAATAAATAACAACTGAAAACATTACAAATTACAGGAAGAAAAGAGCATAAAAAAACCTCACAAATTAATGTGAGGTTTTTAATATTTATCAGAAGGCATTGCCTTTTACATATTACGCCTATATTGTCCACCAACTTTAAATAAAGCTTCGGTAATTTGACCTAAAGAACAGAATTTTGTAGCTTCCATCAACTTATCAAATAAGTTTTCATTCTGCACAGCAGCTTCCTGTAAAATTGCTAGTTGTTCTTGCACTTTTCCGTCGTTAGCTTTGTTTAAAATGCTTTTTGTTTTTATTTGATATTGCTTTTCTTCTTCCGTTGCACGGATAACTTCCGCAGGTTGTACTGTTGGAGAACCTTTAGAACTCAAGAAGGTATTCACTCCAATAATTGGGAATTCTCCTGTATGTTTTAAAGTCTCATAATACAAACTTTCCTCTTGTATTTTACTACGCTGATACATGGTTTCCATCGCTCCTAAAACACCACCACGTTCGGTAATTCTATCAAACTCTAACAATACTGCTTCTTCAACTAAATCGGTTAATTCTTCAATAATAAAAGCGCCTTGAATTGGATTTTCATTTTTAGTTAAACCTAATTCTTTATTGATAATTAACTGAATTGCCATTGCTCTACGTACCGATTCTTCAGTAGGTGTTGTAATCGCTTCATCATACGCATTGGTGTGTAATGAATTACAGTTGTCGTTAATAGCATATAAAGCTTGTAATGTTGTACGGATATCGTTAAAATCAATTTCCTGAGCATGTAAAGAACGACCAGAAGTTTGAATATGATATTTTAACATTTGTGCTCTAGAGTTGGCACCGTATTTATGTTTTAATGCTTTTGCCCAAATTTTACGAGCAACACGACCAATTACTGAATATTCCGCATCGATTCCGTTAGAGAAAAAGAACGATAAGTTTGGTCCAAATTTATTAATATCCATACCACGAGACAAGTAGTATTCTACATAGGTAAATCCGTTAGATAATGTCAACGCTAATTGTGTAATTGGGTTGGCACCAGCTTCAGCAATATGATACCCAGAAATTGATACTGAATAAAAATTACGAACTTGTTCTTTAATAAAATATTCTTGTACATCTCCCATTAAACGCAAGGCGAATTCTGTAGAGAAAATACACGTATTTTGAGCCTGATCTTCTTTTAAAATATCAGCTTGTACCGTACCACGAACTTGTGCTAAGGTTGTTTTTTTAATTTCAGCATATACATCCGCAGGTAAAATCATATCACCTGTTAAACCTAAAAGCATTAAACCTAAACCATCATTTCCTTCAGGTAATTTACCTTGATAAACAGGTCTTTCTAGATCTTTTGAATCGTAAATTTCTTTGAATTTCGCTTCAACTTGTTTTTCTAACTTATTTTCTTTGATGTATTTCTCACAATTCTGATCGATAGCAGCATTCATGAAAAAACCTAGCAGCATTGGTGCAGGCCCATTAATTGTTAAACTTACCGATGTTAAAGCATGCGTTAATTCGAAACCAGAAAATAATTTCTTGGCATCATCTAAACAACATATAGAAACTCCTGCGTTACCGATTTTTCCGTAGATATCTGGTCTTACTCCTGGGTCATTACCATATAAAGTAACCGAATCGAAAGCAGTAGATAAACGCTTTGCAGGCATTCCTAAACTTACGTAATGAAAACGTCTGTTCGTACGTTCTGGTCCTCCTTCACCAGCAAACATTCTTGTTGGATCTTCACCGGTTCTTTTAAATGGATACAATCCTGCGGTATAAGGAAACTCTCCCGGAACATTTTCTTGTAAATTCCAACGTAATAAATCTCCCCAGGCTTGGTATTTTGGCAAGGCTACTTTCGGAACTTGCGTATGTGATAAAGTTTCACTGTGAGTATCTATATTTATAACTTTATCTCTTACTTTAAAGCTATAAACAGGGTCTTTATATTTTTTTACTTTATCAGCCCAATTTAAAATAATCTCCCAGTTATGAGGATCGAGATTTAATTTTACTTTGTCGAATTGAGCTATTAATAATTTAATGAAATCTTGCTCGTCATTCTGAACTTGTTTCAGAATCGCATCAGAATCTAATCCAATTTTAGAAATGGCAACATTCGAATTTGTAATAGATTCGATAGTTTTATAAATACCATATAATTTTTGAGCAACGATAACTTGACTATCCACTTTTTTATCATAAGCTCTATTGCTTTCTGATATTTCAGATAAATAACGAACTCTACTTGGCGGAATTACAAATATCTTTTCAGACATTTCTTTGGTAATTTCCATCTTCGATTTTAAATCAACTCCAGTTTTTTCAATTAATTTATCCATAATACGTTTGTACAACGTATTCATTCCTGGATCATTAAATTGAGAAGCAATGGTTCCGAAAACCGGCATATCATCCATATGAACATCCCAAAGGTTGTTGTTACGCATGTATTGTTTCTTTACATCACGAATTGCATCTAAAGCACCACGTTTATCAAATTTGTTTAGAGCAACCAAATCAGCAAAATCAAGCATGTCGATTTTTTCTAACTGTGTTGCTGCTCCAAATTCAGGAGTCATTACATATAATGATGTATCAGAATGTTCTATAATTTCGGTATCCGATTGCCCGATACCTGAAGTTTCTAAAATGATTAAATCAAACTCAGCGGCTTTTAAAACTTGCACAGCTTCGTTTACATATTTAGATAATGCTAAATTAGATTGACGCGTAGCTAAAGAACGCATATAAACACGTTCGTTATTAATCGCATTCATACGAATACGGTCTCCTAATAAAGCACCTCCTGTTTTTCTTTTTGATGGATCAACAGAAATTAATCCAATTGTTTTTTCAGGGAAATCAATTAAAAATCGACGAACTAGCTCGTCAACTAAAGATGATTTTCCTGCTCCACCAGTTCCGGTAATTCCTAAAACCGGCGTTTTAGAATTTTTATTTTTTTCATGAATTGCCGCTAAAGTTTCTTTTGCTACTTCAGGGAAGTTTTCTGCCGAAGAAATAATACGCGCAATGCTTCCGATTTCTTTATCCGCTAAATGATCAATTTCATCGTTTAAAACATCACCAATTGCAAAATCAGAAGTTTTAACTAAATCGTTAATCATTCCTTGTAAACCAAGTTCACGACCATCATCAGGAGAATAAATACGTGTAATTCCATAATCCATCAATTCTTTGATTTCTTCAGGAAGAATTACACCACCACCACCACCAAAAATTCTGATATGGCTAGCTCCTTTTTCTTTTAATAAATCATACATGTATTTAAAATACTCATTGTGTCCTCCTTGGTAAGATGTAATCGCAATGGCATTTGCATCTTCCTGAATTGCACAATTAACTACTTCTTCAACACTTCTATCATGCCCAAGATGAATTACTTCTACTCCTGTAGATTGAATAATTCGACGCATAATATTTATGGCAGCATCATGACCATCAAATAATGCAGCAGCAGTTACAATTCGTACTTTATGTATAGGTTTATAGGGTGCTATTTGTTCCATTCGTAAATTTTATAAAAAATTGATGGGGCAATTTACGAATTTCTTAAAAGATATAAGAATTGTTTAAGGATTATAAATAGTTAAGAAAAGCCCAATGTTTTCTTTTTTCGATGTAGTATAAATTATTTTCGTTTAAATAAGCTTCACGTTCAAAGCTTAAATTTTTGTAGGCTTTTAATTTGTCTTTATATTTTAAAAATTTAATAAACCATTCTATAAAATAGAATAGAAAAAAGAAGATGATAAAAAGCTCTCGTTGTTGCTTTAAATGTATTTTTTCGTGATTTACAAGTTCTGCATTATGTTTTAAATCTTCTCTTTTTAAAAAGATAAAAGGATATAAGGTTACTCCAACAAATCCTTTAGGAACCATGTGTTTAGAAACGAGAATCATAAGTGGTTATGAGAAATTTATAGGTAAAAATACTCATTTATATTTTAGGAGATATTTTCTTTCGTAGATTTTTAAACAAACTGTTTCTTGTTAGTTGGTTTTTAAGTAGAAGTTTTTAGTACGGTGAAAAAAATAATAGTTCTATGCTAAATGTTCTATAAAACGATTTATAATAAAACGGTGCTTTGTTTTTAAAACAAAGCACCGTTTAAAATAATTTTAAAAATTGATGTTAACGCCAGCCACGAACATTATAGCTTACATTTTTTGGTTGGTTTTTACCGTATGCAACTCCAACATCTCTTGCTGCTTTAATATACGTTTTTTTCAGATCTAAAACTTTTAATTTATAGTTCCAGTCTCTATCTTTTAAATCTTTAACACGTTTTGCAATTTTAGCATATAACGTTTTAACTTGATTATAAGAAGAGGCTTTAGGTTCTACTTCACTTAATATAGCTGCGGCATCATTAGCAGCATCTATATCTTGATTCGCAATCCAAATACTTTTAGCTCTCGCTAACTTTTCTTTACAGTCTTTATCAATGATTTTTTGATAGGCTTTTTTAATTTTGTTTTCTATTTTAGAAAAACAAGTACTTGCTACAGGAACGCTTGTATAAAGAGCTAAAGCTTCTTTTAATTTTCCTTGAGCTTCTAATGAACCAGCTTTACTAATTATCTTACTACAATTGGCATTGTAATAATCAATTATTTTAGCTTTTCCGTTACTAATAAACTCTTGAACTGCTGGGTTTTTAGCTTTTAACCTTTTTATAGCGCTAATATATGCTTTGGTTTCATTAGAGCCAACTCCTTTTAATTGAAAAGATTCACTGGCAAATAAAGTACCATCTTTTCCATCACCAATATAAAGAGTAAGATCTAAATTTAAAGCAATTTTTACAGGAGCAGAACCTATAATATCTTTATTAGATACATTAATTAAAGGTACCATCACAAATCTAGCATTATAACCACTATTACTTATGCCGTTTTTAGTAATTATTTTGGTCAATTTGTTTGCCAAAATTCGCTTTGCAGAAGTAGGTATTCTTTCAGTTTGATTAGGAATAAAACTAGATAGAACAATTCCTTCGTTATTATTTTGCTGTGCAGAAACTTCGAAGAAACTAACTAAGAATAAACTAAATATTATATATTTTTTCATGTCTTTTTATTTTCCTCCTAAAATAATGGTAGCTCTACCTAAACCTTTCATAACCAGTTTATTTGGTATTTGATGAGTCTTTTTTAGGACTTTACTTAATTTTTTAACAAACCTACGAGCGTCAATAGCCCTTCCTTTCTCGTTAAAAAGAGGAATTCTTACTTGTTCAAATAAGGCCATATCTTCTGTCATATCAGTAGTGCTAAACCTCCCTTTAACAGTGTTGTCTGCAAGCCAATCTTCAATAATTGTACCTAATTCTTCACCTCCGTATTCAGTTTCTAAATCATCATCCCAATCATCCCACTTTTGTATTCTTACAATAATTTCTCTACCATTTTCAAACATATCATCAAAATGTGTTTGTAAAGAAGATGAAAAATTATCCATATGAGATAAAACTGCTTCTTCTAATAAAACAGGTATTTCTGCAGAAAAAGATTGAGCTCCTGTTCCGGAAGCAGATGCTACTTGTTTATCAGTATAAGAATCTAATCCTTGTAAGTTAAAAGTAATAGATTTTTTTGGACCTGTTTTATTTAACGTTAATGTTAATTGTAAAATAATATCTGCTTTAGCAATTGCTTTTAATTGATCAATTGGATTTTCATTTACACTTGCACCTGTTTCTTTAGAGCTACGCATTGCATTTTCAGCAGCGTTAGATTCTAATGTTTTAATAGCAGATTCCATATTTTTTAAAGGAAACCCTCTTTCAGCCATCATCTGGTTTATTTTACTAATTGTTAGTAAAAGATATGTGCTTTCTTGAAAGGCTCTTTTATAATCAGGTACTTTTACGATATTACCTTGATTTCGATAGGTTTTCATCCATCCATTTTGATTACAAAGTACATCACTAGGCACGACCATTAAAGTTGGTTTCTTTGCTTGTGAAAACACGATACTTGTAAGTACAGTAAATAATAATGTTATAAATATTTTCTTCATGTTATTTTTTTTTAAAAACCAGCATCTAAGCTTTTGATTATACCAGCGTTTTCTAATTCTTTTCTAAGTTCATCTTTATTTACAGAGACAACAATACCTATTTTGTACATTTTTTTGCTAACTTTTAATCTATCTCCAGCAGCAATTGCACCATCGTTAGAAGCGGTAACAAATTTCATGTATTTACCTCCGTCTTTAAAAAAATTTGTAAAAAAACTTTTCTTTTCACTTTCTAAATTAGAATTTCTGGCTAATGGTTTTTGAGATTTACAACCTTGTTTACCTGCAGTAAATCCTTTAAATATAACACCATGTACAGCATTTCTTTTTGCTTTTTCGATAGCGAGTCTTGGCTTTTTAGAATACGACCAAACTTTTACAAGATAAGTTCCTTGTTTTCCTGTACTCATACAGTCTAACTCGTAACGCCATTCGTGAGTGTCTTTGGTTTTTTTGTTTTTACGTCTTTGAGCATTTGTATTTAAAGAGAATGCAAATATTGCTACGAGTAGTATTGTTATACTTTTAATGTGTTTTTTCATGATTAAGAGTATTAAATTATTTTAATTGTCTAATTAACATTCCTGAGTAATAATCTTTACCTCCCTTAAATGTAGTTGATGTAAGGTTTGATTTTTTATCATTAGCATCTTCACCAGCATTAAAACGATTGTCCCAAATTTGGTCTTTAGAAACTTTTATTTTTCCTTTTCTAACATATTTGGTCAGTCCAGTTTTTTCATCTAAAACTTGTTCTAAAACTTCGAAAGATTCTCCTCCTACTAATCCCTCTTTCATACCTATTTTTGCAGTAATAGGCTCTCCACTATAAAGAGGTGTTTTTGTTTTAAATACATCATACTCTCTTTGAAGTTTAGCGTAAACAGCATCTAAATTTCTTACAGTAGCTAATTTTATAATTTGTTCTTCTGTTCTTTCTTCTTTTAATGAAAATAAAACAAGACTAGTTGTTTTTTGTTTTCCAACAAATTCCATTTTAAACAAATCACTATTTTTAAATGCGTCTACTTTCGCTTTATTAATTCCAGAATTGTCTACCCATAAATCATTATAAAATGTTGCAGCAATTTCTTCATTCCAAACTAATTTATACAAGTATGCAGTTGTCCAAACAGAATAACCTTCTTTAGCCTTATTATATGATTTTTCTACTCCTTTTAAAGCAGCTTTTCTAGCAAACGACATTCTAATTTTATTAGCTTTTTTAACACCTTGTTTTTTAAGTATTGCAGCAGCAATTTCATTACTAACAAAATTCAATTTATTTACAATTATAAAAGTGTTATTTATTAATTGTTCTCCTGCATCTGCTAAAGAAGAAACTCCTCTTACAGATCCTTTTGCTATATTAGCTTGCATTTCAGATGCATTATATGAACCTCTTTTACCTATAAGATCCATGTTAAAAGCACCATTTGGTTGCTTGTTAAACCATTTAGCAACTAACTGATTAGCAACTTTGTTGTCATTTAAATGGTTGGTTATAAGCACTGTTGCTTCTTCGTCATTTTTAGATAAATCTATTTTAAATGATTTAGCATCAATAGTATGGTTGTTGTACTTTTCTGGAAAGGGAGCTTCATTATATGATTTAAGGACAACATCTTTTCTAGGGAAGTCATCAGACTCAATAAGCATTGTGTGTAAAGAGCTTCGGCTGTAATTAATGTCTTTAATATCTCTTTTTTTCTGAGCATTTGTAGTAACTATCGTAAAAATAGTTAAAATAGTAAATAAATTTTTTTTCATTATATTTTTTTTAGATTTAATAGCAACAATATTAATCATATTTATGCTCATAAACTATAAAAGTTATTAGCAATTATGAAAGTTAATTATAGTAGTGTAATCCATGAGAATTAATTATTTTAAACTGTTTTTTAACAGCTGTTAGTGGAGTTTGTTTAGAAGTGATTTTAAAATCGAATTTTTATTGTTTTTATCCCAAACTACAGATAAAGTGGTGCGTTGTGGTATGTTTTTAAGTTCAATGAATTTTACCTTCATGTCATATCCGTGTTGTAATGATTTAGGTACAATTGATAACCCAAAATTATTCTCTACTAGTTTGTAAATAGATGCAGCATGAATTGTATTGTGGGTAACAAGGGGTGTAAAATTACTATCATCGAAAATTTGCATTACCTTTTCAAAATAAGAAGGACTGTAAGAAGGATCGAAAAGAATAAAAGATTCATTTTTTAATTGATGCAATCCTTTAAAATTATTTTCATTTACAGGGTGATTTTTAGGTAAAACTAAACAAAAAGATTCTTTTAAAATAGGTTTTATAGCAAGCCCTCTTGGTACACGATCTAGCCTTACAAAACCTAAATCAATATCATTAGAAAGTAAACTGTCTATCTGTTTTTTATTGTCCATTTCCTTTAACCCGAACTGAACATTTGGATATTCTTTTTTAAACTCAACTAATAAATTAGGAATAATATTTTGCATTGCAGAACCTACATAACCAAAGTTTAGATGCCCGTCTTTTCCGTCTTGTAAAAGTTTAGCATTTTCAAAAGCATGGTTGAGGTTTTTTAAACTCTGAGTAAGTTCGGTTTTAAGATATATTCCAGCCTCCGTTAATGCTACCTTTCGGTTATGACGAACAAATAACTGAATATCTAAATCTTCTTCCATTTGTTTTATCTGTCTGCTTAAACCTGGTTGAGAAATAAAGAGTCTTTCAGCAGCTTTTCGAAAATGCAAATCTTCAGCAACTGCTAAAAAATAACGGAGATGTCTTAATTCTATTTGATTACTCATGGTTATTAATTGATGATTATTTAAGTCTTATTGGTTATCAAAAATAAAAATAACTTTGATAAAAATAAAATAGAACAGGATGTTTAAGTACGGAATAGATAAATTAACTGTAAATAAGGTAATTGCAATTGCTGAAGGAGCTTTAAAAGCAACCATTACAAAAGAAGCTGAAAACAGTATAATTGAATGTAGAAGAAAGGTGGAGGTAATGGCAAATTCAAAAGCTGCTGTTTACGGAATCAACACGGGTTTTGGCCCTTTATGTGATGTGCAAATTACACCTGAAGAAACCAGTAAGTTGCAAGAAAATTTATTGATTACACATGCAGTTGGTGTTGGAAATCCGATTGATAAAAAATTATCTAAAATCATGATGATTTGTAAAGTGCATGCGCTTTGTCAAGGTTTTTCGGGCGTGCGATTAAAATTAATAGAACGCATCATCTATTTTATTGAAAACGATTTGTTACCAATTGTTCCTGAGCAAGGATCAGTAGGGGCATCGGGAGATTTAGCGCCACTTTCACATTTGTTTTTACCGTTGTTAGGTGAGGGGGAATTTTGGATTGAAAATGAGATTGTCAGTTCAAAAGAAATATTAAAAAAGCACAATTTAGCACCGTTAACTTTAATGGCTAAAGAAGGTTTAGGATTAATTAACGGAACGCAATTTATTTTAGCGCATGCTATTTTAGGACTTCAAAAAATGGAATATATTTTAGATGTTGCTGATGTTGCTGGCGCAATGACTTTAGAAGGTTTTCAAGGAAGTGCTTCTCCTTTTAGAAAAGAATTACATGCAATTCGCCCGTTTAAAGGCAATATAAAAGTAGCCGAACGTATACGAATGTTATTACAAGGTTCTCAAAATGTAGAAAATCATTTGGAATGCGATCGTGTGCAAGATCCGTATTCAATTCGCTGTATGCCACAAGTTCACGGAGCATCAAGAAATGCTTTTGAGCATTTAAATGAGCTGGCAGAAATAGAAATGAATGCTGTTACCGATAACCCAATTGTATTGAGTGAAACTGAAGCAATTTCGGGTGGTAATTTTCACGGACAACCTTTAGCAATGGCTTTAGATTACGCATCTATAGCAGCATCAGAATTAGGAAATATTTCCGACAGACGTTGTTATTTGTTACTGGAAGGTAAATACGGCTTACCAAGATTATTAACCGAGGCAGGAGGCTTAAATTCGGGGTTTATGATTCCGCAATACACTACCGCAGCTTTGGTAACTGAAAATAAATCGTTGTGTTTTCCGCCTTCGGCAGATAGTGTTCCAACTTCATTAGGGCAAGAAGATCATGTTTCTATGGGAAGTATTTCTGGGCGAAAATTCAATCAAATTTTAGGAAATATCGATAAGATTTTGGCTATAGAATTTATGTACGCAGCACAAGCAATGGAGTTTAGAAGACCAAATACATTTTCTGATATCATTGAAGAAAATTTTAAAATCATCAGAAACAAAGTTGACAAATTAGAAGAAGATCGTGTGTTAAAAGATGATATTAAAACATTGGTAAATATGGTTAAGAATAGAGAATTTACAGTTCGTTAAAAAATAATATTCGTTTTAATTCATAACCAAATATAGGAGCGTCATTCTGAATTTATTTCAGAATCACACCTTTATAATAAAGAGTATGTTATGATGTGAACCTGAAACGAGTTCAGGTTGACGTAAAAGGAGTTATTATAAATTACGGACAATAAAAAAATAAATTATGATGTCATTTAAAAAACAAATCAAACAAGGTATTCCGAATGAATTACCAGAAATGCCAGTTTATGATTCGTCAATAAACAGAGCTCCGAAACGTAAAGATATTTTAACTGCTGAAGAAAAAAAGTTAGCATTAAAAAATGCTTTGCGATATTTTGATAAAAAACATCACGAAGTTTTATTACCTGAATTTTCAGAAGAATTAGAAAAATACGGACGTATATATATGTATCGTTTTCGTCCTACCTATAAGATGAAAGCTAGAGACATTAAAGAATATCCGGGTAAAAGTACACAGGCAAAAGCAATCATGTTAATGATTCAGAATAATTTAGATTATGCCGTGGCACAACATCCGCATGAATTGATAACTTATGGAGGAAACGGAGCGGTTTTTCAAAACTGGGCACAGTATTTATTAACCATGCAGTATTTGTCTAAAATGACAGATAAGCAAACTTTAACCATGTATTCGGGGCATCCAATGGGATTATTTCCATCAAACAAAAACGCGCCAAGAGTTGTGGTAACGAACGGAATGGTAATTCCGAACTATTCACAGCCTGACGATTGGGAAAAAATGAATGCGTTGGGAGTTTCGCAATATGGGCAAATGACGGCAGGAAGTTATATGTATATCGGCCCCCAGGGAATTGTTCACGGAACAACAATTACTGTTTTAAACGGATTCAGAAAAATTAAAAAAATGCCAAAAGGAGGTTTGTTTGTTACTGCTGGTTTAGGAGGAATGAGCGGAGCGCAACCAAAAGCAGGTAATATTGCAGGTTGTATTACGGTGTGTGCTGAGGTGAATCCGAAGATTACACAAGTACGGTTAGAACAAGGTTGGATTGATGAAAAAATTACCGATTTAGATGAATTAGTAGCACGAGTAAAATCGGCAAAAGAAAATGAAGAAACAGTTTCTATCGCTTATTTAGGGAACATAGTTGCCGTTTGGGAAAAATTTGATGAAGCCAATATTCATATCGATTTAGGGTCAGATCAAACATCATTACACAATCCTTGGGCAGGTGGATATTATCCAGTTGATATTTCTTTTGAAGACGCTAATGTGATGATGGCTGAGCATCCGAAGAAATTTAAAGAAGAAGTTCAGAAAACATTAAGAAGACACGCAAAAGCAATCAATAAACACACCGAAAAAGGAACCTATTTTTTCGATTATGGAAATGCTTTTTTATTAGAAGCTAGTAGAGCAGGAGCCGATGTTATGAACCCGAATCCGACTTTAGGCCGTGAGTTTAAATATCCGAGTTATGTGCAAGATATTATGGGGCCAATGTGTTTTGATTATGGTTTTGGACCATTCCGTTGGGTGTGTGCAAGCGGGAATCCAGAAGATTTGGCAAAAACAGATGCGATTGCTTGTAAAGTTCTAGAAAAAATAAAAAAGAATTCGCCTATTGAAATCCAACAACAAATGACGGATAATATTCAGTGGATTAAAGGAGCACAAGAAAATAAATTAGTGGTGGGTTCACAAGCACGTATTTTATATGCGGATGCTGAAGGACGTACAAAAATTGCCGAAGCTTTTAACAAGGCAATTAAGAAAGGTGAAATAGGTAATGTAGTGTTGGGGCGTGATCATCATGATGTTTCAGGTACCGATTCACCTTACAGAGAAACTTCTAACATTTATGATGGTTCTCGTTATACGGCCGATATGGCCATACAAAACGTAATTGGCGATAGCTTTAGAGGTGCTACATGGGTTTCTATCCACAATGGAGGTGGTGTTGGCTGGGGTGAAGTTATTAATGGTGGATTTGGCATGCTTCTTGATGGTTCTAAGAGTGCGTCAAGACGCTTAAAATCAATGCTTTTATGGGATGTTAATAACGGAATAGCAAGAAGAAGTTGGGCTAGAAATGAGGAAGCAGTATTTGCGATAAAACGAGCAATGAAAGCCGAAAAAGATTTGCAGGTTACAGTACCTAATTTAGTTGATGATGCATTGTTAGATAATTTATAAATCCTAAGAAAATGAAGATATCAAAATTACTTTTTTTGCCAATTATCGCTTTAATTATTACTTCATGTAGTGCTGTTAAGGTAACAACAGATTATGATACGAAAGTAGATTTTAATCAATATAAAACCTTTGCTTTTTATAAAAAAGGAATTGATAAAGCAGCTATTTCAGATTTAGATAAAAAACGAATTATGCGTGCTGTTGAATTAGAATTGATGGCTAAAGGAATGACAAAATCTGCGACACCAGATATTTTAGTAAGTCTGTTTACAAAGTCGCGTGAAAAAATCAACATAAGCGATAATATGTACGGCGGATTTTATTATCCATATTATTACGGTATGAATCGAATGAGTGTTTCTCAGCATACAGAAGGAACCTTGTTTATAGATTTGTTAGATGCAAAAAAGAAAGAATTAGTTTGGCAAGGTATAGGTACAGGAGCGTTAAGAATGAGTGATGTTGAAAGAAAAGAAGCTCGTGTTAAAGAGTTTGTGAATGAGATAATGGCTAAATATCCGCCTGAGAAACATAAAAAATAGTGTAATTTCATAAAATAAAAAGCATCAAATAAGTACTTATTTGATGCTTTTTTTGTGTTTAAAATGAATACTTTTGTTAAAATGTATAATAAACGAATAGAGTTAACTGAAGAGGATTACTATTTAAATGAAGATGGTTATAAAGTATTTACCGAAAAATTTCATTTAAAAAGAGGGTATTGCTGTAAAAGTGGTTGTAAACACTGTCCGTTTGGTTATGATAAAAAAACAGATAGCTTTAAATAATGTGACAATTATAAAATAATTGTTTCTAATAAAATAGATAAACAAACAAAGATGAAAAAAGTTATAGCAGTAGCATTTGTAGTTTTACTTACAGGATGTGCAGAATTACAAAAAGTAGTAAATCAATTGCCAACAGGAGGTGTTTTGTCACAAGAACAAATCGGAAATGGTTTACGCCAAGCATTAGATAAAGGGATTCAACATCAGGTATCTAAATTAACAGCAAAAGATGGATTTTACCGAAATGAGTTAGTGAAAATTATTTTGCCAAAAGAATTACAAGCAGTAGATAAAGGTTTGCGAAAAATAGGGTTAAGTAGTTTAGCTGATGAAGGCTTAAAGGCTATTAATAGAACTGCAGAAGACGCTGTAAAAACAGCAACACCAATTTTTGTAAACGCGGTAAAAGAAATAAGTTTTAATGATGCAAAGAATATTCTATTAGGAGATAAAAACGCAGCAACATCTTATTTAAAAGGAAAAACAAATACGGCATTGTACAGTCAGTTTAACCCCGTAATAAAAAAATCTTTTAGTAAAGTAGGAGCAGATAAAATTTGGGCAAACTTAATTAATAAATATAATAAAATTCCATTTGTAAAGAAAGTGAATGCTGATTTAACGGATTATGTTACGGGTGAAGCTTTAAAAGGAGTTTTTACGATGATTGAAGTTGAAGAAAAAGGAATTCGTGAAAAAGTTGGTTTACGAGATACTGCTTTATTACGTCAAGTATTCGCACTACAGGATAGAAAATAAGTGTAAGGTTTTAACCTTAAGTAAATTAAACCTGAAACAATAAATATTGTTTCAGGTTTTTTACTTTATAACTTTATCTAGTTATATGTATCTTAGCATTGCTAACATTGTTACGTAACAATTATTACAAACCAAACAGTCTATTTCAAGTATATTTGTGCCCATATGAACGAAAATTTAAACCCTGAAAACACCAATTTATCAAACGAAGATTTAGATGTAGAAAAAAAACTACGTCCGCTTTCTTTTGATGATTTTTCAGGACAAGATCAAGCAATTGATAACTTAAAAATATTTGTAGAAGCCGCTAATCAACGTGATGAAGCATTAGATCATACGTTGTTTCATGGCCCTCCAGGGTTAGGAAAAACTACCTTGGCCCATATTCTAGCAAATGAGTTAGGAGTTGGAATTAAAGTAACCTCAGGACCAGTTTTAGATAAGCCCGGAGATTTAGCAGGGTTATTAACAAATCTTGATGAACGAGATGTGTTGTTTATTGATGAGATTCATCGACTAAGTCCCATTGTAGAAGAGTATTTATATTCAGCAATGGAAGACTATAAAATCGATATTATGATTGAGTCAGGACCCAATGCACGTACAGTTCAAATAAATTTAGAACCTTTTACTTTAGTAGGAGCCACAACACGATCGGGGTTGTTAACAGCACCCATGCGAGCTCGTTTCGGAATCAGTAGTCGTTTGCATTATTATTCAACAGAATTACTGACTACTATTATTCAACGTAGTTCACATATTTTAGGAGTACCAATTTCTATGGAAGCAGCAATAGAAATTGCAGGTAGAAGTAGAGGAACACCTCGTATTGCTAATGCATTATTGAGAAGAGTACGAGATTTCGCTCAGATAAAAGGGAATGGAAGTATTACAATTGAAATAGCTGTTTATGCATTAAAAGCATTGAATGTTGATGCGCATGGTTTAGATGAAATGGATAATAAAATTTTAGTAACTATTATTGATAAATTTAAAGGAGGCCCAGTAGGAATTAGTACCATTGCAACTGCAGTTAGTGAAAATACTGAAACGATTGAAGAAGTATATGAACCGTTTTTAATTCAACAAGGCTTTATAATGCGTACTCCAAGAGGTAGAGAAGTAACCGACTTGGCATATAAACACTTAGGAAGAATAAAGGAATCAACTCAAGGAGGTCTTTTTTAAAAATGAAATTACTAAAAAAACTCATACCTATATTAGAATGGTTACCAAACTACAAGAAATCACAGTTTAGAGGTGATGTTGTAGCGGGTATAACTGTAGCAACGGTTTTAATTCCACAAGGAATTGCGTATGCATTAATTGCAGGATTACCACCTATTTATGGTTTGTATGCGGCTTTGGTACCCCAATTAATGTATGCAGTTTTTGGATCATCTCGTCAAGTAGCAATTGGTCCTGTGGCAATGGATTCTTTAATTGTAGCAACAGGAGTTTCGACATTGGCATTAATAGGATCTGAAAGTTATATTGCTATTGCTATTTTATTAGCATTAATGGTAGGGAGTATTCAGCTTTTAATGGGGTTGTTTCGTTTAGGATTTATTGTAAATTTTTTATCAAGACCTGTAATTATAGGGTTTACATCTGCTGTAGCACTTATTATTGGATTAAATCAGTTTCGAAATTTACTTGGAGTAGATTTTTTACAAAGTGATCAAGTACATATTCTTATAGAAGATATTATTAATAGAATAGGACATTTCAATACAAATGCAACTATTATCGGAATTACAGCATGTGTTGTAATTATGATTTGTAGAAAAATCAACAAGAAAATACCAAATGCTTTAATTGTTGTGGTTTTAGGAATAGTGACGCTTCGTTTTTTTGGAAGCTATTTAACAGATGTCGCAATTGTAAAAGAAATTCCGTCGGGTTTACCAAAATTCACGATTCCAGTTATTGATATTGCTTTAATTAGAGAGTTGACACCAATAGCAGCAACATTGGTAATGGTAGGATATTTGGAAATTATATCCATAGGAAAAACATTAGAAGCAAAACAAGATGAATACAGAATAAGACCTAATCAAGAATTAGTAGCCTTAGGTTTAAGTAATATTGTAGGTTCTTTATTTCAATCATACCCATCAACTTCTAGTTTTTCTCGCTCAGCGATTAATGAAGAAGCAGGTGGTAAAACAGGTGTTTCAGCAATTGTAGCTGTAATTATGGTGGTACTAACATTGCTGTTTTTAACACCAGTATTTTATCATTTACCTAAAACAGTTTTAGCAGCAATAATTATAGTAGCGGTATTTAATTTAATAAATGTAAAAGAAGCTAAAAGATTATGGACAGCAAATAATTTAGATTTCTGGTTGTTAATTGCAACGTTTTTATCGACTATATTCTTCGGAATTGAACCCGGAATATTAATCGGTGTTGGTTTGTCTTTAATTGTATTGATTTTTAGAACATCTAGGCCTTATGTAGTCGAATTAGGAAAAGTACCTAGCTCTGATTTTTATCGAAATAAAAACAGATTTAAAGAAGTAATTACAGATAAGGAAATATTAGTTTTTCGTTTTGATGCGCAATTATTTTATGCAAATTCAAATTACTTTCGTGAGAAGTTAGATGAAATGACGGCAGAAAAAGGAAAATCATTGAAGCTAATTGTACTAGATGCAGAAAGTATCAACCGTGTTGATAGTACTGGTATAGAAATGCTAAAGGAACGTATTAGATATTACAACAAAAGAAACATAGCATTTTATTTTGCAGGAGTAAAAGGCCCTGTAAGAGATGCTTTTTTTAGAGGAGGTGTATTAGAAGAGGTAAGTTTAAATCACTTTTTTATGCGTGCCAATGGCGCAGTTAATTTTTTTAAAACAGGCGATAATCAAAATCAAAAAAAATACGCACAATATATACATCAGGCGTACGATTAATTAATAATCAAAATGATAAATATCATTTTATATACAGCATATAAACTGTTATTTTAATATTTAAAGATAGAGATACTAAGAGTAATGATAATAGAACAAATTTATACAGGTTGTTTGGCTCAGGGAGCTTATTATATTGAAAGTAACGGAGAAGTTGCCATTATAGATCCACTACGTGAAGTCGAAAATTATATCGATAAAGCGAGTAAGACCAATGCAAAAATAAAATATATTTTTGAAACGCACTTTCATGCCGATTTTGTGAGCGGACATGTAACGTTAGCAGAAAAAACAGGAGCAACAATTGTGTATGGACCAACCGCTCAAACAAGTTATAAATCTCATGTAGCAACAGACGGTGAGGTTTTTAAAGTAGGTAATATTACAATTACAGTGTTACATACTCCTGGGCATACAATGGAGAGTACTTCTTATTTGTTAAAAGATGAAAACGGAAGAAATCATGCTATTTTTAGTGGAGATACCTTATTCTTAGGAGATGTAGGTCGCCCAGATTTAGCCCAAAAAGGAGTGCTCACTCAAGATGATTTAGCAGGTTTTTTATACGATAGTTTACGTACTAAAATAATGACTTTAGAAGATGAGGTTATTGTGTATCCAGCACATGGAGCAGGTTCTGCTTGCGGAAAAAATTTAAGCAAAGAAACTATTGGAACAATTGGTGATCAAAAGAAAACCAATTATGCTTTGAGAGCTGATATGACCAAAGAAGAATTTGTAAAAGAAGTAACAGATGGATTATTGCCACCACCAGCTTATTTTCCTTTAAATGTAAAAATGAACAAGGAAGGATACGAATCTATTGATGAGGTTATAAAAAAAGGTGCAATATCGTTATCGGTAACTGATTTTGAGAATGTAGCGAATAATACAGATGCAATAATTTTAGATGTTCGTCATCAATTTGACTTCATAAAAGGATTTATACCGCAATCAATATTTATTGGTTTAGGTGGAACGTTTGCTCCGTGGGTAGGCGCTTTAATAAAAGATGTAACGCAACCAATTTTATTAATAACCCCTGTTGGAGAAGAAGAAACAACGATTAAGCGTTTATCACGTGTAGGTTTTGATAACGTTTTAGGTTATTTAGACGGAAGCTTCGAAACTTGGAAAGCATCAGGTAAAGAAATTGATACTTTACGATCTGTTTCTGCGGATGATTTAGAGGAAGCTATAAACAATAATGCAAAAGTTTTTGATGCTCGTAAACCAGGAGAATACTCAAACGAACACATTGTTGATGTACCAAGTACTCCGTTAGATTTTTTAAATGATCATATTGAAGAATTCCCTAAAAGCGAAGATTTTTATATCCATTGTGCCGGCGGATATCGTTCGGTAATAGCAGCTTCAATTTTAAAAGCAAGAGGGTACCACAATGTAATTGATGTAGCAGGTGGTTATGCAGCGATAAAAGCAACGAATATTGCCAGAACAGTAACCGTTTGTCCGTCAACATTAAAATAAACTAGCATGAAGACAAAGATTCTTTTTATAGGGATGATTTTTACAGTACTATTGTCTTGTACATCAAAAGTAAATGGGGTAAAAGATATTTCTGTCGATGATTTGCAACTTGTACTAAAAACGAATGAAAATATTCAATTACTAGACGTTCGTACTCCTAGCGAATGGGCAGAAGGCGTTATTAAAAAAGCCATTGAGATAAATGTAACAGCTAATAACTTTGAAAATATTGCTTTAGAGAAGTTAGATAAAACAAAACCGGTATATATTTATTGTCGATCTGGAGGTCGATCTAAAATTGCATCAGAATTACTATTAAAAAAAGGTTTTGAAACCTATAATGTTTTAGGAGGTTATAACGAATGGAAACAAAAAAAGGAGTAAAATGAAACAAGAAATATATATTGAAAATTTAAAATGTGGAGGTTGTGCTGCTACCATTAAAAAAGGGTTGTTAGCTATAGATGCAATTTCAAATATTGAAATCGATGTAGAAAAATCTATTGTTACCATTAACTCAGAAAATGGAGATTTAGCCGTTGTAAAAGAAAAATTAGCTAAGTTAGGCTATCCAGAAGTAGGCGACAAAAATACCATAATACACAAAGCAAAGTCATTTGTTAGTTGTGCTGTTGGTAGAATAGATTCATAATAAAAAACCGAGTTTTAAACTCGGTTTTTTTATGCTTTGATAATATTAAATAGGATCATTTACAGGGTCAACTACTGGTTCTTCAAAATCACACGGAACTTCCTCATAATTATCAATAAACCCCATTTGGTTATGATCGTACTTTGGTAAGTTAACCGTTTTTGTGCAATCGTCTTCACAGCTAAACAGTAAAGTCAGCGTAATTATTAAAGATAAAATTTTTACAACTTTTTTTATTGATTTCATTTTTTTTTAAATTAAAAAGAAATCTAATATAAGCGAAATAAAAAACCTAAACATTTTGTTTAGGTTTTTTATTTTTAGAAAAAAGATATTCTCAAAAGTTTAAAATAACAAGAGCTAAAAAATTAATTCGTACTGTTTTTCCTTTTGTAATTATAAATAGTTTCAGAAATAGTAAACCAACAGAAGTAATATATTCCAACAGAGAAAATAATATCTCCAATCATTCGAAGCCATTTTAAGGTTTGTACTACTGGTGAGTATAGTAATTCAGCATCTCTAGCAAAAGAGTATCCTTTTGTAATAGAGGTGTATGCTTGAATTATACCAATAGGAAGTAAACTAAATAACACCATGGCTATTAATCCTATATTTAATAACCAAAAGGCTCTTTTTAATTTTTTACTTTCCCAAATTCTATCAGAATAAAATCGTAGGCATATTAGAATGAACCCCATTCCTAGCATTCCATATACACCAAATAAAGCGGTATGTGCATGCACAGCAGTAGTATTTAATCCTTGTATGTAATATAAGGCAATTGGTGGATTTATAAGGAAACCGAATACACCAGCACCTATAAAATTCCAAAAAGAAACCGCTATAAAGAAAAAGATAGGCCATTTGTATTTTAGCATCCAAGGTTTACTTTTTAAAAGACTCCAGCTTTCTTTAATTTCAAACCCCATTAGGGTTAGTGGTACGACCTCTAAAGCGCTAAAAGTGGCTCCTAAAGCAATGGCTTGAATTGGAGTGCCTGAATAGTATAAATGATGTAAGGTTCCGATAATACCACCTGCTAAAAATATGGTTGCAGAAGCGACAGAAACTCTACCTGCAGTTCTTGTCGAAATTACTTCCATTTTAGAGAAAATAAAGGCAATAACTACTGTTGCAAAAACTTCAAAGAAGCCTTCAACCCATAAATGCACTAACCACCATCTCCAATAATTGATTACAGGTAAACTACTATTTTCACCATACATTAATCCAGAGAAAAAGAACATACCAATAGCAACAACAGATACTAACAAAATAATCAGTAAATTTTTTGAAGCATCGTTTTTACGTATGGCATGTAAAATATGTCTTCCAACCATAAAAACCCATAGAATTAAACCAATACCAAGGAATATTTGCCAGAACCTTCCTAGATCCATATACTCATAACCCTGATGACCAAAGAAGAAGTTAGTTGTTAAGTCTAGAAATTGATGTACACCTAACCATTCTCCTAACATTGAACCTAAGACAATGATAATTAATGCTACGAATAAAAAATTTATACCAAAAACTTGATATTTAAATTCTTTTCCCGAAATCATTGGAGCTAAAAATAAACCAGTAGCTAGCCATGTAGCAGCAATCCAAAATACGGCTAATTGCGTATGCCAGGTTCTGGTGATAGAATATGGCAAAATATTTGCTAAATCAAAGCCAAAAAACGCTTGCCCTTCTACGGTATAATGCACTGTTATAATACCTAGTACGACTTGCAGTCCTATTAAAAGAGATATGACAATGAAATATTTTAAGACAGATTTTTGTGAACGAACTAGCGTCATTCCCGTTAAGGGGTCGCTATCAGGTTTTGTTATCAAATCTCCTTTTTCGTGATTTCTTAAATAATAAAATGTTAAAACTCCAATAAACAACAGTAATAATACAATTGATAATCCTGACCATATAATTGAGTCTTTGGTAATAACATTATCAATTAAAGGTTCGTGTGGCCAGTTTGAAGTATAGGTATAATCTTTATTTGGTCTGTTAGTACTTGCGGCCCAAGAAGTCCAAAATAGAAAAGCATTTAATTGCTCTAATTTAATAGGATCTGTTAATGCTCCTTTAGGGATTGCGTATTGCTCTTTTCCTTCAGAAAAAATAGAAGTATAATGCTTTACATTTGCTTTAATTGCAGCCAATCGTTCTTTTGATATTGTAACAGTTTTTGTATTACTATTATACGTATTGGTTTTAATATCGTTAATCAAACGAGCTTTAATAGCAGCCTTATTTTCTAGATCTAAGTTGTTATATGGTTTTTGAAAATCAGTTTCTGACCAGTTTTCTAGTAAATATACAGCTTCTTTATGTATCCAGTCAGCCGTCCAATCTGGTGCAACATAGCTACCATGTCCCCAAATAGAGCCAACCTCCATTCCTCCAATAGATTCCCAAACATTTTGACCTATTTGAATGTCTTCTTTGGTGTAAACAACCTCTCCAGAGTTTTTTACAATCACTTTTTCTGGTATGGGAGGTTGTGTTTGATACACTTCGGTACCTACCCAAATTAGTGCTATAAATGAAAGTGTTACAACGCTAATAAATGCTATCCAAGTTTTTTTCATGTTTCCTTCTAGTTTTGTAAAGTTTGTTCTAAATCAATCCCTTTTTTAAATAAAATATTATTCTCTAAATGAATATGTTTATGTAAGTCTTCTTCAAATTCTTGTAATAAAGAAAAAGTTACTTTGTATGTACTACAGCCATCTTTTGGAGGGGTGTAGTTAGTGCTTAAAGCGGCTATTTTTCTAAATCGTAGCCCTTCATTATCATGCTCTTTATGCATCATTTTGATGGGGCTTTTTACGCTGTCGAATTGTGTACTTGAAATAGTACTGCTATTTCTACTAGCCAATGCAAGTTTTTTGAAATACGGAAATAATATTAATTCTTCTTTTTTCATGTGGATTGTTAAATCGTTTGCACTTTCAGAAAACAACGTATTTATTTCAAACAATTCAGGATGTTTTTCTCCATGTACGCTACACAGTTTATCTAGGTATTGTTTAATTTCAGGTGTTTTATTTTCGATGTATTTATGATGTTTGTTATAAATATAATCAGAAAGAAAATCGATGTCCCAAGATTTATAATCATTGGTGTCGGTCTCCGTTTTAAAACAATTTACTATTTGCTTAATTAAGGTGTTTTTGTTAACATTATTTACGTCACATACTGTTTCTATACTTCTGTTTCCATTACAGCAAAAATCTATTCCATAAGATTTAAAAATGTTGGCTGCTTTGTAATTTTTCGCAACAATATTGCTTACTAGAGTTTGGTTATTTATATCCATTGTGTTTAATTATCATTTTAAAAGAGGTGTAATTTTTAATTGACTTTAATGTTTGTATTTTCATTTTATTGTTAACTTTTTAAATTGATTAATTCCGAAAAAGAAAAGGCAACTCACTTTTATTACTTCTGCTAAAACATATAAAAAGTGTAGTTTGCTTTTAGGGACTTGTATGTCTTTAATAATTAATTCTGCTCGTTCGTTTAGAGTAGGTAACATCCAAAATGTTTGGAGTGCTACAACAAATACTACAATGAGAAATACATAAGATATTTGTTGTTTTTTAGAGAGTAGTATAATACTGGTAATTATTAAAGTAAAAGCTACTTCCAATATGTTTAAAGCTCCAAAAACGAGTTTGCCAATACCTAAACCAAGCTTGGTTGTTATGTTAGGTGCTTGAAATTTAAGCCAAGATTCCATAAAACTAATAGCGCCTATAAAACCAATCCAAATAAATGTTATTATAATTATTTTTTTCATAAAGAATATATGGATCTTTTTATCTGTTATAAAATTAAATTTTATCTTTTTAAAAAAAAAGTATCTGAATTCATATCGTTAACAAGCATTAATAAAGTAGTGTTATTTAACATTGCTTTAAGTTTGTCACGAACTTCAACAAATTGAAAATGTAGCGGACAAGGTGATTTTTCATTACATTTACTTAAACCTAAACCACAGCCTGTATAAATAGCATCACCATCTAGTATTTTTACAACATCACTAAGTTTAATAAGTTCCATTTTATTATCTTCTATAACAAAACCTCCGTAAGGTCCTTTTATAGATTTTACAATATTATTACGTGTGAGCTGTTGTAATACTTTTGCGGTAAAAGCTTGTGGTGAATTTATGGCTTCAGATATGGTAGCTAGACTCACTTTAACATCTTGCGCACTTTGTTGTGCAATATATATGATTGCTCGAAGACCGTATTCACATGATTTTGAAAACATAAATATTATTTTAATAGTACAAATATAGTTATTATTTTACAGAAGATAAAAATGTCCGCTTTAAATTTTAATTGTTTTTATTTTTAAAATTAACAAGGAAATTGGTTTGTAATTTTAATTTCTTTGAAAGAAGGCTAATGAAGTTTGTTTATCAGAAATTAAAGATAAAATGATGTGTTTTTACACAAGAAAATCCCAAGCAAAAGCTTAGGATTTTAGAGATATTCATTCGAACAGAGTCGATAATTAATTTAAAACTTTAAAGTAGCTCCAAGTAAAAAGTTTGTTCCTGCTTGTGGAAAATAATATGGAGTAGTTCCCCACATATATCCGTTAGAGCTATATTCTTTATTAAAAATATTATTTATCAATCCAGAAAAAATAATACTTTTAAATATCGACTTTGTTTTAATTGTATAATTAAGATTTAGGTCATTAACAAAATAGTCATCTAATTTTGATGCACTCAATTCGTTATTACTCATAAACTGTGAGCTAACATATTTTGATAATAATGCAATATTAAAATTGTCAGTAGGACGAATGTTAATTGTATTAGCTGCAATAAAATTAGGAGAATAAGAAATATCAGTATCACCTAATACAGTAACTGTGTTTCCGTTAGTTTCTTTAAAAGAAATGTTTTTGTTCTTACTAATAGTAAGGTTAGGAGTTACATTTAAATAATCGGTAATGTTTATAGAAGCGTCAATTTCTAAACCTAAGCGATAGCTTTCGCCAATATTAGCTCTTATAGGTGCCCCTACATTGTCAATCTCACCAGTTAAAGCTAACTGATCCTGGTACGCCATATAATATACGTTGGTGTTAATTTTAATATTACCAGTATTCAAACGCCAACCTAATTCAAAATCATTTAATTTTTCTGGTTTCGGATTTCCGTTTTCGTAATCAGTTCTATTAGGCTCTCTTTGTGCACGCGCATATGAGAAATAAACACTGTTGTTGGTGTTGAACTTGTAGTTTAAACCAGCTTTTGGATTAAAAAAATTAAAAGTATCGTCTACTAAATTTGTTTGAACTCCGTTTGCTGTATAATTAACATTTCTGTTTTGTAAATCAGCAAATAAAGAAAGTTGCTCATTTACTTTATAAGTTGCTTTTACAAAAAGATTAAAGTCTTCTTTGTTTCCATAATTATCATAGAGGTTATTTCTTATTTCTCCATTGCCAGAAAAACGAGACCATATAGCTTCTCCAAAATGATCACCTTCATATTTGTTCCAAGCACCACCAATAAGAAGATCTAAGTTGTCTTTTTTGTAGTTTACATTATAAGTAACACCATAAAAATTATTACGCAACCACTTTCTTCTAATATAATCCGTATTATTTTCATCTTGATTAGCGATTGGTAAAGCTCCTATTACATTCCAATTTACATCATAGTTTAAAGCTTGCTTATATTGTTCGTAAAAACCTCTTCCGAAAGTATAATGTAAAGCAATGTTAGATGATAAATTATCAGAATACTTTTGATTCCAATGTAATTGTGCATGGTCTTGTTTGTAGTTATCTACTTCATTACCATAAAAACCTTTTATATTTCCATTAACATCATACAAAGCACCAGCAGAATTAAAAGTTCTATCAGTTTTTAAAGTAGCAGCATCAACTCCGTTCCATGATTGATATGTAATTTCATGACCACCAAAAACAAGTCCTTTAATTAGTGTATTATCATCAACATAACTACCTTGTAAGAAGTACGATTTTAAGTTTGATGAAGCTCTGTCTATGTATCCATCAGAAGTAATTCTTGAAATACGACCAGAAAATTTAACATGATCATTTAACTTTCCTGTTCCTGCTTTTGCAGTATATTTTTGGGTGTTAAAAGAACCAAAAGAAGTAGCAATTTCACCAAAGGCTTCATCAGAACCACTATCGGTTAATACATTTAAACTAGCACCAAAAGCACCTGCACCATTTGTAGATGTTCCTACACCTCGTTGTAATTGAATACTTTGAGTTGAAGAAGAAAAATCGGGCATATTTACCCAGTAAGTTCCTTGACTTTCGCTATCGTTATAAGGAATACCGTTAATGGTAATGTTTACACGTGTAGCATCTGAACCACGAACACGAATACCAGTATATCCAACACCAGCACCAGCATCAGACGTCGTAACAACTGAAGGTAAGTAATTTAGTAACATTGGAATATCTTGACCTAAATTACGTTTCGCAATTTCTTTTTTAGATAAGTTAGAGTGTGTTACAGGTGCGTCAGCTTGTACACGTACTGCAGCAACTAATACTTCTTCTAAAACAGTAGCGTCAGAAGTTAATTGAATGGTAATATTTTGATCTTTTAAAACAGCTATGTTTTTAACTAAAGTTTTAAAACCTACAAAAGAAATTTCAATATCGTATGTTCCTTTTTCTAGTTTTAATTTAAAGTTTCCGTCAAAATCAGTAGCAGTTCCTTTTTTTAATTCTTTTACAGCAATGGTAGCACCTACAAGTGCTTCTTGATTATTGTTAACTACTTTACCCGTTATAATAAAGTTTTGTGCATTTACTGTTATAGCAGTAAATAATACGATTAAAAAAGCTATAGCTTTTAGTTGTTTATTAAAAGACATCGGTCTCATTTTTTTATAAAATAAAATCGAATAAAAAGAGGTAATTATTCCTTGTTATTGTTGAATAATTGGTTACTTACGTTATTGTGAGGGTAGCGAAAATATCTTTTACATAACGATACGTTACCTGGTTCACAAAAGTTTGTTTTACAAAATGGCGATTATCGCCTCCCTAAACAGCATTACCTGTTCTAGGTTCATTGGGTATGATCTCAGCCGATATAGGCACCCCTTTACGAGAACGCGGCAAAGGTAAAGCGAATTTTATAATTGAAAACAAAAGAATAGATAATTTTAAGTGTAATGTTAAGGCTAGTAAAAAGTTGTTAACATAAAAAATGTAAGAATTTTATTTTGAAGCCATTTCCTGCTTTCACTACTCGCTTTTTTCGTACCTCAAAAGAGCTCAAACAAACCGTTCAATCAGGGCTAAGATTTTTGCGAAGTATTTAGCTGTTTAATCGAGTTTTGGTTTCTTTCTCAATGTTTTTTTAATGGAAGTTCTTTTTTTGTTTTCAGCTTTTCTTAAAACAGATCCTCTACTTGGTTTCGTAGTCCTTCTTATTTTAGGTCTTTTTAAGCCTTGGGTAATTAGCGCTAAAAAACGCTTTATAGCAAGGTCTTTGTTTCTGTGTTGAGAACGAGTTTCATCAGAAGATAGCATTAAAACATGTTCTTTGGTAAGTCGAGTAGCTAGTTTTTTAAAGAGTATTTCTTTTTGTCTTTCAGATAATTGGTTAGAGTTCGCAAGATCAAAAGTTAATTCTATTTTAGACGATACTTTATTTACATGTTGCCCGCCAGCACCAGAACTTCTTATGGCTTTAAATTTTAATTCTTTAACAAGTTCGTGCGTATTCATAATTATAAAGAAGGTTTGTTTAAAGTAATAGAAAAAGAAAACAGATTTTCTTTTTTAGAAAGTAACCTATCAATAATTTCAATTGCTTTTTTCAATCGCGTTTCTTTATCTCCTTTTAATAAAACGTATGGGCGATTGTATTTTTTTAAGGTGTTTTCAAAAGCAGTAAACATTTCTAAACGTTCGCCAGGTTTATCACGTAAATCGTCGGCTTCCCACGGAGTATCAATATACGTTAAAAAATAAATATCGTACGAGTTTTCAATAGCAGCTTCATCGAGTATAGGATCTACAAAACCACCATAATATTCTTCTGAATATACTTTTGTTTCTAGTAAATCGGTATCGCAAATTAAAACTTTATCCGCTTTTAGCGATAAATCATTTTCTAGTTTTATTTGACCTTCTGCGATAGGTATAATGTCTTTTTGTTCACAAATTTTACGTTCGTTATTCCATTTGTCTTGTAAATATTTACGGGCAAATTCTGGAGCCCAAACAGTATTGTAATAACGTGCTAATTGTCCAGAAAGGGTAGTTTTACCAGTGCTTTCGGGTCCGAATAAAACAACCTTTACAAGGTTGCTGTTTTTTTGTTTAAGCTTTTTTTCCATGCTAAATAACCGCTAACGGCAATAAAGGTAAAAATTAAATATTGAAAACTTGTAAACGTAAAGCCTTTGTAAAAATAAAGAGGCACAGAAATAACATCTCCGATAATCCAATAAATCCAATTTTCAATTTTACGTTTCGCCATCAACCACATTCCTACAAAGAAAATAGCGGTAGTAAAAGTATCTACATAAGCTGTCCAATTGTTCCATTTATCAAAATAAGTATATATAGCATACACGAAAATTAGAGTTGCAAAAAAGATAAAAACACTTGTTTTCTTCTCTTTTAAAGTTGTACTAGAAATAGGTGTAACGTATGTAGTATCATTAACATTGCGAGTCCAAATATACCAGCCATAAACACTCATTATAAAATAATAACCGTTTATCATCATATCACCTAGTAATTCCCATTTTAAGAGAAGATATACAAAAATTGCGGTACTAATCATTCCTGTAGGAAATACTAATATTTTATTTAGTTTAGAAAACCAAACAGACAAAAAACCAAAAATTACGGCAATAATTTCTAGCCAAACATCAATAGTGTCGTAGGTTGAGTATTGCTCAAAAAGAAAACTAAAAACTTGGTTCATAGTTACTACGGTCAGATTTTACTATTTTCATAAATAATATTCCGCTATCTATTAATTCGAAAGTATTTTTTAATTCGTCTGTTACCATTTTCATTACGGTATCGTAATCACCATACACTTGCGTACTTAACGGATTTTCAAGAATTGTTAAACCCGAAGCTCTTAGCTTTTTTATAAAATTAATAATAGGAGTTTCAAATTCGTTTTGAAGTGGTGTTAACGTAAGTTCTACTGATATTTTCATAAACCAATGTTTTTAAAAAGCAAAGTTACAAATATTGTAAATGCTATTTAGCAATACATGTTTTTTTAACGCGCATACACACAAGTAAAGCCTTCGGTTTCTAAAAAGTTAATTTGGTATTCATCGGTAACACCTTCATATAAAATTTTACCAGTAGTTTCGTTAGTCTCAAAAGAAAAATCTTCAATATAAATATGGTTTAAAAAGAGTAGTTTTTTCTTTCCATAAATTTTATATAAACTCTCTTTAGCTCCCCAAACTATAGTTAATTTACTAACCAAAGCATCATGATTTGCAATTGATTTATAGGCTTCAATCGGCGTAAATTTATGGGCTATCTTTAAAATTTTATCGCGTTGTTTTTCAATATCGATACCTACGGGTTTGTCATCAGAAATTATAATACCCGAAAAAGTAAAAGAATGCGTTATCGAAATAAATTTTCCGTCTTTTAAATGCGGTTTTCCGTATTCATCATATACTAAGTCTGCATCAGTATAGCCAAACTTATTTAGTAAGTGACGAACGCTTAAAAAACCCCTACGGTGTAAATCCGATTTCATGTTGTTAACTCGGTCTTTACTACTCTGAGTAAGTTCAATGCCTTCAGATAAATTTTCAAAAGATTCTTCAATCTTCCAAATCAATACTTTAGTGGTTTCGTTTACCGTTAATGTTTTGTGAACAGGCATATTTTAGAAAGTTATTTCGTAATTTTGCGACTTAGAAATTTAGATATATAAATATACATAAATATGAGCACAAAAAACGCTACATACGTTCCTTTTAAAGTTAAAGATATCTCTTTAGCTGATTGGGGAAGGAAAGAAATTTTATTGGCAGAAGCTGAAATGCCAGGATTAATGAGTTTACGTGAAGAATATAAAGATGAGCAACCATTAAAAGACGCTAGAATTGCAGGGTGTTTACACATGACAATTCAAACGGCTGTTTTAATAGAAACTTTACAAGCTTTAGGTGCTGAGGTAACTTGGAGTTCTTGTAATATTTTTTCTACACAAGATCAAGCTGCTGCTGCAATTGCTGCTACAGGAACACCTGTATATGCTTGGAAAGATATGACGGAAGAAGAATTTGACTGGTGTATCGAACAAACTTTATTCTTTGGTGAAGATAAAAAACCATTAAACTTAATTTTAGATGATGGTGGAGATTTAACAAATATGGTATTAGATCGTTATCCTGAATTAGCTGCAGGAATTAACGGATTATCAGAAGAAACTACTACAGGAGTTCACAGATTGTATGACAGAGTAAAGGCAGGAACTTTACCAATGCCAGCAATTAACGTAAACGATTCGGTAACTAAATCTAAATTTGATAACAAATACGGATGTAAAGAATCTGCAGTTGATGCAATTCGTCGTGCAACTGATATTATGTTAGCAGGTAAACGTGTTACAGTTTGTGGTTATGGTGATGTAGGTAAAGGTACAGCTGCTTCTTTTAAAGGTGCAGGTTCTATCGTTACAGTTACAGAAATTGATCCTATTTGTGCTTTACAAGCTGCAATGGACGGTTTTGAAGTTAAGCGTTTAGAAACTGTTGTTGGTAATTCTGATATTATTATTACAACAACTGGTAATAAAGATATTATTCAAGGTCGTCATTTCGAAGCAATGAAAGACAAAGTTATCGTATGTAACATTGGTCACTTCGATAATGAAATTGACATGGCTTGGTTAAACAAAAACCACGGAAACACAAAGGATACTATTAAGCCGCAAGTAGATAAATATAACATCGCAGGAAACGATATTATCATTTTAGCTGAAGGTCGTTTAGTAAACTTAGGATGTGCAACAGGTCACCCAAGTTTTGTAATGAGTAACTCATTTACAAACCAAACTTTAGCACAAATCGAACTTTGGAAAAACAAAGATGCTTACGGAAACGATGTGTACATGTTGCCAAAACATTTAGATGAAAAAGTAGCAAAATTACACTTGGCTAAGATTGGTGTTGAATTAACAGAATTACGCGAAGAGCAAGCTAGCTATATTGGTGTAACTGTTGATGGACCTTATAAGCCAGAACACTACAGATACTAAATTTTATCATTCTGAAATTGTCACCTTGAGCGCAGGCGAAAGGTTGTTTCAGAATTTTATCATACATAAACCTAAAACTCTTTCATTAATTTGAAGGAGTTTTTTTATTTGGGCGTTTTAACAGGCTATCCGCTATATCTTTTTTAATGTTGTTCTCGCTACAATTTTTTTCATTCTTCAAAAAATCACTCGAACATACATTAAAAAAGGATGCCGCTGCTATCCTTAACGCGATCTTCGATTCATAACAATAATTTGCTCTAACTCTATTTTTTGTGTCATTCTGAATTTATTTCAGAATCACATCTAATAAGTTAACTCATTATTAATAAACTACAGTAATTAATTGTTTTAAAAAAAAAACACATTAAAATACTTAGCCCCGATTGAAGCATTTGTTTGAGCTCCTCGCAGAGAGCGAGTGCGGAAAGCGGGAAATAGCTTCAAAAAAAAATCCCACAACTAAGTTGCAGGATTTTTTATATAAGTTTTAAACTTGAATTAGATATTTAAAGAGGTAAATAATTCAATTAATTTTGGACTAGAAGGTCTAGGTGCGTTTGCATCTACAATATTTCCTTGCGGATCGATTAAGATAAAACGAGGAATACTATTTACTCTATATGCACCTGCGAAATTTTTATCTCTTTTAGAATATAATTGAATTCCGGTTAAGTTTTTGTCAGCTACCATTGTTTTCCAAGTACCATAATCTCTTTCACTATCAACAGAAATACTTACAAATTCGATGTTTTTACCGTGGTATTGTTTTTCAACTTTTTGTAAAAAAGGAATTTCTTGTTTACAAGGGTTACACCAAGTTGCCCACATATCTATGTACACATATTTTCCTTTTAAATCATCTAAAGACGTTGTTCCACCTTTAAAGTTTTCGTAGTCAACAAATTTAGGAGATTCACTTCCTGTAGCTAATTTGGTAGCTAAATATAATTTGTCGGCATGCGTTTTATTTAAATAGTTTGTTAAGCCTTTTATGTTTTGTTTCTGAAAAGAAACAAAGGCAGAGTCTAATTTAGTTGCGGTCATTCTTTTATTAAAATCGGCAACATATTCATTTACTTTGGTGTCAAATTTTTCTTTTGGCAATGTAAATAGGTCTTTATCATCAAGAAGATTTTCTTGTAATAATGACGATTTTGCTAAGAAACTACTTTCACCAGATCCTTCACCTGTAAAAGTAACTGTTTCGTCAAACTCTTTAGTGTCAAGTGTCATGTTAACATTTGCACCGTTTTTTAAATATAAAGAAGTAGATTCTTTTCCGTCAAAAACACGATAAAATCCATCTTTAAGATTCATAGTATCTTTAAACATACCGTTTTCATCAAGCTTAATAACTCTACTGAATTTTAATTGAGGATTAGAGATAACGATAGAATCTGAGCTTTGGTTTGTAATTTTTCCTGATAAAGTAACAAAGTTATTTGGTGCTGTTTTACAAGAAACCACAGTAATGGCTATTGCTATTAAATAAACTATTTTTTTCATTGGGTTGATGTCGTTTAATTAGTGTTTTAGAATGTACTAAATTAATGATTTTTCTATGAAATATAATAATTTTAACTTTTTATCCTAGCCAACCTTCTCTGTCTAAACTTCGGTATTGAATGGCTTCTGTTAAATGTGCAGATTGTATATCTTCTGTGGAAGATAAATCGGCAATTGTTCGTGATACTTTTAATATTCTGTCGTAAGCCCGTGCCGATAGGTTGAGTTTTTCCATCGCCATTTTTAGTAAAGCTTTACTTTCGTTAGATAATTTACAAAATTCACGAATTTGCTTTACATTCATTTGTGCATTGTAATGAACAGTATCAGAATCATTAAACCTAGTTGTTTGTATTTCACGTGCCTTTGTTACTCGCTTTCTTATTGCTACACTTGATTCTCCTTTTCTTTCTTCCGACAGTTTATCAAACGGAACCGGAGTTACTTCTATGTGTATGTCAATTCGATCTAACAAAGGACCCGATATTTTGCTTAAATAACGCTGCATTTCAGCAGGAGAAGAGGTCATTGGAGAGTTTGGGTCGTTAAAAAAACCTGAAGGACTCGGGTTCATGCTAGCAACTAACATAAAACTACTGGGGTAATTTACTGTGAATTTTGCTCTCGATATTGTTACTTCTCTATCTTCAAGCGGCTGTCGCATTACTTCTAAAACTCCGCGTTTAAATTCTGGCAATTCATCTAAAAACAGAACGCCATTGTGCGCTAGAGATATTTCTCCTGGTTGTGGTAGGTTATTTCCCCCGCCAATGAGCGAAATGTCCGAGCATGTGTGATGTGGCGATCTAAATGGACGGCTGTACTGCAATCCTGAGTTTTTTACTTTACCTACAACGGAGTGTATTTTGGTAGTTTCCAAGGCTTCTTGTAAAGTCATTGGTGGTAGTATTGATGGAAGTCGTTTGGCTAACATTGTTTTACCTGCACCTGGTGGGCCAATTAAAATAATGTTATGTCCGCCAGCAGCGGCTATTTCCATACAACGTTTTATACTTTCCTGCCCTTTTACATCACTAAAGTCAAATTCTGGAAAATCTACGTGTTTGTAAAATTCAGCACGGGTATCAATAATAGTTGGTGCTATCAATTTCTTGTTTTCAAAATGATTAATAACCTCCATAATATTGTCTACTGCCAATATATTTAAATCATTAACAATAGCAGCTTCTTTGGCATTTTCTTTTGGGAGTATAAAGTTTTTATAACCTTCTTCTCTGGCTTTTATAGCAATTGGTAGCGCTCCTTTAATAGGTTGTAAACTTCCGTCTAAAGAAAGTTCTCCCATAATTATATATTCATTAATATTTGCAGACTTAATTTGTTTTGATGCAGCAAGAATACCTAAAGCTATCGTTAAATCGTACGAAGCTCCTTCTTTACGAATATCTGCGGGAGCCATATTTATAATTATCTTTTTTCCGGGAAGTTTAAAGCCATTATTATTTAATGCAGCAGAAATGCGATAAGAACTTTCACGAACTGCATTATCAGGTAGTCCTACTAAATGGTAACCGATGCCTTTGTCTATATTTACTTCTACCGTAATTGTTGTGGCTTCAATGCCAAAAACAGCAGATCCATAAGTTTTTATTAGCATAACTTTCTCTTTATGTTAAAGATAGCTAAAATTAATGTCTTTCTATTAACTGATATATTGAAACTTATTGTTTTAAGCTCCTGCCATTTTTTTGAAATTAACGCAAAAAAAAACCTCTTACTAAAAGAGGTTTTTTAAATATGTGTGATTGTTTATTTTTTATTAAAGGTGTCTAATCCAGTTTTCAACCAATCATAATAGGCTGCATGACCAGAATACTGTTGAGGCGAATTTAGAAGTTCTAAATCTGGACTCATTAAAATATAAAATGGTTGCGATGCTGTTTTAAAATTAGCAACTTGTAACGTAGCCCATTTATCACCATAAGTTCTAATTCTTTTTACTTTACCATTTGGCTTAATAAAATCGAATTGCTCTTCTTCAGGTAATTGTCTTTCATGATCATCTACATATAATGATATTAATACATAATCATCGTTAATTATAGAATAGATGTCTGGTTTAACCCAAATGGTTTCTTCCATTTTACGACAGTTAACACATGCCCATCCTGTAAAGTCTAATAAAACTGGTTTGTTAACAGACTTTGCATAAGCAATTCCTTCTTCAAAATCCTTAAAACAATTTAATCCTAACGGACATTTGTTGTCTTTTTTATAAATACTATGAAATTGAGGTGGTGCAAATCCACTTAATAAAGCATTTTGATCCCATGTTGGTTTTTGCATAACTCCTGGAGCTAAATATATAGCTAAAGCTAAAGAACCAATACCAAGTAATACTCTAAAGAAAGTAAGTTTACCATATTTCTTTCCGATAAATCCGAATAAGTATAAAGCTGTTAAAAATGATATTAACACCCAAATACCAATAAAAATCTCTCTTTTTAATAAGTCCCAATGACCTACTAAATCTGCATTAGATAAGAATTTAAAAGCAAATGCTAATTCTAAGAATCCTAAAAATACTTTTACAGTGTTTAACCACCCACCAGATTTAGGTAAAGAGTTTAACCATCTTGGGAACATTGCAAATAAAGCAAAAGGTAATGCTAATGCCAAACCAAAACCAATCATACCTGCTGATAATTGCATTGCGCCTCCATCGCTACCTAACGAACCTGCTAGTAACGAACCTAAAATAGGACCAGTACAAGAGAAAGAAACAATAGCTAACGTTAATGCCATAAAGAATACCCCTATGATACCACCGATGTTTGAAGCGCTATCCGCTTTGTTACTCCATGAGCTAGGTAAAGTTAATTCATAAAATCCGAAGAAAGATCCAGCAAAGAAAATTAATACTGTAAAGAAAAATAAGTTTAACCACATGTTTGTAGAAATACTATTTAAAATTTCAGGATCTAAAGTGTCTAAATAATGAAAAGGTAAGCTCAATAATCCGTAAATTAACACGATAAAGAAACCATATAATAAAGCGCTTCCAATTCCTTTACCTCTTTTTTCACTGTGTTTTGTAAAGAAAGATACAGTTAAAGGTACCATTGGAAAAACACAAGGAGTTAAGAAAGCTAATAAACCACCTACAAATCCTAATAAGAAAATGTTTAATAAAGTATCTCCTTCTCCTTCTTCAGAAGATTTTTCTGTAGTGCTTTTTAGTAAAGCTGTGTTTTTTAAGTTTAAATTTAACGACTGTGATAATGATTGACTCTTGTCATCAACTTCAATAACAGTTTGTACAACTTCTCCACCAGTTAATGAGAAAGTAAAATCTTCGTCAAAAGGTTGACAATATTCTTTACAAGCTTGTGCGTCTAAATTAAGTGTTATTTGAGTTAAACTAGTGTCTGAAATTGTAATTCGTTGCACTAATCTTCCTTCATCTACGAAAAAAATCTCGTCTTTTCCCCATATCTCACTAAATTCAGTTTCTGTTTCAGCTTCTGTAGCTTTTCCGTTAAGCGTATAGCCAGTTTGTCCTTCTGCAGGAGAAATTGTCATCGGTAAAGAGGCGTCTTCAGGATTGTACTGTGAGTATAGATGCCAGTCTTCTGCAATTTCTATATCGAAAATTAAATCGTATTCTGTATCCGAAATTTTTTCAACGGTAGGTGTTACTACAATAGGATTATCATCCGATTGAGAGAAAACCGTTAAACCGACGAATAACAAAAAAAGAGTATAGAGTTTTTTCATTCGAGTTAGTTTATAAGGGGTTGTTTTTAATTAGTTATTCTTAATAATTGTGTTGTTTTATTTGAAGGTAAAAAGCGTTTGTCTTGACGTTTTCCTATAATCCAAATAATTTCATCATCTTTTGAGCAAAGCAACCACGTGTTGTTTTTATCAAAAAGTGATAATTTTTCGTCTTTAAAATACTTGCTGACTTTCTTTTTTCCTAACATTCCTGTGGGATAAAAGTAATCGCCTGCTTTTCGTTTTCTAATGACGAGGGGGTAATTTAACAAATTTTTATCAACAAAAATACAATTTATGTCAATAATTGTGTTTTCGAGGGCATTTTCGAATAATAAATGAATCGGTTTTGTTATCCTTTTTTCATCATTACAGATGATAACTCTTTCATTTTCAGTAACATCTTCTTTATTCGTTGGTAAAAGTAGTAAAAAATCTCTATCTTTTAATAAAGTATATGAATTTGTTGTTATTTTCTTACCTGACTGGGCATAAATTAAATTGTAAACATCGTTCCATTCTGTAAATTTATACGCTTTTAAAAGTTGAAATAAATAAGGTTTAGGATCGGGTAATTTGAGAAGTTCTAGAATATTTACCTTTAATAGATCACCTTTTTTACTAAGTATTTTAGAAGATACTTCTACCATTCGGTCAGTAACAATTTGCTGAGATTGCTTAAGAAATTCAGTTGTTTTATGATGTGTTTTTAATAAGCTAGGGTTTAATTCTTTTAAAAGCGGCACAATTTGATGTCTTATCTTATTTCTGATGTATTTTACTTCAGAATTACTAGCGTCTTCTCTCCATTGAATGTTATTGTCTGTGGCGTATGTTTCTATTTGCTCTCGTGAAAAATTTAATAAAGGTCGCACGATTTTTCCGTTTACAGCTGGGATACCTGTCAAACCATCTAAACCTGTTCCTCGGGTTAAATTGATTAAAAAAGTTTCTAGATTGTCATCAGCATGATGGCCTGTTAAAATATAATCGAAATTATTTTCTTTAATCAATTCATCAAACCAGTTATATCGAAGTTTTCTAGCAGCTATTTGGGTCGATAATTTATTTTCTTTAGCGTATTTAGATGTTTCAAATAGTACTGATAAAAAAGGAATGTTTAGTTTATTTGCTAGTTCTTTAACAGACAGTTCATCTAAATTACTATCTTCATCTCTTAGCTGAAAATTACAATGTGCTAAAGAAAGAGTAAAGTTTAATTGATGTAATAAATGTGTTAAAACAACGCTGTCAACTCCTCCAGAGATTGCAATTAAGAGTTTTTTTTCTTTTAAAAACGAAAAATGAGTATCAATATGTTCCGCTAATTGTTGCAGCATTTTAGAACCTATATTTTTTACAGTTGATTATTTAACCAGTTAACAATGTCTTGCATCATTTCTTCTTTACACAAATCATGTTGTAGCTCGTGGTAACCGCCTTCATAAAGTTTTAAGCTTGCTTTTTTTGTTGCATTGGCAAAACCTTCAGTTCCTTTATAGTCGATAATTTTATCTCCAGTACCATGTAATAATAACATTGGCTTTTTTAAAGTTGATGCGTTTTCAATAGCCCATTCGCCGGAGTCAATAAACGATAAAGAAAAATTTGGACTAATTTTATCATGCACTAACGGATCGTTAATGTATTTTGCTACTTCAGTTTTATCTCTCGAAACATCATTTGCATCTAATTCGTTTCCTAAAGTAATTGAAGGAGCAATTTTTTGCATCATTTTACCTAAAGAAAGTTTCCATGCAGGCGGATCAAAAGCTAATTTAAGCATTGGGCTAGTGGCAATGATTCCTGTTAAGTCATTTTCTTTACGAAGGGTATAGTTTATAACTGCGTTTCCGCCCATAGAATGTCCGTATAAAAAGATTGGTTTATCTCCGAAGACTTCTTTTGCTTTTGTAATTAATTTTGATATACTTTCTAAAACAGCATCAAAACCAGGATTATGACCTCTTTTTCCGGTAGTTTTTCCGTGACCAAAATGATCAAAAGCAATAACACCAAAGTTATTATCTGTTAGTTTTTTAGCAACATGTTGGTAACGACCAGAATGTTCTCCCATTCCGTGAATAACCACCACCACAGCTTTTACGGTTTCGGGTTGCCAAAACTGACCAAAAAAAGTAGTTTTATGGTAATCGAAATTAAATTCTTGAGGTGTCATAGTTTTATTGTTTTTGTAACCATATTCTTATTTCTTTTCGCAAAGAAACTTCGGGTTTTGGTAACGGAATTGTTTTTCCAAATTGTTTACCTCTCTTAAATTTAGAGAAGGTAATTTTATGTTGTTTCCAAGCTTCAGGATACAATTCTAAAAATTTATTAAAAAAACTCTGTTCGTTTACGTTTCCTTCTATTTTAGGAAGTACTTCTTTAAATTTTTCTTCTTGATCTATTATCATTACTCCTATTTTTTTTGGGCGATAAGTTTTCGCATCTCTTTAACACTAATCGTACTTCCGTCATGACTCCATCCCGGAGGGCCAAAAATATACATAAATTTATGAATCCAATTACTAGATTTTTTGGTGTCGTTAAAAATATCTTTGTATTCATGGGTTAAAATTACCCAAGGGTTATATGAGTTAGGCGCATGTGTTACACCATATTCAATATCAATTTCTTCATCTAATTCTTTCCACGTACCAAATATTCTATCAAAAATGTTTAAAAACCCACCATGATTTTTATCCATATATTCAATATTCTTTGCGTGGTGTACTTGGTGCATTGTATGCGTATTAAAAATTACATCAATATATTTAATTTTTGATATATAAACCGAATGTAATTGAAATTGCCATAAAGCTTCAATACCTAAACAAACAACAACCATCTCTGGCGGAAAACCAATTGCAGGAAGCCACATATAAAAAAAAGGTTTGTATAAAATGGTAAACCAACCGTTACGAACAGCGGTTCCTAAGTTAAAGTTATCCGAAGAGTGATGTACAATATGTGCTGCCCATAAAAAACGAACCATATGATTTTGTCGGTGAAACCAGTAGTAACTAAAATCATCTAATAGCTGGCAAATAATCCAAACATACCAAGCGTAGCTAAATGATTCCCAGCCCATAATATTGGTGCGAACTCCGTTTACTAAAGGATTAAAAACTTCAAATACATAATTAAAGATAATAATTGCTGAAATTGTTTTGATTAAAGGCGCAATAATAGCAGAACCAATACCCATTGTTAAGCTAGCAGCAAAATCTTTCCAATTATAAAGGTCTTTTTTATTATGTGTTTTGCTATAGGTAAGTTCTAGTAAAATAAGCCCTAAAAAACAAGGAACACCATAAACTAAAGGATTTGTAAAATTCATCTGCTATTTTTCGGCTCAAGATAGTAATCTATTTGTTATTTTGAAGAACATATTTCATTGCTTTCGCCTTTAATAAGCATTCTTCATATTCTTTTTCGGGAGTTGACTTGGCTGTAATTGCGCCACCAACTGAATATGAAACGTATTTTTCGTCAGCATTATATAAAATACTTCGGATGATAACATTAAAATCGAAATCATTGTTTGGCGTAAAATAACCGATGGTTCCCGAATATAATCCGCGTTTTGTTTCTTCTAATTCTTCAATGATTTTCATGGCTGATACTTTCGGAGCTCCCGTCATGCTACCCATCGGAAACGTATCTTTAATAACATCAACAGGATGTGTGGTTGTTGCTATTTCTGATACTATGGTAGATATCATTTGATGCACTTGTTTAAAAGAATGCACTTTGCAAAGCTCTTCAACAATAACACTTCCTTTTTTTGCAGTTTTTGATAAATCATTGCGAACCAAATCTACAATCATCACATTTTCTGCTCGTTCTTTTTCGTCGCGCGACAAATCGAAAGCTATTTTATCATCTTCAATAACATCGATTAATCGTTTTGCAGTTCCTTTAATAGGTTGTGATATAATTTTTGTTCCTTCTTTTTTTAAATACCTTTCGGGTGTTGCAGATAATAAATACAAGTTTTCGTGTCTGAAAAAAGTAGCAAAAGGCGGTTCAGATATGTCGTTTAAATGCGTGTATATATTATAAGGATTGATATTGGTATTTTCAGCATAAAATTCTTGACAGAAATTAGCTTCATAAATATCGCCTCTATGAATATGATTTAAAACTTTTGATACTTTTTGATGGTACTCATCTTTGTGAATACGAAGTTTTATTTTGATTTTTTCTTCTTCTGATGGTTTTTCGATTTCAGCAGAATTAATATAAAGGTTCGTTTCTAAGATGTCATTAAAATCTTCTTCTAACTCATCATCTATCATTTGTAAATAATGAAACTCAATTGTATTTCCTTTAATGAAAATTAATTTTTGAGGTTGAAAAAAATACAAGTCAGGAAAATGAAGTCCGTCAAAATTAGTTGACTGTAGTTTTTCAACATCATTTTTTACATCATAAGAAATATAGCCAAAAAGATAGTCTTTAGTATATGATTGATATTCTTTTAGTTTATCAAAAGCATTTTGAGCATCAGTTTTTATAGACGTAAACTCATCAGCAGCCAAACAACAATCAAACGAAGAATATTTTTGCTCGTAATTATTAGAATCCAACCAAATAGCAGTTTCAAACTGCTTAGACCAAGCAAATAGTTTTTGCTTAAATTCTTTTGGGTTATCTATTTTAAAATCAGATTGGGTTCTTTTAGACATCTTACAAAAATAAGAAACCCGATAGAATATAACTATCGGGTTTCTATAAAATATAGTTGTTAAATTATTTTACTTTTTCAGCATCTACCGTTATTTCTTTAACGATTTTATTAGCTTCCTCCGTAACATTAATATTAATTTTCTCTCCGCTGTTTTCAAAAGTTTTTATTTTCTTTTTCACTTCCTCTAAAGTTCCTTCTATAACTTCTTCTTTTGTAATTTCTTCTCCGTTCTCGTTTGTAGCTGTTGTGATTATAGCCTTTGCGGTTCCGTCATCATTTTTGCTAATATCCACTTTTATAATTTTACTGATTTCATTTTTAATTACGGTTGTTTTACCGTCATCATCAGTATAGGTAACATTTTTGAGTTCAACTTTAACCGTTTTACCATCTTTTGTGATAGTAATATCTTCGGAATGAGAATTTGTATCAATATTGTGTCCGCCTAAAATAGGAGCTATTACCAACCCAATTAAGCAGGTAAGTTTAATTAAAATATTCATTGATGGACCAGAAGTGTCTTTAAAAGGATCACCCACCGTGTCACCAGTTACAGCAGCTTTGTGAGCATCCGAACCTTTATAAGTCATTTTTCCATTGATTTCTACTCCAGCTTCAAAAGATTTTTTAGCATTATCCCAGGCGCCACCAGCATTGTTCTGAAATATTGCCCAAAGCACCCCCGAAACTGTAACACCAGCCATGTAACCACCTAACATTTCGGCAATCGCTAAATTATTCATTCCGAATAGCATTGGAACAAAGGCAATAATTAAAGGGAATCCGATTGTTAATAATCCAGGTAACATCATTTCTCTTAAAGAAGCTTCCGTAGAAATTGCGACACATTTATCGTATTCTGGTTTCCCTGTACCTTCCATTATTCCTGGAATATCTTTAAACTGACGTCTTACTTCTTGTACCATTTCCATGGCAGCTTTACCAACGGCATTCATCGCTAAAGCGGAAAAAACAATGGGAACCATCCCACCAACAAATAACATTGCTAAAACAGGTGCTTTAAAAATATTAATTCCGTCTATTCCTGTAAAGGTTACATAAGCAGCAAATAAAGCTAACGATGTTAATGCGGCAGAAGCAATTGCGAAACCTTTACCTGTTGCAGCAGTAGTGTTACCAACGGCATCTAAAATATCTGTACGTTCACGTACAATTGGTTCTTGTTCGCTCATTTCTGCAATTCCACCAGCATTGTCTGCAATTGGTCCGAAAGCATCAATTGCTAACTGCATCGCAGTAGTTGCCATCATTGCAGAAGCAGCTAATGCTACTCCGTAAAATCCTGCGAAAGCATAAGATGACCAAATTGCGGCGGCAAATAATATAACAGAAGGGAATGTAGAAATCATACCTGTTGCTAAACCAGCAATAATATTTGTTCCGGCTCCTGTAGATGATTGTTGTACTATTTTTAAAATAGGTGATTTTCCTAAACCTGTATAATATTCGGTTACTGAAGAAATAACAGCACCAACAACTAAACCAACCAATGTTGCGTAAAATACTCTCATTGATGAGATGTCTTGTAAGCCTTCACCAAAGAATTCCATTTTCATGTTTTCTGGAAGCATCCATTTACATAAAACAAAACAAGCGATTGCTACTAAGCCAATAGAAACCCAGTTACCTAAGTTTAAGGCGCTCATTACTTGAGATTCTTTAGCATCATTACTTTTAATTTTTACCAACATGGTTCCTATCATCGAAATTATAATTCCGATACCCGCAATTGCCATTGGTAATAATATAGGGCCAATTCCGCCAAAGGCATCAGAAATACTTCCGCCCATATCTTTGATAACATAATTACCTAAAACCATTGCAGCTAAAACCGTTGCAACATACGAACCGAATAAATCGGCTCCCATACCCGCAACGTCACCTACATTATCACCTACATTATCTGCTATTGTAGCAGGGTTACGTGGGTCATCTTCTGGAATACCAGCCTCAACTTTACCTACTAAATCGGCACCAACATCGGCAGCTTTTGTGTAAATACCTCCACCAACACGAGCAAATAGCGCAATACTTTCTGCACCTAAAGAGAAACCAGCTAAGGTTTCAAGAACAATTGTCATATCCATGGTGTTCGTCCATACTCCTTCCATGAAGAAGTAGAAGAAAGCGATAAAGAATGTGGTTAATCCCAAAACGGCTAATCCGGCAACGCCGAGTCCCATTACAGTTCCGCCTCCAAAAGAAATTTTAAGGGCATTAGGTAGGCTTGTTTTTGCAGCTTGTGTAGTTCTTACATTTGTTTTGGTTGCTATTTTCATTCCCATGTTTCCTGCGAAAGCAGAAAAAATAGCACCACAGATAAATGCGATTACAATTAAATAACTTGTTGTTGGAACAAAGTAGGCTACAATTGTGAGTAAAACACTAACGATAATTACAAAAATTGTTAATAGTTTATATTCTGCATTTAAGAAAGCTAAGGCACCTTCGTAAATATGGTCAGAAATTTCTTTCATTTTTCCATCACCAGCATCCTGTGTCATTACCCATTTCTTCTTAACGAGCATGTAAAGTAGTCCTATTACAGCGGCTACAATTGGCATCCAAATCATTATTGATTCCATATGTTTTATATTTTGATTAGTTAATTGATGTTCGTAAATATAACGAAATCAGCGACTAAACAAAAAACCTCCCAGAATGTTCTGAGAGGTTTTTGATAATTTATATAGAATTTTACTTATTAAATAGTAAAATCTCCGTTTGCTTTATGTTCGCTGTTTTCGTAACGTTCGATACACTTATCTAAGATTTCATAAGCTTCGTTTGCGTCTCCCCAACCACCAACATCTACTTTTTTCTTTTCTAAATCTTTATAAACTTGAAAAAAGTGAGTAATTTCTTTTACTTGGTGAGGGTTCATATCTTTTAAGTCGTTTAATTGACTCCAGATAGGATCAGAAACAGGAACACAGATGATTTTTTCATCTTGTCCTTTTTCATCTGCCATATGGAAAACACCGATTGGTTTTACTTCCATAACACACATAGGAAAAGTTGGTTCAGCTCCTAAAACTAATACATCTAATGGATCGTTATCTAAAGCTAGCGTTTCTGGAATGAAACCGTAATCTCCAGGGTACATCATTGATGAAAATAACATTCTATCGAAACGAATTTTTCCTAAGTCAAAATCGTATTCGTATTTATTTCTACTTCCTTTAGGTATTTCAATTAAAACATCTACTGTTTTTCTTTCTTTTGAAGTCATATATCTTTCTTTTCTTCGTTTCTAAAATTTGGATTGCAAAAATAGTAATTTATTAGTGTTTTATCCTTAAAAAGAATTATTATTTTATTGTTAAATCAATGATTATAAGCCTGGTTTAATTCCGATACGTATTGCAAATTTTGGAGAGGGCGGAACTATTGAGCCTGCAGGTGGTTTATAATTACTTCTCCAAATAGCATCAATACGTAAAAAACGTAAGTTACCATAACCTATATTTTCAAGACCAACACTATATTCATAATACACCTTGTTAGGTGTGTTGTAGTTAATATTTGCAGCACCACTACTATTTATTAAGCCATCATTAATAGCTCTATTTTCTTTTGATATTGTTCCGTATGCAGCTCTAAAAGTAACTAAGCTACGTAGTTTTAATTTCTTTAATAAAGGGATTCGGTTTAAGATGAATCCGTTAAAATGCTGCTCGAAATGTGTTGCTAAATAAGCATCAGTTACAAAATCATAATAATTTAATAAAGCAAATGTATTTTTCGTTAAAGACAATGTTTGGTTGGCAGGTATTACATCTAATAAAGAAACAGGTACTGTTCCAAAAGTTTTTCCTGCTTCTAAAGTCGCGTCTAAAATTCCGAACTTACTTAAAAGAATAGGCTGGTTATATTTGAATTGTAATTTGTCGTAGGTATGAGTTCCGTTAAAAAGTCCTTTGTAACCTCTGCGATAATTTAGTACTATCGTAGGGAATATGTTACGACCAAAACGTCTTTCAACCCCTAATCCGTATACAAATCTACCTGGAGTATAAGAAACATAAATATCAGAAGCGACATCAGTTACTTGTGATTGGACATTTCTAGCTTTGTCAAGATAGTCCATAGAGAAATTCTTGAGAGAAGCAGATTGTATTTTTGCATGCGAAAAATTTATTCCGGCATGTAAATTGTTTTTGATTTGATAATCAAAATTTGTAGCCACTTTTTCTACCTTGGATAAGAAAAAATTATCTCCTCTAGAAAATAAAGCATCGGTACCAAAAGTAGTTCCTAAAAGTTGTGTGGTGTTTAGTAAAGAACTTCCAAGTTGTTCTATGTCTTTTTGATATGCCAATCCAATAGCTATCCTTGGTTGATAAGATAAAAGATAACGACCTTCAATACCGTATTTGAATTTTTTGTCTTTAAATCCATAAGCTAAATGTCCGCCTAAACGAAAACGATCATCTTTTGATTTAAAGGTTTTAAAACCAGCTTTAGTTCTAAAGCCTTCTACTTGATTGTTTGCAAAAATGGTCCATAATGGTCCAAATTGAACTCCCCATTTAGTATTTACATATCCGCTTGCAAGGGTGTTTATTAAACCAGTAATGTTCTTTATTTGTTTTTTCTCCTTTACCTCTTCTATAAGTTTATATGTTGAATTAATATCGTTATTTTCTTTTGATTCCCAGTAGGCAGCTTCCTTTTTATATTGGTCTGGTCTTATTTTTACAACTTCTTGAGTGTAAAAATCAGAAGGGAGAGGTTTGTCTAATATATATTTGTCAAAAAGAATCGTTTTCTTAATTGTTAGTCCTTTATTACTTTCGTTCTTGTCAAGAAATGTAAAATCTCCTTCATATGCATTTTTAATAGGAAGATATATACTGTCGTTTTTTACATCAAATTCTTTTTCAAAAGATAAGCCTCTAACAAAGTTTAAGTTGATGCTTTTATGAACCTTCATTTTTAATTTCTTAATAGAAAACGTTTTGTCTGCTACCCAAAAATTTCCTTGAAAGGCTAAATCACCATCTCTGATAGGGAAAAAATAAATATTGTATAGCTTTTTGTCGTTTTTAACAATGCTATCATAAAGCACGTAATCATAAGTTGCAAAACCATCTGTAGATAATGGACTAACGAAAGATTTTCTTAATAAAGTGATGTTGTTTTTAAAGACATCTATATTTTGAAAAGTATTTGACATGCGGTCAAAAACAAAACCTTGAGCACCTAGCCCGTCTGCCTTTTCTGCTTCTATGTCTTCCCTAACATTGTTATTTTTGTTATCTCCGTATATGTTTGCAATTTGTTCGTTTAAAAAAATAGGGATGTAGTAATTAATTCCATCACTATCATATTTTACTTTTTCAATAGTCTTTTGGTAATCATCTTTAAAAATTCTTTTTAAGAAAAGGGTATCTAAATTATTAAGACCAATTTCAATGGTTGTATGCTTTTTATATTGATAATGATTAACTAAGTCAAGTCCGTTTTTCCTCTTTCTCTTCCAAATTTCTTTTAAAATTCGATACGCTGGATTTTCTTTTTTTTTCAACCTTTTTTTAGGTTTCGAAACAATTATTACTTCTTCTAGTTCGTTAGTGCCTTCTTTAAGAGAAATGTTTAGGTATTTAGTTTTCTGATTTACTTTTACAGTTTGTGTTTGAAAACCGATAAAAGAGACTTCTAGTGTACCTCTATATTTTTTTGTTTTTAAAAAAAAAGAACCATCATCATTGGTTGTTGTTCCGTGTGTGGTATTTTTTAAAAAAACATTAACAAAAGGCATTGGGTTGTTAAATTCGTCAACAACTTTACCTTTTAAAGTGAGCTGAGCACATAAAGAACTGGTAATGAGTATTAGTAATATTGATAGCGTATTTTTCATTTTTTTATTACTAGAAAATCCCTTTGACATGTGTCAAAAGGATTTTAATTTCTATTCAATTTCTATTTTCTATTACTTATTAATGTATAAAACATCTTTTACAGCTTTAACAACATCACTTGCATTTGGTAACCATTCTTCTAATAAAACAGGAGAATATGGTGCTGGTGTATCTGCAGTGGTAATTCTTTTAATAGGTGCATCTAAATAATCAAAAGCTTCATCTTGTATTCTAAAAGTAATTTCTGAAGAGACACTTCCAAAAGGCCATGCTTCTTCTAAAATCACCAATCTATTTGTTTTCTTTACTGATTCTAGGATTGTTTTATGATCCATCGGGCGAACTGTACGTAAATCAATAACTTCAATAGAAATTCCTTCTTTAGCTAATTCATCAGCAGCTTTGTAAGCTTCTTTAATAATCTTACCAAAAGAAACAACGGTTACATCTGTTCCTTCTCTTTTAATATCGGCAACACCTATAGGTATAATGTATTCACCTTCAGGAACCTCCATTTTATCACCATACATTTGTTCTGATTCCATAAAAATTACTGGATCATCATCACGAATAGCTGCTTTTAATAAACCTTTTGCATCGTATGGATTAGAAGGTACAATTACTTTTAAACCAGGAGTGTTTGCAAACCAGTTTTCAAAAGCTTGCGAGTGAGTTGCTCCTAATTGACCAGCAGAACCCGTTGGGCCACGAAAAACAATAGGACAATTAAATTGACCGCCACTCATTTGGCGAATTTTAGCAGCGTTATTGATAATTTGATCAATACCAACTAAAGAGAAATTAAAGGTCATGTATTCAACAATAGGGCGATTTCCGTTCATTGCAGATCCAACTGCAATACCACCAAAACCTAATTCAGCAATAGGAGTATCAATAACTCTTTTTTCACCGAACTCGTCTAACATTCCTTTTGAAGCCTTATAAGCTCCGTTATATTCAGCTACTTCTTCACCCATTAAGTAAATGCTTTCATCTCTTCGCATTTCTTCACTCATAGCTTCGCAAATAGCCTCTCTAAATTGTATTGTTTTCATACGTTATATTAGTAGTTGTTTATCAAGACAGCAAAAATAATAAAAATACAAATAACAAATAGGTTTTTAACTTAAACAAATCGGTAGTCATAATTACTACGTATAGCTACTAAACTATAAGAAGGATGAAAAATTTACTATGCATGCATAGTAAATTTTAAAAAAAATACGTAACTTCGTCGCTCAAAATTAAGTTTCTTAAAAATAACAATATATGAAAATATTAGTTTGTATTAGCCATGTACCTGATACTACTTCAAAGATTAACTTTACTGAAAACGATACAAAGTTTGATACTAATGGAGTTCAGTATGTTATAAATCCTTATGATGAGTTTAGTTTAACTCGCGCAATGTGGTTTAAAGAAAAACAAGGTGCTAGTGTAACAGTTGTAAATGTTGGAGGGGCTTCAACAGAGCCAACTTTACGTAAAGCTTTAGCTATTGGAGCAGATGATGCAATTCGTATAAACGCAGAACCTACTGATGGTTTTATGGTTGCTAAAGAATTAGCTGAAGTTGTTAAAAACGGAGGGTATGATTTAGTTTTAGCAGGAAAAGAGTCTGCAGATTATAACGGTCAAATGGTTCCTGGGATGTTAGCTTCTTTGGTAGATTTTAACTTTGTAAATGCTTGTGTAGGTGCTGAAGTAGATGGTACAAATGTAACATTAAGTAGAGAGATTGATGGAGGAGAAGAAAAAGTATCTTCAACTTTACCAATGGTAATTGCGGGTCAAAAAGGACTGGTAGAAGAAAAAGATTTACGTATACCAAATATGCGTGGAATTATGATGGCACGTAAAAAACCTTTAGCTGTAGTAGAGCCTACAGGTGTTGTTGCAAGTACTGCGACTCAAAATTTCGAGAAGCCTGCCGAAAAAGGAGCTGTGAAGTTAGTTGATACTGTTGATGAATTAATCGACTTGTTACACAACGAAGCAAAAGCAATTTAAGAGTAAGATTTAAAATCACGTTGTTGCAAAAAGAGTTTTTTTGCTAATAACATTAAAAAAATATAAAAATATGTCTGTATTAGTTTTTGCCGATGCATCGGAAGGAAAATTTAAAAAAACTGCTTTTGAAGTAGTTTCGTACGGAAAAAAAGTAGCTGAACAATCAGGTAGCGATATGGTAGTATTAACTATCAACGGAGGAGATGCTTCTGAATTGTATGCTTACGGAGCAGAAAAAGTAGTTGAGGTTAAAAATGATTTAATGTCGTTTAACGCAAAAGCTTATACTTCAATAATAAAACAAGTAGCTGAATTAAAATCAGCAAATACAGTAATTATAGATTCTAGTATTGATGGTTTTACAGTAGCGCCTTTAGTAGCGGTAGCTTTAGAGGCAGGATATGCATCTAACGTTGTTGCTTTGCCAACTAGTGTGAGTCCGTTTGTTGTAAAAAGAAAAGCTTTTTCAAATAAAGGATTTAACAATACAGAGATTTCAACAGAGAAAAAAGTAGTTGGAGTAGCAAAGAATTCGTACGGAGCTCATGAAAACGCAGTAAGCGGATCGACGGAGAATTTTGATGCGACTTTACCGGAGTTAGGAGTAAAATCAGAAAGTATTAACAAAGCTAGTGGTACAGTAACTATTGCTGATGCTGATATTGTTGTTTCTGCTGGTCGTGGTATGAAGGGACCAGAAAACTGGGGGATGATTGAAGAATTGGCGACTGTTTTAGGAGCAGCAACTGCATGTTCTAAACCAGTATCTGATTTAGGATGGCGTCCTCATAGTGAACACGTAGGGCAAACTGGTAAGCCAGTAGCTTCAAACTTATATATTGCCATTGGTATTTCGGGTGCAATTCAGCATTTAGCAGGTATTAATGCATCAAAAGTAAAAGTAGTTATCAATACAGATCCTGAAGCACCTTTCTTTAAGGCTGCAGATTATGGTATTGTTGGTGATGCTTTTGAGGTTGTACCTCAATTAGTAGAAAAACTAAAAGCGTTTAAACAAGCATAATTTAATTGGGTAAATTTTCTTTTTATAGAAATTAGAGTTGAACTCATAATTTTTAGTAAATTGTGCCCACTTAAGAAGGCTGTCTAAATTTGAAGCGTAGTGCCTAAAATTAGACAGCTTTTTTGTTATTTATGATAATTGTACATGAGTTTAATTAAACTGACTATTAAGGGGATTTCATATAGCCAAACTCAAAGTGGAGCTTATGCATTGGTGTTAAGTGAAATGGAAGGTACAAGAACGCTTCCTATTATTATTGGAGCTTTTGAGGCACAATCTATTGCAATCGCTTTAGAGAAAGAAATTCGCCCACCAAGACCTCTTACACACGATTTATTTAAAACATTTTCTGATAGATTTTCTATCAAAGTAAGTCAAGTTATTATTCATAAATTGGTTGATGGTGTTTTTCATTCGAGTTTAATTTGCGAGCGAGATGGTGTTGAAGAGATTATAGATACACGTACTTCGGATGCAATAGCTTTAGCTGTTCGTTTTCAAGCACCTATTTTCACCTATGAAAATATTTTAGATAAAGCAGGTGTTTATCTAAAAATGGATGAAGAATTAATTATAGAAGAAGATTTAGAATCGGATGATATAGAATTTTCTTTAGAGGGCGAAATTGAAGACGCTAAAGGTTATGCGCATTTACAATTAGAAGAATTAAACGAGAAATTAAACGAAGCTGTTGCGAATGAAGATTACGAATTAGCAGCAGAAATTCGCGACGAAATAAGCAAACGTTCTTAATATATTAGATAAAATGAAGAAATTATTTACTTTCATAATGCTTTGTGCATCCATATTAACTTTTGGTCAAAGTATAGAGAAAAAGTGGAATTTTTCATCGATTACCACCGATGGTAGCTCGGTAGTTTCTATAAATCCATCAGATGTTTTAAAACTAGCTAAAGGCAATTTTAATTATTCTTTACTAGCGAAAGATAGTTTGCAAGCAGTAGGAAATTACATACATCAAAATAACTTATTAATTTTTAATCACAAACAACCAAAAGACACGGTTCGTTATTATAATGTGGTTGAATTAACAGATAATACATTAACCTTATCTGAAAAAAATGTAGTGTATAGCTTCACTTCAAAACCAGCAAATGTAATTGCTGTGGCTGAAGAAGTTGTATTAGATACAAATGCAATTGTGCCAAGTCAAGGATTTTCTATGCAGAGTCTATGGCGTGGTATTTTAGGAATGCTTTCTTTATTAGTTATCGCTTTTTTATTTAGCGCAAACAGAAAAGGAATTGACTGGAAAACGGTTGGTTTAGGATTGGCTTTTCAATTAATAATAGCAATCGGGGTTTTAAAAATACCTTTTGTACAGAGGGCTTTTGAATTAGTAGGAGGTTTGTTCGTGAGCGTGTTAGATTTTACACGAGCAGGAAGTGAATTTTTATTTAGCGGATTAGTAGCAGATATGGGATCTTTCGGATTCATATTTGCATTTCAAGTATTGCCAACAATTATTTTCTTTTCAGCATTAACTTCCTTATTATTTTATCTTGGATTAATTCAAAAAGTAGTAAAAGGATTAGCGTGGCTTTTATCTAAAGGATTAAAAATATCGGGAGCAGAAAGTTTATCTGTTGCAGGAAATATTTTCTTAGGACAAACAGAAGCACCATTACTGATTAAGGCATATTTAGAAAAAATGAACCGATCAGAAATGTTATTAGTAATGATTGGTGGAATGGCAACTGTTGCAGGAGCAGTTTTAGCAGCTTACATAGGTTTCTTAGGAGGTGAAGATGAAGTTTTACGATTACTGTATGCAAAACATTTACTGGCAGCGTCAGTAATGGCAGCACCAGGAGCAATCATTATTTCTAAAATTTTATACCCACAAACTGAAGAAGTAAATACAGAAGTGCAAGTATCGTCAGAAAAAATAGGGTCTAATATTTTAGATGCTATTGCAAACGGAACAACTGAAGGATTAAATTTAGCAATGAATGTAGCAGCAATGTTATTAGTGTTCATAGCTTTTATAGCAATGATAAATGGTATTTTAGGTTGGGTAGGAGATATAACATCGCTAAACACTTGGATGGCTGAAAACACGAGCTATGCTAAGTTTTCTTTAGAAGCAATTTTAGGATATGTTTTTGCACCTTTAATGTGGTTGATAGGTGTTGCAAAAGAAGATATGGCTTTAATGGGGCAGTTGTTGGGTATTAAATTAGCAGCAAGTGAATTCGTTGGATATATTCAGTTAGCAGAACTTAAAAATATTGCAAACGCAACGCATTTAACGTATAATAAATCTATTATTATGGCAACTTATATGTTATGCGGATTCGCAAATTTTGCATCAATCGGTATTCAAATTGGTGGTATTGGTTCATTAGCACCAGGGCAACGTAAAACATTATCAGAATTTGGAATGAAAGCATTAATTGGAGGTACAATAGCTTCTTTAATGTCGGCAACAATTGCAGGTATGATTATCGGATAGTTCTTGGTGAAAGGTAAAAGTAAAAAGGTAAACGATGAGAAATTTTAGAAAATTAGAAGTTTGGAATGAAGCCAGATTGCTAGTTAAAGAAATTTATCTAATTACTTCAAAATTACCCTTAGAAGAAAAATTCGGATTAACTTCCCAAATTAACAGATGTTCAATATCTATAGCAGCAAATATAGCTGAAGGATCGGCAAAAGATTCACAAAAAGATTTTATTCGTTTTTTGCAAATCAGTTTAGGCTCGGCATATGAATTAGAATCTCATTTAATTCTTTGTGGTGACTTGAATTTTTTAAGTGAAAAAGAATTAAATCTAACGATTAAAAAACTCCAGGTTTTACAAAGAAGAATATCAGCATTAAAAAAATATAACCAATCTAAACTTTAACCATTAACCTAAAACCTTTTACCTTATAATGAAGCAATATTTAGATTTAGTAAAGCACGTTTTAGAAAACGGAAACGAGAAAGGTGATAGAACAGGAACAGGAACAAAAAGTGTTTTTGGTCATCAAATGAGATTTGATTTAAGCGAAGGTTTTCCGATGGTAACCACTAAGAAGTTGCACTTAAAATCGATTATATATGAGTTGCTTTGGTTTATAAAAGGCGATACGAATATTAAATACTTACAAGAAAATGGCGTTAAAATATGGAATTCTTGGGCTGATGAGAATGGAGATTTAGGACCTGTTTATGGGCATCAATGGCGTAATTGGAATAGTGATGAGATTGATCAATTAAAAGATGTTATTGAAACGCTAAAAACGAATCCGAACAGTCGTAGAATGTTAGTTTCAGCGTGGAATCCTTCTGTAATGCCTGATACTTCAAAATCGTTTTCAGAAAATGTTGCTAACGATAAAGCTGCGTTACCACCATGTCATGCATTTTTTCAGTTTTATGTGGCAGACGGAAAATTATCTTGTCAATTATACCAACGAAGTGCCGATATCTTTTTAGGAGTTCCGTTTAATATTGCTTCATATGCATTGTTTACAATGATGATTGCTCAGGTTTGTGGTTATGAAGCAGGTGAGTTTATTCATACTTTTGGAGATGCACATATTTATAGCAATCATATCGAGCAATTAGAATTGCAATTGTCTCGAGAAACGAGAGCATTACCAAAAATGAAAATGAATCCTGAAATTAAAAACATTGAAGATTTTACTTTTGAAGATTTCGAATTAGTAGATTACAATCCACACGCCCATATTAAAGGAGCTGTGGCAGTGTAATTTAACTTTATTTTTTGTAATTTCTTTACTAACTTTGTAAGAGGAACTAAAAAATATATAAGATGACTACAAATGTTGATGTTTTAAAAGATTCCCTTTACGATAAAATAGCTGATATTAATGACGAAAAAGTTTTAGAAGCAATTAAAACCTTAGTTGATAATATAAAAACGGATGTTTTGGATGAAGCTATTACAAGAAAAAGAGATTTAACAAGTTATATTAAAGAATGGGCAAAAAGCATATAGCCGTTCATTAAATACAATTTATGATTACAATAATTGCTGCAATAGCCAATAATAATGCATTAGGAAAAGATAACGATTTAATCTGGCATTTACCTGCGGATTTAAAACGATTTAAGAAAGTTACTTCGGGGCATCATATTTTAATGGGGCGTAATACTTTCGAAAGTATTGGAAAGCCATTACCTAATAGAACATCGGTTATTATAACCAGGAATAATGATTATTTTAAAGATGGATGTTTGGTAGCAAACTCAGTTGAAGAAGCGATTGAAATGTCGAAAAAAGACTCAGACGTTTTTATAATTGGAGGTGCCCAAATTTATAAACAAGCGATCGAAAAGGGATTGGTTGATCAGTTAGATGTTACTATTGTTCATCACGATTTTGAAGCAGATGTTTTTTTTCCAACAATTGATTTAGATGTTTGGGAAGAAATATCTAGAGAAGATTGTAAAGCTGATGAAAAAAATAAATACGATTACAGTTTCGTTTCTTATAAAAGAAAATAAACTTCTCGACTGCGCTCGAAGAAGTACGATAATTTACCTTATTCTGATTTTATTTCAGAACCTCACTTGATAAAAATATGTCAATACAACTTACTTCTATATCTAAAATTTACGGAACGCAAAAAGCAGTGAATGATATTTCTTTTGAAGCAAAAAAAGGAGAGATTGTTGGTTTTTTAGGCCCAAACGGAGCAGGGAAATCTACCACGATGAAAATCTTAACCGGATTTATTCAGCCAAGTGAAGGAAATGTTTTTGTAAGCGAAATAGATGTTGTTAAAAACCCTATTGAAGCACAGAAAAAAATAGGATACTTACCTGAGCACAATCCGTTATATTTAGATATGTATGTGCGAGAGTATTTACAGTTTCAAGCATCTTTACATCAAGTTAAAAAAGAAAAACTAGAAACTATTATTCAACAAGTTGGATTATCAATAGAAGCACATAAGAAAATCAATCAATTATCAAAAGGATATCGCCAACGAGTAGGTTTGGCAGCCGCAATTTTACACGACCCAGAAGTGTTAATTTTAGATGAACCAACCACAGGTTTAGACCCGAATCAATTGGTTGAAATTCGTGAATTAATAAAAGAACTCGGAAAAAACAAGACTGTTTTATTATCTACACATATTATGCAAGAAGTAGAAGCAGTGTGCGATCGAGTAATCATTATTAACAAAGGTGAATTGGTAATTGATAAACCCATTTCAGAACTTAAAACAAGTAATGAACAAATAATTAAAGTAACGTTTGATTATAAGTTAGAAGAACAATTTATACAGCGTTTACCAAATATTGTTTATTATAAAAATACGGTAGAAAATAACTGGATACTTACTTTTGAAACATCAGAAGATATGCGCCCAGTAATTTTCGACTTCGCCCAAGAAAACGGATTAAAAATACTTGGTTTAAACACCGAGAATAAAAACTTAGAAAGTCTGTTTAGAGAGTTGACTAGTTAAAATAATTCTCATTATGGAAATCAAAAAGAATATAATTCTAGATAGAGTTGATAAAAAACCTATTTTAATTGATGTATTTTCTTCAAAAGAAAAGAGTAATCAAACGATTGTTATTTTTTGTCATGGATATAAAGGTTTTAAAGATTGGGGAGCTTGGAATTTAATGGCTGAATATTTTGCTAATGCAGGATTTTGTTTTGTTAAATTTAACTTCTCTCATAACGGAGGAACTATAGAAAACCCTATTGATTTTCCAAATTTAGAAGTTTTCGGGAATAATAATTACACAAAAGAATTGGATGATTTAAACGATGTGTTAGATTGGGTATCTTCTTATTTTAAAGAGAGTGAAAATGTTAACACAAGTACTATCAATGTAATTGGTCATAGCAGAGGAGGAGGTATTGCAATAATAAAAGCATCAGAAGATGCTAGAATTACAAAACTGGTTACATTAGCAAGTGTAAGTGATTTAGCTAAACGTACTGCTACTATTGGGGATTTAAAAGAATGGAAAGAATCTGGTGTTAAGTATGTTGTAAACGGAAGAACGAAGCAACAAATGCCTCATTATTATCAGTTTTATAAAGATTTTAAAGCTAATGAAACTCGTTTAAATATTAAATCTGCTGAAGAGAAATTAAAGATTCCACATTTAATCATCCATGGAGATAATGACACTTCAATCTCTATTAATGAAGCAAAAGAACTGCATGAATGGAATACTAATAGTAAACTACAAGTTGTTGAAGGAGCAGATCATGTTTTTAATGTAAAACATCCTTGGGATGAAACTCAGTTATCTACTGAATTAGAAAAAGCAGTTAAGATTATTTTGATTTTTTTGAAATAAGAATTTTGAATATCCATTTCAAGCCATAATTATAATTTTAACGTCATTCCGAATTTATTTCGGAATCTCATTATACGATTAAGTAATGATTTGCGATGTAAACCTGAAATGAATTCAGGTCGATGGTTACGAATAATCAAAAAAATTAATTCAATTTATAATTAATATGTTGCTCGTCTAATAATTTTAAAAACTCGTTAGAAATTTTAATTTTAGTATTTCTGCTTGGTAAATTCAGCTCTATTTTTTCTTCGGTATCCCAAATGGTAAAATGTAAGTTTTGATTACCTCTATTAGTTGCAAATAAATGCTGTAAATCTTTAATCCTGTTTTCTTTTACTTCTTGTAAAGGCATTTTTATGGTTATTTTTTTACACATTTTATCCATAATATCATGAAGTAATAAGAACTCATTAAAGCTTACTCTTGGTTCACCTTTTATACCTTCTTTATTTGTCCAACCAGGTTTTACCATTGTTTTTACAAACAAGAAAGAGTTAGGTACCAAAAAGTGTTTAAACCTAAGGTATTCCTCTCCGAAAATTCTAAACTCAAAATTCTCACTATAATCTTCAATAAAAAAAGTAGCCCATCCTTTTCCTGCTTTAGATATACGATGTTGTACATCGGTTACAATACCACCAAAAGACAATGCCATGCCTTCGTATTTAGGAAGGTCGTTATAATGAGATAGTGCAGCGTTACAAAACTTCAGTTCGTTTTTAAAATCATCTAACGGATGCGCAGAAATATAAATTCCCACCACTTCTTTTTCTCTTCCTAATAGCTCCATGGTTCCCCAAGTATCACAAGTAGGAATAATTGGTTCAGGCATTTCTTCTTCAGAACCACCACCAAATAAAGAAACCTGAGAAGAATTCTGATTTTCTTGGTATTTATTACCAAAACGCAATGCTTTTTCTATAAATTTTTGATTCTTTTCATCCTCTACAAAATATTGTGCTCTGTGTGTATTTGTAAAAGAATCGAAACCACCGGCTAAAATTAAGCCTTCAAATGCTTTTTTATTAGCTACCCGTAAATCAACTCGTTTAGCAAGATCAAAAACAGAAGAAAAGTGACCATTCTCTTCACGTTCATTAATAATTGCTTTTACGGCAAGACCACCAACACCTTTAATTGCAGCCATTCCAAAACGAATAGCTCCTTCTTTATTTACCGAAAATTTAGAAAAAGATTCATTTACATCAGGGCCTAAAACTGTAATTCCGGCACGTTTACATTCTTCCATAAAAAATGAAACCGATTTAATGTCGTTCATGTTATTCGAAAGAACTGCCGCCATATATTCAGCAGGATAATGAGCTTTTAAATACGCAGTTTGATAAGCAATCCAAGCATAGCAAGTAGAGTGCGATTTGTTAAAAGCATAAGAAGCAAAGGCTTCCCAATCTGTCCAAATTTTTTCTAGCTTTTTTTCATCATGACCATTTGCAATTGCTTGTTTTACAAACTTTGGTTTCATTTTATCAAGAACCGCAATTTGCTTTTTACCCATTGCTTTACGTAAAACATCGGCTTCACCTTTGGTAAAATCAGCTAATTTTTGCGACAATAACATTACCTGCTCTTGGTATACGGTAATTCCGTAAGTTTCTGCAAGGTATTCTTCCATGGCAGGTAAATCGTACTCAATTTCTTCATCTCCGTGTTTTCTTCGGATAAAAGAAGGGATATATTCCATCGGTCCCGGACGATACAAGGCATTCATGGCAATTAAATCTTCAAAAACGGTAGGTTTTAAAGATCTCATGTGTTTTTGCATTCCGGGAGATTCATATTGAAAAATACCAACAGTTTCTCCTCTTTGGAAAAGCTCATAGGTTTTTACATCATCTAACGGAAAAGTTTCAGGATCTAAAAGTACATCGTGTCGTGCTTTTACAATTTTAACGGTATCCTTAATTAAGGTTAGCGTTTTTAATCCCAAGAAATCCATTTTTAGTAAACCAGCATCTTCAACGACTGAGTTGTCGAACTGAGTTACATACATGTCGGAATCTTTGGCAAGCGCAACAGGTACGAATTTGGTAATATCGTCGGGAGTAATAATTACACCACAGGCATGAATACCTGTATTACGAACAGACCCTTCTAAAATTCGAGCTTTATTAATGGTCTCTGCCATTAAATCATTTCCGTTAGAAAGTCTTTTTAGTTCGTTTACTAATTCTATTTCTTCAGCACGAAGTTTTTCCTTTAAGGTTTTTTCATCCAAAGAAAATATTTTCTTCAGTTTCATTCCAGGAATCAACTTGGCAATTCTATCGGCTTCAAAAAGGGGTAAATCTAATACACGAGCAGTATCTCTAATAGAAGATTTTGCTGCCATCGTACCATAGGTAATAATTTGTGCTACTTGGTTTGCACCATATTTATCAATTACATAATCCATTACACGACCACGCCCTTCATCATCAAAATCAATATCAATATCGGGCATTGATACACGTTCGGGATTTAAGAAACGCTCAAAAAGTAAATCGTATTTAATCGGGTCTATATTGGTAATCCACAAACAATAAGCAACTACAGATCCTGCGGCAGAACCACGTCCAGGGCCTACAGAAACATCCATGTTTCTCGCTTCGCGGATAAAATCTTCAACGATTAAGAAGTATCCAGGATATCCAGTTTTTTCAATTACTTCTAGCTCAAAATCTAAACGTTCGCGAATACTATCGGTTATTTCGCCGTATCGTTTTTTGGCACCTACATAGGTTAAATGTCTTAGAAAATTGTTTTCACCTCTTTTACCACCATCTTCATTATCTTTTTCATCTTTAAACTCATCAGCAATATCAAAAGCAGGTAATAGTACATCACGAGCTAACGTGTATGGCTCAATTTTATCAACGATTTCTTGAATATTAATGATTGCTTCAGGAAGATCGGCAAATAAAGCTTTCATCTCATCGGATGATTTAAAGTAATATTCGTCGTTTGGTAAACCATAACGATAGCCACGACCTCTTCCTTTTGGAGTTGCCTGTTTTTCACCATCTTTTACACACAATAAAATATCGTGTGCATTTGCATCTTCTTTACTTAAATAAAAAGTATTGTTTGATGCAACTGTTTTTACGTTGTGTTTTTTTGAAAATTTTAAAAGTGTTTCATTAACAACTTTTTCATCTTCTTGATTGTGGCGCATTAATTCAATATATAAATCATCGCCAAATTGTTCTTTCCACCAAAGCAATGCTTCTTCAGCTTGGGCTTCACCAACATTTAATATTTTACTAGGTACTTCACCGTACAAACTACCTGTAAGTACAATAATGTCTTCTTTGTATTGTTCAACTACTTTTTTATCAATTCTTGGGATGTAATAAAAACCATCAACAAAAGCAATAGACGACATTTTTGCTAAGTTGTGATATCCTTTTTTATTTTTAGCTAATAAAACAACTTGGTAACCGTTGTCTTTTTGACTTTTATTAGTATGATCGGTACATATATTAAACTCACAGCCAACAATTGGTTTTAAAGGTTTTTGTGTAGGTTCTTCCCCTTTTTCTATTGCTTCAATATTAGCCGAATCAACAGCTTTGTTGTGGTTTAAAACTGCTTGCACAAAATGAAAAGCAGCCATCATATTACCGGTGTCGGTCATTGCAACTGCCGACATGTTGTCTTTTGCAGCAGCTTTTACAATGTTGCCAATTTGTATGGTAGATTGTAAAACCGAGTATTGTGTATGGTTATGAAGGTGTGCAAACTGACTATTTTTTAATTCAGCTAAACCTTCATTAGTGCTTATTGTTGTTGTTTCCCCTTTTGCTTTTTCTTTTCTAGCGCGAATTTTTTCACTTTCTCTTTTAAGATTTAAGTGATTTAAGCCTATGATTTGAGTAACGCTAGGATTGTTTTGGGTATAACGATCAAAAAAGTCGTCTGTAACCTGAAGTTGCTCTTTGGTAAACTGACGTAAACGAATTAACTCTAAAAAACATCTAGTTGTTGCTTCTACATCGGCAGTTGCGTTGTGAGCATCTCCAAAACCATCTCCAAATAAATGTTGGTGTAATTCGGTTAATGTTGGTAATTTAAATTTACCACCACGACCACCAGGAATCTGACACATTTTTGCTGTATGCTCGGTACAAGTATCTAATATTGGTAGTTCTGTTAAATTATTATCAACACCTAAACGATGGAATTCACATCCCATAATATTGATGTCGAAAGCAAGGTTTTGACCAACAATAAATTTTGTTTTACTTAAAGCTTCATTAAATAAAGCTAAACCTTCAGAAAGCTCAATCCCTTGTTCTTGTGCTAAATCGGTAGAAATACCATGAATTCTTTCTGCATCATACGGAATATTAAATCCGTCAGGTTTGATAAGGAAATCATTATGCTCAATTAAATTACCTAATTCATCATGTAATTGCCAAGCAATTTGTGTTGCTCTAGGCCAATTATTAGTGTCAGTAATAGGCGCATTCCAACTTTTAGGTAGTCCGGTAGTTTCAGTATCAAAAATTAAATACATCTAGAGTGTTTTATTGAAGCGTTTAGGTATAAGTAAAGTGTAAAAATACGAAGAATTTGTGTTGTTTTTAGTAGAAGTTATTAACGAGTTTGTAACGTGATATTGAGTTTTATAGTCAATAAATACACATAATCTATTGTTATGTAGATGTTAAGTTTTAGCATTATTGAAATTAAATTATTTAAGAGTCGAATTATAGAAGTATCTTTGCACTTTATTAAATATAATATTTTTTACAATGAAAGAAGGAACAGTAAAGTTCTTTAACGAATCTAAAGGTTTTGGATTTGTTACTGAGTCAGGATCAAACACAGAGTATTTTGTACATGTATCAGGTTTAATCGATGAGATTAGAGAAGGTGATACAGTAGAATTTGATCTTAAAGAAGGAAAAAAAGGTTTAAACGCAGTTGATGTTAGAGTATTATAATATATAAACTCACCTAAATTTTCTTAAGAGCTTGTTTTTCAGGCTCTTTTTTATTGTAATAATGTTACGTTTTTAGTTTTTAGTGAAAAAAAAACTATACATTTGCGCCCACTTATCACGAGATGATAAGATTTGTTAATAATCAAGGTCGCGTACCTTAAAAATTAAAAATTATGCCTGTAAAAATTAGATTACAAAGACACGGTAAAAAAGGAAAACCTTTTTACTGGGTAGTAGCTGCTGATTCAAGATCAAAAAGAGATGGTCGTTATTTAGAAAAAATCGGAACGTACAATCCTAACACTAACCCTGCAATAATCGACTTAGATGTTGATACAGCTGTAGAATGGTTACAAAAAGGTGCTCAACCAACTGATACTGCAAGAAACATTTTATCTTATAAAGGTGTTTTATTAAAGAATCATTTAGCTGGTGGAGTTAAAAAAGGAGCTTTAACACAAGAACAAGCAGATGCAAAATTTGCAGCTTGGTTAGAGGAAAAAACTGGTTTAGTAGCTGGTAAAGTTGATGGTTTAGCAAAGGCGGATGCTGATGCAAAAGCAAAAGCTTTAGAAGCTGAAAAAGCTGTAAACGCTGCACGTATTGCTGCTAATACTCCTGCTGCACCTGTTGCAGATAGTGAAGAAGTAGCTGCAGATAACGGAGCAGATAGCGAAGAATAAAAACTGTACTATAATGATGATGCAAAAAGAAGATTGTTTTTATCTTGGCAAAATCGTTAAAAAACATAGTTTTAAGGGTGAAGTAGTTATTAAGTTAGACACTGATGAACCCGATCTTTACGAAAATTTGGAATCAGTTTTTGTCGATTTAGGCAATAATCTGGTTCCTTTTTTTATTGAAAAATCTTCGTTAAGTAAAAGCACTATGTTTCGTGTAAAATTTGAAGATGTAGATACCGAACAAGATGCTGATGCTATTATGCGAGCAGGAATCTATTTGCCTTTAAATTTACTACCAAAACTTACTGGAAATAAATTTTATTACCACGAAGTTATAGGTTTTACGATTATTGATAAAAACTATGGGGAGGTAGGTACTTTAGCATATGTAAATGATAAAGCAGCGCAACCTCTTTTTGAAATTGAAAACGGAGATACCGAAATTTTTATTCCTATGATTGATGACTTTATTAAAAAAGTAGATAGAGAGCATAAAACAATTGAAGTAGAAACACCAAAAGGATTGATTGAGTTATATTTTGAAGATTAACTTTTTTTGAGTATTTAAATATAAAAACGGAAGATTTTGTCTTCCGTTTTTATATTTTAGAAAGCTTGATTAAATATAAAAATGTACTTTTACAAACCTTAATTTATAGATTTAAAAAAATGAGTTTATTAGAAGAGTTACAAGATAGAAGTGGCAATCAATGTGAGTTGTGCGCTTCAAAAGATAATTTATCAATTTATGAAGTTAAACCAATGACTATTGGTGGTGTTGATGGAAGCTTGTTGGCTTGTGATACTTGTATTGAGCAAATTGAAGATACTGAAAAGACAGCTGCAAACCATTGGCGTTGTTTAAATGATAGTATGTGGAGTGAGTACAGAGCCGTAAAGGTTGTTGCTTGGAGAATGTTATCTAGACTTCGTAAAGAGGGATGGCCGCAAGATTTGTTAGATATGTTGTACTTAGAGGATGATGATTTACGCTATGCTAAAGAAAGTGGAGATCACTTAGAGGAAAGCGAAAAGATAATTCATAGAGATGCAAACGGAGCAATTTTACAAGCAGGAGATTCTGTAGTATTGATTAAAGATTTAAAAGTAAAAGGTTCTAGCATGGTTGCCAAGCAAGGTACGGCTGTTCGTAGAATTTCTTTAGATCATGAAAATGCAAATTATATTGAAGGTAAAGTAGGGCCTACTCAAATTGTTATTATTACCGATTACGTTAAGAAAATGGCTGAGAAGGAGTAAGAATCTAACGATGAGATTCTGAAATATGCTAAGAATGACGTTAAAAAATAAGAATTAAAAAAGGGAACGTTTTAAACGTTCCCTTTTTTAATTCTTATTTTTCTGTATTGTAAAATACTTTATAATATTTCATTTTTTTCTCTTCATCATAACCTTGTTCAAGATATTCTGAAGAAGCATCAGGTGCGTCTACATCAATTTTAATTAGAATGTTAGTATCGAGTTTAAACTCAGTTTTAAACTTACTTTTTTCTTTTTTTAATACTGCATCTGAAACTTCAAAATTATTACGGATTAAAACATCATTTAAGCCTTCAAAATGTTTTTTGTAGTCTTCAAACATGCCTTTATGTTTTTCATCTTCAAAAATTTCTTCTTTAAATCCGTGGTAATCTACGTTTTCATGTTCTTTAAAATAATCAACTGTACTTGCCAAGAAATTACTTTGTTCTTGCTTACCAAATTCAGGTTTAATGATTTCTTCAGAAAAATCTTTACACATCTCTAAATAATTCTGAGTATGTAAATTACGATCATCCGCAAATTTCGCGTTTAAGAAATTTTTAATCCAATATTGCGCATCATAGTTATTATTATCTACTGATAAAATTACGGTTCCTTCAGTATCTGAAGAATTTACAATTAAACACCCTTTGTCTAATTTTTTAGTAGAAATTCCTTTCTGAACCACTACATCAAAACTATCATCATCTAAATAGGTTTGTAAAAAATCTACTTTACTTTCAATTTTAAAAACACCAACTGCTTCGGTTAATATGTCTTTATATTCAATACCTTCGAAATAAACCACCAAAACATCACCAGTTTTTATATTGGCAGAATTTGATTGTTCGTATAAGTGATTTACAATGTTTTTAGAATGCTCAATAAAGGTGTTTTCATCTTCAAAAATATCAGAAGTGTATTTATTAATTTCGTTTAAACGAACATCTGCATGATGGTTAAAACGATAACTTTGTGTTACTGTACCAAAGTTTTTTAATAAAAAAGGCATTAGTAATTCGTAGCTTTCTTCATCGAAACGAACTAAGCTTTCTGAGAAAGAATTTTGGCCACTATTGTATTTATTAGCAACTTTATGAATAATACATTTGCTAATTTCTGCACGCGTTCTTTTAATCATCTTCTAAAATATTGGAAGACAAAAATAGAGAAACTAAAGTTTTAATTTAAATTGTTCGGGAAGTAATTTAAAAGTCATTCGGTGATAAGGGGTTGGTCCAAATTCACGAATAGCATTTCGATGTTCTTTTGTTGGGTAGCCTTTGTTTTTTTTCCAATTATATTGCGGGTATTCTTGATGAATTTTTTCCATATACTCATCTCTATATGTTTTTGCTAATACAGATGCTGCTGCAATACTCATGAATTTAGCATCTCCTTTTATAATAGTTTCATGCGGAATTTCCTTGTAAGGTTTAAACTTATTGCCATCAACAATAATAAATGCTGGTTGCGGAGAAAGTTGTTCTATAGAGCGTTGCATACCAGTTATAGAAGCTTGTAAAACATTTATTTCGTCTACTTCTTTATGATCAATAAAAGCAACGCCAAAGGCCAATGCGTGTTCTTCTATATACGGACGTAGTTCTTGACGTTTTTTTTCTGAAATTTGCTTAGAATCATTCAGTAAATCATGATGAAAATTTTCAGGTAAAATAACTGCCGCCGCAACTACTGGGCCAGATAAACAGCCTCTACCAGCTTCATCAGTACCTGCCTCTAAAACATGACCACTATAATTTAATTCTAACATATTGCAAATTAACAGTTTTCAAAGAAATTAAAATAATATTTTATAAAAAAAGAGAATACATGAAGTAATATACTTTAACATAGGTTTATACCGTTTTGGTCGTATCGGTTTCGTTTAATTATTTTACTTTTGTAGCTATGAAGAAAAGTTTTTTAGTGTTTTTTTGTTTGATAAGTGTACAGTTGCTTTTTTCTCAAATTAGGCAATTAGATGGTGGATTAGGAGGTTTTAACGGAGGGTTAAATCAAAATTCAGATTCAATATCTAATAATGAAATTAATGTAAAACTTAGTGGAAAAACGAAATATACAGATTATAAAATAATCTCTTTTAAAAACGATACTACCATTGTAGATACTACACTTACGTTAAAAAAACATTATAAGTTTAATTTCTTAAGAAAGGACAATTTCGAGTTATTGCCATTTCATAATCAAGGGCAAACATTTAATAACTTAGGATATAATTTTAAAGATATTTCTCAGTTTCCTGATATTGGTTTTCGTGCCAAGCAATTTGGTTTTTTCGAAATTAAAGATGTTGATTATTACCATGTGCCAACGCCAACAACCGAAGTTTTATATAGAACAGGGTTAGAGCAGGGACAGGTTTTAGATTTCTTATTTACGACCAATTTTTCGAAAAGATTTAATGTAGGAATCTCGTATAAGGGGCTCCGATCATTAGGCGCTTATAGGCAATCATTGGCTAGTTCTGGTAATTTTAGAATGAGTTTTAAGTATGAAAGTCCAAAAGGGCAATATGCTATAAAAGGGCAAGCAGTTAATCAAGATTTTTTCAATCAAGAAAACGGCGGTTTAACAGCGGAGTCATTAGCTGCTTTTCTTCGAGATGACCCTAATTTTAGTGGTAATAGAGGTAGGTTAGACATCAATTTAAATGATGCAGAAAACACACTAGAAGGAAAACGATTACATTTTGAACAGACATTTAAGTTGTTATCAGCAAAAGATAGTTTGCATGAAAATGATTTTTCAAATTTAAAAATAGGACATTCTTTTACTAGAAATTCTAAATATTATCGTTTCAATCAATCGGCGGCAACTCCAGATGTTTTTGGAGTTGCAAACACAACAGGAAAAGTAAATGATAAGGCTAATTTTTTAGTGTATAATAACGAAGTATTTTTAGATTTTAATTCTAAATATGTGCTAGGAAATTTTAGAGTGAAAACAGGATATAGTACATATAATTACGGATATGAAAACTTGCAAAACAATTTAGTAGGAATTACTAAGAATAAATTAAAGGGAGATGCCGTTTCTTTCGGAGCAAATTGGAACGGAAAAATAAAAAACTTCTATATAAATGCATCTGGTAATTTAACACCAGGTAGCGGGCGTCTTTCAGGAAACAATATAAAAGCTGAAGCTTTTTATAAAAAAGATAGTTTATTTACGGTAAAAGCGCATTTAGAAATAAGTAGCAAATTACCAAACTTTAATTTTTTACTGCACCAAAGTAGTTATAACGATTACAATTGGGAAAATGATTTTGCATCCGTAGGAACCAGAACATTAGGTGGCGTATTTGAGTCTAAATGGGGAAATGCATCCGTAGATATTACCAATATTAATAATTACACTTATTTTGATGAAACGAGTTCTCCAAAACAATTTTCGGGAAGTGTTAATTATTTAAAAGCAAAAGTATCAAAAGAATTTACTTTCGGGAAATTTGCGTTAGATAATACGGTAATGTACCAGAAAGTAGCAAACGGTAGCGATGTATTTAGAGTGCCAGAAATGGTAACAAGAAACACTTTGTATTATTCTGATAGTTGGTTTAAAGGAGATCCTTTATACGTGCAAATAGGAACCACGTTAAATTATTTTTCAGAATATAAAGCGAACGCTTATAATCCGTTATTAGCTGAATTCAGGTTACAAAATGATACTGAAATAGGATATCCTACGGTTGATGTGTTTTTTAATGCCAGAGTGCGTAGAACGCGTATTTATTTTAAAGCAGATAATGTGAGTTCTTTTTTCTTAAAAAAGAATTACTTATCGGCCCCAGGTAATCCGTATCGTGATTTTGTTATTCGTTTTGGAGTTGTTTGGAACTGGTTTATTTAGCCATAATATAGCAGATAAGTTATAATTGATATATGAGTATGAAAAGTCAATTAAAAAGTAATTGGAAACTATTTTTAATAGCAAGTTTAACCTTAGGGTTGGCTCCTTTTAATCCGCCACATATTGTTGGTAAACTAAAATGGATTTTAGGTGGAAATGCTTTTTCAGGTGAACAAGCAATGCAATTTAAAGATTGGTTTGATGTTTTATTACACGGATTACCTTGGTTGCTTTTAGTACTATCTACACTGTTAAATCTGCCTGCATTATTGGTAAAAACCGATTCGGAATAGTACTTTCTTTTTTATCAATGATTATAAACCCTTGACTTTTATAGAAATCTACCGCATTCGGATCCGCTAACAAAGTTAGTTTGTTAATGTTTAGTTTACGAGCCTTTTCAAAAGCATGTAATAATAATCTTTTACCAATCCCTTTTCCTATAAATTCAGGAAGAATAAATAACATCTCTAGTTCAATATTATTTTTTATTGGTTGATTTAGAATGTAAAATCCTGCAATTTTATTGTTTTGAACGAATTTATAAACAAATGCATCTTCAATCATTTTAGGAGTAACAGTTAAATCACTTCGCCAACTTTCTATTAACTCGTTAGGATAGCCCCAATATGCTTTAGAAATCAAAGCAATGTTGGTTAGTAATTCAATATCTTTTGTGGAGGCTATTTGTATCATATAAAAAAGCCTCACTATTAAAGTGAGGCTTGCTATTATTTTTTTGAAATTTCTCTAATTTTAATTCTGAAAGCTGCAAATAACAAAGTCATAAACGGACTTAAGTAATTAAATATTGCATATAAAGCGTATTCGCCAACACCTACGCCTAACACACCAGATTGATAGGCTCCACAAGTATTCCACGGAATTAATACCGAGGTTACAGTTCCTGAATCTTCTAGCGTTCTACTTAAATTTTCTGGTGCTAAGCCTTTATCTTCGTAAGCTTGTTTAAACATTTTTCCGGGAATTACTAAGGCTAGATATTGGTCAGAAGCAATAATATTTAATCCTAAGCAGCTAATAACAGTACTTGCAAATAATCCGAATACAGAAGAGGCAACGGTTAATAAAGCTTTTGTAAGTTTTGCTAAAGCACCAATAGCATCCATAATACCTCCAAAAACCATAGCGCATATAATTAATAAGATTGTCCATAGCATTCCTATAATTCCGCCAGAGCTAAACAATTCTGTTAATTTTTCATTATCAGTTTGTACTTGCGTATCAGTTAAAATTGCATTTAAAACAGATTGAAATCTAGATTCTGTAAGTGTATCTAATATGTTTCCTTGAAAAAGAAAGGCAAAGATTGCAGCAAGTATCACACCAGTACCTAGAGCTATTAAAGGTTTTGTTTTTAATAAAATCATTGCAATAACAACTGCAGGAACTATAAATAATATAGGTGAAATATGAAAAGTGTTTTGAATACTAGTTAATAAGTTACTGATGTCTGCACTACCAGTAGTATTAATTGTAGCACTTAAAATGCTAAAAACAATAAGTGTAATTACAATTGTTGGTACTGTGGTATACGCCATATATTTTATATGTGTAAATAAATCGGTACCAGCCATGGCAGGGGCTAAATTTGTAGTGTCAGAAAGTGGCGACATTTTATCTCCGAAATAGGCTCCAGAAATTACAGCACCAGCAATCATTCCTGTCGGGATTCCTAATGCACTACCAATTCCTACCAATGCAATACCAACAGTTGCTGAAGTGGTCCAAGAACTACCAGTGGCAATTGATATAATGGCTGCAATTATTACAGATGCTGGCAAAAATATAGCAGGGCTTAACACTTGTAATCCGTAATACACCATGGCAGGTATTATACCACTTACCAACCAAGTTCCTGCTAAAGCACCGACTAAAAATAAAATCATAATAGGTACAAAAACACTTTTCCAGTTTTCTAAAACTTCGGCAATCATTCTTTGGATAGAAACCTTGTTAAAAATACCAACTCCGGCAGCAGCTAAACCACCCATCAATAAAATATATTGATTAGAGTAATCACCTAACCAAGCTCCATCAGCATAAAATATATTATATGCCAATAACCCCATCAAAATAACTACAGGAATTAAAGCTTCCCATATACTTAGTTCTGTATTGTCAATAATTTTTTGATTTTCTATGTTAATTTCAGATAAATTTTTATCGTCTTGCATTGTGTCTTATTTTTCGGTTTGTAATGTTACGATTTTGTAAAGAATTATACAAGTAGAATTCGTTTACTACATTTGTTATATATGGATTCATTAACACAAATTGTTTTAGGTGCTGCCTGTGGCGAAATAGTACTTGGTAAAAAGATAGGAAATAAAGCATTGTTATTTGGGGCAATTGGAGGTACCATACCCGATTTAGATGTATTTATTGGTGGTTGGTTGTACGGAAATGAAATAGATGCTATGGCGTTTCATAGAGGTTTTATGCATTCGATTTTGTTTGCTGTTTTAGGTTCTTTTTTCTTCGGATGGATAACATTTAAATTATACAATAAAAGAAATCGAGCAAAAACAACAACATTAAAAAATTGGATTTGGCTGTATTTTTTAGCCATATTTACACATCCAATTTTAGATAGTTTTACACCTTACGGAACGCAGTTGTTTTTACCTTTTTCTGATTACAGAGTCGCTTTTAATAATATTTCGGTGGTAGACCCTTTATATACATTGCCGTTTTTAATATGTTTAATTGTAGCCATGTTTTATAATCGAAAACGAACCAGAAGAGCAGCTTGGGTAAAAGCAGGAATTTATATTAGCTCTGCCTATATGTTGTTTACTCTTTGTAATAAGATTTATGTAGACTCTGTTTTTAAAGGTTCTTTTGATAAAGCAGGAGTTACTTATAGCAGATATTCTACCCAACCAACAATTTTTAATAATGTTTTATGGTATGGCGTTGCCGAAACTGAAAAAGAATACAAAGTAGGATTTTATTCGCTATTTGATAAAAAAAGAAGTGTAGATACAATCTTAACAATTCCCAAAAATCGAAAATTGTTAGATGTAAATCATCCAGATATAAAAACGTTAACTTGGTTTAGTAATGGTTATTATAATTTAGCTCCGATGGATGCATCAGAAAACGTACAATATATAGATTTACGTTATCCTTTTTTAAACCCTAATGATACATCAACATCAGTATTTAAGTTTGAGTTAAAGGAAGATGGAAATCGCTGGGATATGGTTCCGTTTTCAGGTAATCGACCATCAAAAGAAGATTTAAGCGAATTTTTTAAGCGTTTTTCAGGAAAGTAATTAGTTGCATTTATAAGTAACACAAAAGCACCAAATACCATATTATCGTATTTGGTATTTTTTAGTAATTCTATCGCTTTATCCCTGTTTTCAGGGATAACAATTTTACCTTTTACAAGGGATAATAATCACACTTGATACTTATAATTTTGTCTTATAACAAATAACAAAAATGTTATGTGTTAATGGTTTGCTGTTTTTATTAAACAAATACACCTAAAATTAAACACTAAAATACTTAGTCGTATAAGTGTAATGTTATAAACAATATAAAAGATTCTCCTAAACATGAAAGCTATAGTTACCATTATTCTGTGCTTTTTTACCTACACAATTTCTGCTCAAAACTTTATTACTACTTGGAAAACAGATAATCCAGGAACTTCATCAGTAACATCAATTACCATACCTACGGCTAGTGGAGCTTATAATTACGATGTAGATTGGAATAATGATGGGATTTTTGATGAGCTAGGAATTACCGGATCTATTACCCACGATTTTTTAACAGCAGGAACGTATACCATACAAATTAGAGGAAACTTTCCTCGTATTCATTTTAATAATATAAGCGATAAAGAAAAATTACTTTCGGTTGATCAATGGGGAAGTGGAAAGTGGACTTCTATGGAAAGAGCTTTTTATGGATGTAAAAATTTAGAGGTAAATGCAGCTGATGTACCAGATTTGTCTATGGTAACAAGTATGAAATATATGTTTTCTGGAGCAGCAAGCCTTAATCAGAGCCTTAATAGTTGGGATGTTAGTACAATAACAGACATGAGTGGTTTGTTTTCATCAACTACAATTTTTAATCAAGACCTCTCTAGTTGGGATGTGAGTAATGTGGTAGATATGAGATCAATGTTTTCGTCATCAAAAGCCTTTAATCAAGATATTTCTGGTTGGAATGTTGGTAATGTTACCAATATGTCAGGCATGTTTTCATCTACAGCAGTTTTTAATCAACCTATTGGGGTTTGGAATGTTGGAAGTGTAACAGATATGAGGTCAATGTTTTCATCATCAAAAGCCTTTAATCAAGATATTTCATCATGGAATACGAGTAAGGTAACCAACTTGAGTTGGATGTTTTATTTCTCTGAAGCATTTAGCGGAGATATTAACAGTTGGGATGTTAGTAATGTTACAAATATGGGATACATGTTTTCTTATTGTTCTTATAATCAACCTATAGGTAATTGGAATACATCAAAAGTAAAAACAATGAAATCTATGTTTTTTCAAAACAAAGATTTCAATCAAGATGTAGGTTTATGGGATGTAGGCTCAGTAACAGATATGAATTCTATGTTTTGGGGAGCAATAGCTTTTAATCAAGATATTGCTGGATGGAATGTAAGTAATGTTACCAATATGGGCGTAATGTTAGCTTGGGCAAAAGACTTTAATTCTGATATTAGTGGTTGGGATGTAAGTAAGGTAATCAACATGAATAGTATGTTTGATGGGGTAACAGCCTTTAATCAACCTATTGGTTTATGGGATACTTCATCAGTAGTAAACATAGCAAATATGTTTCATAGCGCAACTTCATTTAATCAAGATTTAAGTAATTGGAATGTTAGTAATGTAACCAATATGATGGGAGTATTTTGGAATGCAACAGCATTTAACGGAAATATTTCAAATTGGGATGTTAGTAAAGTAACACAAATGCCAAGAATGTTTTATAAAGCAACTTCATTTAACGTTGATATCACAAATTGGAATGTAGCTTCAGTTACTTCTATGGAAAATATGTTTAGAGAAGCAACCATTTTTAATCAAAATATTAGTGGTTGGGATGTTAGTAAGGTAACAACTATGGAAAGTATGTTTAGATATACCGATTTATTTAATCAAGATATAAGTAGTTGGGATGTAACATCTGTTACCAATATGGAAAGCATGTTTGAAAAAGCAATTGTGTTTGATCAAAATTTAGGAAGTTGGAACGTAACGAATGTAACTAACATGAATCGCATGTTTAGCTATATGAAACTATCCACCACAAACTATGATGCTTTATTAAACGGATGGAACGCACAAGTATTACAACCCAATGTTGTTTTTAGTGGTGGGAATAGTACCTATTGTACAGCACAGTCAGCAAGAGACAACATAACAAGTACAGATAATTGGACAATTACTGATGGCGGATTAGCATGTGCTTTAAGTACTACGGATTTTGTAACTACTTGGAAAACGGATAATTCAGGGACTTCGTCAGCAACTTCAATTACCATACCTACGGCTAGTGGAACTTATAATTACGATGTAGATTGGGATAATGATGGGGTTTTTGATGAACTAGGGATTACCGGATCGGTTACCCACGATTTTTTAACCGCAGGAACTTATACTATACGAATTAGAGGAGATTTTCCACAAATTCCTTTTAACAATACAGGTGATAAAGATAAAATAGTATCGGTTGATCAATGGGGTAATAACCAATGGTCTTCAATGGCGGTAGCTTTTTATGGATGTAAAAACTTAGAATTAAATGCAACAGATGCCCCAAATTTATCTATGGCAATAAGTATGCACCGCATGCTAGCAGAAACAGAAAGTTTTAATCAAGATATTAGTAATTGGGATGTGAGTACGATAACAGATATGAGTAACTTGTTTTCATCAGCAACTATATTTAATCAAGATATTTCAGGTTGGGATGTGAGTAGTGTAGTAAATATGACGTCAATGTTTTCAAATGCAATAGTATTTAATCAGCCTATTGGCAGTTGGGATGTTTCTAAGGTAACTAATATGAGCTGGATGTTTTCAGGAGCAACAACCTTCAATCAAGATATCGGTTTGTGGGATGTTTCTTCAGTAGTAAATTTTAGCAGTGTATTTTATAGAGCTAGTAGTTTTAATCAATATTTAAATGGTTGGAATGTTTCTAAAGGATATAGAATGGATGGTATGTTTGCCTATGCTACGGCCTTTAATCAAGATATCAGTCTGTGGGATGTTTCTTCAGTTACAAACTTAAAGAGCATGTTTCTTAGCGCTACTAGTTTTAATCAAGATTTAAATGGTTGGAATGTGAGTAATGTAAAGGATATGACATCAGTTTTTCAAAGTGCGCTCTCTTTTAATGGAAATATTATGAATTGGGATGTTTCATTAGTAAAATATATGTCAAAAATGTTCTACGAAGCTAATGCTTTTAATCAAGACATTGGTAGTTGGAATGTATCTAGTGTTATAAACATGGATTACCTGTTTTATAGAGCAATTTCCTTTAATCAAGATATAGGTAATTGGGATGTTGCTAATGTAATGAATATGGAAAGAGTATTTATGTATGCTTCTGTATTTAATCAACCAATTGGCGGATGGAATGTATCTAAGGTTACTAATATGAGAGGAATGTTTTATCATGCGTTTGTTTTTAATCAAGATATCGGTCTGTGGGATGTTTCTAAAGTAACCGATATGTATCGGATGTTTATAGCAGTAAATTCTTTTAATCAAGATATAAGTAATTGGGATGTTTCTAGTGTTACCACTATGGAAGGAATGTTTATGTTCGCTAACTCTTTTGATCAGAATATAAGTAATTGGGATGTTTTTAGTGTTACCACTATGAAAGAAATGTTTAAGGATGCAACTTCTTTTGATCAAAACATTGGAAATTGGAATGTAGCCAATGTTGTAAATATGAGAGATATGTTTATAGGTGCAAAACTATCCACCACAAACTACGATGCATTATTAAACGGATGGAATGCACAAACATTACAACCAAATGTTGTTTTTCATGGAGGTAATAGTACTTATTGTTCGGGAAAAATAGCAAGAAATAATATGACCAGTACAGATAATTGGACAATTACTGATAATGGATTGGCATGTACATTAACCACTACGGATTTTGTAACCACTTGGAAAACCGATAATCCAGGAGCTTCATCAGCAACTTCAATAACAATTCCAACACATGGTAGTACGACCTACAATTATGATGTAGATTGGAATAATGATGGAATTTTTGATGAGTTAGGAATTACAGGTTCTGCTACCCACGATTTTTTAACCACAGGAACGTACACTATACGAATTAAAGGAACTTTTCCGCGTATTTATTTTATCAATTCTGGCGATAAAGAAAAAATACTTTCGGTTGATCAATGGGGAAATAACCAATGGACTTCAATGGAAGCAGCATTTAAAGGATGTAAAAACTTAGCAATAAATGCATCCGATTCACCCGATTTATCGATAATGACAAACATGAGAGAAATGTTTTGGGGAGCAAGTTCTTTAAACCAAGATATTAGTGGTTGGGATGTTTCTAATATAGAAAATATGACATCGCTGTTTGCCATAGCAAGTTCTTTTAATCAAAATATTAGTAGTTGGGATGTGTCTAATGTAACTAGTATGGGGTGGATGTTTTCATCAGCAAAAGCATTTAATCAAGATATAAGTGGATGGAATGTAGCTAAGGTAAAATGGATGCAATGGATGTTTGCTTCTACAGATGCTTTCAATCAAAATATCAGTGGTTGGGATGTAAGTAAAGTTACTAATATGAGTAGAATGTTTTGGAAATCAACCTCATTCAATCAGGATGTTAGAGCTTGGAATGTAGCCAATGTAACAACTATGGAATCTATGTTTGAGTCTTCAATATTCAATGAAAATATAAGTTCATGGAATGTTTCTAAGGTTAAAAGTATGCGTTTGATGTTTTCTAAGAATACTTTTTTTAATCAGGATATAAGTTCGTGGAATGTTAATGCGGTAACGAATATGAATGGTATGTTTAGGGAAGCAAAAATGTTTAATCAAGACATCAGTTCATGGCAAGTAGGAAATGTGACTGACATGGGGTTTTTATTTTCAAGAGCAGAGAACTTTAATCAAGATATAAGTGGTTGGGATGTTTCTAACGTAACAGATACGAGCTATATGTTTAGTGATGCTTTAACTTTTGATCAAAATATTGGTAGTTGGAATGTTTCTAAAGTTACCAATATGACAGAAATGTTTAGAAATGTAAAACTTTCTACAGCAAACTACGATGCATTATTAAACGGATGGAATGCACAAACATTACAACCAAATGTTGTTTTTCATGGAGGTAATAGTACTTATTGTTCGGGAAAAATAGCAAGAAATAATATGACCAGTACAGATAATTGGACAATTACTGATGGCGGATTGGCATGTACATTAACCACTACGGATTTTGTAACCACTTGGAAAACCGATAATCCAGGAGCTTCATCAGCAACTTCAATAACAATTCCAACACATGGTAGTACGACCTACAATTATGATGTAGATTGGAATAATGATGGAATTTTTGATGAGTTAGGAATTACAGGTTCTGCTACCCACGATTTTTTAACAGCAGGAACTTATACTATACGAATTAGAGGAACTTTTCCACGTATTTACTTTAACAATACAGGCGATAAAGAAAAAATACTATCGGTTGATCAATGGGGAAATAACCAATGGACTTCAATGGCTAAGGCGTTTAGAGGGTGTAAAAATATAGAAGTTAATGCTATAGATAAACCAGATTTAGCGAACGTAACTGATATGAATAATATGTTTTTTGGTGCTAGTAGTTTAAATCAAGATATCAGTGGCTGGGATGTTAGCACTATTACTAATATGCGAGGAATATTCGCATCAGCAACAGCATTCAATCAAAATCTCGGCACTTGGGATGTGTCTAATGTAGCTGATATGTATTGGATGTTTGCATCAGCAACAGCATTTAATCAGGATATCGGTAGTTGGAACGTGTCTAATGTTATTAATATGGAAGGGATGTTTTGGGGCGCAACAGCATTTAATCAAGATATTGGTAGTTGGAACGTATCTAAAGTGTCAAGCATGAGAGTAATGTTTTCTCAAGCTCCTTTGTTTAATCAGGATTTGAGTAGTTGGAATGTTTCAAATGTTACTAATATGGACGCAATGTTTAGGTTAGTAACAGCATTTAATCAAGATATTAGTAGTTGGGATGTAGGTGCCGTAACGGATATGCAACAAATGTTTAGAGGAGCAACATCGTTTGATCAAGATATTAGTGGATGGAATGTAGCAAATGTTACTACCATGGAAAACATGTTTAAAGATGCAAAACTTTCAACTACAAATTATGATGCTTTATTAAGCGGATGGAATGCACAAATATTACAATCAAATGTTGTTTTTAGTGGAGGAAATAGTACCTATTGTTTAGGTGAAGCAGCAAGAGTAACAATGATAAATTCTGATAATTGGACAATTACCGATGGTGGATTAGAAGCATTAGCTTGTACATTAAATACTACAGATTTTGTAACTACTTGGAAAACGGATAATCCAGGAACATCATCAACAACCTCAATAACAATTCCAACACACGGTACTACAACCTATAATTATGATGTAGATTGGGATAATGATGGAACTTTTGATGAGTTAGGAATTACAGGGACAGCTACCCACGATTTTTTAACAGCAGGAACTTATACTATACGAATTAGAGGAACTTTTCCACATGTTTATTTTAACAATACAGGCGATAAAGAAAAAATACTTTCGGTTGACCAATGGGGAAATAACCAGTGGACTTCAATGAGAAGTGCATTTAAAGGATGTAAAAATATAGAAATTAATGCAATAGATAAACCAGATTTAGCGAATGTAACAGATATGTATAGTATGTTTCATACAGCAACTTCCTTTAATCAAGATATTGGTAGTTGGGATGTGTCTAATGTAACTAACATGGAGTGGATGTTTTATAAGGCAACTTCCTTTAATCAAGATATTGGTAGTTGGGATGTGTCTAATGTAACAAGTATGGTAGAAATGTTTTATAATGTACCTTCCTTTAATCAAAATATTGGTAGTTGGAATGTTTCTAGTGTAACGTTTATGAGGGGGATTTTTTGGGGAGCTAGTTCTTTTAATCAAGATATTAGTAGTTGGGATGTTTCTAATGTAACCAATATGGAGTATGTGTTTGCTGGTGCTACTCAATTTAACAAAAATGTTAATAATTGGAATGTATCTGGTGTAACGAATATGACAAAAATGTTTGTAATGGCAACTTCCTTTAATCAAGATATTGGTAGTTGGGATGTGTCTAATGTAACAGATATGAGTTATATGTTTCAAGGAGCAACAGCCTTTAATCAAGATATTAGTAGTTGGAATGTGGCTAACGTAACTACTACGGCGGGGATGTTTCATACAGCAACTTCCTTTAATCATAATATAGGTAGTTGGGATGTTTCTAATGTTACGAATATGTCGTGGATGTTTAGAGAAGCTAGTTCTTTTAATCAAGATATTGGAGAGTGGAATGTAGGTTTAGTAACCGATATGGCCTCTATGTTTAGAAAAGCAACTTCCTTTAATCAAGATATTGGTAGTTGGGATGTTTCTAATGTAACGAAAATGGGATGGATGTTTTCAGAAGCTAGTTCTTTTAATCAAGATATTGGAAACTGGAATGTAGGTTTAGTAACCGATATGCCCAATATGTTTGAAAAAGCAACTGTTTTTGATCAAAATATTGGAAACTGGAATGTTTCTAATGTTACCTATATGGCAACTATGTTTAAAGACGCAAAACTATCAACCACAAATTATGATGCTTTATTAAGTGGATGGAATGCACAGTTATTAAAGACAAGTGTTGTTTTTCATGGAGGAAATAGTACCTATTGTTTAGGTGAAGCAGCAAGAGCAATAATGATCGGTTCTGATAGTTGGATAATTACTGATGCTGGTAAAAATTGTGGAATAATACCATCGTGTGCGATATTAAACAATCCTTCGGATGGAACAACAGATGTATCAGTAAGTACAAATTTAAGTTGGTCATCAATAGCAACGGCAACGGGCTATAAAATTAGTATCGGAACAAGTTCGGGCGCAACAGATGTTGTAAATGACGAAGATGTAGGTAATGTATTGACTTACAATCCAACTATAGATTTCTTATCAAACACTACTTACTATGTAACCATCACCGCATACAATTCCGCAGGCGATGCTACAGGTTGTTCAGAAACAAGTTTTACCACAGAAACAGTGGTTGTGATTCCATCGTGTGCGGTATTAAACAGTCCTTCGGATGGAACAACAAATGTATCGGTAAGTACAAATTTAAGTTGGTCATCAATAGCAACGTCAACAGGCTATAAAGTTAGTATCGGAACGAGTTCAGGTGCATCGGATGTTGTAAATAATGAAGATGTTGGTAATGTGTTGACTTACAATCCAACGACAGATTTCTTATCAAACACTACTTACTATGTAATAATCACCGCTTATAATTCAACAGGCGATGCAACAGGTTGTTCAGAAACAAGTTTTACAACGGAACAAAGAGGTAAGATAAAATATGGTTTTTCACCAGATGGTGATGGAATTAATGAATATTGGGAAATTAAAGGAATAGAGCAATATCAGAAGAACACAGTGAGTATATACAACCGTTGGGGAGATATGGTATTCGAAATTAAAGGATATGACAATAATCTAAGAGTATTTAGAGGAGAGGCTAATAAGAAGAAAGTTTTAGGAGCAGGAACTTTACCTTCAGGAACTTATTTTTTCAATATTCAAATTACAGGGACACATAACTTTAAAAAATTAAAAGGATTTTTAATCTTAAAACGATAAAAATAATTATGCAAACAGTATTTAAACCAATATTTATTGGATTACTTTTTGGGATGTTTCAAGTGTGTTTGGCACAGCAAACACCAACTTTTTCTGAGTACAATTACAATGTTTTTATTTTAAACTCAGCGTATGCAGGTTTTGAAAAAGATACTGAATTGGTGTTTTCGAGTGCAGGTTTTTCTAATGAATTAGAAGGAGCACCAAAAAGTACAACTTTTAGTTTTAATACCTCTTTAAAAGAGGGGCAAGTAGGTCTTGGAGCAGGGATTATTCATGATGAAGTAGGAGTATCAAAAACAACAACAGCTTTTGCAGCTTATTCATATAAACTTTTTTTTGATAGTCAGGATGATCGACCACATTGGCAACATTATTATCCAACAGTTCTTTCTTTTGGGATAACAGCAGGGGCACAGTTTTATAATGATAATTTGTTAGATTTAGGAATCATTGATGATTCCAAATTTCAGCAAAATATAAATACAGTTATACCAAGTATTGGTGTTGGTTTTATGTTTAATTATAAAGATTTATTTGTTGGTGCTTCTATGTCAAATGTATTAGGTACTGAATTAGCATCTGAGGATAATTTAGATTTATCAACACCTTTTTACATTTATGGGGGTTACCGAATTTTTACAAATATTTTTAGAGAGACAATGATTAAACCTAGTTTTTTATTGAAAAAAGAAGGAGGGGTACCATTACAAGCAGATGTTAATGTAGCAGTAAACTTTAAAAATAAGATAGAATTTGGTGCGGGGTATAGAACCAATGGCTCCTTAAATTTATTATTAGGAGTTTATGCACTTAAAAAACTTAGGGTGATGTATAATTATAATATGGCATCAGGAGACGCACCAATTGCAACAACTCATGGTATTGTGCTTGGGTACCGATTTGGTGATGGGTATTCTGAATAGAAAAGTAATACATATAATGAAAAACAGGAAGTTATAATTTTATATAGCTTCCTGTTTTAAAAAATTAATTAGTATTAAAAATATCTAATAATATCGGCTTTAATCCGCTAAAGAAAAACTCTACAGCAATAACCATTACTATTAGTCCCATTAAACGCATCATAACATTAATGCCGGTTTGACCAATAATTTTTATAATTTTTGACGAGCTATATAATATTATGTACGTGAGTACAATTACTAAGAAAGCAGTAAATATTAACGCTATTTTTTTCTCAATAGAATCAGCATCTTCCATCATAACAATTGCGTTTGTTAAAGCTCCAGGACCACAAATCATAGGAATTGCTAGTGGTGTTACAGAGATGTCGTTTACATAGTTTTTTACTTCAGGATCTTTCAATTTTACTTTCCCTAATCTTGCATGTAGCATATCCATCCCCATTAAAAAGAAAATCACACCACCTACAATTCTAAAACTATTAACGGATATTCCAAAAAAGTTAAATAACAATTGACCAGAAAAAGCAAAAATTAAAATAGTAATAAAACTAACTATCGATGCTTTTTGTGCCGTTTTTGCTCTGTGACTTTGATCTAAATCAGCAGTCATCGTCATAAAAATAGGCATGGTTCCAAAAGGATTTATCAACGTAAAAAAAGACGTAAAAGATAAAATTCCAAAAGCGATTACTTCATTCATAATTTAGTTATAAAATAGCTGTTTTTAACATACAATTTTTAATGATTTGATACGTGCGTTCAATATCATTATCCAATCCGATAGAAAACCGAATTAAACCATCAGATAAACCCATTTCTTTTTGTTCGTTTTCAGGTATTTCAGATGATGTTGAGGTTCCGGGAGCAGAAAAAAGTGTTTTATAAAACCCTAAACTAACAGCTAAGTAACCAACGTTTTTTTCTTGCATTAATTCCATTAAATTATTTGCTTTTTCTAATGATCCAGTATCAATAGTTAGCATTCCACCAAAGCCGTATTCGGCATTCATCATCGATTTAAAAACTTCGTGTGACGGATGTGATTTTAAACCCGGATACACAGTTTTTAACCCATCAGCCTCAAATTTTTCAGCTAAAAATAAAGCATTCTTACTGTGTTGTTTCATTCTAATATGTAAGGTTCTCATGTTTTTTAAAATTGATGAGGAACGTAACGAATCCATCGAAGAACCAAGTAACATACTTGCGCCATCAATTACACTTTTTTGCGAATTAATAAAATCTGCTGAAGCACAAACAACGCCACCCATGGTATCGGAAGATCCGTTAATGAATTTTGTTAAACTATGTATTACCACATCGGCTCCTAATTGCGCAGGTGAAAGTGATAAAGGCGAAAAAGTATTATCGATAATTAATTTTAAATGGTGTTTTTTCGCTAAAGCGGATAATTTTTTAATATCAGCAACCTCTAATAAAGGATTGCTTACAGATTCACAATAAATCATTTTTGTTTTTTCGGTAATGGCGGCTTCTACCATTGCTAAATCTGTAATATCGATAAATGAAGTTTTAATATTCATCCGTGGTGTAAAATTCTTTAAAAATGCGTACGTTCCGCCGTAAATAGTTCGGCTTGAAACAATATGATCTCCAGCGCCGCAAATTTGTAAAATGGTAGGAGTAATCGCTCCCATTCCCGAACCAGCTACATTGGCAGTTTCCGTTCCTTCCATAGCAGCCAAAGCTTCACTTATGTATAAATTTGAAGGTGAAGTATGACGGGAATATAAGTAGCATCCATCAGTATTGCCTTCAAAAGTATCGAGCATAGTTTTTGCTTCTAGAAATGTATAAGTAGAAGAATCAGAAATAGAAGGGTTTATTCCCCCAAATTCTCCAAAATATTGTAGGTCTTGAATGTTATCAGCAGGTTTAAAATCCATAGCATAAGTTTTAACTGTTTGTATTACTGCAAATCACTACTAATTAAGATTGTAAATCAATATTTAAAATAAAAAACAGATTATTATTCTTTATATTTTGATTATTTTAGTTTTAAAATAATTATTTAGTCGATTTTTCGATTAAATTGATGTAAATTTTTCAGATGAAATTAGATGCAATTGATAAAAAACTTTTAGGATTACTACAAAAAGACAGCAAACAAACTAGTAAGCAACTTTCGTTACATTTAAACCTATCTGTAACTGCTGTTTACGAACGCGTTAAAAAGCTAGAAAAAACAGGCGTAATTACCAATTATGTGGCGTTGTTAGATAAAAATAAGATAGAAAAATCGTTTTTAGTATTTTGTCATTTAAAATTAGAAAAACACACTAAAGAACATATTGTAGTTTTTGAAAAAGAAATTACAAAATTAGCGGAAGTAACCGAGTGTTTTCACGTAAGTGGAGATTATGATTATATTTTAAAAATTTATGTAAAAGATATGGATGAGTATCGTGATTTTATGGTAAATAAATTAACTACATTAAAACACATAACAAGTACTCACAGTACTTTTGCTATCGGAAAAGTTAAGAATTCTAATGCAATAGTTTTATAAAATATCTTGTTGGTTTTTATAAAAAGTATCGGCTTGTAGTTTCATCAGATTTCGAGCCATTTTTTGTTTGTAATTATACAATTCTTCTTCAGTTTTTAAATTGGAATATATTTTGTTATTGATTTCAATATCTGTTTTTAAAATAGCCTCTCGTTGATGCACTTGTTGTTGAATCCATGTTTTAATTTTTGATTCTTCATTTTCGAGTTTAAAATCATATTCTCCTTTAGGGCTGATAAGTTTCGAAAAAATAGGTGCCGTTTCAATCGCTAAAAACAATAAAAAAATAAAGAATGAAGGTAGCCAAGGCAATGTGTTTAATGCCTCAATACGCGCCATTAATCCATCGAAATTAGAAATTATGGGTTGTGTTTTTTCTTCAGTTAACAGTTGTTTTTCTTGTAAGTTTACAATCGCTAATTCTTTCGCTTTAATTTGTTGTTTATTGTTCTCTTTTAATAATTGTAGTTCAGTTAAAGAGGCATCGTGTTTTGTTCGTTTTTCTTTATAAACAGGCCCTTTTCCTAAGCGTTTCGTTCCTTTTGTGCCTTCAGCTTCTGCAATATAAGTTTCGTATAGTGCATTGGTTTCGGTTTCTTTTGTAAGAATTTCATTTTTTAAAACGTTAATTTCAGAATTAAGACTGTTTATTTGGGGTGTAAATTGTTGTGCAATTTGGGTTTTATTTGCTAAAGTCATTTTATTTTTCTCAGTTAATAAAACCTGATTAATTTCTTTTTCAAAAATCTTTAATTCTAGTGGTTTTGAAATTACCACAGCAATAATAAAAGCTAAAAGTAAACGCGGAATTACCTGTGCTATTTCTTGACGTTTTGATTCTCTTTTTTTGATAGTTGAAACAATAAAACGATCTAAATTAAATATTAACAATCCCCAAACAAATCCAAAAAAGATAGCTGAATATAAGTTGTCGAAAACTGTAAATAAAGCATAGCTACAAGCAATGGTTGCCATCAATGCTGTAAAAAAAACAGTAGCACCAATACCTGCATATTTATTTTGTTCTCCATTAGAGCAGTCTTTAATTAATTTTAAATCTACTCCCGAACAAATAAGAAAAAATTGTTTTAACATAAAATAAGCTTATACCATAAGAACGATATTATTTTAAAAATGTTACAAAAAAAGCCTCAATTAAGAGGCTTTTAACATAAACTATGATAGTTTCCTTAGTTTTTAGTAGTCACGTAAATTGATCCTGAGCCATCTTTATTTTTTTTGACACTCATTTTATCAATTTGTTTTGGATCAAGTTTATATATCTCTTTTTTACTTATTTTTTTTTTATTTAAATAATAAGTTACGTTTTTATTATTTGTTTCGTATTTTAATTCAGAGATTTCTCTATTACTTAAGTTTTTTATTTTATCAATGTTGATTGTTTGTTTTATCTCTTTTCCTTTGCTATTGACAGATTTTCCATAACGGTTAAAGTATAGAGTTTTTCCATTTTCTTTTACATAGTATAAGGTTTTATCACCTACTTGTTTCCAGCCTTTTTCAATACCGTTTTTACTCGTACTACTTCCTGTAATTTTTGTGTTACCTTCTCTAATTTCTTTCTCTTTTCCGTTCTTATCAACTTGTTTTCCCCAACCAGTTTTTCTATCATTTTTTTGGTTACTTGAAGAAGATGGAGGAGGAATATTAGATTTTTCACCCTTTTTGACGATTTTTGCGGTTGAAGGTTTTTGCGGCGGCGGTGGAATATTTCCGGTTCTTACTTTCCATGCATTATAGGCTTTTTTTGCTTTTAAAATTTCTTCTTTACTCGCGTTAGGAATAGGAGGCGGAGGTGGTAGTAATAATTTATCTTCTGTTGTTAATTCATTTTTTAATTTATAAAAAACTTTATTGTTTTTCTTTAACCTAATATAAGGGTGTTGAGGAAAAATAGGTTTTTTAACTTTCTTTTTATCTAGACTTGAAAGTTTAAAATATATACTACCTAGTTCAGAAAATAAATTCTGTATTTCACTTTGTCTTTTTCTTGAACTTTTTATAAAATGAGGTTTTAGATTTCTTAATATTTCATATGTTTTATACAGTTTAAGGTAATCTCCAACTTTATCTTCCCAAATTTTTATTTCTTCTCCATTTGGAAGCTTTTTAGTTAATGTGTCTTGATTTATAATACTTAATTTTAAAGAATTAATATCTTTAAATTTTTTATTTATGTCTTCGGATAAAGAAGGGGTTGGAGGAAGAAAATTTATCTTAGTTGTTCGTTTTGTTATTATTTCAGAATCTAAATAATCATTGGTTTTTGTTTCTGCTTCCACTCTTTCAGCAAACAAGAATACGAATCCTACCATAACCGGTATTATTGCCAGTTTTTTAAGCAAGATTTTGGTTGGTGAACTTTGTTTTGTCATCATTAGTAATCTTTTTTTAGTTAATAAATAATTCAAATTACTGGCCAAGTAATATTCGTTGTTCCAAGCAGTTTTATTCAATAATAAATGTTGATACTTAGAAATATTTTTATGATTAGAAATCACTTTTGAGTCTGCTAAAAACTCGTGATTTAATTGTATTGTCTTTTTTAAGAAGTAAAAAATAGGATTAAACCAAAAAATGATTTTTAAAACCTCAATAAGTAACACATCAAAAGTGTGTTTTTGTGTAGCGTGTGTAAGTTCGTGCGTAAATAATTCTTCTTCAATTTTCTGTGATTCATATGCTGTTTTATTGATAAAAATATAATTCCAAAATGTATGCGGACTAATAGCATCGTCAACTAAAATAAGTGTAGATTTTTTATACTTTATGGCAGTACTTTTCCTTGTTTTTTGAGAAATAGAAAGAATATTTCTGGTAAAACGAACTAATAACATACTTGATATAAAAGCAGATAGATATACAAAGTAATTCCAATAATTTGTTGGGGTTTCAATAGCTTCTGTCGTTTCGAAAATATAAGTATTGTTTACCATTACTTGTACAGTATCTATAATTTCAATAGGTGCTTTGGTGTAAATTATAAATAATGGCGCTAAAAATGAAAATAACACACTACCTAATAAATAAAAACGATTGAATTTGTGCATTTTTTCACGCTCTAACACTAAATGATAAAAAAGTAGCAGTAGCGTTAAGCAAATTCCAGATTTTATGAAATAACTAATCATTATTGTTGCTTTTTAATTTGATTATCAATAATTTTTTTTAAATTTTCTAATTCAGAAACTGATAAATCAGTTTCTTTGGTAAAGAAAGAAGCAAACTGACTTGCAGAATCATTAAAGAAATTTTTTATCAACCCGTTTACATGTTTCGAGAAATAATCAGACTTTTTTACTAATGGAAAATATTCTCTTGACTTTCCGAATAAATTATATGCAATAAATCCTTTATCGTTCATCCTTTTTAATAAAGTAGCTACCGTTGTTGTTGCTGGCTTAGGTTCTGGGAACTCGGCTAATAAATCTTTCATAAAAGCTTTTTCTAGCTTCCATAATAATTGCATTACTTGTTCTTCGGTTTTTGATAATTGCATGGTAATTGAATTTTGTTGCTCTACAAACATAGAGTAAATATTTTAATTCTACAAATGTAGAGATGTTTTTCATTAAGAAAGCATTTCTTAGAAATAAAAAAAACGCTCAAAATGAGCGTTTTTTTTATTAAAGATCTGAAAGGTTAAATTCTTTAGGCGGTATTTCATTTCGTAAATGAGTTACAAAATAATCCCATTTTTTTCGGGTCATGTATTTTGTCATATTTCCATAACCATGTCTTTTGTTAGGAAGTAAAATCATATCAAAATCTTTATTAGCTTTAATTAAAGCTTCAACAACCAACATCGTGTTAGAAGGTGGAACATTGTTATCCATACTTCCGTGTGTTATTAGTAGTTTCCCTTTTAAATCCTGAGCTATTAATTGATTTGCTTGATTGTCGTAATTTGTGGTTCCGTCTCCTTTCTCTTCCATTTTTCCGTTTTCTAAGAGTCCTTGCCACTTTTCACCCCAATCAGCTTCGTAATTTCTATTATCATGATTACCTGCACCAGAAACTGCTACATCATAAAAATCAGGATATGCAAAAACAGCACGTGTTGAAGCGAATCCTCCACCAGAGTGTCCCCAAATACCTACACGTTCAATATCCATTCCTTTGTATTTTTGAGCTAACTGTTTTATTGCTGTAATATTATCAGGTAAACCATTATCTCCCATGTTACCATAATACGCATCATGAAATGATTTAGATCGCATTGGAGTTCCCATTGCATCAACAGCTACAACTACAAAACCTAATTCTGCCATTGCTTGAAAATCTCTCCAAACAGGTTTAAACTTATAATTACCAACACTACCAGATTGTGGACCAGGATAAATATAATTTAATACTGGGTATTTTTTGCGTTCGTCATAATGACTAGGAATACACATAATACCATAAATAGCTGTTTTATTATCACGTGCTTTTACTGAGAATTCTATTGGTTGTTGCCAATTTTTTTCTTTTAAAGCAGTGATATCCGCAGTTTCTAAATCTAGAACTTTTTCTCCTTTATTATTTCTTAAAACTGAAATAGGAGGGTTGGTGGTTGATGAATACGTATCTACAAAATAAGAGTAATCATCAGAAAACTTAACAGTATGTGTTCCTTTTTCGGGAGTTATGTTTGTCAGCTCAGAACCATCAAAATTAACACTGTAGTAATAATCATGATACGGATTTCCTTCTTCTTTTCCAGCTGCTAAGAAATAGATTTTCTTGCTTTTTGAATCTATATTTTTAACTTGTTTTACAATCCAATTTCCAGTAGTAATTTGGTTTTTTAATTGTTTTGTAGTTATATCATATAAATAAAGATGTCCCCAATTACTTTTTTCTGAGTACCAAATAAATTCATTTGAATCAAATAAAACTTTCCAGTTTTCAGCATTTACACCAGATTCGTAAAAGGTTGCTACTTCTTCTTTATGTATAGATGTAACTTCACCTGTGTTTGAATTAGCTATTTGTAAATGTGCTATTTTATGATCTCTAGAACCAGAAACAAAAGCAAACTGCGAACCGTCTTTTTTCCACTGAGCATCTAACAATTCATTATCCCATCCGGCAATATGATCTGTAGTAGTTCCTCTTTGAAAATCTTTATTCATTTTTAAACGTACAGTTTTAGGTTTTGCTCCTAAATGAATAATTACACGTTCTATTGTAAAAATAGTTTTATCGCCAGGTAGTGGATGTTTCCATGCTTCAAGTTTAGGATGACCAACATTTGTAGAGGTTAAGTACATCATTCCAACTTCTCTTGAATCTTGTTGAAAAGTAGCTATTTTATCAGAGTTTGGAGACCATTTTAAAACGGCTCCATCACTTTTAATCCATCCTGCATTGTTAGTTGCATATCCATAATCTTTTTCACCATCAAAAGTAAGTTGTGTTTTTTTGCCAGTGTCTAAATCTTTAATCCAAAGATTGTAGCTATCTATATATGCTGCCAATTTTCCATTTGGTGAAACATGTTCTGTTCTACTAGCTCTTTTTCTTTCAGAAGTGATTTTTGAAATAGAATAGTCGTCTAAATTACAAGAATACTTTTGTCTCTTTAAAGTAAAGTTTAGTGTTTTTACATCTTCAGGTAAAGAAACGTTATAAATAGGTAACTTATTTTTGTCGACCTCTTCATTTAATTCTTTTGATAAACTTTCAGCAAGTTTACTGTGATCAAAAGCGGCTATTTTAGTTTTAGCGTTAACATCAACTAAAATAAATTTTTTTCCACTTTTATTTGTAGTAGAATACACTAGGTGGTTTTGCGCACTAAATGTACTTCCAGAAACTTTATTGTACACTAAACCATATAAACTTCTGTTCATATGGCTAGCGGCTGTTTTGTACTGATCGGCAGTAAGTTGTTTTTTGCTTTCAGTTTTAGAGCATCCAATAAGAAGTGTTGCTAAGAATAGGTTAAGTACTATTTTGTTAATAAATGCTTTCATTTTTTCTTATTTAGACATTTCAGTAAAATATTTATAAAAATGAGGAATTGTTTCAATTCCTTTCAAGTAATTCCAAACTCCAAAATGTTCGTTTGGTGAGTGAATAGCGTCAGAATCTAACCCAAAGCCCATTAAAATAATTTTACTTTCTAATTCTTTTTCAAATAAGGCAACAATAGGAATACTTCCTCCACTTCTTTGTGGAATTGGTGTTTTACCAAAAGTATCTTGGTATGCTTTACTAGCCGCTTTGTATCCTATGTTATCTATTGGTGTTACATAGCCTTGGCCACCGTGGTGTGGAGTTACCTTTACGGTAACACCTTTTGGAGCAATGCTTTCGAAGTGGTTTTTAAATAGCTCAGTAATATCATTCCAATCTTGATTAGGTACCAAACGCATAGAAATTTTTGCATTTGCTTTAGAGGCAATTACAGTTTTAGCGCCTTCGCCAGTATAACCACCCCAAATTCCGTTTACATCTAACGTTGGTCTGATAGAATTACGTTCGTTAGTGGTATAGCCTTCTTCACCATAAACTGAATTAATAGCTAATGCTTTTTCATAGTTTTCTAAAGAAAATGGTGCTTTTGCCATTTCAGCTCTTTCTTCTAACGATAATTCTTCAACGTTGTCGTAAAAACCAGGAATGGTAATATGATTATTTTCATCATGTAATGAAGCAATCATTTTTGTTAATACGTTAATAGGGTTTGCAACTGCACCACCGTATAAACCAGAATGTAAATCTCTGTTTGGTCCAGTAACTTCAACTTCAACATAACTTAAACCACGTAAGCCTGTTGTAATAGACGGAATGTCGTTTGCAATCATTCCTGTATCAGAAATTAAAATAACATCATTGGCTAATTTTTCTCTGTTTCGAGGAACAAACCAACTTAAACTTTCAGATCCAACTTCTTCTTCACCTTCAATCATAAATTTAACATTACAAGGTAAATTTCCTGTAGATGTCATATACTCCATAGCTTTTACATGCATATACATTTGCCCTTTATCATCACAAGCACCACGTGCAAAAATGGCACCTTCAGGGTGAATGTCTGTTTTTTTAATTACAGGCTCAAAAGGAGGCGAGGTCCATAACTCAATAGGGTCGGCAGGTTGTACATCGTAATGACCATATACCAAAACAGTTGGTAAATTTGGGTCAATTATTTTTTCACCATAAATAATAGGATAGCCAGGAGTCTCACAGATTTCTACTTTGTCGCATCCCGCTTTTTCTAAACTATTTTTAACAGCATCGGCAGTATTTAAAACATCTTTGCTAAAGGCAGGATCTGCACTTACTGAAGGTATTTTTAATAGTTCGATAAGCTCGTTTATAAATCTATCTTTATGTTGGGCAATATATTCTTGTACGTTTTTCATGTGTTGTATATTAATGAGCATCAAAAATAATAAAAAATATATGCTTCTCCTTTGTAGTTTACAAGTATTGTTTATATTTGCAGCCACAATTCAATATGTATGCGGGTGTGGTGGAATTGGTAGACACGCCAGACTTAGGATCTGGTGCCGCAAGGTGTGAGAGTTCGAGTCTCTTTGCCCGTACAGATAAAAAAAAGCTTCTCATTTACGAGAAGCTTTTTTGTTGTTTAAAAAGTTATATTCAATTACCTAAAACTCCAGTTTTTATAATTACTAGAAGCTTCTAGTTTTGTTTCGATAGCATTTGGTAATTCAGGAAAAAAATCAATTCCTGTTTTTTCTTCTAAGGCATCAATAGAAACTACAAATTCATATAAAGGTTTTTTACTCTCTTCATGAGGAAATAAAAAAGCAATAGCCTTTATTTCAGGTTGTGTATAGTCTAATATTATTTTATAAAACTGATTAGGTACACTAACCTTGTCTTTTCCAATGGTTTTTAAGTTTGGTTTTAAAACTCCCCCAGTAACAATATATAATTGATTGTGTTTTTTAGCCCAATAACGAGTTTTTTGCTCTAATTTATTCCAAATACCAGCATTAAAATCATGCTTTTGTGGTGTAATGTTAGACGTGTAAAAAGTTTCATCATGTGCTTCTTTAGAATATCTCTTATCTCCAGCAGGACATAAATGACCTCTATCATAACCAGATTTTTTGTAACTTCTCCAATTGGCAGACTTTGTTTTTACTTTTGGGTCGTTAATAAAATAAGGACGCTTAAAATTATTATAAACAATATCGCTTTTACTTAGTGAGTAAGCAACCCATTCCGCTTGTTCGTGTTCCTCATTGTAAGACAATTGATACCCATCGTGTTTTATAATAACACCCGTTGTTGAGCTTGGTAAATAATTAAAACCATTTGCATCTTCAATTACAATATCCGCAGGAAAATCAATAGTATTTTCTTGAGGTTTTAAATAATAGCCAACAATTAAAACAATAATTGCAATAACTAATTGTATTTTTTTAGCGTTACTCATTAATTAAATACTTTTTTGTTTGAGCCTTCTTTTACGTCATTCCGAATTTACTTCGGAATCTCATTTTAAGAGAAAGTTAGTCATTTGTTATGAGAATCTGAAACAAGTTCAGATTGACGAAATCAAGTTATTACGGATAGCGTAATTAATTTTTTAGCAGAATCTCCTTAAAATCATCCGTTTTTTCTACTTGTTCAAAAATTGTTTGAAATTTGGTTGGAGGCACCGATAGTTTTCTCTTTACCAAATCTAACCAAGCTCCGTACACGGTAATTACTGCCGATAATTTCCCTGCTTCATTAAAAACTTCATGTTGAATTTTCCAACGTTCCCCTTTGTTTGATAATCCAATTACCTTTAGGTTTACCGAAATATCGGTTCCCATATGAACCTCACGTAAAAACTTGGTGTTTTCCTCAAATAAAATCGGACCTGTTTTTTCTTTTGTAAAATCCTGAATCGTAATATTATGTTCTTTAAAAAAACGCAATCTTACCTCTGCAGCATAATCGTTGTATGCTGTGTGTCGCATATGTATATTGGCATCAAAATCTGACCATCTTGTTTTAAAATCTACACTAAAACTCATTTATAAAATTTTTAGCTAAAATACATCATAATTTATAATGTCGTTTTAAAAATGATTTACTGGTTATTTATTAGCTTTTTTTGAATAAGTAAAAACGGATTCCTGTTATGTATAGACTCAATGGAATAAATCCGCTAATAAAAATTAAAATCCGATGAAGTAACCCTAACGATTCACCAATATGAATTGGATACATTTGTGCAGTTGTTTTTAAAGCGAAGGTATTGTTTTCGAAAGAGCTTACTTTTCTTATAGCAAGATTTTTGTCGGTAAAAATATCTGTCGTTTTTCTAAGTCCACCTTCAATTATAAGAGAGTTGATGAATCTAAACCTATAGCCCTCATTTTTTTTTGTAGGAAAATGAATTGACCAAAGTTTATATTTTGGAAGTAATTTTTTTGTTTGTTTTTTAAGAGAAAAAAAATCACCTATTTTAATTGTTTTTACGGAAAGAGAACTTTTTGTTTTATAATTAGGTAATATAGAAAACACTTTTTTGTATTCTTTCGGAAAAGTAAAATATGCTCCTGAAAAAGAGATAATTAATAAAGGAATCATAAAATAGATACCAGCTATTTTATGTAAGTTATAATTAAACCTCTTTTTAGAGGTAAACCATGTTATTGTAAAACCTTTTCTCCACCTTTTTTTATAACTTCTATGCCATAATAAAAAACCAGAAATTAGTAAAGAAAAACAAAATAAGAGAGAGGAAATTCCTATAATATAGCTACCATAAGTTTTTAAGCATAGGTTTCTATGAAGTTGTAATAGTGTTTTAAAAAAAGAGTTTGTTTTTAAATTAGATCCTAAATTAGTGCCATTTTTGGGGTGATAATAATAAGTTTTATTATTTAAAAAAGTTAACATAATATATTCACTTTTTCGATGCGGAAGTTGTATTTTTTTTATAGAATCATTATGTGTTTCTTTTAACTTTATAACGGTACCAATAATTTTGTTATAAGTTGTTTTACTAGGGCTATGTGCTTTTAATTCTTTATTTGTTAAATAAGCAGAAATTTCTGGTTGCCAAATATATAAAGAACCTGTAACTCCAGAAAAAGAAACAATGGCTCCAACTGTTAAACCAAGCCATAAATGAAGTTTTTTAATTATTTTATAAGGTTTCATTAGCTACGTTACTCGAAAAAAAAGCGAATGAAAATCATTCGCTTTTTTTTATATTAAAACTATTAATTTATTTTGATTTATAATTTTTAAAAATCATAAACTACACCAATTTTTGCATTTATACCTTCCCCAGCAGTAGTTTGGTTTTTAAGTGGAGCTGCCCATTGAGCTCTGGCAGGTAAATAGAATTTATTTAATAGGTTGTTTACAGCAACCGATAATTTTACATTAGGCTTTATAGCATATGTACTAGAAAAATTAAGCATTGTATATTCTTTTACTGGTACTTCTCTGTAATTGTAAGAGTATACTCCTGCATTCTCTTTAGGATTAAAGCGATTACGATTACCCGTATAGATTAAGCGTAATGAGGAGGTTAAGTTTTTAATTGGTTGAATATTAATATAAGCTGTAGTTTTAGGAGGAGAAACAACATCACCACCAATGTAGCTTAAATTATTAGGGTTTTCTGGTGTATGTTTTAATCCTTCAACAATAGAATATGAACCACCAAATTGTAGTTTATCTTCTAAAAAAGTAAAATCAGTAGATATTTCAGCTCCATATATTTTTTGTGGATTTTTAGATTGTTCAAACCTATTTATATCGTCATTAAAAACAAGCCCTAATCCATAATTTGAAGTGCTATAAAAACCTACAGCTTCAAAACGAATATGCTTAAATTTTGATGAAAACCCAAATTCGTAATTGTTTGTTTTGATTGCGTTTATATCTAAATCATTTACGTTATCTGCTTTTGCAGTTCTTAATGTTCTACCTAGATCTGGTAAAGAGAAGCCTTGAGAATAACTTATATAAGGTATAAATTCATCATTTTTAATATACCTAAGACCTAGGTTTATTGAGGTGTTTTTAAAATCTAAATCACCACCAATAACATCAATAGGAGCTGTAAAATTACCATCAGAGAGAGACGAATAAGGTAGTGTTGTAAAGTTTTTAATTTTAAGATTCATTGCATCGTAACGTAAACCAGCCTTAAAAACCCAATCCTGATTATATTTTAACTTAGCTTGTAAGTATGGGGCATAACTAAATAAATCTAAATTAGGAACCCATAAGCGTCCATCTAATAAGCCTTGGTTAGTCTTATCTTTTAAAATATCAATACCATAGGTAAAAGACATGTTCACTGGTGAATTAGTGTTTAAAATAGTGTGGAAATTTGGTCTAAGTCCTAATTTTTCAGAATTTACTACAGATTGTCCACCATCAACAAATTTATCAGAATAGAAAAATATGTTTTTACTTTTCTGATAAAATAAATCAGTATCTAAACTTGTTGTACCGTTAAAAATATCAGATAATTCGTGCTTTAATTGTGCATTTGTGGTTGTTACTCCTGTAGCGCTCCCTAATAAAGGATTAGTAGCAGTTGGTAATACTCCTGTTCCTGGAGTAATTATATAATCTCCAAATTCATTTAATACAGATATTGATCCTAATGTAGGAATAAAAGGAGAGTTTTGACGAGTTTGATAACGATTGACCATTAAGCTTAACTTTTGATTGTCATTAAGTTGATACCCTAATTTTAATAAACCACTAAATATTTTTGTATTATCTAAGCCATATGTTGGTAGCAATACTTCTCCATTAGCATCGTATTTATTACCAGTTTGTTCAAAACTTCCAGAAGCATAGTATGAAAAATCATTAACAACACCTGAAAAAGATTGGTATACTCCCCAGCCTAAAGCATCTTTAACTCTTTTTAAATTTGTTGTTTGCCATAAGTTAGTTCTACCACTTATTTTTTTATATTTATTTGGTTTTTTAGTAATATAGTTTACGATACCACCATCTCCACCATTACCATAAATAGCAGTAGCTCCTTTTATAACTTCAACTCTAGAAATATCATTTGGATTTAAAGATTTTAAACCCACTTTAGCATTTCGTAAAGGAGTAGATTGTGGTATACCGTCTACCATTACCAATAACTGTCTACCACGAAGTGTTTGTCCCCAATTAGAATAGGTTCCTGTGCTAGAGGCTAATCCTGGAACAGAAAATTCTAAAATATCATTAATATTAGTTGTTGTAGTTCCTAATTTCTCTAACTGCTTTGTTCCTACGATTGTTATAGAAGCAGGTACCTCTGATATTTTTTCAGAAGTTCTTCCTGCAGAAATAACAACTTCATCTAATTGACTTAAGTCCTCCTCTAAAATTATATTTAAAGTAGTAATATTAGTGTTGATGTTTATTTTTTTAACCTGTTTTTTATATCCTAAGTATTGAAAAGTAACTAGATAAGTATCTTTTTTTAATTTTTTAAGTTCGTATTTACCATTAAAGTCTGTTGTTGTTCCTCTCTCTATTTTTTTTATAAAAATAGAGCTTCCTACTATTTTCTCTCCATGTTTGTCTGTAATAGTTCCGGTTAATATACTCTGTGAATACGCACTAAATATTGAGAAAAGTGCTATAAATATAATTTTATATAATTTCATTTGGATTATTTTGAGTGCAAAAATATAAATTATTTTTATTTAGAGTTAATAAAAATAAGGTAAATTTAAAAGTTTTAGTATCTATGAAATTACTATAAATAAGTATTCGATTTTTAAAGGATATAAAAAGGTGTAGAAAAGGAGTTAAGATTTAACATCTAAAGCATCACGAAGCGTATTTCCAATCAACATAAAAACCATAACTAAACTCATAATTGCCAAGCCAGGAATTATTGCTAAAAATGGTTTTCCTAAAATAATATAGTTATAATGATTTTTAATCATTGCGCCCCAAGACGGAGTAGGAGGTTGCGCGCCGATTCCTAAAAAGCTCAAGCCACTTTCTATTAAAATTGCTGCAGCAAAATTAGCTGCAGATATTACAATTATAGGTGCCAAAATATTCGGTAAAATATGTTTAAAAATAATTCTGAAATCAGAAAAACCTAACGCTTTTGCTGCTTCAACATATTGTTGCTGTTTGGTGGTAATTACCTGCCCGCGTACCACACGAGCAACTTCTACCCACATGGTTAAACCAACAGCTATAAACACTTGCCAAAAGCCTTTTCCTAATGCTAAAGTGATGGCGATTACTAATAATAACGTAGGTATAGACCAGGTGATATTAATAATCCACATAATAAAATTATCAACCTTTCCACCAAAATAACCCGCGATTGCTCCAATCGGAATTCCGATTAATAGCGAAATAAACACAGCTATAAACCCGATAAAAAATGAAATTCTGGCTCCGATTAATAACCTACTTAATAAATCGCGCCCATATTTATCGGTTCCAAACCAAAAAGTTTTTTGTTGAATATATGCTGTAGGTTGATTTTTAAATAATGATAGTGAATAGGTCTTTGCCAGCCCATCTGAATATTTTAAAACCTCTAATTGACTATCGATTATTTTATATGATTTTATAGGTATTTCGGTAGGCGAATTTTGTTTTCCATCCATAAAAACAGAAAACCAAGATTGATGTGCTGTGGATTTTGACGGAATACTAAGCATCATCACAGAAAATCCTGGTGATTTAGAATGAATTTCTAAATGCATTTGATTAGCAGAATTGGTATTGTCTGGAGCAATGGTATAACAAAAAACAGCTGTTAAACCACAAAAAACGATAAACAAAAAGCTAAAAACACCAATTTTACTTTGCTTAAATTTTTGGATAGCTAATCGCCATAAAGAGGTTGATTTTATCGTTGTCAATGCTTATTTTTTAATGGTTAAAATATCTGTTCCAGTAGGGTTTTCGAAAACCTCTAAGTTAAAATATTTTATGCTCGCTAAAATATGATCAAAAATATCAGCCATGTCTTTTTCGTATGCCAACCAAGATTTGTTTTTGCAAAAAGCATACACTTCTAAAGGAATTCCGTTTGCAGTTGGTTGTAATTGGCGAGACATAAACAATAACTCTTGATTTATTTTAGGATGTTGTTTTAAATATTCATCTAAATATTTTCTAAACAATCCAAAATTAGTCAAATTTCTTCCGTTAATTAAAAGCGATTTATCAATATTGTGTTCTGAATTATGCTGTTTTACATCGTTGTAAGCATTTGTAACATAATCGGTAAGTAACGCTATTTTTTTATAATGCTCAATATCTTTATCTGTTAAAAAGTCAATACTATTTATTTTAATTAAGATTGATCGTTTTATTCTACGTCCGCCAGAATTATCCATGGCCCTCCAATTTTTAAAGGAATCGGAAATCAATGAATAAGTAGGAATGCTAGTTACTGTATTGTCGAAGTTTTTTACAATTACCGAGGCTAAATTAATTGCAGTTATGTTTCCATCGGCATTGTATTTATCCATCGTAATCCAATCATTTAAACGTACCGTATCGTTTACAGATATTTGAATACTAGCAACAAAACCTAATATGGTGTCTTTAAAAATAAGAAGTAACACGGCAGAAAAAGCTCCCAAAGCTGTAAGAAATCTGATAAGTGGCTTACCGGTAAGTATTGAGAATGAAATTATAAAGCTAATAATCCACAAAATCATCATAAAAGTTTGCACATAACTGTCTAAAGGTTTGTCTTTAAAAGCAGTGAAGTTTCTTAAGAAATCTTTTATGGTTAATAGAATACTTTTAATAAACCAGATGATTGAAAATAAAATAGCAATATTAATAATTCGATCTGCGTATTTTAAAAACTCAGGAAAATCTATTAAAATTAAAGATAAGAGCGCGTAAAGAATTACAAAGATTACAATTCTCGAGATATTTAAAAATACGCGGTTCTTAATTAGTAAATCATCAAAGTCGGTTTTTGTTTTTGCAGCTACTTTCTTTATAAAGTTACTACCAAAATAACGAAATGTTTTAAAAAATAGATATCCTAAAAAAGCAATTACAAGTAGGTTTACTATCAAATTAAGATAGATTGCTGTTTGATCTGATAAAGAAAATTGGTTTTTGAAGATGTGATAAAAAAACTTAGTAGTCATAAATTTTGTTTAAAAGGTAAAAATAGGTGTTTTATCGTCAACTTTTAAGTCGAATTTTTCTAAATTCCAGCAGCCAATCTGTAAAATAGAGTTGCCTATAAACAATGTAGTTTGTGCTACATATAAGGATTGTACGATATTTTTAGGTTTTACCTGATTTTGGAAGATAGACTTAGCCCTGATTGTAGCGGCATCCTTTTTTGTTATAAATAAGCTTTTTAACAAAGGAATATGCTATTACGATAATTAGTTACGACATAAAGATTGTAAGGGCAGCAGCAAAAAAGATATAGCGAAAAGCAGGAAAGAGCTTCTAATAAAAATGATTATTTTCGCAACATATTACATCGTTAAACAAATTAACAATTAAATAATTTAGCATGAAAGCATATATTTTTCCAGGTCAGGGAGCGCAGTTTACAGGAATGGGATTAGATTTATATGAAAAATCACCTTTAGCTCAAGAACTTTTTGAGAAAGCAAATGAAATATTAGGTTTTAGTATTACAGATATAATGTTTGAAGGTACGTCAGAAGCATTAAAAGAAACAAAAGTAACGCAGCCAGCAATATTTTTACATTCAGTAATTTTAGCAAAAGTATTGGGTGATGATTTTAAACCTGAAATGGTTGCGGGACATTCATTAGGAGAATTGTCGGCTTTGGTTGCAAACGGAGTTTTGTCTTTTGAAGACGGATTAACATTGGTTTCAAAGAGAGCTTTGGCAATGCAAAAGGCTTGTGAAATTAAGTCGTCTACAATGGCAGCGGTTTTAGGTTTAGAAGATAAAATAGTGGAAGATACATGCGCTGAAATAAACGGCGTAGTAGTTGCTGCAAATTATAACTGCCCAGGGCAATTAGTAATTTCAGGAGAAATTGAGGCTATTGAAAAGGCTTGTGAAGTATTAACTGAAAAAGGAGCACGTAGAGCATTGGTTTTACCTGTTGGAGGCGCGTTTCACTCACCAATGATGGAGCCGGCTCGTGAGGAGTTAGCAAAAGCAATAGCAGAAACTACGTTTAGTGAGCCAACATGCCCAGTATACCAAAATGTAGTTGCAAAAGCTGTTACAAGTCCCGATGAAATTAAAGAAAATTTAATAGCACAATTAACAGCTCCTGTAAAATGGACGCAGTGTATTCAAGCAATGATTGCTGATGGTGGAACTGAATTTATTGAGGTTGGGCCAGGTAAAGTTTTACAAGGGTTAATGCGTAAGATTGATAGAAGTGTAGCAGCGAGTGGTGCTAGTATTGAGGCTTAGAAGTATTTTTAGTATAAAATTAAAATCCCGCTAAATTTTAGCGGGATTTTTTTGTAAAGTTTATTTCTGACTTTCTTGCCATTTCCAAGCAGAGAGCAAAGCGTCTTCTAAACTTCTTTCTGTTTTCCAGTTTAATTCTTTATTAGCTATCGTAGTGTCAGCGTAAGCGGCAGTAATGTCACCAGCGCGACGATCTACAATTTTATAATTTAATTTTTTGCCTGTTACTTTTTCAAAAGAATTGATGACATCTAAAACAGAACTCCCTGTTCCTGTACCTACATTGTAAAACTCAAAATTAGTAGTGTTCTTTTTTTCTAATAAACGATTTAAGGCTGCAATATGTGCTTTTGCTAAATCAACAACGTGAATATAATCACGAATAGCAGTTCCGTCGTGAGTATTATAATCGTTACCAAAAACAGAAAGTTGTTCTCTTATTCCTGCTGCTGTTTGAGTTACAAACGGAATTAAATTTTGTGGAACTCCTAGTGGTAATTCGCCAATTTTAATACTATCGTGAGCTCCTACAGGGTTAAAATAGCGTAATGCTATTGCGTTTAAATTATGAGCGTTACAACTTTCTTTTATAATTTCTTCGCCAATTTGTTTGGTGTTTCCGTAAGGAGACTCTGCTGGTTTTGTTGGTGCATTTTCTGTAATTGGTAATTCATCTGCTTGACCATATACTGTACATGATGAGCTAAAGATAAAATTATCAATTTTTCTGTTTCGTATTTCTTGTAATAAATATACTAAGCTTCCAATGTTATTTTCGTAATAATCTAGCGGATTTGTAACACTTTCTCCAACAGCTTTAAAGGCTGCGAAATGTATAATTCCGTCAACTGTATTGTTTTTAAAGAAATTTATAACATTAGATTTTATACGTAAATCTAGTTGATGAAAAGCTGGTTTTATTCCTGTGATAGAAGTTATCTTATCTAAAACTTCTATTTTAGAATTTGATAAATCATCAATAATAAGAACTTCAAAACCTTTGTTTTGTAACTCAACTACAGTGTGTGAACCTATAAAACCTAAGCCACCGGTTACTACTATTTTTTTCATATTTATAGATTTGAATTCCTTATTCCTAAAAGTTGAAATATTTTATCGTCTTTAGGGGCTAAAAGAATCATATAGAATAAAAGAATAACACCGAAAAGAAGAAAGTCTGGTTTTAAAAAGAGAATTAAAAAACAAGCGCCTTCTAATATTGCCCACTTAATAATTGAAGCGGTTTGATAAATAGCAAATTTTTCATCGTCACTATCACCTTCTTTTATTTTGTTTAAAGTGTTTTTGAAAACAAAATTACTCAAGACATAGGCTACCGCAGGAATAAAAGAATAAACAAGGGATGCATTGTCTATTTCTAAATTCAAAATATTTTTAAAATCACCGATTAAAAAATAAGCCAGAGTTACACCTGCTATTAAAGCTAGGTGAATTATTTTAAGTGTTTTAATTTTTTGATTCATAACTATTTATTATTGCACAAATTCTAAAATTGTTTTGGTAATAAAAGCTAATTGATCTTCGTCTAACTCGGTATGCATTGGTAGTGAAATTACTTCGTCAATTAACTGATTGGTAATTTTAAAATCACCTTCGTTGTAACGCTCATCTTTATATGCTTTTTGGGCATGCAAAGGAACGGGGTAATAAATTGCATTCGGAATATTGTTGTCTAATAAATGTTGATGTAACTCATCTCGTTTTCCATTCGTAATTCTTAAAGTATATTGATGAAAAACATGTGTAGAAAAAACACTAATTGCAGGAGTAATAATATTAGGATTACTTGAAAAAGCTTCTGTATAATTCATTGCGGCTTCTCTACGAGCATCACAAAAACCATCTAATAAAGGTAGTTTTATTTGTAAAACCGCAGCTTGTAAACTATCTAAACGAGAATTTACACCTACAACATCGTGGTAGTAACGTTTGTACATTCCGTGATTTACAATTCCTCTAATGGTATGTGCTAAATCATCATCATTGGTGAAAATTGCGCCACCATCACCATAACAACCTAAGTTTTTAGACGGAAAAAATGAAGTTGTTCCTACATTTCCAATCGTTCCTGATTTCTTTTTTGTTCCGTCAGAAAAAGTGTAATCTGCACCAATTGCTTGTGCATTGTCTTCAATAACAAATAAGTTATGTTCTTTCGCAACTTTCATAATTGCTTCCATATTGGCACATTGACCAAATAAATGAACGGGAACAATCGCTTTGGTTTTTGGTGTAATAGCTTCTTTTAAAGCTTCAATATCAATATTAAATGTATCTGGTTCAACATCAACTAAAACAGGCGTTAATTTTAGTAAAGCAATTACTTCTACAGTTGCTGCAAAAGTAAAATCAGCAGTAATAACTTCATCACCTTGCTCTAAACCTAAGCCCATCATTGCAATTTGCAACGCGTCGGTTCCGTTAGCGCAGGGTATTACGTGTTTTACATCTAAATAATTTTCTAAATCACTTCCAAAGCCTTTAACTTCCGGGCCTCCGATATAATAAGCGGTGTCTAAAATGCTTTCGAAAGCTTTATTTACTTGAGGTTTTATTTTTGCATATTGACCTTGCAAGTCAACCATTTGAATTTTTTTCATCAGATAAATGAATTTTTTTTGAACTCCAAAAATACGAATTATATTTCTGTTATCTTTGAGCAAAATCAATCCCAAATGAAACTATTTAAAAAGCTGTTAAAAATAATTTTTGTTGTCCTTTTATTATTAGTTATTGGTATTTGGATGTTTACGAAAACATTACATCCAACATATAACGGAGAACTAGAATTAATGGCTATATCAGGTAAAGTAACGGTGTATTATGATGAGGTTGGTGTGCCGCATATTAATGCACAAAATCAACAGGATGCCTATACTGCTTTGGGATATGTGCACGCGCAAGATAGATTATGGCAAATGGAATTGATTCGGCGAATTTCGGCAGGAAGGTTAGCGGAGGTTTTTGGGAAAGATTTGGTAAGAACAGATAAGTTTTTCTCTGGCTTAGGAATTGAGGAAGCTGCTGAGAAAACGATACAAAATTTAGATAAGAATTCGGAAGCTTATAAACTAACCGAAGCGTATTTAAACGGAATCAATCAATTTATTGATGAGGGAGCAACTCCGTTAGAATTTTATTTGGTGGGACTTGATAAAGAAAAATATACCGTAAAAGATGTATATAATGTATTCGGATATATGGCTTTTAGTTTTGCGGTTGCACATAAAACAGATCCATTATTAACAGAGATAAAAGAAAAATTAGGAGACACTTATTTTGAGGAATTAAACGGAGCTAATTTTAAAAATCTTACTTTGATTAAGAATGAGAAAAACGCTGAAATTAAAGGGGAGTTTGCGCAAGCAATGAGTACGTTGCTAGAAAAATTACCGATTTCTCCATTTATAGGAAGTAACGCATGGGTTTTAGGACCAGAAAAAACGAAAAACGGAAAAGTAATTTTTGCAAACGATCCACATATTGGGTTTTCACAACCTTCAGTTTGGTATCAATCGCATATTAAAACGCCAGATTATGAAATTTACGGGTTCAATTTAGCATTAACACCATTTCCTTTATTAGGTCATAATAAAGAGTATGCCTACGGATTAACAATGTTTGAGAATGATGATATTGATTTTTATCACGAAAAAAATAACCCGAATAATCCGATGGAATATAAAACTCCAACTGGATATCAGAAGTATAAGTTAATCGATAAAAAAATAAAAATTAAAGGTGATGTTGATACTACTTTTCAAGTAAAAGTTTCTAAGCACGGGCCTGTAATGAATGGTTTAATTGATTTTATTGATGATGAGCGTCCAATTGCAATGCAGTGGATTTATACCAAATTAAACAATCAGTTATTAGAAGTTGGTTACGAAATGTCGCACGCAAAATCATTATCAGAATTTAAAAAAGGTGCTAGTAAATTACACGCACCAGGATTAAATATTATGTATGGTGATGCAAAAGATAATATTGCTTGGTTTGCTTCTGGAAAGTTGTATAAGTACCGAGATAGTTTAAATACAAAATTGATTTTAGACGGAGCTTCTGGTAATGATGAAATTAAAGAATGGATCGATTTTAAAGAGAATCCGCAAGCGATAAATCCGAGTTGGAATTATGTGTATTCAGCAAATAATCAACCAGATTCTATTGCAGGAATTTTATATCCTGGATATTATTTATCAGAAGATAGAGGGCGTAGAATTGTTGATTTAATAGCACCTAAAAATGATTGGATAAAAGAAGATGTAGTAGCAATGATTTATGATGTAACTTCACCAACAGCTCCAGAAATTGCTAAAGACTTAATTAAATCATTAACGATTTCTGATTTTTCGGCAAGCGAAAAAAAAGCAATTAAAATTCTTGAAGATTGGAATGGGTTTTATGGAGAAAATAAAGTTGGGCCTGTAATTTATAATCGAGTGATTTATGAATTTCAAAAAAATACTTTCGAGGATGAAATGGGAAAAGTCTATGCTCAATTTGAAAATACACCATTCATAGAAAAAGTGTTACCAGTTCAGGCTAAAAGAGAAAAATCAGTTTGGTGGGATGATATTTCAACAAAAGAGAAAGTTGAAACTAGAGAAGATATTGTTGCTAAATCGTTTAAAAGCACCTTTTCTTTTTTACAAAATCAGTTAGGAGAAAATGTTGATGATTGGAAGTGGTATAGAGTTGCTTCGGTAGAATATGAGCATCCGATAGGAAAAGCAGGTGGATTATTACGTAAATTATTTAATGTTGGGCCATTTAAAACCCGAGGTGGAGATCAGGTAATTAACAATCAAATTTATAGTCTTGATAGTACTGGGGTGTACAAAATTACCGCTGGGCCTTCTACACGTAGAATTGTTGATTTTTCGGATGTAGAAAATAGTATTGCAATTTTACCAACGGGGCAATCAGGAAATGTGTTTAGTGAGCATTATAAAGATCAAGCTCAGAAATATATAGACGGTAAGTTTGTGAAAATGAAACTGAATCCGTCAGAAATTAAAAAGAGTAAAAATAAATTAGTGTTTTTGCCGAAGTAAAATAAAGATAAGAAGCTGAATTTAATTCAGCTTCTTATCTTTGTTTTGTGTTAATTGAAGTAAACTATCTTGTTTTTTTAAAAGTTGTAATTCTATTTTAATAAGAGAATCTCTTCGTTTACGGGTTTTAATAGCAATGGTATCTGATAATTGAATAACTCCATTTACCCACTTTTTTTGTTGCTCTATAATATTTTCGGTTTTGTTAAATGTAACTTCTTTAAAGCTAGATAAAACTTTATAAGAAACCACCGAGAATACAATTATGGCAACTGTAATTATACTAAGTATAAGTTTCGTTTTATTACGGTTCATTTTAGTTAACTTCTTTATAAACTTCATCAAAAGGAATTCTAAAACGGTCACCATAAACTCCTTTTTCGTCTCTAATTCCGCAACTAATAATCATGTTTATTTCTGCACTTCTCGGAATGTTTAATAAGCGTTTTACGCGCCAAGTATCAGAACCTTCCATTGGGCAAGTATCATAACCTTCTGCCGCCATTGATAGCATAAATGTTTGTGCTGCTAATCCTGTAGTTTTTTGCGCTACGATTCGCATATCACTACTACGAACTTCTCTGTAAATAGGTCTAAATAATCCTGTTATTAAAGTTATTAGATATTTTAAAAAACCAACAATACCTAAAAAATCGAAATAAGCAAAAGGGATGATTTTTTGATAATAATTACGGGCAAATTTTTCTCTGCTAGTTTGCTCGGACTTTGGATTGTCTTTGCCAAAAGTTGTATCCATATAAGATAAATTTGCTTTTGCACGTTTGCGCCATAAATCTTTTCTGGTCACAAAAACAACTAATTGTTGCGCTGTTTTTGCGGCATTTTGATTAAAACACATTGGGCTAATTTTAGCAATTTTTTCTTTAGAGATGATATGATAAAACTCCCACAGCTGCATATTACTACTGGTTGGAGCTAAACTTGCTTGTTCAATACATTTTTTTACGATATTGGTATCAATCGCTTTTTTTGCATCAAATATTCTTACAGAACGACGATGATTTATTGCTTCTGAAACTGTTTTTTCTGTCATCTTTTATATGATTTCTTATTTTAAATAGCGGGTAATTAATTTATCTTCATTAAGAATTTTAGTTGTTTTAGTTTTCCTTTGTAAGGTGCGTAACGTGTAGGAACATCTAGCCAGTTACCTCTTGTAACTACCCCTTTTTTATGAGAAAACGTATCAAATGTTTTTTTACCATGATAACCTCCAATTCCGCTTTCACCAACACCTCCAAACGGTAAACGATGGTTTGCAAAGTGAACAGTGGTGTCGTTAATTGTTCCGCCACCAAAAGAATATTTAGCAATCATTTTTTTAGCGAAATTATTTCGAGTGGTAAAAACATATAAAGCTAACGGTTTGTCGTATTTTGCAATAATAGCATCGAATTCTTCTTCTGTTTCGTAAGAAATTAAAGGAAGTATAGGGCCAAAAATTTCACCCTTCATTACTTCACTATCTAAGCTAGGTTCATCAATTAAAGTAGGAGCAATATAATTTTCGGTTCTGTTAGTTTGTCCACCGATAACACAGTTTTCGTTTTCAAGCATTAAAGCTAGCCTGTCGAAATTTTTGGTGTTTACAATTCTAGGATAATCTGTCGAAGCTTCTGGATTTTCACCATAAGCATTTATGATTTCCTGTTTAAAATAATTTATAAATTTTTCTTTTACAGATGTATGAATCAATAAATAATCAGGAGCAATACAAGTTTGCCCTCCGTTAATAAATTTACCCCAAACTAAACGTTTAGCGGCCAATTTTATATTAGCGGTTTCATCTATAATACAGGGGCTTTTTCCTCCTAATTCTAATGTAACAGGCGTAAGGTATTCTGCGGCAGCTTTAGCTACAATTTTACCTACAGGTACACTTCCTGTAAAAAATATATAATCCCAACGTTGTGCTAATAATTTTTGAGAAACAGCAACGCCGCCTTCTACTATTGCAACATGATTTTTATCAAAAACAGCTTCAATAATTTCTTTGGTTATTTTACTTACATGAGGTGTTAATTCAGATGGTTTTAAAACAACATTGTTTCCTGCTGCAATTGCTCCTAAAAGAGGTGCGAAAGCTAATTGATGTGGATAATTCCATGGTGCAATAATTAATACTGTTCCGTAAGGTTCGCTATGAATTTTTGCAGAAGAAGGAAAGTTTAATAAAGAGGGTAAAACACGTTTTGGTTTGCTCCAAGAATAAATGTTTTTTATAGTCATTTTTAGCTCGGCTAAAACAATAGATGTTTCTGTCATCAACGCCTCGTATTCTGATTTTTTAAAATCATTATAAAGTGCCGAAACGATGTCTTTTTCTCTTTTTATGAGCTCTTTTTGAAGTTTTTTTAAAGCATTCCTTCTAAAAGAAATGTCTTTAGTTTGTTGCGTTTTAAAAAAGTTTTTTTGGGATTTAACCAATTGTGATATATCCATAAATTAAATTTCTTGTAGTTTTTTATGCATTACTAAAAACCATAAAGGCGGAATCAAAGAAAGTAGCATCATACCAGGATAACCAGTTGGCATTTGCGGACTTTCAGGAACTGTTTTTAGTAATTGATAATGTTTAGATCCGTTATAATGATGGTCCGAATGACGCGATAAATTAAATAATAATACTTGCCCGATTACATGATCAGAGTTCCAAGAATGTATTCTTTTTACACGCTCGTATCTTCCGTTTTCAAGTTGTTTCCTTAATAAACCATAATGTTCAATATAATTTATTGTTTCTAGTAATATTATTCCGAAAACGGCAGCGCCTATGAAAGAAAAAAATACAAACGGATTAAAGAGTAAGTATATCAATCCGAGAAATAATAGGTTGCAAATAGTATAAACAACCATTCTGTTTTGGTAATGAAACCAATTCCTATCACTAGCTTTTAAACGTTGGTTTTCGCTTTGCCAAGCTTGGTAATAACTTGTAATGTGTGAGCGCATCCAAAATAAATACAAAACTTCATTTTTTCTAGCAGTTGCAGCATCTTTAGGTGTGGCTACATTTAAGTGATGCCCAGCATTATGGTAAGGTAAAAAATGTGTGTTTAAAGACGTTAATAGTAAGAGTTCTCCTAAAAATTCATCCAAGCGATTATTGCGATGGCCTAATTCATGACCAACATTTATGCCTATAACTCCGCACATAACTCCTAAGGCAAGAATACGACCTGTAATTTCTGTAGTTGTTAAATTTATTTCTTGAATTACATAAAAAAACCATCCAACAAATAGTAATTGAATAGGTATTGTTGCGTATAAAATTAGTGTATATAATTTATTCTCTTTTTCAATTAGCGCTTCTTCTTTGTTTAGGTTTTTTTTATCTGTTTTAAAAAAAAGTTCGGCAAAAGGAACTGCAACAAAAAAAGTGAGTATAGGTAAGAAAGTAATCCACCCTTTATTGGTAAAAGCTAAAAATACCGTAATTGGTAAAATTAATATTGATAAATATTTAAGGGGTTTCATATTTGAAATTTCCCTAAAGATACAACTTACAAACAAGCATCCCAAATAGCTTCTTTTGGGGTTGGGGCGGTAATTTTAACTAACTCTTTGCTTACTGGATGAATGAATTCAATTTTACGAGCATGTAAATGAATACTACCGTCTTTATTGCTTCTTTTAGCACCGTATTTTAAATCACCTTTTATGGTAGCACCAATATTTGATAGCTGTACACGAATTTGGTGATGACGACCCGTTTCTAAATCAATTTCTAATAAAGAATAATTGTCTAGTTTTTTAAGAGTTTTATAATGAAGAATAGCCTTTTTACTACCGTCAATTTCTTTCGGATACGCAGTAGATTTATTATTTTTTGGGTTTTTCTTTAAGAAATTAATAAGGGTGTCTTCACTTTTCTTAGGTTCGTTTTTTACAACAGCCCAATATGTTTTTTTGATTGTTTTTTCACGTAGCATTTTGTTTAAACGCTCTAAAGCTTTTGAAGTACGTGCGTAAATTACAACGCCAGAAGTTGGTCTGTCTAGTCGATGAACTGTTCCTAAATAAACAGCACCAGGCTTGTTGTATTTGTCTTTAATATATTCTTTAACAACGTCAGAAAGTGGTTTGTCACCTGTTTTATCACCCTGAACAATATCGCCAGCTCTTTTGTTGATAACTACCAAATGGTTGTCTTCGTGTAAAACCTGTAAATTGTCTTTGTTAGAATGCATTTTTAAAGTGTCACTTCGAGGATAATCGAGAAATTATTTAAAATCTTTAACTATAGTTTCATTGGTTTCTTCAATGAATTTTAAAAATTCATCACGACCTAATCCGGTTTCAGAAGAGGTAAGAAACGATGTTGGAAGTGTTTCCCAGTGTTGTAATAATTTCTTTTTATAAGAAGCTATTTGTTGATTTATTTTAGAGCTTCCTAGTTTATCGGCTTTTGTGAAAACAATTCCAAAAGGAATTTGATTTTCGCCTAAAAACTGCATGAATTCTAAATCTATTTTTTGTGGATCATGGCGAGAATCTATTAAAACGAAAGTAAAAACAAGTTGTTCTCTTTCCTTAAAATAGTTTTCAATAAAATACTGAAAAATAGTTCTTTTCTTCTTTGAAATTCGAGCGTAACCATAACCAGGTAAATCAACCAAAAACCATTCTTGATTTATTTTAAAATGATTAATCAATTGTGTTTTCCCAGGTTTTCCTGATGTTTTTGCTAAGTCTTTACGCTCCATTAACATGTTGATTAACGAAGATTTTCCAACATTAGAACGACCTATAAAAGCATATTCAGGTATTCTATCCTTAGGTGCTTTCATAACATTACTGTTACTCATCACAAAATCGGCAGATCTTATTTTCATAAATACTAAGTTGTGCTATTATATATTTCGTTTAGAAAGCCAGCTCTCTAATATTTCATTAAATTCTTTAGGAGTCTCCATCATTGCTGCGTGTCCACATTTATCAATCCAAAATAAATCAGAATCTGGTAGTAACTTATGAAAATCATCAGCTACTTCTGGCGGAGTTACACCATCTTGTTTTCCCCAAATAAGACACGTAGGTTGGTGCATGTTGGGCAAGTCATTTGCCATATTATGACGAATGGCACTTTTAGCGATAGAGAGTGTTTTTAAAGCTTTAACTCTGTCATTTACAATTTCGTAAATATCATCTACTAGTTCTTTTGTAGCAACTTTTGGGTCGTAAAAAACTTCTTGTGCTTTTGTTTCAATGTACTCGTAATTACCTCTTTTAGGATAGCTATCTCCCATTGATTTTTCGTACAGACCAGAGCTTCCTGTTAAAACTAAGGCACCAACATCTTTAGGGTAGTGTTTTGTGTAATATAAAGCAATATGGCCACCTAGAGAATTTCCTAAAAGAACAACGTCTTTAAGGTTTTTGTATTCAATGAAGTCATGTAAAAAACTTGCTAAGCTTTTTACATTTGTTTTTAGTAATGGTAACGTGTATAAGGGCAATTCGGGAATTAAAACGTGATAGCCTTTTTTTGAAAAATGTTTAAAAGTTTCATCAAAATTACTAAGAGCTCCCATTAAGCCATGTAGTACGATTAACGTTCTTCCTTCTCCTGCTTCTGCATATGTAAAATCGCCTTCTTTTTTTAAAAAATTAGTCATTAATGTATCGGATTTGACTCAACCACAAATGTAGTCCTTTTTTGTTAAATCTTCATTTTTATTATTTAGTGACCATTCGCGCTGTTAAATGCACTTAGGCTCAGTTTTTTAACGTAAAAATCAAAACTTATCAACAAAGTGGTTAAAAGTGGTAAAAAGTGGTAAATATTCTTTATTTTTGATGCAAACTACGAGTGCTTAACGTGATAAATTTAACAGGAACATACGAATGTAAGGCAGATGCTAAGGGGAGGTTGATGATTTCATCAGCTTTTAAGAAGCAATTGTCTGCTGTGTTACAAGATGGTTTTGTAGTTAAGCGGTCTGTTTTTCAGTCTTGTTTGGAGTTGTATCCAATTGCGGAGTGGAATTTAATGATGCAAAAGATTAATAAATTAAATCGATTTGTAAAGAAGAATAATGATTTTATTAGAAGGTTTACGGCTGGTGTGAAAACAGTAGAAATAGATGCTTCAGGTAGAATATTAATACCTAAAGATTTGTGTCAATTTGCAGGTATAGGGAAGCAAGTGGTGCTTTCTTCGGCTGTGAATATTATTGAAATTTGGGATAAAGAAGAGTACGAAAAAGTAATTGATGATGCTGTTGTTGACTTTGCTGAATTAGCAGAAGAGGTAATGGGTAATACAGATGTAGATGAACTATCATAATCCGGTTTTATTAAAGGAAAGTATAGATGCTCTTAATATAAAAGAGGATGGGGTGTATGTAGATGTAACTTTTGGTGGCGGAGGTCATTCTAGAGAGATCTTAAGTAGGTTGGGTGCGAACGGAAAATTGTTTGCTTTTGATCAGGATCCTGACGCGCAACAAAATACAATTGACGATGAGCGTTTTGTTTTGATTGGAGAGAATTTTAGGTTTATTTCTAGGTTTCTTCGTTTTTATGGAGTTAGAAAAGTGGATGGTGTTTTAGCTGATTTAGGGGTTTCTTCTCATCAATTTGATGAAGCGGAAAGAGGGTTTTCAACGCGGTTTGATGCTGATTTGGATATGAGAATGGATCAAAAATCAGATTTATCAGCAAAAAAAATTATTAATAAATATAGTGAGGAGAGATTAGCGGATGTGTTGTTTTTGTACGGTGAATTGCGAAATGCTCGAGCACTGTCTAAAAAAATCGTTGAAGCTAGGCAGGAAGAGGAGATTGAAACAAGTTTTCAGTTAAAAGAAGTGTTGAAGGAGTTTCTTCCGCAAGCAAAAGAACATAAAATATTAGCGCAAATATTTCAAGCGGTTAGGATAGAGGTTAATCAGGAGTTAGAGGTGTTAAAAGAGTTTTTAGAGCAAATGCCTGGTTTGTTGAGTGAAGAAGGAAGGTTGAGTGTAATTTCTTATCATTCGTTAGAGGATCGATTGGTGAAAAGATTTATAAGAACCGGTTTGTTTAGCGGTGAGCCGGAAAAAGATTTTTACGGAAACATTAGTGTTCCTTTGAAAAAAGTTGGGAAGATGATTATACCAACAAGAGAAGAAATTAAGGTTAATAATAGAGCGCGAAGTGCGAAGTTACGTGCAGCAACACTAAAATAATGTCTAAGGTAAAAGAAGGTATTTACGGTGTTTTGCGAGGGCGTTTTTTAACAGATGATAGCTCTTTTAATAATTGGCGGATATTGATTTTTGTGGTTGTGCTGCTTCTAATAATGATTTCAAGTTCACATAGCTTAGATGCAAAAGTTGTAAAGTTGGCGGAGTTGAACGGTAAGAAAAGAGAGTTGCGAGCTGAGGATTTTGATACGAGTACAACATTAACAAAAATGAGGCTAGAAAGTAGTGTCAGGAAAAAAGTTAAAGATAAAGGGTTGTTTCCAGCAAAAAAACCTCCTCAAAAAATAAAAGTAACAACTAAAAAAGAATAAATAAAAATGGTAATAAAGAAAAGTATATTAAATAAGCTCTATATAGTGGTGGTTTTAATGACGCTTTTCTTTGTGGTTATTGTTTTTAGAGTTTTTAATCTTCAGTATATAGATGGGGATAAATACAGGAAACTTTCTCAAGAAAAAACTGTGAAAAACGATACGATATTCGCAAATAGAGGTAATGTATATGCTGCGGATGGAAATTTATTAGCGACTTCAATGTCTAAATACACCATCCGAATGGATGTAGATGTGGTGAAATCGTCAGTGTTTGAAAAAAATATTCGTGCTCTTTCAGAGGCGTTGTCTGCGATGTTGGGTAAGCCAGTAAGTTATTATCAAAAGAGAATAAGGCAGGCAAAAAAACAAAAAAACCGTTATTTATTAATTGCTCGTAACATAGGTTATAATGACTGTATGAAAATGAGAACGTTTCCTATTTTTAGAGAGGGTATGTATCGCGGTGGTTTTATTGCAGAGCAAAGTACGGTTAGAGTACACCCGATAGGTAAGATTGCGGCAAGAACAATTGGGTATGATAATATAAGAGGTGGTGCTGGTATTGAAGGTGCATTTGCTGATTATATGCAAGGAGAAAATGGTTGGCGCTTAAAACAGAAAATAGCAAAAGGGCAGTGGAGACCTATTAATGATGTAAATGAAAAAGAGCCGATAGATGGTAGTGATGTAATAACGACTATTGATGTGAATATTCAGGATATAACGCATCATGCCTTGTTAAGGCAGTTAGAAGATTTAGAGGCAGATCATGGTTGTGCTGTTGTTATGGAGGTAGAGACTGGAGAGGTAAAAGCGATCGCTAATTTAGGAAGAACATCTAAAGGAAAGTATTACGAAAAAAGAAACTACGCGGTTTGGGAAAGTCATGAGCCTGGGTCTACTTTTAAGTTGGCTAGTTTAATGGCTGCTTTAGAAGATAAAGTGGCGGACACGTCTGATGTTGTTGATTGCGAAAAAGGAAAGATTTTTATAAATAACAGAAAAGTAGAAGATAGTAAAGCTGGCGGACATGGTAAAATCTCTTTAGCACGGGTTTTTGAAGTTTCCTCTAATGTTGGGATTGTAAAAACGATTCGAAAACATTACGATAAAAAGCCGAAGAAATTTATAAAAAGAATTAAATCTTTTGGCTTAGATCAGTTAACGGGAGTTAAAATTAAAGGAGAAGGAAAGCCTTATATTCCAAATCCTTCAGAAAAAAGTTGGAGTCCGATTTCATTAGAATGGATGGCTTGGGGGTACGGAGTTTCTCTTACGCCATTACAAACATTGGCTTTTTATAATGCGGTAGCAAATAATGGACGATTAGTAAAACCATATTTTGTTAAGGAGTTGCGTATTGGAGGAAAAGTAGAAAAACGTTTCGATACAGAGGTTTTAAAAGAAAAAATAGCTTCTCAAAACACCTTAAATAAAGTAAGGAAAGTTATGGAGAATACGGTAGAAAAAGGAACTGCAAAAAACATATATTCCTCTAATTTTTCTATGGCTGGAAAAACAGGAACTGCTAAAAAATGGATTCCGAAGCATAAAGATAAAGATGGTAAAACAGTTTACGGTCATTATTCAAGTAAAAAATATGTGGCTTCTTTTGCTGGTTTTTTTCCTGCAGATAATCCTAAATATTCATGCATTGTAGTTATTCATAGTCCTAAGAAAGAAAAAGGATATTACGGAGCTATTGCCGCAGCGCCAGTATTTAAAGATATTGCTCAGAAAATTTACACAACAACACCAATAAATAATCAATTAGTGTCTGATGAAATTTCATCAGTAAGTATTGATAAAGAATATCAAGATTATTATAAAAAATTAAGAAAATATAAAACGATTATGCCTAAGGTTTTAGGTATGAGTGGAATGGATGCAGTTGCTTTGTTGGAAAATATGGGTTTGAAAGTTGAGTTTTCTGGAATGGGAAAAGTAACAGAACAATCTATAAATAAAGGACTAAAAGTAGCAAAAGGAGCAACAGTTTATTTAAAGTTATCATAATTGAAAAAATTAAAAGACATATTATATAAAGTAGCTGTAAATGAAATTTATGGAAGCACTGATGTTGTAATTAACAATATTCAGTTTGATAGTCGATTAGTGCAAAAAAACGACCTGTTTGTGGCGCAAAAGGGTGGTACTGTAGATGGACATCAGTTTATAGAAAAGGTATTGAATTTAGGTGCTATTGTTATTGTTTGTGAAAGTATTCCTGCGGATAAAAAAGAAGCAGCAACTTATGTTGAGGTAGAGGATTCTAATGTTGCGTTGGCAATTATGGCGGCTAATTTTTATGATAATCCGTCAAGTAAATTGCAGCTAGTAGGTGTTACAGGTACAAACGGAAAAACAACGATTGCTACATTATTGTATCAATTGTTTAAAAAAGCAGGATATAAAGTAGGTTTGTTATCAACAGTTAAAGTAATGGTTGCTGATGAAACGCATAAAGCAACGCATACAACGCCAGATTCTTTAGCTATAAATAAGTACTTGTCGTTAATGATTGATGCAGGTGTAGACTACTGTTTTATGGAAGTTAGTTCTCACGGAATTCATCAAAAAAGAACTGAAGGATTACTTTTTACGGGCGGTGTTTTTACCAATTTATCTCACGATCATTTGGATTATCACGAAACCTTTGCTGAGTATAGAGATGTAAAAAAATCATTTTTTGACTCGTTGCCAAAATCAGCATTTGCATTGGTAAATATTGATGATAAGAACGGGCAGGTAATGCTACAAAATACCAAAGCAAACAAGCAAACATATGCCTTAAAAACACTTGGCGATTTTAAGGCTAAAGTGTTAGAGAAAAGTTTTTCAGGCAGTTTACTAACGATCAATAATATTGAGGTTTGGACTAAGTTAATCGGTGAATTTAATGCATCTAACTTGTTGGCTATTTTCGGAGTTGCAGATCTATTAGGTTTAGAAAAATTAGAAATATTAAGGCTTATAAGTGAGTTAGAAAGTGTAGATGGGCGTTTTCAATATACTGTTTCTGATAATGGAGTAACTGCTGTTGTTGATTATGCGCACACACCAGATGCACTTAAAAACGTATTGCAAACCATAAACGGCATTCGTACGGGTAACGAAAATGTAATTACCGTTGTTGGTTGTGGTGGCGATAGAGATAAAACAAAGCGTCCGAAAATGGCGTTGATTGCTTCTCAGCTAAGTGGTCAGGCAATTTTCACATCAGATAATCCAAGAACAGAAGATGCTCAGGTTATTATTGATGAAATGGAAGCAGGTGTGTCCCCAGAAAACTATAAAAAAACATTGTCGATTTTAAACAGAAAACAAGCAATTAAAACAGCCTGTAAAATAGCGACAACTGGAGATATAATATTAATTGCAGGAAAAGGACACGAAGATTATCAAGAAATAAACGGTGTAAAACATCATTTTGATGATTTGGAAGAGATAGAAAACTGTTTTAATCAATTAAAAAAATCATAGCATGCTGTATTATATATTTCAATATTTAGAAAGTGAATTTAATTTAACAGGAGCAAGTGTGTTTCAGTTTATTACGTTCCGTGCAGCCGTCGCGTTTATTTTGTCTTTGTTGATATCAACAATCTTCGGAAAGAAAATAATTAATTTTTTAAGAAAACAGCAAATAGGAGAAACGGTAAGAGATTTAGGTTTAGTAGGGCAAGTGCAAAAAGCAGGTACACCTACAATGGGAGGACTTATTATAATCCTTGCCACCTTAGTTCCTGTGCTTTTATTAGCGAAATTAGAAAACATTTATATTGTTATCTTGTTGATAACAACTGTTTGGATGGGGTTGATTGGTTTTACAGATGATTACATAAAAGTATTTAAAAAAGATAAAGCAGGTTTAAAAGGGAAATTCAAAGTTTTAGGTCAAGTTGGTTTGGGTATTATTGTTGGGTCGATGTTGTATTTTCATCCAGATGTAACTATAAAAGAACAGTTGCCAAAAGCTGAGCAAGTAGTTCAGGTGAATGGAAAAGTGAAGGTTTTTGGTGAGGCACATAAATCAACAAAAACAACCGTTCCGTTTTTAAAGGATAATGAATTAGATTATGCAAAAGCATTTAACTTTTTAGGAGATGGTTACGAAAAATACGGATGGATTGTTTTCATTTTTGTAGTTGTTTTTATTGTAACGGGAATATCAAATGGTGCAAATTTAACAGATGGTATTGACGGCTTAGCAGCCGGTACATCGGCAATTATGGTGATTGCATTGGCAATATTTGCATGGGTATCAGGAAATATCATTTTTGCAGATTATCTCAACGTAATGTATATCCCAAATTCGGGAGAAATGACAGTATTTATATTCGCTTTTGCAGGAGCTTTAATTGGGTTTTTGTGGTATAATACATTTCCTGCTCAGGTATTTATGGGTGACACGGGTAGTTTAACAATCGGAGGAATCATAGCAGTTATTGCTATTGCTATTCGTAAAGAATTATTGTTGCCAATTTTAGCAGGAATTTTTGTGATTGAAAATTTGTCAGTAATACTTCAGGTATTCTACTTTAAGTACACTAAAAAACGATTTGGAGTAGGAAAGAGAATTTTTAAAATGGCACCATTACATCATCATTATCAAAAATTAAACTATCACGAAAGTAAAATAGTTACCCGTTTTTGGATTGTAGGAATCCTATTAGCGGTATTAACAATTGTAACCTTGAAATTAAGATAAAATGAAAAGGTTGGTAATTCTTGGCGGAGGAGAAAGTGGTGTTGGTACAGCGTTATTAGGAAAACAAAAAGGATTTGAAGTTTTTGTTTCTGATAAAGGGAGTATTGCAGAGAAACACAAAAAAGTTCTTTTACATAACTCAATTGATTTTGAAGAAAATCAGCACACAGAAAGTGAAATTTTTAATGCTGATGTTATAATGAAAAGTCCAGGTATTCCTGATGGCGTGAAGTTAGTTCAAGAATTGATTTCAAAAGGAATAAAAGTAATTTCTGAAATAGAATTTGCAGCTGAATTTACAAATGCAAAAATAATCGGTATTACAGGTTCAAACGGAAAAACAACGACCACTTTATTAACTGGTCATATACTTAATAAAGCTGGATTTAACGTTGGAATAGGAGGTAATATTGGTGATAGTTTTGCAGAGCAAGTAGCGAAGGGTAAACACAGTGAATATGTATTAGAATTAAGTAGTTTTCAGTTAGATGGAATTATAGATTTTAAACCACATATTGCAATTATAACAAATATATCGCCAGATCATTTAGATAGGTATGAGTACAATTTTGATAAATATATAGCTTCAAAATTCCGAATTACGAAAAATCAAACAGCCGATGATTTTTTAATTTATGATGCCGATGATACGGCAATAAAAAATTGGTTAAGTAAAAATAAAATTAACGCAAAAAAGATTCCATTTTCTATCGAAAGAGAATTAGAATACGGAGTTTTTTTAAGACAAAATAAAATAATAATGAAATTAACAACAGAAGAGGTATTAATGAACGTTTCTGAATTAGCATTAAAAGGAAAACACAATACTAAAAATGCAATGGCATCAGCTATGGCAGCAAAATTGTTACAGGCTAGAAAAGAAACAATAGCTGAAAGTTTGTTAGACTTTGAAGGTGTAGAGCATCGTTTAGAATATGTGCAGAAAATTAATGGAGTACAGTTTATTAACGATAGTAAAGCTACCAATATAAATGCTGTTTTTTATGCATTGGAGTGTATGGATAGTCCTACGGTTTGGATAGTTGGTGGTGTTGATAAAGGAAATGATTATGCTGATTTATTACCGTTGGTAAGAGAAAAGGTGAAAGCAATTATTTGTTTAGGTTTAGATAATCAGAAAATCATTGAAACCTTTGGCAATGTAGTAGATGTTTTAGTAGAAACTGCAGGAGCGGAAGAAGCTGTTAAAGTTGCAAATAAAGTAGCGAAAGCAGGAGATGTTGTTTTGTTATCTCCAGCATGTGCTAGTTTCGATTTGTTCGAAAACTATGAAGATAGAGGGCGAAAATTTAAGGAAGCTATTAAAAATTTATAAAATAAATTAATGAAAACTATTTTTCAGCATATAAAAGGAGACAGGGCTATTTGGGCTATTGTTGCTGTGTTGGCAATATTTTCATTTATGCCAATTTATAGTGCTAGTACAAATTTAGTATATGTAGTTGGTAATGGTTCTACCTTAGGGCATTTAATAAAGCATGTAATGTTGTTAATTACAGGTTTTGCTGTAATTTATGGAGTACATAAAATTCCGTATCGTTATTTTAGTGGAGGCTCGGTTTTAATGTTACCAATAGTTGTATTACTATTAATAGTCACGTTGGCACAAGGAACAACAATCGGAGGAGCCAATGCAAGTAGGTGGATTCGAATACCTTTTGTGGGTATCGGTTTTCAAACCTCTACACTAGCAGGTTTGGTGTTAATGGTATATGTATCGAGGTATCTAGCAAAAAACAAAGAGAACGTAATAAGTTTTAGAGATAGTTTATTACAGTTGTGGCTGCCTATAGGGCTTGTATTAGCATTAGTACTTCCTGCAAATTTATCTACCACAGCAATTGTGTTTTTTATGATTTTGGTGTTAACGTTTATCGGTGGATATCCGTTAAAATACATTGGTTATATTTTAGGAATAGGGCTTTTTTCTTTGCTCTTTTTTATTCTGGTAGCAAAGGCTTTTCCTGATGCAATGCCAAACAGGGTAAACACTTGGCAAAGTAGATTAGATGGTTTTTCTAATTCAGATAGAAAAGAAAATTATCAAGTAGAAAAAGCAAAAATAGCAATCGCCACAGGCGGAATACTAGGAAAAGGACCAGGAAAGAGTGTGCAGAAAAATTTTTTACCACAATCATCTTCCGATTTTATATATGCTATTATTATTGAGGAATATGGTCTTGTAGGAGCAATAATAGTTGCATTTATTTATTTTTTATTGTTGTTTAGAATTTTAATTACCGCTAAAAAGGCAACGACAATTTTTGCGACTTTAATGGTGTTGGGAGTAGGGATTCCAATTGTTTTTCAGGCGATGATTAATATGGCAGTAGCCGTAAATATATTACCTGTAACAGGGCAAACATTGCCGTTAATCAGTAGTGGTGGTACCTCTATTTGGATGACGTGTTTTGCTTTAGGAATGATATTAAGTGTTAGTGCTCATAAAAATGAAACAGAGGAAACAATTTTAGATGATAACCCTTTAGATATTTTACATGAAACAATCGATTAATGTTATTATAAGCGGCGGTGGAACTGGAGGGCATATATATCCGGCTATTGCCATTGCAAATGAAATAAAAGTCCGGTATCCGGATGCAAATATTTTATTTGTTGGTGCAAAAGATAAAATGGAAATGGAAAAAGTTCCACAAGCAGGTTATGATATTAAAGGATTGTGGATTTCAGGCATTCAAAGAAAAATAACTGCCAAGAACTTATTATTTCCTGTTAAGTTGTTAAGTAGTTTATGGAATGCGCATAAAATTATCAGAAAATTTAAACCAAATGTGGTAATCGGTACAGGTGGTTTTGCAAGTGGACCAACATTAATGGTTGCTAATAAAAAAGGAATTCCTACAGTTGTACAAGAACAAAATTCATATCCGGGAATTACAAATAAATTACTGAGTAAAAAAGCAGGTAAAATATGTGTTGCTTATGATAATTTAGAACGTTTTTTTCCGAAGGATAAAATTATAAAAACAGGAAATCCTGTTCGTCAAGATTTGTTAAAGATTCATGCAAAAATTAACGTAGGAAAAGAATTTTTTGAGTTAGATAGTTCAAAAAAAACAATACTAGTTTTAGGTGGAAGTTTAGGGGCAAGAAAGATAAATCAATTAATAGAAGAAAATCTTGACTTTTTTAAAAATCAGAATATTCAATTAATTTGGCAATGTGGTAAGTTGTATTTTGAAGAATATAAGAAATATAATGAAGTAGAAAACGTACAGGTACATCAGTTTTTAAATAGAATGGATTTGGCGTATGCGGCAGCTGATTTTATAGTTTCAAGAGCGGGTGCAAGTTCAGTTTCAGAATTGTGTATTGTGGGTAAACCAACTGTTTTTATTCCGTCGCCAAATGTAGCAGAAGATCATCAAACTAAAAATGCAAAATCGATTGTAGATAAACATGGAGCAATTTTAGTGAAAGAAAATGAGTTAGATACTTTTCCGATAGTAATCGAAACATTATTAAAAGATAAAGGCAAGCAGCAGAGTTTAAGTGAAAATATTAATGAATTAGCATTGCCCAATGCAACGAGTGATATCGTTAACGAAATAGAAAAACTAATTAATTAGTGAATTTAAAAACAATACATAACGTTTATTTTATTGGTATCGGAGGAATCGGTATGAGCGCTATTGCTCGTTATTTTGCTGTGAACGGAAAACAGGTATTTGGCTATGATAAAACACCAAGTCCGATTACTAAAAAGTTGGAGGAGATTGGTGTAAAAATTCATTTTGAAGATGCTGTTAAAAACATCGATATTTCTTGTTTAGATAAAGAGCAAACGTTGGTGGTTTATACGCCTGCGATTCCGAATGTACATCAAGAATTAAATTATTTTATAAACAACGGATTTGAAATTTTAAAAAGGGCAGAAGTTTTAGGAGAAATTACTAAAAATACTTTTTGTTTAGGGGTTGCAGGTACACATGGTAAAACCACAACTTCTTCTATTTTAGGACACATAATGCAACCTGAAAAAGCAACGTCTTTTTTAGGAGGAATTGCAGAAAATTATAATTCAAATTTAATTTTAGGAGAAGATAAAATATCAGTTGTAGAAGCAGATGAATTTGATCGGTCATTTTTAAAATTGTCGCCAAATATTGCATGCGTTACTTCTATGGATGCTGATCATTTGGATATTTACGGAGAAAATGAAATGTTACAACAGTCGTTTAGAGAATTTGCAAATAAAGTTTCTGATACATTAATTGTAGCAAAAGGTTTGCCTTTAAAAGGGTTAACATATGCTGTAAATGAATCGGCAGATTATAAGGCGTACAATGTAAAAGTTGAAACAGGAAAGTATGTTTTTGATGTGCAAACACCAACATCAGAAATAAAGAATATTGAATTTCATTTACCAGGAAAACATAACATGATGAATGCCTTGGCTGCTTTAGCAACGGCAGATGTGTATGGTGTTTCTTTAGCGAAAATTAAAGAACAATTAAAAACGTTTAAAGGAGTTCAGCGAAGGTTTTCATATAAAATTAAAACAGAAGATGTGGTATTGATTGATGATTACGCGCATCATCCAACAGAGATAAATGCTGTAGAGCATTCGATACGAGAAATGTATCCGAAGGAAAAAGTGTTGGCCGTTTTTCAACCACATTTATATACGAGAACAAAAGATTTTGTGGAAGATTTTGCAATAGCACTTTCTAAGTTTGATGAAGTATTGTTATTAGATATTTATCCAGCAAGAGAGTTGCCTATAAAAGGAGTTACTTCTTCGTGGTTACTAGCTAAAATAAATTCAGAAAATAAAGCATTGGTTTCTAAAGAAAATTTAGGCGCTGAAATCTTGAAATCTGAGGCAAAAATTATAACAATGTTAGGGGCAGGCGATATCGGTTTATTGGTCGGTGAAGTAAAGAATAGTTTAGAGAAAAAATATAATATTTAAATATGAGAAAAGTAACAACATATCTTTCTTTTTTCGTGTTGCTAGTGTTTTTAGGGTTTTTGTACGGCTTTGCGGCGGGTAAAAATGGCATAAAAAAGGTTGAAAACACCGTAGTTGAATTTGAAGCAGGTGATAATAACTTTTTGACACACAGTATGGTTGATAAATTGTTAATACAAAATAAAATTTTTGTTAAAAATCAACCAAAAAGAGTGGTAGATTTACACCTTTTAGAAACAAATGTTTCAAAGAATCCTTATGTTGAAAAAGCAGCTGTTTTTTTAACAATTAATGGCGTGCTAAAAACACTTATAAAACAGCGCAAACCAATAGCGCGTATTGTTAATAAAAGTGATTCATATTATATTGATAAGTTTGGTGTTGAAATTCCTTTGTCAGCAAATTTCTCAGCAAGAGTACCATTAGTTTCAGGCATAAATAATGCTAAAGATATAAAGGAGTTAATTAGTTTAATAAAAACAATTGGAGCACATGATTTTTTGAATAAAGAAATTATTGCAATCCAAAAAAATGTTCGTGAAGAATATGAATTTACAGTTCGTAGCGGTGAATATAAAATAGTTTTTGGGAAGCTAGTAAATGTAAATGTGAAGTTTAAAAAGCTAATTGCATTTTATAATAAAGCATTGATTGATAAAACAATTAAAAATTATAAGACAATAAATGTAAAATACCACAACCAAGTTGTGTGCACAAAACAAAAGCAAGATGGAGAATAATAAAATTGCCGTTGGTTTAGATATTGGTACTACCAAAATTGTTGCGATGATTGGTCGTAAGAATGAATACGACAAATTAGAAATTTTAGGTATTGGTAAAGCTAAAAGTTTAGGTGTAAAACGTGGAGTGGTAAATAACATAACCCAAACAATTCAATCTATTCAGGAAGCTGTTGATGAGGCACAAAGTGTTTCGGGGCAGAAAATTGAAAGTGTTGTTGTAGGTATTGCGGGGCAACATATAAGAAGTTTGCATCATAGCGATTATATTACGCGCGAAAAATCTGACGAGGTAATTAATGAGATTGATATTGAAAGTTTAGTTAGTCAGGTGCATAAATTAGTAATGCTTCCTGGTGAAGAAATTATTCATGTTTTACCACAAGATTTTAAAGTAGACAGTCAGTCAGAAATAAAAGAGCCAATTGGTATGTATGGCGGACGACTAGAAGCTAATTTTCATGTAGTTGTTGGTCAGGTTTCTTCGATTAGAAACATTGGAAGATGCGTAAAGAGTGCAGGTTTAGGTTTGTCTGATATTACATTAGAACCGTTAGCATCGGCATCCGCAGTTTTAAGTCAAGAAGAAAAAGAAGCAGGAGTTGCTTTGATAGATATCGGTGGGGGTACTACCGATTTAGCAATATTTAAAGATGGTATTATTCGTCATACGGCAGTAATACCTTTTGGGGGAAATGTAATTACTGAAGATATAAAAGAAGGTTGTTCGATAATCGAAAAACAAGCAGAATTACTAAAAGTAAAGTTTGGTTCTGCATGGCCAGGAGAAAATAAAGAAACAGAAATAGTTTCTATTCCAGGATTAAGAGGAAGAGAGCCTAAAGAGATTACACTTAAGAATTTATCAAAAATAATTCATGCCAGAGTACAAGAAATTATAGAGCATGTGTATTTAGAAATTAAAAATTATGGGCACGAAACTCAGAAAGGAAAATTAATTGCTGGAATTGTATTAACCGGAGGAGGATCTGAGTTAAAACATTTACGCCAGTTAGTAGAATATATAACAGGAATGGACGTTCGTATTGGATATCCGAATGAACATTTAGCAGGTGATTCTGACGATGTTTTGTCTAGCCCTTCATACGCAACCGCAGTTGGTTTGTTAATGGAAGGTTTACAGAAAGAATCAAGCGAAGTAGTAGAGAATTATGAAAAAGAAATCATAACTGAAACGAAAGATACTGCTGTGGAAGAAACTCCTGTGGCAGAAATTGTTGAAAAAGAAACGATAAAAAAAGGTAAGTCTAAATCTTTTTTAGATAAGTTTAGAGAAAGATTTACGGAGTTTTTAGACAACGCAGAATAAACGAATATTAAATAAGTCACCCCTTTTTTGTCCCCTGAGAAAGGAGTGTAAAAGTGAATAAAAATTAAAAAAGAAAAGTTATTATGAGCACAGAATTCAATAACATTTCATTCGACATGCCAAAAACACAATCAAATGCTATTAAAGTGATTGGAGTTGGTGGGGGAGGAAGTAATGCAGTAGATCATATGTTTAATAAACAAATTCACGGAGTAGATTTCGTGATTTGTAACACAGATGCACAAGCGCTTGAAAGTAGCCCAATTCCTAATAAAATTCAATTAGGAGCCCATTTAACTTCTGGTTTAGGGGCAGGAGCAAATCCTGATGTTGGTGCACAAGCGGCTGCAGAAAGTATTCAAGAGATTCAACAAATGTTAAGCACGCATACTAAAATGGTATTTATTACCGCAGGTATGGGAGGTGGTACAGGTACTGGTGCAGCACCTATTATCGCTAAAATAGCAAAAGATATGGATATTTTAACGGTAGGTATCGTTACAATGCCATTTCAGTTTGAAGGAAGAATGCGTAGCAAGCAAGCTCAAAAAGGAATAGATGAGTTACGTAAAAACGTAGATTCACTTATTGTCATAAATAATAATAAGCTGCGAGAAGTTTATGGAAACTTAGGTTTTAAAGCTGGTTTCTCTAAAGCAGATGAAGTTTTAGCAACAGCAGCGAAAGGTATTGCAGAAGTAATAACACATCATTATAAGCAAAATATTGATTTACACGATGCTAAAACAGTACTTTCTAATAGCGGAACTGCAATTATGGGATCTGCTAAAGAAACAGGAGATAATCGTGCTAAAAATGCTATTGTAAAAGCATTAGATTCTCCGTTGTTAAATGACAACAAAATTACGGGAGCTAAAAATGTATTATTGTTAATCGTTTCAGGTGCTAACGAAGTTACTTTAGATGAAATAGGTGAGATTAATGACTACATTCAAGATGAAGCAGGTTATGATGCTAATATCATTATGGGAGTTGGAGAAGATGAGTCGTTAGAAGATGGTATTGTAGTAACAATAGTAGCAACAGGTTTTACTGCTGATCAGCAAGGAACAATCACAAATACAGAAGTGAAAAAAATTGTTCATACTTTAGAGGATGAACAAAAGGCAACTTATAATTTTGGTGAACAAAAAGTTCAGGTTGCGCCAGCGATTAACGAACCTCTTACAGTAAGTACGCCTGCAAAAGTTGTACATGTTTTAAAAGAAGAAGTTGCAGCACCTAAGTTTAATTTAATTCCAACAACTGAAGCAATAAGAAATATAAATGTAGTTTGTGATGAGATTGCGATTGAAACAATCTCTGAAGATGATTTTATAATAACAAATATTGCAACAGGAGGTAATGTTGAGAAAGAAGTAAGACAACAACCGGTTCAACAAGATTTATTGTTTGATTTACCAGTGAATTCTTATGAAGAAATAAAGCCAAAATCACCGATAGTAACCACAACAAATGAAATTAAAAACATTAACGTAGTTGCTGAAGAAGTGATGCCGAAAGGCCATCAAATAGAAAAACGTTATGTTTTAGATGATTTTAATGTGCAACCGACTATTGGTAAAAGTTCTACACCGATTATAAAGGAAGAGGTTGAAGAAGAGTTACAGTTTCAAGTAAGAACTAAAACTCAAGAAGAAATTAATAATATTGAAACAACAAGTGAAGAGGTTTCTCCATTAGAGATTACAATTTCTGAATTAAGAAAAAGAACGGAAGAAAGACGTGAAAAAATGAAGGGCTTTAATCATAAATTTAACGATCAGGTAAATCGTAATATTGATGATATAGAGCGTCAGCCAGCGTATAAACGAATGGGAGTTGATATAAATGCAGGAGCAGATATTAGTAAGTCAGATACTGCCTTAAATGCTGATAATAACGGATTGTCACGTTCAAATAATTCTTTTTTACATGACAATGTAGATTAATAAAATAAGAATATACTTTTTTAAAATTCCCGCCTTGTCGGGAATTTTTTAATCATAAAAAAACAAGAAAGATGAGTTTACAAAAACAAGTGATGGATAAGATGAAAGAAGCAATGAAATCGAAAGATACAGTTGCTTTAACAGCACTTAGAGCATTAAAATCGGCTTTTATGTTGGCAAATACTGAAACAGGATCAGGTGAAATTTCTGAAGCAGATGAATTGAAAATTATTCAGAAACAAGTAAAACAACGTAAAGATAGTGCTGTAGTTTTTTCTGAACAAGGTAGGGCAGATTTGGCAGATCCTGAATTGGCAGAAGCAGCTGTTTTAGAACAGTTTTTACCTGAAGCTTTATCAGAAGATGAAATTGAAAAAGTGGTAAAGGAAACTATTGTTAAAGTTGGAGCAGAAGGAATGAAAGATATGGGAAAAGTGATGGGGATGGTTTCAAAACAATTAGCAGGAAAAGCTGATGGTAAAACCATTTCAATGATTGTTAAAAAAAGCTTAGCTTAATATATTAAGGCTGCGTAGTTCAACTGGATAGAATATCAGATTTCGGCTCTGAGGGTTGGGGGTTCGAATCCCTTCGCGGTCACAAAAAAACGATGCTTTTAAAGCATCGTTTTTTTGTTTTAAGAAAGGTTTTGTATAAATTTGAATACAATTATAACTCCAATATTTTTATTTGATTTCTACTCAATTTTATTTTAGATTTCTTTTCTAAAGCTTTTAGTAATCTAGAAATAACAACTCTAGAGGTGTGCAAATCATTGGCTATTTGTAAATGCGTAACATTTAAAACATCGTTTCCAATAACCATAGCTTTATCTTTTAAATATTTATACAAGCGTTCATCCATATTTAAAAAGGCAATAGAATCTACTGCTTCGATGAATTCGTTAAGTCTAGAATGATAGCTTAATAAAATATATTCTTGCCAACTTTTATACTTACTTAACCATTCTGACATTTTGTTTTTCGGAATCATAAATAAAGCAACATCAGTTTCAGCAACAGCTTTTATCTTGCTTTTAGTGTTGCCGATACAACAAGACAATGTCATGGCACAAGTGTCTCCTTTTTCTATATAATATAACACTAATTCGTCACCATCTTTATCTTCTCTTAAAATTTTAATAGCACCACTAATTATTAAGGGTATAGCAACCATATAACTATCAACATCAATAATAATAGCGTCTTCTTTAAATTCTTTATAAGTGGCTATTGAGGCTATTTCATCAAGTAGTTCGGTTTCAAATAAATATCCGTAATGGTTTTGTAATTTTTGTATCAATTTAATAAGCGTTTTCAATTGATAATTTACAAAAAAAATAATGATAAGAGTGTGATTTTAATCAGATTTTTGATTGATTTTATTCCTGAAATTTGTTGTAGTAATTAACTATAAATTGAAAGTAAGATGAAAAAAAGAACGCCAGTATCAGCTATTATGAGTAAAAACGTAATTACATTAAGTAGTTCAGACGATTTAATGTTTGCTGAAAAGTTATTTAAAAAAGAAAAAATAAGACACATTCCTGTAGTAAGTGGTTCTGAAATAAAAGGAATGTTAAGCTATACTGATTTGTTAAGAATAAGTTTTGCTGATGCAGTAGATATTGATGAAATTAATGTAGATACTGTTGTTTATAATATGTTTACCATAGATCAGGTAATGGCTAAAAATTTAGTTACTGTTACTTCTTCATCAACCATAAAAGAAGTTGCTGAAATTTTAGCAAAAAAAGAATTTCATGCATTACCAGTGGTTGATAATAACGAGTTGGTTGGTATTGTTACCACAACAGATTTGATTAACTATTTAATAGCTCAATTCTAAAAAAAAAAGGAGGAAAATTTTTAAGTTTTCCTCCTTTTTTTAGTTGATTAATTCTTTTAAGTTTTTAATCGTTTCTGTAGGGTTGTCACTTTTAAAAACATAACTACCAGCTACTAAAACATCAGCACCTGCTTCGATAAGTTGATTTGCGTTTTTATTGGTTACTCCACCGTCAATTTCTATTTGACAATCAGATTTTGAAAATTCAATAAGGTGTTTAAGTTGACTTATTTTCTTGTAGGTATTTTCAATAAATGATTGTCCGCCAAAACCAGGATTTACACTCATAATACATACCAAATCTAAATCTTGAATAATATCTTCTAAAACAGCAATTGGTGTATGAGGGTTTAAAGCTATTCCTGCTTTCATTCCTGCTGCTTTTATAGCCTGAACTGTTCTGTGTACGTGCGTACAAGCTTCGTAGTGTACTGTTAAAATATCTGCTCCTAAATTAGCAAAGGTTTCAATGTATTGATCTGGATTTACAATCATTAAATGCACATCGATTGTTTTTTTAGCGTGTTTTGTAATCGCTTTTAAAACTGGCATTCCGAAAGATATATTTGGTACAAATACACCATCCATAATATCAATATGAAACCAATCGGCATCACTATTGTTTACCATTTCGATGTCTCTTTGTAGGTTAGCAAAATCTGCTGCTAACACTGAAGGTGCAATTAAATTACTCATTAGTTTGTTGTTGTGTTGTTATTTTATGCAAAGATACTTAATTCGACTTTGCAAGAAACTATGGTAAAGTAATAAAATTTATAAATATGTTTAGCCCTGATTGAACGGTTTGTGTGAGCTCTTTTTTGAAGGATGAGAAAAAAGCGAGTAGTGAAAGCAGGAAAAGGCTTCAAATAAAAAAACTCCCGAAAATTAATTCGAGAGTTTTGTAATTTTATTTAAAAATATTTTTTCGTTAAAAAACCGAATCCATCAAACTAAACTTATTTTAGTTTTGCATTCTTATTTACCGTAGTTCTTAGTTTTATGCGATGCTGAAATAAATTCAGCATGACGTTTAAGTCTAAAAAAACACTTTGTTTAAAATATAAACAGATTTTTATAAGTGAGATACCAGAAGAGGTTTATGATCCCTAGCCTAAGTAAGTCATTAATATTTTACTACGAGATGTATGCTTTAATCTACGGATTGCTTTTTCTTTAATTTGACGCACACGCTCACGAGTTAAATCGAACGTTTCTCCAATTTCTTCTAAAGTCATTGGTTGGTGTTCACCTAAACCGAAGTATAGTTTAACAACATCAGCTTCACGAGGAGTTAATGTTTCTAAGGCACGGTTAATTTCTATACGTAAAGATTCGTGTAATAATGTTTTGTCAGGATTTGGAGATTCACCTGAATTTAATACATCATATAAGTTAGAATCTTCTCCTTCAATTAATGGCGCATCCATTGATACGTGACGACCAGAATTTTTCATAGACTCTTTTACGTCATTAACTGTCATGTCTAACTTTTTAGCAATTTCTTCAGGACTTGGAGGTCTTTCGTTTTCTTGCTCTAAAAAGGCATACATTTTGTTAATTTTATTGATAGAACCAATCTTGTTTAACGGTAAACGTACAATACGAGATTGTTCTGCTAATGCTTGTAATATAGATTGACGAATCCACCATACAGCGTATGAGATAAATTTAAAACCACGAGTTTCATCAAAACGTTTTGCGGCTTTAATTAACCCTAAATTACCTTCATTAATTAAATCAGGCAATGTTAATCCTTGGTTTTGGTATTGCTTTGCTACCGAAACAACGAAACGTAAGTTGGCCTTCGTTAATTTTTCTAAGGCTCTTTGGTCACCAGCTTTAATTCTTTGTGCTAACTCTACTTCTTCATCAGCAGTAATTAAATCTACTTTTCCTATTTCTTGTAAATATTTATCTAATGATGCGGTTTCTCTATTAGTAACCTGCTTGGTAATCTTTAGTTGTCTCATCTAATTAAGTAATATTTTTAATTCATCAATCGGTCTACACTATCTTATACGTATGCTGCTTTAATAATGTTACAAAAAAATAAATCTTTTTTATTTAAATTTTATAATCGTTAAAGAAACGTTAAATTTGTTTTCTTAAAAAGAAGAAATAGTGACCTTTTTTATATAAAGGTGTCTAAATTAATTGCAAGCCAAAACTATAACATAAGAACTATAATTAGTTGTTGAAAAGTACTGAGGATACAAAACTAAGTGATGAAGCGCTGGTTAGTAAAATAGTAGAAAAAAATGATACTCATTTATTCGCTGTTTTATATGACCGTTACGCTAGTGTTGTATATAATAAGTGTTATGGTTTTTCTAAAAACAAGGAAGAAGCACAAGATTTAACACATGATGTATTTATTCGCTTATTTGTAAAACTGAGAACTTTTAAAGGAAAGTCTAAGTTTTCGACCTGGCTGTATTCTTTCACCTATAATTTCTGCGTAAATTATGTGCAAAGAAATAAAGAGAAGAAAAAAGAAAAAGTAACCGTTGTAACTGATACTATTAAAGAAGAAAGTAATGAAGATGAAATTGATGATGCTGCATTATTTGAATTAAAAGCTGATAAATTAGCAAAAGCCTTAGAAGTAATTGCTGTTTCTGAAAAAATGATTCTTTTAATGAAATATCAAGATGATATGAGTATTAAAGAAATATCAGGAGCATTAGAAATAGGGGATAGCGCAGTAAAAATGCGTTTAAAAAGAGCAAAAGAAAAAGTTATAAAAGCATATAACGCACTGTAATAATTATGGAGAATCCATTTAAGAAAATATTACATAATGAAGAGTTGCCAGAGGTACTAAAAGGAAAAGTACTAAATGATGTGGCAATGATAAAGCTATCGATAGATATGGCTGATTTATTTGTGGTGAAATACCCAAGTACAATCGCTGATTTATTTGGAGGTGGTGCGTCTAAAAAAGATTCTAAAGATACCGAATAACCAAATATAAAACTAACACAATACAGTAGTTATGATTGCATTACAAATTGATATTTTAAAACCTTTTAAAGATATTTTTCAAGATATTGTCGATTCGTTACCAACTGCCCTTGGGTTTATTGGCTTTGTGGTTTTCGCTTGGCTAATTATTAAATTTTTCTTATTTATAGTAAGAAAAGCTTTAAGTAAAACAAAGATTGACGAATGGTCTAAAAAATTAAGTAAAACAGAAATTTTTGGAAATTCGACGATTAATATTGTTTTAACAAATGCAATACTGGCAGTATTAAAATGGTTTTTAATACTAACGTTTGTAATGGCTGGTTCGAATATATTCGGATTAGAAGTTGTTTCTGACGGGATAAAAAGTTTCTTTGCTTATTTACCTAAATTATTAACTGCCTTAGGAATTTTTGTTGCTGGTGCTTATTTAGGAACCATGGTTAAAAAAGCGGTTCAAACAATGTTTAAATCTCTAGAAATTTCAGGAGGAAACTTAGTAGGGAATATTGCTTTTTATTTAATCGTAGTCTTTTTATCAATAACAGCATTAGATCAAGCAGGAGTAGATACATCAGTAATAAAAAGTAATTTAACTCTTTTAATAGGTTCTGTTCTTTTAGCATTTACATTGGCATTTGGTTTAGGAGCTAAAGAAGTTGTTGCAAGACTACTTTATGGGTATTATTCAAGAAAAAACGTCAGTATAGGAAAAAAAGTTATCATAGGTGATGTTGAGGGAGTTGTCATTGCAATAGATAATATCTGTTTAACGGTTGCAACAGCTGATGAAAAGGTAGTTTTTCCTATTAAAGACGTGGTAGACAGTAAAATAGTTGTTAAAAACTAATAGATTTCGACTTTTTCTTATATATTTGTCAAGAATCAATAGAAATAACAATAAATGATAGATTTCGGGGGACTTCTATCTTATAGGTAAAGATTTATTTCTTTACTGCTATGACCATCGAAAGATGGTCATTTTTATTTTAAATAATTAGTGACTTATATAAACTATTAGTGTCTATAATAAAGAAGATAGATTCGGGGGGATCTATTTAATCAGTTATTTTAAATGGCTTTCGGAAACGGAAGCCATTTTTGTTTTTTAAAGTGAAGTAAAAGTAAGGCATAAAAAAAGCTACTGTAACAGTAGCTTTTTTATTATTCGAAAGATAAGTGAAGAAATACACCTCTTGTTCCTAAAAAGTCAATAGGGTCTGTCCATTGACTTAAAGGTTTGTTATCGTTTATAGCTTCGTTGTTAATTGCGAAGATTCCTCTAATAGATGGTGAGAACTTAAAGTAACTAAGATAAAAGTCTACACCAATACCAAGTTCATACATAAAGTTACTAGAGCTAGTTCTAAACTGTCCTGCAAAATTATCATTGCTATTATCTTCATTGCTAGAAAAATTATAATCGTAAGATACACCCCCTAATACATAAGGTCTTAGATTATTGACTCTATTAGTACTTAATTTAAATATTAAAGGTAAATGTAAATAGGTTGCACCTACTTCTCTTGTTTTTACATTTTCTGCTCCTGCAATATGCTTAAATCGTAACGTTTTGGTGTTTGAAATTAAACCTGGCTCAAAACGTAAATTAACATTGTTGTGTAATTTTAAATCTGCAATTAGCCCAACATTAAATCCAATAGATGACGAAACTTCTATTTCAGCGTTGCTAAATGTACTCGGTTTATACGCTACTTTGTAGCCATTATTATTTAGTCCTAAATAAAACCCGTAATGAAATATTGGTTTATCAAAACTAGGTAAGTTTAAAATTTTTTCCCTTTGCGCCTGAAAGGTTATTGTGAAAAATCCAAAAAATCCGAAAAGCAACAGTTTTTTTAACATATTATTTTAAAGCGATATAAATTGATGCAACTCCAAAAGTTACAGGTAAATTCTCTGCACTCTTAAACCCATTTTTTTGTAAAATATTGTTAAAGGCTTCTCCAAACGGAAAAGAATTAGCACTTTCTGATAAATAGGAATAAGCTACCTTGTCTTTTGAGAATATTTTACCAATGATTGGTAAAATATAATTGGTGTAAAATTTATAACCTTGTTTAAAAGGAAATTTAGTAGGGTTAGAAGTTTCTAAGACTACAAATTTACCTCCAGGTTTTAAAACACGTAATATTTCAGTTAATCCTTTGTCAAGGTTTTCAAAATTACGAACACCAAAAGAAACAGTAATAGCATCAAAAGTATTGTCTTCAAAAGGCATGTTTTCACTATCTCCAACAATCATTTCAATTTTATCACTTAAGTTAGCCTTTGCTATTTTTTGCTTACCAACTTCTAGCATTCCTGTAGAAATATCTAAACCAGTAATTTTTTTAGGATTTAATTTTGCCATCATTAAAGCCAAATCACCTGTTCCGGTAGCAATGTCTAAAATTTGTTGTGGGTTATTCTCACCAACTAATTTTACTACTTTTTTTCGCCAACTAACATCAATTCCTAATGAGATAACGCGGTTTAATCCGTCATAATCTTCAGAAATATTATCGAACATTTTGGCTACTTGTTCTTTTTTTCCTAATTCAGAATCCTTGTAGGGCTTGATTGTTTTTGACATGTAATTTTAAAATTATCCGTTAATAGCAACTACTTCGTTAATCTGATTTGGTAGCATGTCCTTTAGCATGGTTTCGATACCGTTTTTTAAAGTTACAGTTGATGATGGGCATCCGCTACATGCACCTTGTAAAATTACGCTAACTCTTTTTGTTTCTTTATCGTAAGATTGAAAGGCAATATTTCCTCCATCTGAAGCTACAGCAGGCTTTATGTATTCGTCTAAAATATCAACTATTTTAGCTTCAGTTTCTGTTAAATCTTCCTTCGGAATTTCAACATTTTGCTTTGTTTGTTGTTTCGGAAGTTCTTGTATAATTGTTTTTCCGTCTTGAATGTAGGTTCTAATAAATGAACGAATTTCTTGATGAACTTCATTCCATTCTATCATATCGTATTTTGTAATAGATACGTAGTTTTCAGAAATAAAGATTTCTTTTACAAATGAGAAACCGAATAATTCTTTTGCTAAAGGTGAAGATTTACTAGCCTCTTCAATGTTTTTAAATTCAACATCAGTTTGTGTAAGTGCTTTGTTTGAACCGAATTTCATTACTGCCGGATTCGGAGTAACTTCAGCATATACTTCAACAGCATCTTTCTTCGTTGTTTCTTCTTGTACAAGGGTATTACCTTCTTGTAAATAGTTTTCTATTTGTTCGCGAACTTCTTCTTCAACATCTTCCCACTGAACAATATCAAAACGCTGAATAGCGATGAAATTTGCAGTAATTAGTATTTTCTTTACAAAAGGAAGGTAAAAAAGTTGTTGCGCTAAAGGTGAGTTTTTAGCGTCGTCTATATTGTTAAACTCGTAACTACCACCGTTTACTAAAATTGTGTTACTTACAAATTTAAGAATGGTTTCGTTATTTGTTTCTTGTAATGTTATTTTTAATGTACTCATAGGTCGTGAAAATGAAGTGCAAAATTACGGTAAAAAACTGAGAAATGTGTATATAAAAAATCCTGCAAAAGCAGGATCTTTTATATATTTTGTTACTAGTAGAATTATAAGCTAAAAGTAAGGGTTGCAGAAATTCTAGAAGTATTGTTATTTATGTTTAAGTCATCAGTATTGTAAATACGATAAAACTGTTTGTTTTCATAGTTACTGTATGCTAAATCAAATTTCATATTTCCGAAATTATAACCTAAACCAGCAGAGTATCCTTTAATGTTATCTTTATTAGTGTTGCCTCCTAAAAGTAAGTTGGGATCTTTTTCATAATGATAACCACCGCGAACACTCATCTTATCGAAGCGCCACTCTGTACCAATATTTAAGGCTTGTGTATTTCGATAGTCATTTGCAAAGTTTGTGTTTTCTTGATTAAAATCACCATCGCTAAATTTTGTGTTTTTATAATCTTTGTAAGTATAATCTACACTAATTAAACCTTGCTTACCTAACACATAAGCACCACTTGCTGTAATTCTGCTAGGAGATTTAAATTTATAAGGATAAGCTTCTGAGCCAATAACATTAATATATTCGTTAATACTTAAATTCTTAATTTCATTCATTATTAATTCATCATAGTAATCTTCAATAACTTCTTGATACCAAGTTGGTGTTTCATAAGCCAAACCTACTCGTATGTTTTGATTGAACTTGTAAATAAAACCTAAGCCAAGTGAAAATCCGTTTCCTTGAATATAAGTTTCGGTATAACTTTCTACGTTTAAAATGTTTCCGTCAACATCATCATTAACTTCATTAAAATAACCTTCTCTGTAAAATTCTATATCATGAAAATTTAAAGAAGCTCCTACAAATAATTTGTTTTGATGTACGGCAGAGAACCCCATATTAAAAACACTTGATTGTCCTTTGGTTTTGCTAGAAACATATTGATCTATACTGGCATCAAATTGAGTTCTTGTAACTTTGTTATCGGCAAGATGCTCATTATGAATTAAGCGATTGCTATTTCCTTCAGCGGAATAAAAACCGTTAAAATCTTTTTTAATTCTGTAATTAAAACTCAAAGCAAAACGGTTCCAATCAGAATCATATGCCGTATCAAAAGAAAGAATACCTCCTGCTTGGCTAATGTCGAAGTAATTATCTTGTGAATTTGTTGTGTTTCCGTAATACATAGAAGAGTATTCGGTGTTTCGGTTACTTAAAGTCGCAGAAAACACACTTTTTTTGTTAACAGCTGCACCAGCAGGATTAATCCCGAAGGCAGAAATATCGCCTCCTAAAGCACCAAACGCTCCACTCATACTTTCATATCTGGCTGTTCCGTAATTGTCGTCTTTAGAGAATAAAATTCCTAAATCATTATAGTTTAGTGATTGAGAAAAGGCTGTATACGTACTAGCGATAAATATCGCAAGTGTTAAAATTTTTTTCATTTTTTCTTTAATTAAGTTGAAAATCTATTTGACTTAACGTCTGCTGCTTCTAGAAGATCTGTTAGAATTACTGCTCTTTGAAGGTCTAGCATTACTGCGTGAGCTTCTTGAAGAAGAAGGTGTTGAATAACTTTTTGATTTTCTAGTACTGCTTTTATTCGAAGAGTAACTTTTATTGCTTTTAGAGGGTTTATTATCTCTGCTACTATAGCTAGAAGAACTTCTTCTTGTAGATTTTCTTGATTTACTACTCCCTCTTGATGGTTCGTAGTTTCTTGAAGTGCTACTACGAGTACTTCGATTACCTCTCGTATTTTTTACAGATCTATTTCCGTTAGAGTTGTATCCTCTTGTGTATCTACTATTTGAGTCTCTTGTAGTTCTAATGCCTCTAGTAGAGCGCGTACTGTTTCTTGTATTGGTACTTTTTCTATAGGTTTTTGAAGATCTTCTTGATGAAGAATATTTTCGGTTATTAGTAGTAGTTCCTCTTCTGTAATTAGTTCCGTTTCTTCTAGAAGTTGAAGCTGTTCTGTATTTTCGATAAGAGTTTGCTCCTCTATAAGGTCGGTAATAACGATTGTTGTAATAGTTGTTACGATAGTAGCGAGGATAAGCATTATAAAAACCACCAAAACCTATGTAAAATCCATTATTATAATAATGTCCGTAATTATATGGATGCCAATAGTTGTTGTATCCCCAGCGATAATTATTGTAACGAGAACGCCACCATGGTCTGTTGTAATTGTATCCATAATAAGAATCCCACTCATTGTAATAGCCCCATCGAGGTGAGGTATTTATATTAATAACAACATCACTATTATTGCTATTGTATCCCCAAGGTTCATTGTAATTTGTATTGTTTTCAGGGTAGTCGTCATAAACAACGTCGTCCTCTTCAGTATTATAATCATCATCATTTGATGCATAATTTTCAATATCTGTAAAGATGTCTGTACCATTTAAACTCCCTAAACGTTCAACTTCTTTTATAAAGTAGTTTTCTTCATATTCTTGATGTTTATCTTCATCAACTATTATAACTCTACGTTGAGGCTGTTCTTGGTCATCAGCATAAATACCATCATCACTACCAGCAACGGTTTGCATTGTTCCGCAAGAAACAAATGTTGCTACCATAAATAATGATAGAATATAAAAAGGTAGCTTGATGTTAGTGTAATGTGTTTTCATCGCTTAAATTTTTGGGTTATAAAAACTAATTCCAAAATTGAAATGCAAAATACTATTTCTTTGTTGGGCTTGTAGCCTTTTTAATGTAGTTTTGCAGAGACAATTTACGCATAAAAAATAACAATATTTATGCCAAACTTTTGATTATGGGCAAACACTTAACAAAAAGAGACGAAGATTACTCGAAATGGTATAACGAATTGGTGGTAAAAGCCGATTTAGCTGAGAACTCAGCAGTAAGAGGGTGTATGGTAATTAAGCCCTACGGATTTGCTATTTGGGAAAAAATGCAAGCAGAATTAGACAGAATGTTTAAGGAAACAGGACATGAAAACGCATATTTCCCTTTATTTGTACCTAAAAGTTTATTTGAAGCTGAAGAAAAAAATGCAGAAGGTTTTGCGAAAGAATGTGCTGTTGTAACACATTATCGTTTGCAAGGCGATCCTGATAAACCAGGGAAATTAAGAGTAGATCCTGAAGCTAAGTTAGAAGAAGAGTTAGTGGTTCGTCCTACTTCTGAAGCAATTATATGGAATACCTATAAAGGTTGGATACAGTCATACCGCGATTTGCCTTTATTAATAAATCAATGGGCAAACGTTGTGCGTTGGGAAATGCGTACGCGTTTATTTTTACGTACAGCTGAATTTTTATGGCAAGAAGGGCATACCGCGCATGCAACAAAAGCAGAAGCTATTTCTGAAGCAAAACAAATGCAAGAAGTGTATGCAACATTTGCTGAAGACTTTATGGCGATGCCGGTTGTAAAAGGAGCTAAATCTGAAAGTGAGCGTTTTGCAGGTGCTGATGATACCTTAACTATTGAAGCATTAATGCAAGATGGAAAAGCTTTACAGGCAGGAACATCTCACTTTTTAGGTCAGAATTTTGCAAAAGCTTTTGATGTTAAATACACCTCTAAAGAAGGGAAGAAAGAACATGTTTGGGCAACTTCTTGGGGAGTTTCAACGCGTTTGATCGGTGGATTAATCATGACACATTCTGATGATGCAGGGTTGGTATTGCCTCCGAAATTAGCGCCAATTCAAGTTGTTATTGTTCCTATATACAAAGGAGAAGAGCAATTGAATGCTATTACCGAAAAAGTAGATGTAATCGTTAAAGAGTTGCGTAAAAAAGGGGTTTCTGTTAAGTTTGACAATAGAGATACTTATAGACCAGGAGCAAAATTTGCAGAATACGAATTAAAAGGTGTTCCGGTAAGAATTGCAATGGGTAACCGCGATTTAGAAAACGGTACTGTTGAAGTTGCACGTCGTGATACTTTCGAAAAACAAACGATTGCTATTGATGAAGTGGTGAATGTTGTTGCTAATCTATTAGAAGAGATTCAAGAAAGCCTATTTAAAAAAGCTTTAGATTATAGAGCAGCTCATACTACTGAAGTTACCACTTTTGATGAGTTTAAAGATGTAATAGAGAATAAAGGAGGTTTCGTATCTGCTCACTGGGACGGAACGACTGAGACAGAAGATAAGATTCAGGAATTAACAAAAGCAACCATTAGGTGTATTCCTAATGACGCTAAGGAGGAAGTAGGGAAGTGTATATTTACAGGAAATCCATCCTCTAAGAGAGTTCTTTTTGCGAAAGCATATTAATATAAATAAATAACCCTGCTCTTGCAGGGTTATTTATTTGTAAAAGGTAAGAAAAGCAGTATGTTATTCTCGGTGGTTTTAATAATAGTTTATTGCTTATAGCGTAACTCTGAATAATATATTCGCTATTAATTTTAAATTAGAAAGTTTGTATTAAACAAGATTTTTAAGATTAAATAAAGTGCTTTTATATTTTGATATTTTTTAATAATAGATTTTTACGGTAAAAACAGCATCAATGAATATTGTTTTTATTGTAAATTTACCTTTTGTTTGCTATGATTGTTTTGTTTCTGATGAAATTTAATCCGAAATATATGAGGGTTAATTTTCATGTTTAGAGGATGCTATGAAGCATGTGAAATAAAAAATAAATAAAAAAACAAAAAAGCTTTGTGCAAATAAAAAACTGTTGTTATATTTGCACCCGCAATCAGAAAAACTGATTGTTCTGGTCCGTTCGTCTAGGGGTTAGGACGCATGGTTTTCATCCATGTAACACGGGTTCGATTCCCGTACGGACTACAAGTTTTAATTAGTGTTTTTAAAGAGTTTAAATGTTTTAATAAACTACTAATTAAAAAATAAAATTATTGCAAATATCAAAAAGTATTGTATATTTGCACCCGCAATCAGAATGATTGTTTTGGTCCGTTCGTCTAGGGGTTAGGACGCATGGTTTTCATCCATGTAACACGGGTTCGATTCCCGTACGGACTACAAAGTTTTTTATAAACAATTAAGAATCTAGTATAATGGCAAATCACAAGTCAGCAATAAAAAGAATTAGAAGTAACGACGCAAAACGTTTAAGAAACAAATATCAGCATAAAACAACTCGTAATGCTGTTAGGAGATTAAAAGCGTCTGAAGACAAGAAGGAAGCAGAAGGTATGTTTTCTACTGTTGTATCTATGTTAGATAAATTAGCAAAGAACAATATTATTCATAAGAATAAAGCAGCAAACTTAAAGTCTAAATTAGCTAAACACGTTGCAGCTTTATAAGACCTTTAAATTATTGCATTATCCCAAATAATTGAAATAAATTATAAAAGGATTAAAATTTAAGACCTGAACAATATACTTATTGTTCAGGTTTTTTTGTTTGTAATATGAATGATTATTTATACTCAGATTTGGAATCAGTGCCAAAAAGGGATCATTCTCAAAAGTTGTGTGTGAATTGAAATTAAGAGTACGGTTTTTGTATTTAAAAAGAATTAAGACTAATTGCTGAGGTTAATATAAGAGGGAAAATTCTATGTTTTTTACACCTCTAAACTGTGCTCTGAAGGTTTTTATTTTAATATTGAATGATGCTGATGAAGTATTTATACGATCAGTACCAAAAGTTGTAGGATTTAATAACTATCTATTTTAGGTCCATTTTTTGATTCTTAAAAAGAACTATTATTTCAGCTTTACCAATCGTATTTTCTGTGAGCATCTAGGCGAATAAAAATAAATAGTAGCAGGGTAAATCCCCATAAGGATGAACCTCCGTAACTAAAAAAAGGTAAAGGAATACCAATAGTAGGTAATAAGCCTATAACCATACCAATGTTTACTATTAAATGGAAAAAAATAATAGAAGCGATACCATAGCCGTATATTCTTCCAAACTTATTAGTTTGCCTTTCGGATAAATAAATAATTCGGTATAGTAAAAACATAAAGAGAATTATTACAGAAGAGCTTCCTAAAAATCCCCATTCTTCACCAACGGTACTATAAATATAATCGGTTTCCTGCTCAGGAACAAACTTACCTTGAGTTCTGTCTCCTTGTAAAAAACCTTTACCCAATAAACCTCCTGAGCTAATTGTTAATTCTGATTGGTAGGTGTTGTAACCTTTATTCTTAAGATCTGTTGTTTTTCCTAATAGAATATCAAATCTGTCTTTTTGATGAGGTTCTAATATGTTATCGTAAGTATATCCAATTGCGAAAATAAACAAACTGGTTAGTATATATGTACTTATTATTTTAAACGCATTAAAACGAATAAAACGTTTGTCTTTATAGAATCCGTAAATGATTGCTAGTGTAATAATTGCGAAGCAAATTATAAGAACCGAATTTGCTCCAAAATAGATGGTTCCTATAAACAGAATTATAGATGTTGTCCCAAATACTAAATATACTAAACTTAATCCCTCTCTGTTTAAAACAAAAAAGAAAGCAAAATAAATTAAAACAGAACCCATATCTGGCTGTAAGGCAATGAAAAAAGCAGGTAAAAATATTACGATAAATGTTTTTGCTTGATTTTTAATTAGTTTTAAGTTGTATTTACGATCACTCATTAATTTAGCGAGTGCTAGTGCGGTAAAAGCTTTCGCAAATTCTGATGGCTGTAAGCCGATGCCTCCAAAGTTGTACCAAGATGTTGCTCCGTTAATTTTTTTTCCGAAAACAAAAACTCCTGCTAATAGGACTAAGGAAAATATGTATAAAACACTTGCAAATTGTTCGTAAAACTTAGAGTTGAAAAATAAAATTAAAATAATAACAGGTACTGTTAAGCATATAAATATTAATTGCTTACCGTATTTGGTAGAAAAATCGAATATTTCTCTAGTGTCATCTGTAGATGAGGATGCGTAAATATTCATCCATCCAAAACCAACAAGTATGATGTATATAAAAACAAGCATCCAGTCGATGCCTTCAAAAATGTTATTTCGTTCCTGGCGCAAGGGTATCTTTCTTTTTAATTAATTTGTCATACTCTTTCTGAAGACTCATATTAATCATGCGTTCTTCAAGATATTTTTTAGTAACTGAACCTTTAATATATTTTTCTATCATTAGGCTTGTTATCGGAGCAGCTATTGTTGAGCCATAACCACCGTTTTCAATATAAACAGCCATGGCTATTTGTGGGTTTTCTTTTGGTGCAAAAGCGATTAAGATGGAGTGATCTTGTGCTTGTACTTTTTCGCCATCAATAATTTTAATTTTATTTTCGGCAGTTCCTGTTTTTCCACAGATGTCAATTCCTTTTATTTGATGCCATTTTGCAGTTCCGTATGTAAAAACCTCGTGCATTGCATCAATTGCAATAGGAAAATGCTTCGGATCGATAGTTGTATTTCTCCGGGTTAAATAAGCTGAATCTATAACTGTTTTATTATCAATTTTCTTTACAATATGTGGTGTGTAAAAATAACCTCTGTTTGCAATTGCAGCTGTCATATTTGCTAATTGCATTGGGGTGGTTAATATTTCACCTTGTCCTATTGAGTTTGAAATGGTATAGGTAGAATGCCATCTGTTTTTATACCATTTGTTGTAAAATTCGGCATCAGGAATTTTTCCTTTTCTTCCCGCAGGTAAATCATAGCCTAAATAATTACCCAAACCAAAGCTTTCTATGTGTTTGTTCCAATTATCCATGCCTTCTTTTGGATCACCTGTTTTATCTATAATTTTTTTATAAGTGGTAGCAAAATAACTATTACACGATTTGGCAATTGCTGTTTTTAAACGGATTCGCCTTCCTGTAATTCCACAATGACATTTCATGAATTCATTTTTACGTTTTCCGTAACGATATCCATGATGACAATACACTCCAAAATCTTTATCAATAACTTCTTCCTGTAAACCAATTAAACCATTGAGGATTTTAAAAGGAGAACCAGGAGGGTACATTGCTTGTAATCCACGATCAAAAGTTGGCATATTAATGGTGTCATTAAAAAGTTTTCTTGAATTGGGCGATCTTTTTCGTCCCACTAATAAGTTAGGGTCATAAGAGGGCGCGGTAATAAGTGCAAGAATTTCACCGGTTTTGGGTTCGATTGCGACAATACCACCTCTTTTTCCTTTCATTAATAATTCTCCATATTGTTGTAATTCACTATCAATAGTTAATGTTAAATCTTTACCTGTTACCGCAAGTGTATCGTATTTTCCTTCTTTGTAAGAGCCGGTAATTTTATTTAAATTATTTCTTTTAAAACGTTTTTTACCTTTAACGCCTCTAAGAATTGTTTCATATTGTTTTTCTACGCCAAGTTTTCCAATTAATTCTCCTTGTTCGTAGTAATTATTTGTTCTTGCTTTTCGTTCATTTACTTCAGCAATAAAACCTAAAATATTAGCACCAGTTTTAATTGGGTAATCTCTAATAATACGTTTCTGAATATAAAACCCCTTGTATTTTGGTAACTTTTCTTGCAAATACGCAAAGTCTTCTTTTGCTAATTGCTTAAGGAATTTTGAAGGAAGCCAACGTGCAAATTTTTCAGCTTTTTTAAAACGTTTTTTAAAATCTTCTTTAGTTATTTTTAAAAGTGAGCAAAACTCTGTAGTATCTAAAGGCATTACGTCTTTAGGAACTACCATTACGTCGTATGATAATTGATTTGCTACTAGTAACTTTCCGTTTCTATCGTATACATACCCACGTTCAGGATAATCATATTCAATTTTAATAGCAGAACTTTGTATCGGATTTAGGTTTCCTCCGCGAACAATTTGTAGCTGAAATAATCTAACAATGTAAATTAATCCAACAAGTGTAATTAAAAATATAAGTAAGAAACTTCGTTTCATTTATTATTCTTTGTTGTTTTTAAGGTCGAAAAGCAACAATTATCACCAAACGAGTACTTTAGGTTAGTTTTTTTCTAAAAATAAAACTTCCTAGAAAATACAAGATTAATGTAAATGCACTTGAATAAATTGTGGTTATCAACACTTTTGATAAATTGTAAAAACTAAAATTAATCAAACTAAATAAGATGAAGTGGTGAATGAGTGTTAAAATTACAACATAATTAAAAACTTTTCCAAATGATTCGAGTCTTAAATTGAATAATAAAAAATCGGTTTCGTTTTTTTTAAATATAGCTTTAATAAAAAAGAATCTTATATAGGCAATAAATAGTATTGAAAACGCATGTATTCCGCCTGAGTTTGAAAATGCATCAACACATAATCCAAGTAAAAAAGCAACACTTAAAAAAGGGATTCTATTTGTTTTTAAAGGGTATAAAAAGATAAAAGTAATGTATAAGTATGGATTTATATAGCCTAAAAATAAAATGTTATTTAGCACAAGAACTTGTAGTAGTAACAAGAAAATAAATAGAAATATGATATAAACGGTCTTATTCATTTTGTTTCTCTACTCTTTTTATTTCCTCTTTATTAAGGTTTGTGATTATATAAGTGTTCCTTAGGTTAGACATGTCGTTAAATAATTTAACTTCAATTGTATTAGAGGCTGATAGCTTTTCTGGAATCTCACTAATGGTTCCTATTAAAATTCCTTTAGGAAAAATAGTTGATTTACCTCCAGTGATAATAGTATCTCCAATTTTTAAAACTGCTTGACGTGGTATGTCTGTTAATTGAACAGTGTTATAATTTTCCCCATTCCATTTTAACGTTCCATAATAATTACTGTTTTTAAATCCAGCATTAATATTGCTTTTTGTATTTAAAATAGACTGAACTCTTGCAAATTCCTGGTCAACATTATCCGTTATTCCAATAAGTCCTTTACTGTTAGCAACAGCCATTTCTGTTGTAATTCCATGTTTTTTGCCTCTATTTAAAGTGATGAAATTATTAGGCTTATTGTAAGAGTTGTTTATTATTTGACCATTAATATATAAAAATTTTTGATTAGTACTTGTGATATTAGCACTCGTATTTATGGTATCAATAGCTGTGTAAAGTTGTTCTAATTTATTTTTTAAAGCAGTATTTTCTTCAAAAAGAGCTATGTTTCTTTCTTTTAATTTAAAGTATTCTGAAAGGTTAGAAGATTTTTGGTAGAAACCACCTGTAATAAAATTAGTAGAACTGATGAGTTTGCTTTTGTGAAAAGCATGATTGTTAAAGATTAATGCAACAGCAATAATTTCGAGAAAGAGAAAAAACAAAAAGGTTTTATACCTCCGAAAGAAATAAATAAGCTGTTGCATAAAAAATCATTCAAAATTTATTTGATCAATACAGATTTGTATTTTTCAAGGTTTTTTAAAGCAATACCTGTTCCACGTACAACTGCACGTAAAGGATCTTCAGCAATATAAACAGGTAAATCTGTTTTTCTAGATAAACGTTTGTCTAAACCTCTAAGCATAGAACCTCCACCAGCTAAGTATATACCCGTGTTATAAATATCTGCCGCTAATTCAGGAGGTGTTTTAGATAGTGTTTCCATAACAGCATCTTCAATACGTAATATCGATTTGTCTAATGCTTTTGCAATTTCTCTATAAGATACTTGCACTTGTTTTGGTTTTCCGCTTAATAAATCACGTCCTTGCACCATCATATCTTCAGGTGGATTGTCTAAATCTTCAGTTGCAGAACCTATTTGTATTTTTATTTTTTCAGCAGTAGTTTCTCCTACATGTAAATTATGTTGTGTACGCATGTAATACATAATATCGCTTGTAAATAAATCACCTGCAACTTTTACAGATTGATCACAAACAATACCAGCAAGTGCAATTACAGCAATTTCTGTAGTACCACCACCTATATCAATAATCATGTTTCCTTTAGGTTCCATAATATCAACACCAACACCAATTGCAGCAGCCATTGGTTCAAAAATTAAGTAAATTTCTTTGGCATTCATATGACGACCCGAATCAATAACCGCACGTTTTTCTACCTCTGTAATTCCAGAAGGGATACAAATAACCATTCGTAATGAAGGTGGAAAAAAACGCTTTTTGATAGCCGGAATCTGCTTTACAAATTCTTTAATCATTTCTTCGGATGCCTGAAAATCTGCAATTACTCCATCTTTTAACGGACGAATAGTTTTTATGTTCTCGTGAGTTTTTCCTTGCATTCTATTTGCTTCATGACCGGTAGCAATAATTTTACCAGTCAATCGGTTACGAGCAACAATAGAAGGGTTGTCGATGACAACTTTACCATTGTGGATGATCAGGGTGTTTGCAGTTCCTAAATCTACTGCAATATCTTCTGTCATAAAATCGAAAAATCCCATATAAACGCCGTTGTTTTTACTTATTTTAATGTATTCTCACAAATCTATGAAAAAATATGTGGTATTTTACATTGAATTTAATTAATGTTTAAAATGTCTTGTTCCTGTAAAAACCATAGAAACATTGTTGTTGTTACAATAATCAATACTTAATTGATCTTTGATAGAACCTCCTGGCTGAATTACACTTTGTATTCCTACGTTATTTGCAATTTCTACACAGTCTGGGAAAGGGAAGAAAGCATCACTTGCCATAACCGCGCCTTTTAAATCGAAATTAAAACTAGTTGCCTTTGCGATTGCTTGTGTTAACGCATCAACTCTGCTTGTTTGACCAGTTCCACCAGCAAGTAGTTGTTTGTTTTTTACCAAAATAATCGTATTCGATTTTGTGTTTTTACACAGTTTTGAAGCAAATAATAAATCATCTAACTCACTTTCAGATGGTTTTGTATTTGTTGGGTAAGATAAATCTTCTAATTTATCAGTAATATTATCTTTATCTTGTATTAAAACTCCGTTTAAAGCAGTTCTAACAGTTTGTGTTGGTAATGCTACTTCTTTCTGAATTAATAAAACCCTGTTTTTCTTTCCTTTTAAAATGGCTAAAGCATCTGCATCGTAAGAGGGTGCAATAACTACCTCACAAAATAATTTATGAATTTCTTCGGCAGTAGCTTTATCAATTTTAGTATTTGATATTAAAACGCCTCCAAAAGCAGAAGTAGGATCACCTGCTAAGGCATCTACATAGGCTTGGTGAATTGTTTTTCGCTGTGCAAATCCACAAGCGTTATTGTGCTTTAAAATAGCAAATGTTGGTGCTTCACCCGAAAATTCGTTTATTAAGTTAACTGCGGCATCAACATCTAAAAGATTGTTGTAACTTAATTCTTTACCGTGTAGTTTATCAAACATCGCCTCTAAATCACCAAAGAAATACCCTTTTTGATGTGGGTTTTCACCATATCTTAAAGTTTTAGAATTGGTTTCACTTGCTTTGTATACAACTTCATCTTCATTAAAATAATTAAAGATAGCCGTATCGTAATGAGAAGAAATATTAAAAGCTTTCGCAGCTAATTTTTTTCTATCATTAATTGATGTATTTCCGTTACTCTTTGTAATAAGGCTTAAAAAATCACTGTACTGCTCCATTGAAGAAACAAGTACTGTATCTTTAAAGTTTTTTGCAGCTGCGCGGATTAATGAAATTCCTCCGATATCAATTTTTTCAATAATATCTTGTTCTGGAGCTCCAGAAGCTACTGTTTTTTCAAAAGGATATAAATCTACAATTACTAAATCTAATTGAGGAATATTATACTCTTGCATTTCTGCAACATCACCTTCATGATCTTGTCTATTTAATATTCCTCCAAAAACTTTTGGATGTAATGTTTTTACGCGTCCTCCTAAAATTGAAGGGTATGAAGTTACTTCCTCAACAGGTACTACGTTAATTCCTAATTCTTGAATGAATTTTTCTGTTCCTCCGGTAGAATAAATAGTAACACCTAGCTCGTTAAGTTTTTTTACAATAGGGGCTAATCCGTCTTTATGAAATACCGAAATAAGGGCCGATTTAATAGTTTTTGTATTGCTCATTGTTGTTGTGTTGTTAAGCAAGCAAAGCTACTAAAACAGTAAGGGTTACACAATAATTATTTTGGCTTATTACTAAACAAAAACACCACCAAATCTCTAAGAGGTTTGGTGGTGTTTTTTTATGAAAAATGTAACAATATTATTCCGCGTTTTCTAAGAAATCATGAAACCATAATGTGAATTTTTCTAATAAAGATTTTTGATTTTTTGTACGAGAGTTAGGATTGCCTAACACAGCGTAAGAGGGATATTCTTTGGTACTCATAATTTAGGGGATTATGTTGGGTTAAATAAGAATACAAACCTAAGGATAAAAAACCTAATAATCAAACGTTTACGTGAAATTTATATAAAAGAAGCGACTTTTTTACAAACATACTCTAATAATTCTTCGTCATTTGCCGTAAAAGGGTTAACAGTATGAGAGTCAATATCTATTTGACCAATGTTCTCGTTGTTAACAAAAATTGGTATTACAATTTCAGATTTCACCTTCCAACCACAAGAAATATAATTATCTTGTTCTTTAGTATCTTGTACTACGAAATTTTCATTACTAACCGCAACTTGCCCGCAAATACCTTTTCCGAAAGGGATAATTGTGTGCTCAGTAGGTTCGCCATTAAACTCTGCTAATTTAAGTTCTTCTTTATCGCCATTTTTAAAGTAAAAACCTACCCAATCGTAATATGAAACTTCAGTAGCTAAGTAATCGCAAATTTGCTGTAATTTAGCTCCTTTAACAACGTTGCTTTCAGTTATCTTATCTATATTGTTTTTTAATTCTTGTAAATTCATTGTAAATGAGTTTTATAATCTTATTCGTAATTTGAATTAAGAGCTTACAAAAATAGTTTTAACAATTGTTTTAAAAAACAAATTTTTAATTTTTCGTATCTTTGCATTCAATGAAACAAGTATTTACTAAAATAGTAACCATAACATTAGCCTTTTTGGTGTTGTTTTCTACCTTTTCTTTTACGGTGGCTAAGCATTATTGTGGCGACTTTTTAGTGGATGTTTCGTATGTTGGAGAAGCAGGTAGTTGTAATAAAGATAAGAAAGACGATTGCGGAACTGTAATAAAGAAAAAGAAGTGTTGTAAAGATGAAGTCTCTCAAATTGATGGACAGGATGATTTACGGAAAGTTACTTCAGAAAAAATAAGCTTCAAGGAAGCTAAATTTATTTTATCTTTTTGTGCTTCTTCTAAATTATTGTTTCAAAGTTTAGAGAAACAATCTTTAACTCACCAATATTATTCTCCGCCTGATTTAGTTTTAGATATTCAGGTGCTTCACGAAGTGTTTATCATATGATTTTATAATTCTTTTTAATAAAAATGAATTGTAAAACTTAATATGATATAAAATAATGAAAATAAATATATTCAGTATTTTAATACTGATATCTAGTGTCACCTTTTCACAAGAAAAGTTTAAAGGGATGATTATGGATAAAAACGGGCCTAAAGATAATTTAGGTGTTTACGGCGCAAGTGTTCATTGGTTGAATACAAATGTAGGCGTAACAACAAACGAAAAAGGATGGTTTACAATACCATATCAGCAAAAAAACAAGAAATTAGTTATTAGTTTTGTAGGTTTTAAAACGGATACAATCACGATTAATTCGTTAAAACCAATCCATCATTTTTTAACAGAAAGCAATACTTTAAAAGAGATAACTGTTAAATCTAAAAAAAGTGCTACGCAAAAATCGTATTTACAAGCTCAAAATGTAATGATGATTAATAGTGCCGAATTGTTAAAGGCAGCTTGTTGTAATTTAGCAGAGAGTTTTGAAACCAACCCGTCAATAGACGTTAATTATTCTGATGCATTAACAGGTACAAAGCAAATTCAAATGTTGGGTTTAACGAGTCCGTATTTGTTAATTACGCAAGAAAATATTCCATCTATAAGAGGTGCATCACAAGCATTCGGGCTCTCTTTTACCCCGGGTACTTGGGTAGAAAGTATTCAAATAACAAAAGGAGCAGGTAGTGTTGTAAATGGTTACGAAAGTATTTCTGGACAAATAAATGCCGAATTAGTTAAGCCATATACGAATCACCGATTTTTTGTAAACGCCTACGGTTCAGCTGGAGGTAGAATGGAATTTAACACGCATCTTAACCAAAAAGTAAGTGACAAGTGGCAAACTGGCTTATATGTTCACGGTAATTATAGAGGTGAAAAGTTTGATAAAAATGAGGATAATTTTTTAGATAATCCGCTAGCAAAACAAATTAATATCATGAACCGTTGGCAGTATGTAGATGCGCAAAAAGGATGGGTGAGTTTTATTAATTTTAGATATTTAGATGATCAGAAGCAAGTAGGTGAAGTTGATTTTAACCCTGATACAGATAAAGGGGCTACTACTGTTTGGGGAAGTGAAATTAAAACAAAACGTTTTGATACTTCTGCTAAATTAGGGTATGTTTTTCCTGATTTACCTTTTCAGAGTATGGGAATACAGGCTGCGTATAGTAATCATAAACAAGATTCTTATTTTGGATTAAGTGACTATAATATTCAGCATCAAAGTTTTTTTAGTAGCTTTATTTTTAATTCAATTATCGGTGATACTAGAAATAAATTCAAAACAGGACTTAGTTTTACTTATGATAAATATGACGAGTTTGTAAACGTTACTACGGCAAATAATTATGACCGTAAAGAAAATTCTGTTGGTGCTTTTTTTGAATATGCTTATGATAATGCTGATGATATAAGTATAACTGCGGGATTAAGAATTGATACACATAATATATTAGGAACTTTTGTAACGCCTCGTTTACATATTCGCTATGCGCCTTGGGAACAAGGAGTTTTTAGAACATCGATAGGGAAAGGAAGAAGAAGTGCTAATATTTTTGCTGAAAATCAACAATTTTTTGCATCTTCAAGACAAGTTAATATTGATGGTGTAGGAGGTAAGGTTTATGGCTTAAATCCGGAAACAGCTTGGAATTACGGAGTGTCTTTTTTGCAGGGTTATAAGTTATTTGGCAAAAAAGGTGATATTACTTTTGATTTCTATAGAACAGATTTCGAAAATCAAGTTGTGGTAGATTGGGAAAATCCGCAGGAAATATCTTTTTATAATTTGGACGGAAAAAGTGTTGCTAATAGTTTTCAGTTAGAGGTAAATCAAAATATAGTACCGTATTTTAATACCCGTTTTTCATACAAATACTACGATGTAAACACGGATTTTAAATCAGGGAATTTAGATAAAGCATTACAGGCAAAACATCGATTTTTTGCAAATGTTTCTTATGAGACAGAGAAAAAGGAAAACGATTCACATTGGAAATTTGATGTTACTTATAATTGGATAGGAAAACAACGTTTGCCAAACACGCAATCAAATCCAGCTCAATATAGATTGCCAGAATTTTCAAAAAGTTATAATTTATTAAACACTCAAATAACAAAAGTGTTTTCTAAAAAGTTTGAATTATATGCGGGAGCAGAAAATATAACAAACTATAAACAAAAAAATCCGATATTAGGAAGCGATAATCCTTTTGGTTCAAATTTTGATACCACAATTATATATGCGCCCGTATTTGGAAGTAATTATTATGCAGGTTTAAGATTTAAAATAGATTAAGATGAAAAAAATAGTATTAGTAATAGCGGTTTTGTTGATGAGTATCTCTTTATCAGCACAAAAAAAGAAGAAAAATGCCAAAATATCTATGGATGTTGATGGTGTTTGTATGATGTGTAAAGGACGTATTGAAAAGGCAGCTTTAAATAGTAAAGGTGTAAAATACGCGCAATGGAATGTGCAAACGCATGAGTTAAAATTAATTATTGATGAACGTAAAACGGATGTTAAAACGATTCAGCAAAATGTAGCAAATGTTGGTCATGATACAAAAGCAATAAAAGCAACAAAAGAAGCTTACGATGGTTTGCATCCTTGTTGTAAGTATCGAAGTGAAGAAATACAAGATGATCATAAAAAAGAAAAGAAGTAAATAAAAAAATCCCGAGTTTTAAACGAGGGCACTGAAAAAGTCCTCAAGACTAAATTAAAAGGAGTAGAAAGTAAAAACTTTTTACTCCTTTTTTCGTATCTTAAAAAAGTAAAATAATGCTTTTATAGATGCTGGTTCAACAACAAGAAATTCAATTTAGTCAATA
>NZ_JAOBTH010000028.1 GCF_025215075.1 Tenacibaculum haliotis | reverse complement strand
GCAATGGGGCTCACCTCTTTCCATCCCGAACAGAGAAGTTAAGCCCATTAGCGCCGATGGTACTGCCAATGGTGGGAGAGTAGGTCGTTGCCTTTCTTWTWWACGWYAWKMTKWWAMKAWTATGTTAACTTATACAGTTGAAATATACTGAACGATTTAAGGTGATTATCGCAATGGGGCTCACCTCTTTCCATCCCGAACAGAGAAGTTAAGCCCATTAGCGCCGATGGTACTGCCAATGGTGGGAGAGTAGGTCGTTGCCTTTCTTTTAAACCTCAATCTGAAAAGATTGAGGTTTTTTTTGCGCTAAACTCAAATGAAGAATTTAGGGTGAAAGGTGAAAGGTCGAGGTGAAAGGGTGAAAGAAGCGATAGAATGTAAGCAGTTGAGTTTTAGTTATACGAACTATACATTAATTGGGTTTAGCCACGATTGAAGTATTTGTTTGAGCTCTTTTTTGGTTTTATTTTAAAAAACAAAAAAAGCGAGTGCGGAAAGCGTGAATAGCTTCTACTAATTATTTTTAATGGTATTTTATACTAACAATTATCATAAAAGATTAATTTTTTTTAAATTAGTTTTGTTTAAAATTTTAAAAAATGAATAAAGCTATTTATATCGCGGCAAGTGAAGCTAATTCAGGAAAATCGATGCTTAGTATTGGTTTGATACAGTTATTGCTAAGAAAAAAACCAAAGGTTGGCTACTTTAGACCAATTATTGATAATCCGATTGAAGGAAAAAGAGATAATCATATTAATACTATACTTAGTTATTTCAATTTAAAAAACGATTACGAAGATTGCTACGCTTTTACACGATCTGATTTAATTCAAAAATTGAATGACGACAAAGAAGATGACGTTCTTAATAAGATTATTCAAAAGTATAAAAAATTAGAAGCAGAAAATGATTTTGTAATTGTTGAAGGAACAGATTTTTCTGATCATGGTGCAATTATAGAGATGGATTTAAATGTATTGATTGCTAAAAATCTTGGTATTCCCGTGATTATTGTATCAGGAGGTGTTTCTAAAACGTTAGAAGATTTTATCCAAAGTTTGAGGTTAACATATGATTCGTTTGTTAATAAAGATGTTCAGGTAATATCTGTAGTTGCAAATAAAATAGAAGAATCTAATATTGAAACGATTATAAAGAAAGTTGGAGAGAATTTACCAAAATCTGTTTCAATAAACGCAATACCAATTAATAAAACTTTAAATAACCCAACGGTTAAGGAATTTTTGAATGAAATTAATGCTGATATTTTATTTGGAAAAGAATTTTTAAATAATACCACAGGTGATATTAAGGTTGGAGCAATGCAATTATCCCATTTTTTACATCATTTAACAGAAGGAAGTGTGGTTGTTACGCCTGCCGATAGATCTGATATTTTATTAGGAACTTTACAGGCAAATATCTCAACGAATTATCCAACAATTTCTTGTATTGTTTTAACCGGAGGAATTAAATTAAACTCATCAATACTTAAACTAATTGAAGGTCTTGAAAAAATAGTTCCGATTTTGTGGGTTAAGGAAGGAACTTTTGGTACTACAACTAAGTTAGGAAATGTTAGATCGCATATTTATGCAGAAAATGTAGATAAAATTAAAATGTCTATAAATATTTTTGAAAAATATGTAGATGTTACTGCATTAAATGAAAAATTAACAACTTATAAAGGTTCTGATATTCTTACACCAAGAATGTTTCAATATAATTTATTAAAAAAAGCAAAAGAAGTAAAAAAACACATTGTATTACCTGAAGGGAATGATGACAGAATTTTAATGGCAGCTTCTCAACTTCAGAAAATAGATGTAGTTGATTTAACAATTTTAGGAAAAAGAGTTGCTATTGAAAGTGCTATTAAGCGTTTAAATATTTCTTTTGATTTTGATAAAACGGAAATAATCAATCCGATTGAATCTGATTATTTTGCTGATTTTTCTAATACATTATATGAATTGAGAAAACATAAAGGATTAAGTCCTGCAATGGCGGAAGATTTAATGGCAGATGTTTCTTATTTCGGAACAATGATGGTATATAAAGGTTTGTTAGACGGAATGGTTTCTGGAGCAGCTCATACAACGCAGCACACCATAAAACCAGCGTTACAATTTGTGAAAACTAAACCAGGATTCTCAGTTGTTTCTTCAATATTTTTTATGTGTTTAGAAGATAGAGTTTCTGTTTTTGGTGATTGTGCTATTAACCCAAATCCATCTGCAGAAGAATTAGCAGAGATTGCAATATCATCTGCGGATTCTAGTATTTCCTTTGGTATTGACCCAAAAATAGCAATGTTATCATATTCATCTGGAGCTTCCGGAAAAGGGGAGGATGTTGAAACGGTAAGAATGGCAACTGAAATTGTAAAAGAAAAACGTCCTGATTTAAAAATAGAAGGGCCAATTCAATATGATGCAGCAGTTGATGCATCCGTAGGAAAAAAGAAACTACCAAATTCTGAAGTTGCAGGTCAAGCAAATGTGCTAATTTTTCCTGATTTAAACACAGGAAATAATACTTATAAAGCAGTGCAAAGAGAAACGGGTGCTTTGGCAATAGGACCAATGTTGCAAGGATTGAATAAACCGGTAAATGATTTGAGTAGAGGATGCACGGTTGAAGATATTTTTAATACCATTATTTTAACAGCAATTCAAGCACAAGATATATAAATATGAAAGTTTTAGTAATAAATTCAGGAAGTTCATCGATAAAATATCAATTGTTTGAAATGCCTCAGCAAAAAGTTATTTGTGTAGGGTTGATAGAAAGAATTGGTTTAGAAATAGGAAATATTCATTACAAATCAGCAAGTAATGATATTGAAGAAGCACTTGAAATTAAAAATCATAAAGCAGGATTAGAAAAAGTAGTTGATTTATTGTTAGCTAAAAAAGTTGGAGTAATTTCTTCGACAGATGAAATAGCGATAGTCGGACACAGAGTGGTACACGGAGGAAGTGCTTTCACAGAAACAACTTTAATAACTGATGAAGTTAAGAATAAAATTGAAGCATTATTTTCGTTGGCACCATTACACAATCCTGCAAATTTAGAAGGAGTTAAAGTTGCTGAAGCTATTTTTACAAAAGCAAAACAAATAGCAGTTTTTGATACAGCATTTCATCAATCGATACCAGTGAAAGCTTATAAATATGCAATTCCGAATAAATTTTTGGAAGAAGATAAAATTCGATTATATGGTTTTCACGGAACAAGTCATAAATATGTTTCAGAGAAAGCAATTGCATATTTACATAAAGAAAAGTCTAAAATAATTACTGTTCATTTAGGTAATGGATGTAGTATTACCGCTATTGAAAACGGAAAAAGTATTGATCATAGTTTAGGATTTGGTCCTGTTACAGGTTTAATTATGGGAACTCGCTCTGGAGATATTGATCATTCGTTAATTTTTTACTTGATAAATAATTTAGGATATGATGCTGATTATGTAAACAACATGTTACAAAAAGAAAGCGGAATGTTAGGTTTAACAGGACACAGTGACTTACGAGATATTGAAGCGGCAGCTGAAAAAGGAGATGAAAATTGTCAGTTAGCTTTAGATATGAATGCGTATCGAATTAAAAAATACATAGGTTCGTATATTGCGGCAATGAATGGTTTAGATGCAATTGTTTTTACTGCCGGAATTGGTGAGAATTCTGTTTTAATAAGAAAATTAGTTTGTAATGCTATGGATTTCTTTGGTATTGAATTAGATGAAGCTAAAAATGATATGAGAGCCAAAAAGTTAACAGAAATTCATAAAGAAACATCGCAGGTAAAAATATTAGTAATTCCTACAAATGAAGAATTAGAAATAGCAAAGCAATCCTACGACTTATTATAATGATGAATTACAAGCACACATATTTAGTTACCATTCAATATTTAGGTTTCCGTTTTCATGGATGGCAAAAGCAACCAAATTTAAAAACGGGGCATCTTTTTTTAGATAAAACCCTAAAGTTTATTTTTAAAGGAATTCGACTTAAAAGTTTAGGTGTTGGTAGAACTGACGCAAGAGTTTCGGCAACCCATTTTGCGTTTCAATTATTTATTGATGAAAGTGTCGATTTTGATCAATTTATGATTGATTTTAATGCCAATGCTCCAGGAGATATGCGAGCGTTAAAGATTGAGAATATTGAAAATAATTTTAATATTATTCAGCACCCGAAGTTAAAGGAGTATCGTTATTATTTTTCATACGGAGAAAAAAATCATCCGTATGCTGCGCCGTTTTTAACGCGTTTTAGAGAGCAATTAGATGTTGATTTAATGAAAGAGGGTGCTAAATTATTTGAAGGTTTTCATAATTATAAGCGTTTTTGTACAAAACCAACGGAAGAAACTAAAGTTGAAAGAGAGATTGTGTTTTGTAGGATTGAAAAAAACACTGAATTGACGGCTTCTTTTTTTCCGAAAGAAAGTTTTGTTTTAATTGTTAGGGGTGAAGGTTTTTTAAGAAATCAGATTCGATTAATAATGGGAGCATTGCATGATTTAGGAAAAGGTGAGTTTGACTTAAATTTTATTAAAGAAAGTTTGAATCCTACTTCTGATATTGAGTTTATTAAAAATATTGCTCCGGCTTCTGGTTTGCATTTACATAAATTAGAATTTAAAGACTTGTAATTATAAGTACACGCGTTAGCGATTGAAGTTTTGTTTGAGCTCTTTTGTGAGGTACGAACAAAAAGCGAGTACGGAAAGCACGACCCTTGTGGTAACGCACATATAAAAAGGTAAAAGGTAAAAGGTGAATGATGAAAGGTAATGGGTTTTGGAAAAAGGTGAGTCAGAGTTGATTTGTTTATAGATTTAAATTAGGTTGAAAAGTTATATGGGGTATAAATAATAAAAAGTCTAACAAATTAATGTTAGACTTTATATTTAGATTTCTCGACGGTATTTGAAGAGATAGGTTTTATCCTTTAATAACACCTCTTGAAATTACAATTTTCTGAATTTCTGAAGTTCCTTCGTAAATTTGAGTAATTTTTGCATCACGCATTAAACGCTCTACATGATAATCTTTTACGAAACCGTTACCACCGTGAATTTGCACGGCTTCAACAGATTGTTCCATAGCCACTTTAGAGGCATATAATTTTGCCATTGCACCAGACATATCGTAACTGTTACCTTGGTCTTTATCCCAAGCAGCTTTCATAACCAACATTCTTGCAGCTTCAACCTCAGTATGCATATCGGCTAATTTAAATGCGATTGCTTGATGATTACAGATTTCTGTTCCGAAAGCTTTGCGTTCTTTAGAATATTTTAAGGCTAATTCGTAAGATCCAGAAGCGATACCTAATGCTTGAGCAGCAATACCAATACGACCACCAGATAATGTTTTCATAGCGAATTTAAAACCAAAACCGTCTTCACCAATTCTGTTTTCTTTCGGTACTTTTACGTCGTTAAATTGTAAAGTATGTGTATCAGAACCACGAATACCTAATTTATCTTCTTTAGGCCCTACGTGAAAACCTTCCATTCCAGCTTCTACAATAAAAGCATTGATACCTCTATGTTTTTTGCTGCGATCAGTTTGTGCAATTACTAAATAAACACCAGCACGACCACCATTGGTAATCCAGTTTTTGGTACCATTTAATAAGTAGTAATCTCCTTTATCTTCGGCAGTTGTTGCTTGAGAAGTAGCATCAGAACCAGCTTCAGGTTCAGATAAACAAAATGCACCGATTTGCTCACCAGTAGCTAATTTTGTTAAATATTTTTGTTTTTGTTCTTCAGTTCCATAAGCTTCTAAACCATAACACACTAAAGAGTTATTTACAGAAACCATAACAGAGGCAGAAGCATCAATTTTAGAAAGTTCTTCCATAATTAACACGTAAGAAATAGCATCCATTCCGCTTCCTCCATATTTAGGATCTACCATAATACCTAAAAAGCCAACTTCTCCCATTTTACGAACTAATTCGTCTGGAAAGGTTTGTGCATTATCTCTTTCAATTACTCCTGGTAATAATTCGTTTTGTGCAAAATCACGCGCTGCATCACGAATCATTATGTGTTCTTCTGTTAAACTAAAATCCATTGTATATGATTATTATATTCGTAAAAAATGAGTTCAAAGATATCGTTTTCGTAGCATATTTTCAATAAGCTTTTATTATTTTTACAGACTATGAATAACGATTTTTACTTTGTAATAGGTTTGATGTCTGGAACATCATTAGACGGAATAGATTTAGTATATGTTCAGTTTGATAAAAAGGATTATAAAAACTTTAGAATACTTACTGCGGATACAATTTCTTATACAGACTATTGGAAAGAAAAGTTGCAAACTGCAATTCATTTTCCTGAAGAGTATTTACTAAAGTTAGATGCTAAATATGGCGAGTTATTGGGAACTGAGATTAATTTATTTATCAAAAAAAATATGATAAAAAATATTGATTTTATTGCTTCTCATGGTCATACAGTTCTACATCAGCCAGATGATGGAATAACGCTTCAAATAGGTAACGGCAAAGTGATTTCTGAAATTACGAATAAAAAAGTGGTTTGTGATTTTAGAACGCAAGATGTTAATTTAGGAGGGCAAGGAGCTCCGTTAGTTCCTATTGGCGATGAGTTATTGTTTTCTAATTATGATAATTGTGTAAATCTTGGTGGTTTTGCAAATGTGTCGTTTAAAGAAAATGAAAACAGAATTGCTTTTGATATTTGCCCTGTAAATATTGTGTTAAACCATTATGTACAAAAACTCGGATTTGAATATGATGATAAAGGAAAAATAGCATCCAAAGGAAAAATAAACAAAGAGTTATTAGAAAAATTAAATGCGTTGGACTTTTATGATAAAAATCCACCAAAATCTTTAGGATTAGAATGGGTGCAATCAACTATTTTTCCGATGATAGATAAAATGGAGCATGATATTCCAATCATTTTAAGAACATTTATTGAGCACTCGGCAATTCAAATAGGAAAAATTATACGTAACAATAAATCCGTTTTAATAACTGGCGGAGGTGTTTTTAATTCTTTTTTAATGGGTAGAATTGAATTTTATGCAGAAATAAAAATCAAAATACAGTCCACCGAACTCATTAATTATAAAGAAGCTTTAATTTTTGCTTTTTTAGGTGTGTTACGTGTTGAAAATCAGGTGAATTGTTTGCGAAGTGTTACAGGAGCAAAAAAAGATCATTCGTCTGGTGTTATTTTTAATTGATCGTAATTTTAAATTAAAAAATTTGACCTATCATTTTTTTATGGTAATTTTGTGAAAGTGTGTTTTTTAAACATAAATTAAATAAACAAAAACTTTTTTAAATGAGACAACTTTAGCTTCTCTTAGTGAGAATATTTTACACAGATTATTTTAAAGATTATAACGAATTAAAGTTGAGAATTTATTAAAAACATATTATGAAAGATTTACTTAAAATATACGAAGAAAAAGAACCAGAAATTGTTTTTCATTGGAAAGATCAAGAAACTGATGCAGAAGGATGGACGGTTATCAATTCTTTAAGAGGTGGAGCTGCCGGTGGTGGAACAAGAATGCGTAAAGGATTAAACAAGAACGAGGTTTTATCTTTAGCAAAAACAATGGAAGTTAAATTTACGGTATCTGGACCCGCAATTGGTGGTGCAAAATCGGGAATTAACTTTGACCCAAATGACCCAAGAAAAAGAGGCGTTTTAGAGCGTTGGTATAAAGCAGTTACTCCGTTATTAAAACATTACTACGGAACAGGAGGAGATTTAAATGTTGATGCAGATAAAGATGTAATTCCGATTACAGAAAGCTGTGGAGTTTGGCATCCGCAAGAAGGTATTTTTAATGGGCATTTTAAGCCAACCGAAGCTGATAAAATTAACAGAATCGGACAATTACGTCAAGGTGTAATTAAAGTTATTGAAGATGAGCAGTTTTCGCCAGATTTATCTAAAAAATACACCGTTGCAGATATGTTAACTGGTTATGGTGTTGCCGAAGCAGTAAAGCATTATTATAATATTTACGGCGGAAATATTGAAGGTAAAAGAGCCATTGTTCAAGGTTTTGGAAATGTAGGTTCAGCAGCAGCATATTATTTAACGCAGTTAGGAGCAAAAGTTGTTGGTATTATTGATAGAGAAGGAGGAGTTATAAATGAAAACGGATTTTCTATGGATGAAATGAAGGATTTATTTTTAGCAAAAGATGGTAACAAATTAGTTGCTAGTGATATGATTCCTTTTGATGAAATTAACAGTAAAATTTGGAGTTTACCAGCAGAAATATTTGTTCCAGCAGCAGCTTCAAGATTAGTTTCTCAAGACCAAGTTCAGCGAATGATAGATACTGGTTTAGAGGTAATATCTCCAGGAGCGAATGTTCCTTTTGCAGATAAAGAAATTTTCTTCGGACCAATTATGGAATATACGGATAAGCATTTAAGTTTATTGCCAGATTTTATTTCTAATTGTGGTATCGCAAGAGTTTTTGCTTATTTAATGGAAGCTAAAGTAGCCTTACCAATGGAAGATAAAGCAATATTTGATGATACATCAAACATTATTAAAAAGGCATTACAAAGAGCGTTTGCAAAAAGTGCATCAAAAACAAAAATTTGTTCGACAGCATTTGAAATAGCATTAAAAGAATTGATATAAAAAACAAGTTAAAACAATGGAAGTAGCTATTATTTTAATATTTGTAATGGGGTATTTAGCCATTACTTTAGAGCATAATATAAAGTTAGATAAATTAATTCCGGCATTAGTAATGATGGCTATTTGTTGGGCATTAGTAGCATTAGGAGTTGATAGTTTTGCCAATTGGTTTGATTCGTCAAAGCACGCTTTAGTAGAAGGGTTTGGAGATTTAGCACATACTGATAAACTGCATTTGGTTGAAGAAACTTTATTACATCATTTAGGTAAAACAGCTGAAATATTAGTGTTCCTTTTAGGCGCAATGACTATCGTTGAAATTATTGATTATTTTGACGGATTTTCTACAATTAAAGATTATGTAAAAACAAAAAGCAAAAAGAAAATTTTGTGGATGTTTGGAATTTTAGCATTTATTCTATCAGCAATTATTGATAATCTTACAGCAACAATTGTATTGATTTCTATTTTACAGAAAATTGTAAAAAGAAGAGAGGATAGAATTTGGTTTGCAGGTTTAATTATTATTGCAGCAAATGCAGGTGGAGCATGGTCTCCTATTGGAGATGTAACAACAACCATGTTATGGATTGGTAAAAAAGTAAGCACGCAAATGTTAGTAGCGTATTTATTTATACCATCAGTATTATGTATGATTGTACCAACTTTTATCGCTTCTTTTTTACCTGCATTTAAAGGAGATATTGAATCGGATGAAAATGATGAAGAAGGTAGTAAAAGTCCGCATAGCGCTAGAATGTTATATTTAGGTTTAGGAGCTATTGTATTTGTACCATTCTTTAAAACCGTAACACATTTACCACCTTATGTAGGTATGATGTTATCATTAGCAGTGGTTGCTACCTTTGCTGAAATTTATAGTAGATCTAAATTCTCGATAACAGATATTAATAGCGAAGAGTCTGATTCACATGCACATCACAGTCCTGTTCACGCATCTTTATCAAAAATAGAAATGCCAAGTATTTTGTTTTTCTTAGGGATTTTAATGGCAGTAGCGGCTTTGGAATCATTAGGTATTCTATTTAATTTTGCAGATAGTTTAAAGCAGAGTATTCCGTTAATAGGGAGTGAATTAGAAGGAACTCATGTATCTGATTTAGTGGTTATTTTATTAGGTGTAGGATCAGCAGTAATTGATAATGTACCTTTAGTAGCAGCCTCATTAGGAATGTTTTCTGAACCAATTGATAATCCGTTATGGCATTTTATTGCTTTCTCGGCAGGAACAGGAGGTTCTATGTTAATTATAGGTTCTGCTGCAGGAGTTGTAGCAATGGGTATGGAAAAAATTGATTTCTTCTGGTATTTAAAAAAAATATCTTGGTTAGCTTTTGTAGGTTTTTTAGTAGGCTCAATTGCTTTCGTGATAATGAGAAGTATCATTTTATAATAGTATAGTAAAATAAAAAAAATCATTTTGAATACATAACGTACTCTTTTAAAGATGCTTTATGATATTCAGGATGATTTTTTTAAACAATTAAAGCATAAAAGAGTCGTTAGTATTAAAAGCACTTAAAAAATAAGTTGATGTTATTATTTATTCAAGAAAATATAGAAGGAACAGTATCCGAAGAAAAAACACTATCTATACTTCAGTTAATTAAAGATGGTGGTTTAGGAGGTCAAATTATTATAGGCCTACTTTTTGTGCTATTAGCGGTGGCATTATATATTTATTTTGAACGTTTTTTTGCAATTAAAGCAGCTTCAGAAGTAGATAAAAACTTCATGAATCAAATACGAGATCATATTATAAGCGGAAAGATAGAAAGTGCAAAAGCATTGTGTACAAATACTAATTCTCCTACAGCTCGTTTAATTGGAAAAGGAATTTCTAGAATAGGAAAACCATTAGATGATATTAATAAGGCAATAGAAAATGCCGGAAAATTAGAAGTCTATCAATTAGAAAGAAACGTTTCCGTAATAGCAACAATTGCAGGTGCTGCACCAATGATTGGATTTTTAGGTACCGTAATAGGTATGATTGTTGCTATACATGAAATAGCAAATTCTGGCGGACAAATAGATATAAAATTACTTTCTGATGGATTATACACTGCAATGACAACAACTGTAGCAGGTTTAATAGTTGGTATTATAGCTTATATATCGTATAATCATTTAGTTGTTCGTACTGATAAAGTGGTGTACCAAATGGAAGCAAAATCTGTCGAGTTTTTAGATTTATTAAACGAACCAGCCTAATGAATTTAAAGGGAAGAAATAAAGTTGATCCAAGTTTTAATATGTCGTCTATGACGGATATTGTTTTCTTGTTATTAATATTTTTCATGCTAACATCAACATTAGTTACAGTAAGTGCCATTGATGTTTTGTTACCAAAAGCAGGCGGTAAAACAGAAAGTAGTAAAGTGGTAGCTGTTACCATTACCGATAAAGCTGCTTTTTATATTGATAAGACTAAGGTGAATTCAGCAGATTTAGAACGAACAATTCTAACAAAAGTTGGGGCAGACAAAAAGAAAACCATTGTTATTAGAGGCGATCAAAATGCGCCTTATAAAAACGTAATGAAAGTTATCGATATTGCGAACAAGAATAAATTAAAAATGATTTTAGCTGTAAAAGGCAAGTAATTTAATGTTACTTCGAGTTGTTTTTCGAGGGATATTAAAATCAGCATGGATAAATTAGTAAAATGAAAATATTTGAAACCGAACATAAACGTAAATCAGCAATTATTACTGCTGTTATTCTGATGCTTTTAATCGTTGGAGTATTTAATTTCGGAATGAAATATTTAGATCCACCAATAGAGTACGGATTGGCTATTAATTTCGGAAATTCGGAAGTTGGTAGTGGTGAACCTGTTGAAAAAACAAAATCACAATCGGCACCAGAGAAACCACAAGAAGAAGTAGCGGAAGAACCCGTAAAAGAAATACCACAAGAAACTGTAACAGAAGAAGTGCTTACAAGTGAAACAACAAAAGAGGTTCCGGTTATAGAAAAATCAAAAGAAAAAAAAGAAGTTGTAAAAGAAGTCCCTAAAAAAATAACACCTAAAAAGAAACCAAAACCTACACCATCAAAAGAAACAACGGATGCGTTAAATAGTTTATTAAACGGAACATCGAAAGATGGTGCAACAAAAGGAGAGGGAGATGATGATAAATCGGGTGTAAAAGGAAATGAAAAAGGTGATCCGAATGCTAGTAAATATTATGGAAATTCAGGAAGTGGTTCTGGAGGGAATTATAATTTAAAAGGAAGAACTGCACTTTCTAAACCGATACAAAAACCAGATTGCCAAGAAGAAGGTACAGTGGTCGTAAGTATTGAGGTTGATCAAAATGGAAAAGTAATCAAAGCTATTCCGGGAGTAAAAGGATCAACAAATACAGCAGCATGTTTATTAAAACCAGCAAAAGAAGCTGCTTTAAGAACAAAATGGAACGCAGCAGTAAATGCGCCTTCAAAACAAAGAGGAACCATTATCTACAAGTTTTCTTTGTCTAAATAACTAGCTTTTAATAAAATGTCATCTCAATGAACGTTGAGAGATTATAAAATAGATATATGACATATCAAGAAACGGTAGATTGGATGTTTGCACAACTGCCAATGTACCAAAATCAAGGTAAAACAGCTTTTAAAAAAGATTTAACCAATAGTATTGCTTTAAGTGATGAATTGGGTAATCCTGAAAAAAAATTCAAAACAATTCATGTAGGTGGCACCAACGGAAAAGGATCTACAAGTCATATGATAGCTGCAGTTTTACAAGAAGCAGGTTATAAAGTAGGGTTGTATACGTCACCACATCTTAAAAATTTTACCGAACGAATCCGGATAAACGGAGAAGAAATCGGTAAACAGAGTGTCGTTGAATTTATTTCAGAAAACAAACAGTTTTTAGAAGCACAACACTTGTCTTTTTTTGAAATGACGGTAGGAATGGCATTTGATTACTTCGGAAAACAACAAGTTGATATTGCTATTATAGAAGTTGGTTTGGGAGGACGATTAGATTCTACAAACATTATAACGCCCGAAGTTTCGGTGATTACCAATATCGGATTAGATCATACACAGTTTTTAGGAGAAACTTTACCCGAAATAGCTTTTGAAAAAGCAGGAATTATAAAAAACGGAGTTCCAGTTGTTATTGGTGAGCGTCAAAAAGAAGTGGAAAGTGTTTTTATCACTAAAGCGGATGCTTGTAATGCTGAAATTCTATTTGCTTCGAAAGAAGATTTTAATTACAAAACCGATTTATTAGGTGATTATCAAGCCAACAATATAAAAACAGCCGTAAAAACTATTCAGCAGTTAAAAGAGTTTAAAATATCAGCAAAAAACATAAAGAAAGGTTTGTTAAACGTTGTTAAAAACACCAATTTAAAAGGACGTTGGCAAATTTTACAGACAGCCCCAAAAATAATATGCGATACCGCTCATAACAAAGAAGGTTTGAGTTATACTTTAAATCAACTTAAAAAAGAAAAATTTAAAATAGCGCATATTGTTTTAGGAATGGTTTCTGATAAAAGTTTAAAGGATGTTTTACCACTATTTCCAACAGAAGCTGTTTATTATTTCTGTAAACCAGCGATTCCTAGAGGCATGTCAGAAAAAACACTAAAAGAAGCCGCAAAGGAGTATAACCTGATTGGAGAATCGTTTGATTCTGTAAATCAAGCTTTTGAAGCAGCGAAGCTAAGAGCGAGTAAAGAAGATGTTGTTTACGTAGGAGGAAGTACGTTTGTCGTTGCAGAAATTTTATAAAATTAAAGTAGAATAGTGTTGTTTTTTTCTAAAACAATACTATATTTGCACCCGCAATTGAGGGCAATTAGCTCAGTTGGTTCAGAGCACCTCGTTTACACCGAGGGGGTCGGGGGTTCGAATCCCTCATTGCCCACAGAATTCCATACCGAAAAGGAATTAAAAAAAATATCGGGGCAATTAGCTCAGTTGGTTCAGAGCACCTCGTTTACACCGAGGGGGTCGGGGGTTCGAATCCCTCATTGCCCACAACATTCCTACCGAACGGAATTAAAATAAAATCGGGCAATTAGCTCAGTTGGTTCAGAGCACCTCGTTTACACCGAGGGGGTCGGGGGTTCGAATCCCTCATTGCCCACAGAAAGTCTCATCAAATTTTGATGAGACTTTTTTTGTTTATAATATTTTGTTGTCTATGTTTTTTGTAATTTCGTAAGCTATTTTAGTTGTAATAATGATGAATGTACCAAAAATTGGAATTATAGGATTGGGTTATGTCGGTTTGCCTTTAGCGAGGTTATTTGCGACTAAATATTCAGTGGTTGGTTTCGATATAAAACTCAAAAGAGTTGAAGAGTTAAAATCAGGTTTAGATGTAACGTTAGAAGTTAATAATGATTTATTAAAAGAAGTTTTAGTAGTTAATGACTCTGATGAAAAAGGATTGTTTATAACAAGTAATGCTGATGATATAAGAAGTTGTGATTATTATATTGTAACAGTACCAACATCCGTAGATAAAAACAACCAACCTATTTTAACGCCGTTATTAAGTGCAAGTAAAACAATAGGAAACGTCTTGAAGAAAGGCAATATTGTAGTTTATGAGTCTACAGTATATCCAGGAGCAACAGAAGAAGACTGTGTGCCTGTTTTGGAAAAAGAATCAGGATTAAAATTGAATCAAGATTTTTATGTAGGCTATTCACCTGAAAGAATAAGTCCGGGAGATAAAATTCGTACCGTAGAAAATATTTTAAAAGTTACTTCAGGCTCTACAGAGGCAACAGCTAAAAAAGTTGATGATTTATATAAGTCGGTCATTGCTGCAGGAACTCATATGGCACCTTCTATTAAAGTTGCTGAAGCATCAAAAATTATAGAAAACTGCCAAAGAGATATCAATATTGCTTTTGTAAATGAGTTGGCTAAGATCTTTAGTTTAATGAATATTAATACTAATGATGTTTTAGAGGCTGCAGGAACTAAATGGAATTTTTTACCATTTAAACCGGGTTTAGTAGGTGGGCATTGTATTGGAGTAGATCCATTTTATTTGGCGCAAAAAGCACAACAGTTTGGGTATTATCCAGAAATAATTTTATCAGGAAGACGTTTGAATGACAGCATGGGAAATCATGTTGCTTCAGAAGTGGTAAAATTGATGATAGCAAAAGATGTAAAAGTTAAAAATGCTGAAATTTTAATTTTAGGAGTCACTTTTAAAGAAAACTGTCCGGATATAAGAAATACAAAAGTAATTGATGTGTATCATGCTTTAAAAAGTTACGGAGTTACTATTGATATTTATGATCCGTGGGCAAAAGAAAAAGAAGTTTTAGATATATACGGCATAACTTTAAATGATACGCTATACAAGAAAAAATATGATGCAGTTGTTTTAGCGGTATCACACAATGAATTTAAACAAGTAGATTTATTGAGGTTGAAAAAGGAAAACGGAGTCGTTTATGATGTGAAAAATTTCCTACCTCAAAAATTAATAGATAAAACATTATAATGAAAAATTTTGCTTTAATTGGTGCTGCAGGATATATAGCTCCACGTCATTTAAGAGCTATAAAAGACACGAACAATAATTTAATAGCTGCGCTAGATAAGTTTGATAGTGTAGGTGTAATGGATAGTTATTTTCCGAAAGCAGATTTTTTTGTGGAGTTCGAGCGATTTGACCGACACATAGAAAAAATAAAGCGCCAACAAAACATACAGTTAGATTATGTAAGTATTTGTACACCAAATTATTTACACGATTCACATATAAGAATGGCCTTGCGAAGAGGAGCAGATGCAATTTGTGAAAAACCATTAGTTTTAAATCCATGGAATGTAGATGCTTTACAAGCAATCGAAAAAGAGTCAGGAAATAGTATTAATACCATACTTCAATTAAGGTTACACCCAAGTATTATTGCTTTAAAAAAGAAAGTTGAAGCTGAAAATAAAAAAGGTAAATACGATATTGATTTAACGTATATCACTTCTCGTGGTAATTGGTATGATGTTTCATGGAAAGGAGATGAAAGTAAATCGGGAGGAATTGCAACAAATATAGGGGTTCATTTTTACGATATGCTTTCTTGGATTTTTGGTGAAGTGCAAGAAAATTTGGTACACTTAAGAGAAAAAGATAAGTCGGCAGGTTATTTAGAGTTTGAAAATGCAAGAGTACGTTGGTTTTTATCAATTGATGAAAATTCATTACCAAAGCAAGTCCTAGAAAATGGACAAAGAACGTATCGATCTATAACCGTAGACGGAGAAGAAATTGAGTTTAGTGGCGGATTTACAGAATTACATACCGAAAGTTATAAAGGTATTTTAAAAGGAAATGGTTTTGGATTAATAGATGCTAAATCATCTATAGAAATTGTGCATGATATCAGGAATACAGCATTGGTTAATTCAGGAGAGAAACATTTATTTTTAAGGGGATAAAAGTATATTTGCAAAAAAGAAAAAGAAATGAGAATAGGAATAACCTTTAGCGCATTCGATTTGTTGCATGCGGGTCATGTAAAAATGTTAGAAGACGCAAAAGAACAATGCGATTATTTGATTTGTGGTTTGCAAACAGACCCTACGGTTGATAGACCTGAAAAAAACAAACCCATACAATCTGTAGTAGAAAGATACATTCAGCTAAAAGGATGTAAATATGTTGATGAGATAGTGCCGTATACTACAGAGCAAGACTTAGAGGATGTATTGCAATCTTTTAAAATAGATGTGCGCATTTTAGGAGATGAATATACTGATAAAAATTTTACAGGGCGTACCTACTGTGAAGAAAAAGGCATCACCTTATTTTATAACAAACGAGAACATCGTTTTTCTAGCAGCGAATTGCGTAAGGAGGTAGCTGAAAAAGAAAATAATAAGCTTAAATAATAAGAAGAATGAATATAGCAGTTGTCGGATCAGGATATGTAGGTTTGGTTTCAGGGGCTTGTTTTTCTGAGATGGGAAACAGGGTTACTTGTGTAGATATTGATTCACATAAAATAGATAAGCTACATGAAGGGATTATTCCTATTTATGAGCCAGGTTTAGAAAATATGGTGTTGAAAAATATCGCAAATAAAAACCTGTTTTTCACCACCAAGTTAGAAGAAGCGATAAGAGATGCTGAGGTTGTTTTTATCGCTGTCGGAACTCCTATGGGCGATGATGGCTCTGCAGATTTACAATATGTATTGTCTGTAGCCAAAGAAATAGGTCGTAAAATGACTAAAAGACTTGTGGTAGTTGATAAATCTACCGTACCTGTTGGTACAGCAGATAAAGTAAAAGTTGCCATTCAACAAGAATTAGCTAGCAGAGGAGAAGAGATAGCTTTTGATATAGTTTCAAATCCTGAATTTTTAAAGGAAGGAGCTGCCATCGATGATTTTATGAAGCCCGATAGAGTTGTTATTGGCGCAGCATCGGAGTATGCTTTTGATACCATGAAAGAACTGTATAGCCCTTTTTTAAGGTCACACGACCGTCTTATTAGCATGGATATTCGCTCAGCAGAAATGACAAAATACGCTGCGAACGCAATGTTAGCAACTAAGATTTCTTTTATGAACGAGATTGCTAATATCTGTGAAAAAGTAGGCGCAGATGCGAACCAAGTTCGTATTGGTATCGGTTCAGATAGTAGAATAGGGTACAGTTTTATTTATCCAGGAGCAGGGTACGGAGGTTCTTGTTTTCCTAAAGATGTAAAGGCCTTAAATAAAATTGCCCAAGAACACGGGTACAATGCTGAGTTAATAAAGTCTGTTGAAGATGTTAATAATCGACAGAAGTTTGTGATTGCAGAGAAAATCGTAAAAAGATTTGGTGAAGATTTATCAGGAAAGGTTTTTGCTCTTTGGGGACTGGCTTTTAAACCAGGTACCGATGATATGCGAGAAGCACCCGCTATTTATGTAGTAAAAGAATTGGTAAAACGTGGAGCAACCATAAAAGCATACGATCCGAAAGCGATGGAGGAAGCACAACACTTTTATTTAAAAGGGGTTGATGGTATTTCATACTTCGAATCAAAATATGAGGTTTTAAAAGAAGCAGATGCTTTAATTATGTTAACAGAATGGAAAGAGTTCCGCTCTCCTGATTTTTCAGAAATAAAACAACAACTTAATACTCCTATTATTTTTGATGGTAGAAATCAGTATAATGTTTTCAATTTACAAGATAAAGGTTTTGAATATTATCAAATAGGAAAACAAAACTAGCATACATGAAAATACTTGTTACAGGAGCTGCGGGTTTTATTGGTTTTCATTTGTCAAAAAAACTATTAGATAAAGGTTATACTGTTATAGGAATCGATAATATTAATGACTATTATAATGTTGATTTAAAGTACGATCGTTTAAAAGAATTGGGCGTACAAAAAGAAACAGCTGCTGCTTTTCATAAAGAAAATATAAGTAGCACGTATAGTGACTTTAAATTTAGGAGAATAAATTTAGAGGACAAAGAAGCTTTAGTTGCATTATTTGAACAAGAAAAGTTCGACGTAGTCTGTAATTTAGCAGCACAAGCAGGGGTTCGTTATAGTATTGAAAATCCGGATGCCTATATACAAAGTAACATCGTAGGTTTTTTAAATATTTTAGAATGCGCTCGCTATAACAACATAAAACACCTAGTATATGCGAGTAGTTCTAGTGTATATGGGGCAAATGCAAAAATACCTTTTTCAGAAGAAGATAAGGTAGATACACCTGTGAGTTTATATGCAGCGACCAAAAAAAGCAACGAATTAATGGCATATACCTATAGCCATTTATATAAAATACCTACAACAGGATTGCGTTTTTTTACGGTGTATGGACCTTGGGGAAGACCCGATATGGCTCCTATGTTATTTGCTGATGCCATATCAAACGATCGCCCTATAAAAGTTTTTAATTATGGTAAAATGCAGCGTGATTTTACCTATATAGATGATATTGTAGCAGGAATAGAACGCGTTTTAGTATCTGATATAAAGGACAGGACGCTATATAAAGTATACAATATAGGAAATAATAATTCGGTGAAATTATTAGATTTTATATCAGAAATAGAAAAAAATATAGGTAAAGAAGCTCAGAAAGAGCTACTACCAATTCAGCCAGGAGACGTTGAAAAAACATGGGCAAACGTTAATGATCTAATGAAAGATTATAACTATAAACCCAATACCTTACTAAGTAAGGGAATTAAAGAATTCATTAATTGGTTTAAAAATTATGCAGTTGACAAATAAAATAGGAAGAAAAGAAGTCTTAAAAAGTGTTTTCATAGTTCTTTTCGTATTCGTTAGTTTTACAAATTATGCTCAGAGTATTCAGCAACAAATGAATACTATTGAGGTAGATAACTTGTCAGATGAACAAGTAGCGAATTATCGTGATAAAATTAAAAAAGAAGGGTATACTTTAGAACAGGCATTGTCAATAGCCAAAACAAGAGGGATGTCTGAGCTACAAGCCCAGAAATTACAAGCTAGAATTCGAAATTTAGGTACTTCAACCAATAATCAAAATACGAATATAGATGAATCGCAAGGAAATAACAGTACTTCGAGTAATCAATTGCTTTTTGGATTGACAGGCAAAGAAGAGGTGGAACCTAAAGAATCTTTACTTTTCGGGTATGACTTTTTTAACAATCCAAATATTACATTCACACCAAACTTAAATATAGCAACGCCTGAAAATTATGTAATCGGTAGCGGAGATATACTCTCAATTGATTTATGGGGTGCTGCTGAAGCTAATTACGAGAAGAAAGTAAATAGGCAAGGTGCAATTAATATTCAAGGTGTTGGTTATATTCAATTAGTAGGTTTACCTATAAAAGCAGCAAAATCTAAAATAAAGAATTATTTAAAAAGAATTTATGCTGGTATTGGCGCTTCGTCTAATAGTTATAACAAAGTACACATGGCTGTTTCTATTAAAGAAGTTCGCAATGTGCAAGTAAGTATTGTAGGCGAAGTTAAAGTACCAGGGTCTTACTCGTTAAGTGGTTTTTCTACCGTATTAAATGCTTTATACGCAGCAGGTGGACCCACTGAAAACGGAACGTTTAGAAATATTCGATTGTTCAGAGGGGGAGAAAAAGTAGCCGACTTTGATTTTTATGATTTTTTAATCAATGGTTCTGAGACAGGTAATATCACAGTGCAAGATCAAGATGTTATCATTGTTAAACCTTACGATAAAATAATAACTATTGAAGGAGCTGTAAAAAGACCTGGTTTATATGAAATGAAAGCAGCAGAAACAGTAGTTGATTTAATAAAATATTGTAGTGGTTTTGTTTTTGATGCATACAAACAAAATATCATTATTGAAAGAATTAATGGAAAGCAAAAAGAATTAGTAGAGATTCCGTTAGTAGCTTTCGCTAAAGAAAAATTGAAAGATGGAGACTTTATAAAAATAAATAAAGTGTCTAATCAATTTTTAAATAAAGTTAGTGTTGCGGGAGCAGTTTTTCAACCTGGTAAATATGAGTATAAAGAAAATTTGTCATTAGCATCTTTATTAACAAAAGCTGAAGGTGTAACCAAAGAAGCCTTTTTAGATAGAGGTATTATTGTAAGAACTTACGATAAGGTAAATAAAGAGACCATTTCATTTTCGTTAAGAAGTAAAAATGAAAGCTTATTATTAAAAGAAAATGATAGTGTGTATGTTTTTTCTAAAGAAGAGTTAAAAGAAAAAGAATTTATTACGATTAATGGTGCTGTTAATAAGGCAGCTGAATTCGATTTTATGCAAGGCATGCAAGTAGAAGATTTAATTGCCCTTGCTGGAGGCTTAAAAGATGGAGCTGATGCTAATACGATTGATGTTTCAAGAAGGTTAAAAGATGGTAGTTTCGAAACAATAAGTAAAAATTTTGATTTAAAAGCCAGTGGTAGTTTAGCAGGTACAGTTAGTGATAATTTTGTGCTAGCACCTTTCGATATTGTTTCTGTTCGCTACTTGAAAGGGTATACAAAACAAAAAACGGTATTTATAAAGGGAGAAGCTAATTTTGAAGGCGAATATTCTTTAGGCGGTAAAAATGAAAGAATTTCAGATTTAATAGTACAAGCAGGTGGGTTAACAAAATACGCATATATAGAAGGCGCTTTTTTAACAAGAAAAAACAATAAGGTAGAAGATGTTAAACAATTAGAAATGATAGCAGACTTTGCTAAAAAAGACAGTTTAACAGCCGACACATCAAATGAAATAAAACAAAAAAATACTTTTAAGATTGGTATTAAATTAAATGAAATTTTAGCCCAAGATGGTAAAGATTCAAAGTTCGATTTGATTTTAGAAGAAGGAGATGAGTTGTTTATTCCTTCAGAAAGACAAACCGTAAAAGTAGAAGGAGAGGTACTATCACCATCGTTAGTTCGCTACGAAAAAGGGAAGAGTTTTAAACATTATATAGAAAATTCTGGAGGATTTTCAGCTAATGCAAAAAAGAGCAGGGCCTATGTTATTCATGCAAATGGAGATATAAAAACAACCAAACGCTTTTTGTTTTTTAAATCGTACCCTACTGTAAAACCAGGTTCAGTAATTTTAATACCTAATAAACCTGAAAATACTAGAAAAATTTCTACTCAAGAAGTTATTGCAATTACTACAGGTTTGGCAACGTTGGGTGTTTTGGTAAAGAGTTTAACAGATAAATAAAATGCTAGAAATGGAAAATGATAAATTAGACTTGTCTTTTTTAATACAAAAAATATATAAAAAAAAGAAGACTCTTAAAATAATTTTCTTGGTTGTTTTCTTGGTGTCTTTAGTTTATACTTTCTTTTTGTATGAAAAGAAATATGAATCTAAGATCGTTTTTATTCCACAAAGTTCGCAACAAAATTCATTGTTGTCTGGATTAGGCGGGGTTGCTTCCTTGGCAGGAATTAATTTAAAAAGCAAAAGCACAGAGGTTATTTCTCCTTTAATTTACTCAAAAATTATTGAGAGTAAACCGTTTTTAGATAAGATGGCAAATAGTTTAATAACTATTACTAGAGATGATACTACTTCAAAAATTACGTATAAACAGTATTATAAGGAGTTACCAAAATCTATTTTTTCAAGGATAAAATCTATTTTTGACTTCAAAAATAAAAAAGAGCCTGTTCTTAGTTTATCCGAAGTTAATGTTTATGGGGATTTTGAAATGAATGTCTTTAAAAATATTGAAAATGTGTTGAGGTTTAAATATGATGCAAAAGAAAATATTGTAACCATCGAATCATCTTTTCCTCAGGCATTAGCTTCTTCTGAATTAGTTTTAAATGCAGTGAATATATTAAAAGAGGAGCTAAGGCTTTTAAGAAATGAAAAAAATGAGAATGATTTAAAATTTATTGAAGAAAGATATAAAGAAAAGTATAAAGAGTTTAAAGATATTCAAATTTCGTTAGCCTCTTTCGAGGATAAAAATCAATATTTATCTAGCGCTCGATCTAAAATTAAACAACTCGATTTAAGATCTAGATATGATTTACTTTTTAATGTTTGTTCAGAGCTTGAAAAGCAAATAGCAACAAAACAGTTGGAAATTAATGAGAATACTCCATTTATATCTATAATAGAGCCTGTTTTTATCCCAATTGAAAAATCAGGTTTAAGTAAAAAATTATTAATTATAATAAGTTTGTTATTGAGTTTATTTTTTTCGATATTTTATGTTTTTCTACATGATTTTTATTTAAAGTTAAAGAAATCTTTATTCATAAATAGTAATTAAATCCATTTTAATTTAATGAATAAACTAAGAAATCTAATAAAATCTAATTCTCTAGTTTTAAAGAATTTTTCTTTTTTAGCAATACTTCAAATATTTAACTTGGCGCTACCTTTAGTGACAATTCCTTATGTGATAAGTATTGTTGGAGCTGAGAATTACGGATTGTTAGCCTTTTCATTAGCTACAATAATGTATTTTAATATTATTGTAGATTATGGCTTTAATTTAACGGCAACAAGAGAAGTAGCTGTTCATAGAGAAGATTTAAATAAGTTAAAAGAAATATTTGGTAGTGTAATTACTATAAAAACAATATTAATGTTATTGTGTTTTATTGTGTTATTAATGTTAGTTTTTTTTGTAGACGTATTTAGCCTACATAGTAAACTTTATCTGTTCACATTTGGTATTGTGGTTGGTCAAGCATTTTTCCCTATTTGGTTTTTTCAAGGTATGGAGGATATGAAATATATAACTTACTTAAATGTTATATCTAAAAGTTTTTTTACTGCAGCAATATTCATTTTTTTAAAAGAAGAGAATGATGTTTTTTTGGTACCTCTTTTTAATTCATTGGGGGGCTGTTTTTCAGGAATAGTATCTTTATTTATACTTAAAAAACAGTTTAAAGTTGTTTTTGAATTTCAAAAAATTGAAATAATTAAAAAGTATTTAAAAGATAGTTGGGATGTTTTTGTAATTGACTTCTTGCCAAACATGTATAATAATTTTTCAACTTTTTTATTAGGGTTCTTTGCACCTTTAGAGTTTGTTGGTTTTTATGCTTTAGCATCTAAATTAATAGGAGTTTTAAATAGCTTTTTATATGTTATAAGAAATGCAACTTTTCCTTATTTAAATAAAGATTCCTCTAAAATGCAGATGATTACGAAAATAACAATTGGAGTAGGGCTATTGTTTTCAGTATGTGTTTTTGCTTTTTCAGGATTCCTAGTACCTCTTGTTTTTGGTACTACCGGTGAAAATAGTTTACTATATATATATATACTAGCTTTAAGCCCCTTATTCTTGTCCATTGGTATTGCTTATGGAAATAATAAACTTTTAATATTAAAAAAAGACAGGTTGATGAGAAATATTACAATAGTTTACTCTGTAATTGGTTTTTTTATAGCATTAATACTTATTCCTATTTTTGGAGCTATGGGGGCAGCAATAACGGTCGTTTTTACAAGATTAGTTATGGCTTTTCTCACCTATAGTAAAAGTGTAAAATTATAAAATATACCGTAATAAAAAAGATTTAAAAAGAAAATATATGAAAGTCTTAACAGTTAAAATTAAAAAGTGGATATCTGGTTGTTTATCAGATAAAATGTTTTTAAAAATACAATATTATAGAAAGTTTAATAAATTTCTTAATTTAAAATCACCTCAAACTCTAAATGAAAAATTGCAATGGCTAAAGTTGTACGACCGTACCCCTTTACATACAGTTTGTGCAGATAAGTTAAAAGTAAGAAACCATATTAAAGAAGTTTTAGGAGAAGAGTATTTAATACCACTAGTACTATCAACGAAAAACGTTAATGATATTACTCCTGATAATTTACCAAATTACCCGGTAATTATAAAAACAAACCATGATAGTGGAACGTATTTTATAATAAAGAATAAAGAAAGTCAAAATTGGAAAGAAATTAGAGCTAAGTTATCAAAATCCTTAAAAGTCAATTATTATAAGGCAGGAAGAGAGTGGCAATATAAAAATATAGAGCCTTTTATAATTGTAGAAAAGTTATTAATAAATAACAATGGAACTAGAATTGAAGATTATAAATTTGAATGTTTCAATGGTAATGCTGAGATGATTAATGTTGACTTTAATAAAGAAGATGTCCATAAGAGAAATAACTATGATATAAATTGGAATTTATTACCAATTCTATGGCCTAAAGAAATTCTAAATGGACATGATATTCCTAAGCCAAAAGAATTGGAATCAATGATAAAATTAGCGGAGAAATTGGCGTCTGATTTTTGTTTTTGTCGAGTAGATTTTTATTTTTTCGAAGATAAAATTTTTTTTGGTGAAATTACGTTTCACCCCACTTCTGGTTATGGGCAATTTTATCCTGAAGAAAAAGATTTATATTATGGAAACCTAATTAAACTACCTAAAAAACAATGATAGCTTATTTCGTATATAAATTAGATAGTTATAGTGGTGCGGCTCAGCAAGCGTTACTTTTGGCAAAAACTGTAAAAAAAAAAATATTAATATTTAACACGAACCACAGCAACTACAAAAGCTATAGTGTAAACGATTTAATAGAAGTAGTTGATTTACCTTCTAGTAGTTTTAAAAGATTTTTTATCATTTTATATAAAACGATAACTAAAAACATAACAACGTATCACTATCACGGTTTTTTTACCATTGCATTTGTTTTAGGGTTTGTTTTAAAACGAAAAATGATTTTAAAAACAACTCTTTTAGGAAATGATGATTTCGATAGTCTAAATAAAAAAAGCTTTTGGAGTATAAAGCATTATATTTTAAAAAAAATAAATGTTAATGTTGTTTTATCAAAAAAAAATAAGGAAATAAATTCTAAATATATTGACGCCTCAAAAATAAAATTAATACCAAATGGAGTTGAACTTCAAGATAATTTAAAATCTTTAAAACAAAAAAAACAAAACTTTAGTTATGTAGGTTTGGTTTGTGAACGAAAAAGAACTTACGAAAGTATTTTGTATTTTATAGATAATTATTCGCATATTAATGATGCTATTTTAAATATAGTAGGACCCTATAAGGATGTAAAAGACAACTCGGAATTTGATGACAATTATGTTAAAAAATGTTTTAATCTAGTTAAAGAATCAGGTATGGGAAAAAGAATTCACTTTATTGGCCTTGTGTCTAAAAAAGAAACTCAAAATATTTTAAATAACTCAAAAGCCCTTCTGTTTTTTTCCTCTAAAGAAGGTTTACCAAATGTTGTTTTAGAGGCTATGTCTAATAATTGTGTTCCCATTACCAGTGAATTAGATGGTGTAATTTCGGAGATATTTAATAATAGAGAAGGTGGGTTTATTTTATCTGATTCATTTGAAAAAATAAATATTGATCTTATTGACTCAATTGTTGAAAAAAAACTCCCTTATTTAATCATGAAAAATAAATATGATATTAATATAATAGCTGATAAATATAGATTATTATATGAGAATAGCTAAAATTAATTCTTATATATTGATTCTAATATTCGTGTTGTTTCCTTTTTGGTCAATAATTGTTGCGCAAATCAATTATTTCTTAAAAGTACCGTTGAATATATTAACATCCATAAAATACCTTTTTGTAGTCTTCTCTATTTTTTTGTTTTTGATTAATATTTTTGTAAAAAAAAATATTCAAATTAGAGAGGAATCAATTTTATTAGGAGTTTATGTAATTTATGTTTTCTTTCATTTGGTAGGTTCCAGTTCTTTATTTTTAAAATTAGATGGATTTAAGTTTGAATTTATATTTCCGTTTTTGGCTTTGCTTATTTTTAACGCTAATAATTACAACATTAACTATTTGGATATTTTTATAAAAATTATTTTTTATCAAGGTATTGTTACACTTTTAGTTGCGTTCTTAGAATTTATGGATCAAGAACTATTAGAGTTATTATATAGAAAAAGCTTAAAGGATATTCCTCATATTAGATGGTTTTCCGTTCAACGTTTAATGTCAACAACTGGTAATCCTATTAATCTAGGAGCTACTTTATCAATATGGATGGCTTCTTTTTTATATATGATTTATCGAAACAAAGTAATTTTATTAAAACTTTTGTATCCAGTAGCACTGCTGTTTACCTTTTTTATCGTTTCACTTACACTTAGTAGAACCTCTTTAATAGTTTTTATTTTTACAGTTTTCTTATCGATATTTTTGGCTATTGATGGCTATGTGAATAAAGTATTCTTTATCTCGTTAGTAGTTTTTATATTAGGATCCCTGGTAAGTGTTTTTTTAAAGGATATTAATATTGATTTAGTTTTAGCAAGGTTTGAAAATCTTTTTGACACAAATGAGTATACATCTAATGCAAGAGTTGTTAATTGGAATTACGCAATTTCTAATATGAATATTATAGAGTATTTTTGGGGTAAAGGTATTGGTACTTCAAATCCCAAAGCTGAATATGTTCAAAATTACAATGCTTTTATGATAGAGAATGGTTTTGTGTCTACCTTTATTAATTATGGTATTTTAGGAATATTATTATACATATTTTTAATTATAAAGTTTTATGTTTTATCATTTAAAATAAAAGAGAAAAATAAAGCATTAGGTTTGTTTTTAATTATATTTTTAACAGTTTTCTGTTTGTTTAATACTTCAAACGATTATAATAGAAACTTGCCATATATGTTGTATTTCTGGATTTTTTATGTGTTATCCGAGCTAGAGTTTTTAAAGATCAAAAAAGAATTATTCTAATATGACCGTAGACATACTTATTTCAACTATAAATACTAATATAACTAATGTGCCTTCTGTATTATTAAAAGCAAGAGGAGATGTTTCTTATATTATTTCTATTCAGGAAATAAATAACGTAGCGTATGAAATACCAGATGTTTTAAAACAAAGAAAAGATGTAAGTATCTTTTTATGTAAAGAGAAAGGTTTGTCAATGAATCGTAATAATTGTATCAAACATGCAACTTCAGATATTTGTATAATAGCAGATGATGATGTTAGGTATAAAGATTCCTATATAGATAAAATAAAAAATGAATTTATCAAAGATCCTAGCCTCGACGTATTTGCGGGTAAAATTAAAACTAATATAGGTGAACCTGAATTTAGAAATTATAAAAATTATAAAAATAGAATCAATTTTTTTAACTTTAAAAATGTTTGTAGTATTGAAATAGCTTTTAGAAAAAAACAAATCATAGAAAATAAATTATATTTTGACTCTAATTTTGGTTTAGGATCTACTCGATTTAATATTGGGGGTGAAGAATCTATTTTTATTAAAGATTGTTTAAGTAAAAAGTTAAATATTTTTTTTTTCCCAGTATACATGGTAAATCATAAATTTGAAAGTTCGGGCAGCTTTAATTTGTTTGATGCTAGGTTTCAAAATTTTCTTGGAGCATATTCTAAAAGGGTTTTTGGGAAAAAAGGTTTTTTTTTATTTTTTTATTTTTGTTTTAGATATAGAAATGATTTGAAGTCTACAGTTAACTTTTATAAATCCTTTTTAAAAGGGTTTACATATTAAAAGTAGTATAAAATTTATATAAATTAGAAATATAATGAGTTTAAAAGTTAACTTTTCAGTGTTAATTACAATATATTATAAAGAAAATCCGGTTTTTTTTAAAAGGGCTATAGATAGTATATTAATTCACCAAACATTAAAACCATCACAAATAGTAATTGTAAAAGATGGACCTTTAACTATAGAATTAGATAATATAATTGACGAATATGTTGTAAATAACAAAGGTGTATTTGATATAGTTTCGTTGAAGAAAAATATGAGGCAAGGATTTGCTGCTAATGAAGGTGGTAAATACTGTAAGTGTGATTTTATAGCAAGAATGGATGCAGATGATATCGCATTACCGGACAGGTTTGAGAAGCAGTTTAAGTATTTGTTAGATAAAAATTTAGATATTGTTGGTGGTCAATTGTTAGAGTTTGTTGGAGATAAGAATAATATTGTTTCAGATAGGAAAGTACCAATAAAACATGAGAATATTATATCGATGATGAAGTATAGAAACCCAATATCTAACCCAACAGTAGTTTATAGGAAAGTAGTTTTTGATGAAATTAATGGTTATGATGGAGAATCTTTCCCTGAAGACTATGATTTTTTTGTTAGAGCATGTTTAAAAGGTTTTAAATTTGGAAATGTAAAAGATACTGTATTGTTATTTCGTTTAGGAGATAACATGGATGAAGTGTTAAGAAGGCGTCACGGTTATGAATACGCAAAAAATGAATTCAAATTGTTAAAAAAATTCTATAAAATAGGGTTCTATAATTTTTATGATTTTTTTAAAATGATATCGTTAAGAATGCCAGTTAGGTTAATGCCGTTTAAAATGTTTAAATTTTTATATTATAGGTTACTAAGAAGGTTGTAATTTTAAGATATATTATTCTTTAGTTAAAAACATTAAATTTTCCTTAATTTATCAAAAAAGCTAGAAAAGAAATAAAATGAATATGATTACCTTGAAGCAAAATGAAATTGTAAGAAGCGTGGTGATGATTAAAAAAGAAAAATGTTTATTTGTAAACTTAAATAAATCATTAGATAAGCTATTGACGAGTGGTAAAATATCTGATAAGTATGAAGTTGTTTTTCATAAAGATTTAAATTTACAAGACAAAGCAATTACTTGTTATATAAAAGAAAGTAACATAAAAGTTGTTGTTTTTGAGAAAACACAATTAAACCAATTATCTAATAAAGAAGTTAATGAATTAGTTAATTTGCGTTTGTTGGGTATTGAAATATATGATTCAGAAAATTTTTATGAATGTGTGAATAAAAGAATTCCAATTATAAAAATTCAAGATAATCAATATTTTTCAGATGAAATATTTAGTCTTAACAGGAAAAGAAGATTTACATTTTTTAAAAGAGGTTTTGATACTTTGTTTTCCTTAACAGTGTTACCACTTGTTTTACCATTAACTATTTTAGGGTGTTTTTTAACAAAAATAAGCTCAAAAGGAAATATGTTTTACTCACAAATACGCATCGGTAGAGAAGGTAAAGAGTTTAAAATATACAAAATACGTACTATGGAAAATAATGAAGGTGGATTTACTGTTAAAAATGATAACCGAATTACCCCGGTTGGTAAATTCTTAAGATTGTCTAAAATAGATGAATTACCTCAGTTTTATAATATTCTTATGGGGCATATGAGTTTAATAGGCCCAAGGCCAGAACAGCCTAAATATGTAGAAGAGTATAGTAAAGAGAATCCTTTTTTCAATTTAAGACATATGATAAGACCAGGGGTGTCTGGCTGGGCGCAAATACATATGCCGAAAGCTACACCCGAAGAAAATTTAAAGAAGTTAGAGTATGACTTATATTATATAAAAAAGTACTCATGGAAATTGGATGTTAAAATACTATTTAAGACTGTTCAGATTGTTTTCACGATGAATAGTAATTAAAATAGTACTTTTGTTTTTAAAAAAGAGCAGAAGACTATGAAAAACATTTTAGTAACTGGTGGTTTGGGTTTTATAGGTTCGCATGTTGTAGTAGACTTGCAAAAATCAGGATACGAAGTTTTAATTATAGATAATTTATCTAATAGTAAAATAGAAGTAGTGGACCAAATCACTGAAATTACAGGTGTTAAACCAGTATTTTTTCAAATAGATTTACGAAATAAAAAAGACGTAGCAAACTTCTTTTTACAAAATACAGTTGATGGTGTAATACATTTTGCCGCATCTAAAGCTGTTGGCGAGAGTGTAACTGATCCTTTAAAGTATTATGAAAATAATATAAATAGCTTAGTGTATTTATTGCAAGAAATGAAGGCATCAAAAGTAAATAACTTTATATTCAGTTCGTCATGCACGGTATATGGTCAGGCAGATGAGTTGCCAATTACAGAAAATGCACCGGTAAAAAAAGCAGAATCGCCATATGGTAACACCAAAAAAGTTGGTGAAGAAATAATAGAAGAATGCTCTAAGGCATATGATATTAGAGCTATTGCATTACGTTATTTTAATCCAATAGGCGCACACGAATCTATAAAAATAGGAGAATTACCAATCGGTATCCCTCAAAACCTTATTCCTTTTGTAACACAAACAGCAGCCGGTATTCGAAAAGAATTGGCAGTTTTCGGTGATGACTATCCTACAAAGGACGGAACAGCTGTTAGAGATTATATACATGTGGTAGATTTGGCTAAAGCCCATGTTACTGCATTACAACGTTTGCTTAAAAACAAAAGTAACTTAAAGTACGAAGTATTTAATATTGGTATGGGTAAAGGAACTTCTGTGATGGAGGTTATTAATTCTTTTGAACAAGTAACTAATAAACAAGTAAACTACAAAATTGTTTCACGAAGAGAAGGGGATATCACTACAGCCTATGCAGATACTACAAAAGCAAACGAAATTTTAGGGTGGACAGCCGAAAAAACGCTTGAAGAAGGATTGCTTTCTGCGTGGAAATGGCAAGAAAAAAAATAATTAGGAAATGTTATAATAGCCCTATGAAAGGAATTATACTAGCAGGCGGTTCAGGAACTCGCTTATATCCGATAACAAAAGGAGTCTCAAAACAACTACTCCCTGTTTATGATAAACCGATGATTTATTATCCGTTGTCGGTATTGATGTTGGCAGGTATTAAAGAAATTCTAATTATTTCTACCCCTGAAGATTTACCGAATTTCGAGAAGTTGTTAGGGGATGGGAAAGACTTAGGTATACAATTAAATTATGCTGAACAACCTTCGCCAGATGGATTAGCGCAAGCGTTTATTATAGGTGAAGAATTTATAGGGAATGATGCTGTTTGTTTAATTTTAGGCGATAATATTTTTTATGGTCACGGATTGCCAGAAATGTTACAGTCAGCAAAAGAGGCTGTTGCCAATGCGAAAAAAGCAACTGTTTTTGGTTATTATGTAAAAGATGCACAACGTTACGGCGTGGTAGATTTTGATGAAAACGGAAATGCGTTGTCGATCATAGAAAAACCGAAGCATCCGAAGTCGAACTATGCGGTGGTAGGCTTGTATTTTTACCCGAACAATGTTATTGATATCGCTAAAAAAGTACAGCCATCAGAAAGAGGAGAGTTGGAAATTACTTCGGTGAATCAACATTATTTAGAAAATGACGCGCTAAAAGTTCAGCTTATGGGACGTGGTTTTGCTTGGCTAGATACCGGTACACACGATTCCTTATTAGAAGCCAGTCAGTTTATTGAAACTATAGAAAAACGCCAAGGATTAAAGGTCGCTTGTTTAGAAGAAATTGCTTTATATATGGGCTATATTGCTAAGGCACAGGTAAGGAAGCTAGCTGAGCCATTGCGTAAGAATGGTTACGGACAATATTTATTGAACCTAGTAAAAGAGTAATAACATATTCGTTTAAATTCATAACTCAATAGTGTAGTAGCGTCATGCTGAATTTATTTCAGCATTGCATCCAAGATCTAATTGTAGTAATGCGAACCTGAAATAAGCTCAGGTTGACGTGAAGTACGGTATTGTTAAAACAATGACAGGTTGCATTTATTTGAGCAATGCATCATCAAAAAATCTCATTCTTACAAAGGCAGGAATCTGATCAATTTCAATACTAAGTTTACTTTAGCGTTGAGCTCTTTTTCATTTTTAAAAGAAACCTGTACTCCATTTATTATTAGTAAATTTGATTCGTTATTAAAATAATTCTAATGATTTTTACCAAAACTGAAATTCAAGACATTGTAACTATTGAGCCTCGAGTTTTTAAAGATGAAAGAGGTTATTTTCTAGAATCATTCAATCAGCAACAATTTAATGAGAATATTAAAATCACCACTTTTGTACAAGACAATGAATCCATGTCTACAAGAGGTGTTTTAAGAGGCCTGCATTTTCAAAAACCACCATTTGCTCAGGCAAAATTAGTGCGTTGTATTAAGGGTAGGATTATGGATGTTGCTGTTGATATAAGAATTGGCTCACCGAATTATGGAAAGCACGTAGCTATTGAGTTATCAGAAGAAAATAAGAAACAGTTATTTATACCTAGAGGTTTTGCGCACGGTTTCGTAGTGTTGTCAGCAACTGCAATTTTTGCTTATAAAGTAGATAATAAGTATGCTCCAGAACATGATTGTGGAATAAAATGGGACGATCAAGAATTAAATATTGATTGGAAAATTGAATCAGCAGAAATACATTTATCAGATAAAGATACCAAGTTGGAGTATTTAAAAGATTTTAAAAGTCCATTTAAATATTAATCATGAACATATTAGTTACAGGAGCAAATGGTCAATTAGGTTCAGAAATTAGAGAATTGTCCTCTAATTATCCTCAACTTTACTTTTTTTTCGAAGGCTCAAAAAGTTTAGATGTAAGTAATTTTGATGATGTAAATGAATATATTCAATCAAATAAAATAACAGCGATTATTAATTGTGCTGCATACACAGCTGTAGATACTGCCGAAAAAGAAATAAAAAAAGCAACACAAATTAATGTTACTGGAGTTTTTAATTTAGGTAAAGCAATTGAACAAAACGGAGGAAAACTGATTCATATTTCTACTGATTACGTTTTTAGTGGAGAAAGTTTTATTCCTTACACCGAAAATAATGAGGTTAATCCAGAAGGGGTTTATGGAAAAACGAAATTGGCAGGAGAAGAAGCCTTATTAAATTTATCTATTGAAGCGATAATAATAAGAACATCTTGGTTGTATTCTAGTTATGGTAATAATTTTGTTAAAACAATGCTTCGTTTAGGAAAGGAAAAAGAGAATTTAAATGTTGTTTTTGATCAAATAGGAACACCTACATATGCAAAAAATTTGGCTAAGACCTGTATAGATGTACTTGTAAAAGAAGAAAAAATTGATAAAAAAAATAAGATTTATCATTATTCTAATGAAGGAGTAGCATCGTGGTATGATTTTGCAAAAGCAATTATGACAATGTCTAAAACAGATTGTAATGTTCACCCAATAACAACAAACGAGTATCCAACAACGGTAAAAAGACCCCAATATTCAGTGATGAATAAATCAAGAATTAAGAAGGACTTTAATGTTGAAATTCCATATTGGAGAGATTCTTTAAAAGAATGTATTAACGAATTACAAAAAGGATAAAATGAAAAGCATACTAATAACAGGAGGTGCTGGTTTTATAGGTTCTCATGTAGTGCGGTTATTTGTTAATAATTATCCGAATTATAATATTATTAATTTAGATAAATTAACATATGCTGGTAACTTAGAGAATTTAAAAGATCTTGATGGGAAACCTAATTATACGTTTGTAAGGGCTGATATTTGTGACCATAACTTAATGGAAGAAATATTTATAAAATACAACATAGATAGTGTTATTCATTTAGCAGCAGAATCTCATGTAGATAGATCTATAAAAGATCCTTTTTCTTTTGCGCAAACAAATGTAATGGGAACTTTAAGTTTGTTACAAGCAGCCAAAAATACCTGGAAGGGAAATTATAAGGATAAAATGTTTTATCACGTTTCTACAGATGAGGTATATGGAAGTTTAGGTGATGAAGGTTTTTTTACAGAAACCACAGCTTACGACCCTCATTCTCCATACGCAGCTTCAAAAGCGTCTTCAGATCATTTTGTAAGAACTTTTTATGATACTTATGGTTTGCCAATTGTAATTTCTAATTGTTCTAATAACTATGGATCGTTTCAATTTCCAGAAAAATTAATTCCGTTATTTATAAATAATATCTGTAATAATAAGCCTTTACCTGTATACGGAAAAGGGGAAAACGTGAGAGATTGGTTGTTTGTAAATGATCATGCGCGCGCTATAGATGTAATTTTTCACAAAGGAAAACTAGGGGATACATATAATATAGGAGGATTTAATGAATGGAAAAATATAGATTTAATAAAAGTATTAATTAAAACTGTTGACGCTTATTTAGGTAGAGATGCTGGAGCTTCTGAAAAGCTGTTAACTTTCGTAGCTGATAGAGCAGGTCATGATTTTAGGTACGCAATTGATTCTTCTAAATTAAAGAATGAATTAGGTTGGCAACCATCATTGCAGTTTGAAGAAGGGATAGAAAAAACAGTAAAATGGTATTTAGAAAACCAAGAATGGGTAGATAATGTTACAAGTGGAGACTATCAAAAGTATTATGAAGAAATGTATAAATAATTAAAAAAGGTACGTCACTAAAATTAGGTTAATGACATACCATTTTTGTTTTTATTTAAGTCTAGTTAAACTTAAATCTTTATTATATTTAATGATAAAGAGTCCTTTGTTACTTGTTGTACCAAAAGCTCTTTTACGATAATCAAATTTATTTTCTAATCGAAGTGATACTCCTTCTTTAAAAGTATTCATTAAATTTTTACCAGAAGCCAATCGCATTAAAACATCATAAGTAATATCAAAACCTTTAATAGCATAGCTAGAAGGAGTGGTATTGTTTTTTGCGTAATACTTTTGGTTAAATACTTTTGCTTCATTAGAAGTGTTGTCTTCAAAAGAACTAGAAACGTAAGTAAAATTTACGCTTGCTAACTTATTGTTGTCTATTTTATCGTAAGAATCTCTCTTTTCAATAGCAAAAACCTGAACAGTTACTTCATCAGGAACACCAATCATACTATTTAAAACATCTGCAATTGTTACATTGTCGTTAGAAGTAATGATAACCCAATTATGTCTTTTAGCGGTCATTTTATCTGTAAATAACTTTCGTTTTATGTATCCTTTTTCAGGTTTTAAAACATGAATATTTTTAATAGAATCGTGTCTTTTTAATTGATTAACAATTTTAACGATTTTATTATTAGATGGTATTTTACCATCACCTACAACAAATATTTGTTCACCTTTATAATTGTCTTTTAAATGAGAAATTAAATAATCGGTATAATTATTTTTATCAGGAGCTGATTTAATAAGTTTTTTTGCTGAAAATTCATGTTGGTTATTCGAGAAATGAGGAAACACAACAGGTGCATTAATTTTTTTAGCAACTATTTCAGCTTTATCAGAATAAAATGGGCCAATAACAACATCTGTATTATTCAGTTTATCTTCTGCTAAAATTGTAGTAATGTTATTGCCTCTGTTTCCGGTATCAAAAATAGTTGGATTCACGTGTATGCCTTGTTTTCTTATTGAATCGATAGCTATTTCAGCACCAGTGTAAAAATCGAGAACCATGTTTGCTAATGGAGCAGAACTGTTTTTGTCTTTACTAAAAATATGTTTAGAAGAAATTGTTTTATATTCTTCAGCTTTAAAGGGAAGTAGAATAGCTAAATTAATAGCTACATCTTCTTGAATACTGTCTTTGTAAAAAAGAAAGTTTTCATTCGGATTCACCTCTTCAATTGGTTTTATTTTTAACAACTGGTTAATTGATAATTCGTTATTTATAATTCCAGGATATTCTGGATTCAAACGAACTAAATTTTCTTTTGAAATGTTATAAAAACGAGTTAAACTATACACTGTTTCTTTACTTTTAACGATGTGTGTTAAAAAGCTTTTTAAAACCTCTTTTCTATCAATTGTTATTGTTTTTTCAATTGACTTAACTTTTAATACTTGACCGATACTTAAAATATTGCGTTCGATTCCTGGGAATTCAGGATTCCATTTAATTAAATCATCTTTAGTAATCTCATATTTCTTAGTAATTCGATAAACAGTTTCTCCTGCTTTTACAGTATGATTTTCGTATTCATATATTGTTTGTTGAAAAACATCTGAAGCATTTTCTTCTCCAGATGTTTCGTTGCTATCTTCTAAATTTTCATTTTCAGTATCATCAATAACAGTATCTATTACTTTTGTTGATTTTTCTTTGTTTAATTCAGGGTTTGGAATAACAATTACGGTATTAGCATCTGGCCGTCTATCAACATCAGGATTTAAACGTAATAAATCCTTTGTTTTCATATTAAGACGACTAGCAATATCACGCATTGTTTCACCTTCTTGAGTTTTGTAGGACACATACCTTTTCTGTTGACCACAAGAAACGGCAAATGTTAAAATACAAACTAAGAGTAAAAACTGTAACTTTTTCATTTATTTTTTTCTTTAGAATTTTATTCCCACTCAATTGTAGCAGGTGGTTTAGAGCTAATGTCGTACACAACTCTGTTAACACCTTTTACATTGTTTATAATTTTATTCGATGTTTTTTGTAAAAATTCGTACGGTAAATTTACCCAATCGGCAGTCATACCATCGGTACTTTCTACAGCACGTAAGGCAACTACTTTTTCGTACGTTCTTTCATCTCCCATTACTCCAACTGAGTTTACTGGTAATAAAATTGCGCCTGCTTGCCATACTTTATTATACAAACCATCTTCTTTTAATCCGTTGATAAAAACAGCATCTACTTCTTGTAAAATACGTACTTTTTCTTCGGTAATATCACCTAAAATACGAATAGCTAATCCAGGGCCAGGAAAAGGATGACGACCTAATAAGTCTTTATCAATTCCCATAGAAGCTCCTACACGACGAACTTCATCTTTAAAAATCATTCGTAAAGGCTCTACAATTTTAAGTTTCATAAAATCAGGTAAACCACCTACGTTATGATGACTTTTAATGGTTGCTGATGGGCCACCGTTTACAGAAACAGACTCAATCACATCAGGATAAATTGTTCCTTGTGCCAACCATTTTGCATCATCAATCTGATTTGCTTCATCATCAAAAACATCAATAAAAACTTTACCAATAGCTTTACGTTTTTCTTCTGGGTCACTTAAGCCAGCAAGCTCATTCAAGAAACGTGCCGAAGCATCTACTCCTTTTACGTTTAAGCCCATACCTTCGTATTGTTTTAAAACATCAGTATATTCATTTTTACGTAATAATCCGTTGTTAACAAATATACAGTGTAAATTACTTCCGATAGCTTTGTGTAATAATACGGCTGCTACGGTAGAATCTACACCTCCAGATAAACCTAAAACAACTTTGTCTGTTCCAACTTTTGCTTGTATATCAGCAACTGTTTCATCTACAAATGAATCTGGTGTCCAAGTTTGTGCTACTTCAGCTATATTAACTAAAAAATTTTGTAATAATTGTTTACCATCAGTAGAATGATATACTTCTGGGTGAAATTGAATTGCATAGGTGGTTTCTCCTTCAATTTTATAAGCAGCATTTTCTACATCGTGAGTGCTTGCTAATAATATTCCGTTTGTTGGTAAGTTTTTGATAGTATCTGAATGACTCATCCAAACCTGACTTCCTTCAGAGATATTTGAAAAGAATTCTTCTCCTTCTTTTACAAACGATAAGTTTGCTCTACCATATTCTCTTGTGTTTGATGGTGCTACTAATCCGCCAGAAAAGTGGGCTAAATATTGCGCTCCATAACAAACAGCTAATACTGGTTTTTTCCCTCTAATTTCTGATAAATCAGGATGTAAAGCCGTTTCTGAACGAACAGAGTTTGGACTACCAGAAAGGATTACAGCTTTAAAGTCGTTTAAGTTTTGTGGAATTTTGTTATACGGGTGAATTTCACAGTAAATGTTTAATTCTCTAACACGGCGAGCAATAAGTTGTGTGTATTGCGATCCGAAATCTAAAATAAGTACGTTGTGTTGTTGCATATGCAAAAATAGTACTTAGATTTTAGACTTTTAGTATTTGAATTTAGATTTTTTGAAGTTTTTTAATAACGATAAACGACAGCGTTTATATTCATTCCCGCACCCACAGACGCAAGTATTATTACATCGCCTTTTTGTACTTCTTGATTTTCGACATTCCCTTTTAGCACTAAATCTAATAAAGTAGGTACGGTTGCCACCGAGCTGTTACCTAGTTTATGAATACTCATCGGCATAATGCCTACAGGAATTGGCTTTTTATACAATCTATAAAAACGTTTGATAATTGCATCATCCATTTTTTCATTTGCTTGATGAATGAATATTTTTTTAACTGCGTCAATTTCAATTCCACTTTTATCTAGCGCAGTTTTCATTGCTTTAGGCACGTTATTTAATGCAAATTCGTAAATTTTACGTCCGTGCATTTTTATATAACGAACATCTTTATCTAAATTTTTATTAAAAGAGTTTCCGTAGAATAAAAAATACGCTTCTTCTTTGGTAAAAGTTTGTGAGGCATGACTTAAGATTCCGCTTTCACTACCTTCTTTTAATTCAACAACACAAGCGCCTGCGCCATCACTATAAATCATAGAATCACGATCGTACTTATCAACAACTCGCGATAAAGTTTCTCCACCAATAACTAAACACTTCTTAGCAACCCCTGCTTTTATAAAAGCTTGTGCTTGAATGACACCTTCAACCCAACCCGGACATCCGAATAAAATATCATATGCAACACAATTTGGATTTTTTATTTGGAGTAAATGTTTTACACGACTAGCTAAACTAGGAAGTATATCACTTTGGATAGCGTCTTTTTTTACATCCCCAAAATTATGAGCGAATATTATGTAATCTAATTCTTCAGCATTTAAATTGGCATCTTCTATTGCTTTTTCCGCAGCAAAATATCCTAGGTCAGAAGCCGTATAATTATCCGTAGTATATCGACGTTCTTCAATACCAGTAATCGATTTAAATTTTTCAATAATTACACTGTTCGTGTTTTTAAAAGAAGTTCCATCAGCATTTAAAAATGAACTTTCTAAAAACTGATTATTTTCTTTTTTTATTGAGGGGATGTATGAACCTGTACCTGTAATTACTGCTGATGTCATTCTAAATTATTAGGGATTGTAGATACAAATAAAGCATTTTAAATTACACTAAAGCATTAATTTAAAGCCATTTTAAAAGAATTGTAGAATCCTTAAAAAATGGCTTTATAATTAAATATTTTAAAAAAAAGAGTTATCTTTTTTGAGCTTGTGATTTCTAGAGTGTGTTTATAAATATGAGCTATCGAAAGAAAAAGGAAGTAATGAAAGTAACGATGTTGTTTTTACAACCTTGCCAATTTCTCCCATAAAAAGTATTTCTATTGGTTCTTTTTGATTGATTTCGTATTCAGATAAAGTTTGTCTGCATGCACCACAAGGCCCAACAGGTTTGTCTACTGTTAAATTTTCTGAAGCAGCAGTAATGGCTAATTTTTTAATTTTTACTCCAGGAAATTCAGAGCCAACTTTCCATATTCCAACCCTCTCAGCGCACATTCCTGATGGATATGCCGCATTTTCTTGGTTGTTACCTAAAATAATTACACCGTTTTCTAATAAGAAAGCAGCACCTACGCTAAATTTAGAGTAAGGAGCGTAAGCTTTAGCTCTCGCTTCAATAGCTTTATCCATAAGCAATTTATCTTCTTGAGCTAATTCCGATACATTGTTAAAAAGAGTCGCAGAAGTCTTTAATTCTATTTTTTCCATAAAGAAATAGTGTTGGTCAAAAAAAGCAGCCTGTTAGACTGCTTTTGTATTATGATACGAATTTATTAAAAAAAATCTACAATTTAATAAACCTAGTAAATTTCTCCTAAATCAAATGATAAAGAAAATCGTAAAGTGTTTTCTAGCGGGTTATTAACTGATGATGTGTTTATTAAATAAGATAAATCTAAATTAAATGCTTTGGCTGTAAAACCAGTACCCAAAGTTAAAAATTGTCTCAGGCCTTTTTGTTCACTTTCATGAAAGTATCCAGCTCTAAGAGCAAATGCGTTATTATATGAATATTCGGCACCTAACGCCCAAGTTGTTTCTTTAAGCTCTTCACTAAAATCTCTATCACCTAAAGAAGTAAACATTCCTTCGAACCAACCCCTAGAGGAATCAGCTCCGCTAGAAGGAACTAATAATTTTGTGAATTCGAGACTAAGACCCAACGTGTTTTTGCTATCTAAAATAAAATCGAAACCACCCCCTAATTTTGCATTAGTTGGAATAAAGCTTTCAGAACCTCCGTTCGTATACTGTACTTTTGGACCAATATTTGCGATATTAAATCCTAAGCGATAACGACCATTAAAATTTCCGTAGTTCTTCTCGTCTGATTGATAATATCCAGAAAGATCAAAAGCTATTGAGTTTACCGCATTAATACTACTACTGTTAATGTCTAGGTTAGAGTTGATGTATTTAAATCCAACACCCATTGAGAATTTTTCACTCAATTTCATAGAATAGATACCTGTAATAGCAAATTCATTCGGGTTTATTGTTCCTTGACTATTACCATCTAAATCTGTTAATTGAACTTGACCAAGAGAGAAATATTTAATGTCCACTCCCCAAGCAGCATTTTCTTTAAATCTATTTACATAAGATGCGTTTCCAACAAAAATATCATCAGTTAAATTACGTAACCAAGGTGTGTAATTTAAACCAATACTTATTTTGTTTTCATTGAAAACTGTTTTAGCAGGATTATGAAAAATAGAAAATGCATCAGCAGATGTTGCGACACCAACGTCTCCCATACCACCAGCACGTGCGTCAGACGATATTAATAAAAAAGGTGTTGCTGTTGTAATTTGTTGTGCTTTGGTTTGAAGGGCAAAACAGACAAAAAATAATAAAAAAGATAATTTTTTCATGTAATAATTTGATTGTTAGTTGGGCAAATATAAAGTTTTCTTAAAAAAAAGCTAAAGTTTTATGTTTTTTTAAAGTATAAGTTCTAAACGATATAAAAATTTGAATATTGTGTTGTATAAAATAATGATTTTTAATGGTGCATATTTAATCTTTTTCTTAAATTCGTAATACTAAACTTAAATAATGGTCGTTAGTAATCTTGCAATAGCAACACTATATACTTCAATTTATAAATAAATTAGTTGTAAGGAGTTATAAATATTGTAAATTGCGCCACCCCTAAAATAGTTGAAAATACATGAAAAGCACATTAAAAATATTTAGTTTATTGATTGCCACTGTGTTATTGGTTTCTTCTTGTAAGAGCAATAGAAGTGGTAGTTCAAGTAGATCTTCATTGACTGGTTGGAATTTTAATGACCCTAATTATGGAGGTTATTTAAAAGGTGAAGATAAAAATGGTAAAGAAGTACCTCCAGGAATGGTGCATATTGAAGGAGGTAGTTTTACGATGGGATTAGTACAAGATGACGTTATGTTTGATTGGAATACAACACCAAAGAAAATGCACGTTCGTTCTTTTTATATGGATGAAACTGAGGTTACAAATGCAGAATATGGTTTGTTTATGCAATATACAAAAGACATATTTCCTCCAGAAGAGCCACAGTTTAAGAATATTTATCACTCTGTCTTACCAGATACTTTGGTGTGGAGAAAAGGATTAGGAAATACAAATTTACTGTCAGAAAGTTATTTGAGACATCCGTCTTACGCAGAGTACCCTGTTGTAGGTGTTAGTTGGTTACAGGCTAATAAATACTGTAAATGGCGTACAAACGCAGTAAATTTAAAAATATTAATGGATAAAGGTGTTATTAAAAATATCTTTAAAGAAGATTCATTAAGTTTTAGAGGTAAAAATAACTTTGATACGGATACTTATTTAACAAATCCATACGCGTTGTTTGAAGGAGACTCAACAATTTATAAAAAAGGAATTCCATTACCAAGAAAAAAAGGAGAGCCAAAACCCGAGAAAGATAAGTTTTCAGGTAGACAAGTTACATCTTCGGATGGAATTTTAGCTCAGAAATTTAGACTTCCAACAGAGGTAGAATGGGAATATGCTGCAAAAGCAGTTTTCGAAAATCGTGAGTATAATAATATTCGTGGAAGAAAAAAATATTCTTGGGACGGTAAATATACACGTGATAGAGATAAGAGAAGGCGAGGAGATCAGTTAGCTAACTTTAAACAAGGTAAAGGGGATTATAGTGGTATTGCAGGTTGGAGTAGTGATGGGTCAGATATCCCTAACGCAGCTAGGAGTTATCCACCAAATGCTTATGGTTTGTATGACATGTCAGGTAACGTTGCTGAATGGGTAGAGGATGTGTATCGCCCTATAATTGATTCTGAAGCAAATGATTTTAATTATTTCAGAGGAAATGTTTTTACAAAAAAGTTAATAGATCAAAACGGTAAGGTTGTTATTGTTGGCGATGAAATGGGGGAGATAGAATATGATACTTTAGAAAACGGAAGAATTGTACCTAAAGATTTACCAGGAAGTGTTAAGTATATTCCAATTACAAAGGAAGATACTTATATGAGAAGAAATTATAACTTAGCAAATAACTCAAGCTTAGGAGATGGAGATCAATCTTCTTCGAAAGATTATGGTTTAGATAAAGATCAGTTAGATAGTGCTTCAAGAATGTATAATTCACCTCAAAAACCAGAATCTGAAAGAGATTCTTTAGGGAATGCAATCGATAATTATAAGTACGACTCTAAAAGAAGAACTACGTTGGTTAGTGATAAATCTAGAGTTTATAAAGGAGGTTCATGGGCAGATAGAGAATATTGGTTAGATCCTGCTCAAAGAAGGTACTTTCCAGAATATATGGCAACTAACTTCATAGGGTTTAGATGTGCTACCGACAAAATGGGGCCAATGATGTTAAATAAAAGAAAAAGAGCTGTTCCGGATAAAGCTAAATAAACAAAATAATACAATAAAAAACCTCATTGAAATTCAATGAGGTTTTTTTATTTTTACAACATGGAGATAGCAGATTTATATAAGTTATATATTCAACATGGTTTAGTTGATACGGATACTAGAAATATTAGAGAGAATACCATTTTTTTTGCATTAAAAGGAGAAAATTTTAATGGAAACAAATTTGCTGAAGAAGCCGTAGCGAAAGGCGCTGATTTTTCAGTTATTGATGAGGTAGCATATAAAACTTCAGAAAATATAATTTTAGTTGAAGATGTGTTAAAAACACTCCAAGAATTAGCAAGATATCACAGAGATATGTTAGGGATTCCAATTATTTCTTTAACAGGAAGTAATGGTAAAACGACAACGAAAGAGTTAATTAATGCTGTATTATCATCAAAATATAAGACAACAGCAACAATAGGTAATTTGAATAATCATATTGGTGTGCCGCTAACATTATTATCTATGACGGCAGCAACCGAAATTGGTATTGTTGAAATGGGGGCAAATCATCCTAATGAAATTGCTTGTTTATCAGAGATATCAAATCCGGATTTTGGATATATAACCAATTTTGGAAGTGCACATTTAGAAGGTTTTGGTTCTCTAGAAGGGGTTGTTAAGGCAAAATCGGAGTTGTATGATTTCTTAATTAGTAATGAAAAAAAAGTTTTTGTTAATCCAGAAGATTCTATTCAATTAGTTAAAACTACAAAAGCAACTGTTGTTTTATTTAATGAGTCTATTGTTTATATAAATGCAAATCCGTTTGTTAAATTATCATTTGATTCACTAGAAATACAAAGTAATTTAATTGGTGCTTATAATTTTTCAAATATTGCTGCAGCGATCACTATCGGTCATTATTTTAAGGTATCAAAAGAGAAAATAAAAGAAGCAATTGAAAACTTTATTCCATCAGATAATCGATCTCAGGTAATTGATACGGATAATAACAAGATTATTCTTGATGCGTATAATGCAAATCCAACGAGTATGAAAGCCGCTTTAGAAAGTTTTAACGATCTTGAAAGTAGACATAAAACTATTATCATTGGTGATATGTTTGAATTGGGTGATTACAGCGTTAAAGAGCATCAAAATATAGTAGATTTAGCTACAGAATTTAAATTTGATTCAGTCTTTTTTATTGGAGAGCACTTCCATAAAACAGAAACAAACTATCTTAAGTTTTTAGATTTTGAGGAGTTGAAAGAACATCTATTAAATAATCCAGTAAAAAAAAGCATTATTTTGATAAAAGGATCAAGGGGAATGGCTTTAGAGAGAATTGTTTCACTTTGTTAAAAAGTGTTCTTTTGGTGAAATTTGACTAAATCATCAATAGGACGTTGTATTATATCGGTAATGATTAGATTATTTTTTAATGCTACCTCTTCTAAAAAATGGCTAAAATAATAAGCAATAGAGCCTATGAAGTAAAGAGGTGTTGAGGATTCTTTGTTATAAGGCAATATTTGATATTTGAAATATTTACGAAATCCTTTCTTTATTAGTTTTTTTATGTATTTATCATTTTTGTATTCAAACATAAATTCAGCAAACGAAGCTAAATACATATTTGGATTTGGTGTTTTATATAAGTTGATTTTAACGAAATCAATCTCAAGATTAAATTGATTAGCAAATATTTTAGCTAAGTTTTTAGGCATTTTTTGATAGTAGAAATCTCTTAATAATCGTTTACCAAAATAATTACCACTAGCTTCATCCATAATTGTATATCCCAGTGATGGATGAATTTTGTTTATAGAGGTTCCGTTATAATAACAACTGTTGGACCCTGTTCCTAAAATACAAACAATGGCAGGCTTATTAGCAGTAGCTGCGTAAACAGCACCTAAAAGATCTTCTGAAATAGTGATTTTTGCATTAGGGAAAACTATTTGTAATACGGCTTCTAAAATCTGAATAGATTGTGGCGATCCACAACCTGCTCCGTAAAAATAAATCTCTTGTACTTTCGATTTTATAGCAATTAATTCAGGCGTTTTCTCGATTCGATGTAATAATTGATTCTTTAAAAGAACTGCAGGATTTAAGCCTAATGATTTAGCTCTAAAAAGCTCTTTTTTATCATTTTTATTAAGAGCAATCCAATCTGTTTTTGTTGAACCTCCATCTGCAATTAAAATCATTAAATGGTTATTTTTTTTGTTGTATTATCTAACTTTTCATAAATAGAATTGTTGGACTTGTATTCAGGAACAATGTCTTTTACAAGTTGTACTGTCTTTTGATTATTAAGCTCTTGATTAGATATACATAAATTAGTGATTTTATCGATAATAAAGTGAGCGTCTATTTTTTGGTTTTTAGCAATCATTATTTTTTCATGATACGTCGGAGTAGTATTTTCTCCATCAGCTAAAAGTTCTTCATATAGTTTTTCCCCAGCTCTTAAACCTGTTATTTTTATACCGATATCTTCAGGGAAATTTAATCCAGATAAATGAATCATTCTTTTTGCGATTTCATATATTTTAACAGATTTTCCCATTTCAAAGATATATATATCACCACCATTTCCCATAGTACCAGCTTCAAGGACTAAACAGCATGCTTCAGGGATAGTCATGAAATAACGTGTTATATCTTTGTGAGTAACCGTTAAAGGACCTCCGTTTTCAATTTGCTTTTTAAAAAGAGGAATAACGGATCCGTTTGAACCTAAAACATTTCCAAAGCGAGTTATTGTAAATTTAGTTTCATGATCGGTAGCATTGCTTAAGCAACTAATGTACATCTCAGCAACTCTTTTTGTTGCTCCCATAACATTTGTCGGATTTACAGCATTGTCTGTAGATACCATAACAAAACGCTCTACATTATGCTTTATAGCCAAGTCTGCTATGTTTTTGGTGCCTCCAATGTTTATCTTAACAGCTTCGTAAGGACTCATTTCCATTAGAGGAACATGCTTGTAGGCGGCGGCATGAAATACTTTTTCAGGTTTGTATTGCTCAAAGATTAGACTCATCCTTTTTTTATCTCTTACATCAGCAACTATAGAAGTGATATTTTGTCTGTTTTTTTGAACCAGTTCTTGCTGAAGGTCATATAAAGCAGATTCAGCTTGGTCAATTAATACAAGGTGTTTATGATTATATGAACTTAGTTGCCTTGAGATTTCAGATCCAATAGATCCAGCAGCACCAGTAATTAAAATTACCTTATTATTAACATCTCTTTTAATTATTGGATTGTCTATAGAAATTGGTTTTCTGTCTAGTAGATCTTCTATTTTTATAGTTTTAATTTGATTGGCTTCTAAATCGCCATCAATCCATTTAGCAAGCGGTGGTACAATCTTAACTTTAACACCTAAATCTAATAAATTATCAGTAAGGTAAAGTAGTTTTTCAGATTTTATATTTTGTATAGAAATAATAATTTCATCAATGTTTTTACTCTTAATAAACTCTTTATTTAACGTTTTACTGTTGTATATTTTAATACGGTTAATTTTTTTACCTGCTTTCTTTTCATCATCATCGATAAAGCCTAATATTTCATATTTATTCTTGCTATCCCTGTTTAAAGCACCATAAGTTATTAATCCAGAGTCTCCAGAACCATAAATTAAGACATTTGTAATCGTATTTAGTTCTGTTGAGATAATCTCAAAAAAAGCTTTAAAAATATATCGACTAATAACTAAAACCAGAATAGAAATTAGATAATGAATAATCACAATCGATTTAGGAATGGTAAAGTTAGGGAATACAGAAAATCTATTGTTAATCAAAACAATACTTATCGTAATCGTAGAGAGTAAAGTTACTCCAGTAAAGACATTAAAAGCATCTCGAGTTCCTGTATGTCTTACAATACCTTTATAAGATCCAACCGTAAGAAAACTAATTAAAGCAATGATACCTATAAAAGGAATTTGATAATATAAACTTTTTTTGTCAAAATCTAATGAAGCATTAAACCGAACAGCATATGCTAAAATAAAAGAGATACATATTAAAATGAGATCTACAATTAAAACAATCCATCGAGAAGCATATTTTTCAAAAGCTTTTAAAAAAAAAATCTTTAGCATTAATTGTTTATTTATAGTACGAAATAAAAATTATATTTTTTTCATTTGTTGTTTCATCATTTGCATTTGTTCTTTTAACATGCCGTGCTTATCTAATTTTTTAGCCTCTGTCATTAAATTAGTAGCTTCACGCTTTCTGCGTTTCGTCATTGCTATTCCTGCTAATTGTAATTTTGCCATTGCTAAATCATGATCCATACCTAAACCTAACTTAACAGCCTTTTTTAAAAATTTTTCTGCTTGTGTTATGTTGGTTTGACTTAACATAATCCCATGTAAATAATTATAGTAACCTTCTTGTTTTTGAATTAACGCGGTAGATGGGTTTTTAATGTAATCTAACCATTTTTTAGCGCCGTCAAAATTCTGTTTACGTAGTTGCATGAAGGCAAGTAGTATAAATTCGTTTTTAAAATAAAAGAAAACGAAAATACCTGCTAGTAAAAGTATCGAAATTCCATTCATTATATGAACTTGAGCAAACTCGTAAATAGCCCATAAAGTTATCAATCCTGCAAATCCTAATTTTATATTTTTATTGAACATGTTTTTCTTTTTATAAACGTGTAAAAGTACATTTTTTATGTTAAAATAATAAGGTGTTTATTTTTTATAAAACTTTTTATATTTAAGCCAAGCGAATAAACCAAGGATAAAAACAAAAGTAATAGAGTAATAAACTGAGGTAGGTGTAATTACCTTGTCACCACTGGCATATGAATGTAAACCTGATAAATAGAAATTCACACCAAAGTAAGTCATCATTATTGATGCAAAAGCGATAACCGTCCATAAATTAAAAGTATATCTACCTCTTAATCCAGGAATTAAACGCATGTGTAAAACAAACGCATATACCATGATTGAGATCAACGCCCAAGTTTCTTTTGGATCCCATCCCCAATAACGTCCCCAGCTTTCGTTCGCCCACATTCCACCTAAAAAAGTACCAATGGTTAACATCACCAATCCAACAGTTATAGACATTTCGTTGATGATTGTTAATTCTTTTATATGAAGATCTATTTTCTTCTTATTTTTTGCATTGGTAAAAATCATTAAGAATAAACTAAATATTCCTAAAATCATACCTAAAGAAAAAGGTCCGTAACTAGCTACAATAATTGATACATGTACTTTTAACCACCAAGAGTTTAATACAGGTTGAAGATTTGCAATCTCTGGATCTAACCAATTCTGACTTGCAAAAAACAAAGTAATAGCAGTTATAAAAGTAGCCGCAGCAATTGTTAAGGTTGATTTTCTTCCAAGTATCAATCCAAATAACATGGTTGCCCAAGCAACAAATACGATAGACTCGTATGCATTACTCCAAGGAGCATTTCCGCTAATGTACCATCTAGAAAGCAATCCTAAAGTATGTAAAATAAAGAAAGCAATAATAACAGCGATTAATACTTTAACTACAGAATTTATCCATTTTTTAGTTGAAAAAATTTGAGTAATCAAAAAGATAATTAAAAGCACACTAGATAATCCGAAGTACTTAATCAAACGATTAAAAACATCGAATTGATTATAGGCAATCTCTAATTCAATTTTATCTTCTGATGGATATACTTCTTTTCCGAATTTTTGCTGAAATTTTTTAATTCCACCTAAAACTTTATTTGTTTCGGTATAGTCTCCCGATTTTCTTGAAACTTGTAAAAGTTGCATGTAAACAGGTAGTGATTGACGAACAAAAACCGAGTCGGTTCCTTTAAAACCAGCATTTAAAGTTTCTGGTTGCGACACCCATTTATTATTGTCATCATTCGGTATTGGGTAAATACGTAACATACCGCCACCTAAAGTTTGTGATAATAACCAAACTCTTTGTTCTACTTTAACAAGGTCAGTTTCAAACTTGTTTTTTACATTTTTCTTTTGCGCCTCAGTAACTAATTTTCCTATTTTAGAAGTTCCTTTAGTGTCGTAAAAGTCAATAAATCTAGCATATTTAGCATCTTTAGCTACACCCAAAAGTTCTCTTATTTGTGTATTTCCTTTTTCTAAATAAACAAAAGGAACATTCAGCCAAAGCATCGGCATTTCAGTAATAGAAAGCAACACTTGTGTCGGGTTCATTCCTTTAAAGTTATTGGTATGTGCTACTTTTCTAACCAGTTCAGAAGCTAAAGTGTGGGCTGGCTTCATTCTACCACCAACATCTTGTATTACTAATGAGCTGAATTTGGTGGTATGTTCAAGGCTCGCTTTGTTACTCGTTAAAATAGAGTCTATTTGTACTTCTGAAAGTTGTTTTGGTTTGTGTGGCGCATTATGTTGACTAAAAGCACCAAGTGAAAACAATAATAGAATTACAGATAAGCCTGCTTTTTTAACTTTTACTTTTTCTAATGATTTTTTTAAGTCGTCAAAGCGTGTGTTTTTAATAAATAGTATACAGATTAACCCGAAAAATAATAAGAAATATCCAATGTAGGTAATCCAAGTACCAACGAAATCATGATTTACAGATAAATGTGTTTGTTCATGTTCACCATCAATTTTATAACTAGATTGAAATAATTTATACCCTTTGTAATCTAAAATATTATTCATAAAAATTCTAAAATCAAAAGTTTCTTCTTCAGCTATAACCGTAATTTCACTTGCGTAGGCAGCAGCACTTTCTGAACCAGGATATTTTTCTAATTGAAAGTCATTTAACTTCACTTTAAAAGGCGTGTATCGTTTTTTAGCACCATACCAAGCCCTAAAGTTTAAATCGCCAAGGCTAAATTCTTCAACATTGTCAACATTAAATTGACCTCCATAAAATTCTACTCTTTCGGTTTCATCGTTTGCAGTGATGTCAAAAATAACAGTATCATATTTTTTATTGTCTTTTTCTCCAGCAAGCGTTTTCATAATCCCTTTTTCAGGAGATTTCGGAATTACAAACTGCAATCCTTTTATGGTATGTAGTGTTAAGAACTGAAAGTGTTGTGCGCTATCTTTAACAATCTGACCTTTTTTTTGATCAGCCATTCTAAGCCAATCACCATTATTTTTAGAGACCATTTTTAAATTATCTCCTTCGTAATAAAAATTAACAGAAGCATTGTTTTCAGGCACATCGAAACTAACAAGTATGTTATGAATATTTTGAGTGGTTCCTCTTTTTATATAATGTTCGTGTCTGCTTCCGCTAGAACTTTCTACTAAAAATAAATGTTCAACACCGTTTTCATCTAAAACAAGTTTCTTTTCAGACCACGGAATATAATCAACCAAGTTAAATGTTATTTCGTGTTGCTTTCCATCTTTTTTAGGTTGAAAAATTTCTGTAAATTTAGCAGAATTACTTCCCCAAGCAGAAAGAAGTAGTTTGTTGTTGGTTTCTTTTTGAAACTCGTTATTATCAACAACAACATTTAAGTAATTGATGTCAGAAAAAAAAGTGTTTGTCGTTTCTCCTTCATCAATAATCATAATTCCTTCATGGCTTATGTAACGAGTAACCCCCGCACCAATTAAAATCAATAAAAAAGAAGCGTGGAAAAGTAAAACCCCCCACTTTTCTTTTCTGTATAAACGGTATCTGAAAATGTTTCCAAAAAAATTGATTACAAAAAATCCCATAATCAATTCAAACCACCAAGTGTTATAAACTAGCGCTTTAGAGGTTTGTGTTCCAAAATCATTTTCTATAAAAGTGGCTACTCCCATAGCGATGGCAAATACGAAAAATAGTACTGCAGTTAAACGGGTAGAGTAAAGAATATCTAATATTTTTTTCATCTGTAAATCAGCTAAGTGTAAAACTTCGCAAATTTACGGATTAATGCGCTAATAATTCTGTGATTTAAGCGATTTTTAAAGAAAGTAAACGTTAAAATTGAATGATTTATAATCCTATTTTTTCACCCATTTTAACAAAGGTTTCAATACGGTTTTTAGTGTTTTTTATAATGTCAGCATCAATTGTTAATTTATCTTTATCAACAAGTAGTACAATTGTAGATCCTCCAAAAGAAAAATAACCCATTTCATCTCCTTTTTTTACGGATTGATTAGCGTTGTAGGTTTCAATAATGGTACCTACCATTGTTGCACCAACAGGAGCTACGATGATTTCTCCTTTTTCTTCGGATGATAAAATGCAGTACTCACGTTTGTTTTCGCAAAAAACTTTGGTAAAATTTGATGCTAAGGCGTACGGTGAAACTGAAAAATAATCTCCTTTTATTTTTATCATTTCTGAAGGAGTTCCGCTATATGGAAAATGATAACGATGATAATCGTTTGGTGCTAACCGTAAAATAATTAGTGATGAGTTTTTGTGCTTTTCCGCTAATTTATCATTTCCTAAAAATTCTTTTAAGGTGAATTTTCGTCCTTTTATAAAAAAATCATGAATGTCTGCAATGTTTTCGAAGGCTAACATTTTTCCGTCACCAGGTGAAACAAATCCGTTTTCAATAGGGCGAGCGCTTGGTTTTAGTGTTCTATAAAAGAAATCGTTAAACGAAGTGAATTCTGAAACTGTTTTTTCAGCTTCATCAATATTGATGTCTAGTTGTTTAACAAAACCTTTAATTTTTTTTACAGAAGAAGGTTTGTTCATCTTTTTACCGTACCAAGCAGATAAAAACTTGCGCTTGGCAACGGGTAAAACAGCCATTTTCCCGAACGGATTATTGTAAAGTAGTTTTAAGAAAACTTCACCAGGCGGAGTTTCGGTGATTAAATTGCCAGATTTTCTATCGATGAATTTTATTTTCATAGTTTTATTCTTCTATACTATCAATTAAAATAGTTAACATGTCAATAGCAGCTTGTGCAATTTTGGTTCCAGGACCAAAAACACCTACAGCGCCTGCGTCAAATAAGTATTGATAATCTTGTGCAGGGATTACTCCGCCAACAATTACCATAATATCTTCACGTCCATATTTTTTTAACTCAGCAATTACTTGAGGAACTAATGTTTTATGACCTGCCGCTAATGATGAAATTCCTAAAATATGAACATCGTTTTCAATAGCTTGCTTGGTTGCTTCTTGCGGAGTTTGAAATAAAGGGCCAATATCTACATCAAAACCTAAATCGGCATAACCGGTGGCAACTACTTTTGCGCCACGATCATGACCATCTTGGCCTAGTTTGGCAATCATTATTCTTGGTCTTCGTCCTTCTAGTTCCGAAAATTTATCAGCAAATTCAATTGCTTTTTTAAATAACTGATCGTCTTTTATTTCTTTACTATACACGCCCGAAATTGTTTTATGAACTGCTTTATGACGCCCAAAAACACTTTCTAAAGCGTCAGAAATCTCACCTAAAGTAGCTCTGTTTTTAGCAGCTTTTACCGCTAAGTCTAATAAGTTTCCTTTATTGGATTTGGCACATTCAGTTAAATGGTTTAAAGATTGCTGAACGGCAACGTTATTTCTTTTTGATTTGATGTCATTAAGTCTTTCAATTTGCGACAAACGTACTGCTTCATTATCAACTTCTAAAATATGTAAAGGATCTTCTTGTTTCAGTTGGTATTTATTTACACCTACAATTACATCCTGTCCGCTATCTATCTTTGCTTGTTTTTTAGCAGCAGCTTCTTCAATTCGCATTTTCGGAATTCCTTTTTCAATGGCTTTTGTCATTCCGCCTAATTCCTCAACTTCTATAATTAATTCCCAAGCTTTGTTGGTAATATCTTCAGTTAGTTGTTCTACGTGATAGCTTCCTGCCCAAGGGTCAACAGTTTTTGTAATATGGGTTTCTTCTTGTAAATATATTTGTGTGTTACGTGCAATTCGTGCAGAAAAATCTGTAGGTAAAGCAATTGCTTCATCTAAGGCGTTTGTGTGTAAGCTTTGTGTGCCTCCAAAAGCAGCAGCCATGGCTTCAATAGTTGTTCGAGCTACATTGTTAAAAGGATCTTGCTCTGTTAAAGACCATCCGCTTGTTTGACAGTGTGTTCGTAAAGCTAAAGATTTTGGATTTTTAGGATTGAATTGTTTTACGATTTTAGCCCACAACATTCTGGCTGCTCGCATTTTGGCAATTTCTACAAAATGATTCATTCCTATTGCCCAGAAAAAAGATAATCTCGGCGCAAATGTATCAATGTCCATTCCTGATTCTAATCCTTTTTTAATGTAATCTAATCCATCAGCCAAAGTGTATGCTAGTTCAATTTCGGCAGTTGCACCTGCTTCTTGCATGTGGTAACCAGAAATAGAAATTGAGTTATATTTCGGCATAAAATCCGAAGTATATTTAAAAATATCAGCAATGATTTTCATTGATGGAGTAGGTGGGTAAATGTACGTATTACGCACCATAAATTCTTTTAAAATATCGTTTTGAATGGTTCCTGATAACAACTCCGGCGCAACACCTTGTTCTTCGGCAGCAACAATATAAAAGGCAAGAATTGGTAAAACGGCTCCGTTCATAGTCATTGAAACCGACATTTTATCTAACGGTATTTGGTCGAATAAGATTTTCATGTCTTCAACCGAATCGATTGCTACACCTGCTTTACCTACATCACCCTGTACGCGTTCATGATCTGAATCGTAACCACGGTGTGTTGCTAAATCAAAAGCAACAGAAAGTCCTTTTTGCCCGGCTGCTAAGTTTCTTCTGTAAAAAGCATTACTTTCTTCAGCAGTTGAAAATCCGGCGTATTGACGAATAGTCCAAGGTCTTCGAACATACATTGTGGAGTAAGGGCCGCGTAAATTCGGAGCAATACCAGCAACGAAATCTTCATGTTGTTTGCTTTCAACTTGTGATTTTTGACTTTGGTCTAATTGTATGTTTGATACGTTTTTTCTACTCATCTTGTAAACGTTCTTGTTCTAGCTTTTCAGCTAATCGTTTTTGAATAATCGGCTGGATGAGTGTCTTTTCGTTTCTGATTTTCATAAACGGAAAAAGCTCCAAATCATTCTTCATTTTATCGTTGTCGTTCTGAATTTTATTAGTTCCCAATAAAACTAATTTACCAGTATCGAACTTTGTTTGTTCTTTCTCAGCAGCATCTTTAATTTTTCGCTGTATGATTCCTTCTTTAAGTTGCTTTAGAAAACCACCACCTTTTTCGATAGTTTTAAATACTTCTAAAGAATTATGCGCCAATTGTTGTGTGATAGCTTCAATATAATAAGCACCGTCTGCAAAATTCTGAGCATCTGAAAGTTCGCTTTCTTGTTGTAAAATCAATAACTGATTTCTAGAAATGCGCTCACCAAATTCATTCGAATGATGAAAAATATCATCGTAAGAAATATTACAAACCGTGTCAGCTCCACCTAAAATAGCACTCATACATTCTGATGTAGTACGAAGCATGTTTACATTATAATCATACAATGTTTTGTTGCGTAAGCTAGGTTGTGTAAATAAATGCGTTGTATTGTTTTTAATAGCGTACTCTTTTAAAAGTGATGCCCATAAAATTCTAAAAGCTCTTAGTTTTGCTATTTCAAAGAAATAGTTACTGCCTACAGAAAAATTAAAATGTATGTTATTTGCTATTTTACTTCCGAAGTGATTTAAATATTCATTTGCGTGCGCAAGTGCGTAGGCAAGTTGTTGTGTATTATTTGCTCCAGCATTTTGATAGGTAGTAGCATTAATACAAATAGCATTCGGAACATTATTTATGATTTTTTCGAATTCTTTGTGATCATTATTTAAGTTCGTAAACCAGTTACCGGTACTTGCTAAATTGCCAATAATATCAATATTAAAATAACAATTATCTGAAGCTATATAATTTGATAATTCAATAATGAATTTAGCGTCTAAAAACTTTACTTTAAAATAAAGAACGGTGTTTTTAAGATCTAAATCTTGAAGTAATGTTTTGTAATCAAATTTAGTTTTTGCTTTAAACTCTATAGATTTTGCGCCTCTTTTTAAAGAATCGATTGCAAAATAATTTGCTTTTTTCTCGTCTTCAACATAAATAGACTGACAAATATTGAATCCCTTTTTAGGAGTTGCTATTGTTGTTTTTGTTTGATCTTCTTTTGTGTAAAAAGGTTTCACTGTAATGCCTTCGTCAGTTTTCCAAAGAAGCGTGTCGTTATAATCAGCACCTTTAAGGTCTACCTGTATTTTTTGTTTCCATTCGGCAGCACTGATTTCCTTGAAGTCATTAAATAAATAAGTACTCATTATTTTTGTATGGTGTCAAATTCGATAATATAAATATCTTCATTTTCTTTCTTCATCAAGTATTTTTCACGTGCATAGCGTTCTAGTTGAAGAGAATCTTGAAGTTTTTTTATAGTTTCTTTGTCTTTATTAATTTTATTCTTGTGATAATTTATCCAAATTTCTAGTTCTTCAATTTCTTTGTTGAACTCTCTATGGGTAAGATAAGAATTTTCATCAAAAAAAAGCATCCAAACAACGAATATGGTTAAAATAATAACATAAATGTTTGTTATTATTTTAAAAGAAGGCTTGTTTTTTATTGATTTTAAATTCATGTTACAGGCGGTCGCTAATTACGGTTCTAACAATATCTATGGCAACAGTATTGTGCCTGTCGTTAGGAATTATAATATCAGCATAGTTTTTTGTTGGTTCGATAAATTGTTGATGCATTGGTTTTAAGGTGCTTTGATATCTGCTTAAAACTTCATCGATATCTCTACCTCTTTCTTTTATATCTCTACGAACACGCCTTATTAAGCGTTCATCAGCATCAGCATGTACAAAAACTTTTATGTCACAAAGATTTCTTAGTTCTTTACTATTAAAGATTAAAATTCCTTCAACAATAATAACTTTTCTGGGGTGTGTTTTTATAGTGTCTTTCGTTCTATTATGTGCTACAAAAGAGTAAATAGGTTGTTCGATAATCTTACCGTTCTTTAAGTCGCTTAAATGATGAACGAGTAATTCGAAGTCGATGGCTCTGGGATGATCAAAATTTATTTTTGTGCGTTCTTCGTAGCTAAGGTTATCGGTTTGACTGTAATACGAGTCTTGCGATATAATACATACTTCATCTTGTGGTAGCTCATTGATTATTTGATTTACTACGGTTGTCTTTCCACTTCCTGTTCCGCCAGCAATACCGATTACAAATATATTTTTCATTGAGTTTTATTAAAGTGAATTGTTAAAGCAAATTTAGTGAAATATGTGCATAAAAAAAGCGCTAACTTAAGTTAGCGCTTTTTGTTTTTAATTGAGCCGATGAGAGGACTCGAACCTCCGACCTGCTGATTACAAATCAGCTGCTCTAGCCAGCTGAGCTACATCGGCCTGTTGCCTTTAAAAGCGATGCAAATATATCATGTTTTTTGAATCTGCCAAAAGTTTTTTTAATTTTTTTTAAGAGGATATTTGTTGGGGTTTTAAAGGAGTTTGTTAAAGGTTTGATTTATAAAAAAGTAAGTGATTTTTTATGTCGAAAAAATATTTTTTTTATTGTGGAAATAAATTAGAAATGACACGTAAAGAGGGGTAGGATCTTTTTTTTTGGAATAGAATGACCATTTTTAGAAGAAAGAAATGGTCGTTTTTGAAAAAAGTAAACAAATAATAAAAAAAAAGTTCTAGCATTATACTAGAACTTTTATCAAGAATAAATAATATCAAGAATAATAAATTATGAAAATACCATTCTATATTGTTATAGTAAACGAATGAAAACATCGTTTATTGTTGTAATAAATTTAAGCAGTTAAAGGTTTCCCTTTTAATCGTTTTTCAATTCGTTGTTTTACAACTGTTAATCGCTTCATAGCATCCATTAGAGCACTATCTTTTGTCTCTTTATATACTTCGTTTATTTCAAGTATTAAAGACTTTACCTCTCTTGAAGCTAATATTCTATCACTAGTAGTAATAAATTTGAATTTTCTGTGTTCAAATTCGTCTGCTTTACTAATTAATTCTGAATTCATAAAATACTTACTTATATTAATTAAATTATCTTTTAGATTTTAGTCTGGTAATTGATCTTGTTTTACACAAAATAGTAAAATCATAAAGTAAAATCGGCGACAAATATATATTAATCTTTTTGTTAACCTATAATAAAACAATCAAATTGTTTTATTAATTTATAAATTTTCTTTATATAGTTGATTAAGGCATAATTCCCTCTTTTTTATCAATTATAGATATAATCTATTGAGTTAAATGTAATATTTTTTTATTAATATGTCAAGTTTATTAGTAGAATTTTAACAAAAAATATTTATTTAGAGCATAATATTCTGTTTGATTATCAAAAAAAGCGAATAATAAAGTGTTTTTAAAGGAAGAAAGTTACTTTTGTTTTAAAGTGATTTTATGATCACTATTGGTTTAAATGTATAAATTAAATGAAAAAATTTTTAGTCGTAGTTTTTATTATTGCGCTTCAGTCTTGTGTTACTGAAGGAAAAAGAAAAAACTTTGGAAATTCAGATTTTCAAAAAGAAATGAATGCTAAATTCAAAGATGCTTCTAAATCGCCTTTAACAAAAAAAGGATTGAAAAAATTTAAAGGATTAGATTTTTTTGCTTTGGATACTAAATATAAAGTAACTGCAAAATTAGTTAAAACACCTGATGCCCCTAAGTTTAATTTCCCTACAACAACTGATAGGGTTGTGACGTATGAAAAATACGGAATAGTTTCTTTTTCTATTGCTGATGAAGATTTTGAATTAGCTATTTATAAAGATGAGTATCCGAAGGCAGAATATAAAGATCACTTGTTTTTACCTTTTTTTGATAAAACGAACGGAAAATCCTCTTACGAAGGAGGGCGATTTATAGATGTTTTAATTACTGATGAAAATAGCAACGGAACAATTGTTATTGATTTTAACGAAGCATATAATCCTTATTGTGCATATAGTGATCGATATTCTTGCCCTATTACTCCAAGAGATAATTATTTAGATACAGAGATAAAAGCCGGAGTTATGGCATATAAAAAGCAATAAAAAAGCCTGCTAATAGCAGGCTTTTTTATTATTTAGTAGGTGGATGTAATCCATCTACAAGATCTTGTTTAATAGCTTCTTCTAACGAAGCTAAATAATTTTGTCTGACTTTTAATTTAGTAGCCGCATGTGCTTTTGGGTTTAGTGAAGCAAACATTTCGGCAATTTTAATAGCCGTTGGTAGTAAATGGCTTTCAGGAACAATTTTATCTAAAAATCCAGCTGTAACGGCATCTTTAGGATTGTAAATTTCTGAATTGTTTACACTGCGTTCAAAATAAACAGGTGTTAAACGACCTTTTGCTATTTCAATACCGGCATTATGCATGGTCATTCCTATCATTACTTCGTTTAATCCTATTTTAAAAGCACCTTCGGTACCTAATCTATAGTCAGTAGAAAGTAGTAAAAAGGCTCCTTTCGCAATAGCATGACCTGTACAGGCTGCAATAATTGGAAAAGGAAAAGATAACATTCTGTGTGACAGTTTAGATCCTTTGGTAACTAACTCTAATGCAGCTTCAGGTGAAGTTGTCATGCTTTTTAAATCATATCCGGCTGAAAACATACCTGGTTGACCAGTTAAAATAACAATCTTCTTTTCTTGTTCGGCTTTATCTAATAAAGAGTTTAAAGAGTCTATTACTTCGTGTGATATTGCATTTACTTTTCCGTTTGAAAGGGTAATAATTGCATATTTATCTGCTGATGTATATTGTACTGATTCGTTCATGGGTTAAATAAATTTAATGAGATATATTCCTGCGAAAACAGCTAAAAATCCTAGAACAAAACTAGCGATTGTGTATAAGGCAAAAGAAGTGAAGTCTCCAGATTTTAAAAATAGATGGTTCTCGTAAGCAAAGGTAGAAAAGGTTGTGAATCCGCCACAAAAACCTGTAGCTAGTAATAATGTATTACTTTGAGACATGGCTTCGTTTTTAGCTGCGAATCCTAAAATAAATCCGATAAGCAAGCTACCGATAATATTTGTGGTAAAGGTTCCGTAAGGAATTCCCGTTTGCGAGTTGTTTAAGAGTTTGCCAATAAGATATCTTAAAACACTACCCGTTCCTCCGCCTATAAAAACTAATAAAAGTTGTTTCATAACACTGCTAAAATAATAAAACCTCGCAAATTTTACGAGGTTTTAAAATGCTAAAGTTTTATTTTTATTTTAAGATTATGTCTTCGGCATCTGTCCAATTCCATTTTCCTACAATAATTCCTTTTTCAACCGTAACAATTCCTGGATTTGCTCTAATTACTGTTTTTAAGGCTGTTTCATCACAAAATCCGAAGGTGTATGGTAGGTTAAACTCTTTTTGAGAGGTAGCTAAATCTTCAATGTAAGAAGCTGTTAATACATAAATTTCATATCCTTTTGCTTTCGCTTTTGCTGCTGCTTTAGAGATTGCAGTTATTCCTTCTTTTTCTGTTTTATCAAAATTATACATTATAACAAGCATCGCTTTGTCTTTTGCTAACATTGTTTCTAATAGGTCACCTTCTTCATCAGTTTCAATCATAAAATCATGAATTGGTGGTACTTCATCACTGTCTTCTTGGTACTTCATTCCTTCAGCAATATCAGTTCCTATTGAATATGCTCTAAAATCGATAATTGGCAAATGATTTAATACATAATAGGTAATGAATAATGAGACAATTATTGTTCCGTATGTTTTTATAGCGCCTAATTTATCTGAAAGTAAAGGTTTGATATGTTTTAATCCGAAGATTAAAATAACAATAAAAACCATGAATATTACATTCTTGTAAAAAGTTTCTTTAGGAGTAAGTTTTAAGGCATCACCAAAACATCCGCAGTCTGTAACCTTGTTATAGGTGTAAGAGTACCATGTTAAGAATAGAAAAATTAAGTTAAGACCAAATATGCTCCATACCGTAAGTTTAGGTTTGTAGCCAACGATTAGCATTACCCCTAAAACTAATTCAGAGATAATTAATAGAATAGCAAAAGGTAAAGTATAAGGAATTAAGAATTCCATATTTAAAACATCTTCGCTAAAATATTCTTGAAATTTATATTGAGAACCAATTGGGTCTACTAATTTTACAAATCCTGAATAGATAAATAAAAGACCTACTAATATTCTTGAAATATGGGTTGAAATTTTTAAAATCATTTTTTGGGGTTTAAGTTTAACTATCTAACTCTGAGTGATGAATCAATGCAAAAATAGCATAATTAATCATATCTTGGTAATTTGCATCAATTCCTTCCGAAACTAAGGTTTTTCCTTGGTTGTCTTCAATTTGTTTTACGCGTAGTAATTTTTGAAGAATTAAATCTGTTAAAGATGAAATTCTCATATCTCGCCAGGCTTCTCCATAATCATGGTTTTTGTTTTCCATTAATTCTTTGGTGATTTTAAGATGTTTATCATACAAAGAAGTCGCTTTATCAGTATTTAAATCTGGCTGTTCTACAACACCTAGTTCTAATTGAATTAAAGCCATTATTGAGTAATTAATAATACCAATAAACTCTGGTTTTTCACCTTCGTCAACTTTACGTTCAGTATTTTCTTGTAACTGACGAATGCGTTGTGCTTTGATAAAAATTTGATCTGTTAATGAGGGAAGCCTTAAAATTCTCCAAGCACTACCATAGTCACTCATTTTTTTTATAAACAAGTTTCTGCATTCTTCAACTACGGCATCGTATTGTTTGGATGTATTCTGCATCTTTTTTATTTAAAAGTATTCGTTCAAAAATAGTAAATATTACAAGCTTTTCGTTTATTTTTACTTGGAAATTTATGAAGATGACGATTAATTGTAATGAAAAATTAATAGACCTCACTGCACCTAAAGTTATGGGGATTTTAAATGTTACTCCAGATTCTTTTTTTGATGGAGGAAGATACAAGGATGAAAGTGATATTTTGAAGCAAACAGAAAAGATGCTAAAGGAAGGTGCTACTTTTATTGATGTTGGTGCGTACTCATCAAGACCAGGGGCAAAACATATTTCAGAAACTGAAGAATTGCAAAGAATTGTACCTGTTGTTATGTTGTTGGTAAAGAATTTTCCGGATATTATTATTTCTGTAGATTCTTTTAGAAGTCGAGTAGTGGAAGATTCAATCAATGCTGGAGCAGCTTTGATTAATGATATTTCTGGAGGGAAAATGGATGAACAAATGTTTCGTACAATTGCAAAATTACAAGTGCCTTATATTATGATGCATATGCAAGGAACTCCGCAAAACATGCAATCAAGCCCAATTTATAAAGATATAATAACTGAAGTGATTTCGTTTTTTACAGCTCAATTGTTTAAGCTTCGTGAACTAAAAGTTAACGATGTTATTATTGATGTAGGTTTTGGGTTTGGAAAAACAACAGCACATAACTACGAATTATTAAACAAGTTGTCGTTATTTAAAAATCTAGAACTTCCTATTTTAACAGGAGTTTCAAGAAAATCAATGCTTTATAAATTGCTAGATATTTCACCTCAAAATGCATTAAATGCAACGACGGTAGCGAATACAGTTGCTTTATTGAACGGAACAAATATTTTAAGAGTTCACGATGTAAAAGAAGCTGTTGAAGCTGTTAAGATTGTATCGCAATTACGATAAAATGATTACTTTTACTAAAACTTCAAAATAATTAATGAATTTAGATTTTATCGATTTTTCGTTTCTTGATGTGCTAGACATTATTTTGGTAGCAGTATTATTGTATTATATATATAAATTGTTAAAGGGTACCGTTGCTATTAATATTGTGATAGGTATCGCTTTAATCTTTTTAATTTGGAAGATAACGCAGGCGCTCCATATGGAGATGGTGAGTGGTATTTTAGGATACTTATTATCTGGTGGAGTTATCGCTTTGATTATTGTTTTTCAACAAGAAATCAGAAAGTTTTTATTGATGATAGGAACTACTAACTTATCCACAAAAAAAGGTTTATTAAGTCAGTTGAAGTTTATGAAGACAGAAGTTAATTCAGAAATAGATATTGAAAAAATTTTAAAAGCATGCTCAAGTATGTCTAAAACCAGAACAGGAGCATTATTGGTTATAGAAAAGACCAATAACCTCGATTTTTTGATCAATACTGGTGATAAAATGAATGCGTTGTTAAATGAAGCTATTTTAGAAAGTATTTTTTATAAAAATAGTCCATTACATGATGGGGCTACTGTTATTCGAGATAATTATATTGTAGCAACTCGCGTTGTTTTACCAATTTCGGATAGTACTAAAATACCAGCTCGTTTTGGATTAAGGCACAGAGCAGCAATAGGAGTTACCGAAAGAACAGATGCTATTTGCTTATTGGTTTCAGAAGAAACAGGAGAAATATCTTATATAAATAATGGTGAATTCGTATTTTATAAAACACCAGAAGATTTATTTGTGAAATTACAAAAAGATTTAACTGCATAAAAAAAGCTCGCAATTGCGAGCTTTTTAATATTTATAAAAATCTAAAATTATTTAGCAGGAGCCATTTTAGATTGGATAGCAGTCATTACTTTACTAAATTTTACAGCGCTTTCAGCGTCTAAAGAAGCAGTAATTTTACTAGCTTTAGTTGCTAATTCAGCAGCTTTAGTTGCTAATTCAGTATTTTTTAAAACATCTCCTTTTGCATCGATATAAGATTTAGCATACTCAGAATAAGATTTTAAGTATTCTCCAACTTTAGGATCTTTAAATTCAGGAATTGTCACACCTTCTAGTGCAGATTTTACAGCTTCGGTAGCTTCTTCAACAGCAGCTTCAGTAGTTTCTACAGCTTTAGTTGTAGCTTCGGTAGCTTCTTCAGTTGCAGTTTCTACAGCCTCAACAGTTGCTTCTTTTGCTTCTTCTTTAGTGTTTTTACAAGAAGTTGCTAATAATGCACCAGCAACACACATAGTTAAAATTACTTTTTTCATTTTTTTATGATTTTAATTTTTGATTGATAAAGGCAAATGTATTATTTTGAGTGCTCTAAACAAACTATTTATGATAATATTTACGAAACTATTTTAGCGTTAAATTATTTTTCGTATAAATTGTTATAATAACCTTTCTCCTTTTAAAGAGAGATGCTAAGACTCTCTTGTTTGATAATTTTTATTTTGTAATTATATTGTGACAATTAGTATGGTTTTATAGCTGCTAGATAAAAAAAATAGCCACCTTGTTTCAGGCGGCTATTGACTTTATGAAAATAAAGAAGTTTTTTTAATAAGAAAACTAAAATTATGTAGTTGGGAATGATGCCAATTTAGCATATATAACCTTCATTATAGCATGAAATTTTTTAGAATCAGGAGTACCTAACTTACCTAATATTTCATTTCTATCAGAGCTTAATTTGCGAAGTCCTTGCATGAATTCATTATTTCTTAAAACTTTACCTTTGTTTTTAATATAAAATTCGGCGTAAGCATTGTATTTTGTTAGGTATTCGGTAGCTAATGGGTTACTGAAATCTGAAATACCTTTTATAGCGCCTGAAGATTTTACATTAGTCTTAGCTGTGGTTATTGTTTTATTGGTGTTTTGAGAAGAAGCTGCTAATGAAGCTACTACAAAGCACAAGGTTAAAATTAATTTCTTCATGTTTTTTTAAGTTTATATTTATACTACAAGTATATAAGGATGCGTATAAAATTCACTAATTTAGTTTCCAGATGAAGTATTAATCTTTCCGAAATTGCTTATCGTAGAGGTTTTTATAGTGCCCATTTTCCTTTTGAAGCAACTGGTTATGATTTCCTTGTTCAACGATTATTCCTTTATCCATAACAATGATAGTATCCGCTTTTTTTATAGTCGCTAATCGATGCGCAATTATTATAGAGGTTCTTTTTTTTGTAATTTCATCCGTAGCGTGTTGAATCATTTGTTCTGAATGAGAATCAACAGAAGAGGTAGCTTCATCTAAAATTAAAATACTAGGTTTACTTACATATGCACGTAAAAAAGCGATTAATTGTCGTTGGCCAGAAGAAAGCATTGCTCCACGTTCTTTAACGTTATAAGCATAATTATTAGGCAGGGTCATTATAAAATCATGAATTCCAATTTGTTTAGCGGCTTGTTTAACTTCTTCTAATGAAATATTTTGATGTTTTAATGAAATGTTATTAAAAATAGTATCAGAAAATAAAAATACATCTTGTAATACGACAGCAACTTTTTCACGCAAAGAGTTGATTTCATAATCTTCAACAAGAACATCATCAAGATAAATAGCACCGCTATCTATTTCATAAAAACGATTTATTAAATTTATAATAGTCGATTTTCCAGCACCTGTAGCTCCAACAATAGCAATTGTTTCACCTTTTTTAACATTAAAACTAATGCCTTTTAAAACCTCTTCTCCTTTAATATAACTAAAACGAACCTCTTTAAAATTGATGTTTCCTTGCAAAGAATCTGTAGTTATTGTACCGCTTTTAGTAATAGAGCTTTCTGTGTCAATTACGTTAAATACACGTTCACCAGCTACAATTCCCATTTGTAATTGGTTAAATTTATCTGCTATTTGACGAAGTGGTCTAAATAACATTTGAGACATTTTTATAAAACCAATAATAGCACCAACAGTTACTGCATTGTCCTCAACAACTTGAAGACCTCCAAACCATACAATTAATCCGATGGCAATAGATGATAATATTTCAGCAATTGGAAAAAATATCGAATAATACCAAACTGTTTTTACATGTGCTTTTTTATGTTTTTCGTTGATACCAACAAAATTTTGATATTCAATTTTTTCACGATTAAAAAGTTGCACAATTTTCATTCCCGTAACTCTTTCTTGAACAAATCCGTTAAGGTTTGCTACTTGGTTACGAACATCTTGAAAAGTAGATTTTATAGCTATTTGAAAAATTTTTGTAGCATAAATTAAAACTGGTAAGGTTGCCAATGCGATAATGGCTAACTTCCAATTGGTGTAAAGCATTACAATTATAACGATGATCATTTTTAAAACATCACTTATAATCATAAAAACACCTTGCGTAAAAAAGTTAGCAATTGTTTCGATGTCTGAAACAACTCTGGTAACTAATTTACCTACAGATGAATTATTAAAATAACTCATTTTAAAAGCTAAAATCTTTCGAAATGTTTTAGTTCTGATGTCTCTAATAATATGCTGCCCAACCCAATTAGCGTTGTATATAAAACTAAATTGAAAGATTACTTGCACTAGTAAAACAGCTAACATTGCTATCGTATAATATAATAGTCTTGTTAAGTCTTTATGCGCTACAAAATCATCGATAGCTGTCATTAAAATAACAGGACTAATTACGGCAAAGACAGCCAATAGTATTGTTGATGTTGCTGCTATAATAAATCGTACACGGTACAGTTTTGCAAAACTCATAAGTCTTACAAAAATTTTAATATCGAATGCTTTTCCTGTCGTTTTGCTCACTATATATAGTCGTATGCTACTTTTGTTAAAAATAATCCTTTTGCGGGTACCGATGTTCCTGCGTTACTTCTGTTTTTACTTTCTATAATTTTTTTAAAATCATCAATAGTAGTTTTTCCAGTTCCAATATCAATTAGAGTACCAACAATTGCTCGCACCATGTTTCTTAAAAAACGATTTGCACTAATATGAAAAGTTAATTCATTATCATTTAAAATCCATAAAGCATTCGTTACTTTACAGTTAAAAGTATGAACACCTGTTTTTACTTTCGAAAAACATTCAAAATCTTCATATTCATATAAAATAACGGCTGCTTGGTTCATTAAATCGATATTTAATTGTTGATTGTATAGTTGCCAAGAAGTGTCTAGCGAAAATGGATTTCTACCAAGCCAAATCTTATATTCATAACTTCTACTGCTTGCATCGAAACGAACATGTGCATCGTCATGAACCAGTTTAGTATTATATATTACAATATCGTCGGGCAAGATAGCATTTAATCTAAACGCAAAGTTTTCAGCTAAAACAATATCCGTATCAAAATGTGCAAACATTTGTGATGCATGTACACCAGCATCTGTTCTGCCAGCACCTGTAATAACTATTTTTTGTCTTAAAACAGTACTAATAGCGTCGTTTATTTTTTCTTGTATAGAAATTGCATCAGGTTGTATTTGCCAACCATGATAATTTTTTCCTTTGTACGCTAGTTCAATAAAATACCTCAAAAATGATGAAATTTAAATGGCTAAATTATGAAATAATAGATTGAGTTGCTGTGGCTATTCAAAGAAATATGTTTTTGTTAGATAATAAAATACAAAAGTTACTTTTAAAATCTAGAATATAAATATTAGCGCCTATTTTGTATAGACTATTTATTAGCTTTGTGTTGATGAAAAAAATACTGCTCCTTTCCGATACACACAGTTATATTGACGATCAAATATTAAAGTTTGTAAAACAAGCTGATGAGGTTTGGCATGCTGGTGATATTGGTGATTTAAAGGTTACGGATACTTTAAAAAAACACAAACCTTTGCGTGCAGTTTATGGTAATATTGATGATAATGATGCTAGGGCAGAATTTCCGTTAGATAATAAATTTATAGTTGAAGGGGTTTCTGTTTGGATTACGCATATAGGCGGATATCCGAATGCATATAAACCAAGAGTAAGGGAAGGGTTGAAAGCCTGTTCTCCAAAAATATTTATTAGTGGGCATTCACATATTTTAAAAGTACAATATGATGAGAAATTTAAACTACTACACTTAAATCCTGGCGCAGCAGGAAAACATGGTTTTCACAAAGTAAGAACAATGCTTCGTTTTGAATTAAATAAAGGCGAAATTACCAATATGGAAGTTATAGAATTAGCTCACCGATGATAGTTTAAAAGGTTTTTGTTGTTGAATAGGAATTGTTATCGAGATTTTCGTTCCTTTATTTGTTGCTGAATTGATAGATAGCTTCCCGTTCATCATTTCTAATCGAGCTTCTATTTGATTTAAGCCAATACCTGTATTTTTAATAGCGGTAGCTGAGGTATTAAAGCCGATGCCGTTGTCATTAACAAGAATAGTTAATTTATTTTTTTCTTGTTTTATAATTATTTGAGCAAGGCTAGCTTTACTATGTTTTAAGATGTTATTAGCAAGCTCTTGAATAATATTAAATATTTTTATTTCAAATTCCTGATTGTACCTATTTATATTCTGAGCAGAAATTTCAAATTTCAATTGACTGTTTGAATATTTTTTCACGACATCTTTTAATGCGTATTCTAAACCAAATTTTAATAAAATAGATGAAATAAGGTTGTGAGATAAATCACGAACTTTTTGTGAAGCTTCTAATATTATAGCTTGTGTCTTTTCTATTTCTTGAGGAGCATTGTTGCTAAACTGTTTTTTTGTGGCACTTAAATGCATGTTTGCAGATGATAGTAGTGCGCTAACATTGTCATGCAAAATTTCTGCGATCTGTTTTCGTTCAGATTCTTTAGCATCTATAGTGGCATTCAGTATTTTTGTATGCGTATCTGATTTTAGCTTTTCAAGACTTTGTTGTTGTTTTAAATTGTTTTCAGATAGTTTTAACTGTAGGTTTTTTTGACGTAATTTATAATTATAAACCACAACCCCAGAGATTATAATTACTAATAAACTTAAAGCACCAAACAATAAACTAGTTTTACTGTCTTGCGTTTCTGCTAGTTTTCTCTGTTCTGTTACTAAGTTTATTTTTTGTTGTTCTAAATTTTCTTTGTGTTTTACGGTTACTTCTTCAATTATTCTTCGAACTTCTTTTTCTCTTTGGTTGTCTTCTATCTCATATGATAACTCTTGATAATCATAGGCTTTATAATCTTTTAAGTTCCTCATCGCCCAAGCCAAATTATAATAGAGGTTAGCTTTAAATCTAACTGAATTTGGGCTATTGTCATTTTTTATTAAATCAATACCTTGTAAATAAATGTTTTTAGCTTGTTTAAATTTTTTTTGAGATAGATATATGTTTCCCAGATTATTTAATGAGTTAGCTTGGTTTACTTTATCTTTTCTTAAAGAATGAATATTCATAGCTTGTAAGGCGTACTCTTTAGCTTTTTCGAAAAGAGAATCACGCTCAAAAATTCCAGATAGGTTTGTGTAAGTTGAAGCTTTATGTTTTAAAATAACTGGATTAAAGGAGTTTAATTTTTCTACTTTGGTATAATAAAAAACAGCACTATCATTTAGTGTTAACTTCTGATAAGCACTACCGATTCTTAAGTTAATTTTACTAACTTCAATAATGTTTTTAATATTATTTTTTTGTTTTTTTTCGAGTCCTTTTAATTTTAATATTTGCAAAGAGTTTTTGTAATAAAACAAGGCGTTTTGATAATTTTTTGTTTTATTGTAAATATCAGCAATCAATAAAGAAAACAAATACTTATTTTCTTTTGATATTGAAAGTTCATATTCTTTAAGAGCTTCTTTTAATGTTTCGAAATATTCCTTTTTTTTATATTTTTTATATAAAATAGAATATTTTCTTTGTGACAAAGAATCTTTATTTGTAGCTCTTGAAGTTTTATTTTGGGTAAATACAATCTGTTCCTCTTTTTTGTTGAATTGAGAAGATTGTATACTGTGTACGGTAAAAAAACTATATATACATAACAAAAAACAATAACTCTTAACTTTTCTTAAATCCATTAAAGAAGTTCTTCTCCATTTACAATAATAATTCTTGGTTTTCTTGGCAGTACAATTTCATCTAATCTCCCTGAGTATTTATAATTTATGAAATCTAATTTAAGTAATCCTATAGTAGAAGCATTTATAGTTCTCGAAAAGTCTTTCTGTTTAGCTGTACCATTAGATAAATGTACTTCATAAGTTTCGATGTCTTCATTATAAATAAAATCAGTAGCTACATTGTCGTTTACTTTAAAGTTAAGTAAGAACGTACCGTCTTCATTTTTTGTAATGCTATATGAGTTTAAAAACTCGGTAATACCACCTTTAGCAAAGGTAATGTTTTCATCTTCAACAGATATTTGTGTGCGTTTCCCTTTGTTGGCTTCTAAAAAACCAATTTTTAACTCTTCATTTTCAATGCTAAAATCATTACTGTGCTTCGTTGTTGTTTTGTGCTTAGCTTCAGATAAAATGATTTCGTTTGATTTGTCAATATTTTTAACGGCCGTTACAGCTGTGTTATCTGTTGTATTAAAATCGATAGAATAGGCTCCGCTAGCATCTCTTTTAAGAGTATACGATTGTAATAAATTTTCTTTAGGGATGTTGTCTAATTCTTCATTTTCATTAGAAGAACATGATGCAAAAACTAAACTGATAGCTAATAAAATAGGAGTAAATTTATTCATGGTTTATTATTTAAGTTATTTTAAGATTTAAAATAGCGATATACATAAAATAGAAATGTCGGGGGACATTTTAAAGTTATGGGAAATGAAAATAAGGGGTTTCTATTTTGCACATCGCTATAATTTCATTGTTTTTTTATATGGTAGTTATTAGCGATGTACTTTTTTATAATGTATAGATTGTGGGGGAACATTTTCTTTGTTAGGGGGGGTAGCTAAAGAAAACAATTTGAAGGGTTCTATACTATATTATTTTTCACAGCGTACATCGCTAAACCTACTACGTTTTTTACTTTTAATTTTTTATATAAACTTTTACGATATGTTTCAACCGTTTTAATACTTACCAATAATAGCTCTGCTATTTCTATAGAACTTTTTTCTAAAGCAATTAACTTTAATACTTCAATTTCTCTTTCATTTAAATCAGAATTGCTCAAATCAGGTTCTTCAACTGTAGCTTCTGTTACGTATAATTCTAATAATCTACTTTTAACATCATCACTAAAATATTGTACTCCGTTGTGAACGCTTCTAATGGCATCAATAATGTGGTCACTTGCACAACTTTTGTCGACAAAACCATTTGCTCCTAACTGTACCATTTCTTGTACTAGTTTTGGTTCACTTAAACTAGAAAGGATTATCGTTTTTATTTTTCTATTACGTTTTTTAAACGTTTTTAAAACATCAATCCCATCTATTTCAGGCATATTAATATCTAAAACTAAAACGTCAGCTTTGTTTTTAGCAGACCAATCTATTACTTGTTTACCAGTTAAAGAGAAGCCTTCTATTTCAAAGTCATCTTCAGTATTTAATAGGGCGATAACTCCATCTATTAAGATTTTGTGATCATCGGCTATGTGAACTTTTATCTTGTGTTCCATCGTTGTTACGTTTACAAATCTATAGTATAAAAATAATGTGTACAATACCCAATAACCCTAATCGTGACTTAGGGTTAACCCTATTTGACTTAGGGTTAACCCTATTTTTGTTAACATTTCTTTAACATTTTGGTTCTGGAGGGCGCATAAATAGGTACTTTACAAAAATAGAAAACCGAGATAAGAATCTCGGTTTTTTCGCACTAAATATACTAAGATGTTAGGTTTATCGTAATCTATCTACAGATTTTACAAGATCTTCATCCTTTTTAATTGCTTTATTCGCTAAAACTAACAGCAAAATAACAATAATAGGAAAAAGCATCCCAATACCTTTCTCAGAAACCGAAGCTTCTCCAGATAATGTTTGTGACAGATATATCAACACGCCTAATAAAAAAAGGTTTATCAATATGTTTAAACGCCCTAAGACAAATTGTAACTGACGATTTTTAAATAAAAATAAGGTTACAATAGATAATAAAGCTGAAGTGAAAAATGATACTGGAATTATTTTTTCTAAAAGAGAACCCCCCGAAAATAAATCTACTATATATATAGGTAAGTTGTTTTGTGAATTTGTCCAAAGACTAAAAACAGTAGTTAACCCTGCAGAAATAATTCCTGCAATTAATAAATATATAGATTGTTTTCTTTGTATCATGTTTTTTATTGGATAGCAAATGTAATATTTCTTTTTTAAAGAAGAAATATTACAAGTTAAAATATTTGTATATATTTGTCGTATAAGTAACTGCACAAGTAATAATTATATAGCCCCTATATAATTGCAATCAAATAAAACTTAATACAATCAAATTCTTTTTTCATAAAGAATTATATATAACTTAATTATTTTACGAATGTTCGAGATTTCGGAATTAAAAACTAAAAAATTAATAGACTTACAGGTAATTGCCAAAACGATTGGTTTAAAAAAAATAAGTCAGTTAAAAAAATTAGATTTAGTTTATAAAATTTTAGATGCACAAGCAGAAACTAGTGCGAATGTAGCTAAGCCTGTGGAGGAAAAACCTAAAAGAAGAAGAATAGAAAAATCAGAAGAAACCCCGAAACAATCAAAAGAAAAGATTGTTGAAAAAGTTGAGGTTAACGCTAAAGATAAAAAAAAGGAAACTGTTAAAAAGCCTTTAGAAAAAAAGGCTATTATTAGTAAAGAAGTTGTAGAGAAGACTGAGGTTAAAGACCAAGGTGTATCAGAAAAACAACAACCTGTTGAAGTGGTAAAGCCAGTTCCGAGACCGAGACCAAGGCCAAGAGCAGAGGTAGAGGCTAGTAAAAAGGCATCTAGATCAGGGCAACAAACGGAAGTGAAAAAACAAGCGACACCGACACCAAGACCAAGAGCACAGGTAGAAGCAAGCAAGAAACCACAACATAAAAATCAGAATGCTAAAAAATCACATAATAAAAGTGGAAATAAGTATAGAGATCCTGATTTTGAGTTTGATGGAATTATAGAAAGTGAGGGGGTGTTAGAAATGATGCCAGATGGTTATGGGTTCTTACGTTCATCTGATTATAATTATTTATCATCACCTGATGATATTTATGTTTCGCAATCACAAATAAAATTATTCGGATTAAAAACCGGAGATACTGTTTTAGGTAATGTACGTCCGCCAAAAGAAGGTGAAAAGTATTTTCCTTTAATTAGAGTATCAAAAATAAATGGATTAAATCCTAATATTGTTCGTGATCGTGTGTCTTTTGAGCACTTAACGCCCTTATTTTCTGAAGAGAAATTTAACTTAGCAGAAAGAGGAAGTTCATTATCTACAAGAATTATCGATATATTTTCTCCAATAGGTAAAGGGCAACGTGGTATGATTGTATCACAGCCAAAAACTGGTAAAACAATGTTATTAAAGGATGTTGCCAATGCAATTGCAGCAAATCACCCTGAAGTATATCAAATTGTTTTATTGATTGATGAAAGACCAGAAGAGGTTACCGATATGAAGCGTAATGTACGTGGAGAGGTAGTTGCTTCTACTTTTGATGAGCCTGCGGATAAGCATGTTCGTGTTGCAAATATCGTTTTAGAAAAAGCAAAACGTTTGGTAGAATGTGGGCACGATGTGGTAATTTTATTAGATTCAATTACACGTTTAGCAAGAGCTTATAACACTGTTGCACCTGCTTCAGGTAAAATATTATCTGGTGGTATCGATGCAAATGCATTACATAAACCAAAACGTTTCTTTGGTGCGGCTCGTAATATTGAAAACGGTGGTTCCTTAACAATTATAGCTACAGCACTTACGGAAACTGGTTCGAAAATGGATGAGGTTATCTTTGAAGAATTTAAAGGAACTGGTAATATGGAATTACAGTTAGATCGTAATATTTCTAATCGTAGAATTTATCCAGCAATTGATTTAATTAAATCAAGTACGCGTCGTGATGATTTATTATTAGACGAGAAAACAGTACAACGCATGTGGGTATTACGTAAATATTTAGCAGATATGAATCCTGTTGAAGCAATGACGTTTATTAATGATAGAATTAGAGTTTCTAAAAATAATGAAGAGTTTTTAATTTCTATGAACGGATAGTTCACTGAAATATAATTTATAAAAAATCCCGCTGCAAAGCGGGATTTTTCTATTTAGGAACAATAATTTGATGTAAAGGAACGTCAAATGTATGCGTATCTTCTATTTTTTGTATTGGAGGAAAAAAATTAAGACCAATCGTTTTGGTGTCTTTTCTGCAGTCGGCTAAAAACCGATCATAAAATCCTTTTCCGTAGCCAACTCGGTAGTTTTTTTTATCAGAAATTAGCATAGGCACAAATACTAAGTCGATTTTTGTTACCGCAACTTCTTCTGCATTTATTGGTTCGGGAACCCCAAATTTATTTAGAGCAATTTTAGAGTCTTCTTTTAAATAAAAATGAGAAAGTGAATCGTCTTTAAAATTACATTGACTAACAATAATTTTTTTATCCTTTTTTCTGAAGAAATCAATAATTGGTCGTGTATCTATTTCATTGAATTTTTGCATTGATAAAAACAAATGAACATTATTGATGTCGTTAAAATCTAAATCGAAAATTTGCTGATATATGCTTTCTTGAAACTTTGTTTTTTCAAGCTCAGTTAATTCTTTTCTCTTTTGTTTATATATTTTTCTAAGATCAGCTTTTAGCATTTTACATTGATTTTAATTCTTTGCGTAATTTTTTTGTTAATCCACTTACAATTAAATCATAAGAATGATCGATCAATTGAAAGGCAAGTTCATCAGAAACATCATTATTTAAAGTAATTGTATTCCAGTGTTTTTTATTCATATGCCACCCAGGATTGATGCTCTCATATTCAGCTCTTAATTCTAAAGCACGCTCAGGATTACATTTTAAGTTGATTTTTGCTTCGCCTTTTTCCCAAGCATCTAATCGGCTTAAAGCAAACATTTTATTCATTACTTTAAAAACTAAAGTAACATCATCAAAAGGAAAATGTTCTGTGACTCCTTTTTTAGTAATACAATAATCTCTAAGCTGTTCTATATGCATTTATTTTGATAGGTTTTGAGATGGTTGAGGTAACTCTAATGTAGAATAATCTAATTTCCACCCGATTGTTTCTACTAAGTTTTCCATTAAAGAAATAGCTTCTAATGCTTCTTTGTTGGCGGTTTGCATTAGGTTACTTTCGGGTATTTTTTGAAGAATATGTTCTTTAGCTTCTTTATTTACTTCAGTTAAATCATCTGAGTTAAACTTATTTAATAATCCGTTTTGAATATCATAAAAACGTAAGTTTGGTTCTACAGAAAAAATTTCGGGTTGCGGAAATTCAGATAAAACTAATGCTTTGTTTTTGTTATCGGTATGCATTTTTATCTTTCTAAAATCGAAGCCAATATGTACTTTAGCGTTAATTAAAATAATTGCCTTTTTTTTACTAGAAAATAATCCTAAAAACTTCTCTTTAGTATTTTCATGGTGATAAATCTCGGCGAATTCACCTTCAATAGTAATTAATTTAGATACTTTTTTAATTTTATCTAGCAAAATAACAGACTGTTTCTCTGTTAAGCTTCTTTTGCTTGCAAACGAGAATTTAAGAAAAATAAAATAAGAGATAATCGCACCACCTACTAAGCCTAAAAAAAGTAATTCCATAAACACGAATTTACATAAAATATAGTAGAGAGAGAAGTGGTTTTTGTGGATAAAGTAAAAAGGCTTAAGAATTATCTTAAGCCTTTTTATAGGGGGAAGGAGTTTAATTATTAATTAATACACACCTAAATAAAACGAGTCTGCACCATTATCAAGCTCAGCACCTTTTGTAAAGCCATTGGCAGATGTATTACTTGGGTCGAAACTATAAATATTTCCTTTTTCACCAAGTGGTGCAATAGCCATATGAAATTTACCATCTTTTCCTAAAACGCCAGATTGGTAATACCACATCCATAGGTTGGTAGGAACATTTAATTTAACAGCAGTTTTGTTGTATAAATCAATTCTGGTTACTCCCCATGGAGTTGTTTTAGCATTTCCTTTACCAACAGAAGCGTCATAATAAGGAGCGTAAGCAATTCCATTACCAACATAATACCATCCGTTTGCACCAACTTGAGTCATTCCTAAAGCGGTAGATAAATCTATTTGATATGAATTATCATAAGCGCCATTTTTAATGCGCACTAACTTTGCAGGATTAGAAGTTAAATGATAAATATCGCCATTTTCATCTACGTGATACACAGGTGCTCTATATCCATAAGTAGAGCCTTTAGCTACTTCAGATTCTAATAAAACAGGATTTTTTAAAGAAGGGTAGTCTACAACTAATGTTGTAGCTTTGTAATCATCAGTTCTAACATTTTCATCTGTATTTGGGTCGTAACCTCTTTTAGCAACACCATAGTAAGCTTTACCTCCTTGAATTGTTGGGTTGTCTATTCTCCATATATGTAAATTGTCATCCGTTCTTGGTATTGCAACTTCTGCGTTTTCTGCTAAAGATAAATCAGTTAAGTCAATTCTTTGTAATACCGCTTTAGCTTCAGTATAGGTATATACATCATCTGCGTAAATTTTTTCTGTATTTATGGTATGTACTAAAGCATCATTTTCATTAAGAACTTTCCATCTAGGATATGCAGTTCCCATAGCAATTTGAACATTTGTTTCATCTAATAACGTATAGTTTGATGCTCCGTTTATTTTATATTTATAAAGCATACCACCACCGTAACTTAAGTTGTAGAGGAATTTTCCAGAAGGAGAACCGTAAATTCGGGCAGTTCGTACAGAGGGAACTTCAAAACCTTCTCCTTTAAAAGAAATAGCACCGTCTTTTAAATTTGGAAAAGCTTGTACGAAAGTAGCTGAATTTCCTGTAGATCCTACTCCAAAGGCAACGTTATAAAATTCTTGATTTCCTGTAGGTAATTTATCTTCTACATGGTCATTAGAGTCGCAACTTATAAATATTGTGCTTGCTATTGTAGCTGTTAATAACAGCGATTTACTTATTGATAATAAATTTGTTTTCATGATAGTATTTATAATTAGATTTAAAATTTTTAAAAAATAGGAGTGTATGTTAGTTTTAAATAAAATGCTCTTCCAGGTTTTTGCATCGCCCAGTTATCAAAAACTTGTTGATTTGTAATGTTTTTTGCGTTAAAGCTTACGGTAGCTTTATTGTTAGGAGTTGTATACGAAATCCCTATGTCGTGGAGGCTTTGTGTAGGTATATAAGCTTTTCCTTTGCTAGCTAAACTTTCCCAGTTTCTATAAAATTGATGTGTATAACCGAAATTGTAATTAATAGATAGTTTTGAGTTTTCTTTTATAAAATCGTTAAATTTATATTCGATATAAGTGTTAGCGGTTAAATAGGGTGCATTTCTTAACCTGTCTTTATAATAAATGTATTCTGAGCCAAATTGATCGTATCTTAAATTGTAGCGAGCATTAAAATTAGAAAAGTTAGAGGTGATAAATAAACGCTTATTGTAATTGTATTTTAGTTCAACATCATAACCTGTACTTTTAATTCTTCCTAAATTTTCAAAGCCATAAGTATCAGATATACTACCACTAATACTTCTAGCAATCATATCTTTTATATCTCTTATAAAAAAGTTAGTTTCAAGGTTAAAACTGTGTTTTTTTACGGTATAAGTTCCTAGTAAAAAACCAAGATTAAAATTAGTACTAGTTTCAGGTAAAAGAGTATAAGTTGGTTGAATATTTTCGCTTGTATTACCTAATAATTCAGAAATACCTGGCATTCGTAAAGCTTTTTCTGCAGATGATAATAATATTATTTTTGGTGTTATAGCGTAAGATATAGCGGCACCGTAACCACTATGATTCACTTTTTTTTCATAATCGAAAGCTATAATATTTCCGCCTACTTTTTTAGGGTCAGATAACTTTACATGCTGTTTGTATTGTTTATAAAATAGGTTTGTTTTTAGTTTTTTAGCAAAAAAATTACTTTCATAAGAGTAACTAATAATTTGTTTAGTAAGGTGTCTTGTATCTGTTAAATCTCTTTCTGCTTGCGGACGCATTGGGTCGTCAATATCTCTTGTAAATTGATTATAAAAATAATGTAAACCTACTTTGTGTTGCGGGTGTAATTGATAATAAAGACCAGTTCTATTAGCAATACTTATTTCTTTATTTTTAGCTAAAGTGGCATCTCCAGCTTCACCTCCGTTAGTTCTCCAATTAATAGGATCTCCATTATTATCTCTTATAATTTTACCTAGCCAATTATACATATAAGGCACTGTATCAATCACTGTACGATCTGTATGAGAAAAAGAACTAAAGGTGTTAAGTGATAATCCGTCTACTAGAATATTCTTTTTTCGATATTTAAAAGAAAGCATTTTACTATTTCGCTCACTTCTTCTGTTACCATATACAATATCCATAACAGGACCTGTTTGTATATCGTTTTTCATATCCGATAACATTACACCAAGTGTAATTTCATCTGCCCATTTTTTAGAAGTATACCCAATATTTGCTTTTATACCTTTAGATTTATATTTGTCATGAAAACGTTCAGCTTTTACATATTTTACTTTTCCTGTGCTTGGGTTAACTATATAAACATTGTCTCCCCAAACCTTATAATTATTGTTGGTACTATTAAGAAAAGTTGAAACATCAACATTAAAATTTGTAATAGGGTTTCTATAACCACCATCTATATTAACTTGATGTGTGTTAAAAGAACCATAAGAATACGAGGCACTAAGGTGTGTGCCTATACTTTTTTTAAGAACAATATTTATACCCCCGCCTAAAGCATCTTCAGTTAATTCGGCAGGTAAAACACCTTTGTAAGTTTCAATACGTTCTATCATTGCAGGTGGAATGCTTGATAATGAAAAAGATTCTCCATAATTTCTAAGCGGAATGCCATCAATAAATATCCGGATAGAGTTACCACTAAGTCCGTTGAGGTTAAAATGAGTATGTGAGCCGAGTCCACCACTTTGTCTTATTTTTACACCAGCTGTTCTGCCTAAAATTTCTGTAGCTTGTAAACTCTGAACGGCCTTTTTTTGAGTGTTTGTTATGCCAACAGTAAAGCCTTTTTCTTTTATTAAATGACCTCTAGATTTACTAACTATAGTAACATCATCTAATGTAATTGCCTCGTTACTATTTAAAACAACAGTTAAGTGATCTGGTTTATGGCTTAAATCTACATTTATGTTAATTCCATCGGTTTCAAAAGCTTTTATAAAAACCGAATACTTTCCTGCGGGTATATCAGAAAACATAAAATTTCCATTTTTATCAGTATATGTACTTCTGTTTATTTTTTTGATATAGATTAAAGCAAGTTCTACGGGATTTCCATTTTTGTAACTTACTTTACCAGATAAGGACACTAAATTGTCATTATCGGATGTTTTTCCAAGACAGTTAAAGCTGATGAAAAAGGAGATTGAAATTATATATAAAGTCTTCAATTTTATTTAGATTAAATTTAAATAGAGCTGCAAATATAATTATTATTACTATTTAGATTAGTTAAAAATAAAAAAATTTTAATTTATTTTGAAACAGCTAGTTCGTAGGTCTCAAAAAAAAATAATATGTTTTAAAACAGAAGGATAACAACGTAAAGCAGGTTGAGGTATTTGGTTTTTAACCATAAAAAGAAGGAGAGTTTTAAAAAAAACAGCAAAAAAACAATATTGTTACTTTTTTTGAGGCAGAAAACAATCTTAATTTAATCTAGGAACCTATTAATATAGGTTACGCTTATCAGAAATATTTAAAAGAATATTAAGTATCGTAAGTTATTTGTTAGCAAGAGTAAATTTAAAGCAAGTAAAACAGGAGGGGTTTAAAGGAAATGCAAGTATTCCGTCTTATTAATTATGATAATAAATATTCTCAGGTTGTTGGATATAGGGGGTATCCTGATGTTTATCCTTAAAACAGCTTATTAAGTTTAGAGGAAACTTTTAAAATAGGTGTAAAATATTGAGAGATCGATGTTAATGTAATATAAGAGGATGTATATGTTTTGTTTAATGATCAATCAATAATGTATAGAGAAAGTAGAGGGCAAGGATATGTAGTTGCTTCTACATATAAAGAATTGCTAGATTTAGATGTCGGAAGTTGAAAAGGCTCGCAATTTAAAACACTAAAATTGCAACTTTAGAAGAAGCTTTGTTATTTGCCGAAAAATACGATGCGTATTTGTATTTAGGTACCAAAAAAATTAGACCAGATTTAATGACAAAGGCTCTTAAAAAGAGCAAAAGAATATAGCAAGTATCATCCTAATTCTCCTTTTATCTTTTGTTTAGAATTCCTTACGGAGCATCCAGTTCTGTATATTCAGGAGAAGAAGTAGATTTAAATAATCCTTTAGGTATGATTATTATGGTAGTAGCTCAAGATGGTATAACTAAAACAGATTGGAAAATAATACCAAGCATTGATTAATAAATTGCGCGAACTATTTCTGTATACTGTTTCATGTTGTTTTTGTGTGTTTATTACCTACAGGTAAATCCCCTTTTATTTATAAGTGCATTGACTTTGTTTGTAGAAATATAACTTTTAATTATTAAATAATCAAAGCGTAAATCTTAATTTTATTGATGTTTAGAGGTCTTAATCAAAGAGTATACAGATAAATAATCTAATTGCTTGAACGTTAGAAATATAATAGTTTGATGTTGTGTAGAAAAAATATATCTTGCAATAAGAATAAAATTTTTTACCCTCAAAAAGATATATTTCCCATAGGTTTCTGATGGTCCTCTGGAACATGTGCACGAAGAAATTTTTCGAAATCTACAACAAAACGAAATGTGAGTTTCGATAAATAGATGTCATCTTTTTTTCTTTTTTTTTGAAGAAAAAGTCTAATATACTTTTGAGTAGTGAAGTAGTTTTTTAATGTACCATAACTCAACGTTTCAGACATTTGAGTGTTATGGTAATCGACTAAAGTTAATAATGAATACTCTTGGTCATCTTCTCCTAAAAAATCTTGCCTTAATTGTTTGTGCTGAGATTAATTTCTTTTCTGCACGCAGTTGCTCATAGGACTCATATATCCTACTTTGAACCTGGTCTAAATACCGATTAAGTAATCTAGATTCTTGTTTTGTTCCTCGAGCCCTTCCTTTTGAAGAGTTCCACTCAGAAAGTGCAACTTTTCTTTTTAGACTTATGTTTACTTGTAATACGAGCATAAACAGAAACTTGTCCATTTTTGACTCTTGTGCTAGACACCCAAAAGAGTGTAGCAGATGTGTTTTGTGACTTCATAGTTGTTGTCTTTAAATGAAACTTTGTTAAAGACGAAAGTCAAATCAACTATCTCAAAAACAGTTATTTAGGTATGTATTCGGTTCACACTTTTTTTCAATTTCAAAGTGTGAACCGAATTGTGAACCGAATTAGTTCATATAACATCAATTTATATGGTTGTCTAAAAACCACAAAACCTTGTTAATCATAAGATTAACAAGGTTTTAGTTGTAATTGATATTACATTTAGTCGGGGTGGCAGGATTATAACTGCTTCCCGTTTATGTTTAATAATCAATAAGTTATGTAATTTTCAAATTACGTGGTAACCGAATGGGTAACTTTATTGATAAGAACTTTCGCTTTGTATTAGTTTACACTTGAGCGATGCAAATATAGCAACCTCAACTTAACAATACAACATAAATTTACACAAATTTTATGAAAAATAAAAGTAGATTGTAACTAATTAATATACTGGTTGATAACTTCTATTTCTATACCTGAATACTCCGAAAATTCACGTATAGTAACAAATTGATGAGGTTCTTTATCTTGTAATTCTCGGATAGTTTGAAGTAATTTACGCCCATATCGCTCACTCCTACCTGTTATAAGTTGGATATCTTTTGCATATATACATATTCGTTTGCGATTCATAAGGCTTTATCTAGGGCTTATCTATGCTTTTTCATACAAATATAAAGCCATCTGTGGTTTATTTGGTAAAATCGGTTTATATAGCATTTAACGGAACTTGATTTTTTAATACCTGAATACAAGTTAGTTGTTTTGTTTTATTAATCAAAAAATGAAATATTATGGCAAGACAAACAGGAATTATTAAATTAAAAGGAACTATCGGTGGTATTTCTTTTTACAAAACAAGTGATGGACATCTAGCACGCGAAAAGGGTGGTGTTGATGCCAGTCGTATTGCAAATGATCCTGCGTTTCAGAGAACGCGTGAAAATGGGTCGGAATTTGGACGTGCAGGAAAAGGTGGAAAAGTATTGCGAAATGCTATTCGTATTCTTTTGCAAAATGCAAAAGATAAACGTGTAGTTTCTCGATTAACAAAAGACCTTTTAGCTATCATTAAGACAGACACGACCAATGATAGAGGTTTAAGAACCTTAACAGAAGGGGATTTAAACCTATTATTAGGTTTTGAATTCAATCTGAATGGTAAACTGGGTACTACTTTGTTTACACCTTTTGTAAATGCGTTTGACCGTGTTTCTGGGGACGCTACTTTAGATATTGCTCCTTTTTCTCCAACTTTAAGAATTGCAGCTCCAACTGGAACAACACATTTTAAAGTGGTTATGGGTGCTGCTGAATTGGATTTTGAAAATGAAGCTTCAGTTTTTGAAAATGACGAAACAGCAATTCTGCCTTACACGCCTGCTGATACAGCTGCAATTGCTTTAACAGCGTCATTAACTGCAAACTCTACTGTAGATGTTGTTCAGGTGCTTGGTATTGAATTTTATCAAGAAGTAAATGGGCAAATGTATGAGTTAAAAAACGGTGCTTACAATGCCTTATCTGTTGTTACTATAGATACTCCATAATTATGGATTTAATACTCTATAGAGCGTATTACAAAGAGGGTACTAATGGTACTCTCTTTTGTTCTGATACCTTTTTATGTCACACAATAGAGCTTCCCTGGAAAAACAACAAGCGTAATTTATCGTGTATTCCGGAAGGCTCTTATGAAATCGTTACAAGGTATTCTAAACGTTTTCAAAATCATCTTTTAGTTAAAGGTGTAAAAAACAGACGATTGATTTTATTTCATCCAGCTAATAATGCTTTAAAAGAATTAGAAGGATGTATTGCACCAGTAACCTATTTAAGTAATATAGGTATGGGAACTCAATCAAGACCAATGATGCAAAAACTATTGTCTTTGGTACATCAAGCAAAAGACCGTAAAGAATCTATTTTATTAACTATTAAATCACAAAATTATGAACATTGTAGAACGTTATAAAAAACCAACTCCGAAGTTTTTCAAAATTTTAAGAAATATTGGTATTGCTTTGGCAACAGCTGGTGGTGCCATTATTGCAGCTCCAATCACAATGCCAGCTATTGTTGTAACAATTGCAACTTATATGACAGTTGCCGGAACAGTTGCCACAGCTGTAAGTCAAGCAGTTGTTAAAGATGAAGGTAAATCTGAAATTAAAGCTAATGCAACTAACGATGGACCATAATACAAAAGCTAGTTTTTTGGGTGGTATTTTCTTTTCTTCAGTTGTAAATATTGGTGTTGAAGATTTTATCACTACCAGTATTTTAGCTATTGTTGGCGCAACAGTTAGTTTTTTTGTTTCAATTTTTTTGAAATTTTTATACGAAAAGCTTAAAATTAAACTCAAAAAATAGTTTTGGAACTACAAACCCAATAACATTAATTTTAAAAGAGAAACGAAAAAAGCCTAAAAAAAAGGAAAGAGAAAGCAGAGAACACCAAGCACGCTAGTGCTTATCTTTGTTTTCTCTTTCCTTTTTTCAATAATAAATGTTATCTCTTTTCGGGGTAAAGTGACGTAGGTGGAAGTAATTATTGATGTTAGGGTTGGAAAAAATAAATAAAGTGCATTATGATAATAATGTGCTTTTTTTATGCGCTGTGTTGAGGTGGGTAAATGTAAAGAGTGATTCCCTGATAAGGGATTGAACGAATGAAATGCATCCTACCACAGACACTTGGCAAACATTAATAATTGCTGTAACCTACACCGTTGAATGGGTGGTGGGGAAAAGAGGCATCTAATGTTTGTTAACGAAATGAAACAAGCAAATACTTGAGATAAGGAAAACTTGGACTTAACGATGGTTTTGTGCAGTTGAATGAGGTAAGGAATTATAATAAAGTTAAAATACCTAGTGCGCCGGCAGCAGCGAGAATAAGTGTATTGCTTTTTATTTGATTGTACTGTTTTTTTGATTGGTTTTGTTAAAAGTGAATGTTTTGAAAATATTACTTATGAGTTAGATTATTGAAATATATAAGTTTATTTGATTGTTAATAGCATTTACTTTTAGTGAAACCAACTATCCTGATTTTTTCAAATAAAAAGTTATACTCTTATTGGCTTTTTTTTGATTTTATAGGTGCTTTACAATTTCTTTTATAAACTGAAATTTTAATGATTTTAAAAATATTCACTTAAATTTACCAGTAGGCACTTATAAAAACAATGTAAAAAAGACGGAATGTTATTAAATTATCTACTTGTTATTATTAATTACTGGATGCGCGTCGGATGTGTGGCTATTTTACATAATGGCGTTATAGTGCCTGGAGTTTTTCACGGAAGAGCAGTATAACTGCACGTTATGTAAATATAGCTTGGGATAGCGTTTAAATTATTAGCTTTTGGCATTGTGCAGCTCTTTGCAGTTGTGTAATGAGGCACGAATGAAACAAGCTGTAATGTGCTGCATAAGTGAGGCAATTTAAACGCTATAAAGGAATGGCGAGGGGAACAAACTAAAAGACAGAGGATTTTGAGGAACGAAAAAACTAGGTTTTAGTTTGTGGGGAAATTATATAGCTGCTTTATGATGCAAATCAATACCTTCAATTTCATAAACTTGTGTTGTTTTACAATTTAATTTTTCAGGATTAAAAATTGCCAAATTATATCCTTCAGAATATAAGGAACTTTGATATTCTACACCATCAAAACCTAATGATTTAATGAACTCTGAAATATATTGAGTAGGAATATAATCTAATTGTTTATCTAACTTACGAATTGGTAATGAAATTTCTTTTTGTAATGTTTGAATAAAAGGAACATAAATTAAAAAATCTTCAATTGCTTCATTTTCTGACCAAGGAATTGGATCATCTTTTGGATTCCTTAAATTTAAAATTTTTAAATCTTCTTTTAACTGAAATTCGCCAACAGTTACATAATCAAAGAGTGAAGCTCTTGTTTCATATAAAGATGTTTTAAGTGTATCTGCAACATATAAATAAGAAATACCTTTAGGGTTTGCTCTACCTCCAGTAGTAACTTCTTTTGGTGGATTACCCATTTTATCTGGCGCAAAACCTTTCTTGTCTGAAATACGACAACGGTAAAATATTCTTCCTTTTTTAATTTCTTTATAAAAACTTTCGTGCTCAAAAAAATTGGCTAGTTTTTTTAAATCTATTGTATTTTGAATGTGGTAACGATTTGTATATTTTATTTCTTCTTTAAAATCTTCCCAAATACCGTGAATTTGATTTGTTTCAGAGAGTAATTCTATCTTAATTTCAGAAGATACGTTACTATTAAATAATTCGGTAATATCTTCCATTTCATCTATAAAAATTGCTTTAAATAGTTCTTTGGAATCTTCAACTATATCTGTTGTAAGGTTAAAATCTTTTTTTAAAGATTGAGCTATATCTTGGTTAGAGCTAGCATCAACAGCGTATAAGGACAAGAAATTTCTAAAAAAAGGAATTAACTCTCTAGGTGTATAAATAGATACATTTGTTGATTTACAAAAATTACAGTTACCAACTCTATCATCAGCATTTATTATACTAATGATATAATCACTAGTAAAACAGTTTACACAACAATTCATAACTAAATGTTTTTAATTACTAATTCGATGTGATTCATAATTGACAACTTTTTTAAAGTGCCAAGACCAGGGAAATGACCTCTTTGGTGCAAATCTCGAAAAGTATTTACTGCATTTGTTTGTATGTCTTGTTGGTTGCACCAAGTAACTAACTTATGTATGGCTTCAGAAAATTTACCACCAATATCTGATACATCACCATTAGAGTCAGACACAAAATGTTTTACTCTTATTCTATCATTACCATCTATATAAGATAAATGTATTGCTACAGCTCTAGGTAAAAATCCTGAATCGGAATAATTATCACCTATAGTAAGAAAATCGCCAAAACCAACAAAACCATCTTCTTGATAATATTTGTATTCTTCAGAAAAGCTGCTTTCTAAATCAAGATAATCAGCATTTTTAGGCATTTCCTTAAAATAATCATCTAGTGATACTCGCGTGTTTTGAGCAAACTCTCTATAATATCTTCTACTTGTTTTAGAGAAGTAAATTAAGTTATAAACGATATTAAGATTTGTAGTAAGTAATTCTATATTATTACCGGAAACTTCAGAATTGTGAATTAAGGTAACACCATTAAAATTAAAATTCAGAGCACCTATAAAATCAATAAATGTTTGGATATTTCTTTCGGACTTATCATCCAAAATAACAGCTAATTGGAAGTTCTCATAGCCTTGTAAACTTTCTGAAACTACATCAATAATTTCTTGATGTTTTCCTTTTAAATCGCCAACTCTAGGGTTTATAATAATATTAAAATTAACATTTTTAGAAGCTAATTCTTTTAATGTTGATTTAAAAGTTGATGTACTTTTAACTGGTTCTATTACTGGTGAAGTTTTTAATATATCATCTGAAAATATAGAGCATAAATCTCTTAATGCGATTAATTCAAATTGTTTACCTCTAACATATGGGAAATACATACTTTGCTTTTTTGGGATAAAAAATTATCTAACTGTTGGTATTCATTATCAGAAAAGTTTAAAGAATAACATATATGTTTTAATGATTCTGGAATTTGTCTTTCTTTAAAACTTTCTGGGTTAGAAATATTTCTAAATTTTAATTTTTGAATTACTAATTTTTGAAATTCTAAAATATCAATATTTTTTGACAACTTAAGACATTCTCTGAATATTTGTGTATTAGGCACATTTGGCACAGCATTAAAATATGATTTAATTATACTTAAATATTCGTCTTTTCTTAATGTTTTAAATAATGTTTCGTGGTTAAAAACTGATTGATTTACTTTTGCTTCTTTTAAAGTTTTAAGTGCATTTCTATTAGTTAATTCAATAATACCAATATTAGAATTGTAATATTTTGTCAATAAATTAGGAATGTGTTTAGAGCTTGTTACAATGTAAATTTTATCAGCAAATTTTTCATAATCTGATATTTGTTTATCTAATTTCTCTAAACCATCAAGCTCTGTTTTTATTTCATAAATACGAGCTTCACCATTTAAAAGCACAAAATCTGCAATAGAATTACCTACTTTAAATTCATTTAAAGCAATGGTATTTTTAAGACTATATTTTTTAATTAAAAGCTTGTTAATTAGTACGTTTTTATAGACATATTCATTTTTATAAACCTTTAATAATGATTTGTAAATTTGATTTAGCACCTCAAGATTAGTAGTATTCTCATTAATTTTAGCATATCTGTTTATACGGTAAAATGTATCAAAATAATTATCTTCTCTTACTATTTTTTTAAAATTAGAGGCAGAAAATATTTGAGCTAAACTTCTTATTTGGGTTATGTCGCTAGTTTTGTCCATTATTCAACAAATTTACAAATTTCATTAAGAAGTCGTATAATTAACGACTTTTTCTGTTATAGATTTAAAACACGTCTATTTACTTATTATTGTTTTCAATATTTAAAAGCTATTAAAATTTTAACCTCGTTTGTCTTTACTGCTTGAATCGAAACTTATTAAGTTAAACATTTGTCGCATTCGAGAACGTACACGATTACCATATCTTTCTTCTAATTCTTGTGCATTTAGGTTGGTTGTAGCGTGTGTTCTTATTTTTCTTTTTAGGAATAAATCGTAACGAGATAAAAGAATTTCTCCCATTACATTACAATCTTTACCAAAATGACGACCAGTTGATTCAACACCTAAATCATCAAAACAATAAAAACTACTATTACCATATTCTTCAATAGTTTTGTAACCAATATTATTAAATGCGAATGTGATATTTCTAGCAGGAATTAGTTCATACGGTTTTTGATGTGGTACCATAAACCTTAATAATTTCATTAAACTTGTTTTACCACAGCCTACAGGTCCCGATAATAATATCCCTTTGTTTGGATCTATTTCTAATTTTTTGCAAGCCTCAAAATCACTTATAAAATAGACACATAGTTTATATAAAATAACCTCATCTTCTTCATAGATTTTAAAGTTTTTACCAAAGAGCAGCTTTCCTTTTGCATCAAGATAAATTAATATTTTTTTGAAATCGTATGAAATATTATTGTTATTAAATTCTCCTAATTGGTATTGAACACCTCCTTCTTTTATAATATGTGGTTGTATCTTATTCATAGTTTTAGATAGTGAGTTACTGAAATAAGCGCCGTATGACGCAAAGCGTTATAAAGGCTCATTGTAGTTTTTGTTTTTACTTGTCTTTAGGTTGTCTTGATTTTGGCTAACTGCTTTTTGATTTATTTTTGTTTTTATTTCTTCAGCTTTTAGCATCCAATTTTTAGCAGTAGCTTGCCAATTGACAATTTTTGTTTTTCCACCTACTTTCCAACCAATACCTTGATAATGATTAAAAAATTTTTGAGCTTCAATTATTGGCCATTTTTCATTTTTAAAAAAAGTAATAACATCATTTTCATTTTTTGGCTGGTCAAGTTTATTAATGTTTTTATTAGTTTGTATATGTTTATTATTAGATACCAGTGCTTGTCCGTTTATAGGATTGTATGAGTCCATAACTTGTTTATAACTTGTCTCAAAATTGAACATCTTAATTTTACTTCCCTTAAATGGATTGTGTGATGGATAGTAAATAATATATTTCCAATGATTTAGCTCTTTAATACATTTATGATATGTTGATTTAGAGCCTATCTTTGAAAAGCTCATTACTTCTTCTCGATTGATATAAAATTCGTCTAAAAACCGATTGTTATTCCAGATTTGGAATAATGCTATATATAAACTTATATGTGTTGGATTTAAACGGTTGTCTTTAGAGAATTGAATAAATACACCTTTTAGGTGTTTTATATAATTAACTTTTTGCATAGAATAGGTGTTTTAGCTGCACTTAAAGTGGCATTAAAACTTGTTGTGTATTCTATTGTCTTGCATTACTTTTTGAATATCATCATAATCGTAATAAATAACACCACCAACTTTAGTGTATGGTAACGTTCCGTTAATTCGTAAGTTTTGTAATGTACCTGGTGAAATACTTAACAGGTCGCGAACTTCTGGTGATTTTAACCATTTTTTAGTGGCTAAACCTGTTTTGTTATTGATGATTGTTTTAATACCTTCTAATAATTCTAATTTGAATTCGTGAAGATCTTCGGTTGTAATAATTGTTGCTGCCATAGTAAACGATTTAAGTTAAAAACAGCTACCACAACAAACTTTCGTTATCAATGGCAGCTATTAAATTGATTTAATTCACGAGTTAGAATGTTTTTTTCAAATAGGTATTCGTGAATCTGTGATTTGACTTTCGTTTAGCAAATATGAAGTGAATTATTGAGTGTTTTTCACAAGTTACACCCAACTTGGGTGTTTTTATACGCTCATATTTAATGAGTTACATTGATTTGTTTTAATGTTTTACTTGTAAAACATAGGCAATAAAAAAGAGCAAATACTATGATAATTATTTGCTCTTTAAAACACCCAAGTTGGGTGTTTATTCATCAGATTCTAGCATTTTATCTACTAAAGACTCTTTTAGTTTATCAATGAATTTTGTTTGATTTATTTTGCGTGAACGGATTTCTAAAAAAGTTCTGTAATAATCGCCCAAACTAACGTTAAACATTTGTTCGCAAATTAAGGCTACCTCTTTAATATCTGCTGTTCCACTATTTATTACTCCAGAACTATGAAGTGCATAAATGAGTTCTATTAAATCTGTTTTATTACCTGTCCAAAATAATTTTGATTGCTTTTGAAAAGCGTTATAATTTGCTTCCATACCATTGTTATTTTCAAGTTTATCAATTTCAGTTTTTAAATAAATTATTAGCATATCATAAGCAAGAATTGTGGCTACAGTAGAATCGTGGCTTGTAGAAAATTTATCATCTGCGAAAAAAGAAAGAGAATCTGGAAATAAACGAATATTAGCTTTTCCTCTTATAAAATATTCGTTATCCAAAAAAGTAGCACCTCGTCTATAATAATGATAAAACTCTAAATTATCATTAAAATAATTTTGCAACCTATCTATATGTTTGTTAAAATACTTTACTTGAGATTTGTTACTACTTCTTGGTCTTTTACTTTCAATACTAAATAATTTCACATAATAAATTAATTTACTAAAAACTTGAGGCTTAATATTTTTGAAAAAATAGATTTCATCAGAAGTTGATGCTGATTTTCGTTTTAACAAAAGTTCTCTTATTTGTTCAAGAGCTCTTTGAGTTACCTTAATACCCTCTTCAGACTTCTCTAAAACGCCTTCAATTTCTTTTTCTAAAAAATCTAAATTAGAATCTAATTTTTTTACTATTCTTTCAATTTTTTTCAACTTACAGTAGTTATGAGGACAATAAATCTGGTTTGTTTAAAAATACTTTACTTTAAAAAAATTAAAATAAATACAATGACTTTAATTATTTAACGCCATTGCATTCGTTGTAATCTTACAGCATTCAAAATTGCTAATAACGCAACACCTACATCAGCAAATACAGCTTCCCACATTGTTGCTAAACCACCTGCACCTAATATTAAAACAACTATTTTAACACCAAAAGCTAAAATGATATTCTGCCAAACAATTTTTCGAGTAGAACGACTAATTTTTATTGCTTTAACTACTTTTGAAGGTTGGTCTGTTTGGATAATGACATCAGCAGTTTCAATGGCAACATCACTTCCTAAACCTCCCATTGCAATACCTACATCACTTGCTGCTAAAACTGGTGCGTCATTAATACCATCGCCAATAAAGGCTATTTTATTTTTGGAATTTTGTTTTAAAGTTTCAACTTCATTCAATTTATCTTCGGGTAATAAACCACCTTTTGCTTTTTCAATGTTTAATTGAGAAGCTACTTTTTGAGTAATGGAATCTTTATCCCCGGAAAGCATCATTATTTTAGAAATACCGACTTTGTGCAAATTGGTTATGGTTTCTTTGGCATCTTCTTTCAATTCGTCTGCAATGACAACATAACCAGCAAACTTATTACCAATTGAAACTAAAACAATAGATTCTACAATAGTGTCGATTTCTTTTGCAACTTCAATATTATTGGCAGTCATTAATGCTTTGTTTCCAACTAAAACAGTTTTTCCGTTTACAATTCCTTTTAAACCTTTTCCTGCTATTTCTGAAACTTTGGTAGCATTAAAATCTGCTCCATTTGCTTTGTATTCTAAAATGGCTTTAGCAATTGGATGCGTAGATTGCTCTTCCATCGCCATTAAGTATTTCATAAATTCAGTTTCTTCCCAACTGATTGCTTTTACTTTTTTGATTTTAAAAACACCTTTGGTAACTGTACCCGTTTTATCCATAACCAACGTATTAATTTTGGTCATAGCATCAAGAAAAGAAGCACCTTTAAATAGAATACCGTTTTTTGAAGCTGCTCCTAAACCACCGAAATAACCCAATGGAATTGAAATAACTAAAGCACAAGGACAAGATATTACCAAGAAAATTAAAGCTCTATACAACCAATCTCTAAAGACATAACCATCGACAATAAAATAAGGTAATAATGTAACGCCTATGGCTAAAAACACAACAATTGGTGTGTAAATACGTGCAAACTTCCTTATGAATAATTCGGTTTTAGATTTACGAGCTGTTGCATTTTGAACCATATCGAGAATACGAGCAATGGAACTGTCTTTAAATTCTTTGGTGGTTTCAATTTCTATAACACCATTGAGATTGATACTTCCTGCAAATACTTTTTCACCTTTGGCAATGGTATCTGGTTTACTTTCACCAGTTAAAGCTGCTGTGTTAAATGATCCTTTTTCAGACAAAAAAACACCATCTAAAGGTACTTTTTCGCCAACACGTACTTGTATCTTTTCGCCAATATTTACGGCTTCAGGATTTACAGAAACATAATCTTTATTTCGATAAACTAACGCTTCCTTTGGTCTAACATCAAGCAATGCTTTAATGTTTGATTTTGCTCTATTAACTGCTGTGCTTTGAAATAATTCGCCTACTGCATAAAATAGCATTACTGCAACACCTTCAGGATATTCACCAATAATAAACGCACCAATGGTTGCGATTGACATTAAAAAAAATTCTGTAAAGACATCACCTTTTTTAATACTTTTCCATCCTTCTTTTACAACAGGAAATCCAACAGGTATATATGCTATGATATACCAAACAATGCGAATCCAATCTCTAAAAAAATTAATATCAAAATAATCTAAAGTAATACCAATGATTAGCATTACAAAACTTACTATCGCTGCACTATATGCTTTAAAATTATTGGAACCTTTACTGTGATTATGACCATCATCGTGACTGTGTTCTTTTTCAGAATTAGGTTTTATATCTCTTAAATTGAGTTTCTTTTTTTTCATTGATACTTAAATTTAATTCAAAGATGCTTTAAAATTGACTGCAATGGAAGTGCATTGTTAGCTACTACATTTATCACAAATACCTTTTACAACCAAGTTGACGTTTTCAGAAACAAAACCATCAGGCACTTTTATTTGAGGTATTTTATGTTCTGTTAAACATATAGTTTCGTTACAATTATTACAATGAAAGTGTAAATGTAAATCGGTTTCAATTTCACAACTGCATCCTTGCTCACAAAGGGCATATTTAGTAATACCTGTACCGTCGTCTATTTGATGAACAATTGCTTTTTCTTCAAATGTTTTAACTGTTCTGTATAAGGTGGTTCTATCTGCTTTTTCAAAAGCATTTTCAATATCGCTTAATGTAACTGCTATTTGTTTTTGTGCAAGAAACTTATATATAAGTAATCGCATTGCTGTAACACGTATCTCTTTTGACTCTAATAATTGTTCTATAGTTTGCATAATTTAATGTTCGTGTTCTGCTTCACCTTTTTTCATTTCTGCAATAAGGTAGTAGGCATTATTATAAGCGAATTTTGTACTCGTTTCGATTTCTTTAGTAAACTCTACAGCTATCCAATTACCATCTTTAGCTCCTAAAATGACTTCGACTGGTTTGAAACTCCAATCTTCATTTTCCTTTTCTACAGAAAACACAAAATAGGTATCGCCTTCTTTTATAATGGCACTTTCTGGTAATGCTCTTGTTTTTGTATTTTCAACTTGAATTTTACCTTGGATATACATTCCTGGAATTAAATTACCTTTTTTATTTTCAATTTCTGCGTGAACGTGTACTGCTTTAGGGTTATCTTCGAATGTTTTGCTTACCGAATAGATTTCTGCAATTAATTCTTCATTTTGAGTAGATTGAACATTAAAGGTTACTTTTTGACCTTTTTTTACTTTATAAACATCTTTTTCGAAGACCATTAAATCTGCGTGGACGTGATGTGTATTTACTATTTCAAAGAGTTCTGATTGAGGTTCAACATACTGACCAGTTTTTACTTCTACCTTTTGAACAAACCCTTCAATTGGGCTACGCAATGCTACTTGTTGAGCTATTGTGCCATTACGAACCGATGTTGTACTGATATTTAGTAATTGTAGTTGAGCTGCCATTCCATTAACCATAGCCTTTGACGCTTCGTATTCTGCTTCTGCTTTTTGAAAATTTGCACCAGAGCCTACGCCAGCATTATATAATTTTTGTTGACGTTCATAATTTTTCTTTAAAAAATTGCTATTGCTATACGCATTGAGATAATTGGTTTGCATTTGAATGATATTAGGATGTGATAAATAAGCAACAACCTGACCTTTGTTTACTTTATCTCCTTCAATTACTTTAATGGAAACTACATTAGCTCCAATTACGGAAGTTATTGCTGCTTCATTTTGTGGTGGTACTTCTAACGTTCCATTGGCTTCAACATAACCACTCATATTTCGCAACGCAATGGTGTCAATTTTCATTTTTAAGGCTTCAAATTGTTGTGCTGATAGCATCACTTCTTCGTTTTCGCTATGCCCTTCATTAGTTTCAATTTTGGTTTCTTTATTATGAGAATGCCCATCTTCTTCGTTGTGTTTTTCTTTATTGCCACAGGCAGTTATTAAAAAGGTCAACATTACTATTATTAGGATATTATATGATCTGTTTTTCATAGTGTTATTATTTAAAATATTGTAATTCAAAAATGCTTTGTAAATAGTTTACCAATGCTGTTTGAGCTTCTAACTCTGATTGAATGGCTTGATTTATAAGTTGCGTAAAGGCAGAATAATCAATTTCGCCTTCTTTATAAGCAAATAAAGCGCCAGTTTTCTGTTCTTTAATAAGTGGTAATACTTCATCTTTATAAAATAGCCAAGACGTTTTCCATTTTTGGTAATTTTCTTTTGCTTGATTAAATTTAGATTGCACTTCCTTTTGTTTAAATAACATATTTACTTCTGCAATTTCTTTATTGAATTTTGCAGTTCTAATTTGTTTTCTTGTTGTACCAGAAAGAAATGGTATAGAAATACCGGCTTGATAAGTATAATAGCCTGAACTACCGTTTACTTTTTGTAAACCACCTTGAAGGTTAAACTTTGGTAAATTCTCGGCTTTAGCAGCTTTGTAATTTGCTTCTGCTTCTGCTATTTTAAGTTGAGAAACACCATACAAAGGATGAGCTTCTGCACTAAAGGCTGTTAAATCTATGTTGTTAAGGGTTTTAAACTCGTTTGGAACTGTATAGATTTTTTCAGAAACTAACCATAAATTTAATTGCTGTAAAGCAATGAGGTATTCGCTATAAGCTTGCTTTGTTTTATTTTTAATTTGTAAAGCTTGATTTTTAGCTGCTGAATATTCTAATTTTGATATAGCTTCTACTTCATAATTTAACTCAACAGCTTTTTTAAAATTGGTGTAAATAGCATTCAATTCTTTATACAGATTATAATTCCGTTTACTTTTAAAGGCATTAGACCAGGCTTTTTTCACCTCTAATTCTAACTCCAATTCTGAAAGTTGATACGCCTTTTGCGCTAATTGAATACGTTGTTCTAATAATTTTTGCTTTGGTGCAATACCAAACACATCTATATTTGATTGGCCAACACCAATAGTTGTGTAAATACCTGAACCATCTTTAATTTCCTCACCACCTGTAAAAATTTGAGTTGAGCCAAAATCGAAAGCAGTCCCTTTTAATTGTTGCTGTTTATCAATTTCTAACTGTCTTTGTTTTAAACTAGGATAGTTCTCTTTTGACATTTTTATAGCTTCTTGTAATGAAACAATAGGCAAAGAGTCGCTAACTTGTTGTGCATTTCCTGTTATTGGAAACAAAAACATAAAAACTATAATAGCTGTTGCAGTTGCAAATTTTTTGTTTGCTTTAAATTTAAAAGACTTGTTCTCTACCCAATGGTATAAAATAGGAAGCACAAACAAGGTTAATAATGTAGAAGTTAACAGACCACCAATAACTACCGTTGCTAAAGGACGTTGTACTTCTGCACCTGCCGATGCAGAGATAGCCATTGGCAAAAAGCCTAATACATCAGTAAAAGCTGTAAGCATAATAGGTCTTATTCTTCGTTTTGTACCTTCAATAATTCTATCTTTTAAATTGGTAACGCCTTCTTCTTTAAGTTCATTTAATCCGCTAATCATTACTAAACCATTTAAAACTGCAACACCAAAAAGGACAATAAAACCTACACCTGCTGAAATACTAAAAGGCATATCACGAAGCCACAAGGCTACAACGCCACCAATGGTTGCCATTGGGATAGCTATGTAAATCATTAAAGTTTGTGGTAGTGATTTTAGCGCAAAAAATATTAATACAAAAATAAGTAGCAATGCTATTGGTACTACAGTTTGCAAACGATTACTGGCACGTTCTAAATTTTCGAAAGCACCACCATATCGAATAAAATAACCTGAAGGCAATTGAAGATTTGCATCTAATTTTGATTTGATTTCTGCTACTAACGATTTTACATCACGACCTCTTACATTGATACCTACATAAGTTCTTCTGTTTGTATTATCTCTACTTATTTGCATTGGTCCCGCTTTGTAACTTACATCTGCTACTTCGCGCAATGGGATTTGTGCGCCAGAAGGTAAGTTGATAAACAAATTTTGAACATCCGTTATATCCTTACGATTATGAGAACTTAATCTTACCACTAAATCAAATCGTTTTTCACCTTCAAAAATAACACCTGCTGTACCTCCTGCAAATGCAGATTGTACAATTTGGTTTAAGGTATTTATTTGAAGTCCGTATTGTGCCAATTTACCTCTGTTATAGGTAATTGTCATTTGGGGTAAACCTGTAGTAGCTTCCGCTTTCATATCACCAATACCTTCTGTACCTGCAATTATTTTAGATATTTCTTCTGCTTTTTGAGACAATACATTTATATCTTCTCCATAAAGTTTAATAGCTATGTCTTCTCTAACACCTTCGAGTAGTTCGTTAAAACGCATTTCAATGGGTTGAGTAAATTCATAATTTACACCAGGAATCATTTCTACTGCTTCCTTCATTTCTTCAATGAGTTGATCTTTGGTTGCAACCGTTGTCCATTCGCTTTTTGGTTTCAGAATTACAAATACATCAGCAATATCCATTGGCATTGGGTCTGTTGGAATTTCAGCAACACCAATTCGACTTACAATTTTTTCAACTTCTGGGAATTTTGCTTTTACAATTTGCTCGATTTTAGTAGTTGTTTCGATGGTTTCGGTAAGTGAACTACCTGGTTTTAAAATAGCGTGAAACGCTATATCACCTTCATCGAGCTGTGGAATAAATTCGCCACCCATTCTGGTAAACATAAAAATTGTTATTCCGAATAAAACAACTGCAATACCTACTATTAGTTTTCCTTTTTGCAAGGCTTTTTCTAATAAAGGTTGGTATTTACGTTCTACCCAATGCACAAACTTATCGCCATAGGATTTTTTGTCTGTTTTTGGCGCTCTTAACATAAGTGCAGACATCATTGGTACATAAGTTAAACAAAGCACCATTGCACCAATCATAGCAAAAATAAAAGTCAATGCCATTGGCTTGAACATTTTCCCTTCAATACCTTCCAAAGCTAAAATTGGCAGGAAGACAATTAAAATAATAAGTTGCCCAAAAAAGGCAGCATTCATCATTTTTTTAGAAGCATTTGCTGCAACATTATCACGTTCTTTAGACGTTAGTTTTTTCTTTTTTAAGACTTGTGAAGCAATAAGGAAAACGGTACTTTCTACAATAATTACAGCACCATCAACGATAATTCCGAAATCGATTGCTCCTAAACTCATTAAATTAGCCCAAACGTCAAAAATATTCATTAAAATAAATGCAAATAATAAGGATAATGGAATTGTTGAAGCTACTATTAAACCGCCTCTCCAATTACCTAATAAGAAAATAAGAACAAAAATGACTATTAAAGCGCCTTCAATTAAATTGGTTGCAACCGTTGAGGTTGTTTCTGCTATTAACTTACTTCGGTCTAACAAAGGTTCGATGATTACACCTTCTGGTAATGACTTTTCAATTTGAGCCATTCTTTGCTTGACATTTTCGATAACATCATTTGAATTAGCACCTTTTAGCATCATTACCAAACCACCAACAACTTCGCCTTCACCATCTTGTGTTAATGCACCATAGCGAATAGCAGCACCAAATTGCACCGTAGCAATATCGCCTACAGTAATAGGAATGTTATTTATGTTTTTAACCGTAATCTTTTTAATATCTTCTATACTACGCACCAAGCCTTCACCACGAATAAAATTAGCTTGATGATTTTTTTCTATATATGCGCCACCTGTATTTTGATTGTTTGCCTCAAGAGCTTCAAAAACATCTGTAATTGTAATTCCTATAGCTTTTAGTTCGCTAGGATCAACAGCAACTTCATACTGTTTAATTTTACCACCAATGGCGTTAACCTCAACAACACCTTCTACCATAGCCATTTGACGTTGAACAATCCAATCTTGCATTGTTCGTAAATCTGTTACAGAATATTTGTCTTTATACTCTGGCTTTACTTTTAGTGTGTATTGATAAATTTCACCTAATCCTGAAGATATAGGTCCCATTGTAGGCTCTCCAAAGCCACTTGGTATTTGTTCTTTGATCTCGTTTAGTTTTTCTGATACTAATTGACGTGGTAGATATGTTCCCATATCATCATTAAAAACTATGGTCACTACAGATAAACCGAAACGAGAAATAGAACGAATTTCTGTTACATCTGGAAGATTACTCATTGCCACTTCCACAGGATAAGTAACAAATTGTTCAATGTCTTCTGTTCCTAAATTTGGTGCTTGTGTAATTACTTGCACTTGGTTGTTGGTAATGTCTGGAACAGCATCTATTGGTACTTTGGTCATACTCCAAATACCTGCTCCAATAATGGTAAGCGTTAGCAACCCAATAATGAATTTATTATTGATTGAAAAATCAATGATTTTATTAATCATATTAAAATGTATTAATTCAGTTAAAAAATATAAAAGTGTGTTCGTAATTCGATTTCGTTCAATATGAACTTCTCGTAGCTATGCTACTCGAAAACGAAAACATCAAAAAAGGATATAGCTATCCTATGAAAACTGAATTATACTCGAGGTGGTTGTAAAATGGAAGTCGTAAAATCTTTTTCTATTCCATTCTGGTAGAAAAAATCTTGGGTAGAAATAAATCTTATTTCATATTTAGTGTAAGAAAATTGAAAATATGTAGCATTAATATGACAACATTGGCATATACAAAAAGGCGAGCATAAATCTGAATCTTGGTGCTGATGGTCATTATCCATAGCTTGTGAAATTTCAGTTTTAACATCATTATCAGACACATCAAAATCAGCACAAGGTGCTAGATTGAGTGCGAAAATATAAATTGATAATATGAATGCTAAAAATTTCATTGTAGCAAATATATAAATTATTTAATGCAATGGTTGTGCAAATAATAGGCTTTACAATAATTAAAAGGTGTTTGGTTAGTTATATTTTATAGCAAAAGAAAAAACCTTAATTTTCCTTTTGCTATAAATTACATTAAAAAATCATACTTATTTATTGATTCATTTTCATTTCGTGGTCGTATTGACAACAACCAGGTAAATTTTTATAAGCTTCTTCGCTTCCTGCTACTTTTTCAGTATCATAACCAGAAGCTGCTATTGCTTTATGAATTGCCATTACATTGGTTTTGGTATCATCAAAAGAGACATCGATTTTCTTTTTATCTACATTCCAATTAGCACTTGCAACACCTTCAACAGCATTTACTGCTTTTTCAATGGTTTTTTTACACATACCACAATTACCTCTTACACCAAAAGACAAGTCTGTCATAGCCATATCTTTTGACATTTGTGTAGTGGTTGTTTTTGTTTCTTTTTTTGTTTGACTATTACAACTTGTTACACCTAAAGCTGCTATAACAGCTATACTTAAAATTACTTTTTTACTCACGTCGATTACATTGTTGTTTTTGTGTTCGTGATTTTTCTTTGAAAAGTTCATTGTTTTAAAATTTAATTGTTATTATTTGTATTTAATTATTCTATAACTTGTTTTACCTCTCCACAGGTTAGCATTGCTTCGCCAAAATATGGATTGATTACTTTTTCTTCTTTGCTTAACCAATAGGCACCTTTATTACTATCTGCCATTGGACAAAACTCTACATATACCTTTTCATTGATACCAAATAGTTGCACAGCTTTAATAAAATGCGAAGACAAATGTTTAAAATGATTTCTTTGCTCTTTTATATTTGCTGCTTTAGAAATAGCAATTGTTGAAGATTTAATTTCTTTTACTAATGACATCCAATGATTATGAGCTTCATCTTTAACTAATTTCATATCCACATTATTCAAATTATCAAGTAAACTATTTGCATTTTCTGATGTTTTACTTGAGTTATCTTTAACAAACGCATCCTTTAAATTAATATAGCTTTCAAATACTTTTTTTAATTGTTTCTGAAATGCTTTTGATACTTCCAACCGTTCATTCATATTGGTATGGTCTGTATTATTTTTTGATGAATTACTATCCATACCTAAATGTCCTTCGTGACCAGTCATTACTTTTCCTCCATCTTTATTCATCATAGATTTTTTTCCTTGTAATTGTGCTGCTGCATCAACTGTAAAAGTTCCGTTGGTTACAATTTCATCACCATTTTTTAACCCTTTTAATACTTTGTAATTACTACCTATTTGATTACCTAAAGTTATTTGACGCATTTCAAAAACTGGTTGGTCTGGATTGGTTTTTATATATACTACAGAGCGTTCACCTGTCCATAAAATGGCAGATGAAGGCACGAATAATGATTTTTCTTTATTAGAGGTTACCTCTTTAATTTTCCCTTCAATAAACATTCCTGGTTTAAATACTTCGTCTTTATTATTAAGCACTACTCTTAATTTAACAGTACGAGTTCTGTTATCTAAAATAGGATCAATAAAATCTACTTTACCTTTAAATTTTTTATTAGGATAAGTATTTGTTGTTACGTTTATTTCTTGCCCTTTTTTAAATAAGTCTATTTGGTTTTCGTACACATCAAAGTTTCCCCAAACTGAATTTAAGTTTGCAATTTTTAATAGAGGTTGCCCTTGTTTTATATAATCGCCTTGCTCTACTAATTTTTCTGTTACAGTACCAGAGATAGTTGCGTAGACAGGAAAATTTTCTTTTATTTTTCCTGTTTGTTCTATTTTATTGATTTGCTTTTCAGAAAGTTTCCATAATTTTAATTTATTACGAACTGCTTTATATAATGCCGGTTGTGATTCCTTTAATGAAGCTGCTGTAATTAATTCTTGTTGTGCTGCATATAATTCTGGTGAATAAATGGTTGCTAATAATTGCCCTTTGTTTACTTTTTCTCCAGTAAAACTGACATTTAAGCGTTCAATTCTTCCAGAGAAATAACTGACTTGCACAGCATTTGCTTTTTCATTGGCAACAATTTTACCTGATAGTTTAATACCGTTATCGTCTGCTTTACTACTACCTACAATTGATGTTTGAATGTTGGCCAACGCCATTGCATTTTTTGTTAATTTGAATTGGTCTGCTGCTAAACCATCTGCTCCAGCTTCGGCAGGAATTAAATCCATACCACAAATAGGGCAATCACCAGGTTCTGGTTGCATAATTTGTGGGTGCATTGAGCAAGTCCATTTTTGATTGGTTTCTGCTATTTCATCGTGATTATGTTCAGTTTCTTTGTTTGATGAACTACCGAATAACAACCAACCTAATAATAAGCCAACTGCTAATATTACTATGTAAACTATATATTTTTTCATTTTTCTATATTTTAATATTTCTTAATCTTAATGCGTTTGCAATTACTGATACTGAACTAAAACTCATTGCTAAAGCTGCAATCATTGGTGAGAGTAATAACCCGAATATTGGGTATAAAACACCTGCTGCAATGGGCACACCCAATACATTGTATATAAAAGCAAAAAAGAGATTCTGCTTTATGTTTTTAACAACAGCGTGACTTAATTTTTTAGCTTTTACAATACCTTGTAAATCTCCTTTTACTAACGTAATTGAAGCGCTTTCAATAGCTACATCTGTACCTGTACCCATTGCAATACCAACATCTGATTGTGCTAAAGCTGGCGCATCGTTAATACCATCACCTGCCATTGCTACAACACTTCCTTTTTGTTGAAGTTTATCAATTTCATTCAATTTATCTTCTGGAAGACATTCTGCTTTATAGTGTTTAAGGTTTAATTGTTCTGCTACCGATTTTGCAGTGTTTTTATTATCACCAGTGAGCATTATTACCTCAACACCATTATCTTGTAGTTGTTTAATAGCATTTTGACTTGTGGTTTTAATGGCATCGAAAATAGTTACATATCCAACAGCTTCATTATCTACTGCTATATACGATACTGTTTTACCTTGTTCTTGTTCTGCAACCACATTAGTTTCTAAATTTTTAGAAATAGTTATGGCAAACTGCTCTAATAACTTTGCATTACCTAAAGCAACTTTTTTGTTTTCAATAGTACCTATAACACCTTTTCCTGCTACAGCTTGAAAATCGTTTACTTTTGTAATTGCAGTATTTTTAGATTTACCATAGTTTACAATAGCTTCTGCTAAAGGATGTTCGCTATATTGATTTAAGGAAGCAATGAAATGAAGTAGTTTTTCTTCTTTTAAATTATTAATTGAGATTACTTTTTCAACTGATGGTTTTCCTTCAGTAATCGTACCTGTTTTATCTACAATAAGCGTATCTACCTTATTCATTTTTTCTAATGCTTCAGCATTTTTAATTAACACACCAGATTGCGCACCTCTACCAACACCAACCATAACAGACATTGGTGTTGCCAAACCTAATGCACAAGGACAAGCAATAATTAATACAGCAATTGCATTTACAAAGGCAAAAACATAAGCAGGTTCTGGACCAAAAATAGCCCAAACTATAAATGTTATTACTGCAACAACTAATACAATTGGAACAAAGTATTTAGATATTCTATCTGCTAATTTTTGAATAGGTGCTTTTGAACGACTTGCATTATTTACCATATGAATAATTTGAGAAAGTAAGGTTTCGGAACCTACCTTTTCAGCTTTCATAATAAATGACTTTGTACCGTTAATTGTGCCAGAACTTACTTTATCGTCTATGCTCTTATCTACAGGAATTGGTTCTCCAGTAATCATAGATTCATCAATGCTACTATGACCTTCTACAATACTACCATCTACTGGAATTTTTTCTCCAGGCTTAACTCGTAATAAATTGTCTTTTTCAATTTTATCGATTGCAATAACTTTATCTTCTCCATTAGTAACCAATGTTGCTGTTGAAGGCACTAATTTTAGTAATTCTTTTATTGCGCCACTTGTTTGACTATGTGCTCTTGCTTCTAATAATTGACCTAATAATACTAATGTTAAAATTACCGTTGTAGCTTCAAAATAAACAAATACATTACCATCGGCTGTTTTAAAATCTTGTGGAAATACATCTGGAAATACCATTGCAAATACACTAAATAACCACGCGATACCCGAACCAATACCAATTAAAGTAAACATATTCAGGTTCATTGTTTTTATTGATGTGTAAGCACGTTTAAAGAACATCCAAGTTGCATAAAACACTACAGGGATTGATAATGCAAACTGAATCCAGTTCCATTGTTTTTGTTCTAAAACATTATATAAAGGATTATTATCTAATGCTTCTGACATTGCTATTAAAAATATTGGCACAGTAAAAATTACAGCTATCCAAAACTTTTTCAACAATTTTTTATAGGTTTTGTCTTCTTCTGAAATATCCGCTTCTAATGGCACTAAATCCATCCCACAAACAGGACAAGAACCTGCTTCGTCTTTAATTATTTCTGGGTGCATTGGACACGTAAATTGGCTACTTGTTGTAGTTAAACTTCTTTCTTCCACCAAGTCCATTCCACAAACAGGACAATCACCTGCTTTATTATATGTTTTGTCTTCTTCGCAGTGCATAGGACAATAAAATGTACCTGTTCCTTTGCCTTTAGGTTGTTCCTGCTTTTTTTCTTTATTAGGTTGGTGTTTACCTTGTTTATGAATACTATATCGACCACCATCCTCTTTTAATGCTTTTTGAAATATTTCAATTGAAATATGTGATTGCATTTCAATAATAGCTTCTGATTTTTCTAAATTGACTTTTACGTTTGAAACATCATCAACTTTTGAAAGTGTTTCTTCTACGTGACTGCGACAACCGTTGCAAGTCATTCCGTGTATATGATATGTGTGTTTCATTATTTTATTTTTGTGCCTGACAAGGGAAGGGCTATTAACCAATTAATTAGTATTTCCTTCCCACATCAGGGCTTTATTTTAAATTGCCTTTTAGTTTCTTTATATAATCAATAACCAATGTCTTTTCAGATGTTGATAATTTTGCGTTTTTATGAATTAAGGTGTAAGATGAAAGTGGCATTTCATTGTTCTTAATCTGATTAATAATTGACTTTAATTTGCTATTCTTTCTTCTGGTTGAATACGTGTCCCAGTTATTAAAATTCAGCTCTTCTTTTCCATCGGCAATATGGTTTTCGAGAAACCAAGCAATGGGTTGAATTTTATTATACCAAGGATAGCTTGTATTATTACTGTGACAATCATAACAGGACGTTTGCAATAATGTATTGATATTTTTAGGTGTATTATTTACCAATAAAAAATCTGTTTTTGGTACGATATTACTTTGGTTTAGTTCTGTAGGCATAAACTGTATGCCTACAAAACACACCACTAAAACCAATGCTATGATTTTTACAATTTTCATTTAGTTAATCTCTTTTTGCACTTTACCACATTTCAGCATTTTACTACCGTAATAAGGATTTTTAATTTCCTTGTTCAAACTTAACCAAGCGCTGCCACCATCATACATTGGACAAAATTGTTGATATAAAGTATTTTTAGTACCGGTAATTGCAACCATATCCATAATATCCTTACTCAATGTTTTAAAATGTTCTCTTTGGTGATCTATTTCACTTCTACCAATATGTTCTGCGTGTTCTTTGGCATCTGTAATAATATCTTTAAGTTCTTTTTGCTGTTCAACAGTAAAACCATTTATTTCAAATTTGCTCAAACTATTGTTCAATTTATCGCCAGCTTTAGCAGCTTTGTTTTTGTCGGTTTCTACTAAAGCATCTTTAAGTATCATATAGTCTGCTAACACTTTTTGAACACCTGAATTTTGTGAATTATCATCCATCATATTATTGGATTTATCCATTTTGTTATGGTTCATTTCTGAATGAACTATGCTGTCTTGAGTATTCTCCTTTTTTGCATCTTTACAAGAAATTATTGTAAGATTTATTAAAGAGATTACTAAAATTGCTACTATTGTTTTTAAATATTTCATTTTTATTGTTTTAAATTATACTTGTTTTTAGTTGCTTAAATAATTGATGATTGTGGTTTGTAAATAATAAGTTTTAATCGATTCTATTTGATTCATTTGAAACTTTAATTGCAGTTCTTGAATGTCTAAAACATCATTAAAATCAATTGTTCCTGTTTCGTAACTTTTGATTAATATTTGCTCTGCATCATTAGCTTGCTTCAAATTTTTGGTTTGAGTTTTATAACTTATTCTTGCAGACACTCTTTCTTTTATTGCTTTATCTAAAAGCGTTTCCAAAGTATTTAAGCGTTCTTGTTTTTGTGCAGTAATTTCCTGCTGTTGTAACTCGTTTTGCTTTGTTTTCGATTTATATTTTTTATTAAATATTGGTATTGATAAAGACACCATTGGCATTACAATATCTTTTCCATTATCGCTAAAGTCCATATTTGGACGTTTCGCCACATTGATATAATCTAATCCAAAACCAATCATAGGACTGCTTTCTTTTTGGTTTAATAATTCTGATTGTTCAATGGATTTAAAGAGTTTATCATATTTTAATAATTCAGGATGCAATGCTAAATTTTCAAAAGTGATTTCAAAATCTTCAGAAGGCATATTTAATTTATCAACAACAACTATAGAAACCTCTTTTTCTCTATTTAAAAGTTTATTTAAGGTTGTTTGTTCTGCTAAAAATTGTTGTTGCAACACTTCTTTTAATTGTTGTAATTCATTTTGACGCATCTGTAATCGTAACACATCTACTGCTGAAGCTTTGCCAACTTCGACAGAAGTTAAAGCCATTGTTTCGTAAGTTTTTAAGAGTTCGATATTGTTAGTTAATACTTTTTGTTTTGCTTTATTAGTATATAACTTGTAATACGATTGTGATACCGAAACCATTAATTTACGTTTGGCAATTACAATATCTTCATATTTAGTTTCAGCTAAAGAACTTACATAATTTTCTCTTGCTGTTATTGAGCCAAACCAAGGCAACATTTGTTTTGCAGAAACTTTAAAGCGTTGGGCTCCAGTTCTTGTTTCTGGCTCACTTACAAAATAACCTACTCCAAATTCGGTATTTGGAATGGTATTAACTTCATTTACTTTTTCTGAAACTCTCTTGTGCTGTAACTCGAATTTTTGAATCTCTGGATTGTTTACCAAAGCTTCATCGATTAAAGTTTGTAATTCTTGTGCATTTCCTTTGAGAACAAAGAGAAAAGAAAAAAGAAAAAAGATTGTTTTTATATGTTTCATTTTGATGTTCTTTTTAGTTGAGCTTCTGCTTTCCAGCTGTATAAAACTGGTACTACAAATAAGGTGATTAAGGCAATTAGCATACCTCCAAAACTTGGTATTGCCATAGGAATCATAATATCACTACCACGACCTGTTGAGGTTAATACTGGTAATAATGCCAATATGGTTGTTGCAGTAGTCATTAAACACGGTCTAATACGTTTTTCTCCTGCTTCAACAACAGCTGCTCTGATTTGCTTTTTGTTTTTTGGTGTATTCCTTTCAAATATTTGAGTTAAGTACGTTGCCATAACTACACCATCATCGGTTGCAATTCCGAAAAGTGCAATAAAGCCTACCCAAACAGCAACACTCAAATTAATTGGATGCATCTGAAATAAATCACGCAGATTTTCGCCAAAAAAGTTGAAGTTTAAAAACCAATCTTGACCATATAACCAGATCATTAAAAAACCACCTGCAAAAGCAACTGCAATACCAGTAAATACCATTAATGATGTACCTACTGAACGGAATTGAAAATAGAGTATTAAGAAAATAATAGCCAATGCCAAAGGCACTACAACCGATAAAGTTTTTTCTGCTCTTATTTGATTTTCATAGCTTCCTGTAAATTGATAATTAACCCCTTTTGGTACTACCAATTCGCCTGAATCTATTTTTTGCTGAATTAAAGCTTGTGCATTTTCAACAACATTTACTTCTGCAAAGCCATCCATTTTATCGAATAATACATAGCCTACTAAAAAAGTATCCTCACTCTTAATAACTTGTGGCCCTTGTTCATATCTAATGGTTGCCAATTCGCTTAATGGTACTGGACTGCCTTTTTCAACTGGCACATAGATTTGCTTTAAATCGGTTGGATTAGCTCTTAATTCTCTTGGGTATCTAACACGTACTCCATAACGCTCCCTACCTTCAACAGTTTGGGTTAAAACCATACCACCAACAGCTACTTTTAGCACCTCTTGTACATCTTGTATAGATATACCATAACGTGCAATTTTTTCCCTATCAATATCAATAAGTAAATAAGGTTTTCCTACAATACGGTCTGCAAAAACAGCTTCGTCTTTTACACCATCAGCTTGTTTTAAAATTCCTTCTAACTGTACACCAAAGGCTTCAATTTGTTTTAAATCTTGACCTTTAACTTTTATTCCCATTGGTGCACGCATACCTGTTTGCAGCATTACCAATCGTGTTTCAATAGGTTGTAGTTTAGGTGCAGAAGTAACGCCTGGTAACTTGGTAACTTTTACAATGTCATTCCAAATATCGTTTGGTGATTTTATTTCTGGTCGCCAGTTTCGATAAAATTCGCCATTATTATCTTCTATTAATTGCGACCTTTCTACAGCGCTCAAAGTGACATTTTCTGTATTATTAGGATTAGCGATGAAACGTCCATCTTTTAATTCAAATAAACCATCATTATTTACTTTGTAACGTTGACGTTCTCCGTTTTTATTCAGCATATATTCTGATTTATACTGAATAATATTTTCATACATAGACAAAGGCGCTGGATCTAAAGCTGATTCTGTACGACCTGCTTTACCAACTACGGTTTTTATCTCTGGAATACTTGCTACAGCCATATCTAACTGTTGTAAAACACGTTTGTTTTCTTCGACTCCAGAATGTGGCATTGAAGTTGGCATTAATAAAAAAGAACCTTCATTTAAAGATGGCATAAATTCTTTGCCTGTATTTTTCATTATGAAAAAACCTGCTATTACAATAGCTGTTGGTATGGATAAGAATATTAGTTTATTGTTCAAACACCATTTTAAAATACGTGTATAATACCTTATGAATAATGAGAAAACACCTAATAAACCAAAGCAAATAATACTTACAAAAATGAGATTCCAAAAGATGCTTTTATCTACACCTAAAGGTCTCCAATATTCAGCTAATAAAAACACAATAGCAGATACAGATATGATAATATTAATAAGATTTGCTTGTTTTTCGCTTATCATTTTTTGAACACTTAATAGTGTTGTAACTCCAAAAGCTACCAAGATTAAACCTAACCAATAACCATAGACTGTGGCAATAATTCCTAATGCTATTAAAACCCCATTTAAAACATATTTGAAATTGGTTTTAATGTTTTTCTTTTTAAATAAAAATGCAGCAAAGGGTGGAATTAAAAACAACGCTACAATAATTGAAGCTGTTAAAGCAAATGTTTTAGTAAAGGCTAATGGTCTGAATAATTTTCCTTCAGCTCCAATCATTGTAAATACAGGAATAAAACTTATAATGGTTGTCATAACTGCTGTTACAATTGCTCCAGATACTTCTGCTGTTGCGTTGTAAACCACATTATTTATAGGCAGTTTATCTTTGTTTTCATCTAAATGCCTAATGATGTTTTCTGAAAGTATTACACCTACATCTACCATTGTACCAATAGCAATAGCGATACCTGATAAAGCCACAATATTAGCATCTACACCAAAGAGTTTCATTGCTATAAAAACCATTAATACAGCAACTGGTAGTAAGCCAGAAATCAATACAGAAGCTCGAAGATTAAATACCATAATGATTATAACTAAAATAGTAATTAGTATTTCTAATGTTAGGGCTTCATTAAGTGTCCCTAAAGTTTCCTGAATGAGTTCTGTTCTGTCATAAAAAGGAACAATAGTTACTTGTGAAGTTCTGCCATCGGCTAATACTTTTGAAGGTAGTCCTGCGCTTAATTCGTTAATTTTTTCTTTAACATTATTGATAACTTCCATTGGATTCGCACCATATCGCGCTACTACGACAGCACCAACAACTTCTGCACCTTCCTTGTCCAGTAATCCTCTTCGAGTTGCAGGACCTAAAGACACTTTTCCTATGTCTTTAATTTTAATCGCTGTGTAATCTTCGGAAGTAACTACTGCATTTTCTATGTCGGAAATAGATTTTACATAACCTAAACCTCTAACTAAATATTCGGCTTGATTAATTTCTAAAGTTTGTGCACCAATATCTTTATTACTTTCTTTTACTGCTTTTACAATATGATGTAAACCAATATTGTATTGACGCATTAATTCCGGATTAACATCTACTTGGTATTCTTGTACATAACCACCAATTGATGCCACTTCTGATACGCCACTTGCAGACGATAGTGCATATTTAACATAGTAGTCTTGAATACTTCGTAATTCTTGTAAATCCCAACCACCTGTTACATTTCCGTTTTCATCACGACCTTCTAATGTGTACCAAAAAATTTGCCCTAATCCTGTGGCATCTGGACCCAAAGCAGGATTAACACCTTCGGGTAATAATCCGCTTGGTAACGAGTTGAGTTTTTCTAATATTCTACTACGACTCCAGTAAAACTCAATATCTTCTTCAAAAATGATATAGATACTTGAAAAGCCAAACATAGACGAACTACGAATGGTTTTTACTCCTGGAATACCGAGTAAAGATGTTGTTAATGGATAGGTTATTTGGTCTTCTATATCTTGTGGTGAACGACCATCCCATTTAGTAAATACTATTTGTTGGTTCTCTCCAATATCGGGAATAGCGTCTACAGCTACAGGGTTACTTGGTAAAAATCCTGTTTCCCAATTAAATGGTGCATTTACCGTTCCCCAGCCTATAAAGAGAACAAGTAATAATACTGCTACGAGTTTATTTTCTATTAAAAATTTGATGCTTTTATTTAGCATTGTCTTTGATTATTAAACAGTTAGACATAGGTGTTAAGAAAACACCGAATACAAAAAATCATCCTTATGACATACAGCCATAGGATAAAACAGTCTAATGTTTAAAAATCAAATTAAATAAGTCTCGTCAATCTTGAAGATTTGCTTGACGACAAGTGGTGGTTCGTATTCTTCGAAAGAAGATACGTTATTATCTAACCCTTCAAAAAGGTTAATGTAAGTATATACGAAAGAAGCAATAAATACCTGCTGCTCAAAAGTAATTTTATCAACTTGAAGTTGTAATTCATTTTGACCATCAACAGCTAATTGTTCATCACTACAACAATTCTTTTTTGTTATAGAACACCCATCAGTTAATGGGTTTTCCATTTCCATTCCACAGGTTTCTGCTTTATGGAATATAGCTGTATCCATTAAAGTATCTCCACAATAGTGCATATCTACAGTAAATGACATTGTAGAAAATAACACTACAAAAGCCATTAAAAGTGACATTATTTTATGGAATACTTGTTTCATATTGAAAACAAAGGTATAAAATTTAATTCAATTTGAATAGATTTTAACTTTGCTTTAAATAAAACTTGATTGGTTTTTGGTTGTTTTTACACCTTTCTCAAATTTTGCTCTTAATGTTTTCATATCATCACTTACCTTACGTTCAATCACTTTAGCATAAATTTGTGTTGTTGAAATGCGAGAATGACCTAAAAGTTTAGATACTGTTTCAATAGGTACGCCATTACTTAAAGTTACTGTTGTAGCAAATGTATGTCGTGCCAGATGAAATGTTAGATTCTTTTCTATTCTGCATAAATCTGCTATTTCTTTTAAATAAGCATTTAATTTTTGGTTTGACATTTTTGGAAATACAGTAGCATTTGCTAATGATTTTGGATTTTCTTTATACTTATTAATTAAAGTAAGTGCTTTAGGTAGTATAGGAATTCGTAAGGCATTGTTTGTTTTCTCTCTTTTCATAATTAACCACAACTCGCCATCTATACCATAATTAATATCACTTGCTGTTAAGTTTATTACATCAATATAACTCAAGCCGGTGTAACAGGCGAAAACAAATAGATCCTTTACTAATTGTAGTCTTTCAATTGAATAATCTTTTTCTTCAATTTCGTTCAATTCCATTTCAGTTAAATAGCCTCTTTCTACTTTTACAAATTTAGATTTGAAGTTTATAAACGGATCTCTTTCAATCCATTCCAGTTTATAAGATAGTGTAATCATTTTTCTAAAGCGTTCAATATGCTTCATTACAGTATTGTTACCCATTGGTTTTTGGTGATCTGTGGGTGTGAAATTTCTTAAGTATTTTTCAAACTTTAAAATGAAATTATAATCCAATTGCTTTAAATACATATCTGTAACTTTATATTTTACAAAAATGAAATCTGCAATGTACCCTTGTGTTGTGAAGTAATTTTTTTGAGTACCCCATTTGAGTTTCCCTACCATATCTTCATTATGATATTTTATGATATCATTTAAAGAATAATTTTGTTCATCTTCTTTTAGGTAACGAGCCTTAACGGTTTGAGCTGAAGTAATCTTACCTTCGGATTTTAATTCGTTTTTGGATTGGTGAAGCTCTGAAGATACCTGGTCCAAATATGCGTTAATAATTCGAGCCTCTTGGTTGGTTCCTTTTACTTTGTTTTTGGCAGAGCTCCAAAATTCAATTTTAATTTTTCGTTTGAGGCTAATTTCTGCTCTTTTCCCATTTACCGTTATACGTGCATAAAGAGGTGCTTTTCCATTTTTAGCTTTTGATAGTTTGAGCCAAAACAGAATACTAAACGTTGTCGAAGTTTTCATATCTTTCGTCTTTAGTTAAACATTTGTTTACTGACGAAAGTCAAATCAATAATTCGGTTACCTATATACCTATTATAAAATGGTAACCGAATAGGTCACTTTTTTAATCAAATAATATCAAATCTTATGATTGCTTAAAAATCATAAAACCTCGATAATCTTACGATTACCAAGGTTTTGATGTTAATTGATTATTAATTTTGTCGGGGTGGCAGGATTCGAACCTGCGACCTCCTCGTCCCAAACGAGGCGCGATGACCGGGCTACGCTACACCCCGAATAATTATCGGTGTGCAAATGTATAAAAAATAAATACATCTGAAACAAAAAATAATAGAAATTTTTAAAACGTAAGATAATTTTAGTTTATCGTCTAATAATCAAAATATATATCAAAAAAATACATTAGCAATAAAAAAAAATTACATTTGTAATACTATAAAAACTTAAACGATGGCAGAGAAAATTAAATGTTTGATTATTGGTTCAGGACCAGCAGGATATACAGCAGCAATATATGCCGCGAGAGCAGATATGAAACCAGTTATGTATACTGGAATGCAAATGGGAGGACAGTTAACTACAACTACTGAAGTAGATAATTACCCAGGTTACCCAGATGGAACCGATGGAACGGCAATGATGAATGATTTACAAAAACAAGCGGAACGTTTTGGAACAGATGTTCGTTTTGGAATGGTTACTAAAGTTGATTTAAGTACAGAGGTTGGAGGGGTTCATAAAGTTATTGTTGATGAAACTATTGAGATAGAGGCTGAAACAATAATTATTTCAACAGGCGCAACAGCTAAATATTTAGGATTAGAAAGTGAACAACGTTTAATTGGTGGTGGAGTTTCGGCTTGTGCTACTTGTGACGGTTTCTTTTATAAAGGACAAGATGTTATTGTTGTGGGAGCTGGAGATACAGCTGCAGAAGAAGCAACGTATTTAGCAAACATTTGTAATAAAGTTACAATGCTAGTGCGTAAAGATCATATGAGAGCCTCAAAGGCTATGCAACACCGTGTTGAAAAAACTTCAAATATCGAAGTGTTATACAATACTGAGTTAGATGAGGTTTTAGGGAAAGATGTTGTAGAAGGTGTTCGTGTTGTAAACAATCAAACAAAAGATAAAAAAGAAATCGCTGTTACAGGAGCTTTTATAGCGATTGGACATAAACCAAATTCTGATTTATTTAAAGGTGTTTTAGATATGGATGAAGTAGGGTATTTAATAACCAAAGGAAAATCAACCAAAACAAATTTACCTGGAGTTTTTGCAGCGGGTGATATTCAAGATAAAGAATACCGTCAGGCAGTTACAGCGGCAGGTTCAGGTTGTATGGCAGCTTTGGATGCTGAACGTTATTTAGGTGCTTTAGAATAAGGAATTAAGTTATATTAAAGGATAAAAAAGAGCTTACCAAATTGGTAAGCTCTTTTTTTATGAATATTATGATTATCAGTAACAAATAGGAATTGTCAATCTGAATTCATTTCAGGTTCTCATCCTAAATTAGGATCTAGCATTGTAATAAGATTCCGTGATAAATTCAGAATCATGTTGTTATTATAGCTTTAAACGGATGTTTATGTTTAATAATTTTGATCTTCTAATGATTTTGTAATAGCAGATTTTATATCACCTGTATGCTTCGTTGTTTTACTTTCAATAAGGATAATATGACATTCATTTTTTGCAGAAACACGATGATTTATTCCTTTTTTAACAACAAATAAATCTCCTTTGTTCATTGTAAAACTCGGTTCGTTTTTAATTTCCATCAATAAAGAACCTTCTGAAATAAAAAATAATTCATCTTCGTTTTCATGATTATGCCAAGGAATATCTTCTCCTTTAATCTTCGCTAACTTTACATATTGATCATTAACTTCGGATATTATTTTAGGAGAAAAATAATTTTCTATAGTTTTAAATTCTTCATTTATATTCATAATTAAATACTTTTAACAAAATCTAAGAAAACTTTTTGATGTAATTCTAAATCCATGTTTGGTGATAAGGCTACTCTTGCAATATAATCTTTATCGCCTTCTTTAGTGGTTCCTTGCGTTGAGGTAGCAGGAATCGTCCAATAACAACCTTTTAATTGTCCGTAACTTACACAATATTTACTTTCAGTAGGGATTTCAGTAATCATTAAATTGATTAACTTTAAGTTTAATTCCCTTTTATAAATTTCTCTTTCTTCATCGTTATTTCCTTTTGTTGGAAGATCTAAAGAAAAAACAGAAGGTGTAAATCCTTCACTAGCTAATTCATCTGAAACAAAATTTATTTTAGCAGCCGGTAAAACATCCTGAATAAAATTCACAAATTCTCGTGTGTTTTTATAAGCATCAATAATTCGTTGATTCATTGATGGTAATTGCTTTGCTAATATCTCATATTGAAGCGCTGTAGCTTCGTTATCGCAAAGTGTAAGATGAATTGCTATTTTATCAATTAAAGTAGTAGTTTTTTCATTTCCTACACAGTAACCCGCCGTACATTTTCCGCCACTTGGAAATTTAGATCCACTAGCAAAAGAAATTGTTCTTACTGTTGATAGAATTTCATTTTCACCTAAAAAATGAACATTCGGACAAAATGTTTGATCTAATATAAAAACAGGGTCTATAGCGATAGCCCCAGTAGATGTTGTACGTTGCTTACTTAAAACTTCTTTTAATTTGATAAGGTCAGGAACTTCAACTCTTGGGTTGGTAGGTATTTCGGCAATAATATATGGTATTGCATCTTGAGATGCAGCTTCAGCTAAAACAATTTCAATACTTTGTACCATATCGTTATCCCCATCAACAGGTAAATCAACAACTGTTACATTTTTTATACAGGCAGCAACACGCCTTGCTTGGTCATTGGTACCACCATAACAATTTGGAGGAACAATAATTTGAATCCTCTTTCCTTCGTGTTTTTCAAGAGCATCGTGAACCAATCCCATTAAAATAGCATATTGAATGGATAATCCGCTTGAAGCAACAAGTGCTTTTGTGGTTGTGCCAGTAATGGTGTTAATTGAGTTTAAAACCGCTGTTTTGTTGGTGTCAACTGTGTTTTTATTATTAATAACAGCTTGTTCAACGAACGATTGTAAAACAACCAAAGAATTAGCTGGAGTCATGGCAATAGTTTCCCTTCTTCTTACATGCTGAATATCCGAAATGTAAGCGTTATTTTGTTCACCATTAATAAGTAAAGTACTTCCAAGGTTTTCATAAATATTGATGAAAAAATCAACATTTGTATTAAGACCATTTGCTGTTATTTTTTCTTGTTGAGAAACAAAAACAGTACTTCCGTTAAATTCAGAAACCTCATTTGCGTTATTAACTTTTTTTAACTCAAATTTATAACCGTAAATATTTCTGATTATTTCAGTATCGAAACAAGTTGGTAATTTACCCGAATAACAAATTTGTGTATTTTTATTGGCAATTAAATTTTTTCTTAGAATAGCTAAAAGAGGCATCGTTTTAGAGTCAAAACTGATTACATTTTCTGATTTTAAATTGTTTAAGATTGCAATTCCCCATTCTAAAACACAAGATAATGGATGTCCTAATCGAATATAATCATACGCCGTAGGTAATTCATTTAATGAGATCGATTCAGAATTGTTGTTAGTAAATAAAATTTCAAACTGTTCTAAAAACTGTGTTTTAGCCAATTTTTCATCATAAATATCTAGTCGATGTGTTGTTGTACTCAACCAACCAGTTGGCATGTTTTTTAACACCTCTTTAATATAATTTAGCATTTTATTGTCTCGCATAATATTCGCCTTTTAATAGATGGCAAGATAGGTTAATTAGATTTTTTTAAAAAAGTTACTAGATATTTTGTTACACTTTTTCTCCATTGCTTAAGTAGTCTAATAAAAGAAAGTTACTTACAATTCTTTAACATTTATAACAGTGTATTTTAATAGTGGTTTCTGATTTTTTAGTAGGACGAAGACTTATAAAAAATAAAAAGCTTACAAATTAATGTAAGCTTTAAGTGATGTGTATAATAAATTATTATTTTCAATACAGCTGTTACTTGGTGTTTCAACAAATTTTGAGTTTTATTTTCGTTTAACAGAAAAAAAACCTCAAAATAAGAGAAAGTTTAAGCATCGTTAAGATTTAATTATTAGAATTTTCAACTTCTAGTAACATTTCATTTAGTTTTTTTCTGTTGAGCCATTTTCCTTTAATAACGACACCTAAAATTGTTTTTGTATTTTTAATATCTTCTAAAGGGTTTTTATCCAAAAGAACTATATCTGCTAGTTTTCCTTCAGTAATTGTACCGCTTAGAGCAATAGTATTTAAATAACGAGCTGGGTTTACAGTTGCTGTTTTTAAGGTTTCGTATGTTGACAGACCTGAGCTATGTATCAGCTCTAATTCATGATGAAGTGAAAAACCAGGAAGAAATAATCCATAAGTATCACTTCCAGCCATTAATGGCACTCCTTGATTGTGTAGTCTTAATGTGAAATCTTTTTGCCATTTTAATTCTTTTTCAAGTCTCGCTAATGATTCTTTTGTGGTAAACCATGAATTTGTTCTATAGTTTATTTTGTCAGATTTCCAATAACTTGAATAATGATTCGGAAGGTATTTTAAATTGTCATCTTCAATAAGTTTAGAGAACTTTTTTTTATCTGAATAACGACTTATCATTTGGAAAATTCCTAAAGTAGGAGATACATAAATGCCACTTGTTTTAATCTCTTTTACAGCTTTTTCAAGGAAATCTATTGAGGTTTTTTGTTCACTATTAAAAATGTTCATAAATTCCTCTACGTGAGCTATAGATTTCATTCTTAAAGAAAATTCTAAAGGCAATCTTCGTTGACCATGACCTACAACTTCAATGTTTTCTTTTTGAGCAAGTTCTAATAATTTTAAATAAATATTTTTGGGTAAATTATCTGCAATTTTTAAATAATCATAACCTTTTTCTTTATGTTGATTAATTACTTTTTCAACGGCATCTATTGTGCTTAAATCTTTTTTTTTCAGATATGGTCCTGTGGTATAATAATGAGGTGATAAGATTCTCTTTTTTTTAGAATTTTCTCTTATTTTAATGTGATCTTGACCAGGGTACTCGGCCATATTTCTGGCGGATGTAATACCGTTTGCAATTAAGAGTTTAAATTCATTTTCAATATTATTTTGTAAATGATAGTGAGTTTCTACTAATCCAGGAATTAAATATTTACCAGAGGCTTCTATTTTAATGTCTATCTTATTTGTAGTTTTCTGAGAAGCAGGTTCTATTTTTAAGATTTTACCATTACTTATAATCACTCTATGGTTTATAAGAATAGTTTCGGTATTCATTGGTATCACATTCACGTTCTCAAAAGAAATTACTTTTGTCTGAGCATTGCAAATGAATATTGAAATAAAAAATAAGAGGAATAAGTTGTTCTTAAGTGTGTGCATAATTTTTAATATTTATGGACAAAATTAAGTGCTTATTTATTTTTTGAAGTTCGGTTTTAGTAACTTTTAAGAATATAGAACCTATTTATTTCTGAACTCATTGGGAGTTAACCCTGTTTCTTTTTTGAAGTTTGTATAAAAAGATGTTTTTGAATTGAATCCACATTCTAAACCAATAGAAAGTAAACTGTATTGATTAAAAGTTGAACTCTTAATCATTTCTTTTACACTCTTTACTCGGTAAGAGTTAACAAGCTCTGTAAAACTATATGATGTATTGCTTTTTATAATTTGAGAGAGGTATCCACTACTTATCTCAAGTTCTTCAGCTACTTTATCTCTACTTAAATTAGGGTTATGATGTATTTTATTTTCTTCAAGTAAAATTACTAATTTTTGAAAATGTGGATTTTCATTAACTTTAAAATCGGAAGATTTACTTGGTCTTTTTTTTAAGATAGTACGTATTTCGTATTGATCATTTGATAATTTAAACTGATATAGGCCTTTGTAAATTAACCAATAAATAAATACCGAGCTAAAGGACCATAAATAAGTTAATGGTAGTTTCTCTGAATATATAAATCGATATGTTTCTAATAATACTCCATAAAATATTATCAGTGAAAATATTATCCAAAGATATTTTAACCATTTTTCGTTTCGATTGCTTTTTTTTATGAAAGTGTATTTATATGAAAGTATAATCATATAAAGTGGAAAAATTATAGATATAAGACTAATACACTTGTAAAATAAATAAATATTATTTTCAATTAATATAGGGAGATTATATAAATGAAGTACTGTACTAAAAGATATAATAGTATTTGATAAACTAAGAATTAAAAAAGGAATAAATAGAATCGTTAATTTGACAGGTTTTATTATAAACAAACTTGATGTTTTATAAAAAAAAATGAAATATGTTAAAGGGTACAGAAACTGCCAAAGAAGAAAATCTGTAATATTTATAATTGCAGGATTGGTTCCTATATCCCAAAACCAATTATTCAATCCTACAATTGCTATTATTAACAAAGTAATTCCTAAAAATTTATTATTTGGACTTTTAAAAAATTTTGATAATAAAATAATTAAACTTAGCGTAAAACAATGAAGTATAGCAATAAGTGCAAAAATTTCTAAAAATGAGATTTTCATCGATTGTATAATAGTGGTGTTTAGAGTTGAAATTAAATGATAATACGTTATATGACTAGTTTTATTTCACTTAATTTACTTTTAGCTTGTTCAGCTTTAAGTTTAAATAGGAAGTTTTTTTTATGAATTTAAAAGTAATATAAGTTTTTGATATGTCAAAACAAAAAGACCGCCAAAAATTAATTTGACGGTCTTTTAAACAAACAACTAAATTCTAAAACCTATAAAGTTATAGAAGTTTTTTAACAGCTTACAATATGTAAACTGTAATTTATTATTAGAAACAGTATTTATTTTCTGCTTTTAATTTTTCTGCAATTGTATTACGTAACTCAACTACGTTAGGGTAGTTTGCATACTTTGTAAAACGCTTAAGCCCCATTAACATCATACGTTGCTCATCACCTTCAGCAAAAGAAACGATTCCTTCTTTAGCATTTTTGATGATAACATCTACTGCATTATATAAATATAACTGTGTCATAGCAATTTGCTCTTTTTGAGAAGCTTCACCAGAACGCTTTGCATTCTTTTCAGTTCTTAAAATTGCAGATTCTGCCATGTACACTTTAATTAATATGTTAGAAGCAGCATTTAATAATTGTTGGTGCTCTTCTAATTCAGGACCATATTTTTGAATGGCACCACCGGCAACCATTAAGAATACTTTTTTAAGCTTCGCGATGATTTCTTTTTCTTCAGCAAATAACTCAGAATAATCAGGGGTATCAAAAGAAGGAATACCTAATAATTCGTTACCAACAGCTGTTGCTGGTCCTAATAAATCAACATGACCTTTCATTGCTTTCTTTACTAACATACCAACAGAAAGTAATCTGTTAATTTCGTTAGTTCCTTCGTAAATACGAGCAATACGAGCATCTCTCCAAGCAGATTCCATTGGAGTTTCTTCAGAGAATCCCATTCCTCCGAAAATCTGAATTCCTTCGTCAGCACAAGATTGTACATCTTCAGAAACAGCAACTTTTAAGATAGAACATTCAATAGCGTATTCTTCAACACCTTTTAATTCAGCATCTTGATGAGAGTTTCCTTCAGATTCACGAATAGCAATTCTGTCTTCAATGTTTTTAGCAGCTCTGTATGATGCAGATTCACCTACATAAGCATTAGCAGCCATTTCTGCTAATTTTAATTTAATAGCTCCAAATTCTGCAATAGGAGTTTTAAATTGCTTACGTTCGGTAGCGTATTGTGTTGCGTAATTGATGACTCTTCTTTGAGAATCTAAACAAGCAGCAGCTAATTTAATACGACCTACGTTTAATGCATTCATAGCGATTTTAAATCCACCACCACGAACAGATAACATGTTTTCAACAGGAACTAAAGTATCACTAAAAAATACCTGACGTGTAGAAGATGCACGAATACCTAATTTGTGTTCTTCTTCACCTAAAGTTACTCCGTTAGGATTTGCTTTGTCATATTCTAAAATGAAACCAGTAATGTTTTTATCATCACCAATACGCGCAAAAACGATAAAAATCTCAGCAAAACCTGCATTCGAAATCCACATTTTTTGACCGTTAATTTTATAGTTTTTTCCGTCTTCAGTTAACTCAGCAGTAGTTTTACCAGAGTTAGCATCTGATCCAGCACCTGGCTCTGTTAAACAGTAAGCCCCAAAACGCTCACCCATTGCTAAAGCAGGAACAAATTTTTGTTTTTGTTCTTCGGTACCGTATAAAGTAATTGGCATAGTACCAATACCCGTATGTGCACCAAAAGCAGTACTAAAAGATCCTGTTCCACTTGAAATATAATCACACGTTAACATGGTAGAAACAAACCCCATTCCTAATCCGCCATAAGCTTCAGGAACTGAAACACCTAAGAAACCTAAAGCACCAGCTTTACGCATAGTCTCTTCGGTTAAAGCATAATCTTTCTTTTCAAAACGTTCTTTGTGAGGAATGATTTCGCGATCGTTAAACTCCATAACCGCTTCTTTCATCATTTTTTGCTCTTCAGAAAAATCTTCTGGAGTAAAAATATCTTCACACTTTGTTTCTTTAACTAGGAATTGACCTCCTCTTAATAAATCTGCCATTTTTGTTTTGTTTTTTTTGTTAGTTTAAGAATTCGAAAATACCAGCAGCACCTTGCCCAGTACCTACACACATCGTTACCATTCCGTATTTCCCTTGCATATTACGCTTGCGCATTTCATCAAATAATTGAACTGATAATTTTGCACCAGTACAACCTAGTGGATGTCCTAATGCAATTGCTCCACCATTTACGTTAATGATATCTGCATCTAATCCTAATTCACGAATTACAGCTAATGATTGAGAAGCAAATGCTTCATTCAATTCAATTAAGCTAATATCTTCTTGTTTTAATCCTGCTTGTTTTAATGCTTTTGGAATTGCAGCTACAGGTCCGATTCCCATAATTCTAGGAGGAACACCAGCGGCAGCATAACTTACCATACGAGCAATTGGCTTCAAGTTTAATTCCTTCACCATATCTTCACTCATAACCATTAAAAATGCAGCACCATCACTTGTTTGAGATGAGTTACCAGCAGTAACACTTCCGCCTGTAGCAAATACAGGACGTAAACGTTCTAAGCCAGCAATGTTTGATCCCTTACGAGGTCCTTCATCTTTAGTTACTGTATATTCTCTTGTTGCACGTTTTCCTTTTGCATCAACATAAGTTTCTTCAACTTTAATTGGTACTATCTGATCTTGAAAACGGTTTTCTTCTTGTGCTTTTAATGCTTTTAAATGAGATTGTAAAGCAAACTCATCTTGGTCTTTACGAGAAATATTGTACTTATTGGCAACTTCTTCTGCAGTATTTCCCATTCCCCAGTAATAATCTGCATGACCTGCAGCAACTGTATCGTAGTTTAATTCTGGTTTAAAACCTGTCATTGGTACAGAACTCATACTTTCAGCTCCACCTGCAATAATACATTCAGCCATTCCTGATTGAATTTTTGCAACTGCCATACTAATAGTTTCTATTCCTGATGAACAAAAACGGTTTACGGTTACTCCAGGAACATCTTCAGTTTTTAATCCCATTAAAGAAATTAAACGAGCCATGTTTAAACCTTGAGAACCTTCTGGCATTGCATTACCAACGATTACATCATCAATACGACTTTTGTCAAAATCAGGTAACTGCTCCATCATATATTCGATAGTTTCAGCAGCTAACTCATCAGCTCTTTTAAATCTGAACGCACCTCTTTTAGACTTTGCTATGGCGGTTCTATATCCTTTTACTATATATGCTGTTTTCATCTTTTAGTTTCTTAATGGTTTACCAGTTTTTAACATGTGTTGAATACGCTCTAATGTTTTGCGCTCTGTACATAAACTTAAAAATGCTTCGCGTTCTAAGTTTAATAAATACTGTTCAGAAACTTTTGTTGGTTCTGATAAATCTCCACCAGCCATTACGTAGGCTAATTTATTTGCAATTTTTTGATCGTGTTCTGAGATAAACTTACTTGCTTGCATAGAATCGGTAGCTACCATAAATGCACCTAATGCTTGTTTACCAAGTACTAATACATCTTTACGAGCAGCAGGTTGCGTGTAACCAGCTTCAGCCATTAATACTGCATGCTTTTTAGCTTCAGCAATCTGACGTTCTCTGTTTACAACAACAACATCTTTTCCTTTTTGTAATAAACCTAAGTCGTAAGCTTCGTAAGCAGAAGTACTTACTTTAGCCATACCAATGGTTAAGAAATATTCTTGCAATACATTTAATTGAACATCTCCTGTACGGAAAGTGTCTGATGCACGTAATGCCATTTCTTTAGAACCACCACCACCAGGAATAACTCCAACTCCGAACTCTACTAATCCCATATAGGTTTCAGCAGCGGCTACAACTTTATCGGCATGTAAAGATAATTCACATCCACCACCTAAAGCCATTCCATGTGGAGCTGATATTGTAGGAATTGAAGAATAACGCATGCGCATCATTGTATCTTGAAAATACTTGATAGCCATATTTAATTCGTCATATTCTTGCTCTACAGCCATCATGAAAATCATTCCGATATTAGCACCAACTGAGAAGTTTGCTCCTTGGTTACCAACTACTAATCCTTGAAAGTCTTTTTCAGCTAAATCAACTGCTTTATTTAATCCAGCTAAAACATCGCCACCAATAGTGTTCATTTTAGATTGGAATTCACAGTTTAAGATACCGTTTCCTAAATCTTCAATAACAACACCTGAGTTTTTAAATACCTCGGTAGTTTTACGAATATTATCTAAGATGATAAATGAATCTTGACCCGGTTTTTTAGTTTGCGCTTTTGCAGGAACATCATAATAATAAGTAGCTCCTTCTTTTACTGTATAGAAAGAAGTCTCTCCTTTTGCTACCATTTCGGTAACCCAAGCAGCAGGTTCTTTTCCTTCAGCTTTCATTAATTCGATACCTTTTTCTACACCTACAGCATCCCAAATTTCGAAAGGGCCATTTTCCCAACCGAAACCAGCTTTCATAGCATCGTCAATCTTATATAATTCGTCAGAAATTTCTGGAATTCTATTTTGAACATACGCAAACATTGCTGCGAAGTTTTTACGGTAAAATTCTCCCGCTTTATCTTTTCCACTAACTAATACTTTAAAGCGATCAATTGGTTTATCAATAGTTTTTGTTAATTCTAAAGTAGCAAATTTTGCACGCTTTTTAGAACGATATTCCATCGTATCTAAATCTAACGTTAAGATTTCTTTCTTTCCTTCAGCATTTACTGATTTCTTATAGAATCCTTGTTTAGTTTTGCTTCCTAACCATTTGTTTTCCATCATGGTATTGATGAAACCTGGTAGTTTGAATAAATCGTGTGCTTCGTCGTTAGGACAGTTTTCATAAATACCATTAGCAACATGTACTAAAGTATCTAAACCAACAACATCAACAGTTCTAAAAGTAGCTGACTTTGGACGTCCAATTACTGGCCCTGTTAATTTATCAACTTCTTCAACAGTTAATCCTAATTCTTTTACTTGGTGAAATAAAGATTGAATTCCGAAGATTCCAATTCTGTTTCCAATAAAAGCTGGAGTATCTTTAGCTAATACGGAAGTTTTTCCTAAAAATTTAGAACCATAATCCATTAAGAAGTCAGTAACTTCTTGTTTACAGTTTGGACCTGGAACAACTTCAAATAATTTTAAATAACGAGGAGGGTTAAAAAAGTGCGTTACTGCAAAGTGTTTTTGAAAATCTTCACTTCTTCCTTCGTTCATAAATTTGATAGGAATTCCTGAAGTGTTAGAAGTAATTAAAGTACCAGGAGTACGATATTTTTCTAATTTTTCGAAAACGATTTTCTTAATATCTAATCGTTCAACAACAACTTCCATAATCCAATCTACATCCGCAACTTTAGCAATGTCATCTTCTAAATTTCCAGTAGTAATTCTACTTGCAAATTCTTTTTTATAAATAGGAGATGGTTTCGATTTTAAAGAAGCAGTTAACGCATGATTTACCAAACGATTACGAACAGCTTTGTCTTCTAACGTAAGTCCTTTTGCCTTTTCTTTGTCGTTAAGTTCTCTAGGAACGATGTCTAATAATAAGACTTCAACGCCAATGTTAGCAAAATGACAAGCAATACCGCTTCCCATAATTCCAGAACCGACGATTGCTACTTTTTTAATTCTTCTTGTCATTTGTTTATAGGTTTGTTTTTATACAGCTTTTTTATTAGTATCGTTATATACCGTTTTTTCTGTAATAAGTTTGTTTATGGTGGTTGTTACTTTAAAAAATAAATCCAATTCTTCTTCAGTAATGTGTTTTCGTACTTCGTTGTTAAATTGATATACATGTCCTTTAGAAATTTCACGCATTTCTTTACCATAATCTGTTAGTTTTATGATAACACTTCTTCCGTCAGTAGGGCTTTTTTCTCTACAAATAACCCCTTTATCTTCCATTGTTTTTAATAATCTAGAAAGACTCGTTGGTTCCATTCCCATTAAAGGACCTAAAGCAGTTGATGGAGTTCCGTTTTCAAAATCTATATTCAATAAAACAAAAGCAGTTGCCATCGTACTGTCATGCTTTGCAGCTTGTTCGTTGTACATTTTTGCAACAGCTTGCCAAGTGGCTCTAAGTTGATGATCTATCGATTTATCTTTATCCATGTGAAGCCAAAGATATAAAAATTTATTATGCATGCATAGTAAATTTGAAAAAAGTTATGCATGCATAGTAAATTTAACATTCAATTAATATGTAACGTTTGTGGTAAAGTAGTTACTAATCAGTATAAAAATATGTAAGTTTGTCATTACTGGTTCTAGAGAAACAGCAGTAAATAAATCATGAAATCGATGAGTAATTTATTAGAAATTAATAATGTAGTAAAGCGTTATGGCGATTATACAGCATTAAATAATGTGTCATTACAAATACCTAAAGGAAGTGTTTTTGGACTTTTAGGGCCTAACGGAGCAGGAAAAACATCTTTAATTAGGATTGTAAATCAAATTACAATGCCAGATAGTGGGGAGATTATTTTAGACGGAGAAAAATTAGCGCCCAATCATATAGAATATATTGGTTATTTACCAGAAGAGAGAGGTTTGTATAAATCGATGAAAGTTGGAGAGCAAGCTTTGTATTTAGCACAATTAAAAGGATTGAGTAAATCGGAAGCCAAAAAACGATTGAAATATTGGTTTGATAAATTTGATATTGGTGCTTGGTGGAATAAAAAGATTGAAGAACTTTCTAAAGGAATGGCGCAGAAAATACAGTTTATAGTAACAGTATTACATCAGCCTAAATTATTAATTTTTGATGAACCTTTCTCTGGTTTCGATCCTATAAATGCACAATTAATTGCTAAAGAAATTTTACAATTACGTGATGAAGGAGCTACTATCATATTTTCTACCCATAGAATGGAGTCTGTTGAAGAAATGTGTGATTATATTGCTTTAATTGATAAATCTAATAAAATTTTAGATGGTAAATTAGATGATGTAAAAAAGGATTTTAGAACAAATACCTTTCAAGTTGGTGTAAACACCGCAAATCCAAAAGAGGTTGAAACGAAGTTAAAAGAAAGTTTTAATGTCTTACCAGCTGATTTTAAATTATTAAATGATGGTTTAAAATTAAATGTACAGTTAACAAAAGGAAACTCAGCAAATGATTTATTATCTTTTTTAACAACCCAAGGACAAGTGCAGCATTTTGTTGAATTAATACCAAGTGCCAATGATATTTTTATCCAGGCAGTAAATAAAAATAGTTAAAGGATGAGTAAATTACGATTAATTATAGCACGCGAATTTATAGCTAAGGTTAGAAATAAATCGTTTATAATGATGACTTTTTTAAGTCCATTATTAATGATTGGTATGGGGGCATTGGTTTTTTTCTTGATGAAAAAGAACGATGAAAAGGTAAAGAAAATAGTATACGTTGATGAATCTGGATTGTTCTCTAAAGACGTTTTTAAAGATTCAAAAACGATTAAATACGAAGATTTTACGGCGCTCGGAATCGAAGATTCTAAAAAGAAAGTAGAAGAAGGCGATTATTATGGAGCGCTATACATTCCTAAAAAAGATAGTTTAGAGGTGTTGGCAAATTCAATTGAGTTTTTCTCAAAAGATTCGCCAAGTATGTCTGTTATGGGAAATTTAGAAAGCAAAGTTGATAAAAAGTTACGTAATGAAAAATTAACAAAATTCGGAATTGATTTAGCGCAAATAAAAGCATCTAAAATAGCTTCGGATATTAAAATGTTTAATTTCTCTGGAGAAAAATCATCTAAATTAATTAATGGATTAAAAATTGCCATGGGTGGTTTGGCTGGTTATTTATTAATGATGTTTGTTATGATTTACGGTACTTCTGTAATGCGAAGTGTTATTGAAGAGAAAACAAGTAGAATTATTGAAGTTATAGTTTCGTCTGTAAAACCTTTTCAATTAATGTTAGGGAAAATTATAGGAAATGCATCCGCAGGTTTATTACAGTTTTTTATCTGGGGGATTTTGTTCTTTGTACTTAGTTTAATTATTTCTTCGGTTTTCGGAATTGATATGATGGAGATGCAAACAGCTAAAGTACCTGCAGAACAATTAGACGCAATGAAGCAAGCATCCGAAGGAAAAGGAGAAATGATTATTCAAGAAATATTTAGATTGCCTTTGGTAAAAATGTTCTTTTTATTTATTTTCTATTTCTTAGGGGGGTATATGTTGTATAGTTCATTATTTGCAGCAGTAGGAGCAGCGGTAGATAACGAAACGGATACGCAACAATTTATGATGCCAATAATGTTGCCTTTAATTTTAGGAGTATATGTTGGTTTTGCAACAGTAATGAATGACCCTCACGGACCAGTTTCAATAATTTTCTCATACATTCCTTTTACGTCACCAATTGTAATGTTAATGCGTATTCCGTTTGGCGTAGCTTGGTGGGAAATTGCAATTTCAATGTTACTATTAATTCTTACTTTTATGGTAATTGTATGGGTTGCAGCAAAAATTTATCGTGTAGGGATATTAATGTATGGTAAAAAACCAACCTACAAAGACTTATGGAAGTGGATGCGTTATAATGGATAAATAATTTTTTATAATGAAAGATATATTAAAAGAGATTACAAGTTTTTTAAATATTAAAGTCCCTTTAGGAGGGAAGGAAATAGATATAACAATAAAAACAATTTTATTGTTAATTATAGCTTTTCTAATAGTAAAATTCATACTTAAGTATTTTAAAAAATTTGTAAAGAACAGATTAGAAGAAGAAGACAAAAATAAATTCAATACCATTTTTTCTTTTGCAAGTTGGTTGCTTTATTTGATCGTTTTTTCAATAAGTTTATCTTCTGCAGGAGTTAACTTAAGCGCAATATTAGTAGCGTCTTCAGCATTATTAATTGGTATTGGTTTAGCATTACAAACTTTTTTTCAAGATATTATTTCTGGTGTTTTTATTATCCTAGATAAAAGTGTTCATGTTGGTGATATTATTGAATTAGATGGTAAAGTAGGTAGAGTAGAAGAAATAAAATTACGTACAACTCGGGCAGTAACAATTGATAACAAAGTGCTGGTAATTCCTAATCATAAATATTTAACTAACAGTTTGTATAACTGGACACAAAACGGAACTACAACCCGTGAGAACGTTAAAATAGGAGTGGCGTACGGTAGTGACATCCAGTTGGTTAAAGAGTTGTTGTTAAAAGCAGCAAAAGAACATCCAAAAGTTTTTCAACATCCAGCTCCTTTAGTTGTTTTTGAGAATTTTGGAGATAGTGCTTTAGAGTTTAAGTTAATCTTTACATTAAACGATAGTTTTCAGGCACAGATACCACAGAGTGAAATCCGTTTTAAAATAGACGAATTGTTTAGAGAAAACAACATTTCAATTCCATTTCCTCAAAGAGATATTCATATTATTAAAGCGTAATTTCGGTTGGCGCGGTTATTGTAATCTATAAAAAAATAAATTAAAGAAGAATGTCAAAAATATTAATCATAGAAGACGAAGCGGCAATCCGTAGAGTGTTAAAAAAAATAATATCAGAAGAAAATGATGCTTACGAGGTTGAAGAAGCTGAAGATGGATTGGTAGGTATCGAAATGATTAAAAATAAAGACTACGATTTGGTTTTATGCGATATTAAAATGCCAAAAATGGACGGTGTTGAAGTATTGGAAAAAGCAAAAAAAATAAAGCCTGAAATTCCGATGGTAATGATTTCTGGTCACGGAGATTTAGATACTGCGGTAAATACCATGCGTTTAGGAGCATTTGATTATATTTCTAAACCACCAGATTTAAATCGATTATTAAATACAGTGCGCAATGCATTGGATAAAAAAGAATTGGTTGTAGAAAACAAGCGATTAAAGAAAAAGGTAAGTAAAAGTTACCAAATGATTGGTGAAAGTGATGCAATTACGCACATTAAAGAAATCATTGAAAAAGTAGCTGCTACCGACGCTAGAGTTTTAATTACTGGGCCAAACGGAACAGGAAAAGAATTAGTAGCACATTGGTTGCATGAAAAATCAGACAGAGCAAAAGGTTCAATGATTGAAGTGAATTGTGCTGCGATTCCGTCTGAATTGATAGAAAGTGAGTTGTTTGGTCACGTAAAAGGATCTTTTACAGGTGCTAATAAAGACCGTGCAGGAAAGTTTGAAGCTGCTAATGGCGGAACTATTTTTTTAGATGAAATTGGCGATATGAGTTTGTCTGCGCAAGCGAAAGTATTGCGTGCTTTACAAGAAAATAAAATTCAACGTGTAGGTTCTGATAAAGACATAAAAGTAAATGTACGTATCGTAGCAGCGACAAATAAAGATTTAAAAAAGGAAATTGCAGAAGGTAGATTTAGAGAAGATTTATACCATCGTTTAGCAGTAATTCTAATTAAAGTACCTGCTTTAAATGACCGAAGAAACGATATCCCTTTATTGGTAGATTTCTTTTCTGAGAAAATATCAACAGAGCAAGGAATGCCAAAGAAAGGGTTTTCGAGTAGTGCTATAAAATTACTGCAAGCCTATGATTGGACAGGTAATATTCGTGAATTGCGAAATGTAGTTGAACGTTTAATTATTCTTGGAGAAAAAGAAGTTTCTGAAAACGATATCAAGTTATTTGCAAGTAAATAGTTTAAATCGATTTCACTCAAATAGAACTATAAGTAAAATTGATATTGAAATCAAAAATTAGCATCAATTTTTTTCTTTTCTACTTGTTTAGCTTGGTATATTTGTGGTATCAAAAATGAGTAAAAATCAATAAAAAATAAAAAAATGGCAACAGCAGTAGGTAAAAAATTTCCAGATTTAAATGTAGACGCAATGAACGAGATGGGAGATACGTTCAAATTAAATGTGTTGGAAGAAGCAGTAAATAACAAGAAAAAAGTATTGTTATTCTGGTATCCAAAAGATTTTACATTTGTATGTCCTACAGAATTACACGCTTTTCAGGCAGCTTTAGGTGAATTTGAAAAAAGAAATACAATTGTAATCGGAGCTTCTTGTGATACTCCTGAAGTGCATTTCGCATGGTTAAATCAACCAAAAGATAACGGAGGAATTGAAGGAGTTACTTACCCTTTATTAGCTGATAGCAACCGTAATTTATCATCAATCTTAGGTATTTTAGATATTACTGATGAGGTTTTTGACGAAGCTACACAAACAGTACAAGTTGTTGGAGATAATGTAACTTACAGAGCTACGTATTTAATAGACGAAGAAGGAACTGTTTTTCATGAAGGAATTAACCACATGCCAGTTGGTAGAAATGTAAATGAATTTTTACGTTTAATTGACGCTTATGCTCATGTACAAACAAACGGAGAGGTTTGTCCTGCAAACTGGGAAGAAGGTAAAGATGCTATGAAACCAAATGCAAAAGGAACTGCTGAATATTTAGCATCACACTAATATAATACTATGAAAGGAATCTAGTTCGTGTACTAATTGGGGGATGAAATACACGGACTCCTTTCTCATAAAATAAAATTATGGTACAAGAATTAAGTCAAGATAATTTACAAGAATTAATTGCAGGAAATAAAACTGTTGTAGTACAGTATTCTGCAACTTGGTGTGGTAATTGCCGTATAATGAAACCTAAGTTTAAGAAGTTAGCTTCTGAAAACGAATCAGTTATTTTCGTAATTGCAGATGCAGAAAAATTTCCTGAAAGTAGAAAATTAGCAGACGTTAGTAATTTGCCAACCTTTGCAACTTTTGTAAACGGTGTATTTGTAAATCAAACACAAACCAATAAGTTTGATGTGTTAAAAGATTTAGTAAACGAAGTAGTATAATTTCTATAGAACTTAGTAAAGTAGAGAAATTGTATTAATAAGGTCTCGACTTAACTAGACCTAAAAAATAGAAAGTAGTTATGAAATTACCTGTTATAAAACATTTGACTTCATTTATTGAGGAAAATGATCAAGACTATATACTTGAAACAATTGAAACATTAGAAGCTTTAACGGAAGTTTCGTCTTTAAAAGATGAAGAGTTAGATGTTATTGGTGAGTTGATTTCAAACATGTATGGTGCTCTTGAGGTTGATAAAATGGTTAAAGATGGTACTCCTAAAAAGGAAGCGTTAAATAATTTTATGAAACGTGTTTTAGGAGCTATTGATAAATAATTTTAAGATTGATATACAAAAATCCCGAGTATTAAATACTCGGGATTTTTTTGTTAAATAATTTGAGACATTGTACTAAAACCTGTGTAAGTTCAAAAACTCATAATTAGATTATTTATAGTTTAATCCTGATTTTGAAATACAACTAAAAATTGATTTAGTATAATACCTCAATTTCTAATAGGCATTGTCTATTTTTTAGTAATTCTTCTTAGTGCTAAAAAGACCAGTTTCATTATCGCTTCATCCGTAGGGAACGACAATTTTTTTTTGGTATGCTGTCTAATTTTTCCGTTTAGGTTTTCAATAAGATTAGTGGTGTAAATTATGGCTCTTATTTCAATAAGAAAATCAAAAAACACGGTGAGTTCATTCCAGTCGTTTTAACAACTTTTTATGGCATAAGAATATTTGTCGTATACTTTATTTTAAAGTCTTTTTTTTTTTTGTTTGTTTGTAAGTGGTTTAAAAACAGTATTTTATGCGTGGTCAATATTTGAGTAACCGAGTTCGGTAAAATGGTTTTTATAGTGCCTGTAAAGCTATTTGAATATCAGTTGCAGTGATTAATGTATCTTGTATTTCTCGGGCTTTTATATCTGTTAAAACACTCATCCAAAAGGCATATAATTCTTTTTTACCATCAGTTCTAAGTCCAAACAGTAGTGTAAATGGTTTATTGATGACTTTGGATTTTTTTCAAGCTCTAGAAAGTCCCTTGTTATTTTCAACGAAGAAAACCTTTTAGAATTCAACAGTGGTTTATTACAAAAAATGCGGAGAATTAGGTGTAATAGTTAGGTGGTAAATATATAGGGTATTCTTAAAGAGGATAAAACTCTAAAAGAATACGCTATTAAAAATAATTTTAAAAATTTTGAGGAAAGTGTTCTTTCAAAATATCGTTTAACATATTATTTGTTAAAGGTTTTGGATTAAAACGGCTTACATATTCTATGTCTTTAGCCTTTTCCACGTCTACAGGATCTGTAGATGTTGATAGCATAACAACAACTATTTTGGCTTGTTGTTCTTTATTTAGCTTATTATAATGCTTTAAAAAACCCCACCCATTCATTCCATGCATATTAATGTCTAAAAAGATAATGTCTGGTTGTACGTTTCCTTTATCATCAATAGATAATAAATAGTCTAAAGCAAGTTGTCCGTTTTGTTTGCAAACGATAGTGTTCGTACAATCATTTTTTTTTATAATTAATTGATGCATATAGTTCGTAGCCTCGTCATCATCAATTAATAAAATGCAATTTAATTTTTTTTTCATAATTTATTCATTTAGAATGGTAAAGAAGAACTTACTTCCTTTACCGGGTGATGATTCTATCCAAATTTCTCCGCCGTGTGAGTTAACGATTTTTTGGCAATGCGCAAGGCCAATTCCTGTTCCTTCATATTCATTCTTTAAATGTAGTCTTTGAAAGATAGCAAAAACCTTTTTTTGAAACTCTTCAGCAATACCTATTCCGTTATCTTCAACACAAAACTCCCAAAAAGCACCTTTTTTTCAGCATTAATTTTTATAATAGGAGCACGCTCTTTTTTTCTAAATTTTATGGCATTTGTAATTAAGTTTTGAAACAATAATCTAATTCCAGTTTTAGACCCTTTTAAAACAGGTAGTTCTTCTGATTTAATTGAAGTATTTGTTTGTGTTATTGTTGTATTTAAATCTGTTATAATATTTTTAAGTATTGTATTGCAGTTAATGGTAGTTAGTTTTTGTTGATGTCCTAATCTCGAATATTCTAATAGAGACTTGATAAGAGAACTCATTCTACCAGTTGCTTCAGTGATAAATTTAAAACTCATCTTTGCTTGTTCATCAAGTTTGTCGCTATATTCTTCTCTAAGAATATCAGAAAAACTAGTAATAGTTCTTAAAGGCTCTTGTAAATCATGAGAGGCGATGTAAGCAAATTGCTCTAATTCTTTATTTTTTTGCTCTAAAGATTTTACATATTTAGAGTTTAATAACTCTTCAGCTTCTTTTTTCTTAGTAATGTCTAGCTTAATAGCCATGTATTCATCAATATGTCCTGCTCTCTTTTTTAACGGAACAATAACAGTATCTGTCCAATAAAAAGTACCGTCTTTTGCTCTATTTTTTACTTCAGCAAACCAAGGTTCACCTTTAGATACTTTTTCCCAAGCACCTAAGTAAAAAGATTCTGAATGATAACCAGAACTAACAATTGTACTTGTATTACCTATAACTTCAGCTATTGGGTATTTTGAGATTTTACAAAAATTATTGTTTGCGTATTTAATAACTCCGTTTTCATCAGTAATAGCTACAATTGCAATCTGATCTAAAGCGTATTTAAATTGTGTTAACTCTTCGTTTTTATCAACGATATTTTCTTTAAGTTTTCGTCTAAATCGATTTGTTTTATTTAAACCTAAAGAAATATTATAAATATAAATAAGGCTTAAAAAAATTAGGACAGCAGTATGTGTAATAAGACCAAAATGAGGGTCTATAACTTTATCGTCTATAAATTTAAGTAATAAAATACTCGACAGAATAGGTATTAGTACAATGAAAGGCGTTAAACTACGTAAAGATTTACTACCGATATTATTTCCAAATAACATTTGATAAAAATGCAGATTAAAAGAATTAAAAACTACGAGTAAAGAAATAAGTAGAAAACTTACAGAGGTTTGTGTGGACATTGTTTTAAAGAAAGATATTCTTTCTTCGATAGGAATTTGAAATATAGAGAGAATAATAGAAAAAATAGATAAAAATAATGGTATGAAAATAGCATATCGCACAAATTTTTTAGTAGTATTATTGAGGAGTTTTAAACCAATAAAACTTATGCTTAAAAAAACAAAACAGAATGAAGTTGCTTCAGACATTCTTCCAGGAAGTTCTTCTGTAAAAGTGTCTGTTACTAAAAAATTACCCGTATTAAAATTGTAAGTAGTGTAATACTCTAGTAATGTGGCTGTACTTAATCCAAATATAAATAAGGTAATAACGAAGCATAAAATAGTAAACAACTTGTCTTTGTTATCATATATAAGTAAAATAAATAACGATAATAAGAATAAAAAAGCAGTGTTAAATTTGATTGAAGCTATACTATCCGTAAAATAAAATAGCGGGATTTTAAATGTCCAGGCTACTGTTATTAGAATATTATGTAAAAGGAGTAAGGCTACTAAGGTTAATTTAAAATTATTTTTTGTTGCAAAGTCAATAAATTTAGGGATGTATTTACTAGGCATATATAATAGTTTATTTAGTATTGATGAAAGAAAGTATTTTTTTATATTCAAGAATACTTTCTTGATAGTTTTTAAATATAACTGTACAGAAGGCTTTTATTTTTTCGAGTTCACTATTTGTAGCGCTTAATTTTTCAACTTTAGATAAAAGGTCTTTAGAAGAAATACCCATGATAGCAAAAGACGATTTTAAAAAGTGAGCAGCAGCTTTAATTTCTATAAAATCATTTTTTTGAACGCCTTCCTTTAGTTCAGCTATTTTTTTGGGACTTTGCTTTAAAAAAAGAGAGATCATCATTGCGATTTGCTCTGGGTCACCATCTAATTGTTCATTCAAAAAAGAAGTATCTACAATGCTACTTGGGTTCCTTTTTTTATCAAACATTAGTTAAATTTTAGTAAGTTCGTAATTCCCTTTAAATACCATATATGTATTATCTATATAAAAGTAAATATACTAAAAGATAGAACATTAATGAGTTATAACAAAAAAATTGTAATAGCAGAAGATAATTCGATATTTTTAATGCTGATAAAGTTAAAATTAGAGAAAGAAAAATGTTATGATTTATTTATTGCCGAAGATGGTAAAAAAGCAATTGAACTAATTGAAACGCATAAGCCAGATTTAATTTTAACAGATATAATGATGGATTATGTAAATGGTTTAGAAGTTATAAGCCATGTTAGAAATGTACTAAAAAAACAAACCCCTATAATTGTTTTTTCTGCAACAGGACAAGAAGAGATGGTCATAAAAGCCTTTAAATTAGGAGCTAATGATTTTATGAATAAGCCATTAAGTCCAAATGAATTGATTATTCGGGTAAAAAGAGCGCTTTTGTAAATAATTATCATAATTTATGATTTTCATCTCTTTAGATTTTTACTTTTTTAAAGATTATCCCATTTTTGTAAAAATAGTTTGGATACTCGCTGTTGTGTTTTTTATTTTCTTATCAATAGCTATCATATATTTAAAACGTTTAAGAACACGCATAAGAGAGCGTCAGATTTACTTAAAAAAGCAGCAAAAAAAATACGAAGAACTTATAATTTCTTATTTATATGCAAATAAAGAAAGCTTAGAGGTAAACAATGCCCAAAGGTTAATTATTAAGGAAATTAAATTTTCGTTACAAAAAGTATATAACAGACGAATTCTTACAGAAGCTTTATTAAAATTTAAAGGAGAAGTTTCTGGTCTTATGGAAGAATCTGCGAAAAAAATGTACCGAGAAGTAGGTTTGTTAAAGCAAACAAAATTAAGGCTACATTTTAAAGAATGGCACATTATAGTTATTGCTATAAGAGACTGTAGAAAGTTTGGAATAGAAGAAGAGAGAGAAAGGATAAAAAATTTTTTAAACCATGAAAATGCTGAAGTTCGCAGACAGGCCTATTTATATTTTTTAGAATTATTTGGGTTTGAAGGCCTAGACTTTTTAAATGAGCTAAAAGTGTCAATATCTCTTTGGGATGAAATTGGTATTTTTGAAGCACTCTCAAAATTTAAAAATCAAAAAACGCCAAGTTTAGATAAAATAACAAAGTGGTTAAGATCTAAAAACGTATATGTAGTTGGTTTTGCTCTAAATTTTGTTAAAATATATGGTTTATTAGATACAAAAAACGAAATAATATTATTACTTCACCATGAAAGCGATGATATTAAGTACAAAGTAATTAATCTTTTAAAAGATTTTTATGCCATAGAAGCTAAGCCCTTACTTAAAATAAGTTTTGAGAGTTTTAATACAAAAGAACAAATAGCAGTTTTTAAATATATTGAAGAAATTCATTCAATAGAAGATGAATCATTTATATTACAGCATGTAAATAATACTGTATTTGAAATTAAAGTTATAGCCATTAGGATTTTAAAAGAAATAAATTTTAAAAGTTTCTTAAAATTAAAAGAAGAGCTAAAAGATGAAAATAGTATTAGAATTATAAATTACACTGAAAATAATTTATAGAATGAGTCAAGCAGAAATAATATCACTTATAGTAAATATATTTCAATATTTATTTCTGATTTACTCAGTATTAATATTCACATCCTATATTCTTTTATCAGCATATTCAAGAGTAGAAACTATTAATTATTTTAAAAAAAATAGTTATGTAAATTATAAAGATATTCTATCTTCAGAGTTAGCTCCGTCAATTTCAATAATAGCACCCGCTTACAACGAAAGTTTAAATATTGTAGAAAATATACGATCACTACTATCTACCCATTATGTAAATTATGAGGTAATTATAATAAATGACGGAAGTACAGATGATAGTTTAGATAAATTAATAAAAACCTATCAATTAGAAAAAGTTGATTATTTAATTAATGATTCAATTGAAACGAAGCCTTTAAGAGCAGGTGTTTTTAAATCTAAAAACCCTGCCTTTAAAAACTTAATTATTGTAGATAAGGAAAATGGAGGTAAAGCAGATGCTTTAAATACTGGTTTAAATATCAGTAAAAATGATTATGTAGCTTGTATTGATGTTGACTGCTTGTTGGTTGAAGATTGTTTACAAAAAATGATTAAACCTTTTTTAGAGCATACCGATTTAAAAGTAATTGCTTCTGGAGGTGTAATAAGAATTGCTAATTCTTGTAAAATAGAAAACGGTAAATTGATAGATGTAAATTTTCCAGATAACTTACTGGTTAGGATGCAAGTGCTAGAATATTTACGTTCTTTTTTATTAGGAAGAATGGCATGGAGTAGGCTAAACGGATTGCTAGTTATTTCAGGTGCATTTGGTATGTTTGATAAAGATATAATGCTAAAAGTTGGTGGATACGATACAAAAACGGTAGGTGAAGATATGGAGGTTGTAGTGCGGATGAGGAAGTATATGGAGGAGAAAAATGAAAAATATAAAGTAGCTTATATTCCAGATCCTTTATGTTGGACAGAGGCTCCGGATAATCATAAAATATTAATTTCACAACGTAATCGTTGGGCTAGAGGAACTATAGAAACCTTAAAAACTCACCGAAATATTGGTTTAAATTATAAATATAAAGTGCTAGGGTTGTTAAGTTTTCCGTATTGGTTTTTGTTTGAAAGAATGGCGCCCATTGTAGAATTAATAGGGGTGTTTTTTTTTATATTCTTGGTGATTGTAAGAGACTTACAAGAAATGTATATTCTTGGCTTTTTTCTTGCGGCATACTTAAGTGCAGTTGCATATAGTTTGTTAGCTATTTTTACAGAAGAACACACGTATCATCAATATCCTAAAAAAGGAACAGGGCTTAAGTTGATGTTAACTATTTTTTTAGAGCCTTTTTTGTTACACCCAATTACACTATATGCGGCAATAAAAGGTAATTATGATTATTATTTTAATAAAAAGAAAAAGTGGGGAATGATGACAAGAAAAGGGTTAAATAATTAATAAAATAAATTATGAGTTTTTTTAATAAAGAAGAATTATTAATATATTTAAAGTCAATATTTGCATTATTAATAACGTTTTTATTATTAAGTTTTGTTGAAATTGTAACTAATTATGATAGTGACAAAACTATAACGATAGTATTGCAATTAATAAGTTTTAAAATTTTAAATAATTTTATAGCAACCTTACTTATAGGTTTGTTTTTTTACCCGATTTATTTAGTAATAAATTTAAAGAGTAAAAAACTGGCAAATATTTTTGTGCTAATAATAGGCGTGTTACTTATATTATTAGAATTAGCGTTAATACAATATAGTATAAAAACGTTATTGAATCTTGGTGCAGATTTATTAGGTTACTCAATTGATGATATGTTTATGACGGTTTCATCATCAGCTCCTTTTTCGATTTTAAATCTTATAGCATTATTCATATTTCCAGTATTTTTTTTGATGTTAAGACGGTTTCTAATCAACAAGATATTAGATAGTCTAATAGTGAAAATTGTAATATTTTTATTGATAACTTCATTTTTAGCTAAGTTTTTAATTGAAGAGTTTAGCGATGCTAAATATCAGAATAAAATAAAATTTTTGGTTTCAGATATTATACAGTTTAAATTTAGTAAGTATGAATCTGATTCTTATGAAGTTTCAGATGTAAATGAATTTCCGTTATTAAAACCATCCGAAGCAACAAAAGATGTTTTAAAACCATTTTTTAATATAGAATCAAATAAAAGACCAAACATTGTTATCGTATCTTTAGAAGGATTGGGAGCAGAGTTCGTAGATGGAAGAAATTACAGTGGCTTTTCTCCTTTTATGGATAAGCTAATTGATAAATCATTGTATTGGGAAAACTTTGTAAGTACAACAGGAAGAACTTTTGGAGTTTTACCGTCATTATTAGGGTCACTTCCTTTTGGTAATACAGGCTTTTTAGAAATACCAGAAACACCAACGCATGTTTCGTTATTTAGTATCTTAAAAGAAAATAACTATACAACTTCTTTCTATTCAGGTTCGCAATCTAGCTTCGATAATGTTATCAATTTTTTAGAATACCAAGGTGTTGATTTTGTAGTAGATGAAAATAAGTACGGTGAAGGATATCAAAAAATAAAAGGTAATTCAGACGGTTTTTCTTGGGGATATCCAGATGCTGAATTGTTTAGAAAAATGATAAGTACTTTAGATGAAAAGAAAGGGCCAAGGTTAGATGTTATTATGACACTTAGTAATCACAGTCCGTTTGAAATTCCAGAAATAAATAGATACAGAACAAAAGTCGATAGTATTGTCGAATTCAATAAAAAAATACAAGTTTCAAAAAGTGAGGTAAATAAATATAAAGATATTTATGCAGCACATATTTACGTAGATGAATCTGTTGAGAAATTCATGAAAGATTTTGAAAAAAGACCAGATTATGCAAATACTATTTTTGTGTTTACAGGAGATCATCGAATTGTACCCATAGAACAAAAAGATAAACTATGTAGATATCATGTTCCTTTAGCTATTTACAGCCCGATGTTAAAAAAACCAGTACGATTTAAATCTATTTCATCTCATTGGGACGTTGCGCCAAGTTTAATGTCTTTCTTATCTAATAATTATGAGATAGAAAATCTTAGTAAAACTGCTTGGATGGGTACAGGTTTAGATACAACACGTCATTTTAGAAATACACACGAAATAGGGTTGATGCGTTATAAAGGTGGCTTAAAAGATTTTATTTATAAAGAGTATTTATACAATGCAGGTGATTTATATAAAATAGATGCTTCTTTTAATACAAAGAGAGTCTCTGATGATGAAATGTTGAAAACGGTAACAGATGCCTTTTTAGAATTTAAGAAAATAAATAATTATATCACAACAAAAAATAAAATATATCCAACATCTGTAGGAGGTAATGTAAAATCGATAAAGGTTGAGTTTTCAGAAGTAGAAAGAACATATATAAAAAAGGTATCTAAAGACAAAACAATGGATGAACTCTTTCTTATAGCAAGAGATAAAGCCTTTAAAAGCGAGCGAGAAAATGCAAGATTGTTATGTGATTATATTTTGAATCAATACCCTAATCATACTGATGCTAGAACCTTAAAAGGAAGGACTTTATCATGGGATGGAAAGTATAAGGAAGCAGAAAAAGAATTTTTAAGTGCAATAAAAAGAAAGCCCTTTTATTACGACCCTTATTCGGCAATTTTAGATTTATATTGGTGGTCTAATGAAGATGAAAAGGGAATCGATATTGGAAAAAAAGCATTAAAAAATAATATTAAGAATCCAGAAGTAGCTTTTAAAGTCGCAAAAGCATATGCACGTTTAAATAAAAAGGCAATGTCAATTAAAATGATGGATAGCATTTTAAAAGTTCACCCTAAAAATAAAGAGTTTATAAAATATTATAAAAGTTTAAAATAATGAAAATGACACAGGTAAAACAACTTCTTTTTTTACTCTTTTTTATAAGTACTCAGGTAACTTTTTCACAAAAAAAAGTGTTTGTAGGAAACCCAGATACTGCTTTTGAAAAAGCTCGAAAATTAGCATTTAATAGTAAGCGAAAACAAGCACAAGATTCCTTAAAATTTATATTAACATCATATCCAAATTATTTAGATATTCGTGCTTTTTTAGCCAATACCTATTCTTGGGATGGTAGTTATAAATTAGCGAGAACAGAGTTTGACTACGTCTTAAAAAAGAATCCGAAAAGGAAAACTGATTGGATTGCTGCTATAAAAAATGAATTTTATGCCGATTTACTTTTCAATGCAAAAGAACTTATTGAAAAAGCGTTGGAAAACTTTCCTAACGACCCAGATATTCTTTATCAAAAAGCTAGGTATGAGGAAAGATTGTTAAAGCCAAGGCAAGCACTTACTACTGTAGAGGGTATTTTAAAGCTCGATGAAAATAATAAAAAAGCGATTTCGTATAAAGAAAGTTTGATTAACACCTTAAGATTAAACACTGTGGGTATTAGTTACTCAACGTTAATATATAATAAAAACGAACGAAGTACATCACATTTCAGTACCATAAAATATGGTAGACAAACCAAATATGGTAGTATAACAGGAAAGTTAAATTACTCAAGAAGGTTTGAAACCAATAGTTATCAATATGAAGTTGATGTGTATCCAAGAATTATGCCTGGTATGTATGCGTATGTAAGTGCAGGTTTTTCGAATAGCGGACTTTTTCCAAAAGTAAGATACGGGGCAGAGTTGTATAAATCTTTACCTAAAAGTTTTGAAGCTTCTCTAGGGTTTAGAGGATTAAAATTCTCTGAAACTACTATTATTTATACAGGATCTGTAGGTTGGTATACAGGTAATAGTTACTGGTCTTTAAGAACCTATGTTACACCAGGTGATCCGGGAGCAAGTAAGTCGTTAACATTAGCATACAGAAAATACTTTAGCGATGCCGATAATTATTTTAGTTTATCTGGTGGTTTTGGGTTTTCTCCTGAACAAGAACGTTTTCCTGTAGATGAAAATAATGCAGCAGTATTTGATTTAAAATCTCAGAAAATTGGAGGAGGATACTATTTTTCTTCAAAAAATAAGAAAAATTATTGGGGTACTTCTTTAAATGTTTCAAGAGAGGAAATAAGTTATGATCGTGGCGAATATTTTTTAATGTATTCGATAGGTGTTTCTTATAGTTTAAGGTTTAAGTAAATAACTTAAAAATGTAAAAAGAAACGGAATAAATAGATATCTATTTATTCCGTTTCTTTTTGTTCGTTCATCTTTTTTACAAGCGCTTTTAAACGCTCTTTATTTCGTTGTTTTTCGAGTTTTACCTTGTTCTCTTTCTGTTTCATTAAGCGCGTATGTTTCGCTTTATTTACAGTGTTTTTTGCTTTTCCTTTTTTAGGCATTTTTAGATTTTTTTATAGCTAATAATCCGAAGAAAGTAATAAATCCGTTTAACACTAAAACAAAGAATCCGAAGTCGAAATTTAACTGCGACTTGCTAAAAATACTTATCAAATAAGTAAGTATTGGCGATGCAATGCAAATAGCAGGAACTAACTTGTCTTTTACATTTAGTTTGGTAAATAATCCGAAGGCATATAAACCTAATAATGGACCATAAGTATAACCCGCAAACTGAAATATTTTAGCAATCACACTGGCATCAGCAATAAAATATTTAAAAACTAAAATCGTTGCAATTAATAGGAACGAAAATAAGATGTGTATTTTTTTTCGTGTTTTTATATTTTCTTGTTCATCTCCTTTTTTATCAATTTCTAAAATATCAATACTAAAAGAAGTTGTTAAAGAGGTTAATGCGCTATCTGCACTTGAGTATGCGGCAGCAATTAATCCTAATAAAAAGAATAATGAAGTTGCTAAGCCTAACTCGCCACTCATGGCAATGGTTGGAAATAATTGATCTTTGTGTGCGTTAATTTCGTTTGTAGTGGCAAAATCGGTTAATAAAACACCCAATGCTAAAAAGAAAAAATTTACAATTACTAGCACAAGCGTAAACCAAAACATATTTTTCTGTGCATCTTTTAAGTTACGACACGTTAAGTTTTTTTGCATCATATCTTGATCTAAACCTGTCATTACAATAGCTATAAACGCACCTGAGAAGAAGCGATTCCAAAAGTAATTTCCAGATTTCCAATCATCAAAAAAGAACATTTTAGATAATTTATTATCGGATATGTAAGAGCTTAAGCTTTCTATTTGCATTTCATCTTTAATGGTAACAATGCAAACTCCTACGGCGATTAGCATAAATAAAGTTTGCAAGGTATCCGTCCAAACAATCGTTTTTATTCCGCCTTTAAAAGTGTACAGCCAAATTAATAAAATAGTAATGGTTACGGTTACCCAAAACGGAATTCCGTATGCATCAAACAAAATTAATTGTAATACATTGGCAACTAAAAATAATCGAAAAGCAGCACCTACAGTTCTTGATAGTAAGAAAAAAGAAGCTCCGGTTTTATAGGAATATCTACCAAAACGATCTCCTAAATAGGTGTAAATAGAAGTAAGATTAAGTCGATAATATAACGGAAGTAATATCAAGCCAATAACTGCATACCCAACAACATAGCCCAATACCATTTGCATATAGCTCATTTGCTGCCCTTCAATCCAACCAGGTACAGAAATAAAAGTTACACCTGATAAAGAAGCGCCAATCATACCAAAGGCAACTAAATACCAAGGAGAAGAGTTATCTGCTTTGAAAAAAGTGTTATTGTTTGCCGATTTACCTGTGATATAAGAGATAAGAATTAGTACCCCAAAATAGGCAAGAATAAGGAGTATTATGTGTAGTGGTTGCATACAGTTTAATTATGAATTACGAATGTACTAAATTGTAATTGTAAATTAAATGTAAAGCGTTTAATAAATGTTAAGTGAGCGAAATTGAAAGATTTCGATTTCGCTCATTTATTTTAAGATTACATTTCTATAATTACGTCTTCTATATTTTTACGAACCTTTTTTAGGTCTTTCATATAATCGTCTTCAGCTCTAAAACCAACAGGTAATACTAAAACAGATGTTAAATTATGTTTGTCTAAACCTAAAATTTCATCGTATTTTTCAGGAATAAAACCTTCCATAGGGCAAGAATCTATTTTTTCATTTGCCGCAACAGTCATCAAATTACCTAAAGCTATATATGCTTGATTTTTGTTCCAAATAGTTAATTCTTCTTGCTTTTTACTCGCTATTGAAGCACTCAGCATTTCTTTAAACGGATTTAAAATAGTATCAGGAGTATTTCTGATGTTTTTTACCAATGAAAAATAAGAGTTAATATCTTTAGTAGTGTATTCTTTAGGAATACATAAAACCAACACATGTGATGCTTGTACTACTTGTGGCTGATTCCAAGAATGAACAACTAGTTGCTCTTGAATTTCTTTATTTTTAATTACAACCATTTTAATTGGTTGCAATCCGTACGAAGTAGCTGTTAAGTTAAAAGCTTCTTTTAAAATGTTTATTTGTGCTTCTGAAAGCGATTTATTTTCGTCGAATTTTTTAACAGCATAACGCCATTTTAAATTTTCTATACTGTTCATTCTAATTTATTTAGATTACAAAATTACAATAGCTTTTTATATAAACTACGATTTGATTATTATAAAAATTGATGCACTAATAAGTTTAACCTTTTATGCTGTTTTACTCGAAGACTGTTAAATTATAATAAGTTGCTTTTTTATGATTGATGTTTTTGTTATAGTGTTTAGAATGTTGATAAAAAGAGATTTAGTAATATTTTTATATCTTAAAGGTCAAAAAATAATTGCTAACTCCGGATTATGAAAGAAGATTTTCTACACTTTTTATGGCAAAACAAGTTGTTTCCTTCGGGTAATTTAAAATCCACAGCTAACGAAACGATTCAAATTATTAAATCTGGGACTCATAATTTAAACGCTGGGCCAGATTTTTTAAACGCCCATCTTAAAATAAATAATCAATTATGGATTGGGAATGTTGAAATTCACATCAACTCATCTGATTGGTATTTACATAAACACGAAGAAGATAAAAACTATGACGCCGTGATTTTACATGTTGTTTGGCTGTATGATTCAGCTATTTTTATGAAAAATAATAAGCCATTGCCAACTCTTGAGTTAAATGATTTAATTGATAAAAACTTATTGAATAATTATCAATCGTTATTTTCTAAACAACTCCGTTGGATTCCGTGTGAGGAACAAATTAGTGAAGTAGATTCTTTCTTGATGAGTAATTGGTTAGAGCGATTGTATTTTGAGCGCTTAGAAAGTAAGTCGGTTTTGGTAAAAGAGTTATTAGCGAAATCAAATAATGATTTTGAGAGCGTTTTATTTCAGTTATTAGCTAAAAATTTTGGATTGAAAATTAATGGAGAAGCTTTTTTACAGTTAGCGCAATCGTTTGATTTTTCAATTTTAAAAAAAGTTCGTTTTAATGAATTGCAATTGTCAGCTTTATTATTTGGGCAAGCAGGGTTTTTAGAAGGTGAAGCAGAAGACCCTTATTTTATTCAATTAAAAAACGAGTATGAATATTTAAAACATAAATATAAGTTACAGCCAATTTCTAATGGTTTATTTCAATTTTTTAGAATGCGACCAACAAATTTTCCGACTATTCGAATAGCACAGTTGGTAGCGTTGTTTTTTAAACATCAAAATTTGTTTTCTAAACTGATGGAATTAAATAAACTAGAAGATTTTTATAATTTGTTTTCAGTAGCAATAGCTGATTTTTGGAAGACACATTATACGTTTGAAACCGAATCAAAAAAATCAGCAAAAAAACTCACAAAATCATTTATAGATTTACTATTGATTAATACCGTTTTACCGTTAAAGTTTGTGTATGAAAAAAGTAGAGGAGGAGTAAATAGTGAAGCTTTTTTTAAATTGATGCAACAAATTAAGCCAGAGAAAAACTCAATAATAACTAAATTTTCAGATTTAAAAATCCCTGCTAAAAATGCGTTTGAAAGTCAGGCTTTATTAGAACTTAAAAACAATTATTGCGCAAAGAAACGTTGTTTACAATGCGCAATAGGTACTAGTTTGTTAAGAAAGTAATAATGTTATATCGAGCGGAATCGATAGTTAAAGATTACTCGAGATACTATTATTTTTTAGGATTTAAAATTGCATTAATTTTAGCGATACAATCTTTGTAATGGTATTTTGTAATACTGTTTACAGCTCTTTTACTAGCATTGTTTGTTAAATATTTTAAAGAAACTAACTCACCGCGAGAAATTGAAGAAATGTCAGAGTTTTTAGCGCTCTTACTATTTAGTAAAATACCTAGTCTGTCAATAAAATTCTTTTGTAAATTTCTTCTGTAAACAGTTACGTTTTTAGTTGAATTAGCTTCAGAGAAAACACCTTTTCTAAGGTCTTTAACCATATCTGCTGCTGCATAAAAATCATCACTAGTAACTTCTGAATTTGTCATTCTTTGCAAGCGTGATTCACTCAGTAAACTACTTAAATGACGATTTTGTAAACGTCCCATTCTTTCAACATAGCCCGTGTGATTAATGTTTGCCAAAATATTTTTATCTAACAACCAATTTGGTGTTGTGAAGGTGTTTTTTAATAACCAATTTAACGATTCTTTTTGTTTGCTTTTTGATAATACAGAATACACATTACCTTGTTGATTAGGTTTTTTATTATCTTCAAAAACACCACCAATATTACCAACTACATGGTTTATATAGCGATTCCAAACACTTAATAATTCACCGTATAATTCATTTAAATCGGCATAATCATTGGTTTGGTCAGAGGTCCATTGAGGTAAATTTGTAGCAACGATTTTTAGGTTTTTAATTCCGTAAGTACTTGCTTTTATTAAGTCGTTTCCAATACCTTCTGTTTGAGAAGCAGGATCAAATCCACCTCTACGTTGATACCCAAATTTATAAATAGGATCACCTGCTTTTTCATCAATCCATTTATCTAAGGTTTTTACTTCATCTTTAGGAGTAGTAGCATTGGGAATTACACGATATCCCCAATTGATAGAGTAATGGTCGTAAGGGCCTAATTGACGAATAAAACGAATGTTTTTATCTTCAGGTTGTGCTACGTAATTATAACGAGCATAATCCATAATAGTTGCTGCGATTCCATTTTTTTGAGTAAAATCACCATCTCGTAAAGACTCTGTTGGATAGGCATAACTTGCAGCCATATTATGAGGTAAACCTAATGCATGTCCAATTTCATGTGCAATAACCATGCGCATCATTTCTCCAATTTCTTCGTCAGGAGTATCTAAGGTTCTGGCAGAAGGATTTGCAGCACCAGTTTCTAATAAATACCTGTTTCTGTATGAACGTAAATGATTGTGATACCAAATAATATCACTTTCAATAATTTCACCAGAACGAGGATCAGAAACACTTGGCCCAACGGCATTTCTTGTAGTACTTGCCACATATCTTATTGAAGAATATCTAATATCTTCCATGCTAAATTCTGGATCTTCTTCCTTGCTCGGTGGCATCTTCGCCATAATAGCATTTTTAAATCCAGCAGTTTCAAAAACTCCAGCCCAATCATCTACACCTTGTTTTATGTACTTGCGCAATTTTTTTGGCGTTGCCGGATCTAAATAGTAAACAATCGGTTTAATAGGTTCAACCAATTCACCTCTAGCGTAAGCTTCTTTATCTTTTGGTTCTAACCTCCAGCGGCTAATATACCGTTTGCTATCTGCTTTTAATTTTTCTGAATTATAATCTACAGTTCCAACAGTAAAATACCCAACACGTTTGTCAAATAAACGCGGTGTCATAGGTTTTTCTGGTAGTAAAATCATTGATTGATTCATTCTGATACTAATGGTACCTGCGTTTCTACTTGAAGGTGGTTTACTAGCATCGAAAGTAAAATCTTGTATCACTTCAATATTTTTAGGATAACTTTTTATGGTATTGATAAAGCTTCTTTTACTATCCAATTTTTTTACTTTGTATTGGGTTCTTGATCTACTTCCGATTCCGCTAATTGCTTTAACATCTGACGAGAAAAATTTAGTAACGTCAATTAAAACAGCAGAAGAATCTTTGCTTTCTGTTTTGATGTCAAACGCATATAAAATAGGTTCTAAATTATTTGATTTCACCGATTTGTAAATTGGTAAAGAATCGTTTGCAATGGCATTATAAGATTTTATTTTTAGGAGGATTTTCTTTTTAAATTGTTCCCAAACGACAACTTGTTCGTTTGTTTTTGAACCAGCATTTATGTATCCTCCTCCAAAATTTGAAGGCAATTCTTTAATTCGGCTTACTAAAAGCATTTCTTTTCCGAATAAATTTTTCGGAATTTCATAAAAATACGTTCCGTCATTTTCATGAACTTTAAATAAACCTTCGTCAGATTTCGTGTCTTTTTTTACAAAATCCGAGTATTTTTTTGTTTTATTTTTAGGTTTGGATTTCTCGGTTGAAGTTTCTTTTTTATTCTTTGATTTTCGCCTTTGTGCATTTGTTTGTGAAGGAAAAATAAATGCTAATAATAAAGATAGTATTAGTAGTTTTTTCATTGTTTGTATTGAGTTTTTAATATAAAATTCACTAAAATACCAAAAAGGTAGAACTTTTAAACTTGTTGTTTTGTTAAAAAAAATCCCAAACATTTACGTTTGGGATTTTTAAAGATTATTGTAATATTATGCTTAGTACAAGCTTTTAAATTTAGCAGGATTTGCTTCATTCATAATCTCGTATACTTTCTCAAAAATATCTTCAGCAGATGGTTTAGAGAAATAATCTCCGTCTGTACCATAAGCAGGTCTATGTGCTTTTGCTGTTAAGGTTTGTGGTTTACTATCTAAGTGTTTGTATCCGTTTTGATTTTCTACAATTTCTTGTAATAAATAAGCAGAAGCTCCACCTGGTACATCTTCATCAACTACTAGTAAACGATTTGTTTTAGCAACCGATTTTACCGTATCGTGATTTAAATCAAAAGGTAATAAACTTTGTGCATCTACAATTTCGATATCGATACCTACTTGTGCTAATTCTTTAGCAGCCTCTTCTACAATTCTAAGTGTAGAACCGTAAGACATTACAGTAATATCGGTTCCTTCTTTTACTGTTTCAACAACACCAATTGGCGTTTTAAATTCTCCTAAATTGGTAGGTAATTCTTCTTTTAAACGGTAACCGTTTAAACATTCTACCACTAAAGCAGGATCATCACCTTCTAATAAAGTGTTATAAAATCCGGCAGCTTTGGTCATGTTTCTTGGAACCAATACATGAATTCCGCGAATATTATTAATAATTCCTCCCATTGGTGAACCAGAATGCCAAATACCTTCTAAACGGTGCCCACGAGTACGAATAATTAATGGTGCTTTTTGCTTACCAAAAGTACGGTAACGAAGTGTTGCCAAATCGTCACTCATTATTTGTAAAGCGTATAATAAATAGTCTAGATACTGAATTTCAGCAATTGGACGCAAACCACGCATTGCCATTCCAATACCTTGACCTAGAATTGTAGCTTCACGAATACCTGTATCAGAAACTCTTAGTTCACCATATTTTTCTTGTAAACCTTCTAAACCTTGATTTACATCACCAATATATCCAGCATCTTCTCCGAAAATTAAAGCTTCTGGGTATTTGTTAAAAATAGCATCAAAATTATCACGCATAATAACACGTGCATCTACTAAGTTTTTCTCCGCAGCATATGTTGGTGCTTCAGCAGTAATTTTTTCTGTAGCTAATGCTGTTTCACTTAATAGGTGAGCAGAAAATTTTACAGCAGCATTATCTATAGATGCTTTAATAAAGTTTTGAAGTGTTGTTTTTTCTGCAAAATCTTCATCCTTTAAATAACGTAATGTTTTACGGGCAGCAACCAAAATATCTTTTCTGATAGGTTCAGTAATCGCCGATAAATCATTTTTATATTTATTGATAAATGAAGCATTGTTACTTTTTTGAGCTACTTTTTCTAGCAAATCAACAGCAGCAGTAACTTCTTCTTTTATTTCATTTGTGTAAGCACTCCAAGCATCACGTTTTGCTTTGCTAACTTCTTTTTTAGTTTCTTTATCTATTTTTATTAAATCCTCTTCAGAATCAATAAATTTTAAAACAGTTCCGTCTTCATTTTGTAATTCGAATTCTAAAATCCATTTACGCATTTGAGCAAGACAATCAAATTCTTGTTCCCACTGTAAACGCTCTGCAGATTTATATCTCTCGTGAGATCCAGAAGTAGAGTGTCCTTGTGGTTGTGTTAATTCTTTTACATGAATTAAAACAGGTATATGTTGCTCTCTTGCAATTTTTGAAGCTTTGTTATAAGTATCAATTAATTGTACATAATCCCATCCGTTTACGACAAAAATTTCGTAACCGTTTGTATCGTTTTCTTTTTGAAATCCTTTTAAAATTTCAGAAATACTTTCTTTTGTTGTTTGATGTTTTGCGTGTACTGAGATTCCGTATTCATCATCCCAAACATTCATTACCATTGGTACTTGCAACACACCAGCTGCATTAATGGTTTCGAAAAATAAACCTTCAGAAGTACTTGCGTTACCAATGGTACCCCAAGCAACTTCGTTACCTTTATTAGAAAAATCAGTAAAATTATCTAAACCCTCTACATTACGATAAATTTTAGAAGCTTGTGCTAAACCTAATAAACGTGGCATTTGACCTGCGGTTGGAGAAATATCTGCAGAAGAATTTTTCTGAGCAGTTAAGTTTTTCCAATCTCCGTTTTCATCTAAAGAATGTGTAGCAAAATGTCCTCCCATTTGACGGCCAGCAGACATTGGCTCGGCAGTAATATTTGTATGACCATATAAGCCTGCAAAAAATTGTTGAGGAGTTAATTGGTTAATTGCCATCATAAAGGTTTGATCACGGTAATAACCAGATCTAAAATCTCCATTCTGAAAAGCTTTAGCCATTGCCAATTGTGGTACTTCTTTACCATCACCAAAAATTCCGAATTTAGCTTTACCAGTTAAAACTTCTCTACGCCCTAATAAACTACACTCTCTACTTAAGCGAGCAATTCGATAGTCGTTTAAAACTTCATTTTTAAAATCTTGAAAAGAAAGTTGTTGAGTGCTAGCTATTTCGGTATTTTGCGTCATTATTTTCTGATTTTGGTGTGTTTACAAAGATAGTTTTTTTAGTTGAAATTTAAAAATTTCAATTTTCACTGAAGATTCTTCAAAAAAATAGCAAAAAAAAGGAATCTGTTGAAGTATCTATAATAATCCTCTTCTAAGGAAATTGTATATACGATCGATGCTTGTGGTGATTACAAATCGAATTTTTGTTGGGTACCCTTTTTTTGTAACGTCAAAGCCTTCATTGGTGTATACAGGTAAATAAAATTCAAAAATATCAGGAATAAAGTTTAATCGTATTCCGTTTTCATAAAAATAATTTGGTGAATTATTTTTGTTTTTCAGCATGGCAAAGTCATTATAGATTTCTGCCCACTTATAAACACTAACACTCGTGTTTATTGACGTTATTAATTGATTAGAGAATTGAGGAGTACTGTATTTTGATTTAAAACCAGCTTGATCAATTATAAATTGTTGACTGAAAATACCTTCATTTTCAGAACGACCAAATAAATTTTGTTCGAATAAATAATCAGAGCCACGATTTAATCCAAAGCTAAAATAATCACCTTCTGATTTATTATGTAAAAATAACCCTCCAAAAAATCGGATGTCAATACTATTATTCGAAGAAAAGAAACCTCGATAACGAAAATCAGTAGTTATTTTACTAAAAGAAGAATTAAATTCAGTGTTAATAGCATATGTAGTGCTGTTAATAGCATTAAAATTTGATTGAATATATCTTAGGTTAAAAATGTTGTATTTATCACTAGCTTCTTTAGGTTTGGTAATTTCCACCTCTTTATTCACACTAATTAATCGAGCCATTAAAAGTTTTAAACCATTTTTACGAAGTGTATTTCGTCTAAATTGAAAACTTACAAAAGGAACTAGCGTATTGTATTCAAGTTCTGGTGCATAGTGATAACTACTTCCACTAAAACCATAACGCATTTTGTAAAGTTTAGATTTTTTAAAAAAATGATTGTAAGAAAAGGCATAAGAACCCGTAAAATTATTGCTTTTTGTACTGTAATTAGGTGTTAAACTAAACTCGAAGTTATGGTTTACAACAGATTTATTATTGATGTTTACACCTAGTATTAATCCGTCATACAAATTGTATTTAAAATCGGGATAGTAAAATAATTGATTGTAGTATGGATTCTCTACATCCTTAAAAAAGCGAAATTGCAACGGTTTGTTAATTAATGTATTATTAATTTTCCTGAAATTATCTAAAGAATTATATTCAGGATAGGAGTTTTCATAGTTTAATGAGAGTCTATCAAAATCTCCTTTTTTTATTTTAATTGTTTTTATTGAATCAATTCCAGTTACCCAAGTTTTAAATTTTATTTCTTTTTTTTGTATTCCGTATAAGGCTACAGGAGAAGAAAAGTTTCTTTTATTTTTAATAGTAACAGCTAAAGAATCTTTGTTTTTAATGGTTTTTATTTTAGATATTTTATAATCAATTTTTTTAGTGGTTTTTATATAATCATTAAAAAACCAATGTAAGTTTTTTGAAGTATTTTTTTGAAGTATGTTTTTAAATTGATTACTATCGCTTAATTTTAATTGGTTTTTTGAATAGAATTCTTTTAATGAATTTACCAATGTGTCTCCTCCAATAAAATCCTGAAGGTATAGTAAACCTAATCCGGCCTTGTATTTACTAACAATTTTTCGGTTGAAATTTGATAGAGAATCAGCAGAGGTTGTTAACGCCTGATCATAAAATTTTCGCGCACTAAATTGATAGATAAAAGCATATTTGTCGTTCTGTTTTAATTTAGAAATATTATATGTTTTTAAAGGCCAGTACTTAGAGTATTTACCCAAAACAGTGGTTTCAGGATAATATTCTTTAATGTATTTCATCATTAAAAAGGTTTCCAACCCATCGGTAAACCAATAGTCAGATCGTTTGTTTAATATTAAAACATCTTCGAGGTATTTTTTTGTAAGTGCTTTAAAAAAACTGATTTCCCATCTGAAATTTTTAGGGAAAGGTTTCAACCATTTCGGAAGACCATATACTTCTTGCAAAGAGTTTTTATTGATGGTAGTTGCGTCTACAAAAATTTCTTTATGTGGGTGTTTGCCTAAAAAACGTTGGATAAAGTTTATTTGTTTGTTTATAATTTTGATAACTGTGTCAGTAGGAGTGCTTTTTAAATAGGCATCTGTTTTTATATCCTTAATTTTTGTTTTAAAAGATGTAAACTGATTAAGTGAATCAATATGTAGAATGATGTCTTTTTTTCTTCGACCAACTAAGCGATACTTTGTGTCTTCTTTTTGTTGTTTTTCAGTTTGTTGTAAATTACTTACTAGAGTGTACTTTTTAGGAATCTTAATGTTTATAGTATAATTAGCTAAATTTTGATATAAATCATCAAGATTTAAATTACTCATTGATTGCCATTTTTCTTTATAAACAGCGGGTACTATATGCCAAAAACGTAGATGATATCCAGTTTTAGTTTTTCCGTATCCAGTGAATTTAGCATTCGGAATTTTTACAGTGTAAGTGGTTGTTAAAATAAGGCTATCTTTTGGTTTAAGACTCTTATTCAAAACTACTTCAACGATATCAGGCTGATTTTCTTTTTCTTTAAATGAAACTTGCTGATAGTTTACTGCTAAATTATAAATTTTTGTATGTCCTCGATCTTTTTCTTTAGAAAAATAAAAGTCTTTTTTGTAATCTTCAATAAAACGTTTTCCTAAAGGAGTTTCGTTATTATTAAAACTATTTGCCCAGTTATGAAGCAAGATAGTATTTAGTTCTGTAGAAGAATTATTGTAAAAAACGATTTTCTGCTGAATATAAAGTTGGTCGTTTTTAGTATCTAACTTTGCTTTTATATCAATAGTATTTGTTTGCGCTGTTATAGTGTAACAGTACAAAAAAAGAAAGGAATAAAAGAAGGATAATTTACAGTTCAAAGTATAAAATAAAAAAAGCTCGTTGAATATTCAACGAGCCTTAAAGGTAATTGTTTTTTTAGAAATTTGGTTTTAATTCGTTTTTCTTATAAAATTTATTAAAATGTTCTACAGCTTCATCAGCAGTATCAACAACTCTAAATAAATCTAAGTCTTTTTCACTAATATTACCTTCTTCTAATAAGGTGTTTTTTATCCAATCTAATAAGCCAGCCCAAAATTTTGTACCTACTAAAACAATAGGAAAACGACCAATTTTATTAGTTTGAATTAATGTGATAGCTTCAAAAAGCTCATCCATAGTACCAAAACCACCAGGCATCACAACAAAACCTTGAGAGTATTTTACGAACATTACTTTACGAACGAAAAAATAATCGAAGTTTAAGTTTTTATCACGATCAACCCAAGGGTTATCGTGTTGCTCGAAAGGTAATTCGATATTTAATCCAACCGAAGTTCCTTTTCCTCTATTCGCTCCTTTATTACCAGCTTCCATTATTCCTGGTCCACCACCGGTGATAACACCAAAACCGTTTTCAGTTAATTTAAAACCAACTTCTTCAGCTAATTTATAATAAGGATCATCTGTTTTTGTTCTTGCAGAGCCAAAAATAGATACACAAGGGCCAATTTTACTTAATTTTTCATATCCTTCAACAAACTCAGCCATAATTTTAAAAATAGCCCAAGAATCGTTTGTTTTTATTTCATTCCAAGTTTTTGGTTGTAATTTTTCTTTTATTTTTCTGTCATCGTTCGGAGTCATATTTATAATATTTATAATTAATACTATTAATTTGCATTTTAATAAGCCTGCTAATTTAGTGCTTTTATGTAATTGAGTAGTGAGAAATGTAAACTATTTAATTAAAAAAAGAAGCAGCCTTTATAAGGTTGCTTCAGTTTTGAAATGTAATTTGAAATATGTAAAATAAAATTTAATGATAAATTAATCCCCAATACATATTAAACCGAATGTAAAAGATGATCGGCACGTACCTGTACCGTAACCAGAACCACTAACAAAATCGCAAAAATCTCCTAAGTTTGTGCATTTGGTAATAATTCCTCCTCCATTAATAGTTTTTTGTTCTACTTTGTTTAAAGCTTTACCTAAGTTTAAAATTGATTTTTTCATAATTAAAAAATTTAATATTTATTAATCCTTGATCATTTAAAGACACTCAAGGTTTATGTCTACTCCTCGCGAAAGAATGTTTTATTTAATAATATTTCTTAGCTGATAGAAAAAGCGTTCTATCAAACGTAAATCTTCAGTTACTATATTGGCAGTACCTTTCATTTCTTGCTTAAAATCTATTTTTTTATCGTAAGTTGTTTTTAAATCCTGTGGTAACTCAACATCAATTAGGTAATTACCATTTAAATCAGGTACTTGTGAAATAGAAAGTACTTTTCCATTTAACTCTCCAAACTCATCAGAAGGATAATTTAATAATTTTATTTGCACTTTTTGCCCTTTTTTTATTTTTCCAGAGTTTACAGCAGGAGCTTTAATTTTTCCTATAAACGAATTATCTTTAGTAGGGATGATTATAAAAATCAATTCACCTGTTTTTACTGTTTGGTTTTTGTTCCAGAAAGATAAAAAAGACACTTTTCCGTTTATAGAAGAGTTTAAAGCATATTGTTTTTCCCAATCTTTAATAGATTTTTTTAAATATAAGAATGATTGAATAGTCTTCTTTTTTAAGCGACTATCGTTCTGAGTTTTTTTTATAGAAGTTCCTTCTAAGTTTCTGGCTGAGTTATTTATTAACTCTCTAATTTGAGATATTGAGCTTTCTAGGCTTTTATATGATCTTTTAGATTGTAAAAACTCTATTTCTTTTTGTTCTTTCTCTTTAGCAGAAATAACTCCTTGAATAAACATTTTTTTACTTCTATTAAGATCCTTTTCTTTAAACTCTAATTCTTTTTGATTAAGGTTTTTTTGTGATAATAAAATTTGTAATCGTCCTTTAGCTTCAATTACTGACATTCTGTTTGCAAAAGTTTCTGATTTATATGGAGTAAGCTTGTTGTTTAAAACGTATTCAGAATAGTCATTTTCAAATTGTGAAAAACTAGATGTAATATCTCCTAAAATAAGAAATGGAAGTTTTTCAATAGGAAAAAAAAATTCTTTACTGCCAAAGGTTATAGTATCTGTAATGCTTTTTAAAAGTAAAACATCTTTATATGAAGCACTATTGTCTATAACGGCTAATACTTCATTTTCTGACACATTTTTATCTTCACTTGTTAAAAAAACTTCAAATTGACCTGTTGATTTGGCATATATTTTTTCAGGAGGAAAAGAGGTTGTTACCATTACTTCAGAAGAAATAACATCAGGATATTTTATAAACCATGCAATAAACAGGAGCATTAAAATTAATCCTAAAAATAAGGTGTTTCCCCAACGAATCATCCAATTAGGTACATAGCTCAATATTTCTTGAACTTCTTCACTACGTATTTCTATATCTTGATTATTTTCTGGCATTTTTTTTAATAATTATAAAAGAGGAGAATGCTATTCTCCTCTAAATTAATGAAGAAAGTAGGTGTTTGTAGAGTGTAATGTTTCCTTTCTTCATATTAGTATTTTAGTTAAATTCACCAGAGTCACAACTAGTATGCATCAAAGCACACCTACTTGCTCCAGGGTAGTTTTGCATTTGATTACAAGGTAAGCATCCTGGTACAGGGCCAAAACAGATTCCAAAAGGGAATTGACTGCAATCGAAACCACCATTAATTTGTTTTTGTTGTGTTTTGTTTAAAGCTTTTCCTAAGTTTAAAATTGATTTTTTCATTTTAAAATAATTTAAATTTGATTAAATCCCTGATCATTTAAAGACACTCAAGGTTTATGTCTATTCTTCGCGAGAGAACATTTTTTTTACAACTGTTTTTATTTTTAAAATTTTACCGTTTCTCTTAACAGTGTAATTTATTGTATCGTTGTTTTTTTTACCTAAATAGTATTTTTCTAGTTGAATTTTTTGGTAATCAATATTGTTTATTTTTAACACATTATCACCAATTTTTAACCCATTCTTATTTTTTAATACACTACCAATAATTAACTTTCTTTTAGGGTGCCTATATTCTTTTATTTTAACACCATCTGAAATTATGTTTTTTGTAAAGCCTATTTTAGAAAAATTGTCTTTTATATAAATTTCAGAATTTTTATAATTTATTAATATTTTAAAGTGTTTTAAAAAACCTCCGCCTAATATTCCTTTTAAACTTGTTATATTATGATTAACATCATTATTGTCATCAATAATTAAATTATCATAGCTTTTATTATTAAATATTAATTTAGGGACTCTATAATAAATAGGATTATTAAATCCATGCGGGCTTGCATTTAATATCTCTTTTTCATTTTTTGATGAAACTAATAGTGGTTTATATTTATTAAGTAATTTTATAGTTGTTATATTACGACTACTACCAGTATCAATTAAAAAGTTGCCAGTTATTTTTGTAATACTATCTATTTTTAATGTAATTGGAGTTGTGAATCGTTTAAATATCTGGATGTTTTTTACGTTGTGAGTTGTATTTATTTTTTGATAAGATCTGTCAATTTTACTATTTAAATTATACAAATTTATTTTTTGCTTCAAATAATCTATTTCTACTAAATAATTACTAAAAAAATCAACACCAGCTATGCCTTGATATTTGTCTCCTAGTTGTTTACGTATGTCACTAGAACTTATAAGTTTTATTTTTTTATAAAAAGAATGTAATTTGAAATTTAAAGGATTTTTATATGTTTTTAGAGAATTAATTTTATTATTTAGAATAAAGTTCTTGTCTAAAATCACACCCATACAGCCTGTGTCAAATAATAAGTTAACAGTTTCGTTATTTATTTTAGATTTTATTAGTATTTGATTATCATATAAATGAAAAGGAATCTGGTATATTGGATCTTTACTTTGTCCAAAACAGACTAAGTGAAAAAAAAATAATAAGAAAGGATAGGTTGTTTTCATTTTTATTAAATTAAAAGGAGTTATAGTATTATAACTCCTCATTTTTTTTATTTTACCAAAGAGGATATCCGTGATTTCCACAATGAGTAGCATAACTATGAAAACCATAACTCAAATCACCTTGATAATCTCCTAAAAGAATCATTTTTTTTGTAGCACAAAATTCTTTTCTCGTTATTCCTCCGTTAATTTCTTCTTGTTCAGCTTTATTTAGAACTTTACCTAAGTTTAAAATTGATTTTTCCATTTTAAAATAATTTAATTTTGATTAAATCCTTGATCATTTAAAGACATTCAAGGTTTGTGTCTATTTTTCGCGAGATAATTTTTTTATAAGGAGGTGTTAAAATTTTTTACAGTTTTTTTAAATTGTAAAATACGTTTGCCCCTTTTTACTGTGTAATAATTAACTGATCCTATTTTATTTTTATTTAAACGATATTTATTTATGTCAATTTTATTTATTTTAACATTGTTTATTTTTAGTATTCTGTCGTTTAATTGTAGATTTTCACCAGTTTCTTCAATTATACTTGCAATGGTTATTTTTTCACCTTTTTTTCTATAGTCTTTTAGTTTAATACCATCTGTAATGAAATTTTGATTTTTTTTAAAATCAAGTTCTTTGATAAATACCTGAGATTTTTTAAAATCAATTATTATGTTAAAATTTTTCAAAAATTTCCCGCCAATAATTCCTTTAAAAATAGGTGTATTTTTGTTTTCTATTCTTACATCCTCATTGTTGTCAATAATTAAAAAAGGATATTTTTTTTTATTAAAAGTTAATGATTTTATCTTAAAGTATTGAGGTGAGTTAAATCCATGAGGACTAGCATTTGCTGTTTTAATACTGAAAATTGGTTCAGTGTTTTTTAGTTTTTGAAAAGAGTTAATTGTAGTAATACCTCTGCTGCTACCAGTATCAATAATAAAATCACCAAATATTTGTTTACCATTAACTGTTGATATCTCTAATTTTGTTGTAAATCTTTTGTAAAGCTCTATGTTTTTATCGTTTTGTTTAGTTTCTAATTTTAAATAATTTTTTTTAATGTTTTCGTCTTGACTATCGTACAGTTTAATCACTTGTTTGTGATAATTAATTTCTAGTATATAATCTTTAAAAAAATCGATACCTAATATACCATCACAATATTTATCTAAATATTTATTTAGGTTATTAAACCTTATAAGGTTTACTTTTTTTATTAAGTTATTAATGTTAAGTTGTAAAGGGTTTTTATAAATAGCTCTTTGATTTATTTTTTTTAAAACGGGATTTTTTATATTAAACACAGTTCCGTATTCACCTGTGTCAAGTATCATTTTTAAGGCCCTGTTCTTAACTACAACATTTAAATATATTTTATTATTAACGAGGTTAAAAGGAATTTCGTGAAGCGCTTTTTGTGAAAAACAACTAGTGATATAAAAAAAGAGAAGAATAATTTTTTTCATTTTAAAAAATTAAATAAAGAGAGAGGGGTAACTCTCTCTTATTTAGTATTAATTAAGTGTGTATCCATGTTTGCCACAATGATGATAAAAGTTATTGACTTAGTTAAAATAATCCTGATAACTTCCTAAAAGAATCATTTTTGTAGCATAAATTTTTATTTTCTTAATTCGAACTTTCACTTAATTCATGATGGTATAATTTTTTCCTTTTTTATACTATCCTAATCACAGGTTCACAATTAAGATGACGGGCACCTTCCCAATCACACGGTAAAGAGTCAGGTATTCCTGGGGTAATAAAACATTGACATGCTTGAAGAGTTGGAGTTGGACCATTTCCTAAGATGTTTTTTTGTTCAGCTTTATTTAAAGCTTTACCTAAGTTTAAAATTGATTTTTTCATAATTAATTAGTTTACCAAGGGGTGTTATTTGAACATACATCTCTGTCACAAGTATAGTAGGGATCATTACCTAAAAAAGGATAAGAATCTATCCAGAACCCTTGTGTTCTTGTACAGCAAAACTGATAAAGATTTGGAATGTATCCACCATTAACTTGTTTTTGTTCAGCTTTATTTAAAGCTTTACCTAAGTTTAAAATTTGTTTTTTCATAATAATCTATAAGTTTTTAATTAGCAAAAAGTAGGAAATGCATCACAAATATCAGGAACTTCAATGTCTATAATACCACACCCAGTTCCAATACCGTCACATGGTTGATTTATAATTGTTCCTACAGTATTGCATTTACAAATAGGTAATACAGGGTTGTTACCTCCTAAGATGTTTTTTTGTTCAGCTTTATTTAAAGCTTTACCTAAGTTTAAAATTGATTTTTTCATTTTAAAATAATTTATAAATTGATTAAATCCTTGAAAATTTAAAGACACTCAAGGTTTGTGTCTATTCCTCGCGAGAGATTTTTTTTGCCATTGTGAGTAAAACGAAACAATTTTGCTCTAATTAATAAGGTTACTTCGTTGTTTCTCTTCTAGTAATGACAGTTTTTATATTTTATTTACCCAAGTCTAGCTGATTTTTAACTAAGTGATGGTAATTTCCTTTTAAAGCTATTAATTCTTGATGAGTTCCTTTTTCGATAATTTTACCTTTGTCTAACACTACTATTTGATGAGCATTTTTTACGGTACTTAATCTGTGAGCAATTACAACTGCTGTTTTATTAGAGAAAAATTCATTTAATTTTCCCATAATTACTTTCTCGTTATTAGCATCTAATGCACTAGTGGCTTCATCAAAAAATAAAAACTTTGGATTTTTATATACAGATCTAGCAATTAATAATCGTTGTTTTTGTCCTGTACTTAATCCGTTTCCTTCGCTACCTATTTTTGTGTTATACCCTAATGGCAATCCTTCTATATAGTCATTTATGTTAGCAACGTTTATTGCATGCGCTAGCTTATCTTTATCAACATAATCTTCCCCAACAGCAATATTTTTTGCAATGGAGTCATTAAAGATATAGCCCTCTTGCATGACTACGCCACAGTTTCTTCTCCATTCTTTTTGAGAAATATTTTTTAAATTAAAATTTCCAATAGTTATATCTCCAGTATCTACTTGGTAAAAACCAAGCAATAATTTCATTAAGGTTGTTTTTCCGCTTCCGCTAACCCCAACTATAGCGGTGGTTTTATTGGCAGGAATCTCTAAGGATAAATCTTTTAATACAGGCTCCAAACCTCCTGTATATCTAAAAGAGATATTATTAAGTTTTATAGATTTTTTTTCAGGAATATGAGTTACTTTTTCATCTTCAGGTTTTTCTTCATCTTCCATATTGTGAATTTCCCCTAATCTATCAATAGATATTTGAGCGTCTTGTACATCACGCATAAAATTTATTAATTGCGTTATTGGTCCGTTTAATTGACCAACGATATAGCTTATAGCCATCATCATTCCTAAGGTAATGTCTCCATTAATAACAAGTTTAGCTGATAAAATGGTTATAAACATATTTTTTAGCTCATTAATAAAATTAGAGCCTACACTTTGTGTTTGTTCTAAAGCCAAACTTTTAGTAGCAACTTTAAATAAACGAGCTTGAACATACTCCCAATTCCAACGCATTCTTCTTTCTGCATTGTGGAGCTTAATTTCTTGCATTCCGTTAATAAGTTCAATAACTTTACTTTGTTCTTGACTTACCTGAGAGAATCGTTTGTAATCTAATTCTTTTCTTTTTTTGAAGAAAAACAAGACCCAACCAAAGTATAAAACACTTCCTAATACAAATACTCCGAATATTTGTAAACTATAATATCCTAAAACTAAACTGAAAATAATCAGGTTAAAAAAGGAAAATAAAACAGTTAAAGAAGAGGTTGTTAAAATTCGTTCAATACGTTTGTGATCATTAATTCTTTGTAATAAATCTCCAGTCATACGAACATCAAAATAGGAGATGGGTAGTTTCATTAATTTGATAAAAAAATCAGAGATTAACGAAATGTTTATTCGGGTACTTAAATGTAATAGAATCCAACTTCTAATGATTTCTAAGGATGCTTTACCTATAAAGAGAAATAGTTGCGCGAATAATATTAAGTAAACAAAGTTTAAATCTTGGTTTTTTATACCAACATCAACAATACTTTGTGTTAAAAAAGGTAGGATTAATTGTAATAAACTACCAGCTAATAACCCAATGATAAGTTGGGTGATAAATTTTTTATATTTAAAAAGGTATTTGAATATAAATGAGAATCCAAATTTTTCATCTTCTTCAAATTCTTCTTGATAAAACTTAGGAGTAGGCTCAACCAATAGCGCAATGCCTTCTTCTGTATTTTCATCGGCATTGTTACCAATCCAAGATTGAATAAATTCTTTTTTAGTAAAAGTAATTAACTCATGGGCAGGGTCAGAAATATAAATAGTGTCTTTTTTTACCTTGTAAAGAACTACATAGTGATTTTTATTCCAATGAAGTATGCAGGGTAGAGGTGCTTCTTTAAGTTTGTTGAATGATAGTTTTATACCTAAAGATTTAAAACCCATAGATTCAACAGCATCACTTAAGCCAAGTAAGCTACTTCCTTCACGAGTAGTTTCGCTTAAGTTACGTAATTGTTGTGTGTTAATAGTTTTTCCATAATGTTTTGCTATGATTTTAATACAAGTAGGCCCACAATCTTTGGCTTCAGTTTGTTGGTAATTTGGGAATTTTGACATCAATTAATATACTTTTCTATTAGCTGTTTTATTTCATCTCCAACAGGACTTGGTGCTTTTTTATGAATTAATTTTCCATTCTTATCATAAAGTAAGTATCTAGGAATAGATTTTAAAGATAATTCTTTATAAAAATTAGCATTTGGATAGTTAAGTGCAAAAAAACTATTATAATTTAAATATAATTGTTCCTCTTTAGATGCATTTTCCCATTTTTTAAAATCTTTATCAATAGATACATAAATGAAAACAATATCCTTATCTTTATAATACTTAAAAAGTTTTTTTGAATCTGGCATAACTTTTCTACAAGGAATACACCAACTTGCCCAAAAATCTATATAGATTAATTTTCCTTTATTTTTATTTATAAGATAGCTTAACGTTATTTTTTCTTTATTCGAATTAATAAAGTAAACCTTTTTAGTTGCCTTTTTAAGAGGAAGTAAATCGATTACATATGTTTTTTTTAATTCGTTTATTAATGTAGGATTGTTTACTTTATTTTCAAACTTCTTATAATAAGAATTAAAATCATTTACTGAAGAATTATCAGCAATTTTCTTTAAATAAAAGTATAATAAGTAGTTTTTAATATTTTTTGAAAAAATAGAGCTACTAGATATAGAATCGAACATTGTTTTATAATCTAATATAGAACCATTATTAGTTTTAATTTTATTAGGTTTAAATTTTTTTCCAGAAAAAAATTTTAAATAATGTGTAAAATCGGCATAAATTAAAAGTGAATCGTTTTTTAAATCAATTGTATCTAAAGATAAAATATCGTCTAAAGGTAATTTTTTGAACTTTATTTTATTTTTTTGAAAAATAAAATTTTCATTGGAAATTTTTTTATCACTAAAAAATGATTTTAATAGTAATTCTTTTTGCTCTAAATTTTTCTTTATCGTATTTGAGTATTTTTCTTTTTCTTTTTTTGTTCTAAACCTTTTCTTATTATTGTAATAGAAGGCTATTCTTGATTGATAAATTTTATTAGTTAAATTATAATTAACCTCAAAGTTTAAATCATGATTACTAACATTCGGTCTATTTATTATGTTACAATAAGGAGCGTCATCTTTATAGTTAAAAATAATAGTATCTCCTGGTTTAAAAAGATAAGAAGAGTTATAATAATAATGATATCTATGATTTAGTATAATTTCATCATTCGAATTAATTATTATTGTATCGCTATCTTTTATGTTCTTCGGATTTATTTTTTTTTTCTGATAAGGAAATCCATCAGTATATGTTATTGGGAATAATGAAGGAGAGTAGGCTCCACCTTTAAAATATAATGTATCTTTTTTATAATTTCTTTGTTTAAATATTAAAGTAATTTGCTTCTTAAGAAGAGGGGAGTCAATAATTTTTTTAGATGATTTTTCACAACATAATATTATAAACAATATTAAGAAACCAAAAATGTGCTTTTTCATATAGAAAGAATTTAATAGCTATAGTTTTGTGAGAAATTAAGTTACTCAAAACTATAGCTATTTATTAAGAATAGATATTATTGCCACATATATTCAGGTTGTAGCCATGAAGCTGTAGAGCAACTTTCACAACACCATCTCCCACCAAAAGCTATTGCTTCAGCTTGTGATACATTGAAGAGATAGTTGTTTTCTCCACCTCCACAACTTTCATGACCACAAGGAATGTGAGCACTGCATGTTCCACCCCCATTAATTTCTTTCTGTTCCGCTTTGTTTAAAGCTTTTCCTAAATTTAAAATTTGTTTTTTCATAATTAAAACATTAAAGTTACTTTTGCGGCGAACATCTAAAGATACTTACCGTATGTGTCTATTCTTCGCGAGAGAATTATTTTTTTAATAGGTTTAATAATACCTTTTTTATTTTTTTAGAGCTAGGTCTAGGGGCATCATTATTTATTAGTTTTCCTTTGTTGTATAATAAATACCTAGGAATTGTTTTTAAATTAGACTCTAAATAAAAATTTGAATTAGGGTAATTTGTCGCTAAAAAATTATATTTAAGATTAATTTTTTCTTCAGTATATGCATTACGCCATTTGTCCTTATCTAAGTCTATAGAAATATAGATAAAAACTATATCTTCATTATTAAACTCATTTTGTAGTTTTTTTGATATGGGCATTTCATTTCTACATGGTACACACCAACTAGCCCAAAAATCGATATAAATAATTTTATTTTTATACATTAAAAGTAATTCTTTTAATGTTGTTTTTTTATTATTATAATTTATTAGAAGTGTTTCAAGTTTTCTGAGATTATTTTTCTCGTTTATTACATATTTATCATTAAAATACTTTATAAATAAAGAGTCATTATATTGATTTTTATAATTATTAAAATAGATACTAGTATTATTGTTTTTTGAAATTGCAATTTTGTTCAAACAAAACTCTCTAAAGACTTTTAGTTTTTTGTCTTTAAAAAAAAGAGGGAGAAGTTTATAAGCTTTTTCATAATCTATATTTAGTTTTGATTCGTTTTCAATTAGAATAACTTCTTGTACAAAAGAATTTAAATAACCATATGATATAAAAGAATCATTAAAAGCTATGTTATTTTCAAAATACAATTTTGAAATTTTTTCAAGATAATATTTGTCAAGGCTTAATTTATAATGTCTAATTAGGGATGAGAAATATTTATATCTTAAAAGAGAGGTTTCATTATGAAAATCAGCATCACTTATTAATTTATTATTAAATATTTTTGTAAGTATTTTTTTTTTAGTTTCAAATATTTTTTCAATAGAAGCATCTAGCTGTTTAAATTCAGATAAATCAGATTTAATTACATCTATTTTAGGAACAATTTTATTTGTGCTTTTATTGATAGAAATAAATTTTTTGAAAAGCTTATTATGTTTAGGTAGTTGTTTTTGTAAATTATTGGTAAAAATTTTATTTAAAGAGATAGTATCATACTTTCGTTTATCCCTATTTAAAAAACTTAGTTTTGTTGATTTTTTATGAATGTCAATTAATAGAGTATCTGTTTTTTTACATAAAACTACGTTGAAGAAGTTATCATTTCTTATATAGAGTTTAAGATATTTTTCTGTTTTAAAAACAAGAGTATCTACCTCTTTTTTTGAATTTATATTTATTTTATTAAAGTTTTTAACATTAATACCTGATCCAATATTTGTATCAATATTGTCTTTGTTGTTTATGATAATAACAATACTATCTATTATTTTTTTGGAAAAGGTTTCTTTTCTGGAAGAGCAAGAAATAATTAGGAATATTAATAAATAAATGTAATTTTTCATAAATATATTTTTTAATTAGACGATTACATTTTATAATCGCCTAATTAATTAAAATTTAACAACTAGCACAACACCAATGAGTAACAGTTGCTCCACCACCTCCACCAAGGTTGTCAAAACTATCACCTAAAAACTCTTTGGCTTGAGCTTTTGTTTTTCCACAAGATCTATATTGGTATCCATCGTCATAGGTTATTGTATTACAGCAACTACCTGAGCTCTGTAGGCCTCCGTTAATTAATTTCTGTTCCGCTTTGTTTAAAGCTTTTCCTAAAATTTAAAATTTGTTTTTTCATAATTAAATTATTAAAGTTACTTTTGCGGCGAACATTTAAAGACACTCACCTTATGTGTCTATTCTTCGCGAGAGAATTTTGTTCAAATACAAAGCTCTGTTTTCAGAGCTTTGTTGTTTTATTTACATTTATACCATTACTAATGGTTTAGCGTTTTCTTCTAGTTCTTCAATAAAAAAGATTAGATCAGTTCGGTTATATTCTTTTGGAAACGATCTTCCGTTTATTAAAATTTCAGGAGTAAAATTAATAGCGTTTTCTTTACACCAATTACTACCCTTATCTAATTCAGATGTATAATAATTTATATCATTGCAACGTCCCCACTTTTTTAACCAAGCTTCGGTATTTCCGTGTTCGTATATTTCAGACATTGCTTTTAAGCAATTCGATTCTCCTTTTTTATCGTATACTTCTAGTAATTTACTTGTTACCTTAACTAAATTGTCTTCTTTATTTTTAGAGTTTATCGTAAAACGAGTAATTATTTTTACATTTTGATGATATCTATGTAATATTTCATCAATATGTTTATGAACAGGTTTACAATGTCCACAAAAAGGATTAGTTACAAGTACGATTTCTAAATTGGAATTAGGATTACCAAAAATAATCTCCTTACTGTTTTCTACTTGAGTATTTAATTTTGGTGACTTTTGCAGTAAAGTTTCAAACAAGGTGAAGTTTCTTTTAAACTTAACGTTTTCAATTTTTTCTTTTTTTAATTGATTAACACTTGAATATAATGGCTTTATATAAGCCCAGAGTAGCCAGGTAGCCAATATTATCATACCAAAAGTTACAAAGTCGGTAACTATAAAACCATTTATATAGGTGGCTGTAATTAATGTAATTAAAGCTTGTAACCATAAAACACCAACAATACTTAGGCAAAGTAGACACCATTTTTTTAAAACGGCATATTGGTAATATAAAGAGTATAGCGTAACAGGTATAGCTATTAAACTTATAGTAAATGAAATTCTAGGATTTGAAGATTGAATAAAAGTTAATAACGTTAATCCAATAAAGTAGATAATGCTAAAGTCACTTAATTTATAGCCTTTAAATACTTTAGCACCTTTTGAGGTTAAAACGGCATCACAATCTTTTTTGTTGTCAGCTCCTGAGCAAAAAGCATTTCCTATGGTTGTTTTTAAACCTAATTCTTGTTTAATGATAGCAATACTAATTATGATACCAACTATAGATAGAATTAAATATATAGGTACATATAAAGAAGTAGTATTTTGATATGCTACAAATGAGGCTAGTAAAATTAAAGCGCTTAGTACAATAATTTCAGTAATACTAGCGCTTGTTTTTAGTTGCGTACTATTTTCAGATTGTTCTACGGCAACAATAATTCCTGTAAATTTTTGTAGAAAATCATTTTCAGAAATTTTTTCCTTTTTGTTTTTTGTGTTATATATAGTATAGTTAACTCCTTCTTTATCTACAGTAACCAAATCTTTACCTTGTTCAGTATTAATTTGAGCTAAAAAACAAACAGGTAATTGTAAAAGTGTTTCTGTGTTTATTGGTACATCAGCAGCTACATTTTCGATATTAAAATGATCTAAAACTCCAGTTATAGCATGTAAACTAGGGTATGATGGATGGCTTTGTATTTGAAAAGAAAGTTCTTCTTTATCAAATGAAATTTGATTTTTATTTAAAAGTATTTGAACTAAATATATTAATGAGTTTTTCAAAAGCTATTTTTTGAGGTTATTCTATTTTTTCAAAGCTATTTTTTTAAAATTTAAAAAGCGCGTTAAAAACCGTAAAAAAAGTAAGGGAAAACCTTACTTTTAAACAATACCTTTTTCTTTAGCTATTAAAATTAGTTCTCTATCTCCTTTTTCTTTAACATTAAAAGCTTTTTTTAAGTGACGTTTTCTTTTTTCAATACTGGCTACAGAGAGAGGAATATAATTTGGCATATCTTTCATTTTTGCGCCAATTGATAGTTCATATAGTATTTTTCTATCTATCGCATCAATTATAAAATTGGATGAAATCTCTTTTCGTAATAATTTTAAGATAGATTTACTATAAAAAACTTCATTATTGATTGTTTGATAAATTGCTCTTTTAAATTCACTAGAGGTAAGGTCACGTTTTAATATAAACCCTTCAGGATTTATGGTTTTAAATGTTGTGTGTATTCTAAAATTATCATCAGAAGCAGTTGAAATAATAATTTTTGTTTTGGGAAGTGTTTTCCTGATTATAAGAGCTATATCTTCTCCAGAAATTTCATTTTCATCATTTTTTTTGGAAAAATTTAGTTCTAATATAACAATATCAAGCGGAGTCTTATTTTTAATAACCTCATTAATAAAGTTGTTTGCTATTTTGGGAGCATGAATTAGGTTTATATTTAGATGATACGTGTTTGCCTTGTTTGTGTTATTTATAATGCTTTTATATGCTTCGCACATTAACGGACAGCCATCTAAGACTAAAAAAGTAATTTTTTCTTTTTTCATAAGAAGGGGTGAAAAGTAATTTTTTATTTGTAAATCTAAATGAAAAAAAATGTATTGTCAATACCCAACACCCCTAATTGAGTTATAGGGTTAACCCTAACAGAAATAGGGTTAACCCTATTTCTGTTAACATTTATTTAACATATCGTATGTTTTGATGTTGGTATTGTTAGCTTTTTAATTCTTTCTTCAAAAACTTAGCGGTATAACTTGTTTTATGTTTGGCTACTTTTTCAGGAGATCCTGTGGTTAGAACGTTTCCACCATTTTTACCACCTTCCATACCGATGTCAATAATATAATCGGCAAGTTTAATTACATCCATGTTATGTTCAATAATTAACACAGTATTTCCTTTGTTGGCTAATTCATTTAAAACATCCATTAAAACACGAATATCTTCAAAATGTAAACCTGTAGTAGGTTCGTCTAAAATATAAAAAGTGTTTCCGGTGTCTCTTTTCGATAATTCTGATGCTAATTTTATACGTTGTGCTTCTCCACCAGATAGTGTGGTAGATTGTTGTCCTAAAGTAATATACCCAAGGCCAACATCTTTAATGGTTTTAAGTTTGCGATATATTTTAGGAATATGCTCAAAGAAGTTGGTAGCTTCATTAATTGTCATTTCTAAAATATCAGAAATCGATTTTCCTTTGTAACGAATCTCTAATGTTTCTCTGTTAAAACGTTTCCCTTGACAGGTTTCACATTCTACTTGAACATCTGGTAAAAAATTCATTTCAATAACCCGAACTCCGCCTCCTTGGCAAGTTTCACAGCGACCACCTTTTACATTAAAACTAAAACGACCAGGTTTATAACCGCGAATAGCAGCTTCTGGAGTTTTAGCAAATAAACTGCGGATTTCGCCAAAAGTACCTGTATATGTTGCCGGATTTGAACGTGGAGTTCTACCAATAGGAGATTGGTCTATGTCAATAACTTTATCGATATGTTCTAAGCCCTCAATCTTTTTATAAGGCATTGGTTTTTTAACGCCACGATAAATGTGGGCATTTAAAATAGGATATAAAGTTTCGTTTATTAAGGTAGATTTTCCGCTTCCGGAAACTCCGGTAACACAAATCATTTGTCCTAAAGGAAATTTTACGGATACATTTTTTAAGTTGTTCCCTGATGCTCCGGATAGTTTAATAAAATTTCCGTTTCCTGCTCTTCTTTCCTTGGGAACAGCAATTTCTTTTCTTCCTGTTAAGTAATCGGCAGTTAAGGAGCTGTGTTTTTTTAAATCATCAAAAGTTCCTTCACTTACAATTTCGCCTCCATGTACGCCTGCACCCGGACCAATATCGAAAACAAAATCGGCTTGTTCAATCATGTCTTTGTCATGCTCTACAACTAAAACCGAATTACCAACATCTCGTAGTTTAATAAGTGATTTTATTAGTTTTTCGTTGTCGCGCTGATGTAAACCAATACTTGGCTCATCTAAAATATATAAAACACCAACTAATTGCGAACCAATTTGTGTTGCTAATCTAATTCGTTGTGCTTCTCCACCAGAAAGAGATTTCGAGGTTCTATCTAAAGTTAAATAATCTAACCCAACATCTAATAAAAACTGAATTCTAGTTCTAATTTCTTTTAATATTTCAGCAGCAATTATTAATTGTTTTTCAGAAAGGCTACTTTCAATATCTTTAAACCAAGCAGCTAGCTCGGTAACATCCATTTGTGCTAAATCACTAATGTTTTTATCAACAACTTTAAAATGAAGCGCTTCTTTTTTAAGTCTTTTACCTTCACAAACAGAACAGCTAACTTCATCCATAAAGTCTTTTGCCCAACGTTTTATAGAAGTGCTTTCTGCATTTTTATATTGATTATCGATAAAAGCTATAATTCCTTCAAAATCTATTTCGTAGTTTCTAGTTACACCAAGATCTTTAGAGTTTATTTCAAATTTATCATTACCACCGTGTAAAATAATATGCATCGCATCTTGCGGAATTTTATTTATCGGGTCGGTAAGTTTAAAGTTATGCCTGTCGGCAATGGTTTGTAATTGCTTAAAAATCCAACTATTTTTTTGTTCTCCTAAAGGAATAATTCCGCCTTTTTTAATAGAAATAGTATGATCTGGAATTACCTTTTTCTCGTTAATTTCATTGGTAATACCTAATCCGTTACAATGAATACAAGCGCCTCTTGGCGAGTTGAATGAAAATGTATTTGGCTCAGGATTCGGATACGCAATTCCGGTTGTAGGGCACATTAATTCGCGACTAAAATAACGAGGTTTTTCATCGTCAACATCAACCACCATTAAAATATTATTCCCGGTATATAAAGCTGTTTTTATAGTTTCTTCTAACCTTTTTTCTGATTTACTATTAACAGCTAAACGATCGATTACCACCTCAATATCATGAGTTTTATATCGATCAAGTTTCATTCCTTTTACGATTTCTTTTATTTCTCCGTCTACACGAACACGAACAAAACCTTGTTTAGAAATTTGCTCAAAAAGTTCGCGGTAATGCCCTTTTCTAGATTTAATTAAAGGCGCAAGAACTGCAATACGTTTTTCGTTAAAATCTTTTAAAATTAATTGCCTGATTTGTTCATCAGAATAACTTACCATTTTCTCGTTTGTATTGTACGAATAAGCATCCGAGGCACGAGAAAAGAGTAAACGAAGAAAGTCGTAAATTTCGGTTATGGTACCTACGGTAGAACGCGGACTTTTGTTTGTAGTCTTTTGTTCGATAGAAATTACGGGTGATAATCCATCAATTTTATCAACATCGGGTCTTTCTAATCCGCCTAAAAACTGACGCGCATAAGCAGAGAAAGTTTCAATATATCTACGTTGTCCTTCGGCATAAATAGTATCAAAAGCTAAGGATGATTTTCCACTTCCGCTTAAACCAGTAATAACAACTAGTTTTTCGCGAGGAATTTTTACATCAATATTTTTTAAATTGTGAGCTCTGGCTCCGTATACTTCTATGTACTCTTGTTCTTTCAAAGTGTGTTTTTTACCAAAAAAGCAAAGTTACAGAAACCAAATTTATTTTAAAGCCGATGTTATAAACAAATGATTGTAAAATGGTATCTTGCAATTAAAACGAGTTAATTATGAGTTTTATTCATTCTGTGCGTCATTTTTTTGAACGTCATGGTTTTGCAGTGTCTTCAAGGTTTGCAGATCGTTTAGGGATGCGAGCCACCAATGTGCGATTATTTTTTATTTACATATCGTTTGTAACCGTTGGCTTGTCGTTTGGTGTTTATTTAACATTGGCTTTTTTGTTGCGATTAAAAGATATGATTTATACAAAAAGAACTTCTGTTTTTGATTTATGATAAAAACAGTATTTAAATCGAGGTTATATAAAGCAATTTTATATTCAGTATTAATTTTGTCAATAGGGGTAGGAGGGTATTTAATATTATTCAATTATTCTTTTATTGATGCATTATATATGACCATTATTACCATTACTACAATCGGTTTTGGAGAAGTACATCCGTTTGGTACAGGAGAAAAAATATTTACGATCGGTTTAATATTATCGAGTTTATTTATTTTCGGTTATGCAGTATCCTCATTTTCAGAATATTTAATAAGCGGACAGTTCTTTCGTCAACTAAAAATAAAAAAAGTGCAAAAAAAAATAGAAAAATTAAAAGGGCACACTATTGTTTGTGGGTTTGGTAGAAACGGTAAACAGGCCATATCAAAACTAAATAGCTATAATAAAGATTTTGTTGTTGTAGAAAAGCACGAAGAGGTTATTAAACAATTAGATGAAAAAGGAATCTTAAATATTGAAGGAGATGCAACAACGGATGAAGCATTACTGAAAGCAGGTATTTTAAATGCAGCGAATTTAATAACAGTTTTACCTTCGGATGCTGACAATCTATTTGTGGTATTAACCGCAAGTCAACTAAATAAAAAGTGTAGAATAATAAGCAGAGCATCTAAAGAAACTTCTTACAGTAAACTTAAAATAGCAGGTGCAGATAATGTAATTATGCCAGATAAATTAGGTGGTGCGCATATGGCATCTTTAGTGGTTACACCAGATGTAATTGAATTTGTAGATAGATTAACAATAGAAGGAGATACGACTGCTAATTTAGAAGAAATTGCTATAGATAATTTACCTAAAGAATATTTAAATAGTACAATTTTCGATTTAGATCTTCGTAAAAAAACAGGATGCACTGTTATCGGTTATCGAACTACGGATAAAGAATATATTATAAATCCGGATGCTACGGTAAAACTAACAGCAGGAGCAAACTTAATTGTTTTAGGTCGTCCAGAACAAATAATTAAATTAAGAGAATTATTTTAGAAAACATTATAGTTATTATAATGAATATTGATTTTTTTAAATTAAAAATAATTGCAAGAAGATTTACATAAATTTAAAGAAAAACTAACTTAAAAGTACATTTAACGCTTAAAACTTGTTGAAAGTACAATTTTTTAAGATATTGCGCATTACAAATTTAAAAAAAACTAACATACTTAATTATGAAGAAAAGACTTCTTACGTTGTTATTATTAATAACACCGATGTTGACATTTGCACAAGAAAAAGGTTTAGACCAAAAAATAGATGAAGTCTTTGGCGATGCTACAGGGTGGTTTGTTAATTTTATTTTCTATCAAATTGATTTTGGAGGAGGAGTTAAAATTTTCTGGGTTCTTTTCCCTTTAATCTTAGGAGCCTTATATTTTACAGTGTATTTTAAATTTATAAATTTTAAAGGTTTTTTTACCTCAATAAATATTGTTAGAGGTAAATACGATGAGCTAGATCATCATGAATCAATGGTTGCAGCGGGTGATTCTACTCCAGGAGGAGATAATATAGAAACGATTGCAATAGAAAATCATGAAGGAGAAGTTTCTCACTTTCAGGCACTAACAGCAGCTTTATCAGCAACTGTAGGTTTAGGAAATATAGCAGGTGTAGCAATTGCTGTTTCAATTGGTGGAGCAGGAGCAACATTTTGGATGATAGTAGCGGGTTTTTTAGGGATGGCATCTAAATTTGTGGAATGTACATTAGGAGTAAAATATAGAGATATTGGTGAAGACGGAACAGTGTACGGAGGGCCAATGTATTATTTAACAAAAGGATTAAAATCAAAAGGTCTTGAAGGTTTAGGGAAAATTTTAGCTATTGTTTTTGCTGTATTCGTAATTGGTGGTTCATTTGGAGGTGGTAACATGTTTCAAGTAAATCAAGCAGCTCAGTTATTTGAACATATGACAGGAGGTCAAGAGTCATTTATACATGGTTATAGATGGGCTTTTGGTTTAGTAATGGCAACACTAGTAGGTATTGTAATTATTGGAGGGATTAAAAAAATAGCAAAGGTTACAGATAAAATTGTGCCATTTATGGTTGTAATTTATGTGTTAGCATCATTGTTTGTTATCATTGTAAATTACGATATGATAGGTGGAGCTTTTGGACAAATATTTAATGGGGCATTTAGTCCTGAAGGAGTTGCAGGTGGAGCAGTAGGAGTTTTAGTACAAGGATTTAGACGAGCAGCTTTTTCTAATGAAGCAGGAGTAGGTTCGGCATCAATAGCGCATTCAGCAGTGAAAACTAAATACGCAGCATCAGAAGGTTTAGTAGCTTTATTAGAGCCTTTTATTGATACTGTTGTGGTTTGTACAATGACAGCATTAGTATTAATAATTACAGGAAACGTTACTTCTGCTAACGCAGGATTAGATGATGCACAAGCAATCTTATTAACATCAGGAGCTTTCCAATCAGCTATCTCATGGTTTCCATATGTATTAACTGTAGCAGTAGTTTTATTTGCTTTTAGTACAATGATTTCTTGGTCTTATTACGGATATCAAGGTTGGGCGTATTTATTTGGAAGGTCTAAAAAAATGGAATATGCGTATAAAACAATATTTTGTCTTTTTGTAATTGTAGGAGCTTCTATTAGTTTAGGATCTGTAATAGGTTTCTCAGATGCAATGATTTTTGCGATGATGGTTCCTAACATGATCGGACTAGTACTTCTAGCACCGAAAGTTAAAAAAGAACTTTCAAAATATATGAAAGCAATAAAGTCTAGCGAGGCATAAGAAAACTTAATATGAAAATATTTAAATCCCATTTCTGGTATCACAAACGCCAAAGAAATGGGATTTTCTTTTTGGTGGTAATTATAGTTATTCTTCAGTTTGTTTATTTCTTTGTTGATTTTTCTTCGGATGCAATAATTGATACAAACTCTGAAGAATTACTTGTTTGTCAGAATAAAATTGATAGCTTAAAGAAAGTTGAATTAGAAAAAAGAAAACCTAAAATATATCCTTTCAATCCTAATTATATTACAGATTTTAAAGGAGAGCAGTTAGGTTTATCTCTTCAAGAAATAGATAGATTACATGCTTATCGCGCACAGCGTAAATTTGTAAACTCAGCACAAGAATTCCAGCAAATAACAAAAGTATCAGATAGCTTATTGAATAAGATTTCGCCTTATTTTAAATTTCCAGATTGGGTTGTAAAAAGAAATAAATTACAAGAAACGGTAAAGTCAAAAGTGAATTCTGATGATGAGGTGCTGTTATTGAAAAAAGCTGTAATCTCAACAAACGACATCAATAAAGCTACACAGGAGGATTTTGAAACTGTTAGTGGTGTTGGATCAGTAATTTCAGCACGAATTATAAAATACCGAAAAAAACTACAAGGCTTTTCATTTACCATGCAGATATATGAAGTTTGGGCAATTGATAAACCAACTGCAATTAGAATCTTACAAAGGTTTAAAATCCATCAAAAACCATCAATCCAAAAAATAAATATAAACACGGCTACTTTTAAAGAAATACTTGCTAACCCATATATAGATTATAAGTTGTGTAAAAGTATTTTTGAATACAGGGATGAGGTGGCAGAAATTCAGCAAATATCAGAAATAAAAAACATAGGTAGTTTTCCGATTGATAAATACGACAGAATAGTTCTATATTTGAAGGCAGAATAAACAAACAACAACAAAATATATAATTATGAACAGTATGTACTTTACTGAAGAGCACGACTTTTTTCGTCAGAGCTTTAAAGATTTCTTGCAAAAAGAAGTTGTTCCTCATATAAATAAATGGGAAAAAGACGGAACCGTAGAGCGTTTCATCTGGAAAAAATTTGGTGAGATGGGCTATTTCGGATTAAATCAACCAGAAGAATATGGTGGTTTAGGCTTAGATCTTTTTTATACTGTGATTTTTTTAGAAGAATTACAAAAAATAAACTCAGGTGGTTTTGCTGCAAATATGTGGGCACATGCCTACTTAGCAATGACACATTTAAATAAAGAAGGAGACGATAGAATCAAAAAAGAATATTTAACTCCAAGTATTAACGGAGATAAGATAGGATGTTTGTGTATTTCTGAACCTTTCGGAGGAAGTGATGTTGCAGGTATGCGTACTACTGCAATTAAAAAAGGAGATACCTATGTAATTAACGGATCTAAAACTTTTATTACAAACGGTATCTATTCTGATTACTTAGTAGTTGCAGCAAAAACAAATCCAGACGATAAACATAAAGGAATGAGTATTCTTTTGGTAGATAGAAATACACCAGGAATTTCATCAACCAAATTAGATAAACTAGGTTGGAGAGCTTCAGATACAGCAGAAATTGCATTTGATAATGTAGTTATTCCTGCAGAAAATTTAATGGGCGAAGAAGGAAAAGGCTTTCCGTATATAATGCAACATTTTGCTTTAGAGCGTTTAATAATGGCTATCAATGCACATGCAAGAGCAGAATATGCTGTAGATTATGTGATAACATATATGAGCGAAAGAGAGGCTTTTGGTAAAACATTAGATAAATTCCAAGCCTTACGTCATAAAGTAGCCGAAATGGCTTCTAAAGTAGATATGTGTAGAGAATATAATTATTCGATTACAAAAAGACTAAACGAAGGTGTTTATGTGGTAAAAGAGGCAAGTATGAGTAAAATGTTATCTACCAAAATGGCAGATGAAGTTATATACGATGCATTGCAATTACTAGGAGGATATGGTTATATGGAAGAATATCCGTTAGCGCGTTTGTTAAGAGATAGCCGTTTAGGGCCAATTGGTGGAGGTACTTCCGAAATTTTGAAAGAAATTATCGCAAAAATGATAATCGATAAAAAAGAATACAAACCAGCAACCTAATTTTTTAAATACAATATAAAAGATATTTTGGGCATTCCCTTTCAGGTCGCGCTTTACACTATATCTTTTTTATAAAAAAATAAAAAAGGATGCCGTTTCAATCGCTAATGCGATAATGAAATTCAAAATAAGTAAAAAATTAATTGTTAATTAAAAAAGACTCAGTACATTTGCAGTCCTAAAAATAAAAATTTAGAGACTACAATGAAGGGAGGTGCTAACACATGTTAATTATTCCAATTAAAGAAGGAGAGAATATCGATAGAGCGTTAAAACGTTACAAGCGAAAGTTCAGAGATGTTAAAATCTTAAGACAATTACGCGACAAAAAACAGTTTAACAAACCATCTGTCGTTAAACGTGCTCAAATGAAAAAAGCCTCTTATGTTCAAGGATTAAGAACGAAAGAAGAAGTAAGCTAGAAATAGTTTATAAAGAGTAATATAAAACCTGTATTGATTTATCAATACAGGTTTTTTTGTATATTTATTTCAGTAAAAACAAAACCAATGCTTGTAGCAGCTTTCTTAAGATATCTCGAACACGAAAAAAACTATTCAAAAAACACCATTAATGCATATAATGCAGATATAACTGCATTTCAAAATTTTTGTGTGACTGAATTTGAGCAAAATGAGTTAACGACAATTCATTATAATCAAATAAGAACTTGGATAGTTGCACTTGTAAATAAAGAGGTGTCAAATAGAAGTGTGAATAGAAAGATGAGTTCTTTAAAAACCTTTTACGGCTTCTTGCAAAAAATAGGTGAAATACAAATTAATCCATTAGCAAAACATAAAGCGTTAAAAGTTCAAAAGAAAATACAAACACCATTTGAGCTAGACGAGGTAGATAAAGTATTAGATATATTAAATGAAGATACTGATTTTGAATCAGTAAGAAACAAGTTGATTGTTGAGTTGTTGTATTCAACAGGAATGCGAAGAATAGAGTTGATTAATATTAAAGAAAAAGATATCGATTTTGCTAAGCAAGTAGTGAAGGTTTTAGGAAAAAGAAATAAAGAGCGATACGTTATGTTGCTTCCGTCAGTTTTAAATACTTTAAATCAGTATTTAAGCTTAAAAAAAGAATATGAGTTAGTTAGTGTAGAAGCGCTTTTGATAACTAAAAAAGGGGTTAAAATTTATGAAACTCTTGTGTACCGAATAATAAATTTGTACTTTAGTAGAGTGTCAACGAAAGCTAAAAAAAGTCCGCATATATTAAGACATGCTTTTGCTACGCATTTACTTAATAACGGTGCGTCGTTAAATTCGGTTAAAGAATTACTAGGGCATTCAAGTTTAGCCGCTACTCAAGTGTATACGCATAATAGCTTAGAGCAGATAAAAAAAGTGTATAACAAGGCTCATCCTAGAGAGTCAAAATAAAGATTGAAAAAATTATGAAAGTATTCACGCAGTCAGTAAACTTTACAGCAGATAAAAGTTTGATAGATTACATTGAAAAGAAGATAGAAGGTTTAGAGAAGTTTCATGATAAGATTGTTGATGTAGAGGTTTTTTTAAAAGTACAGAAAACAAGTGAAAAAGAAAATAAAATTACAGAGATTAAAATTAATATACCTGGAAGTGAATTAATGGTGAAAAAACAAGCTAAAACCTTTGAAGAGGGTGTAAACACTGCGGTAGATTCATTAAAAAGAAGTTTAAAAAAATCAAAAGAAAAACAACGAGATTCTTTAGTATCATAAAAAGATAAAAATTAATCTAAAAAAGTTTTAAAATATAGAAATTACTTTATACATTTGCAATCCGTTAGAAATAGCGGATTGTTTTTTTATGACAATAAAAGCCGATGTAGCTCAGCTGGCTAGAGCAGCTGATTTGTAATCAGCAGGTCGGAGGTTCGAGTCCTCTCATCGGCTCAAAGTAAAGAAAGTTCTTTAACATAGTTTTAAATTACCAAGGGGAGATACCAAAGCGGCCAACTGGGACGGACTGTAACTCCGTTGTCTTACGACTTCGCAGGTTCGAATCCTGCTCTCCCCACTTTTTTAAAACCAATTAATTGATATATCAAGCTTCAACTTTTGATTATTAATGAAAGGTTTTAAAAATACGCGAAAGTAGCTCAGTTGGTAGAGCGTCAGCCTTCCAAGCTGAATGTCGCCAGTTCGAACCTGGTCTTTCGCTCTATAATAATTATCCAGGCCGGTGTAGCTCAGTTGGTAGAGCGCATCCTTGGTAGGGATGAGGTCACCGGTTCAAATCCGGTCATTGGCTCTTTTTTAGAGTTTTTTTAAAAAAGAATTTAAAGTAACACTAAATATATTTAACTAAGAATTAAAATTAATAATCATGGCAAAAGAAACTTACGATCGTTCGAAGCCCCACTTAAACGTTGGTACAATTGGTCACGTAGATCACGGTAAAACTACATTAACTGCTGCTATCACTAAAGTATTAAGTGATGCAGGATTCTCTGAAGCTAGAGATTTTGATCAAATCGATAACGCACCAGAAGAAAAAGAAAGAGGTATAACAATTAACTCTTCTCACGTTGAATATGCAACAGAAAACCGTCACTACGCGCACGTAGACTGTCCAGGTCACGCCGATTACGTAAAGAACATGGTAACTGGTGCTGCTCAAATGGATGGAGCTATATTAGTAGTAGCTGCAACAGATGGTCCAATGCCACAAACTCGTGAGCATATCTTATTAGGTCGTCAGGTAGGTATTCCACGTATGGTTGTTTTCTTAAACAAGGTGGATATGGTTGATGATGAAGAGTTACTTGAGTTAGTAGAAATGGAAGTAAGAGAATTATTATCTTTCTATGAGTATGATGGAGATAATGGTCCTGTTGTTGCTGGTTCTGCTTTAGGAGCTTTAAATGGTGAAGAAAAATGGGTTAACACTGTATTAGAATTAATGGCAGCTGTTGATGCATGGATCGAAGAGCCTTTAAGAGAAACTGAAAAGGATTTCTTAATGCCAATTGAAGATGTATTCTCAATTACAGGTCGTGGTACTGTTGCTACTGGTCGTATTGAAACTGGTATCATCAACTCTGGTGAGTCTGTAGATATTATCGGTATGGGTACTGAGAAGTTAACTTCTACAGTAACTGGTATTGAAATGTTCCGTCAAATCTTAGATAGAGGTGAGGCAGGAGATAACGCTGGTATCTTATTAAGAGGTATTGCAAAAGAAGATATTAAAAGAGGAATGGTAATCTGTAAGCCAGGTTCTGTAACTCCACACGCTAAGTTTAAAGCTGAGGTGTATGTGTTGAAAAAAGAAGAAGGTGGACGTCACACTCCATTCCATAACAACTATCGTCCACAGTTTTACGTACGTACAACTGATGTAACTGGAAACATTATGCTTCCTGATGGAGTTGAAATGGTTATGCCTGGAGATAACTTAACTATTACAGTTGATTTAATCCAACCAATTGCATTAAACTTAGGTTTACAGTTTGCTATCCGTGAAGGAGGTAGAACAGTAGGTGCAGGTCAGGTAACTGAAATTTTAGACTAATCAATTAGTCAATATTATAAAAAAGGAGTCTCTTTAATGAGAGACTCCTTTTAAAATAAAATACGGGCGTAGTTCAGCGGTAGAGCACTGGTCTCCAAAACCAGGTGTCGGGAGTTCGAATCTCTCCGTCCGTGCATAATTAAAGCGAGTTGCAATATTAATTGCAACTCGTTAAAAGGATAAGAAAATGAATAACTTTATACAATACATCAAGGGTTCTTTTGAAGAGCTTAATACAAATATGACATGGGCTTCTCGTGAAGAAGCGCAAAAGTCTACTGTAGTTGTTGCGGCATTTACAATTGTTTTTGCTTTAGTGGTAGCAGGGGTAGATAAAGTTTTTCAAACAGGGTTAGATAACTTCTTTAAAATGTTTTAATAATGGCTGATTCAGTAATGAAATGGTACGTAGTTAGAGCAGTAGGAGGACAGGAAAATAAGGTTAAAGCCTATATTGAAACTGAAATCGCTCGTTTCGGATTGACAGATTATGTAAACCAAGTAATTGTACCAACCGAAAAAGTTATTCAAGTAAGAAACGGAAAGAAAGTTAACAGAGAAAGAGTTTATTTTCCTGGTTATATAATGGTAGAAGCTAATTTAGCAGGTGAAGTTCCTCACGTAATAAAGTCGGTAACAAATGTTATTGGTTTTTTAGGTGAAACTAAAGGAGGAGAACCAGTGCCAATGCGTAAATCAGAAGTAAACAGATTGTTAGGAAAAGTTGATGAACTTTCTGTAAGAGATGAAAATATTGCAATTCCTTTTAATGTAGGAGAAACAGTAAAAGTAATCGATGGTCCTTTTAATGGTTTTGACGGAGCAGTTGAAAACATTAATGAGGAGAAGCGTAAATTAGAAGTGATGGTTAAGATTTTTGGAAGAAAAACACCGTTAGAATTAAATTATACGCAAGTAGAAAAAATATAATCGTTACACCTATATTTAGATGTGTTTGAAGCTTCCATTTTAAACATGTCGTTAAATCTTAAACAATGGCAAAAGAAGTAAGTAAATTAGTTAAACTACAAGTAAGGGGAGGTGCTGCGAATCCGTCGCCACCAGTTGGACCCGCTTTAGGTGCTGCCGGTGTTAATATCATGGAGTTTTGTAAGCAGTTTAATGCTCGTACACAAGACAAACAAGGTAAAGTTTTACCTGTCGTGATTACTGTTTATAAAGACAAATCTTTCGAGTTTGTTGTAAAAACACCACCAGCTGCAGTACAATTATTAGAAGCGGCCAAAATTAAGAAGGGTTCAGGAGAACCAAATAGGAAAAAAGTAGCAAGTGTTTCTTGGGATCAAATTCGAGGAATTGCAGAAGACAAAATGGTTGATATGAATGCCTTTGAAGTTGAATCTGCAATGAGAATGATTGCCGGAACTGCTCGTTCTATGGGATTAACAGTAACAGGTGATGCACCTGCTTAAACTTTAAAAGAAATTTAGAAATGGCAATTACTAGAAAGCAAAAAGAAGCTCGTTCTAAGGTAGATAGCTCTAAAGTTTACAGCTTAAAAGATGCATCAGCTTTAGTTAAAGAAATTACAACTGTAAAATTTGACGCTTCAGTTGATTTAGCTGTACGTTTAGGAGTAGATCCTCGTAAAGCAAATCAAATGGTACGTGGAGTTGTAACTTTACCTCACGGAACAGGAAAGGATGTTAAAGTATTAGCATTAGTTACTCCAGATAAAGAAGCAGAAGCTACAGCAGCAGGTGCAGATTATGTTGGATTAGATGAATACCTTCAAAAGATTAAAGGAGGTTGGACAGATGTTGATGTTATAATTACTATGCCAAGTGTTATGGGAAAATTAGGTCCTTTAGGTCGTGTTTTAGGACCAAGAGGTTTAATGCCTAACCCAAAAACTGGTACAGTAACTATGAATGTTGCAAAAGCAGTACAAGAAGTAAAAGCTGGTAAAATTGACTTTAAAGTTGATAAAACTGGTATTGTACACGCTGCAATCGGAAAAGTATCTTTTGATGCTCAGAAGATTCAAGAAAATGCAAATGAGTTATTACAAACGTTAATTAAACTAAAGCCAACAGCGGCTAAAGGAGATTATATAAAGAGTATTTTTATGTCTTCTACTATGAGTCCTAGTGTTGCTGTAGATGAAAAATCTGTGTCTTTATAAGACAGTTAAACTTTTAATTATGACAAGAGAAGACAAATTACAAGTAATAGAAGATTTAACAGCAAGATTAGCAGATACAAGTACCATCTATTTAGCAGATATTTCTGGTTTAGATGCAGTTACTACATCTAACTTACGTAGAGCTTGTTTTAAAGCAAACGTAGAATTGGCTGTTGTTAAAAACACATTGCTTTCAAAAGCAATGGAAGCTTCTGATAAAGATTTTGGTGATTTACCAAACGCTTTAAAAGGAAATACTTCAATGATGATTTCTGAGGTGTCAAATGCACCAGCAAAAGTTATCAAAGAGTTCAGAAAAAAATCAGACAAACCTTTATTAAAAGGAGCTTTTGTTGAAGAGTCAGTTTATGTTGGAGATGACCAATTAGACGCACTTGTTAACATTAAGTCTAAAGAAGAACTTATTGGAGATATTATCTCATTATTACAATCGCCTGCTAAGAATGTTGTTTCAGCATTACAATCAGGAGGTAATAAATTATCTGGTATCTTAAAGACATTATCAGATAAATAATTTCGCGCACTAATAAACTAATAATAAAATTTCAAAAAACAATTAAAATGGCAGATTTAAAAGATTTCGCAGAGCAATTAGTTAACTTAACAGTAAAAGAAGTTAATGAATTAGCTGATATTTTAAAAGATGAGTACGGTATTGAGCCAGCAGCAGCAGCAGTAGCAGTAGCAGGTCCAGCAGCAGGAGGAGATGCAGCTGAAGAAAAAACTGAATTTGATGTGATCTTAAAAGCAGCAGGTGGTTCTAAATTAGCTGTAGTAAAGTTAGTTAAAGAATTAACTGGATTAGGTTTAAAAGACGCTAAAGCAATCGTTGATAGTGCACCAGCACCAATCAAAGAAGGAGTAACTAAAGATGAAGCAGAAGGTCTTCAAAAATCTTTAGAAGAAGCAGGAGCTGAAGTAGAGCTTAAGTAAGCTATACTCCCGATTTAAAACGGGATAAAACAATTAAGGTTTAGGTACTAGGAACATGCGTTTCTAGTCCTAAACCATTTTGTGTATATATTCGTTATTTATTTTATTACAGTTTTAAAACGGTAATAATACGACTATAAAGCGCTGATTTTAAGTCGGCAAAGCAATTAAAATTGCATTATTGAAACGAGAAAGTTTCAAAAAATAATATTTTTAATTTAAAAATAGCATCTCTTTTGGCAACGATAAACACTACTGAAAGAATTAACTTCGCATCATCGCAATTAGGTACCGATTATCCAGATTTTCTGGATATCCAGGTAAAGTCATTCCAAGACTTTTTCCAATTGCAAACTAAAGCTGATGAGCGTGGTGAAGAAGGTTTGTATAAAACCTTCATGGATAACTTTCCGATTACAGATACACGTAATCAATTTGTATTAGAATTTTTAGACTACTTTGTAGATCCACCAAGATATAGCATTCAAGAATGTATAGAAAGAGGATTAACACATAGTGTACCTTTAAAAGCTAGATTAAAGCTTTACTGTACAGATCCTGAACACGAAGATTTCGAAACAATTGTTCAAGATGTGTATTTAGGTACAATTCCTTACATGACTAATTCTGGTACCTTTATTATTAATGGTGCAGAAAGAGTTGTGGTTTCTCAGTTACACCGTTCACCTGGTGTTTTCTTTGGACAATCTTTCCACGCAAACGGAACCAAGTTATACTCTGCAAGAGTTATTCCTTTTAAAGGATCTTGGATAGAATTTGCAACTGATATCAATCAAGTAATGTACGCTTATATTGATAGAAAGAAAAAATTACCAGTAACTACGTTATTCAGAGCCATCGGTTTTGAAAGAGATAAAGATATATTGGAAATCTTTGATTTAGCCGAAGAAGTAAAAGTTTCTAAAGCAGGATTAAAGAAAGTATTAGGGCGTAAACTAGCAGCTAGAGTTTTAAAAACTTGGCATGAAGATTTCGTAGATGAGGATACAGGAGAAGTTGTATCTATTGAACGTAACGAAATAGTTTTTGACCGTGATACCATCATAGAAAAAGAACATATTGATGAAATAATCGATGCAGGAGCAAAAACTATCTTATTACATAAGGTAGATAATGACATGGCAGATTATGCAATCATTCACAATACATTACAAAAAGATCCTACCAATTCTGAAAAAGAAGCAGTAGAGCATGTTTATAGACAATTACGTAATGCTGAGCCGCCAGATGAGGAGACAGCAAGAGGAATTATTGAAAAATTATTCTTCTCTGAGCAACGTTATAGTTTAGGTGAAGTTGGTCGTTTTAGAATGAACACCAAATTACAGTTAAACGAACCGATTGATCAGAAGGTATTAACAAAGAATGATATTATTACGATTATCAAATACTTAATTGAGTTAATTAACTCAAAAGCAGAAGTAGATGATATCGATCACTTATCTAACCGTCGTGTAAGAACTGTTGGTGAACAATTAGCAGGTCAGTTTGGTGTAGGTTTAGCTCGTATGGCTCGTACTATTCGTGAAAGAATGAATGTACGTGATAACGAAGTATTTACTCCGATTGATTTAATTAATGCGAAGACCTTATCTTCAGTAATTAATTCGTTTTTTGGTACTAACCAGTTATCTCAATTTATGGATCAAACCAATCCATTAGCAGAGATTACGCACAAACGTCGTTTATCTGCACTAGGACCTGGAGGTTTATCTAGAGAAAGAGCAGGTTTTGAGGTTCGTGATGTTCACTATACACATTACGGTCGTTTATGTCCGATTGAAACGCCAGAAGGGCCGAATATTGGATTAATTTCATCTTTAGCTGTATTTGCAAAAGTTAATAATTTAGGTTTCATTGAAACTCCTTATAAAAAGGTAATTGAAGGAAACATCGAATTAGATCAAGAGCATATATATTTAAGTGCTGAAGAAGAAGAAGGAATGAAATTTGCACAATCTAATTTAGAGATTAATGCAGATGGAGATTTCGTTGGAGATAAATTAATTTCACGTGAAGGGGGAGATTTCCCTGTAGTAACACCAACTGAAATTGATTATATGGATGTTGCTCCTAACCAGATAGCATCTATTTCTGCATCGTTAATTCCTTTCTTAGAGCATGATGATGCCAACCGTGCATTAATGGGATCGAACATGATGCGTCAAGCAGTTCCATTATTACGTCCAGAATCACCAATTGTAGGTACAGGTTTAGAACGTAGAGTCGCAAAAGATTCTCGTATCTTAATCAATGCTGAAGGTGCTGGAGTTGTTGAGTATGTTGATGCAAACAAGATAAAAATTAAGTATGACAGAACAGATGAAGAGCGTTTAGTAAGCTTCGAATCTGATGATATTTCATATAACTTAATTAAGTTTAGAAAAACGAATCAAGGTACAAACATCAACCTTAAACCAATTGTAAAAGTTGGTGATAGAGTTGAAGAAGGTCAAGTACTTTGTGAAGGTTATGCAACACAAAAAGGAGAACTAGCTTTAGGTAGAAACATGAAAGTAGCCTTTATGCCTTGGAAAGGGTATAACTTTGAGGATGCGATTGTAATTTCTGAAAAAGTTGTTCGTGAAGATATCTTTACTTCTATACATATTGATGAATATTCTTTAGATGTTCGTGATACAAAATTAGGAGCCGAAGAATTAACAAACGATATTCCTAACGTTTCTGAAGAGGCTACAAAAGACTTAGATGAAAACGGAATGATTCGTATTGGAGCAGAAGTAAATCCTGGTGATATCTTAATAGGTAAAATTACACCAAAAGGAGAATCTGACCCAACTCCTGAAGAAAAATTATTAAGAGCTATCTTTGGTGATAAAGCAGGTGATGTAAAAGATGCATCATTAAAAGCTTCACCATCATTAAGAGGGGTAGTAATTAATAAGAAATTATTCAAACGTGCTGTAAAAGATAAAACAAAACGTGCTCGTGATAAAGAAGCAATTGCAACTTTAGAAGCATCTTATGTACATAAGTTTGAAGATTTAAAAGATGTATTAATTGAAAAATTATTCAATTTAATTACAGGAAAAACTTCTCAAGGTGTATTTAACGATTTAGGTGAAGAAGTATTACCAAAAGGTAAAAAATTCACTCAAAAAATGTTAAATTCTGTAGGTGATTTTACACACTTACATGGAACTTGGACTACAGATAAAGACTTAAATAGATTAGTTGTTGAATTAGTTCACAATTATAAAATTAAAGTTAACGATTTACAAGGTGCTTTACGTCGTGAGAAATTTACAATTTCTGTAGGAGATGAATTACCAGCAGGAATCTTAAAACTTGCAAAAATTTATGTTGCTAAAAAACGTAAATTAAAAGTAGGAGATAAGATGGCGGGACGTCACGGAAACAAAGGTATTGTTGCTCGTATTGTAAGAGCAGAAGACATGCCTTTCTTAGAAGACGGAACACCAGTAGATATTGTATTAAACCCATTAGGAGTACCATCTCGTATGAATATTGGTCAGATTTATGAAACTGTTCTTGGATGGGCAGGTCAAAAATTAGATCAGAAGTATGCAACACCAATTTTTGATGGAGCAAACATCGACCAAATTAACGCCTTAACAGACGAAGCTAAAATTCCACGTTACGGACATACATATTTATATGATGGAGGTACAGGAAAACGTTTCGATCAACCAGCAACGGTAGGTATAATTTATATGATTAAGTTAGGTCACATGATTGAAGATAAGATGCATGCGCGTTCTATCGGACCTTATTCATTAATTACACAACAACCATTAGGAGGTAAAGCTCAGTTTGGTGGACAGCGTTTTGGAGAGATGGAAGTTTGGGCACTTGAAGCATATGGTGCATCAAGTATCTTACGAGAAATCTTAACAGTGAAATCTGATGATGTATTAGGTAGAGCCAAAACTTACGAGGCTATCGTAAAAGGTGAAACTATGCCAGAACCAGGTTTACCAGAATCTTTTAATGTATTAATGCACGAACTGAAAGGTTTAGGGTTAGACGTTAAATTAGAGGAATAACAAACAGTGAAATATTAGTAGGTAATTTTTGTAATTGCCTACTAATAAATCATTTTAAATATACGTCTCATTAAGAGGCAAATTTTTAATTCGAATCCATTACTTATTATGGCAAGAAAGAACGAAAAATACACTGTTAAAAAGTTTAACAAAATTTCAATTGGTTTAGCATCACCAGAGTCTATTTTAGAGGCATCAAGAGGTGAGGTTTTAAAACCAGAAACTATTAACTACCGTACACATAAACCAGAAAGAGATGGTTTGTTTTGTGAGCGAATCTTTGGTCCTGTAAAGGATTATGAGTGTGCATGTGGTAAATACAAAAGAATCCGTTATAAAGGAATCATTTGTGACCGATGTGGAGTTGAAGTTACTGAGAAAAAAGTACGTAGAGATAGAGTAGGACACATTAATTTAGTGGTACCTGTAGCACACATTTGGTATTTTAGATCATTACCTAACAAAATGGGATACCTTTTGGGGTTACCATCTAAAAAGTTAGACATGATTATTTACTACGAACGTTATGTAGTAATTCAGCCAGGTGACGCTAAAACTGTTGACGGAGAGCCATTGCAAAAAATGGACTTCTTAACAGAAGAAGAGTATTTAGATATTTTAGATACACTTCCACAAGAGAATATGTATTTAGATGATACTGATCCTACGAAGTTTATCGCTAAAATGGGAGCAGAGTGTTTAATCGATTTATTAGAAAGAATCGATTTAGAATCGTTATCATTTGAATTACGTCACAAAGCAAATACTGAAACGTCTAAGCAACGTAAAAACGAAGCTTTAAAGCGTTTAAATGTTGTTGAAGCTTTTAGAGATTCTCAAAAAAATAGAGAAAACAATCCAGAGTGGATGATCATGAAGGCAGTACCAGTTATACCGCCAGAATTACGTCCATTAGTGCCATTAGATGGTGGTCGTTTTGCTACTTCAGATTTAAATGATTTATACCGTCGTGTAATTATCCGTAACAATCGTTTAAAGCGATTAATGGAAATTAAAGCACCAGAAGTTATTTTACGTAATGAAAAACGTATGTTACAAGAATCAGTAGATTCATTGTTTGATAACACTCGTAAATCATCTGCAGTAAAAACTGAATCTAACAGACCATTAAAATCGTTATCTGATAGTTTAAAAGGTAAACAAGGTCGTTTCCGTCAAAACTTATTAGGTAAGCGTGTTGATTATTCTGCACGTTCGGTAATTGTTGTTGGACCAGAATTAAAATTATTCGAATGTGGATTGCCAAAAGACATGGCAGCAGAATTATACAAGCCTTTCGTTATTCGTAAGTTAATCGAAAGAGGTATTGTAAAAACTGTAAAATCTGCAAAGAAAATTATAGATAGAAAAGAACCTGTTGTTTGGGATATTTTAGAAAATGTAATTAAAGGGCATCCAGTTTTATTAAACCGTGCACCTACGTTACACAGACTTGGTATACAAGCATTCCAACCAAAATTAATTGAAGGTAAAGCAATTCGTTTACACCCATTAGTGTGTACAGCCTTTAATGCCGATTTTGATGGGGACCAGATGGCTGTTCACTTGCCATTAGGACCAGAAGCTATTTTAGAAGCACAACTTTTAATGTTAGCATCTCACAGTATTTTAAACCCTGCAAACGGAGCACCTATTACGGTACCGTCTCAGGATATGGTATTGGGTCTTTATTATATGACTAAAGAAAGAAAATCTACTCCTGAAGTGCCTATTAAAGGTGAAGGATTAACTTTTTATTCTCCAGAAGAGGTAATTATTGCTTTAAATGAAGAAAAAGTAGATTTAAATGCAGGTATTAAAGTTCGTACGCACGATGTAGAAGACGGGCAAGATGTTATTAAAGTTATAGCAACTACGGTTGGTAGAGTTTTATTTAACGAAAAAGTACCGAAAGCTGCAGGATATATTAATGAGGTTTTAACTAAAAAATCATTAAGAGGAATTATTGGTGATATTTTAAAAGTTACAAACATTCCAGCAGTAGGAGATTTCTTAGATGAAATTAAAAACATGGGATATAAATATGCCTTTGAAGGTGGTTTATCATTCTCATTAGGGGATATTATTATTCCACCAGAAAAGCATACAATGATTGCTGAAGCTAATAAAGAAGTAGATGCAATTGTAGGAAACTATAACATGGGTATGTTAACGCAAAAAGAGCGTTATAATCAGGTAATTGATATTTGGGGAAGAACCAATAATCAATTAACAGAATTATCTATGAAGCGTTTACGTGAAGACCAACAAGGATTTAACTCGGTATTTATGATGTTAGACTCTGGAGCACGTGGATCTAAAGAGCAAATTCGTCAGTTAACTGGTATGCGTGGATTAATGGCAAAGCCTAAAAAATCGACAGCTGGTGGTGGAGAAATTATTGAGAATCCAATTCTTTCTAACTTTAAGGAAGGATTATCAATTCTTGAATACTTTATATCAACACACGGTGCACGTAAAGGATTAGCCGATACTGCATTAAAAACTGCCGATGCAGGTTACTTAACTCGTCGTTTAGTAGATGTATCTCAAGATGTAATTGTAAATGAAGTTGATTGTGGTACTTTAAGAGGACTAGAAGTAGCTCCATTAAAGAAAAATGATGAAATTGTAGAATCTTTAAGTGATAGAATTACAGGTCGTACAGCATTACATAATGTATACGCTCCTAATTCAGATGATCTTTTAGTAGCATCAGGAGAATTAATTACATTTACATTAGCTGATAAAATTCAAGCTAGTGGAATTGATAAAGTAGAAGTTCGTTCAGCATTAACATGTGAATCTCAAAGAGGTATTTGTGAAAAATGTTATGGACAATCTTTATCAACAGGTAAAAAAGTTCAAAGAGGTGAAGCAGTTGGTGTAATTGCAGCACAATCTATTGGAGAACCTGGTACACAGTTAACATTACGTACATTCCACGTTGGTGGGGTTGCAGGTAATATTTCTGAAGAGAATAAGTTAATTGCAAAATTCGATGGTAAAGTTAAAATTGAAGATTTACGTACTGTAAATGGTAAAGATAACGACGGTAAAGAAATTGAAATCGTTATTTCACGTACAGCGGAAATCAAAATTATTGATAAAAAGACTGATATCGTATTAAGTACAAATATTATCCCTTATGGATCGATTATCTTTAATAAAGATATGAAAACCATCAAAAAAGGAGATGCTGTTTGTCAATGGGATCCATTTAACGGAGTTATCGTATCAGAATTTGGAGGTAAAGTTAAGTTTGACAATTTAGAACAAGGTATTAATTACTCTGTTGAAATTGATGAACAAACAGGTTTCCAAGAAAAGGTAATGATCGATTCTAAAAACAAGAAAATCATTGCTTCATTAATTATTGAAGATGCTGATGGTAATGCTTTACGTTCGTATAGTTTACCAGTAGGTGCTCACTTAATGGTTAGTGATGGTGATAAAGTAGCAACAGGTCATACTTTAGTTAAGATTCCACGTAAGTCTGGTAAAGCAGGGGATATTACAGGAGGTTTACCACGTGTAACAGAATTATTTGAAGCACGTAACCCATCTAACCCAGCAGTAATTGCTCAGATTGATGGTGTAGTATCTTTCGGTAAAATTAAGCGTGGTAATCGTGAAATTATTATTGAATCTAAAACAGGTGATATTACTAAGTACTTAGTAAAATTATCTAATCAGATTTTAGTTCAAGAAAACGATTTCATTAAAGCAGGTATGCCGTTATCTGACGGAGCAACAACTCCGATAGATATCTTAAACATTAAAGGACCTTCTGCAGTACAAGAATACTTAGTAAACGAAATTCAAGAAGTATATCGTTTACAGGGTGTAAAAATTAATGACAAGCATTTCGAAGTAGTAGTACGTCAAATGATGCGTAAAGTTAGAATTATTGACTCTGGAGATACTTTATTCTTAGAGAACCAATTAATTCATAAAAATGACTTTATCACAGATAACGATGCTATCTATGGAATGAAAGTTGTTGAAGATGCTGGGGATTCTGAGAATTTACAACCAGGTCAAATGGTTTCAGCTCGTCAATTAAGAGATGAAAATTCAATTTTACGTAGAGCAGATAAAAACTTAGTAGCAGCTCGTGATGCGAAACCAGCAACAGCTGAACAAGTATTACAAGGTATTACTAGAGCTTCGTTACAAACGAAATCATTTATATCAGCAGCGTCATTCCAGGAAACAACTAAAGTATTAAATGAAGCCGCTGTAAACGGTAAAATTGATACCTTAGAAGGATTAAAAGAAAATGTAATTGTTGGTAAACGTATACCAGCAGGAACAGGAATGAGATCTTACGATAACCAAATCGTAGGACCTAGAGATGAAATGGAAAAAAGTTTATAATTTCTAATGTAAAAGGCCTCTAAATTTTTAGAGGCTTTTTTTTTAATTTTTATTATGGAAGAAAATAAAGATCCACAATTAAATATTGAGTTAGATCAGGATGTTGCTGAAGGAACGTATAGTAACCTAGCAATTATTAATCATTCAGTATCTGAATTTATAGTAGATTTTATAAATATAATGCCAGGGGTGCCTAAGGCAAAAGTAAAATCTAGAATTATTTTAACACCACAACACGCTAAAAGATTAACAAAGGCTTTGGCTGAAAATGTTAGAAAATTTGAACAAGCACACGGTGAAATAAAAGATTACGAGCAAGTACCAATTCCGATGAATTTTGGAGGAACAACAGGTGAAGCTTAAAGTTTAAAACGTCTATTATTAGACGTTTTTTTTTGCTCTAAATCGAAATTTAAAAACCTGTAGAAATATCTTTTAAAGCTTGAGAGTCAAGAATAAAAACCTCTTTACCTTTTAAGTCAATTAATTTTTTCTTTTTAAATTCAGAAAGTAAGCGAATAGCCGATTCGGTAGCTGTACCTATAATATTAGCGATATCTTCACGAGATAAAAGTATATCTAAAGCGCCATTTTCATTTTTAGCAAACTTGTTTTCAAGGCTTAATAAAGTTGCTGCTAAACGTTGTTTAACAGTTTTCTGAGCCATATCAACAATAAAATTATCAGCAGTTTTAAGAGATGAAGCCATGTTTTTAAGAATATCCATGGTAAACTTCGGATTATCTTCTAAATCCCTCACAATTTCTTCTTTTGGAATAAAACAAATTTCCATATCATTTACAGCAATGGCTTTTAAGTTAGAACTTTCGTCGTTTATTAAGCTACGTTCTCCTAATAAATCTCCTTTTCTTACCAAATTTACAATCTGATCTCTACCATTGTCACTCATTTTCGAAACCTTACAAACACCATCTTTAATACAAAAAACACCATTTATATGTTCGCCTTCTTCAAATAAAACGGTTCCTTTTTTTATTGTTTTAGACGTTTTACAACCAGCAATCCTAACCAATTCATCTTTTGTAAGTGATTTTAAAGAATTAAATTGACGAATGATACATTGTTCACATTTACTCATGGTGGTAGTCTGTTAAGGAGATTCAAAGATAGCGAAAAGCTGATAAATATCATATTTTTATTAGGGTTGATATATGATCTTTGTAACAGGCAAAAGAGTAAATATGGAAAACACAATATGTTTTCATTGTGGTAACGAATGCGATACTAAAACCATTTCTGTAAAGGAGAAGTTTTTTTGTTGCAATGGATGTAAAACGGTTTTTGAAATTTTTTCAGAAAACGATTTAACATGTTATTATGATTTTCAAAACAATCCAGGAGCTATTCCTGAAGAGATTAAGGGGAAATACGATTTTCTTGACAACGTAGCTATTGTTGATAAACTGTTAGAGTTTAATGACGGTAACATACATGTTGTAAATTTATATATTCCACATATACATTGTAGTTCGTGTATTTGGGTATTAGAAAATTTACATAAATTACAAAGAAATGTTAGTGCTTCGCAAGTTGATTTTCCTAAAAAGACAGTACGGATTACGTACGATTCGGATGTTATTTCATTAAAAGAAATTGTAGTACTATTAAGTACAATCGGTTACGAACCTTATATTAGTCTAGAGGATTACGAAGTCGGAAAAAAGAAAGTAGACAGAAGCTTGATTTATAAATTAGGCATCGCTGGATTTTCTTTCGGAAATGTAATGTTTTTATCATTTCCAGAATATTTTGAAGTATCCGGTTTTTGGTTAGAGCATTATAAAGGAATCTTCCGTTGGTTAATGTTTATATTCTCATTACCTGTAGTTTTTTATGCTGCGCAGGATTATTTTATATCGGCTTATAAAGGATTGCGTTCTAAAATTTTAAATATTGATGTTCCGATTGCTTTAGGTATTGCTGTTTTATTTATCCGAAGTTCGGCAGAAATTATTTTTGATTTAGGAACAGGTTTCTTTGATTCTTTAACAGGATTGGTTTTCTTTTTACTGTTAGGTAAGTTTTTTCAGCAAAAAACTTACAATTTCCTGTCTTTCGAACGTGATTATAAATCGTATTTTCCGATTGCGGTAACAAGAATTTCATCCGAAGGAAAAGAAGAAAATGTACAAATATATGATGTTGAAAAAGGAAATCGACTGCTAATTAGAAATCAAGAATTAATTCCAGTAGACGGAATTTTAATAAAAGGTGCTGCTAAAATTGATTATAGTTTTGTTACAGGAGAAGCAATTCCAGTATCAAAAAAATCAGGTGATAAATTATTTGCGGGAGGAAAGCAATTATCCGGAATCATAGAAATAGAAGTTTTAACATCGGTTTCACAAAGTTATTTAACTCAATTATGGAGTAACGATGTGTTTAAAAAAGATAAAAATTCGTCTTTTAAAACATTAACAGATCGTATTAGTCAGCATTTTACAATTACAATATTATTAATCGCTTTTATTGCTACTGCATTTTGGTTGTATGTTGATGCAAGTAAAGCCTTAAATGTATTTACAGCGGTATTAATTATTGCGTGTCCGTGTGCTATTGCGTTAGCTGCGCCGTTTACTTTAGGAAACATGTTACGCATTTTAGGAAAGAAAAAATTCTATTTAAAAAATGCCACGGTTGTTGAACAATTAGCGGCAATTGATACGGTAATTTTTGATAAAACAGGAACGTTAACAACGAGTAAAGAAAATCAAATTAATTATAAAGGTTGTGAGTTGTCATCCGAAGAAAAAGCAATATTAAAAAGCACGTTGCGAGCGTCAAACCATCCGTTAAGCAGAATGTTATATGGCTCTTTAAATGAAGAAATGGTTTTAGTTGACGATTTTAAAGAACACACAGGAAAAGGTATTGAAGCTATACATGAGCAAACAAAAATAAAAGTAGGGTCATCATCTTTTGTTAAAAATGCAAGCGAACAAGTTAATTTAGATACTTCGGTACATGTAAGTATTAACGATAAATATAAAGGAAAGTATGTATTTAAAAATGCTTACCGAAACGGAGTAGAAAACTTGTTTTCTGAATTAAATTCCAACTATAATTTAGCGGTTGTTTCTGGTGATAATGAAGGAGAAAAGAAATATTTAGAAACGTTGTTACCAAAAAACACTTCGTTTTTATTCAATCAAAAACCAGAAGATAAGTTAGAATACGTTGAAGAATTACAAAATAAAGGAGCACATGTAATTATGATTGGTGATGGTTTAAATGATGCAGGAGCTTTAGCACAAAGTAATGTTGGTATTTCGTTATCAGAAAACATCAATGTGTTTTCACCAGCTTGCGATGCTATTTTAGATGCTTCTAAATTCAATCAAATAGCAAGTTATATTAAAGCTTCAAAAAAAGCAATCAAAATAATTAAATATAGTTTTATACTGTCTTTATGTTATAATTTAATTGGGCTATGTTTTGCAACAACAGGTCAGTTAAAACCAGTAATAGCGGCAATTTTAATGCCATTAAGTTCTATTAGTATTGTTGTGTTTACCACAGTTGCAACAAATTTATTAGGAAGGAAAATAAAATAAAAATTACGAAGTCCATATTGGGCATTTAAATAAAAGAACATATGAAGATAGCCTCATTTTTAGAAGATATTAAGTTTAATGAGAATAAACCAGCAGTATCATTATTGTTAGATACCGATTTTTCGAAAGAAATACGAGTGGTATTTAATAAAGGCCAGGTGATGGAAGACCATCAAGCTCCGTTTGCAATTATTGTTCAGGTACTAAAAGGATGTATCGATTTTGGAGTAGATAACGAAGTAAAACAATTAAATGTGGGTGATTTAATTTCATTAAAACCACAAATAGTTCACAATCTTACGGCTGTAGAAGAAAGTATTGTGCGATTAACATTATCGAAATCAGACACTTTAAAGAGAGTGAAAAACGTATAAGTATGAAGCTTAATAAATATATAGACCATACGTTATTAAAAGCTACTGCAACTAAAAACGAAATTGTAAAGCTGTGTGCCGAAGCCAAAGAGCATAATTTTTATGCGGTTTGTGTAAACGGATGTTATGTTGAACTGGCAAAAAAAGAATTGCATAATTCGGAAGTAAAAATTGCGGCTGTAATCGGCTTTCCGCTAGGGGCAATGACGACTGAAACCAAAGTTTTTGAAGCTAAGCAATGTGTTAATAACGGAGCATCAGAAATAGATATGGTTATTAATATAGGTAAATTACTAGATGGCGAAATTGTGTATGTTGAAAATGAGATTAGATTGATAAAAGAAGCGATTGGTGAAAATATTTTAAAAGTGATTTTTGAGAATTGTTATTTATCAAAAGAACAAATTAAAGAGGTTTCACAATTAGCGGTTAATGCTGGTGCCGATTTTATAAAAACAGCTACTGGGTTTGGTACAAGCGGAGCAACTTTCGAAGATGTTCAATTAATGAAAGCTGTTGTTAATGATAAAGTGCAAATAAAGGCTGCTGGCGGAGTAAAAGATAAAGAAACCGCTGAGAAGTATATTAATATAGGCATAACTCGTTTAGGAACATCATCGGGAGTGTCTTTAGTTATAAAAGGAATTTCAGATAAAGACACATATTAATGAATTCACTAATACAAAAATATAATATTCCAGGACCAAGATACACCAGTTATCCAACGGTTCCGTATTGGGATAACGATACTTTTTCTAAAGAGAAATGGATTGAAACATTCAAAAAATCTTTTATAGAAAGTAATTCATCAGAAGGAATTAGCGTATACATACATTTACCGTTTTGCGAAAGTTTATGCACATTTTGTGCCTGTCATAAACACATTACAAAACGTCATGAAGTGGAAGAAGATTATATAGACACTGTTTTAAAAGAATGGAATTTATATACTGATTTAGTAGATGAAACACCTATTATAAAAGAAATTCATTTAGGAGGTGGAACACCTACTTTTTTTTCAAAAGAACAGTTAAAAAAACTTATCGACGGGTTATTTGTAAACGCAAAAAAACACGAAAATCATGAGTTTAGTTTCGAAGGGCATCCAAATAATACCACAAAAGAACAATTGCAAACTTTGTTTGATGTTGGCTTTACTCGTGTAAGTTATGGTGTACAAGATTATAATGAAAAAGTACAAGTAGCAATTCATAGAGTGCAGCCTTTTAAAAATGTTGAAAAAGCAACCCGTTGGGCAAGAGAAATAGGGTATACATCTATTAGTCACGATTTAATTTTCGGCTTACCATTTCAAACCAAAGAGAATGTAATTCACACGATTAATAAAACGAAAGAATTACAACCCGATAGAATTTCTTTTTATAGTTATGCGCATGTACCTTGGGTAAAAGGTGTTGGACAAAGAGGGTTTAACGAACAAGATTTACCAAAAAATGAAGAGAAGCGTGAATTGTACGAAATAGGAAAAGAGCTATTTGCTGAAATGGGCTACGTAGAAATAGGAATGGATCATTTTGCTTTAAAAACAGATTCTTTATATAAAGCAACTCAAGAAAAAACATTGCACCGTAATTTTATGGGTTACACAGCCAATAAAACACAATTAATGATTGGCTTAGGAATGTCGGCAATATCAGATTCTTGGTACGGATTTGCACAGAATGTAAAAACAGTAAAAGAATATCAAAAAATAGTTAATGAAGGAGAAATTCCTGTTTTTAGAGGACATATTTTATCCGAAGAAGATTTAGTTATCCGTAAACATATTTTAAATATTATGTGTCATTTTTCCACTTCATGGGATGCTAAGCATTTACAGATGGATGCAATTGAAAATCATTTAGAAAAATTAAAAGAAATGGAAGCTGATGGATTGGTTTTTATTCAGCAAAACGGATTAACAGTGCCAGAAAAAGCAAGGCCTTACGTACGTAATATTTGCATGGCGTTTGACAAACGTTTGCATAGTAATAAACCAGAAACTAAGTTGTTTTCTATGACTATTTAAATAAAAAACTCGAAGAATTCTTCGAGTTTTTTTATTTTAAAAATAACGAAACATGACAAATATCATATTTTAAGAAAAGCTCTACAATTATCTTTGAACTATAATTATCAGGCAAGATATGAGCGTTATTTACTTACTACTTACACTAAGCATCTTAGTGGCAATTATTTTTTTTATTGCATTTATTGTTTCTGTAAAAAATGGACAGTACGATGATTCGTATACGCCATCTGTTCGTATGCTTTTTGATGACGAATTAGTAAAAGAAGAACCAAAAATCAATAACTAACAATAGATATCAAATTCAATTAAATTATGGAAATGCAACAATTTTATTACGATAATAAGATCGTAAAAAAATTCATTTACGCCACACTACTATGGGGAATTGTAGGTTTCTCAGTAGGTTTATTATTGGCACTAATGTTTTTATTCCCAAATATTACAGACGGAATTTCGTGGTTAAGTTTTGGTCGTTTACGTCCGTTACACACCAATGCGGTAATTTTTGCATTTGTAGGAAATGCGATTTACGCAGGAGTTTATTATTCGTTACAACGATTACTAAAAGCACGTATGGCGAGTGATTTTTTAAGTAATTTTAATTTCTGGGGATGGCAATTAATTATTGTTGCAGCTGCCATAACGCTTCCTTTAGGTTATACAAGTTCTAAAGAATATGCAGAGTTAGAGTGGCCTATAGATATTGCAATCGCATTAGTTTGGGTTGCTTTTGGAGCAAACATGATTTGGACAATCTTACAAAGAAGACAACGCCATTTATATGTAGCCATTTGGTTTTATTTAGGAACCTTTGTAACCGTTGCAGTATTACATATATTTAATAGTTTAGCGTTACCTGTTAGTTTCTTAAAAAGTTATTCAGTGTACGCAGGTGTGCAAGATGCCTTGGTGCAATGGTGGTACGGGCATAACGCCGTAGCATTTTTCTTAACAACACCGTTTTTAGGGTTGATGTATTACTTCGTACCGAAAGCCGCAAACAGGCCGGTATATTCGTATCGATTATCAATCGTACACTTTTGGTCTTTAATCTTTATTTATATCTGGGCAGGGCCTCACCATTTATTATACACAGCCTTACCAACGTGGGCACAAAATTTAGGAGTTGCATTTTCAATTATGCTACTAGCACCTTCTTGGGGTGGAATGATAAATGGATTATTAACACTTCGTGGAGCTTGGGATAAAGTACGTACAGATCCGGTTTTAAAATTCTTCGTAGTGGCAATTACCGGTTATGGTATGGCAACTTTTGAAGGGCCAATGTTATCTTTAAAAAATGTAAATGCAATTGCACACTTTAGTGATTGGATTATTGCACACGTGCATGTAGGTGCTTTAGCATGGAACGGTTTCTTTACCTTCGGAATGATTTACTGGATGGTGCCGAAATTATTTAAAACAAAATTATACTCTACAGCCTTAGCAAACTTCCATTTTTGGATTGGTACTTTAGGAATCATTATGTATACATTACCAATGTATGTGGCAGGTTTTGTACAAGCTTCTATGTGGAAACAATTTAATCCAGATGGTACATTAGCCTATGGTAACTTTTTAGAAACAGTAGCTGAAATTATACCAATGTATTGGATGCGTGCTATTGGAGGTAGTTTATTTATTGTTGGAGCATTTGTAATGTTATACAATATGATAAGAACTGTAAAAGCAGGTAGCGATGTTACTGATGATTTAGCAGAAGCAGCACCTTTAACAAAAGTTTCTAAAAACAGAACAAAAGGTGAAGGATGGCATACTTGGTTAGAAAGAAAGCCAATTAAATTAACAATATACGCAACAGTTGCAATTTTAATAGGAGGTGTTGTTCAGATAGTACCAACATTATTAGTAAAATCAAACATACCAACAATATCTAGTGTAAAACCATATTCACCTTTAGAATTAGAAGGACGTGATATTTATATTCGTGAAGGATGTGTTGGGTGTCACTCTCAAATGGTACGTCCTTTTAGAAGTGAAGTAGAGCGATATGGAGAATACTCTAAAGCGGGTGAATTTGTATACGATCATCCATTTTTATGGGGAAGTAAACGTACAGGACCAGATTTACATAGAATCGGAAGTAAATATTCAGACAGTTGGCACTTAAACCATATGTATGATCCGCAAAGTACATCACCAGGTTCTATTATGCCAGCGTATCAATGGTTGGTAAGAAATAAATTGGATAAGAGTAACACAGAAGGAAAGATGAAAGCAATGGTTTCTCTTGGTGTTCCTTATTCAGATGAAGAAATAGCAAATGCGCAAGCCAATATGGATGCACAAGGAGCTAAAATTCAAGAAAACTTACACCAAGATCCTGATTTTGCTAAAAACTATGCTTCAGATAAAAAGTATGCAGCTGATAATGGGCAAGATTTCATAGAAATGAAAGACAGAGAGATTGTCGCTTTAATTTCTTACCTACAAAGATTAGGTACCGATATAAAAGTAAAAGACGTTCAAAAACAATTGAGTAGACAATAGTCTAATAAGTTAGTAATGTTCTTAACTAAAATTAAGAACATTACTATAATATTAAAAACTCACTCAGTGAGTAAAAATTAGAAATTATGTTAAAATTCGTAAAAAATCATATGGAGAGCATTACAGGTATAGAAATATACCCGATGATCTCATTAACAATATTCTTTACCTTTTTTATGGTGTTGTTTTGGTGGGTATTTACAGCCAAAAAGGAGTATATAAGCAAGGTAAGTGAGTTACCTTTAAATGATTAAAACAAATTATTATGAAAAAATATATTCAATCAATAGTATCTTTTCTTTTTGTTTTTTCAATGCCATTTGTTTTAGCAGAGGCATTTAAGGCATATAAAGAACCTTTTAATTTTTTAGAAAATTCGGTAGTTTGGTATATCACAATCGGTTTTGGTTTGGTGGTACTTTTAAAAGAAGTTTTATCAAATACCGTTGTAAATAAAGCGAATGAGTTAATGCCTAAAAACTACACAAGAGTTCAATCTGCTATTTCATTCTTGTTTACGTTTTTAACACCATTTGCATTAGCAAAAGCAATCAGTTTATATGCAAATCCTTATAATTTTTTAGAAAACCCAATAGTTTGGTTAGGTCTTATCGCTTTTGGCTTAGTTATTTTAGCGAAGGAAATACTTACAATTACAGGAGTAACAAAGATTGAGGAAGTTGCTATGGTTAAGGCAGGAATAAATCCTGACGAGATTGATCATTTGGCTTGGGCCAGAACATTAATAAAAAAATGGACAGATACCAAAGCAATAGAAGAAGAACAAGAAATAGTATTAGACCATAATTACGATGGTATTAAAGAATTAGATAATAATTTACCACCATGGTGGGTATATATGTTTTATGCAACGATAATTTTTGCTGTAGTATATTTAGTACGGTTTGAAGTCTTAGATGGTTATACGCAAGAGATGGAATATGCCGAATCTGTAGCAGTTGCTAAAAGAGAATTAGCAGCCTATAAATCAACTTCAAAAGTTGCAATTATCGATGCTGAAACAGTAACAGTTTTAACATCAGAAAGTGATTTAAAAAGAGGTAAAGCAGTATATAATTTAAATTGTGCTGCTTGTCATATTGGAGATGGTGGTGGAGGAATCGGACCTAATTTAACTGATAAATATTGGCTTTTAGGTGGCGGTATAAAAAACGTGTTTACAACCATTACAAATGGTGGTAGAGATGGAAAAGGAATGGTTGCTTGGGGTAAAACGTTAAAACCTAATGATATTCAAAAAGTAGCAAGTTATATTATGGCAATGCAAGGTACAACACCAGCAAACCCCAAAGCGCCCCAAGGAGAGTTACATAAAGACGATTCGGAACCAGTAAAAGAAGTTGCCGAATAAAGGATAGATAGTGTAGCGTAAAGAATTTAAAAAAACGATTTGGTTTTAATAGTTAAAAATGGAAACACCCAAGAACGAACAATTTAGAGATAGTATTGGTACCATCAATAATGAAGGTAAGCGTGCTTGGGTATATCCTAAAAAACCAAGCGGAAGATTTTATAAATATAGATCGTACGTTAGTTATTTTTTATTGCTGATTTTATTAGCAGCTCCATTTATTAAAATTAATGGAAATCAGTTTTTATTATTTAATGTAATAAAACGAAAGTTTAATATTTTCGGATTTCCTTTTTGGCCACAAGATTTTCATTTATTAGTAGTTTCAATGATTGTTGGTGTGGTATTTATTATTCTATTTACCGTTGTTTTCGGTCGGATTTTCTGCGGATGGATTTGCCCGCAAACCATATTTTTAGAAATGGTTTTCAGAAAAATTGAATACTGGATTGATGGTGATAGAGGAAAACAAATCCGTTTAGAAAAACAACCATGGAATGCCGAAAAAATAAAGAAGAGATTATTAAAATGGTTTCTCTTTTTTATCATATCATTTTTAATAGCTAATGTGTTTTTAGCGTATTTAATAGGCGGCGATACGGTTATTGAGTACATAACTGGCAACCCGTTAGATAACACAAGTACTTTAATTTCTTTGTTGATTTTTACAGGAGTTTTCTATTTTATTTTTGCTTGGTTTAGAGAACAAGTATGTATTATAGCTTGCCCTTATGGTAGGTTGCAAGGTGTATTGTTAGACAATAAAACGATTAACGTTGCCTATGATCACGTACGTGGAGAAGGAGAAAAAGGGAGAGCTAAATTCAATAAAAAAGAAGATAGAGCAACAAGTGGTAAAGGAGATTGTATTGATTGTTTTCAATGCGTAAATGTATGTCCTACTGGAATTGATATTCGTAATGGAACACAATTAGAGTGTGTAAATTGTACTGCCTGTATTGATGAATGTGATCATATGATGGAAAACGTTGGTTTACCAAAAGGATTAATTCGTTTTGCAAGTGAAGAAAATATTGAAAAGAAAACACCTTTTCAATTTACGGCCAGAATGAAAGGGTATACTGCTGTTTTAGGAATTTTAATAGCTGTTTTAATAGGAATGTTGTTTTTAAGAAATGATGTTGAAGCAACAATATTACGATTACCAGGACAATTATATCAACATAAAGAAAACGATGTTATCAGTAACATTTATACTTATAAAGTCATTAATAAAACAACAAAACAAATTAACGAAGTAAGTTATAAGTTATTATCTCATAGAGGAAAAATAGAAACAGTAACACATCAAAATTTTGAAGTTCCGAAACAAGGATTAGCAGAAGGAACTTTGTTTATAGAGATGCATCAATCAGAAATGAAAGGAGAAAAAGTAACTCTAAGAATAGGTGTTTATAGTGGAGATAAATTAATAGAAACTACTAAAACCAATTTTTTAGGACCAAGAAGTTATAGATAATAATTTTGTTTGGTCGAGGGCAATTGAGCGCTTAATAAAAGAGCTTTAAACTGCGTTCGACTAGGCATAAAAAACAAAAAAGATGAAACTAAACTGGGGCACAAGTATAGTAATCGTAATTATAGCATTTATGAGTTTTATTATGTACTTCGTTATATCGATGAGTACTGGTGAAAATTATAATCACGATTTGGTAACTGAAAAGTATTATCAAAAGGAATTAGAGTTCCAAGAAAATATAGACGCAACAAAAAACGCAAAAAATTTAAAAGAAAATATTATAGTAAAAAGAGTACCAGAAGGATTAAAAATATATTTTCCAACAGAATTTAATCCTACTGATATTAAAGGAAAAGTGTTCCTATACAGACCATCTAATAAGCAATTAGATTTTGAAACCCCCATTTCAATTTCTAATACATATTTGCTCGTGCCTGAGAAACGTTTGTTAGGTGGTCGTTGGAACATTACAGTTTCTTGGAACTACAAAAATACAGCATATTTATATCAAGAAGAATTAAATTATTAATGTTTCTTTCGGCACTCATATTTGGTTTAATAGGTAGTTTTCACTGCATAGGCATGTGCGGTCCAATTGCTTTTATGTTACCTGTTGATAGAACCAATAAGGTAAAACAGTTTTTCCAAATACTTAGTTATCATTTAGGGCGTTTATTTACCTATAGTTTAATAGGATTGCTGTTTGGGCTTTTAGGAAAAGGATTTTATTTCTTCGGATTTCAGCAACAGCTCTCAATTATAGTTGGTGTTTTGATGATTTTAGTTATCCTTTTACCAAAGACTTTTCAGAAATATAATTTTTCAAAGCAGCTGAATAAATTTGTAATGAAAGTTAAAACGGCTTTAGGAAAAGAATTAAAAAAGAGAGGAAACGATACTTTTTTTACAATCGGATTTTTAAACGGATTTCTTCCTTGCGGATTGGTGTATATGGCCGTTTTTGGAGCCTTAACAACAACCAATGCTTTGTCGGGAAGTTTATATATGTTTATTTTCGGATTGGGAACAATTCCGTTAATGACTATCATAGTTTATGTAGGTAATTTTGCCAACGGATTACTACGAAAAAGAATTCAACAAGCAATTCCGTATGTAGTCGTTTTTATAGGTGTTTTATTCATCTTACGAGGTTTAGGTTTAGGTATACCTTATGTTTCTCCGTTACCAGTTAAAGATATAGTTACTTCGGTAGAGGGTTGTCATTGAGTTATATACATGATATAAATCATCCTTTTTATGATATAAATTTAGTAACTTTATACAAGTAGTTAAACCCAAATAAATCATATTATGAAAAAAATAATTGTCCCTGTAGATTTTTCAATTCATTCAGAAAACGCATTACAAACAGCCGCTTTCTTAGCTAAGAAAAACAATGCAGAAGTTGTAGTAGTTCATATGCTAGAACTTTCGAACGCATTAGTTAATCAATCAGATGCATTTTCTAATCAAGAAACGTTTTTTTACTTAAAGTTAGCAGAAAAAAAATTCAAAGAGTTTTTGCAAAAAGAATATTTATCAAACATAAAAGTTACACCAATAATTAAACACTTTAAAATTTTTAGTGAATTAGATCAATTAGCGAGAGAAGAAAATGTAGATTTAATTGTAATGGGATCTAAAGGAGCTGATGGATTAAAAGAAATGTTTATAGGTTCTAATACCGAAAAAGTAATTCGCCATGCACATGTACCAGTATTAGTAGTTAAAGAAAAACCAATTGCTAAAAAAATAGAAAAAATTGTTTTTGCATGCGATTTTTCTGATGATGATGTTACTCCTTATTTAGAAGCAAAAACTTTTTTCAAAAAAACAGGCGGTACTCTACAATTGGTATATGTAAGTACACCATCTACAAAATTTAAAAGTAGTAGAGAGGTAGAAGAAAAAATGCAACAGTTTTTTGAAAAGACAAATGAAGATGCGAGTGCTATAGAAAATGTTAAAATTGTTTTTGATTACACAGTTGAGAACGGCGTATTATATTTTGCTAATAAAACTGATGCTGATATCATCGCAGTAGCTACCCATGGTAGAAAAGGGGTGTCTCATTTCTTTGAAGGAAGTATCTCAGAAGATATTGCAAATCACAGCAAGTTACCTATCATTTCATTTAAGATTTAATAAATGAAATTTTTAAAAAACAAAAACTCGATACTATTAGTATCGAGTTTTTTTAATTTATAAAAAGAAGCTTTTATTATTTAGCGCTCTCTTCAGTTTTTATACGACTAACAAATTTTTGTAAACGTTTTCCGTAATTTGAGTTTTTAACCTTATCAGATAAACTATTGTTAATGGTATCTAATAACATAATATTAGCATCGTATAATTCAGACAAAGCAATATAAGGAGCTGCTTCATTATCTGCATTTGCGATGGCAAAATTGGTAGAAAATAAAAAACGACGACGCATCATTCTCTTATAATCAACTTCTACTTGTTTAATTAATTCTTCGTCTTTAGCTTGACGAGCCTCCATGTCTTTTTTAATAAATTCTAAACGTTGGTTTTGAAATTTACGATCAATATCGCGAAATTTATCCATGACTTCTTGATTTTTAGATCCTGTTATTGCTGGTCTAAAACCAAATTCTTCTAATTTATCATTGATAGTAATTTCTCCTTTTTCACCAAAAAACATTAAGCTTTTTTCGTTGGTATTTCCATCAAAAGTTAAATAATACATTTCTGGAGATTCAACATCATCAGTTAAAATAAATTTATCGTCACCTAATAATGCCATAGAATCAACAGATACGAGTACTGTATCATTCATTTTCTGAAGGTATAAAGTACCTTTTTTTAATCCTTTAATCTGACCTTTAACAATCATATTTCCTTCTTTTTTAGAAGAACAAGCGAAAGCTAATATTGAAAACGCACAAATAGCGATAAGTTTTTTCATGTGATTATAAATTTTGAATTGCAAATATGCAGATTTCTCTTATAAAGTAGCGGATAATTCCATTAAAATTGTGCATAAAATTGCACCGACAGTTCCAATTGCATATCCGAAGACAGCTAATAAAACACCAACGGTTGCTAATGATGGATGAAATGCCTGTGCAACAATAGGTGCAGAAGCTGCGCCACCAACATTTGCTTGGCTACCAACAGCCAAAAAGAAATAAGGAGCTTTAATTAATTTAGCAACTAAAATTAACAAACCAGCATGAATACCCATCCAAACTAAACCGATAACGATTAATCCTAAATTATCAAAAATCATGGCTAAATCCATTTTCATACCAATGGTTGCTACTAAAATGTAAATAAATACACTACCAATTTTACTAGCGCCAGCACCTTCGTAATTTTTAGCTTTTGTAAACGATAAAGCAATTGCAATAATAGTTGAAATACTAATTAACCAAAAGAAACCAGCACCTAAAAAGGTAAAGATATTTTTCCATGTTTCAGATTTAATACCGGCAACTAAATCATTGAAAAAGGTACTTAAGTAAGAGGATGCAAAATGACCAAAACCAACAGTTCCGAAAGCAATGGCAAGCATAATCATTATATCAGTTAAAGAAGGATTTCTTTTTACACCTTGCGTAAATTTTGACACTTTTTCTTTTAATTCTTCAATAGCTGAGGTATCCGCACCTAACCATTTATTAATTTTATCTTTTCTACCAATTCCTATCAATAAAATAGCCATCCAAATATTAGCAACTACAATATCAACAAATACCATTCCTCCATATTTTTGAGGATTATATTGATAAATTTCTAACATTGCTGTTTGATTTGCACCACCACCAATCCAACTACCGGCTAATGTTGAAAGTCCACGCCAAACGGCATTAAAATCTGCACCACCAACTGTTTCTGGAGAGAATAACGATATTAATAAAATAGCAATGGGACCACCAATAATAATTCCGACTGTTCCTGTAAAAAACATAATTAATGCCTTAGAACCTAAGTTGAAAACAGCTTTTAAATCGATACTTAAAGTCATTAAAACTAAGGCAGCTGGCAATAAAAATCGACTAGCAACATAATATAATTGAGATTTTCCTTTTACAACTTCACCAGTTACGGTTGCAGTTTCCCATTCGGGAGAAATCACGCCAAAAGTTGTGAAAATTGCAGGTATAAAATAGGCCATAAATAGACCAGGAACAATTTTGTAAAATTTGTGCCAAAACCCATCGGTTTTTGATTCTGTATAAAATACAAATCCTAAGGAAATCATTAAAATTCCGAATACAATTGCATCGTTTGTAAAAGTTGGTGCGCTCATGTTTTAATTAGTTTTTTGCTAAAGTAGGTTTTTATTTCTTTTTACGGTGATCTGTATTAATTGCAACACCTAAAAGTATTCTATCAAAATTCCCACCATTATTTACACTCATTTTTTGATACCCAATTTTTAGTTTTGCTGCTTTTGAAATTTTGTAAGAGAAACCTGCACCCAACCAATTTTGATTGTAAGCTTCATCATCATAATCAAAAAATACTTCATTGTATAAATAAGTGCTCCACTTATCATTTAAAGGATGGTTTAATCCGATTTGATAACGTAAAAAATGAGAAGTTGTTGAATTAAAAAAACGTTGCTCTGCTCTTAATCGATGTGCAAAACCAAGTTTATTAATTTTATGCTTGATGTTGAAATCTTCATAAATTCGGTGTTCATTTACGTTTCCTCCGTCAACACCAAATGTACTATCAGTATTTAAATACGAATACCCTAAAGTTGCGCTTATGTTTTCATTGATTTTGTAGTTTCCTCCTAATCGACCAATAAATTGTTGCATATCATCACCAATTTCAAAAAAGCGAAAATGCGCCATTGTTTTTAAACTAAATTTATCAGAAATTTGATGAGAACCATTATACATATACCAAGCTCCTAATTCGTTTTGAGGATTGTTCTGAGCGGTGTTTTTTAAGGAAAATAAAATAATAAAGATAAAAATTGCTTTTTTCATAATGTATGTAATATTAAAATCTCCTACGCTAATGGTAGGAGATTTTTAAAATTTATTTAAGTTTCAAAAATAATTAATTTATAGAAAAAGTACTTGTTTTTTTGAAAGGAGAAATTTCAATTTTTTCAACAGTCTCTTTATACTTTTTCCAATCTTCAGAAAAGAAAATATTTGTTTTTTCTATTCCCTTGGTATAAGATGTTTTAAACTGATTTATTAATTGTTTTTCCGTTGCCGTTTGTTTACCAAATCGGCTACCAACATACCAACGAGCAGTACCAAAACGATTGTTTATTGTTACTTCTGGATTGCGAGTAATTCCTTGTCTTTTATCAATTGTACCCAAATACATAGCGATTAAAGTATCAATTTTTTTAATAATTTCTTTTGATGATTTTATAGCATCCTTGTATTTCTTTTTATCTTCTTTTGTAAATTTAGATTTTAAAGAAGTAGCGGTGTTTTTACTTTCTACCAATTGCTTTACAACGTTTGCCATTTTTTCTTGATAAGTTTCAAGCTCTTTACTAGCATTGTATTTTTGATTGATAGCTTCATCTGATATTTGTAATCTAGGATCAAATTCAACGTTAATATCTTGTTCAGAAACAGCATCACCAAAAGTCATTTTTAACTTATAAATTCCTGGTTTCACAGTTACACCACCTGGTTCTCTAGTTTGTTTTCTGATACGTCTTGAAGCTCTTGCAACACCTTTTTCTCTTAAATACCACGTAGTTTTGTGTAATCCGTTTTCTTTAGGAGTTTTAAATTTTAGAGTTCTTATTTTTCGAGTTCCGTCAAAAATTTCTAATTTAATAGAATCGTGTTTGATTTTGTTTTCTATTTTTTTAGAATTCTTAACTGCGTTCGAACTGACATCTTTTTTATCTTGTTTCTTGCTTTTTGATTCTTGTTTCTTCTGAATCGGTTTATTGATGTAGTACGAAATTAAAGCACCACGTCTTCTGTTCTCTCCTTGATACATTGCGTCTGCACCAAACCTACTTCCTGTTGGTTGTTGACTTGCAGCTTGATAAGCAGTTGGTGGTGCAAACAACGTTAATTTTTGATTGGTAACATTACTTTTTGCCATAGCGCGTAATGGACGAATATCATCTAAAACCCAAGCAGCTCTACCAAAAGTACCAATTACCAAATCGTTTTCACGAGGATGAATTACTAAATCTTTTACAGGAACAGTTGGGAAGCCGTTTGTCCATTTTGTCCATTTTTCTCCTGCGTTTAATGAAATATACAATCCATCATCAGTACCTAAAAATAATAAGTTTGCATTTTCTGGGTCTTCAATAATTGATAAAGTATAGCTTTCAACATCGTTTTCATCAACAATACGTTGCCAAGTTTTTCCGTAATCTTTAGTTCTGTATGCGTAAGGTGTGTAGTTAAAACGTCTGTAATCGTTGGCTACTAATAAAGCTTCACCTTTATTTTTGTTAGAAGCTTTAATTTGTGTAATCCAAGAGTTTTTAGGTAAGTCTTTAATGTTGTTAGCAACGTTTGTCCAAGTTGCACCACCGTTTTTAGTAATATGAACTTGTCCATCATCAGTTGCAGCCCATAAAACATCTTTTTCAAGTGGAGTTGGTTCGATCACCAAAACAGTACAGTGATTTTCAGCACCAGTTGCATCCATAGTTAAACCACCACTTTCAGCTTGTTTTAATTTTTCAGGATTGTTGGTTGATAAATCAGGTGAAATTACTTCCCAAGTTAATCCTTTGTCAGTTGATTTATGCACAAACTGACTTCCGAAGTAAATTGTTGAATTATCAAAAGGATCAATATTAATAGCAGAGTTCCAGTTGAAACGTAATTTTACATTCGCATCCTTATGTGTTGGTTTTACGTTGTAGTTATTTCCAGTTTTATAATCATAACGAGAAACCGAACCTTGCTGACTCATTGTCCATCCATAACGAGAGTCATCTCTATCGGGAACAACATCAAATCCGTCTCCAAAGCTAATTTCTTGCCAGTAGCTATTTCTAATTCCTTGCGCTTTCCAAACATACGCTGGTCCGCGCCAAGAACCGTTATCTTGCATTCCTCCGTAAACGTTATACGGAAATTCATTATCAACATTAATATGATAAAATTGTGCTACAGGAAGATTCCCAATAAAACGCCAAGATTTACCGCCATCTTTGGTAATATTTAATCCACCATCATTACCATCAATCATAAATTTTCCGTTCTTCGGATGAATCCACCACGCATGATGATCCGGATGTACTCCGTTATCAACACCATAAGCTGGCATTAATTGTTTGAATGATTTTCCGCCATCTTGCGAAACATTGATGTAGGTGAAAACGGTATATAATCTGTTTTCATTCTGCGGATCTACATAAATTTCAGAATAATAAAAAGGACGATTTCCAATACCAGGTTTATCGTTTATTTTTTTCCATTTAAATCCGCCATCTTCACTTTTATAAAGCGCGTTCTTTTTAGCTTCAACTAAAGCGTAAATCACATCTGGATTGTTAGGAGCAATGGCAACACCAATTCTACCTAATTCCCCTTTTGGAAAACCTTCTTTTTCTGTAATTTGTTTCCAGTTTTCACCACCATCATGTGTAATGTACATGCCACTTCCTTTTCCACCAGATTTAAAAAACCAAGGATCGCGTTTGTGTTCCCACATAGAAGCAATTAATTTATTAGGATTTGACGGATCCATAATTAAATCGGCCGCACCTGTTTTTATATTGTTGAATAAAATTTGTTTCCAAGTTTTACCACCATCAGTAGTTTTATAAACACCACGCTCTTTATGCTCACCCCAAGGCGAACCTATCGCGCCAACATATACAATATCAGGATTTGTAGGGTGAATAATTACACGATGAATATGACGTGTTTTTTCTAATCCCATGGCTTTCCAAGTTTTACCAGCATCTAACGATTTGTAAATTCCGAAACCACCATTTAAACTATTTCTAGGATTTCCTTCACCGGTTCCTGCCCAAATAACACTTGGATTTGATTGCTGAATGGCAATAGCGCCAATAGAAGCAGTTAATTCTTTTTCGAAAATAGGTTGCCATTTAATTCCGCCCGAAGTAGATTTCCAAATTCCTCCTGATGCTGTACCAACGTACATTATTTCGGGATTAGACTCTACAACATCGATAGAAGTTACACGTCCGCTCATTCCACCCGGACCAATGTTTCTTGGTTTCATATTTTTAACCATATCCATCGAAAATTCTTGAGAGAATAAAAGCGATGAAATAAGTAAAAATACTACAGAAAATATTCTTTTCATTATAGTTAGTTTGATTTGCAGAACAAGTTACAAAATAGAAAACTACTCAATAATTATTGAGTAGTTTTTAACGTTTTATTAAGAAATCAATTTTTTTTTATTGATGTTATATGAATTAGAATAATTCACTTTACGTCAACCTGAACTTGTTTTAGATTCTTATCACAATTTACGATTTATTATTAAGGTGTGGTTCTGAAAAAATTTCAGAATAACGTTCCGATATTTAGATATAAATAATATCTAATATTATTTTACTCTTCCTTATTTTTTGGTTCGCGTTTTGCTTCTTTAAGTGTTTGCATCAACATCCATTCGATTTGTCCGTTTGTAGAACGAAACTCGTCAGCAGCCCATTTTTCAATGGCTTTAATCATGTCTTCATTTATGCGAAGTGCAAATGCTTTCTTTTTTGCCATGGCTATTTTTTTACAAAAGAAACAACGGTTTTAATTAGTTTATCTGATAAAGGGAAATCTGCAGAAAAATAAGATTTCATATTGTCATCATCTTTATCAATATGTTTTAAAACATGATTCATGTTTTCTATAATTACCAATTCAGATTTTAAACTAAATTTATGTAATGTTTTTGCATCTTCTATAGTTACTTGTAAATCTTTTGTTCCGTTAATAATTAATACAGGAATCTTTAGCTTTTTAATTTCTTCGGATGGGTTGTGTTTCATCCAGCTTTTAAAAAAAGGAGTGTTTTGTGGGGTGAACATGGTAACTAAAGTAGGATCAACATTTTTTATTTCACCAGTTTCTTTTAGTTCCTTAAAATGTTCTTGTAGCGTGTTAACAATAAGCGGGTTTTTGGCTCTCATTTGTTCAACTATTTTTTGATCAATAGAACTAGAAGGACCTGATAAAGAAATATACTTATTACTATTTTTACTAGCTAACATTGCTACTAATGAGCCTTGACTGTGACCGATTAAAATAATTTCAGAAAACCTTTTGTTGTTTTTAAAATGAGAAATAACTTTTTGAGCATCAGAAATAAAAGAATCAAATAGTATCCCTTTTTTTAAAATTGGCATATTTTTTTGATTAGCAGTTCTTTTATCGTAGCTAAAAAAAGCAATGTTATGTTGGTTAACGCTATCGCGGAATTGTTTTATGTAATTAGCTTTCACATAAGGGCGTTGGTTTCCGTTTCTATCAACATTACCAGAACCATGAATCCAAATTAATAAAGGAGTTTTCTCTGAAGTAAAAGTTAAAGTCCCTGGTAATTCAATTTCATTGTTTTTTATTAATATTTCTTCTGATTTTACTTGAGCAAAAGCAACTACAATACTAAAAGAATATATAATTATAAATGTGAGTATTCTAATCATGATAATTTGTTTTTATAAGTTTCTAAAACGCGTTTTATTTCATCTTGTTTTTGAGTACCAATTAAGAATTTTTTTCCATTTTTAAATTCGAATAAGATACCTGTGTTTCCTTTTACAGTATAGGAATTGTTTTTAATTCCCCATCCGCCGTAATCAACAATTGGTTTAAATTTTAGTACTCTAACAGACTTTATACTATCCCACTTAATTTTTTTAAATTTAGATTGAATAGGAGAAAAACGATAGTAAATTCCGGTTTCATCTATTCTTGTTTTTAATTTTAAATAGAAGAAGAAAACTGTAGCTATTAAAAAAATAAAACTAGTAATTATTAAAAAACTATTTGATGTAGGCTTGCTTCCAAAAGAAATATTTAAAATTAATTGTTGGTAAATACCATAGAAGAAAAATAAGTTTAGGCCTAAAAATAAAAGCCAAATCCACCATTGTGTAAAGCGTTGTTCTTCTTTAAATATTTTCATTATTACCTGTTTTTATCACGTTCGAATACTACAGATACCCAGCCTTGGTGAATTTCAATAACACGCCAACCTTCTCTTGCATGTTTATTTAATAAATCTTCAAAATTTTGAAAACGATTTCTAAATCCTAATTTCGGTTGTACTACTTTATATTCTTTCATTTTTTTAATGACTTAAAGTTCCTGTGTTTACTACTGGCGACGCTTCTTTATCGCCACATAAAATAACTAATAAATTACTTACCATGGCAGCTTTGCGTTCTTCATCCAATTCAACAATTTGTTTCTTATTTAATTCTTCTAAAGCCATTTCAACCATTTCAACAGCTCCTTGTACAATTTTATGACGCGCTGCTACAATAGCCGTTGCTTGCTGGCGCTTTAACATGGCACTTGCAATTTCCTGAGCATAAGCTAAATAACCAATGCGAGCTTCTAAAACTTCAATTCCTGCAATAGCTAAACGTTCTTCCAATTCTTTTTCTAAAGCTTCAGAAACCTCATTAACACTTGAACGAAGTGTAATATCTTCTTCATGACCTTCGTCAGCAAAATTATCATACGGATACATACTTGCCAATTTTCGCACCGCAGCATCTGTTTGTACACGAACAAAATTCTCGTAATTATCAACATCAAAGGCAGCTTTATATGTTTCGGTAACTCGCCAAACTAAAATGGTAGAAATCATTACTGGATTTCCTAATTTATCGTTTACTTTTAAACGTTCGCTATCAAAATTACTTGCTCTTAACGAAATTGTTTTCTTTTTGTATAAAGGATTAGCCCAATATAAACCGTTATCTTTTATGGTTCCAACATATTTACCAAAAAGTAAAATTACTTTAGATGTGTTTGGGTTTACTAAAATGAAACCAAACAGTCCAATAAATCCGATAAGTGTAACAGGAAGATAAATAGGGGTTTCATCTATTATGCTCATTACAATTCCTCCAAAGAAAAACGTTAGTGTTACTAATAGCATTAAATAACCATTTGCTGGTTTTATTATTTTTTCTGTCTTCATTTTTATTTTAAATTAAAGTGATATCAAAATGATATCGTAAAGATATGTTTAATTTATTGTTAAATCCAAATTTGTGACTAAATATTTTATATTTTAGCAAAAAATTAATAGAAATTTATTTATGAAAACCAAGTTATTATTACTGTGCTGTATTTTTTTTATTAGTGTTTCATCTATTGCCAATAATGAAGATTTTTGGGGACAAACAGGTCATAGAGCAACAGGTAAAATTGCTGAAAACAATTTAACTAAATCTGCTAAAAAGAAAATAGCCAAATTATTACAAGGCGAAAGTTTGGCATTTGTATCTACGTATGCAGATGAAATTAAATCTGATAGAAAAAAATATGGTAGATTTTATACGTGGCATTATGTAAATATGCCTTTTGATACTAAATACGAAGCATCAGAGAAAAATCCGAAAGGAGATTTAGTTACAGGTATAAAAGAATGTGTTAAGGTTTTAAAAGATAAAAAAAGTACTGTTGAAGACAAGCGTTTCTATTTAAAAATGTTAGTGCATTTAGTAGGCGATTTACACCAACCAATGCATGTTGGAAGAAAAGAAGATAAAGGAGGTAATGCAATTCAGGTACAATGGCATGGAAAAGGAACAAACTTGCATAGAGTTTGGGATGAAGATATGATTGGTGGCTGGAAAATGAGTTATCTTGAGTTGGCAAATAACGCTAAAAAATTATCAAAAGAACAGGTTAAAGTACTACAAAGAGGAACTGTAATAGATTGGGTACATGATACACATGAATTAACAAAAAAAGTATACAGCTCAGTAAAAACAGGCGATAAATTACGTTACCGTTATTCGTATGATTATTTTCCTGTTGTTAGAGAGCAGTTACAAAAAGGAGGGGTACGTTTAGCGAAATTATTGAATGATATTTTCTGCTAGGAACTAAATTTATTAAAATAAAAAAAGCTCGAAAGTTAATCTTTCGAGCTTTTTTTATGCTGATTTTTATCGTGTAGAATTATCAGTAAAAATATTCAATAGCTATTATATTGTTTATACCTTTGATGAGTAAATATAAAATAAGATTGATGTTAGATTATGTAATTATTGGAGGTGCTCAAGCAGGACTATCAATGGCTTATCATTTAAAAAAAATGAATAAGAAATTTTTAGTAATTGACGGCGAAAAAGAAATTGGTGCTTCTTGGTTAAATAGATGGGATTCTTTAAAATTGTTTACGCCAACAGAATACAATCATTTGCCAGGGATGAAATTTGATGCTCCAAAAGGACATTATCCTACAAAATTTGAGGTTAGTAATTATTTTAAGTTATATGTAGAAAAATTTGATATTCCTTTACAATTAGATACATTAATTACATCTGTAAGAAAAAATGAAAACGGATTTTATGTAACTTATAAAAATGGCGAGATAGTAACAAAAAATGTAATTGTTGCCACAGGGCCGTTTCATATTCCGTACACACCACCGTGTCATACGAAAATATCAGAAACTGTTTCTCAGATGCATAGTAACTACTATAAAAGAGTAGATCAATTACAAAAAGGAGACGCGTTGGTTGTTGGCGCAGGAGATTCTGGTTATCAGATTTTAGATGAAATTTCTAAAGATAAAAACAGAACCGTATATTTTTCAGGAAACACAAACGTAAAATCATTACCGCAACAATTTTTAGGTAAAACACTTTGGTGGTGGTTTACCTTAATCGGTTTTTTAAGTTACAGTAAATATAGTTGGATAGGGAAAAAAATAAACACATCAATACAACCAGTTATTGGTACGGATGTTAAAGAAATTTTATCTAGAAAAAATGTAATCGCTGTTGGAAGAACAAAAGATGCTTTAAATACTGAAATAGAGTTCGAAAAAGATAAAATATCAACGATCAAAAATATTATTTGGGCAACAGGATATCGCCCGAACTTTAAATGGATAGAAGGATTGGAGTTAGATGAAGATAATTATCCAAAAAATTATAGAGGTGTAAGTAATATAGATGGGTTATATTTTATTGGTTTACCTTGGATGTTTACTCGTGGATCAGCAACCTTGGGTGGAGTATCAAAAGACGCAAATTACCTAGCAGATATTATTCGTAATAAAAACTAATTTTATATTTTAACAGTATGCAACAAACTACCAATACTATTTTAATGGTTCGTCCGGCGAGTTTTAGAATGAACGAGCAAACGGCTGTAAATAATTTTTATCAACAAGAATTGGCAGGTATGTTACCTGCTTCAATTAACTTAAAAGCCCAGCAAGAATTTGATGCTTTTGTACTTAAGTTAAGAACGGTAAGTGTTAATGTTATTGTTGTTGAAGATACTAAAGAGCCTGATACTCCAGATGCATTGTTTCCAAATAACTGGGTTTCTTTTCACGAAAATGGTGATGTTGCAATTTATCCGATGTTTGCTGAGAACAGACGTTTAGAAAAACGAGAAGATGTATTACAAATTTTAGAAACAAAAGGTTTTGAGATTAAAAATGTAATCGATTATTCTGAAGCTGAAGAAGAAACTATTTTTTTAGAAGGAACCGGAAGCATGATTTTAGATCGTGCAAATCGCAAAGCATATTGTGCTTTATCGCCAAGGGCGGATGAAGAATTATTTATCGAATTTTGTGAGGATTTTGAATATACACCTGTAATTTTTACAGCAAATCAAACGGTTAACGAAAAACGAGAAGCTATTTACCACACAAATGTAATGATGTGTGTGGCAGAAAATTTTGCGATCATTTGTTTAGAAGCTATTGATGATAAAAAAGAGAAGAAAAATGTGTTAAAACATTTAAAATCTGATAAAAAAGAAGTGATAGCTATTACCGAAAAGCAAGTACAACAATTTGCAGGAAACATGTTACAGGTAAGAGGGGGTAATGATGAACGTTTTTTAATTATGAGTACGTCAGCCTATAAGTCCTTGACAAAAGAACAGTTACGAAAAATAGCAAAGCACAATGCAATTATTCATTCACCATTAGATACAATAGAATTTTGTGGTGGTGGTAGTGCTCGCTGTATGATGGCAGAGATATTTTTAAAATAACAAGGGCTGTTTATACTAAAAGAGATAATAATACGTTTAACATTACTTAAACTATTAAAAATAATCAATCATGAAAAAAATATCCCTTCTATTAACTGTCGCAATTATTGCAACATCTTGTGTTTCTAAAAAAAAGTATGTTGAGTTAGAACAACGATATACCAATACTAAAGGTACTCTTCAGAAAACAGCATTAGAAAAAGAAGAACTAGAAGCTAAGTTTGCTAAAATTGAAAAAAGAGTAGACAACTACAATACCAAAATAAACTCTTTAAAAGGAATCAATTCAAACCTTAAAGAAGAAAATGATGTGAAATTAGATATGGTTGAAGGAGCTGTAATATCTAATTCGATGAAAGCTAAAATGCGAAAAACTTTAGCAAATGTTGATGCTGCTGAATTAGCAGAAGCTAAAACATTAAAAGATTCTATGAATTTAGCAGTTTCTTATAAACTGAAAAAATCGATGAATGTTCCTGAATTACAAAATTCTGATGATATTAATGTAAATATCGATAAAACAGTAGTTATGATATCTATTTCAGATAAAATGCTGTTTAGAACGGCTAGTTATAAGGTGAATAGTAGAGCTTATAAAACATTAAAGAAATTAGCAGAGATTATTAAGTCAGAGCCAAGTATGGATGTAATGATTGAAGGACATACTGATTCAAGAAAAATTCATAATGATGTAATACAGGATAATTGGGATTTAAGTGTAAAAAGAGCTACATCAATAGTTCGTATTTTAGAAAAAAAATATGGCGTAAATCCTAATAGATTAATTGCTTCGGGTAGAGGTTCATCTTTACCGTTAGTAGATAACAAAACAAGCGCAAATAGAGCTAGAAATAGAAGAACAAAAATTGTTATTTTGCCTAATTTAGATAAATTTTTTGGTTTGTTAGCAGAAGAAGAGGTGATTAATCCATAACATAAAATTTTAATATTAATAACCTCCGATTTTAATCGGAGGTTTTTTTGTGCTTTAAATTGATTAAATAATTACTGGCTTATAGTTTTTATAATACTGCATTAAAATAAAAGAACAAATAACTGAAGAAGCAATTCCTTCAATAGCTAAAGCGAAAACAATTAAACCGAGACTTAAGTTTTGTCCCCAGAAAGCAGAATCTTCTAAGACATTTATAAGAGAAGGGTTTATGAAATCTACATAAAATATTAAGCCTATAATTGTAAACCCAACAGCAACAATAGAGGTTCCTATACCAACAGAAAAATTATTAAAATATAAGGATTCTTTATTTGCATTTATGTTTGTTTTAATAGCGTTGTTTATTCCCCAAAGCACAAAAGCGAAGTTTAATAAACGTAATTCTGAAACATGATCTAAACCCAAAATTTTCATCAATAGAAAAAAACCTACAATCCCTGCAAAAATGAATAAAGCATTGTTAATTATTATTTTAGTACTACTCATAACATGGTGTTTTAAATTAACATATGTATAAAAACACGAAATAAACTATTGAAAATCAATCAATTAACATAGTGCTTCTTTTAAAATAGTAATAGGATGTTTAGCAGTGCGCTTGGTTCCATCATAAATTTGATGACGACAACTTGTTCCTGCTGCAGCAATTTCTGTTTCTATAGAGCAGTTTCTAATTTTAGGAAATAAGGTATCTTCTCCAACTTGCATACTTACTTTATAATGCTCTTTTTCGTATCCAAAACTACCAGCCATACCACAACAACCGGTATTCATGATGGTAACTTTATAGTTCTTAGGAATGTTTAACATCGTAAAACTAGCGTGTGTTGATGATAATGCCTTTTGATGACAATGTCCGTGAATTTTAAGCTCTTTGCTTTTAGATGTAAATAAAGAAGTGTTAATGTTATTTTTTTCAATTTCAGTAGCTAGAAATTCTTCAATGGTAAAAACATTTTCAGCAATTTTTTCTGCGGATAATTTATCGTCTGCCAAACGAATATATTCATCTCTAAAAGTTAAAATAGCAGAAGGTTCTATTCCTATTAATGGAGTTTCTTTAGTAATGATGTCTTTAAAAATAGCGATATTTTTATTAGTCAATTCTTTCGCTTCTTTTAAAAATCCTTTAGAAATATGACTACGACCGCTTTCTTCGTGGTTATTATATTTTACTTCGTAGCCTAATTTTTTTAAAACGATTACAGCATCTTTACCAACTTCGGCATCGTAAAAATTGGTAAACTCATCGTTGAATAAATAAACAGTTTTTTTAGAAGGTTTCTTATCTGCACTAGAAGTGATAATTTGTTTTTTTAACCAGTTATCTAAAGGTTGTTTTTCTAATTTCGGAACCGAGCGCTGGGTTGCAACTCCCATTATTTTTTTAGCCAACAATGTGTTGGTTAAAAAGTTAGTTATTATAGGAACTTTACTTCCTAATTTATTATATTTTGCATTATTGGCAAATAATTTACTGCGAAAAGAATAACCATTGGTTTCTTGGTATTGATATAAAAACTCCGCTTTCATAGAGGCAATATCAACATTACTTGGGCATTCGGTAGCACAAGCTTTACAGCTTAAACATAAGTCTAAGACTTGTTTTAATTCTTTAGAATCGAATTTGTTTTTGGCGGTGTTATTTGTTAAAACTTCACGTAACATATTGGCTCTTGCTCGTGTAGTTTCTTTCTCGTTTTTAGTAGCTCTGTAACTCGGACATAATGTTCCACCTGCTTCAGGAGATTTACGGCAATCACCAGAACCGTTACATTTTTCAACCAATTTTAAAATACCTTCGCTTTCAGAAAAATCTTGTAATGTTTTTATAACAGGTTCTTTTCTGTCGATTTCATAACGTAAGTTTTTATCCATCGGAAAAGCATCTGTAATTTTTCCTTTGTTAAATACATTATTCGGGTCGAATGCTTTTTTTATTCGTTTTAATAATTCGTAATTTTTAGCACCAATCATTAACGGAATAAACTCAGCGCGTACAATTCCGTCACCATGTTCACCACTAAACGAACCTTTATATTTCTTTACAAGTTGAGCAGTTTCAGTTGTTATCTTCCTAAATAAAACAACATCTTCTTGTTTTTTTAAATTCAATATCGGTCGTAAGTGTAATTCTCCTGCACCAGCATGTGCGTAGTAAACAGCATCTTGCTGATATTTATCCATTATTTGGGTAAACTCTTCGATGTATTCAGGTAAGTCGTTTAAAGCAACTGCAGTGTCTTCAATACAGGCAACCGCTTTCATGTCTCCTACGATATTACCCAGTAAACCTAATCCGGCTTTTCGTAAATGATGCACTTTGGCAATGTCATTTCCATATACTTTCGGATAATGATATCCGAAGTTATTGTTTTTTAAATCTTCAATTAAATTATCAGCTAAAACCTCAGCTTCTTCTATAGTGTTTGCAGAAACTTCTAACATTAAAACAGCTTCAGGATCGTCTTGTAAAAAGAAGCGATTTTTAGCTTGCTCTCTATTGTTTTTGGTGCAATCTAAAATTACTTTATCCATCAATTCACAGGCATATAACTTGTGATTCATAGCAATTACTGTGGCTTTTAAACTTTCGTTTACGCTGGTAAAATGCGGACAAACCATAATGCTATAAGTAGGAGGTAAGTCGTTTAATTGAATGGTGATTTCGGTTGAAAAAACTAACGTTCCTTCACTACCAGATAAAAACTTAGCAGGATTAATAGTTGGTTCACTTCCACCGAATAAATCAGAGGTTAAAAACTCATCTACTGCATAACCTGTATTTCGTCTGTGAATTTCTGGTTTCGGAAATTCATTTATTATTTCTTGTTGAATTGCTTCTTGAGAAAGTTCTGTATAAATAGTTCTGTAAATAGTACCTTCTAAAGAGTTTACTATTTTTTTCTGATTGAACTTTTGCGAAGTAATTTCAGAAAAAAGAACATTACTTCCGTCAGATAATAATCCTTCGATAGCTATTACTTTATCACGTGTTACTCCGTAACGAATGGAGGTGCTTCCTGATGAATTATTTCCCACCATTCCGCCAATCATACAGCGGTTAGAAGTTGAGGTATTTGGGCCGAAAAATAATCCGAAAGGCTTTAAGAATCTGTTTAAATCATCTCGTATAATTCCGGGTTGAACTGTAATGGTTTTTTGCTGCTCATCAAAAGCTAAAATATTAGTAAAATGTTTAGAAACATCAACAACAATACCATCACCAACACATTGACCTGCCAAAGAAGTTCCTGCAGCTCTCGGAATTAAAGTGATGTTGTTTTTTGTAGCAAAATGAATTAAAAGTTTAAGATCTTCATTATCCTTCGGATAAGCTACTGCTAACGGAATTTTACGATAAACAGATGCATCGGTAGCATATAAAGTTTTGTGTAAATCATCAAAAAATAATTCACCTTTTAAACTCTTTTCTAAATCTAGTAAATGTGTTGTTTTTGCCATTATCTAAGCACCTAAAAGGTTTATAGTATTGTTTTTAAATAGTAGTATTTATCGTTCTGAATAACTTCAACTTTGTTTACTACTATTTGATGTTTAAAAAAAGGAGCATTTAAAACCATGGTATGATATTCTCCGTTTTCTCCACAAATATCAATATTTAATTTCTTTTTTAAATCATTAATAGCGGTTTTATCAAGAGTTCTACCAATCCAATCGCTAGTTAAATCTTCTTTTTTTACTAGTGAAAATACTACTGTAAAATCATTCGTAATTAATTCGTTTAGTAAATAGATTCTTTCTTTTTTCCATAAAGGATTAAAAACTTTCATGCCTGATTTTAGCGAACACTCTTCAATCCAATTAGTATGTCCATCGATTTCATCAATATCACCAGTAATTAAAGTATCAATCTTATAAAATTCTTTTAATTGTTGAATAGTGTTTTGGTAGCTTTCTTTTATCGGAGCGCTTACTGTTAATATTAAATGCGGAATACCAATAGCCTTTACTTGTTTTTTTATCAAGTGAATTGGATGTGCTTTAAAATCTGGGTTTTTAGGAGCAAATGTTACTAAATGAGTAATGTTATAGCCTGCTTGTTGTGCCTTAAAAAAAGCCAAAGCGCAATCTTTTCCGCCTGTCCATAAAACGGCTGCTGTTTTATTTATCATTATTCTATTGGTATATTCCTTTTAAAACAAGTATCAAAACAAATAAAAGTATCGGTTCCTGCCACTCCATTTATTAAATGCACATTATCATATAATATTTTTTGTAAATGTTGATTATCTCTTGCGTAAATTAGAATGAAAATAGCGTAGTTACCAGAAACAAAATTACATTCAGTAATTTCAGGTATTTTTTCTAATTCTTTCATAACATCTTTTGCAAAGCGTGCTTCACGTAAACGAATACCGGTGTATGATTTTGTTTTATAACCTAACTTGTTTTCTTCTAAAACAAACTCAGTATTTTTAATAACACCTTCGGCAGTAAGTTTTTTTATACGTTGATGTACTAAAGAATTGGAAACTTTCAATTCTTCAGCTATTTGTGAAAAGGCTTTGCGAGCATCTAAACGTAGTTTTGATAGTATTTGCTTGTCTATATAATCAAATTGATTTTTCAAAAGTATAGTTTTGTTAGAATGATCTTCATTTAATTTGTAAATATACAAGCTCTTTTTATTAAAAAAAATGTAGCCGCATGCTATATAGTAAGACTACATAATTTTAATATTAAGCATTTATTTGCGCTAAACATTTTTTTATGGTTTCATCTTGCATGTTTTCATACCATCTCATTAATTCGTAAACAGGTTCTCCTAAATCTTTTTCAAATAAAGATTGATTAGAGCTTCCTTCATATTCATGTTTTGCATCATCTGTACCTAGGTTTGAGGCGAAAATTCCCGCAGCACTTACTGGCAAGAAATCTTCGTAAACCATTGGTTCTATAGTTAAATAACCATCCTTTAATAATTGATTTACATCTAATTTTGTATGTGTTTTATTTTTAGATATATTTTTTGATTTATCTGTAGTAAAGTAATGGAAATAGGCAAGCTTTTTTGATTGAAGCTCTTTATAGTTATCAGGGAAAATTTTAAAATTTTCTTTTAATAATTGGTTGTACTCTGAGGCATTTTCAGCATTTGGTGATCCTCCAATTGTTTTACGTGTTTTACCTAATAACTCATTATATAAGTCTAATCCTTTTTGTGTTAATGCCGCACCTCGTTGTTCAATCTCTCCAAAACGAGCTTTGTGTTCTCCTGTTTTTTCATTTCCAACTTTACCTTTAAAAATTACTTTTTCTGTTAATGCTTTAAAACTTGTTTGACGTAACAAAATAGGGCATTTTCTAGCAGGAGGTCCTTCTATATTGTCTTTTGGAGTAATATTACGAGCGGCCATACTTATTTGGACTTTGTCTATATCTAAAGATCTTGGTGTTAGGTGGTTTATATGTGGACCTTTAAAAGCAACTACATCAGCAATTAATCTGTGCTGTCCTAGTAGTGCTTCGTACATTTCGTGATCTACCGTAGCAGTATCATGCCATCGAAAAGTTTGCAATGCTTCTTGAATAAATATTTCGGTATCTTCTTTATTTAAGCCTCCTTCTTTTTCAGATTTTTCAATTAATTCAAGGACTTTCTTTGTGAAAATATGACGGTCTTCTAAAATAGTTTCTACATTGTTACGAAGCTTATCATCATCAATTAAGTCTAAACGTAATAGGGAGGTAAAAACTCTAAAAGGAGCCTGGTTAAGCGCTGTGTTTTCGATAGCTCTAAACGCTGTAGCATGAACAGGAACACCTGCGGTTGCTAAATCATAATACCCAAGAGGAAACATTCCCATAACTTTAAAGAGACGCCTCATTGTAAATAGTTCATGTGGCTTGCCTAAACGAATTGCTCCGTGACGTTCCATATTTAGCCGGGTAATTTCGCCAGTATGTACTAATTGCTCTTTTATTTCTTTAGATTCAGAAAGCACATTGTCGTTAATTTCACGAACCAAATCAAGTAGTTCACCGTAAAGGGGTACTTCATTTTTATACATGTCAGACATAATCGTAGAGAAGCGATTACGAATGTATTCTGGAGAGGCAAATGCCTTTGCTGTATTTAAAACTTGTACTGTGTTTTTTGATGACATAATTTGTTTGATTTAAATACAAAATAAATGAAATTAATCTTTAATGTGTATTTTTAATATAAATATAACCTAAAAATAGGTTATTATGTGTTGTTTTAGTTTTTCTTGGAGGTGTTTTTTTAAGGGAAAAAACAATTTTAATTAAAAAAGAGGTTTTAAAAAATCAATTTGACTTTGTTGTTAGGTGATATCTGTTTTAGAATATGCGTAAACATTTTTTGATTTTTTATTCAGATAAATTATGCTTTTGATGATCAATTAAAAAGATCATCTTCTGTAACATTGTAAGTTACAAAGTAGATTACTTCTTGTTTGAGTTTGTTTTTCGTTATCCGATGAAATATAGTAAACTTTCATCTGAATTTATAGCAAGTTCTTTATGAAGAGTTTCGAAAGTACAGATATGTAGTTGTAGTAATTAATGCTTCTTGTAAAAAGAAAAACCATCCATTTTGTATAAAATGAATGGTTTTCTTTATGATGTAATTTTTAATTAATTATTGATAGCGTAACTAGCAGCTTTACCTAATTCAGATAATTGCATTGCTGTAGTTTTTAAAACACTTAATCCCCATTTGTGTAGTTGTTTAGCCATTGTTTTGTTTTTATAATTAATATTCCCCTGGCACAAATTTACAAGATTAATCTGTTGCTTTATACTGTAAAAATAAATTTTGTGTAATTGGTAAGAAATAGTGTGTAAATGGTATTTATTCGTTCTGGTTGTTAAGTGGGTAACTGTTTATTGTTTCATTTTCAGTTATCTAAGTAATAATAAATGTTTTTCGAGCATAAAAAAACCCATAACACACAAGTTAAGGGTTAATTTATAAGGGGATGTTATTATTTAAGGGGGTATAACGTTAGGGGGGTAAGTTATATATAATAACACTACAAATATATAACTATTTTGTAGTTAGTTTGTTAACCTATGTTTATAAAGTAATTTATTAAGTTCTCTGGAAGTTTTTATTTGTTGATAAGAGAATTATACCATGATAACATGGTAAATATGTGGCTATTTTATAATAGATAGCTATAGAAGCGTTTTTTTGGCATAAAAAAACCCATAACACACAAGTTAAGGGTTAATTTATAAGGGGATGTTATTATTTAAGGGGGTATAACGTTAGGGGGGTAAGTTATATATAATAACACTACAAATATATAACTATTTTGTAGTTAGTTTGTTAACCTATGTTTATAAAGTGATTTATTAAGTTTTATAGAAGTTTTTATTTGTTGATAAGAGAATTATATTTTGATAACATGGTAAATATATGGCTATTTTATAATAGATAGCTGTAGAAGTATTTTTTGAGCATAAAAAAACCCATAACACACAAGTTAAGGGTTAATTTATAAGGGGATGTTATTATTAAATGGTGGTTATAACATTAGGGGGTATGCTATGTATAATAACACTACAAATATATAATGATTTTATAGTTGGTTTGTTAACCTATGTTTATAAATTTTTTTTAAAGATGTTGCCTTTTAATTACCTATTCATTATTTATCTTAAATAAGTAAACTTTAATGTTAAAAAACAACTAATTGAACTTTTTGTTACTTTTATATAAATAGCGATTGGTTAATATTTAAGATACCACTTTTTGATTTAATATATTTGTTAACTTATCAAACAACATAACAAATGAAAAAAGCTTTTTTACTACTATTAATTTTGGTGTCAATTTCAGTAGCTGCACAACAAAAATTAGATTTATCATATTATTTACCTACTGATGTTTCGTATGCTAAAAATATACCCACACCAAAATCGGTTATTGGTCATGAAGTAGGCGAGTGGCATATTACACACGATAAGTTAGTAGAATATATGAAAGCTTTGGCAAAGGCTTCCGATAGAGTTTCGATAGAAAATAGAGGAACAACATATGAAGGAAGACCATTATTGTTGTTAACAATTACTTCAGCTAAAAATCAGCAGAATTTAGAACAGATTAGAAAACAACATATAAAAGCAACTGATGATGTTTCGATAGATGTATCTAAGCAACCGATTGTTGTTTACCAAGGGTTTTCTATTCATGGAAATGAGCCAAGCGGAACAAACTCTGCATTAGCATCTGCTTATTATTTAGCTGCAGCAGAAGGAACTAAAATTGATAAGTTATTAGATAATACAGTAATTTTATTTGATCCATCTTTGAATCCTGATGGTTTACAACGTTTTGCATATTGGGCAAATACGAACAAGGCAGACAATATAAATCCTGATCCTAATGATAGAGAATATCACGAAGTTTGGCCAGGTGGAAGAACAAATCATTATTGGTTTGATATGAATCGTGATTGGTTGCCAGTTCAGTTACCCGAAAGTAGTGCAAGAATAGCATCTTTTCATAAGTGGTTACCAAATATTTTAACTGATCATCATGAAATGGGAACCAATTCGAGTTTCTTTTTTCAACCGGGAATTCCGAGCAGAACTAACCCGTTAACTCCGCAGATGAATCAGGATTTAACAAAAGAAATTGCAACCTATCACGCAAAGGCTTTTGATAAAATAGGATCTACATATTATTCAGAAGAGAGTTTTGATGATTTTTACTATGGAAAAGGTTCAACATTTCCAGATATTAATGGGAGCATCGGTATTTTGTTCGAGCAAGGAAGTTCTCGCGGACATGCGCAAGAAAGTGAAAACGGAGTGTTAACTTTTCCGTTTACAATCCGAAATCAATTTACAGCTACTTTATCAACTTTAGAAGCAGCTAAAAATATGCGCGTAAAAATCTTAAAATATCAACAAAGTTTTTATGAGAAATCTCGAAATTCAGGAGAAAATAAAGCGATTGTTTTTGGTGATGAAAAAGATGCCGTAAAAACGTATCATTTAGCAGCAGTTTTAAAAAAGCATCAAATAAAAATACACGAATTAAAAATTGATTTTACATCAAAAGGAAAAAACTTTAAAAAAGGTTATAGTTATGTTGTGCCAATGAATCAGAAAAATAATCGATTGGTAAAAGCAATGTTTGATGTACGAACTGCTTTTAAGGATAGTTTATTTTACGATGTTTCTGCATGGACATTCAATCATGCCTTTGGAGTAGATTTTGCTGATAATATTTCTTTATCAAAAGCAGGAGAAGAAATTATTGAGTTAAAGAAAAAAGAAGGAACAATTAAAAACCAAAGTAGTGTTGGATATTTGTTTTCGTGGAATGAATATGAAACTCCGAAAGCGTTAAATGAAATTTTAGAAAACGGATTGCGTGCAAAAGTGGCAATGAAGCAGTTTAAAAATAACGGAAAATCGTTTGATTACGGAACCATTTTTATTCCAGCTCAAAATCAGAAATTAAACAACTCAGAGTTATATGAGTTTTTAAATAAAGTTGCGGTTGAAAATCATATTAAAATTTCAGGAGTATCTACGGGATTAAATGACGGAATTGATTTAGGTAGTAGAAACTTTAGCGCAATAAAACCACAAAAAGTAGCAATGTTAGTAGGTAGCGGAATGACGAGTTACGATGCTGGTGAAATTTGGCATTTATTAGATCAGCGTTTTGAAATGAAATTAACAAAATTAGATGTTTCGTATGCTTCAAGAGTAAATTTGGCAAAGTATACAACGATTATTGTGCCTAATAGTTATTCGGTTGATAAAAGACTAGAAGAGAAATTGAAAGTTTGGGTACGAAATGGTGGTGTTTTAATAGGATACAGAAATGCTGTTAATTGGTTGTCGAATAAGAAGTTTATCAATTTAAAATTTAATAAGACTGAAATTGATACAGTTGAAAATATATCGTTTGAAAACAAATCGTTACAGTCAGGTGCACAGGTAATCGGAGGTGCAATTTTTGAAGCAAAAATAGATCGTTCACATCCTGTAAACTTTGGGTATAAGAATAATAAAATTGCTTTATTTAGAAATACACGTCAGTTTATTCAGGCAGATAAGAAGAGTTATAATAATCCGATACAATATACCGATAGCCCTTTATTGAGTGGTTATGTCTCTATAGAAAACTTGAATGTGTTAAAAAATACGGTTCCGTTTAAAGTTAATAGATTAGGGTCAGGTAAGGTTATTGTTTTTACTGATAACACGAACTTTAGGGCTTTTTGGTTCGGTACAAACAAGTTATTAATGAATGCTATTTTCTTCGGAAAGTTAATGTAGAAATTAGTAGTTTTTTAATTATTAAATAATAAAAACCCGCTATTAGCGGGTTTTTATTGTAACAAATCAGAAAGATAAGCGTCTATATAGTAGATTAATAAATTATAAAATAAATGAGTTTACTAAGAGTTTTATTAGCAATTTTTTTCCCACCATTAGCGGTAATAGGTAAAGGTTGTGGATCAATCATAATTGTGTTTTTGTTAACGCTTTGTGGCTGGGTACCTGGTGTAATTGCTGCTCTTATTATATTAAATAATCCTAAATAAATAGCGTCCCCTTTTTTGTATATATTTTGAACAAAAAAAAGCACTCATTGTAGAGTGCTTTTTTTTAGTTTAAAACTTCTTCAATAATTTTACCTGTAGAACCGTTTGGAAACTCTATTTGTAATAAATTTGAGATTGTAGGAGCAATATCTATAATTTCATATTTCTTTTTAGAAGTTCCTTTTTTTATTCCATTACCATAAAAAATTATTGGTATATGTGTGTCATAAGAATACCCTGAACCGTGTGTTGTACCTTTTCGTGGATGACTAATTGTTGATGGATTTGGAACCAATAAAACATCTCCAGAAAATTTTTGATTATATCCATTTTGTAACGAATTTAAAATTCCAGAGGTAAAAGTTGTAGTTTGTAAAGTTCTTGCAGTTACAGACTTGTAAATGCCTTTAAAATTAATTACTTCATCAGTAATTTTTTGAGCAACATCATTTGTATTTAATTTTAATTCTTCTATTTTTTCTTTGTTTAAGAAAATCTGAAAGTTAGATATCTTTTCAACTAAATCATCAGATTTAAAATATTTTAAAGTTGTTTTACTAACAAATTCATTAAAATTTTTATAGCTAAAATAATCAGCAGGAATTTTAACAGATTGTAAGTATGATGGAACTTGAACGGCTGCATGATCTGCGGTTAAAAATAAGGTGTAATTACCTTCGCCAACTTGTGTATCTAAAAACTGAAATAAGTTAGCCAAATCTTTATCTAAACGTAAATAAGTATCTTCAATTTCTTTTGAAGCTACTCCAAATTGGTGTCCAACATAATCTGTTGAAGAATAACTAAGAGCTAGAAAATCTGTATGATCAGATTTTCCTAAGTTTTCTCCAATAATAGCTGCTTTTGCAAAATCAGTAGTTAAAGAATTTCCAGCAGGTGTTGCTTTTATGATACTAAAGTTGCTGTTTTTGCTTTTTAAACTAGGTATGTCATGTGGAAAAACTGGTTTCTTTTCACCTTTAAAAGGCATTTCAAAATTATTATCATCAGCAATACTTTCAGTATAAGTATTTATATCATAAAGTGTATTCCATGGTTTTTTTAGATAGTTACTTGCAATATTAGAACTATTAAATTTGATTACCCATTCAGGAAGTTTATCCATGTAGTAAGATGAGGTAATCCACTTACCTTCATTACCACCGTTAAACCAATAAGCGCCATTTGCTGCATGACCAGCAGGTAAAATTGCAGAACGATCTTTAATTGCTATACCAATAGTTTTTCCGTTCATATTCTGAGCTAATTTTAACTGATCAGTCATTGTAGTGGTTAACATTCTATGTGGAGATTTATTTCCACTTATTCCGTTAATACCAACGGTTTTATAATTACTGTCATCAACACAATAAATAGATTTTTTTAAATATTTATCGTACCAACTATTACTAATTATAGCATGATTTGCAGGTGTGGTTCCGGTGTATATTGACGCATGACCAACAGCTGTGTAAGTTGGGATGTAATTATAATGAGCATTTTCAAGAGAAAACCCACCATTTAATAAGCGATTAAAACCATCTTTACCATATTTACTAGCAAAACGAGTAAGGTAATCATAGCGCATTTGGTCGATAACAATACCAACAACCAGTTTTGGTTTTTTAGTTTTTTTCTTTTCAGTAGAGATAAAACTGCATAAGCAAAGTATAATGATAGCAGCTAAAGGAAGTGTTTTTTTCATTCTGATTTTTAAAATTGATAAAACCAAAGGTAAGTAAATGAACACTAAAATAGATATTAAAGCAAAGAGTTAATGCTTTTTTAATACTTTAGCAAAAAAGAAAAATAGATTAGTTTAATGAATTACATTGAGCATATAGGAAAGTACTTTGCCATGCTAAAGCAGGTCTTTACAAAACCACAGCGTGCGCGTGTTTTTAGAGAGGCTTTGTTTAGGGAAATAGATGAATTAGGGCTAAAATCGTTAGGTATTATTGCTTTTATTTCATTTTTTATTGGTGGAGTAATAGCATTGCAAACAGCCTTAAACTTAGAAAGTCCGTTTATACCAAGATCTTTAATCGGTTTTGCAGCAAAACGATCTATAATATTAGAATTTGCACCTACATTTTGTTCTATTATTTTAGCAGGAAAAGTAGGTTCTTATATAACTTCGAGTATTGGTGCGATGCGAGTTACCGAGCAAATTGATGCTTTAGAAGTAATGGGAATTAATTCTTTAAACTATCTGGTATTACCAAAAATAATTGCGACAGTGTTTTTTTACCCGTTTTTAATTGTTCTAGGGATGTTCTTAGGAATTTTCGGAGGATGGCTTGCAGGAGTACTTTCTGGCTTGTTTTCTGGAACAGATTATATAATAGGTGTGCAAATGGAATTTGACCCGTTTTTACTAACCTATGCAATTATAAAAACATTAATTTTTGCCTTTTTAATAGCTACAGTGCCATCGTATCATGGGTATTATGTAAAAGGAGGATCGTTAGAAGTTGGTAAAGCGAGTACGCAGTCTGTTGTTTGGACTACCGTTCTTATTGTTATCGCTAATTATTTATTAACTCAAATGTTATTAACATAATGATTGAAGTAAATAACTTACATAAAGGATTTAATGGTATTGAAATTTTAAAAGGAATTTCAACTTCATTCTTGCCAGGGGAAACAAGTTTAATTATAGGGCAAAGTGGTTCAGGTAAAACAGTTTTTTTAAAATCATTGATTGGGTTACATATTCCAGAAAATGGAAGTATCATTTATGATGGACGTGTAAACACTGAAATGACTATAGAAGATAAAAGGAGTTTTCGAAAAGAACTAGGAATGGTTTTTCAAGGAAGTGCTTTGTTTGATTCACAAACTGTTGAGGAAAATGTAATGTTTCCTTTAAAAATGTTTACCAAGCAACCAGAAGATGAAATGTTAGATAGAGTTAACTTTGTATTAAAACGTGTTAACTTAGAAAATTCAAATAAAAAGTTTCCAGCTGAATTATCTGGAGGAATGCAAAAAAGGGTAGCTATTGCTCGTGCAATTGTAATGAACCCTAAATATTTGTTTTGTGATGAGCCAAATTCAGGTTTAGATCCGCAAACATCAATTGTCATTGATAATTTAATTCAAGAAATTACTGATGAATATAAAATAACAACCGTTATTAATACACATGATATGAATTCGGTGATGGAAATAGGAGATAAGATTGTTTTCCTTAAAAACGGACTGAAAGCGTGGGAGGGATCTCATAAAGAAATATTTAAAACGGATAATCAGGCAGTGGTAGATTTTGTATATTCTTCAAATTTGTTCAAAAAAGTACGTCAAGCTTATTTATCAGAAAAATAATTTAAGTGTTAATTTATTGTAAAACAATAGACTAAGTTAGCGATTAATAATTCGGTTATTTTTTTTAATAAAAATACTTTGTAGAAGTGAAAAAGGAACGTATATTTGCACCCGCTAAGGAGAAAAATAAATGACCTGGTAGCTCAGTTGGTAGAGCATCTCCCTTTTAAGGAGAGGGTCCTGGGTTCGAGCCCCAGCCCGGTCACAAAAAGCTTTTCTTATTATTAAGAAAAGCTTTTATTTTTTTCTAAAGCTTTGGGGAGATACCAAAGCGGCCAACTGGGACGGACTGTAACTCCGTTGTCTTACGACTTCGCAGGTTCGAATCCTGCTCTCCCCACAAAAACTCAATCTTTATAGATTGAGTTTTTTTATGGAATATATACTGTGTTAATTTACTTTTGATCCATAAATAGCAACTTGTTTTCTTGTTAAAGAAGAGTTAAGTTTAAAATAATACCATTTACACGTAAAATAATACCATTTATACATTAGCTGTTTTACAGAGTGTTTTTTCGTTGCATATTTGTAGTATAATACACAAGGAAATTTATTATTGGTAAATTGGGGGATTAATCAATAATAGCATTAAAACAAAAAAGCATTACTTAATTTAAGTAATGCTTTTTTGTTTTAAGAAATATTGTTATTTCTAATAATATGAAAAAGGAAGTTGTAATAAAAATTGTTCTTCTTTAATACAGTGTCTGAGATAAAAATAACAAGGTTTAATGTCTTTTTGGTCTATAATAAAGTTTTTTTGATAAGATTTTTTTTTTAGTAACATTCAGGTTATCAGTATTGTTGGTTTTTTAATGATAATTGAATGGTTTTTTAATGTAAATAAGTTGGTGTATTTAAAAATAGACACTATATTTGCACCCGCTAAGGAGAAAAATAAATGACCTGGTAGCTCAGTTGGTAGAGCATCTCCCTTTTAAGGAGAGGGTCCTGGGTTCGAGCCCCAGCCCGGTCACAAAAAGCTTTTCTTATTTATTAAGAAAAGCTTTTATTTTTTTTTTAAAGCTTTGGGGAGATACCAAAGCGGCCAACTGGGACGGACTGTAACTCCGTTGTCTTACGACTTCGCAGGTTCGAATCCTGCTCTCCCCACAAAACCTTAATCATTTGATTAAGGTTTTTTTGTTTAGTAAATAAATTGCATTTTAGCAAAACCTTAATGATGATACCTATGAAAAAGATAATTTTATTAATCGTGTTATTACAGTCATTTATAGTTGTAAGTCAAGATCAGGGAACTATATCAGGAAAAGTAATTGATGCTAAAACCAGAAAAGCTGTTCCATTTGTAAATGTTTTAGTTTATGGAACATCTATTGGAATTGCTTCGGATGAAAATGGCGCCTTTAAAATAACGAATATCCCGTTAGGATATAATAAACTACAAATTTCGTTTATAGGATATGAAACCGTAATTTCTGATGAATACTTGGTTACAAAAGATAAAATTCCTTTTATAACTATCGAATTAAAAGAGAATAGCACCAATCTAAAAGAAGTAGAAATAAAAGCTAGTTTGTATAAGAAGTCATTAGAAAGTCCGCTATCATTACAATCTTTAGGGGTTGCAGAAATAGAAAAAAATCCCGGAGGAAATAGAGATGTTTTAAAAGTGATTCAATCGTTTCCGGGGGTAGCTTCAAACCCTGGCTTTAGAAATGATATTATTATTAGAGGAGGTGCAACTGCTGAAAATAAATTCTATTTAGATGGTATAGAAGTTCCGGTGATTAATCATTTTCAAACACAAGGAGCTACTGGAGGACCTGTGGGGATAATGAATGCTGATTTAATTCGTAAAGTTGATTTTTATTCGAGTGCTTTTCCTGCAAATAGAGGGAATACTTTAAGTTCGGTAATAGAGTTTACCCAAAAAAGAGGGAATCCAACAGCGCTTAAAACAAGAGCGACTATAGGTACATCTGATGCAGGTATAACTTTAGATGGCCCTTTGGGAGATAAGACTACGTTTATGTTTTCTGTACGTCAATCATATCTTCAATTTTTATTCAAATTAATTAAATTACCTTTTTTACCAACTTATAACGATTTTCAATTAAATGTAAAATCGCAATTATCAGAAAACAGTGAACTATCTATTATTGCATTAGGAGCTATCGATAATTTTAAATTAAATAAAACGGTTAATGATGGTGAAACAGATATTAATAAATTAAAAAGTAACACAATTTTTTTAAATAGGGTCCCTATAAATACGCAGTGGAATTATACAGTAGGGGCGAGTTATAAATATTTTGCTGATGACGCTACCCATTTGTTTGTTTTAAGTAGAAACGAACTTAAAAATGAAGCTATAAAGTACTTCATGAATGAAGAAGTTCCTGCTAATTTATTATTAGATTATAACTCTAAAGAAATAGAAACAAAGTTTAGGTATGAAAGTGACTTAACTGTAAAAAATGATTACAAAATAAATATTGGTACAAACCTCGAAAAAGCAACGTATATAAATAATACTTATCGAAAAGTAGCGAACTCTAATGGTGTTTTTGAAGACGCTTTTAATTCAGAAATCGATTTTATAAAGTATGGTGTGTTTGGTCAAGTTTCAAAAGAATATTTGAATAATAAATTAGGTGTTTCTTTCGGATTTAGAATCGATGGAGTTGATTATAATAGTGAAATGAAAAATCCTTTAAATCAATTTTCTCCAAGATTTTCTTTAAGTTATAGCTTAAACGATCAGTTTTCATTAAATTCATCAGTAGGACGTTATTATCAATTACCATCATATACCGTTTTAGGATTTAAAAATAATGTTGGTGAGTTTGTAAATAAAAAAGGGTTAAAGTATATACAATCTGATCATTTTGTAAGCGGATTGGCATACAAACCAAATGCAAGTACCAAAATTACTTTAGAAGGTTTTTATAAGGCGTATAGTAAGTATCCGCTATCGGTAAGAAATCAAATAAGTTTAGCAAATTTGGGTGCTGACTTTGGAGTTGTAGGAAATGAAGAGGTTGTTTCTAATTCAAAAGGAAGAGCATACGGATTTGAGGTTTTGGCACAAAAAAAATCAAATAAAGGTTTGTATGGTATCGCATCGTTTACTTTTGTAAGAAGTGAATTTAAAAATCAAATGGGTAATTATATTCCTTCTACTTGGGATAATAAACACTTATTAACTATTACCGCAGGAAAAAAGCTAAAGAGAAACTGGGAAGTTGGGGCTAAATTTAGATTGGTAGGTGGTAGGCCTTATACTCCTTACGATAAAGATGCTTCGTCATTAAAATCTAATTATGATGTTGTAAATGGCGGAATTTTAGATTACACTAAATTAAATAGTAAACGATTTACTACCTATACACAGTTAGATTTGAGAGTAGATAAAACATGGTTTTTAAAGAAGGCGGCGATTAATTTATATATTGATATTCAAAATGTATACGCAAGCAGCTCAAAGCAACAACCGTTCTTATTACCAATAGAAGATGGAAGTGGTAGGGTTTCTGACCCTAGCGATAATTCAAGATATCTATTAGAAGAAATAGAAAGTACTTCGGGGAGAGCTTTGCCAGGAATAGGAGTAATTGTAGATTTTTAAGGGATTAAAATTTTTAGGTTGTTGTAAAAACTGTAAATTGCTCTATAAATAAAAATCATCTTATGAAAAATTTGTTAATAGGTACCGCATTTAGTTTTTTAAGTATCGGTTTAATAACAGCGCAAGAATATCAATTTAAAACAATAAAAGATATAGAAAATACACAAGTAAAAAGCCAAGGAAGAACTGGTACTTGTTGGAGTTTTTCTACAACATCATTTTTAGAATCTGAAATTATAAGATTAACAGGTAAGAACATCGATTTATCAGAAATGTATACAGTTCGTAATACGTATTCAGATAAAGCAAGTAATTATTTATATCGCCAAGGAAAAGCACAATTTAGTGAAGGTGGTTTAGGACATGATGTTATAAATTCGGTAGCAAAATACGGATTGGTTCCTGAACAAATTTTTTCTGGATTAGATTTAGGGCAAGAATCACATAATCATGCTGAGGTTGTTGCTGTTTTAAAATCAATGTTGGATACTTATATCAAAAATCCGGCAAAACAATTAAGTCCGAAATGGAAAAAAGCAACAGAAAGTGTTTTAGATGTTTATTTAGGAGAAAATAAAACTAATTTCGAGTTTGAAGGTAAAGCATATACGCCAAAAAGCTTTGCTGAATATGTAAAAATAAATCCATCAAACTACGTTACAATCACTTCTTTTAAGCACGCCAAAATATATGAAGAGTTTGTTTTAAATATTCCTGATAATTTTTCAAACGGATCATTTTACAATGTTTCTTTAGATGAATTAGTTACAGTAGCAGAAGATGCTATCGAAAAAGGGTATACAATAGAATTAGATTGTGATGTGTCTGAAAAAACATTTTCATCAAAAAACGGAGTCGCATTTATCCCTGCGAGTAGTTTAGAAAGTGAAAAAGGATTAAAGGAAATTGTAAAAGAAAAGAAGATAACACCAAGTTTACGACAATCAGAATTTGAAAACTTTAATACTACTGATGATCATTTAATGCATATTGTTGGTTTGGTAAAAGACCAAAAAGGAAATAAATATTTTAAAGTTAAAAACTCTTGGGGAAAAAATCAAGGAAATAACGGATATGTATACATGTCTATCCCTTATTTTAAATTGAAAACTATTTCAGTATTGTTGCATAAAGAAGCCGTTTCAAGCAATTTAAAAAAGAAATTAAACATTAATTAAACAATGTAATTATAAAAAATAGCAAGCTCGAAGAGAAATCTTCGAGCTTGCTATTTTTTATAAAATAAAGCGCAAATTTTGTATCTTTCCACAGTTGAAAAAAAAGAATTTAGATGGAAGAAAAAATAAATCAAGATGAAAATGTAGAGCAGTCTAAACAAGCCATTCAAGAAGATGCAAAAGGTTTGTGGCAAAGTTCAAAGAAGTTTATTATTGAATTATTAGATTTTCGAGAAGATACAGATCAAGAAGCAACGATTGAAGCAATTAAAAGTGATATTCCGTTTAAAGGAGCAACCACTTGGATTTTAATTTGTTCAATATTTGTGGCCTCGATTGGTTTAAATGCAAACTCGACGGCGGTAGTAATTGGAGCCATGTTAATATCTCCATTAATGGGGCCAATTTTAGGAATAGGAATGTCGATAGCTATTAATGATATTGATACCTTAAAAAAATCGATGCTAAACTTAGCAACGATGATTGTGTTAAGTTTATTAACAGCATTTTTATTCTTTTTCTTGTTTCCGTTAAAAGAAGAAACATCAGAATTATTAGGAAGAGTAAAACCAGATATTCGTGATGTATTAATCGCTTTTTTTGGTGGGTTAGCTTTAATCATTGCACGTACAAAAAAAGGTACAATAGCGTCTGTAATATTTGGTGTGGCAATTGCAACAGCTTTAATGCCGCCTTTATGTACAGCAGGTTATGGTTTAGCAATTGGTAATTTTGATTATTTTTTTGGAGCAATGTATCTTTTTATTATTAATACCATATTTATTGCCTTAGCAACTTTTTTGGTATTAAAATTATTAGGATTTACCATGATTCGTTATGTAAATTCAGAGAAAAGAAAAAGAATAGCTCGTTTAGCTTCTTTTGTAGCTTTCTTAGTGATAATACCAGCAATATTTACCTTTATTAATGTATATCAAGAGAGTGTAGTAAATTCAAGTTACGAGAAATTTTTAAAAGAGAAAATAGAGTCTAACAAAGATTTATGGCTACAACGAGAAAAAATTCATAAAGATGTTAAAAAAGTGAACTTGTTTTTTAATGGAGATGTAACGGATGCTACAGAAACTTTTTTAAGAAACGAATTAAAAACATATGCAAGGTTAGACGATTATGAGTTGATTATAAACGAAAACAAAGCACGAAGTGTAGATAGAGTAGTAGATGCTTATGATAGAGCAATTACTGATTTAGATGAAAAAGATAATGTAATAAAAGGATTACATCGAGAGATTGAAGATTTAAAGAGTACCATATCAACTTTAAATAATAGCATAGAGCAAACAGATAAAAACAGCGTGCCGTTTAGTAAAATTGCAAAAGAAGCAAAAATTAGATTTAATGATATTAAAGCAATCAGTTTTTCTAAAAAATTATCTTCTAAAGATTTTATAAAAATTGATACGATTCCTGAATTGTCTGTTGTGTGGAATAAGAAATTGGCTGATTCTATTGTTCTTAAAAATGAAAAAGAACTTAAAACATGGTTACAGAAAGAGCTTAAGTTAAAGATAACTTTAATTAAATAATATTTAATTTAACATATCTTTAACTGTAAAGAGGGTTTGAGTGAAAACAAATAAAATAATTTTGCATTGTAAGAATATAGTTTTTTAGCTCTATATAATATAAAAACATTCTCCCTTAAAAGATGTTTTTAGGTAATTGTTTTATAGACCACATACAGCCCTTTGTGTTATTAAATATATTGTATAAACATACAAAAGTATGTAAATAGTTATAATTTAATAAAGGATGAAAAATAATATTTTAATAATACATAATGATCAGAGTATTTCACATCTGATTAAAATGATGTTGTCAAACGTAAATACTACTTTTAAAATTAGTAACACGTATGAGGGCATAAAAAATATTCTACGCGTAAATAAATATGACCTTATAATTACTGATGCAGCAATTAAAGGAAGTTTTGTTTTTCAATACTTAGAAGACTTAAAATCGATGGCTAACAATTCACCTATAATTGTAATGTCAGAGATTGATCAGGAAGTTATTGTTAGTATAGCGAAAAAAATTGGAGTTAGTGAATTTATCTCTTTCCCTTTTACTCAGTTAGATATAAATAGTTGTATTAATCGCTATTTATGAATTTAGAATACTTACTTTATATATTCATATTTTTTTTAATTATAATACTTATTTTATTATGGGGTTTAATTATTTATAATATAAAAAAGAATAAAATATTAGAAAGAGAAAATATCATTTTTGAAAAGAGAATCATTCAAGGGATTATTACAACTTATTCTAAATTAGAAGTAGAAGCAACAAGAAATAAATTAAAAAGATTAAAAAAATACATAAAAAAAGATCCAGAAACTCTTTGGAAATCGGCACGTATTTTTGTTAAGGTAAATAGAGTTGTAAAATTTTCTAAAGAAGAGCAGTTTCAAGAAATTTTTAAATACCTTGGAATAAAGGGAGTTTTAAAGAAAAAAATAAAAGACAAAGATTGGTACATTAAGGCAAAAGCAATATGGTTATCATACGAGTTTGAATTAGAAGGTAATTTGCAAATGGTCATTCCTTACAGAGATGTAGAAAATACTTTAGTACGTCGTGAAGCACAAATAGCTTTAGTGTCTTTTATTGGATGGAAAAGTTTAGTTTTTTTTCCTTATGTAACAAGACCAATGTCGTTATGGCAACAAATTAGAATAATAGAAAAATTAGAAGAAACAACAAATAAGTTAGATTTGCAATACTTAGACAAAGCACTACTATCAAAAAATGAAAAAGTAAAAGAGTTGTTGATTAGAGTTATCAAGAATTTTAAACTTGAACAATACAAATATTATATTATAGAACAACTTTTTTCTGATAATAAGAGGCTTGTAGATGTCGCATTTGAAACTTTAAAAAATTTAGAGATAACCAAAAAAGAAATAAAAGGAATAGAATCACGGTTTTTAGAGAAAAGGATAGAGAATCAACGTATGGATATTTTTAATTATCTGAATACGAGAATATTAGTTTAATTAAATGAAAGTTTTTTATGAATCATTTAGTTAAAAATAGTATTGATTATTTTTTTTTAATATATGGGTTTATCATCTTTTGTATTTATTTTTCATTTATTTTTTTAGCGTCTAGAGCTATCAGAAAAGCAAAACGAAAAGCGAATTTTTTAAATGTAGATTATATCAAGGGTTCTCATGATTTACCCTCTATAAGTTTAATTGCACCTGCATATAATGAAGGTAAAACGATTATTACCAATGTTAAATCGTTGCTTTCTATACAGTATCCGTTTTATGAGTTAATTATAGTGAACGATGGGAGTAATGATGATTCCATAAAACAATTAATAACCGTTTTTAATTTAGAGGAAATTCCTTTAAAAGAAAATACTACAGGAATCTCATGTGCAGAAGTTACAACAGCTTATAAAAGTACCAATCCTAAATATGCTAGTTTAACAGTTGTAGATAAGTATAACGGAGGCCGTTCAGATGCTATTAATTGCGGGATAATTTTTGCTAAATCTAACTTAGTATTATGTACCGATGCCGATTGTATTATAGAACAGGACGCGTTATTAAAAATGGTTAGACCTTATATAGAAGCAACAGATAAAGAAGTTATTGCTAGCGGGGGCATTATAGGTTTAGCAAACGATTCAGTGATTAAAAATGGGATACTTAAAGAAGTGCGAGTACCAAAAAAAATGTTACCACGAATACAGGTTGTCGAATATATTAGAGCTTTTTTATTAGGACGCATGGCGTGGGGGCAAGTAGATGGCTTAATGCTTGTTTCTGGTGCTTTTGGATTGTATTCAAGATACAGATTGTTGGAGGTTGGTGGGTTAGATAAAGATAGTGTAGGTGAAGACCTTGAGCTATGCATTCGATTACGTACACATATGGAAGACTTAAAAAAACCGTATGAAGTAGTTTATATACCTGAGGTTTTATGCTGGACAGAAGCTCCACCAGATTTTAAAACTTATATATCACAAAGAGACCGCTGGGCAAGAGGTTTATGGGAAACGATGTATAAACATCGTTCTTTATTTTTTAATAAAAAATACGGTAATATGGGAAAAATATTTTTTCCATACTGGATTTTCTTCGAATTAGGGGCGCCTATAGTAGAATTTTTAGGAATATTATATATTATTTATAACTCAGTTTTTAATTTTGTTAATTGGCCAATATCAATACTTTTATTACTTATTGTATATTTATTAGGATGTGTGTTTTCAACAGTTTCAGTGTTTATGTACTCATTAAATTATAAACATTATTCGAAACCTAAAATGATATTTCAGTTATTAATAGCAGCTTATGTTGAATCTTTTTATAGTCACCCAGTAATGTTATATGCCCAGTTAAAAGGTTTTTTAAAAAAAATATTTAAAATTGATACAGGTTGGGGTACAATGGATAGAGCTGGATTTAATGAAGAAGAAAATGAAGAATAAAATTAAAGCATTCAAATAATGATAATTAAAAATAGCACTATAAATTTAAATAAAGCAAACAAATGGTGTGCAGTATTTAAACAGTTAATAATTGTTTTTTTCTTTTTTGGTATAACACTTACGCAAGCTCAAGAGCGTACAGTAAATGTAGATTCATTATATTATAATGCAAATAATTTATATAAAAAGAAAGATTATAAAAAAGCAATAAAAATTGTAAATAAAGCACTTGTTATAGCTCCAGAATATATTGATATTCGTGTTTTACGTATCCGATTATCACAAAGGTTGTACGATGTAAAAACGGCTAAAAACGATTTAATACAGCTTATCTCACTTGAGAAAGCACAAGAATATAAAAGGTTGGTATTAACGCAATTATCTCTTATTCAAACTCAAGAAATACTACATGATTTTGTTAATGAAATAGCTGTTTTTTATGTAGATGATATAGATTTTGATTTATCAAAAGCAGAAGCATACTTTCGATTAAAGGATATAAAAAATACAAGAAAGCTAACAAATAAAATTGAGAAGAATCATTTAAATAACGGTCAGAAATATAGATACCGCCTGTTGCTAAAACAAACTAATAGCAACCAAATAGGCGTGTATTACAATATTGCTTCTTTTATGAAAGAGTATCCAACACAAAAATCATGGCATACTACACAATTAGAATATATGAATTTTATAGGTAAACATTCTTTTGGCGCGCGTGTAACGTATAGCAAACATTTTATAGATAATGCAGTGCTGTATGAGTTAGAATCGTATCCGGTGTTTTCAGATAAATTATATAGTTTTATTAATGTGAGTACATCTTCTAAATCAGATTTTTTTCAAAAATTAGGTGTAAGAGCCTCTGTGTATTATACAGTTGTAAAGTGGTTAGAAATAGAAGGAGGTTTTCGTTATTTAAGTTACGAAACAAATGATTTTATTTCATATGTAATTGGAGCCACTTCGTACAGAAATAAGTTTTATTTAAATGTGCGTGCATTTATAGGTCCAAAAATAAAAGATGCCTTTATACAAAATTACCAAGCAAATGTACGCTACTATTATGGTAGTGCCGATGATTATGTGTCTATTAGATTAGGAACAGGAATTTCGCCAGACGAATCATCAAGGTTTGTACAAGTAACATCTAACCCTAATTTAAACTCTTATTATGCAACTATAGGAGCAACAAAATGGTTGAATAATAATTATAATATATCAGCAAGTATTGGGTATTTAACAGAAGAACTTACTAAGAATAGAGATGGAAAACAATTACTTGGAAATATTGGCTTGAAGTATCGTTTTTAAATGTTTTTTATAATTTGTTAAGGTATAGGCTTTTAATGATTCCGTCTGAAAGACCTATTTTTGGAACAAATATTTTACGAGCACCACTCCATTTCATGGCAGAAAGATAAATTTTGGTTGCTGGCACAATTACATCGGCTCTATCAGGGTTTAAACTTAATTCAGATATTCGATCCCTATAACTCATCTTTTTTAAGAATTGATATTGCGCATTTAAGTAAATGTATGAGATTGGTTTACCAATATCTCTTCCCGACATTTTAAATATTTTATTGATATTTCCACCAGATCCAATTAAAGAAATACGTTTGTAACTTTGAGTGTTTTCTTCAACCCATTCTTGTACTTTTTTAAAGATAGCTTTGTTTTCAGATTTTTTATTATTGATCAATCGAACGGTACCTATTTTAAAAGATTTCGATTTAACAATTCTTCCTTTCGAGAACAACGTAAACTCCGTACTACCACCACCAACATCAACATAAAGATAGGTTAAGTCAGATTCTATTAACTCATTTAAATCGGTAGCAAATATAATGGCAGCTTCTTTTTTACCATCAATGATATCAATTTCGATATCTGTTTTCTTTAAAATCGTTTTTATTACTTCTGTTCCGTTTTCGGCTTCTCTCATTGCTGAGGTAGCACAAGCTTTATATTTTTCAACACCATGAACTTTCATGAGTAATTTAAAAGCATTCATAGCATCAATCATTCGATTGGTGTTTTCTTCAGAAATTACCCCTGAAACAAAAGTGTCGGCACCTAAACGAATCGGAACTCGAACTAATGAGGATTTTTTAAATTGAGGTTCTTTATCTTTTTCTTCAATAACATTTGCTATTAAAAGTCTTACAGCATTCGAACCTATATCAATCGCACCGTATTTTTTAATTTTCAAAATATATAGTTTTATCTATGGTTTTTAGGAAATTCAACTAAAGCTGTACTTCCTTTTTTTATATTTTTCCAATGTTTCTCTTCAAACTGAATACCAATAACTCCGCAAGTAGATACGTGAGCGATGGGTTTATCACCAAATTTATTAACAAAACTATTAATACCATGATCGTGGCTAAATATAATAGCACTGTGAAAACTATCATCTAATGCTTTTACTGTTTTAACCAAGTACCCATCACTAAAACTGTATAATTGACGTTTTATTTTCAGGTTAGAAAGTGGATATTTAAAGTTTTCGCAAAAAATAACAGCCGTATGTAAAGCTCTATTTGCACTACTAGACACAAATACATCTGGTCTTTTAATTTTTTTTGATAGATGTTTAGATAAAAAGTGAGCATCTTTAATACCACGTTCTTTTAGCGGTCTATCAATATCATCTACACCTTCGTATTTCCAAGAAGATTTTGCATGACGAACAATATATAGTGTTTTCATTTATTTTTTTAAAGCTTTGTAAATATAAAACTAAGGAGCCAAACGTTCAAGTTTCCAAGAAAAATCTTTTTCTAAAGTATATCGAATTCTATCATGCATTCTATTAGGGCGACCTTGCCAAAATTCAATCGAAATAGGTTTTACTAAAAAACCACCCCAATGTGATGGACGTGTAATTTCTTTTCCTTTAAATTTATCAGTGGTGTTTTTTAATTGTTTGTCAAGTATTTCACGAGACACAACAACTTCACTTTGGTTTGATGCCCAAGCACCAAGCTTACTTCCATCAGGTCTAGATTCAAAATATCCATCAGATAAATTTTCTGATAATTTCTCAGCCTTTCCTTTTATAATTATTTGCTGTTCTAAACCAGCCCAAAAAAAAGAAAGACACACATTATTGTTCTTTAAAATTGCTTTTCCTTTTTCTGAATTATAATTCGTGTAAAAGATAAAGCCTTCCCAAGTATATTTTTTTAATAATACAATCCTACTCTTCGGAAAACCATCTAAACCTATTGATGAAATGGTCATCGCATTAGTTTCATATACCATATCAGAATTATCGGCTATTATAAACCAGTTTCTAAATAATTCAATCGGGTTTTCAGGGCAGTTTTCCTTTAAAAGTTCCTGTTTTTCGTATGATTTTCTATAATCGCTTAAATCGTGTGACATTATGATTTTTTAGACTATGTAAAAATACAGTTTTATGAAATGTTTTAAGCTATTTTGACTTAAAATTTAGCAAGATTTGTAAAGAAGATGGCAAGATTAGGTAAATATAAAAAAGGTGTAGTAATTAATTTTGTGGTAGAAAACAGTTCGTCATTAAATTTATACAGTTGAGTGTGTCTTTTTATGTTAAGTTTTAAAAAGAAAGCAATTTTGTACTATCAAATAACAAAAAAAATGAAACAATTATTATTTATTTTATGCTTACTAATTCAAGGTTATGTGGTTGCGCAAACAATTATTTCAGGAAAAGTAACAGATAAAAAAGGAAATCCGATTGAAGGAGCAAATGTATATTTAGACGGAACTTATGATGGAGCTTCAACAGATATTAAAGGGAATTTTTCTTTTTCAACTTCAAGAAAAGGGATAAAAACGCTAATCGTTTCTTTTATATCTTTCGAAACATTTTCAAAAACAGCAAATGTTTCTTTATTGAATAACTTAAAAATTAAGTTACGAGATGATGTAAATACATTAGATGCGGTAACCATTAACGCAGGAACTTTTGAAGCTGGTGATAATGCAAAAGTAACCGCTTTAAAACCGTTAGATGTGGTAACAACAGCAAGCGCATTGGGCGATTTTGTAGGTGCTTTACAAACTTTACCAGGAACATCAAAAGTAGATGAAGATGGGCGACTTTTTGTACGTGGAGGAGAAGCTGAAGAAACGCAAATTTTTGTAGATGGAATTCGAGTGTTTACACCATATTCACCATCAGCAAATAATATACCTTCTCGCGGACGATTTTCTCCTTTTTTATTTAAAGGAATTACTTTTTCTACAGGAGGTTATTCTGCGGAATACGGACAAGCATTGTCGGGTGTATTGTTGTTAAATACAACAGATGAGGCTGTTGAAGAAAAAACAGATTTGTCTTTTATGACGGTTGGTTTGGGTGTTGGTAATACTCAGATTTTTGGTAAAAACTCTTTAAGTGTAAACGCATCGTATGTAAATTTAGCACCATATCAAGCTGCTTTTCCAGATAGAAATACTTGGCATAAACCAGTGCAAGCCATGAGTGGTGAAGCGGTATATCGTTTTAAGTTTAAAAACGAATCAATGTTAAAAATTTATGGAGCCTTTAGTTATTCTGATTTAGATTTAACGCAAGATGATATAAATTATGCGGATGGTTTGCGCTTTGGATTAACAAACCGAAACTTATATTTTAATACTTCATATAAAAATAATTTTGGTGATGGATGGAAAATTGCAACAGGTGTAAGTTTTACGAACGACCATTCAGATATTAAAATTATAGAAGATAAGGTTACAGATGATGAGAATTCTGCACATTTTAAAGTTGCATTGAAAAAACGTTTTTCGAATCGATTTAAATTAAATTTTGGAGCAGAATATTTTGTTACTGATTTTAATGAAAATTATAAGAGTGTAGGTAATCCGAAGTTAGAGTATGGATTTGATAATAATATTTTAGGAAGCTATGTTGAGGCTGATATATTTTTCTCAAAAGAATTGGCATCTAAAATTGGTGTTCGTGGTGAATACTCTGAATTATTAAATGAGTTTACGATTTCACCAAGAGCTTCTATTGCTTATAAATCAGGAAAAAACGCACAGTTTTCATTTGCTTATGGACGCTTTTTTCAAAATCCTAAAAATGATTATTTAAAATTCAATACTGATTTTAAAGCCGAAAACACGTCGCATTTTATAGCTAATTATCAATATGTAAAAAGCAAACAGATTTTTAGAGTAGAAGCATATTATAAAAAGTATCAAGATTTAGTAAAGTATGATACAAATTTAGCTTTACCAACATCTAATTATTCAAATTTAGGAGCAGGTTTTGCAAAAGGAATAGATGTATTTTGGAGAGATAATAAAAGTATAAAAAACACGGATTATTGGATTTCATATTCGTTTTTAGACACGGAAAGAGATTATAAAAACTATCCAACAAAGACTACTCCAAATTTTGCGTCAGCACATAATTTATCGGTAGTAGCAAAACATTTTATTAAGGATTGGAAAAGTCAGGTAGGGTTGAGTTATAATTTTGCTTCTGGTAGAAATTATACTAATCCTAATAAAGTTGGATTTTTAAATGATAAAACAAAAAATTATAATTCGGTAAGTGTAAACTGGGCGTATTTAATTAGTCAACAAAAAATACTGTACTTCTCAGTAAACAACGTTTTAGGAACCGAAAATGTATTTGGATATAACTATAAAAACACGCCTAATATGAATGGTGTTTTTAATAGACAAGCAATTACACCAAATGCAGATAGATTTTTCTTTGTAGGTTTCTTTTGGACAATTAGTGATAATAAAAAAGATAATCAATTAGATAATTTATAAGCATAACAATTCAGCTGTAAAAAGTTACAACTCGGTTTCCTTTTTTATGGAATACGTTAGAAAGTAGAGATATTTGAAGTATCAATAAAGAGTAAAATAAAAATCAATCAAAAATAAGAAACATGAAAAAAGTAATTACGTTAATCGCATTAGTACTTGCAGTAAATTTATCAGCACAAAGTGAATATGAAAAAGGAATGACCAAAGCTTTTGAATTTTGGAGTGCAAATAAGAGTGCCGAAGCAGGACAGTTATTTGAGCGAATCTCTAATGCTGAAAAAGAAAATTGGTTACCGCCATTTTATGCAGCAACGGTTCAAATATTAGAAAGTTTTCAAATAAAAGATGAAAATAAATTAAAATCAAAATTAACAAAAGCACAAGAGTTTATAGATTTGGCGGCATTAAATTCTCCGAATAACCCTGAAATATTAATTACACAAGCACTTTTAAATACAGCTTATATAGTTTTTGATGGTCAAAAATACGGAATGTCAATGTCTATGAAAAATACAGCTTTGTATGCAAAAGCATTAAAAATAGCGCCTAATAATCCGAGGGTAATATTTAGTAAGGCAGAAAATGACATAGGTGCAGCTCGTTTTTTCGGTCAGTCTATAGCACCTTTTTGTAAAGATGTAAAAAAAGCGATTGCTTTAAGTAAAGAAGAAAAAATGACAGTAAAGTTTTACCCTACATTTTTGCTGAAAAGGGCAGAAGAAGTATTGAAGAAATGCGAGAAAAAATAATAGGGTTCTCTAAAGTCAATTACCTATTTTTGTACGCATAACACAAACTAAAAACAATGGCTTTAAAAGCAGTTTTATTTGATATGGATGGTGTAATTGTAGACACCGAACCGTTACACAAACAAGCATATTTTTTAATGTTTAAAAAAGTAGGTATTAAGGTTTCTCAAGAACAATATAATGCATACACAGGGCAATCTACTATAGATATTTGTAACGATTTAGTAGTTAAATTTAAACTCTCATTAGCCGCAACTGAATTAGTTGCCTATAAAAGAGCTTTTTTTAAAGAACTCTTTTTTTCTGAGGATAACGATTTACAGTTGTTAGATGGGGTTTTAGAATTAATTAAAGATTATTATACAAACGGAGTTACGTTAGTTTTGGCATCGTCGGCATCTATGGTTACGATAAATAATGTTTTTAATAAATTTGATTTGAATCAATATTTTAAAGGCAAAATTAGTGGGGCGGATTTAAAAGCTTCAAAACCGCACCCTGAAATTTTTATAAAAGCAGCTGAAATTGCTGGGTTTGATAAAAAAGAATGTTTGGTGATTGAAGATTCTACAAACGGAATTAAAGCAGCCTACGATGGTGGAATTTATTGTGTAGCTTATAAGAGTGAGCACTCTAAGGCTCAAGATTATTCGTTAGCTCAAAAAGTGATTTCTGATTATGCTGAAATTAAATATAATAAAGTAAAAGATGTTGTTTAATTTTGCTTGATCATAATCTTTTTTAAAATAAGATTAACAACCAAAAAGCCTTAATAAAACAAGTGTTTTTTGGTTGTTTTTACGTTAAATAAGTATCGTTCTTAAGAGGGCTAGAATACCACCTTATCAAAATATCATGCTTATTCAGTTAATGAATTTTTAATATATATTGTCTGTTGAGTATTACTGAGGTCAAAATAAATTTGAACGAAAGCAGCTAATGAAGTTATTGATAATTGTTTGATTATTAAAAATAGTAGTAACTATCTAATAACCTCTAATTATTTTTAAAGAAACTAACCGACTTTTTGCTATACCGAAATACTCCATTTAATTTCCCAACCCAAATGGCATTATTTTTATCTTCATTTATACCAAAAAGCATTCCGTTATCACTAAATATTTGCGTAGCTTTTGGTTTCTTGTTTAATAATGATTTTTTGTTGTAACGAGAAAGTCCAGCTTTTTGATTGTTAGAAGCGCCATGGGTAAACCAAATATTTTCTTTTGTATCTTCGTAAATAGCAGTAATATTTGTTGATGCTAGTTTAGTAAATGAATTACCACTGTAACGCCAAAGTCCATATTGTCCGCCTAACCAAATAGTACCATTTTTATCTTCTAAAATAGCCCAAATATTCTTAAAGGTTTTGCCTTTGTAATCAGTTACTTCTGTAAAAGATACTTTGCCAGAATTAAGTTTAATTAAAGGATTGTATATGGCTAACGTTCCTCTAGTACCAACCCATATTTTACCTGTTTTATCTTCTAGAATTGTATTAATACTGTTGCTTGTAAGTCCATTTTTTACAGTGAAATTACGAGTAATTATTTGTTTGTTAGGAGGTGTTTTTCCGTTGAAATAACTTATTCCTCCTTCAGTACCAACCCAAATTCCACCAGCCATATCTTCGTAAATACACATAGTTCTGTTATGGGCAAGTCCATTTTTTGTGGTAAAATGGTTAAACGATTTTTTATTTGCTTTGAGTACTGTAGATTTAGGATATTGAAATACACCAAAATGAGTGCTAGCAACCCAAATAGTTTCATTTTTATCTTGCCAAACATCAAAAGCATCATAAGAAGCGAAGCTTTCTTGTGTTTTGATATTTGTAAACGAGACTCCATCATATTTAATGATGTTTTTATATGCGGCAAATAATAAATTTCCTTTTAGATCTTTCCTAATTTTGCGTGTAATTTTTGAAGGGGCATTAGTAGATTGTATCGTATCTACTTTTTTAATAGGGTATATGTTGTTAAGAGTAACAATCTCTTTGTTCTTTTTTTTTTAGTTGATCTGTTCGGTTTTGTGTTTTACAAGCGGCAAAAGAAGTGATAACTATAATTATACTATAAATTTGTAAAATTTTCTTCATTTTATACCGTTGCTTATGTTTTATAAATTACATATAAAAAACAATTATTCTACTTCTTTATTATCAACATAAAAATTTTCATCAATTTTAATTGTATTAGAATTAATTGATGTTGTTTGCCATTTTTCAGTCGGATTTAACTGTTGTTTTTTACTATCAACTAAAATAGTTAAAGGCATATTAAAATCAGCAACAACATTGTTCCAACGATAAGAAAGTTGGTTGTTTTTTATTTTATATTCAAAAACCGGGATTTTAACGGTACGTAAATATTGATCAAAAACTTTGGTTAAATCAATTCCGGATTGTTGTGAAATATAGTTTTCAACTTGTTTGGTATTTACTGTTTTGTGATAAAAGACTTTGTTTAATCCGCGTAAAATTTGTCGCCATTTTTTATCATTATCGATTAAAGTTCTAATAGTATGTAGCATGTTTGCGCCTTTGTAATACATATCTCCAGAGCCTTCGCTGTTTACGTTATATTGTCCAATAATAGGAATGTCGTTCTGAATACTTCTACGAGTTCCAATAACATATTCTTTTGATGCTTTTTTACCGTAGTAATAATCTAAAAACAGGTTTTCAGAATAGGCAGTAAAACTTTCATGAATCCACATATCGGCAATGTCAATATTGGTAATATTATTAGCAAACCACTCGTGCCCCGATTCGTGAATAATAATAAAATCGAATTTTAAACCCCAACCAGTTCCAGATAAATCTCTACCTAAGTATCCGTTCATATATTTATTGCCGTAGGTAACAGAACTTTGGTGTTCCATTCCTAAATACGGAGCTTCTACAAGTTTAAATCCGTCTTCATAAAAAGGATATTTTCCAAACCAATGCTCAAAAGCTTTCATCATTTTTGGCGCATCTTTAAATTGCTTTTTTGCTTTTTCTAAATTATCACGCAACACATAATAATCCATATCTAATCCACCATCTTCACCATTATATTTTTCAGAAAAATGTACATAGTCACCAATATTTACATTTACTCCGTAATTATTAATCGGATTATTTACAAACCAATGATACGTTGTAGTGTTGTCTTTATGATGTTCGGTTTTGCGTAATTTTCCGTTAGAAATATTCATTAAATTTTTAGGAACACGCACGCTAATCGCCATACTATCTACTTCGTCATACATGTGGTCTTTATTTGGCCACCAAACACTTGCGCCTAAACCTTGGCAAGAAGTTGCTGCAAAATGATTTCCGTTATTGTCTTTTTTCCATGAAAATCCACCATCCCAAGGAGCGTTTTTTGCAACTTTCGGATGTCCCTCATAATACACATCTAACGAATTTATACTTCCAGTTTTTTGAATTGCTTTTAACTGAATAAAATGAGCATTTCCATCTGAAATTACTTTTAATTTTTTTCCGTTTTGGATGACTTTGGTAATTTTTAAAGGAGCCTGCAAATCAATTTGTAAAACATTATGAGGTTTTAAAACTTTGTACTGCACGGTATTTTTTCCGTTGATAAATTTTTTATCCGGATTTACCGTAATATCTAAATGATAATAGGTTAAATTCCACCAAACTCTTTCAGGAGTAATAGATCCTCGTAAAGAGTCTTGTTTTGTAAAGGTTTTAGAGTGGTCAAACAAAGATGTTTGTGCTAAAAGACTAAAACTAATTAGAAAAAATAAAATACTAAAAATTGATTTCTTACTCATAATGATTGTGTTCTTACAATATATGGCTAATATAAGTGATTAAACTCTTTTTTTATTGCGATGAACTTTAAGATATTTGCTTAAAATTATTTAAAATGTCTAAAGTTATTCTAATAACAGGTGCTTCTTCAGGAATTGGAAAAGCAATTGCTACGTATTTACATGCTAAAAATTACACCGTTTACGGTACAAGTAGAAATCCTGATAAACTTAATTTACCGTTTAATATGGTTGCTTTAGATGTAACAAAACCACAAACCATAGAAAGTGCAGTTGCAGAAGTAATTGAAAAAGAAGGCAGAATAGATGTGTTAATTAATAATGCAGGTAAGGGTATAACAGGGTCGATAGAAGATACTCCAACCGATGAAATGCGAGCTAATTTTAATACGAATTTTTTCGGAGTTATAGATGTAGCTAAAGCTATATTACCACAAATGCGAAAGCAAAATTCGGGAACAATAATAAACGTTACTTCGATAGCGGGTTATATGGGGTTACCTTTTAGAGGAATTTATTCGGCAAGTAAAGGCGCTTTAGAGTTGGTAACTGAAGCCTTAAGTATGGAGGTGAAAAGTTTTGGTGTTAAGATGATAAATGTAGCTCCAGGTGATTTTGCAACCAATATTGCTTCGGGTAGGTATCATACGCCAGTATATGAAGATTCGGCATATAAAGAAAAATATACTGAAAATTTAGCTTTAATGGATGGGCATGTAAGTTCTGGAATGGATCCTTTAGTAATGGCAAAAGCGATGCATCAAATTATAGAAAAAAGTAATCCGAAGATTCATTATAAAATAGGCGGATTTATGGAGAAGTTTTCAGTTGTTTTAAAACGTGTTTTACCAGATAAAACTTACGAAAAGTTATTAATGAATCATTATAAATTGTAAATTTGTACAGTATTTTGCGTTAGGGATTGCAGCATTTGTTTGAGCTCTTTTTAATTATTGAACGTAGTGAAATTATTAAAAAAGCGAGTGCGTAAAGCCCGCTCGAACGCCCAAAAATAAATAACACAACTTCAAAATAAATTATAATAGCATGAAATTTTTTATAGATACAGCTAACTTAGATCAAATTAAAGAGGCGCAAGCTTTAGGTATTTTAGATGGAGTAACTACAAATCCGTCTTTAATGGCAAAGGAAGGAATTACTGGTCAGGCAAACATTATTAACCATTACAAAGCAATTTGTGAGTTGGTTGAGGGTGATGTTTCTGCTGAGGTAATTTCAACAGATTTTGACGGAATGGTAAAAGAAGGGGAAGCTTTAGCTGCATTAAATCCGCAAATTGTGGTAAAATTACCAATGATAAAAGACGGAATTAAAGCGTGTAAATATTTTTCATCAAAAGGAATTAAAACAAACGTAACTTTAGTGTTTTCTGCGGGTCAAGCATTGTTGGCTGCTAAAGCAGGAGCAACGTATGTTTCTCCGTTTATTGGTCGTTTAGATGATATATCAACAGATGGTTTAAACTTAATTTCTGAAATTCGTCAGATTTATGATAACTACATGTTCGAAACACAAATTTTAGCAGCATCGGTACGTCATACCATGCATATTATTGATTGTGCTAAATTAGGTTCTGATGTAATGACAGGCCCTTTAAGCGCTATTGAAGGATTATTAAAACACCCTTTAACAGATATTGGTTTAGCGAAGTTTTTAGAAGATTATAAGAAAGGAAACTAATCAATTTAGTTGGTTTTTGTATAAATAAGTCAGAAAGTAGAAAATGTTTTACTTTCTGATTTTTTTTTGCGTTATAACTTTTTGACTTTGTAACTTTGCAGCCTTGTAATTAAATAGAATGTATCCAAAAAAAGAACTTGCGCAATTAGTTATTTCAGCCTGTAATCAATATAATATTGATACGGTTGTAATTTCTCCAGGTTCAAGAAACGCTCCGTTAACTATAGGATTTTCAAATCATCCAGAGATAGAAACGTTAAGTGTTGTTGATGAGCGTTGTGCTGCTTTTTTTGCAATGGGAATAGCACAGCAAAAGCGCAAACCGGTGGCAATTATTTGTTCATCAGGTTCGGCGTTGTTAAATTATTATCCTGCGATAGCAGAAGCTTTTTATAGCAATATTCCACTAGTTGTAATTTCTGCGGATAGACCTAAGCATTTAATTGATATTGGGGATGGACAAACAATTCGTCAAGAAAATGTGTTTAAAAATCATATTCTGTTTTCTGCAAATTTAGTAGAAGACGAAAATCAATTAGAAAAGAATACTAACTTAATAGTAGAAGCATTACAAACGACGATTGCAAAAAAAGGACCGGTGCATATTAATGTTCCTTTTAATGAGCCGTTGTATGAAACGGTTGATGATTTAAAAGAATTTAATTTTTCTAACGTTATTGCGAACGAAGTGAAGCAATCTGTTAATTATCAAAAACTATCTGAAATTTGGAACTCTTCATCTAAAAAAATGATTTTAGTAGGGAATAATTTTCCTGATGATGAGTTGCAAAAAGTGCTACGTAATTTTACGAATGATGAATCGGTGTTGATTTTAACAGAAACAACGTCTAATTTATATCATCCGAAGTTTATAAACTCGATTGATAAATTAATAGCTCCGTTAACTGAATCGGAATTTTTAGCCTTACAACCAGATGTGTTGGTAACTTTAGGTGGAATGGTGATTTCTAAAAAGATAAAACAGTTTTTAAGAAAATACCAACCAAAGCATCATTGGCATGTTGACTCACTAAAGCCGATGGATACTTACTATTGTTTATCGGAATTTATACAAGAAAAACCAATTAGTTTTTTACAGGAAATTGAAAGTAGAGGAGACACTATAAAGAGTAGTTACCAAAATAATTGGCTAACAAAAAAAGAAGAAAGAGCTAAAAAGCATCAGGGTTATTTAACTGATTGCGTATATTCAGATTTAAAATCTTTTGAGACTATTTTAAATTTTATTCCTGATAATTCTCAGGTGCAAATAAGCAATAGTTCAATAATTAGATATTCTCAATTATTTGATTTGAATGCAACATTTCAGGTGTTTTGTAATAGAGGAACAAGCGGAATAGATGGTAGTACAAGTACAGCAATTGGCGCAGCATTTGCTGATGAAAAACCAACTACCTTTGTTACCGGTGATTTAAGTTTTTTTTACGATTCTAACGCATTGTGGAATACAAATATTCCAAATAGTTTTAGAATTATTATTTTAAATAATGCTGGCGGCGGAATTTTTAGATTCATTCCAGGGCCATCAACTACAAATGCGACTGATTATTTTGAAACACCACATAGTTTAACTGCTGAATATTTAGCAAAAATGTATGGTTTTAATTATACGGCTGTTGCTAATCAAGAAGAATTAAATGTTGAATTGAATGATTTTTATGAAACATCAAGTCAACCAAAAATAATGGAGGTTTTTACTCCAAAAGAAATAAACGACGTAGTTTTAAAGAACTATTTTAAAAACTTATAAAATGGAATTAGAAGACGGATTACAAGAGGATTCACAAAATAGATTACAAGAAGGAGATCAGGTAAATTTAAAAATTATTGAGCAAACTCCACTAGGATATACTGTTTTAATTGATGATGAATTTGATGGTTTGTTGTTTAATAGTGAAGTATACCAAGACATAGAAGAAGGTATGGAAACTTACGGGTATGTTAAAAACATAAGAGAAGACGGGAAGATTGATATTTCTTTGCGACCTCAAGGTTTTAGAAATGTAATTGATACAGATGCAGATGTAATTCTTAGAAAATTAGATGAAAAAGGTTTTTTAATGCTTACCGATAAAAGTTCTCCAGATGCAATTAAATTTCGATTACAAATGAGTAAAAAAGCCTTTAAAAGAGCTATTGGTGGTTTGTATAAAGATAAAAAAATCTTATTAAAAGAAGATAGAATAGAGCTGATAAAGTAAATAAACGAACACAAAATAAAAAACCGCGACTTATTTAATTAAGTCGCGGTTTTTGTTTTAGATATAATACTTTATTTATCGTCCTCTTTTTCCTCTTCATTATCATCCTCTTCAGGAAGGTCTTCAATAATTTCTTCTTTTGGTTGACTTTCTTTTAAGCTAGTTGCACGTTTAATATTTTCGTAAAAAGCATTTGCGTTAGGATCAGAAGGTTCCATTTTACCATAAGCTGCTTTGTAATAAAACTCTGCTTTTTCGTAGTCCTTTCCTTTTTCGTAATACTTTCCTACATAAAAATCACCAATATGAGAATCAGGATATTTAATCATTACAAAATCACCTAAAACACGCAAATAATCGCCATCTAATTTATCAATAACGATTCCTTCAATAGCAAAAATATCATCTAAACGAACATTTAAATTCGATCCATATAAATATTGAATGTCTAGGTATTTTTTTTCAACATATTTAATAGCTTCTAAAGGTCCTAAATCTTTAATATTTGTATCAAATTCGCTTTTCGTTATTTTAGCATACAAGTAAAACATTTTCTCAAAAGCTCTTGGTATTGTTTCTCCAATAACCGACAAGTGATTCGGTGCATTTGTAAATTTATCAAAAGTAATGTGCATGTTTTCTGCATTAAAAGAAGATAAAAATGTGCCTAATTGGCTAAATCGATCGTTTTGTTTAGCAGTAATATATTTCTTGTTGTTACTAGTGTATAAAAAATAAGAGTTATCTATCGAGCCTAATCTACTTAAAGAATAAGATTCTATTCTGCTTGCGCTAAATTCAGTAAATCTTGGAGTGATACATATAAAAGAGTTGAAAATAGGTTCAGCATCCTTTAAGAAATAAGTGATAAAATCAGCACCTTTTCCTTCACTTGCAATAGTCATAAAAGGAGAAGTTCTGTAATTTATTTCCATATGCGGAATTAACTCCTTTTTTATGAAATTCTGGAATTTCTTAGCGCTATTTGTTAAAGCATTGTTAGATGGAATAATCGCAACATCTTTAGTATAGGTTTCTCTCATGTCAATACCAACTACTATTTGTCGAGGTGCTTTGTCTGTATCTGCATATAGTTTCGCATTACCTACATAAAGGTCAAAAAGATATTGATCACCTAAAACAATTGCTACTGGGTAGCTAACAGTTTCGTCTTTGTCATAATTTTTAGGGATGTAAATTTTTACAGTTCTACCTTTAGCAAATTCTGTTGAATTGATCTTTTCGGTAATTATTTTTTGTGAAAAAAGACTGGTACTTAGTAATAAAGTGACTAAAAAATATAGTTGTTTCATAAGATTCGTATTATATCGTTCAAATATAGAAAAGAAAAACAAAGTTATTATGTTATTTTTGCTCTACTTACTAACGTTAATATTTTAAAATTATGATACAACCTCAATGGAAAGTTGCCAAAGAGTATGAAGATATTACTTATAAAAAGTCGCACAATGTAGCGAGAATAGCTTTTAACCGTCCTAATGTGCGTAATGCATTTCGTCCGCATACAACATCAGAATTGTTAGACGCTTTTCAGGATGCACATGAAGATACGAATATCGGAGTGGTATTATTATCTGCGGAAGGGCCATCAACAAAAGATGGAATTTGGAGTTTCTGTTCAGGAGGAGATCAAAACGCACGTGGTGAAAAAGGATATGTGGGAAAAGATGGCTATCATCGTTTGAATATATTAGAAGTACAGCGTTTAATTCGTTTTATGCCAAAAGCAGTGATTTGTGTTGTTCCGGGTTGGGCAGTTGGTGGCGGACATAGTTTACATGTTACTTGTGATTTAACTTTGGCGAGTAAAGAGCACGCTATTTTTAAGCAAACAGATGCAGATGTTACTTCGTTTGATGCAGGGTACGGATCAGCATATTTAGCAAAAATGGTCGGTCAGAAAAGAGCCCGTGAAATTTTCTTTTTAGGAAGAAATTATTCAGCACAAGAAGCCTATGATATGGGAATGGTAAATGCGGTTGTACCTCATGACGAATTAGAACAGACTGCTTTTGATTGGGCGCAAGAGATTTTAGAAAAATCGCCAACATCAATAAAAATGTTAAAGTTTGCAATGAACCTAACGGATGACGGAATGGTAGGGCAGCAAGTATTTGCTGGTGAAGTTACGCGTTTGGCATATATGACAGAAGAGGCTAAAGAAGGTAGAGATGCTTTTCTTGAAAAAAGAAAGCCAAACTTTCCTAAAACATGGATTCCATAGATCTGTGTATATAGTTTGTCAGTTCGAGTGAATTTATGAAGAAAGAATAAATTTATATCGAGAATAATTTAAATATTTAGTTTTTCAATAAAATGAAAATAATTTGTATTGGGCGTAATTACGCCAAGCATATCGAAGAATTAGCAAATGAAAAACCAGAAAATCCTGTTGTTTTTCTGAAACCAGATTCAGCAATCCTTCCGAAGAAAATGCCTTTTTTTATTCCGCCTTTTTCTAATGATATTCATTATGAAGTGGAGGTTTTGGTGAAAATAAATAAAGTAGGAAAACATATTTCTCCTAAATTCGCTCATAAATATTATGATGAAATAGGGTTGGGAATCGATTTTACGGCACGCGACGTGCAAGCAAAATGTAAAGAAAAAGGATTGCCCTGGGAAAAAGCAAAAGCTTTTGATGGTAGTGCCGTTATTGGTGCGTTTTATCCGAAGGAAGATTTTAATTTAGAGAATATTTCTTTTCAGTTGTATAAAAACGAAGAGGTAGTTCAGGATGGTAATTCAACATCGATGTTGTGGAAAATAGATGAATTGATTAGTTATGTGTCGGAATATTTCACTTTAAAAAAAGGAGATGTTATTTTTACAGGTACTCCAGCGGGAGTGGGTAAAGTTGTAGAAAATGATGTGCTAAGTGGAGTTCTTGATGGAAGAGAAGCTTTTAATATTAAAGTGAAATAGGTTTTTAAAAATTGTGAATGAGTATTTTAGGATATATATTGTTGTTTTATATTGGTTTTTATTTTTATAGACTAGCAGAAAATCATAGCAAACATAAATGGCTATATGCTTTTTTGGGAGTTGTTTTTTTCTTCTTAGGTTTATTTACTTATGTATTGTATGTAAGGATTTTTAAAGTTGATGAGATAAACGGATTTGATATTGCAATGATTACCATGAAATCAGTCCTAATAGGTGTTTTATCTTCTTTTATAATGTTTCATTTACTTGATTTTATTTGGAAAAAGAATAAAATCAATAAAAATTAATTTTTACTTATTTCAAAATAATATGAACGCAGAAATAATTACAATAGGAGATGAGATTCTTATAGGTCAAATTGTAGATACAAATTCACAATGGATTGGGCAGGAATTAAATAAAATAGGCGTTTCAGTATATCAAATAACCTCTATTCAAGACGAAAAACAACATATTTTAAATGCTTTAAAAGAAGCAGAAAGTAGGGCAGATATCGTAATTATAACAGGAGGCCTTGGTCCAACAAAAGACGATATTACTAAAAAAACAATCGCCGAATATTTTAAAGACGATGAGTTTGTTGAATATCCAGATGTAATTGAGCACATAAAAGGTTTATTCAAAAAAATAAAGCATCCGTATAAGGAAATTCAAAGGTATCAAGCGCAATTACCATCTAAGGCAACGTTGTTAATGAATCATTTTGGGACCGCGCCAGGTATGTGGTTTTATGAGAATAATACTGTTTTTGTTTCGTTACCAGGTGTGCCTTATGAAATGAAAGGATTAATTACGAATGCGGTATTGCCTAAAATTCAAGAGAAATTTAAATTACCATTTATATCACACACAACAATAATGACGGTTGGTGTTGGTGAAAGTGTTATTGCCGAAAGAATAGAAACGTGGGAAAACAACTTGCCAAACTACATTAAATTAGCATACTTACCGTCGTTTGGTAAAGTAAGATTGCGAATTTCAGCAAAAGGAGCTGATAAAGAATTTATCGAAAAAGAAGTTGCAAAAAGTGTTTTTGAGTTAAATGCTTTAATTTCTGATGTTATTGTAGGCTATGATGAAGAAGCATCTATAGAAAGTAGTGTAGGTGTTTTGTTAAAGAAATTCAATAAAACGGTAAGCGTTGCTGAGAGTTTAACAGGTGGTAGAATAGGAGCCGATTTAGTTTCTGTAGCAGGATCTTCTGCTTATTTTAAAGGAGGTTTTATTACCTATACGGCAGCATTAAAAGGACAATTATTAGGGGTTTCAAAACAGGTAATTGAAGAATTTACAGTGGTAAGTAAAGAAGTTGCTGAAGAAATGGGGATTGGTTGTTTGGAAAGATTAAAAACAGATTATGCAATTGCAGTGACAGGAAATGCAGGACCAACTACTGATCATAATGATAAAAATGTAGGATTGGTTTATATTGCTATTGCTGATAAATACAATGTAGAGGTGCACAAATTTAATTTTGGACAGCCCCGAGAAAAAGTAATAAATAGGACGGTTACTAAAGCATTAGAACTGCTAAGCGAATATGTTTTGAAAAACAATTAAAGACTTGTTTGTTAGTTGTTTAAAGTTTGTTGATAGTTGTTTGCGAGTAAATAATTAAAAACTTATTAGTATAGCGTGTTTTTATTGATATAATTTCGTAAATTTGCCGACTGTTACGATTCCGGTAGGTTAGATGCTTAGCCTCAGTTAGAATATATCAAAAATAATAAGAATTTAAAAGAGAAATTTTTGCGCAATCAATATAAATGCGTAAATTTGCACCTCGTTTAGAAATAATACTAAAAACTGTCAAGAAGATGTCTAGAGTTTGTGAACTTACAGGAAAAAAAGCAATGGTTGGGAACAATGTTTCTCACGCATTAAATAGAACTAAAAGAAAATTTAACGCTAATTTAATGACTAAGCGTTTTTATATACCTGAAGAGGATAAGTGGATTACTTTAAAAGTATCTGCTTCTGCATTAAAAAATATTAATAAAAAAGGAATCTCTGCAGTGATTAAAAATGCTAGAGTAAACGGTTTCTTAACTAAGTAATTCCTTACTAGATAAAATTTTACAGAGATGGCAAAAAAAGGAAACAGAGTTCAGGTTATTTTAGAATGTACTGAACACAAAGCAACTGGTAAACCAGGAACTTCACGTTATATTACTACAAAAAACAAAAAGAACACTCCTGATAGAATGGAATTAAAGAAATTTAATTCTATCTTAAAGAAGATGACAGTTCATAAAGAAATTAAATAATTAAAAGTTTTTTTAAACTTTAAATAACCCATATAACATGGCAAAGAAATCAGTAGCATCGTTACAAACAGGCGCAAAAAGGTTAACTAAAGCAATTAAAATGGTAAAATCTCCAAAAACAGGAGCTTATACATTTGTTGAAGCTATTATGGATCCTTCAAAAGTAAACGATTTTATCGCGAAAAATTAATACTTTTCATACAAAATAAATAAAAGCTACTTTCATAAGAGAGTAGCTTTTTTTTTGTGCTAAAAAACTGTATTTTTGGGCGTTACCCTTCGGGTCAGGCTTTTGGCAGTCGCTCTCTGCGAGGAGCTTCAACAATGCCGCAATCCTTAACGCGAAAGTAATCGTATAATGACAATTTGACTATATAATAAGTTTGGTATAGTTTTTAACCTATATAAACGATTATAAAATATAACTATGAGTTTTTTTAAGAAAATCTTCTCTAAAGAGAAAAAAGAAACATTAGACAAAGGATTAGAAAAAACAAAATCTAGTTTTTTTACGAAGCTTTCTAAAGCTGTTGCAGGAAAAACAACAGTAGATGATGATGTTTTAGATAATTTAGAAGAAGTATTAGTCTCTTCTGATGTTGGTGTAGATACTACGTTAAAAATTATCGAAAGAATTGAAGCAAGGGTTGCTAAAGATAAATATGTAGGAACAGAAGAGTTAAATCAGATTTTAAGAGAAGAAATTGCAGGTTTACTTTCTGAAACAAATACAAAAGACGACACTGAATTTACAATTCCAGCAAACACAAAACCATACGTAATAATGGTGGTGGGAGTAAACGGAGCAGGTAAAACAACTACGATTGGTAAATTAGCAGCTCAGTTTAAAAAGCAAGGTTTAAAAGTTGTTCTTGGAGCAGCAGATACATTTAGAGCAGCTGCAATAGATCAATTACAAGTTTGGGCAGATAGAACAGATGTACCTATCGTTCGTCAAGAAATGGGTTCTGATCCTGCTTCTGTAGCCTTCGATACTGTTAAGTCAGGCGTAACGCAAGATGCAGATGTAATTATTATAGATACTGCAGGGCGTTTGCATAATAAAGTTAACTTAATGAACGAGTTAACGAAGATTAAACGTGTAATGCAAAAAGTTGTGCCAGATGCACCACATGACGTTTTACTAGTGTTAGACGGTTCTACAGGTCAGAATGCGTTTGAGCAAGCAAAACAGTTTACAAAAGCAACTGAAGTTACTTCTTTAGCAGTAACCAAATTAGACGGAACAGCAAAAGGTGGAGTAGTAATTGGTATTTCAGATCAATTTAAAATACCTGTAAAATATATCGGAGTAGGAGAAGGTATAGACGATTTACAAGTGTTTAATAAATACGAATTTGTAGATTCTTTTTTTAAATAGATTTGCATAAGTATAGAATATAAAAAAACTCCTTTTAAGGAGTTTTTTATGCTTTATTGAGTTTTTTTTAATTATGTTTAATAATTAATGAGCGCTTTAAAAGTTGAGTTTAATTTATGTATGTTTAAATTATCATCAAAAGAATTTTTAACTTCCAAAAGTTTATTTTCTAATTCAAATATTTTGTAATCTATTTTACTCGAATCTCCAATGTTTTTACTTTTTAATAAAACATTTTTAAGTGAAAGTTGATAAATAGTAAATATTGATGCATATTCTTTACTTAAAGATTCAATTTCATCTCGAATAAATTTTGCTTGGTTCAATGCGTAGTTTGGGTATATTAACTTGTTGTTTGCAAGATGAGAGCTATATGCTACAGGTTTACTGTTAATTATTTGATCTACTCTTTGTTGTATAATGTTTTTTGTGTAATACTTATTTATTAATTTTGTTAAAGAATTTTTTTTGTCTTTTTCAGATATTGTATTTGGAATCAACGTGTTTGAACGCTCGGTAGTATATTGTGTTAAGAGTAGAACTAATCCTTTTTTTCTAATATCTAAATTCCTTAAATTTTGCTCAAAATTAACTTGAGATTTCGCTAAACCATCATAATGATCTAGGTAAACCTTTAAAGATTTCTTTAATTCGATAATATGATTTATTGATGTTTTTTTGTCTTTTATAGCATTACCGATAACCAGATCGACAATTGATTTAATTGAATTAACTACAGGAATAGAACTTGATAATGTTTTGGTAATTGGTGATTTTAGAATATTATCAACAAAAAGTAAAAATTTTGATTTTTTAATTCCATTAATTTTATTTTTACCTTTAAAAACACTTTTTTCTATAATTATTGATATTTCATTAGATAATGAAAAACCTAAGTCAGAGTTTTCTGGGTTATTTAAATTAGAAATTTGAGTAAGATAGTCGCTAGTGGCATCTAACTGTTTTATAGCATTTAAACTAGCGTTTGAAGCAAAGACAAACTCAGTAGTGTTAATTATTTTTTTTCTTCGCTGGTGAAGTTGTTTTTTTAAACTGAAAAGCTCGGCGTCTGTTAAGCTTTTAATTTTTTTGTTATTAGATTCCATCAATTCTTGAAAATTTTCAACTTTAAGTACAATGGTGTCTAGCTTTTCTTTAGTATTTAATAAGTCAAAGTAATTTTTATAAATAACATTTATTGAATCTTTAAATGTTTGTCCATTCATTTTCGAAGACGAAATAATAATTATAATAAGTAATATTTTTCTCATGCTGATTAACCGTTTCTATTTACGTATAAAATACAAATCTACTGAAAACGAAATTAATAGATTTTATATTAACAGATACTCTTAAATTTTTAATAGTGTAAAGTTTATCAAGGCTTATTTAAACTGTATATTTGCAGTCTATTAAAAAATGAAATGCGTACAAAAACAGTAAAGAAAAATAAAATTAACGTAGTTACTTTAGGATGTTCTAAAAACATTTACGATAGTGAAGTGTTAATGGGGCAATTAAAAGCCAATGGTAAAGACGTGGTTCATGAAGACCCTGAAGATGATGGTAATATTGTTGTAATTAATACTTGTGGTTTTATAGGTAAAGCCAAAGAAGAAAGTATTGATACTATTTTGCATTATGCGCAGCGTAAAGAAGCAGGAGAGATAGACAAAGTTTTTGTTTCTGGTTGTTTAAGTGAGCGTTATAAGCCAGATTTAGAAGCTGAAATTAAAAATGTAGATCAGTATTTTGGTACGCATGAATTACCAGAATTATTAAAAGTATTAGAAGCAGATTATAAACACGAATTAATTGGCGAACGTCTAACAACAACACCAAAACATTATGCGTATTTAAAAATTGCTGAAGGTTGCGATCGCCCTTGTTCTTTTTGTGCAATTCCTTTAATGAGAGGGAAACATAAATCTACACCAATTGAAGAAATTGTTATCGAAGCTACAAAATTAGCCGAGAAAGGAATTAAAGAATTGATGTTAATTGCACAAGATTTAACCTATTACGGATTAGATATTTATAAAAAACGTGCTTTAGCTGATTTATTAAAAGAATTGGTAAAGGTAGACGGAATAGAATGGATTCGTTTGCATTATGCATTTCCTACAGGTTTTCCGATGGATGTATTAGACGTAATGAAAAACGAACCAAAGGTTTGTAATTATTTAGATATTCCGTTACAGCATATAAATACCGAGATTTTAAAATCGATGAAGCGTGGTACAACCCACGAAAAAACAACTTCACTAATTCATAAGTTTAGAGAAGCTGTCCCAAATATGGCAATCCGTACTACTTTAATTGTTGGGTATCCGGGAGAAACGGAAGAACAATTTCAGGAATTAAAAGATTGGGTAGAGGAAATGCGTTTTGAGAGAATGGGTGCTTTTGAATATTCTCATGAAGAAAATACGGGCGCTTTTGTTTTAGAAGATGATGTTCCTGCGGATGTAAAGTTCCGTCGTGTAAATGAAATTATGGAAGTGCAATCTCAAATTTCTTGGGAATTAAATCAGCAAAAAATAGGAAAAACGTTCCGTTGTTTATTTGATAGAAAAGATGGAGAATATTTTTACGGCCGTACAGAATTTGATTCGCCAGATGTAGATAACGATGTAATTGTAGATGCTACGAAACATTATATAAAATTAGGTGAGTTTATTGATATTAAAATAGATGAAGCTGGTGATTTTGACTTGTACGGAACTCCGTTAGTGAAGCAAGAAAAACCAACAAGCTTAAATCAAAAAAGAAAATAAATAATTAAGAGTCTGTTTTAAATTCTAAATAAAGTGTTTTTTTAGATGTAAACGTCATGCTGAATTTATTTCAGCATCGCATAGAACTAAGAACTATAGTAAATTAAGGTGCGAAACCGAAATAAATTCAGTTTGACGGATTTGATTTTTTAGCTTTAGTGATAAAAGGTTTTTAAATGAAATTTAAACAAACTCTAATAAACTTATTTTTAAAATATAAATCCTGCTTTTAGCAGGATTTTTTATGCTTTAAATTCTATAATTTAGCCTTATGAAAAAAGCTTATTTTAATTGGAGTTCAGGAAAAGATTCGGCATTTGCATTGTATAAAGTATTACAGCAAAAAGAATACCATATCGAAAAGTTGATAACGAATGTAAATGAAGATTATCAACGTGTTTCTATGCACGGACTTCATGAAAACTTATTAGAAGCACAGGCAGAAAGTATTGGTATTCCATTAGAAAAAATATATTTTCCTGCGGATGTAACGATGGACTTGTATAATGAGAAAATGTTAGGAAAAACTGCTGAGTTAAAATCATTAGGATTAAATCATGCTGTTTTTGGAGATATATTTTTAGAGGATTTAAGAAAATACAGAGATACAAAATTACAAGAAGTTGGTATTACAGGCGTGTATCCGTTATGGAAACAAGACACGAAAGAATTATTGAGAGCATTTTTGGCGCTCGGTTTTAAAACGATTACCGTTTGTGTAAATGCTAAAAAACTAGGAGAAGAATTTGTTGGTAGAATAATTGATGAAGATTTTATAAATGAATTACCAGAGGATGTTGATGTTTGTGGTGAGAACGGAGAGTTTCATACTTTTTGTTTTGATGGACCAAATTTTAGTAAACCAATTGAATTTGAAATAGGCGAGAAGTTACTAAAATCATATACGTTAAATAAAGATGACTCTCAGAACTGTCATAAAGGCACGTCAGAAAAAGTTAAAAATTACGATACTAGTTTTTGGTATTGCGATTTAATTTTAAAAGAATAAGCGCCTTTTTAAACTTTAAATAAAGTGTTTTTATAGATATAAACGTGATGCTGAATTTATTTCAGCATCACGTAAAACTAATAAACACGGCAAATGAATCCGTAAAACTGAAATGAATTCAGTTTTACGGATTCGGTTTTTTAGCAATAATAGTTTTTTTAAATGTAGCATAAGTTTTTAGCCCCGATTGAAGCATTTGTTTGAGCTCTTTTTTTGATTTTTTTTCAAAAAAAAGCGAGTGCGTAAAGCGGGAAATAGCTTCAAATAAATTATATAAACCTAGCGCTTATTTTGTTTTAAAAGAAGGCTGTTATAAACTTTAAAATCGATATTGCTGGAGTGTTTTCGTAACACGTTTTACAGTTGGTGTACATAAACAAGCAATCTATTAAATCGGTAAGCATGTGTAGTAAAAGACCTATGCCAATTATGCGGTATGATTTTTTAAAGAACAATAAAATAACGTAGCCAATCATGGCGAAGTATGAGTGAAAAAGATGAAAACCAAAGCTGCATCTATTCGGTTGAAATATTGGCGTAGACAATAAATGATCTAAATCGACCAGCATGGTTGCTATTAAAATTAAGTAGACTTTTTTCCAATTATTGTTAAAAAATAAATAGGCAATTATAAGCGGAAATCCGAAGTGTAAGAAGTAGTGAATGAATGTTTGCATCTTAATAAAGTTAAGCAACTTCTCTTTCTAAGGCTAAAAAATGAGTGGTTCCTGATTTAGAAAACAACGGAAAAACATTCAACTCACATTTGTAAGTAGATTTGTCTTTTCTGTAATTAACAATAACTTCTTTAAATGGTTTATTGGCTAATATTTTTTTGCGAATACTACTTTTTGTAGCTTCAGATGTTTCTTTGCCTTGTAAAAAAAATGGTGTTTTTTGCAAAGCATATTCCTTATCATAACCGGTCATTTTTTTAAAGCCATCGCTAACCCAAATTATTTTTTTGTTAGTATTTGTTATCACAAGGGATTCGTATGGATTGTTATTTAAAATTTTAGCAATTTTATTTTTCCAGTTAAAGTTATTAGCAAGTATTTGAAGGTTTTTTATATCTTCTTTGGTTTTGTTATCGTAAAATAAATCTTGTATTCCCCAGCTTAATAAATTAATATTTTGTTTTGGTGATGGCTTTAATAAGGCTTTAACTTCGTTATATTTCTCTTTATTTAAAGAAGATATGTATATATCTAAGCAAATCATATCCGTTAAGTCGTTTTTCATAGAAGTTAAGTTGATTTATATCGTAAAAGTAAGGAATTAAAATTTTTCAAAAATGCCTAACCCAAATAAAGCAAAATCGTATTTTACGGGATCATTTTTATCGAAACTTCGTAAGGTAATATCTAATTCGGTTAAAGCTTTCCAATCATTTTGTTTTCTGGTTAATATTCCCAGTTTTCGAGCAACATTTCCTGAATGTACATCTAACGGACAGTGTAAATGTGCAGGTTTGTGTGTTTTCCAAATGCCTAAATCTACACCAGTATTATCATTACGAACCATCCAGCGTAAAAACATATTTATACGTTTTGATGCTGAGCCTTTCAGCGGGTCAGAAACATGTTTTAATGTTCTTTGTTGGTGTTGAATTTCAAAAAAAACTTGTTTAAAATTATGTATTGCGAGTTGATAATTATCTTTATTTTGGGTTGATAATATTGCTTCTAATCCGTTATGATTTTCATAAATGTTTTTAAGGGATTTTATAAAAAATCTAAAATCATCAGCATTAAAAGTACGATGTACAAATCCGTTAAAATTATCTAAATCATCATTAGTGTGATTCATTACAAAGTCATAGGGCGAATTGCCTAGTAACTCAACCATTCGTAATGAATTTTTGATTATCATTTTACGATTTCCCCAAGCTATAGTTGTCGCTAAAAAACCTGCAATTTCAATATCTTCTTTTAAAGAAAATTGATGCGGAATTTGAATTGGGTCACTATCAATAAAATCTGGATTATTATACGTTGTTACTTTTTCGTCAAGAAATTCTTTAAGTTCAATCTTATTCATAATTATACAAAATCTGAAGCAAAGCTCATTAAAATAAAAAAGGCATTGTAGCTGGCGTGTAAAAGGATACTCCAAATTAAGCCAAAACGGACTCTTATAAATCCTAAATAACCACCTAATATTATTTGCGGTGCGACTAAAATAGGTGCTAGTATAAGTACGTTTGTTGTTATTTCGAAATTAGATAAATGTATGAACCCGAAAATGAAAGCAAAGGCGTAGAAAACCAGTTTAAAATATTTTTTGCGATGAAATAAAGTGATTGGAGCTCTAAAAAACAACTCTTCTAATAAAGGCGCAGCAACAACTACAAATAGAAAAAGCTTGAGTTTAGACATGCTTTTTATTAATTCTTCCATTGCATGCGTATTCATGTCTACGTAACCGAAATGCTCTATTAAAGCAAATAGTGGAGTTATTATAAATGCTGTAAGTATGCTTATAACAAGTAAGTGTAAGAATTTTTTAAATCGATAAGAATTATCTTGATTTGGGTCTTTTTCTAAAACAGGATTTTTTAAATACTTAATCAATTCGTTAAACGTGTTTTTCATGTTTACTTTTATTTATAAGTAATTAAAAAGAGTAGGATGTTACATTAAGCAACTATAACTCCGTCTTTCATAGTTAAAGTACGATCTGCCATTTTAGCTAATTCTTTGTTATGAGTAACAAGTACAAAGGTTTGTCCGAATTTATCACGTAATTCAAAAAATAATTTATGTAAGTTTTCTGCGGATGTTGAATCTAGATTTCCAGAAGGTTCATCTGCAAAAATTACTGAAGGTTCGTTTATTAAAGCTCTTGCAACTGCTACGCGTTGTTGTTCTCCGCCAGAAAGTTCGTTTGGTTTGTGGTTTTCTCTATGTGATAAGCCTAAGAAAGACAATAACTCTTTAGCCCTTTTTTCGGTAGCTATTTTAGATTTGCCACCAATAAAAGCAGGAATACAAACGTTTTCTAACGCTGTAAATTCAGGAAGCAATTGATGAAATTGAAAAATGAATCCGATATGTTTGTTTCTAAAAGAAGAAATTTCTTTATCATTTAGCCCTTTGGTAGAAACGTTATTAAGAGATAACTCATAGTTTTCATTTACTTTGGGTTTATCTAAGGTTCCTAAAATTTGAAGTAACGTAGTTTTTCCTGCCCCCGAAGGACCAACAATAGCTACAATTTCTCCTTTTTTAATATGAAGATTTACACCTTTTAAAATTTCAACTTCCCCATAGTGTTTATGGATGTTTTTAGCAACAATCATAGTTATATATTCAATGTAACGAATGTATAAAAAAGAAATCAGATAACCTTTAAAGGCTATCTGATTTCAAATCATATATAAACACTTTTGTTAAAAAATATTTTTTAAGTTATTATAGTCAATAAAATACACAAAACGAAGTGAAAAAGTATGTCTGTTAGATTCTTCTAAAAGAGAATTTAAGTTCTCTGAAAAATTTTGAGTAGCATTATCACTCGAGTTCGAAATAGAATTTCTGTAAAATGCGATTAATTGACTACCAGGAGCAAATTGCCATAAGTAATTTACATCTAAATTCCATCTATTAAAATTTTTGTGATGAACTTCGTTATAGTTATTTGCTATAAGTTCTCCATTGTTTTTATTTAATGTGTAAAATTGATTTTTATAAGGAACTTTACTCCAATTATGCCTAAAAGATAACGAAAGTGATGACTTTGTGTTGAAACTATATTTACCTGTTAAAGAATTATTATAGGTGGTAAAATCTCTTTGCCCAAAAACAATTTCATTTAATAAAGGAGTCAACGAAGGGTTTTCAGCTACATCATCTTGGTCAATGTCATTAACAAAACCTTGATCGTTATTTGTTTTATTAAACCTAAAACTATAAACTAATGAAAACTGCTTGTTAAAACGATATCTCGGAGAAACTTTAAAGCCATAGCCTTCTTTAGGATTGTCTTTAAAGAAATTATAATACCAATCATAATCGATCGCGAATTTATTTCTGTAATCGGTAGATCCCCAATGGTTAATGTTTATTCTCTGTGGCCTTTTAAAGAAAATACCATTTGTATTACCTTGTCTTGGTTCGTTAAAATCTTTTCGCTCGCTGTTAAAATTAAGGTTAGTACCAAAACCAAAACGATTTTTTGTATCTGCCCTAAAAGAAAGACTTATATTGGTGCCAGTATAAGTACTCGGTTTATGCAAAAAGTTAATATTGTAAGATGTACTTATTCTGTAACTGTTAAATATTCCTTTAGGTTTTAATAAGTGATAGGCAGCAAAACCGTAAATAGCTTGCTCGTTGTTACTAAATAAAATTCCCATATCATTTGGGTTAAAATCTTTGTTTTCGAAATTATAACCAATTTCACCTCGCCAGTTACCAGATTGTTTACCAATACTGGTATCAAAAGTATACCCAGTATTTGGATCTTCTTCATCATTAAAAATATTACTCATTTTAAAAGAACCATCAATATTATACATGCTCTTTTTATCTTCAATATGCCAAAGTAAACCAGAAACATTAGCATCTCTAAAACTACCATTACGAGTAACATTGGTATTAATTAATGTAACCGATGAATTTTGATTAAACTGTTGGTCTAATACCAAAATGTTATAGTTAGAAAGCGGATTGATAACTTCTGTTCTTGTTTCTTTTGTTGAATTATTTCTGATTGTTGCTTCTGTCTTGTCGGTAATAGCATTAAAAAAACCAATTCCTAAACCATTTTTTGTTCTTCCAGATATTTTTATAGCATTTAGCATTTGTACTTTTTCTGGTGAATCTATTAAGGTTTCAATGTTTTCATCTACCGAAGCTGATCTTATAGGAGAACTACCAATTCTACGAGAATAGAATAAACGTCCTTTGGTGAAAAGTTCTGTTCCTTCAGTAAAAAACTGACGTTGTTCAGAGAACTGCTGTTCAAAAGGACCTAAGTTTAAACTTACATCGTCAAAACCTACTTGTCCAAAATCTGGAATTAAAGTAGCATCTAAAGTGAAATTTTCGGTAAGCCCGTATTTTAAATCCATACCAACACTCCAGTCAAAATCAGTTTTTCCTTCAAAAGTTGTTGTGGTTGCAGATGCGTATGGATAAAAATTTAAACGAGTAGGTGGTGTAATGTTTTTAAAACCTTCAATTAAACCATCATATTGTGTCCAACTTCCTTGTGTGTTATCAATAGGATTCCATGTAAAACGAGCATTTAAGTTTTTTACTTCTCTATGAAAATTTACACCCCAAGATTGTACAGGCGTATTTGCAAAACGTAATGCGCGATATGGTATTTTCATTTCTACTGACCAACTATCAGCATTTATTTTAATAGCACTTTTCCAAACAGCGTTCCAATTATAGTCTTCATTACCTGTAGAAACTTTTGAATCAGCCTGAACACCAGAAGCGGTTACAATAAACATGGTAGGGTTTTGACCATCATCATTTGGATTTATCATCAACATAAAAAAATCTGAATTACCAATAATATCTCTACTGTTAAATTCTGCAGGTATTTTAGATGGCGTAGGTGTGTACATTACTGCACTTACATAAATAGCATCATCATCGTAACCTAATTTAACTTCAGTTTTATGGGTATTTGGTTCTTTTTGTCCGTTAGTAGGTCGCATCATTACAAAATCTTTAGCGACTGGAATTTTCGACCATGCAACTTCATCAGTAATTCCGTCAATTTGAGGAGGAAACTCTAAACGAGTAGCATTCATTTTTTTTCTATTCTGATTAATTTCCTGAGCTTTAATTCCTTTAGAAAAAAGTAAAATAACGAATAGTGATGTGGCAATTTTATACATAGTTGATTGATATGGTAAAATAACTTGCAAAAATATTTATGATTTCAATTTTTAAATCATAAATTCATGTTAATTACTCTAAAGACATGTTAAAAAAATAATTGCTGCAGTTAGATAAGTTAAAGAAGTGTAAAAATAAAAATTACAATAAATAGTAATGTATTATAAATTGAATTCGTATTTTTGTTCGACTTTAAAAATTCATATCTAATGAACTTACACGAATATCAAGGTAAAGAAATATTAAACAGTTTTGGGGTTCGTATCCAACGTGGAATCGTTGCAAATACACCAGAAGGAGCTGTTGAAGCAGCAAAGAAATTAACAGAGGAAACAGGTACAGGTTGGCATGTAATTAAGGCACAAGTACACGCAGGTGGTCGTGGAAAAGGTGGTGGAGTTAAGTTGGCTAAAAACTTAGATGATGTAAAAAGTATTTCTAATGATATTTTAGGAATGATGTTAATTACACCTCAAACGTCAGCTGAAGGTAAATTAGTAAACCAAGTTTTAATCTGTGAAGATGTATATTACCCTGGTGCAAGTGAACCAGATGAATATTATATGTCAGTTTTATTAAACCGTGCAACTGGTAGAAACATGGTTATGTATTCTACTGAAGGAGGTATGGATATTGAAACTGTAGCGGAAGAAACTCCACATTTAATTTTTACAGAAGAAATTGATCCAGCTTTAGGATTAATGCCTTTTCAAGCACGTAAAATTGCTTTTAACTTAGGTTTAAGCGGTGCTGCATTAAAAGAAATGACAAAGTTTGTTACTGCTTTATATACTGCGTATGTAAAATCAGATTCGGCAATGTTCGAAATTAACCCAGTATTAAAAACATCTGATGATAAAATAATGGCTGTTGATGCTAAAGTTACTTTAGATGAAAATGCTTTATATCGTCATAAAGATTATGCAGCAATGCGTGATATTCGTGAAGAGAACCCTATTGAGGTTGAAGCGAAGGCTGCAGGTTTAAACTATGTAGATTTAGATGGTAATGTTGGATGTATGGTAAACGGAGCTGGTTTAGCAATGGGAACTATGGATTTAATTAAGCAAGCAGGTGGTGACCCAGCTAACTTTTTAGATGTTGGTGGTACTGCTGATGCTGAACGTGTTGAAAAAGCTTTCGGAATTATCTTAAAAGATAGTAATGTAAAAGCAATTTTAGTAAACATTTTCGGAGGAATCGTTCGTTGTGATCGTGTTGCTCAGGGAGTTGTAGATGCTTATAAGAGTATGGGAGACAAAATTAATGTGCCTATTATTTGTCGTTTACAAGGAACAAATGCTAAAGAAGCAAAAGAATTAATTGATAATAGTGGAATGGAAATTATTTCTGCTACTGAGTTTCAAGAAGCTGCAGATAAAGTTGCAGAAGTTTTAGGAGCTTAATAATTAGTTTTTAGTTAAATATAAAAAAATCCTCACTTTTAAAAGTGAGGATTTTTTGTTTTATCTTGTTGAAATATAAATACTACATAATGAGAAAATTATTAATCCTTATTTTATTACCTTTTCAATTACTAGCACAAGAAAAATCAAATTCTGAATTATTTTGGAATACTTTACAAATTCATTGTGGAAAAGCATTTGAAGGGGAAATTACAGCAGGAGGAAAAGAAGGTGATGGTTTTACAGGAGAGAAATTAGTAATGCATATTCGTTCTTGTGAAAACAACACAATTAGAATTCCGTTTTTTGTAGGTGATGATAAATCTCGTACTTGGGTTTTTACAATGAGTACAGATAAATTAATTAAATTAAAGCACGATCATCGACATAAAGACGGCTCGGAAGATAAAATTACGCAATATGGAGGAACGAACCCTAATATGGGATTGTCTAATATTCAATTTTTTCCTGCGGATAAACATACAGCCAATTTAATTCCGTATGCATCTAATAATATATGGTGGGTTACGATTGATAAAACAAGTTTTACGTATAATTTACGTAGAATAGGAACTGATAGATTGTTTTCTGTAAAGTTCGATTTAACAAAAGAAATAGAGACTCCAAGTGCTCCTTGGGGAAGTGAAGATTAATTTAATAGCGATTTTTTTTAATATTGCATTATTGAGTAGCTTTTTTTTTATTAAAATGATATGTATATATGATGGTAGTTTATTACATATAATTATTAACTATTTTTTTCACTAAACGTATATTTTCCAAGTCTTAATATGCAAAAGAAAACTAATGTAACCGCCTGTAAATTGTAATCTGAATATTGTAAAAATGAATGAGCAATATTATTCCTTAAATTCTTTCCTTTTTGAGTAAAAGTATATTTAAATAGTGCTATATCTTTTGCGGTAAAGTGTTTCTTTGTTGTTGGATTATCCAATAACTCTTCAAGAAGTTGCTCTTTTATTTCTCCTCTTTTCGAAGTGGAAGTGTTCCCTCCAGACAAGCGAATAAAATCTCTTAATGCACCTTCAAATTTGACAGACAATGAATCCATAGCTAATATGAAATTATTAATTTTATTGGTGTTCATTAAAACTGAAAGTTCAAATTGAGCAAATAAATTATGAATTCCAGGTGCAAGCATAGTTAACCAAGATGAATTTTGGTCAATTTCATTGTCGGTCATTCCTCTTTTGAATTTCATTCCATACCAAGTTTGGACTTCTAAAAATTCAAATATTTTATAATAATTTAATTTGCCTGTAATAATTCCATCAACGAATACTTTTAAGAAAAGACTAAAGCATTTAACTCCGTGAGCAATGGTATAGTTTTGAATTATTTCTTTGTCAATTTTCTCCGAATCTTCAAGATTTTTAAAATTGCTATTTATATCAAAAACACTTGTGTTGAATAGATTACTAATAGAGTTTTTTATAGATTTTTTTGCATTTTCCTCATTTTCGATTGGGTCAACTAGAATCTCTTCATTCATTGAAAAGAAAGCGAGAATCTTTTCAGTTGGCATGTCTAAAATGATTTTTGATTTCATATTTAGATATTTGTTAAACATTTCTGTTTCCTTTTCGCCAAGTTCCCAGTTTACTTTTCCTAGTTTAACCGTTTGTTTTAATCTATTATATTCTTTTAGATTCTGTTCAACTTCCTCTGTTTTTCCTGCAAGTCTTAAATATTTGGCTTTTGTTCCAATAGCAGTAAACTTAACAAAATCAGTGTCTTCTTGATGTTGTTCTAAAATTAGATCTTCGTTCTTTGCTAATAATTCATATAGTCCATTTAAAGAAAGCCCAATTGAATTATAAAGTCTAATTCCAGCTTCGAGTTTATTTTTATTTGTGAAATATGAAACAGGTTTGTCATCTTCAATCCATTGAGGTAGTTTAAACGCAATATCATTTAATTCTTCGTTTGAGAGTGTATTATTATCTAAAATAGAGTTAAGGATACCTGGTTTAAACCAATTCGGCAAATCATTTACTAATGTTATAGCTGTCTTTTTAGTTATATCTGTTTTCTTCTTTGATTTTTTTGAGATGTATAATATTGCGGATAGAATTATAGGTAATTCTCGAGTTTCATCTGCCTTAATTCTATTTATTGTTTGGATATAATTGTCAATTGCAATTTCTGCATATTTGTTATGCTTTGTTTTTTGCCATAATAAATGTGAATATCTAGATTTTAACCAAGTATTTTCAGTTTCCTTTAATCTATTCTTTAAATATTCAAGGTCATCTTTGTCTAACTCAAGGTTCGCTATTTGACCTTTTGAATCAGTAACTTGAACATTGGTTATTAACTCTCCTTTATTTAAATTATAGTTTAATGATTTTCTCTCAATAATTAGTTTTTTTTCCCAATCACCTTTGATTTTTTTCGTTGGCTTAAGTTCTCTTTGAATATTCCAAACGTTCAAAGATTTTAGATTTTCAATTGAGTTATAGAATTCTTTTAATTCATCTGGTATTTCATTCATATGAGTTTTGTTAAACTTGTAGCTAATGTTTAGATACCCATTATTTCAAGGAAGAATATCAATCAATAACGAATTTACTTGATTTTAGGATAAGAATCAACCCAAATATTTCTACAAACTCTTCCTTAAAACTGCAATTTCATCACGTAATTGTGCGGCAACCATAAAATCTAAACTTTTGGCAGCTTCTTCCATTTGTTTGCGTTTTGCACGAATACGTTTTTCAATTTCTTCTTTAGGTAAATATTGTAAATCTTGTTCTGCAGCCTTTTGTATCGCGTTATCATACTGATATGTCGCTGTGGTATCTTTAGATAGCGTATTGTCTAATTTCTTATTAATTTGCGTTGGTGTAATTCCGTTTTTAGTATTGTAATTAATCTGTTTTTCACGTCTACGATCGGTTTCATCCATGGTACGTTGCATACTATTGGTAACTTTATCGGCATATAAAATTGCGAGTCCGTTTACATTTCTTGCTGCTCTACCAACAGTTTGTGTAATAGATCTGTGGCTACGTAAAAAACCTTCTTTATCAGCATCTAAAATAGCAACTAATGATACTTCGGGTAAATCTAATCCTTCACGAAGTAAGTTTACACCAATTAAAACATCAAATATTCCTTTACGTAAATCTTGCATTATTTGTACACGCTCTAAGGTATCAACATCCGAATGTATATAACGACATCGAACCTGTATTCTGGTTAAGTACTTAGCCAATTCTTCTGCCATTCGTTTGGTTAAAGTTGTAACCAAAGTACGCTCGTCTTTTTCTACACGAATTTGAATCTCTTCAATTAAATCATCAATCTGATTCAAACTTGGTCGCACTTCTATTACAGGATCTAATAATCCGGTAGGGCGAATTACTTGCTCTACAAATACACCTTCGGTTTTTTGTAATTCATAATCAGCAGGCGTTGCAGAAACATAAATAACTTGATTTTGTAACAATTCAAATTCATCAAACTTTAACGGACGGTTATCCATCGCAGCAGGTAAACGGAATCCGTATTCTACCAAGTTTTCCTTTCTACTTCTATCACCACCATACATGGCGTGTGTTTGCGGAATGGTAACGTGGCTTTCATCAATAACCATTAAATAATCTTCCGGAAAATAATCTAATAAACAGAAAGGACGCGTACCAGGATCTCGACCATCTAAATAACGAGAATAGTTTTCGATACCCGAGCAGTAACCTAATTCACGAATCATTTCTAAATCGAATTCGGTACGTTCTAACAATCGTTTAGCTTCTAGGTGTTTTCCTATTTCTTTAAAATAATCTACCTGTTTAACCATGTCTTCCTGTATTTTATAAATCGCATTTTGCAATACATCAGGCGAGGTAACAAATAAGTTTGCAGGGTAAATGGTTAGTTCGGTTAATTTTTCAATTACTTGATTGTTCTCTATATTAAAAGTTTCAATTTCTTCAATTTCATCACCAAAAAAATGCACACGATAACCGCTATCTCCGTACGACGGATAAATAGTAACAACATCACCTTTTACTTTAAAAGTTCCGCTTTTTATCTCTATTTCAGTTCTAGAATACAAACTGGTAACCAATTGATGTAAGAATTTTGTGCGCGAAATTTGCTGATCTACTTCAATCGGAATTACATTTTTCTTAAACTCATTCGGATTTCCGATACCATACAAACAGGAAACAGAGGCAATTACAATAATATCTCTACGACCCGAAAGTAGGGAAGAGGAAGTGCTAATTCGTAAGCGTTCTATCTCATCATTTATAGATAAATCTTTTTCGATAAAAGTACCTGTAACAGGAATATATGCTTCAGGTTGATAGTAATCATAATAAGAAACAAAATACTCTACAGCATTGTTTGGGAAGAACTGTTTAAACTCAGAATACAATTGTGCAGCCAATGTTTTGTTGTGTGCCAGGACCAAAGTAGGTCGGTTTACTTCGGCAACAACATTGGCAACAGTAAAGGTTTTACCAGAACCAGTAACCCCCAACAATGTTTGGTGTTTCTCGTTGGTATCTAATCCGTTTACTAATTGTTTTATTGCTGTTGGCTGATCGCCAGTAGGTTTAAAATCTGAGTGTAATTCAAAGTCCATACAACAAAAATACGGATAGTTTATGTGAAAAACTATCCGTACTTATTAGATATAAAAGAAGTTTTTTTTATTTTCTTAAAAGAGAAAAATGCCCTTGATGTTGGTGAACTTTACCTTTTCTGTCAACTAAATAAATTTTAAACCAGTAATCATTAGATGGTAATAATTTACCTTTATAGGTTCCGTCCCATCCTTGATTATCAATAGGAATTATAGCTACAATTTTACCATATCGATCAACAATTGTAATGTTACTTGAAGGATAAAAACTAGAATTAGCTCCTTTAATTTTCCAAGTATCATTTTTGCCATCTCCGTTTGGAGTTAAAAATTTGGGATATTCAATAACTGATATTTCTATAGTAGCATCAGGTTGACATCCATTTTTATCTCTAACTAAAACAGTATAAAAACCTCCCGAAATGTTATCAAATAAAGGTTCGTCTTGAAAACCTGTTATATTGTTATCTTCATCAGTAATAGCAAACTCGTAATCACCAATTCCTAAATTTTGATTTTTGGTAATTATTTTGACAGCGTAATTATTTTGCCCATTATTATTTGTGTCGTCAATTATAACAATATCATCACTTGTTAAAGTAGGATTTATAGATTCGTTTACTACAATTTCTCTACTTCTTTTACAACCAGTTCCATCTTGCTTTGTTGCAGTAATTACATAGGTTCCACCTACTGTAACGTCATAAAAAGCATTGGTACTTAAAACAGTAGAGTTGCCTTTTAATGTCCATTCATAACTATAAGTAGCATTAGGGTTTATAGGTTCTAATCTTGTTTGTGGGTTGTTTAAACATACAATAACAGGGCTATATACTATGAAATCAGGTAAAGGTTGTGTCCAAATTGTGAAATTACCCAAGCCTTCGCAGTTGTTATTTGTTTTGTCGATTATCTTAATATATAATGGTTGAGGTGTTATTGCTGGGACATTTTTATTACGATAATTAGTGGTATTTGTAATGTTGTTAATTACGGCATTTCTATCAGTAATAGTTTCAAAAATTAAAACTTCTAAATTAGGCCTTTTAATTAAGGGGAATGTGGCCTTAATATCACTCTCTACAGTACTTAAATCAAAATAAGTAATACCATCAGTGTCGTTGTTATTGATTGTGTTATTACCATCAGGATCTAAATAATCATCGCAATTAGTGAATTGTTTTGTGTAAGTAATATTAGCTTGATAGCCTACTGTAATTTCTATTTTAGATATTTGATAGCAATTTTTATCCGAAATTGTTCTCACCCAAATCATATCTCCATCACTAACCGAATGGGCTGTTTGGTTGGTGATTTCTGAAGTGTCATTTATAGCGTCATTTTCGGTAGGATAATATTTAAATGTTTCGTTTAAATAGTTAGCTGAAATGTTTTTTTCAGCTAATGTTAAGTTGATATCTGTGATTAAATCAGTATCAGTATCACATTGGTTTAGTGTAACAATTGTATTTGCAATTACCGGAAGTGGTAAAAAGTTAATAACAACATCATCAGAACCTTTATTACCTAAATTATCGGTGATTATACTTTTGTATGTTCCTGAGAGGTTGTTGTTAATTGTTAAAGTAGCATTGTTTTCTCCGAGTATGGTTGTAAACCCAGTACCTGTATCTACTTGCCACTCATAATTGGTAACTGTTCCAACGGTAGGCGTACCATCTAAAACAACGGTTGTATCATCACAAGTTTCTTGATCAGGCCCTAGTTCTCCAGAAACAATAGAGCAATCTGTCGTACCTGACCCTGTATTAGTAAAATTGGTTTGCTCTAATTTAATTTTACCAGAGAGATTATCAAAATTTGTTATCAATAAAACATAAAACTCACCTGCTTGTGCATTATTAATAGTAAAATTTTCTCTACTAGATCCAGAATAACTACAATCAATAATATTGGTGTTGTCTAAATTATTGGTATAAAAATTAGGAGATGTAATGTTATCGGGACAGAGGATTGAATTTCCACTACTATCTATACATTCTTTGGCTAAAGACGTACAGTTAGAATTAGAGGTGTTAAATGGCCCCCAGGCAGCAAAATCAACATCAATACTTGTTCCTGTAGGATTACCGTTTGTATCGAAATCGGTAGATTGAATAATTTCAAACTCTAGGTTTCCGGTTGATTCCACTTTAATATAAAACCAAGAAGGGTTAGGGGTTGAATATAAACAAGCAGTACTTCCATTGTCAGGAGTGTTTGTAGTGTTGTTAAATATTTTTACACCACTATTATCTGAGCACATAGGCTCAGAAGTATCACAAGTTGTACCACCGTCTTGAGAGAGAATGATTGAAGGGAATAAAATTAATAATAAAATAATGATTTTTTTCATAGCAAGAAAAATAAAAGTTTTGAGGAGGTAAATATAAGTTTAGTTTCTTAATAGAGAGAAATGACCATTTTTTTTTCGAACTTTACCATTGGTGTTGATTAACTTAGCATTATACCCAATAGTCGTTAGAAGGTAAGGTACTACCATTATATACGCCGTCCCAACCTGTTAAATTTTTATCCGTTATCTCTTTTATTAGCTTTCCAAACCTATTAAATATCTGAACTTTAACAACTGTATAATAACTATTATTAATACCTAAAACATTCCAGGTGTCATTGTAACCATCTTCGTTTGGAGTGAAATGTCGTTGAAAATAAATCGTAGAAATTTTGTTAGAAGATATAATTCCACATCCATTTCGATCTCTGATTGAAATAGCATTTAAACCAGGAGGGGTATTTGTGAAGGTATGAGAAAAGTTTTCTTCTCCTTTTATAAAATCACTAAGATTTGTACTGTTTAAGGCGTATTCATAATCACCAATACCATCTATTGTAATTTTAATTTTATTGTTTTCAGGAATATCGTTGTCATCAGCAGATGTTATTTTGATAACTAAAGCTTGATTAGATTCTTTTACTCTAAAAGTATTATATCCCATGTAAGGTGTGGTGATATTAGGGTGATTTCGATAAGCCTCAACTTTATATAATCCACTAGCAGAAGCATTGTGTATAGCAGATATCTCACCTGGTATTTGAACTCCGTTTAAAAACCATTTGTAAGTATCTGTACCAGTACCAGTATCAGCATTTAAAGAAGTCGTTTGAAGTTGTGGTGTTCTTCTAGGGTTATCAACACATAAAATAATTTCATTTAAATCACCTTGAGGAATTGGTAGCTTTTCGACAAAAATTTGATTCGTTTGTAAAGAAGCGTCTTGAGAAGTGCGATAATACTGAAAATCGTGTGTTGTTACAGAAAGAGCTCCACTTGAATTAAATATTATTTGTTGTGTTTTTTTTGAGAAATCAAAAATACCATTATTAGAGCCAATACTAAATTTAGCAGTTAAATTTATTTCGTTTTCATCCAATTCTGGAATATGTTCATTGGTGTAAGACGTTAAACCAGTAGGGTTTACTTGTAAATTGATTGTAGCAGTTTGATAGCAATTTGTTATCGTATTAGTTGCCCTTACTAATACTGAATGACTCGTTGAAACACTATTTATATAATTTACCTTATTTAAAGGTGAAGAAAAACTACTATCTGATGTTTCAAAGAAATCAAAAGACATATTTGTAGAATCGTTTACTAAATCATTTTCTAAGTTTTGAAGATTAAAGGCAGCAAATCCATCAACAGGATTGCTGTCAAAATCGCATTGAATATAAGTTGATATATTGTTTATAGTAGGTTTGGGTACAAAAGTAATTTGAACCCTTCCTGTAAAAGTTTTTTTACAATCAGATGTCGATTCTATTTTAACTTCATATAAACCACTGCCAAAATTGGTGTTGTCAATTGTTAATATTCTAGAAGTAGTAATTTCTATACCATCTTTAAGCCAAGTGTAGGTATCAGTAGGGTCATTTTTCTCGGGTTCAATTTCATAGGTTTCGCCGATACAAAATACCTGATTTGAATTATTTAAAACTACATTTGTAGTTGTGTTTATTAAATTAACGGGGGCAAAAAAAGACTGTATAAAAGGCGGTAATCCTTGTGAAGATATTGCACCACCTAAATGTGTTTTATCAGGTACGGATGCATAAATTCTTCCATCTGGGCCTAGTTGCAATGCTCCTCGGTAGCCTGTGCCAGACCAAACGTTAGTTTTTGTATTTGGTATGTTTGCTTTTAATAAATCATACTGAAGAATATTAAAAGCATCAGAGCTTTGTGTGTATGTAGAGGTGTATAGCTTTGTTGAATTTTGTGAAAACTCAACTCCATAAGGACTCCCATCAAAAGCCCCATCAGTAAGAAGTAATCCATTTGATGTTATTTTTCCTGAAGCATTATCAAAATCATATAAAACAAATCTACCACTTCCGTCGTTGGTGAAATCAGCTAAAGCTACTTTTGTTCCGTCAGGTGAGGCTTTTAAATAACCTCTTTTATCTTTTAAGGTGTATGAAGATAAAGAGGTAACAGGACTTGTGTTTTTTACACCATCTTTATCAACCTTATAAGCATAAAAAGTGTTTTGTACTATTGAAAGAATCCAAATTTCCGTACAGTCTTTTCCTTGAACAGCTGTTACTTTTTCAGACCAAGTTAAATCTTTTCCGTCGGAAAGGTTTATTGGGCCGTTAGTAATTTCTCCACCGTTACCTTTTGATATATCAATTGTATAAAAATTAAAACCAGGGTTAACAGGGTATACACTTCCATTACCTACATAGTCTGTACCTACAGTAAAAATATAGTAGATATTTTTATCTTCAGGATTCGGGATGATTAAGCCAGATTGCGTACTCGAAGGGTTTCCTTGTAAATTATTTGCAAGACTACCGTTCGAATATTTCATTAACTCATGGTTTTTAGTCCAGACGTTAATTCCGTCAGAATAAAACAGAAGAGCACCATTTTCATCAGCAATAGATGAGCAGCCTTCATCGGTGTTTAATAATCCATTATTTAATGAGGTTACGGTGTTATTATTGAAATCTATCCCTGCATTTCTTCCAAAAAACCAAAAATTAGCTTCTTTTTGACTATATATTGATAAAGAAGTAAAAAAGATAAAAAGTAACAGAGTTCTTCTCATTATTAAAGTAGTTTATTGTTATAGTAAAACAGCTAAACTACTTATTACCCTCTATAAATCTCGTTTTTTTAACAAAAAATATGAAGCATATATAAAAATGGTAGTCCATATTAAAACAATACCAATATTAAGAAGGCCAACAGAATAATCTTTAGTGAAATTTTCCCCTATTTGATTAGCAACAGATTTAACAGCGCCTAGCCTTGTGAATGGTTCTTTTATTAGATTAGCCATTGCTTCTAATGGAAAAAATTGCATAATAGCATCTACGGCAGACTCGGTACCTGTTTTTAGGTCTTTAAATGTCCAATATAAATAGCCTTTAAAAATACTTTCTATAATTAACCATACAATCATTGCTGCAACAGCAAAGGCAGATCGTTTAATTAAGATTCCTAAAAATAATCCGAAAGAAAAGAAACCTACTAGTTTTATAAAGAAAGCAAATAGATAACTTAAATCAGAAAAAATAATAGATAATTCATTGAAGTCTGAATAAATACCTCCTAATATTAAAGAAATAGCAAAAACAAAAATAGTTGATACTACAGCAAATGCAATCACGGTATAAAATTTTGAAAGAATAAATTCTTTTTTACTTAACCCGTCAATTAAATTTTGTTTTAAAGTTTTGTAACTGTATTCATTGGCCATCATAGATACAATTACAAGTAGTAAAAAGAACTTGAAAATAGCAGCCATATAGGTGTTAAAATGCCAGATGTAAGGAAAGTTGAATATGCCTTGATCGGCTAAATGAAATTTTATTGGACCTACATCAAATTTAATTGCTGCAATTAAAGCAACAGATGTTAGTAAGGCAAAATAAATTATTGAAAGAACTTTACTAGCTCTATTGTATCTTAATTTATGGAATTCTATATATAAAAGGCGTAACATATTTGTTGAATTAGTTGTTGTTAGTTAAATCTAAAAATTGTTGTTCTAAGCTAAGTTTACGTTTAACTAAATGCGATACAATTATTCCGTTTTCATATAAGTGTTTGTTTAATTGTGAAGCAGGAATTTCATTTTCTAAACGTGCAGTAACCAAATCACCTTCAACATCAACAGAGGCAACTTCATAATAGTTTTTTAAAACATTTACTAATTTATCAATGTTATCGTCTGTTTTTACTTCTATAACTCCGTTTGAAACAACCATATTATCAACATTACCGCTGTATAGTTTTACCCCGTTTCTTATAATTAGTACGTGTGTACATACCTTTTCAACTTCATCGAGTAGGTGAGAGGCAAGTAAAATTGTGGTTCCGTTTTTGGCAATATCCTTAATTATTTGACGAATTTCATGGATTCCTTGCGGATCTAATCCATTAGTAGGCTCGTCTAAAATTAATATTTCAGGATCATTTAACAATGCTGAAGCAATTGCTAAACGTTGTTTCATTCCTAAAGAGTAGGTTCTGAATTTGCTATTTCTTCTTTCGAAAAGATTAACTACTTTTAATTTTTCATCAATTTTATCAGCAGAAACTTCTTTAATCTTACAAATTAATTGTAAATTTTGAACAGCGGTCATGTATGGATAAAAATTAGGACGCTCAATTATAGCACCTACTTTTTTTAAGGCTTCATGAGTAGAAAGCTTTCCGTCGAACCAACTAAAACTTCCTGAGTTTTCATTTACTACATTTAAAATAATACCTAAAGTAGTTGATTTTCCGCTTCCGTTGGGTCCAAGAATTCCATAAACATTTCCTTTTTGAATATCAAAAGAAAGGTTATTTACTGCATGGACTTTGCCGTATTTTTTATCGAGGTTTTTTATTGATAAAATTGTTTCCAAATTTTTCGATTTTGTTGATTATAAGTATTCGACGAATTACTAAAATTATTGTTACAATTTATAAAAAAGAAAAGACTTCCAGGGAAAAGGAAGTCTTTAAATTCGTAATTTTTAGAATTACTGTTCTATATTTTCTCTAACAGTCTAAATCCTTCTCCATGAATGTTTAAAATCTCAACATTTTCATCACCTTTTAAATACTTACGAAGCTTAGCAATGTACACATCCATACTACGAGAAGTAAAATAATTATCGTCTCTCCATATTTTTGTTAAGGCTAATTCACGTGGCATTAAATCGTTTTTATGCACAGCTAACATTCTTAAAAGTTTGCTTTCTTTAGGTGAAAGTTTTTGCGCTTCAGCACCGTTAAGTGAAAGGTGACGAAGTTTAGAGTTAAAATCAAAACCTCCAATCTTAAACTCAAATTCATCAGTGTCACTCGATTTTTCGTTTTCTTTACGCTGTAAAATTGCTTTTATTTTATGTAATAAAACTTCAGAATCGAAAGGTTTATTTAAATAGTCATCAGCACCTACTTGATATCCTCTTAAAACATCTTCTTTTAATGTTTTAGCTGTTAAGAATACAATCGGAATTTCTTTGTTTGTTACACGGATGTCTTGCGCTAACGAAAAACCATCTTTACGAGGCATCATTACATCTAAAATACATAAATCATAATCTCCGTTTTTAAACATGATTAATCCATCTATACCGTCTTTAGCATGTGTTACATTGTAATCATTTAATGCTAAATAATCTTTAAGAACTGTTCCGAAATTCGGATCGTCTTCTACTAATAATATTCTTTTACTTCCCATTTATTTTATTTTATATTAATGGTATTTTCACAGTAAATAAGCTTCCTTTGCCTTTCTCACTTTCAACATGAACACTACCCTGGTGGCTTTCTATAATTTCTTTAACGTAAGCTAACCCTAAACCATGACCTTTTACGTTATGTATATTCCCTTTATGTTCTCTATAAAATTTATCAAAAACATATTTCTGAGCATTTCTACTCATTCCAATCCCTTCATCTTTTATTTTAAAGATAAAGTATTTATTTGTGTTTTCTGTATAAACATCAATTTTAGGAGCCTCATCTGAATACTTTAAAGCATTTTCTAACATATTTACAATGATGTTCGTTAAATGAAATTGATTTCCAAGAACTTCAGTTGATATCGCTTCAAAATGTGATGTTACACTTCCTTTTTTATCATCTACTAATAATTGAATATGTTCAATAGCTTCCTCTATTGTGTCGTGCATATCGGTAGCATCCTTACTAATTTCAACTTGATTTTTTTCTAATCTAGAAATTCGTAGTACATTTTCTACCTGTCCGTGCATACGTTTATTTTCTTCACGTATCATGCGTACATAGCGCTTTACTTTTTCTTCATCAGATATTATTTTAGGGTTTTTAATAGCATCTAGCGCTAAATTAATAGTAGCAATAGGTGTTTTAAACTCGTGTGTCATATTATTGATAAAATCTGTTTTTATTTCTGATATCTTTTTCTGACGAACCAACTGATATAGTGATGCAGAAAAAGCAGCAATAATTATTCCAATAAATAATAAAGATAAACCTAAAATTTTCATCATTCCAGATAATAAGTTTTTACGCTCATTAGGAAACTTTATATATAGCTTATATTTACTATCTCCATTGTCGTCTTCAAACAACGGGTAATTCGCATCTTTCGGATGTATATTAAAATAACCCGATTTTAATTGTGTAGCTAAACCATCTTCATAAACACCATACTTAAAGTTTTGGGTTATATTCATTTTGGCAAGCTCTTCTTGTATCGTAAAATTCAATTCTTTATTACCAATACGTTGATTAATTGGATATAGCCTATTTCTTTGGCGTAACATATTTTCAATTAATCGCCTATTAAATTTAGGGTAGGTTTTAAAAGTTGAATAACTATTTTCTTCTATAAAAGAATTAAAATCATTATTATCTGATTTAATTACCTGAGAGAAATAAAAATCTTGTTTTCCTGAATAACGTTTAACAACAATAGAATCATTATCAACAAAATCACCAGGCATTTTTATGCTTTCACCCAAAATAGTGGTACCGAATGTAAACTTTCTTTTATTCGTTGTGTCTATTTGTTGAAATAAATACGTGGTTATCTCTGCATCAGAAACAAACTTCTTATCCTTAAGAAATTCTTGATTATCTTGAAGGAATTCAGAGTATTCTCTGTCTTTTATCCTTTCGGATGTTCGTGCCAATGCAATTGTAATGTTGTTGTCGAATTGTTGTTGCTTATTCTTTATAGCATCCTTAATCCAATATACTTGAACTGAGATGATTCCTATTAAAGAAATACTCATTAAAACAACAATAAGAATAAAAATTCTCTTACCCATTATTCAAAAATAAATCAATAAAATGAAGGAGTGTCTGCTTTTAACTTAGATTAACAGAGTTTCTGTAAAATTAAGATAATTTTAAGAAATACTATTGGTAAAACGCAAACTATTTGGTTGTTTTTGTTAAAATATTATGAATATTTAATATTTGGAGTTCAGTTTTTGTAAGTGTATTGTTTTCAATAATATAATGAGATTGTAATGTTTTTTTTGTTTGATTCCATTGATTTTTAATTCTACTCTTAACAGCAGCAATCGTTGAATTATCTCTTTTTAAAACACGCTGAATTCTGATGTTTTCAGGGGCAGTTACCGTAATTATTTTGTCGCAAAAAGCATTGCTGCCATTTTCAAAGAGAATTGCATTTTCATATAAAATGTATTCTTTGTTAACGTTTTGGAGTATAAATTGTTGTAGATGATCATTTACAACAGGATGTACAATGGCATTTAGCGTTTTTAATTTTTCTGGATCATTAAAAACAATGCTCGCTAAATAAGGTCTGTTGAGTTGATTATTACGATATGTTTCTTTTCCGAACTTAGCAATTAGTTGCGTTTTAATTTTATCCGAAGAATTCATTAGTTTTTTAGCCTCATCATCTGCAATGTAAATAGCAATGTTATCGAATTTAGAAAACATTTTTATAACTGTAGATTTTCCGCTGCCAATACCTCCTGTTAAGCCTATTACCATTATTTATGTATTAAGAAATCTATTTTTTCTGGTACGGTTCTTACAAGCGTAATAGCACCTGGAGACTTTATGATTTGTGGCGTTAAGTATGAAGTGCCGTTATTTTTAACTTGATTATAATCGCAGATTACCTCAAATAGATTTGCATTTATTTTATTAAAATTATTTAAACCTACTTTATAAATTATCTTCACTTTTTTAGGGAAAATATTTATTCCTTTTGGGGCATTTTTAACTAAAATCGGAACCTCTATTTCTCCTTCGGTGAATTTATCAATAACAATATTTATTTCAGCAGAAGTGATATCTGTTCTTACGTTTTCAGGAATATTTATTACTGCTTTTATTTTTGTGCTTTCAGAAATATTTTCTAAACTAATATTCTCTAAACTCAAATGTTTTATTTTCTTTAACAACGATTGTTCTCCCGAGATTAGTACTGTAGCGGGTTTTATACTTATAGGAGTAGCTAAATCATGACCAAGTTGAAATGTAATATCTAAGGCTGTTTTTAAAGGAACTTTTTTTGAATGTAATGTACCTACTTTTAACGGAATTGTATCTGTTTTAATACTAATTAACTCAATGCCCGATTTTAATTGATCTTGTATTTCAGACTGTAATTTATTAGTTAAAAAGTAGTAGTCAGTATCTTTTTTGTTGTTGATTTTTTCTAAATCTAACATTATCGGATTATTGGTAAGACTTGTAGTAATTAATTTAAATCCACTTCCTTTTACAAGTAAGGGAATTTCTTTTACAGGAATATCAATAATCGTTTTTTTGATAGGTAAATTGGTATATACCGTGCTAATTGTTATTTCAGTAGTGTATTCCTTAGAAAGGTTTATAAGGAGCCAAATGAATACAGAGGCTAATAAAAAACCAAAAAAGGTTTTGGGTATGTTAAGTTTATTTTTCACAGTTAGTAATATAATGCAATCTACATAAAAAACAAAAAAGAGCGCTAATTAGCGCTCTTTTTTTTGATAAATACTTTAAATTATTTCTTAATCTCAGTATTGTATTTTTTACTTAACTCCATTGAAATAGCAGAACGTTCAAATTTTATTTTCCCAGCACCTGTTTCAACAGTAATGGTATTATCGTTGTCGTTAATTTCAACAATTTTACCGTGAATTCCGCTAGTAGTAATTATTTTAATTCCTTTTTGAACGGTAGTTTGAAATTTCTTTTCGTTTTTTTGACGTTTCATCTGCGGACGAATAATCAAAAAGTAAAATACTCCAATCATTGCAACAAAAGGAAGCATATTCATGATGCTTTCTTGTGTGCTTGCTTGTAAAAAAATGGTTGCAAACATTATATTGCTTTATTTTTAGGAGTTACCATACCTGAAATCTTTAAAATTTCTCTACCTTTTGTTGTGTTGGTAGTTAATGTTATCGATTTAGATTGTTTGTTTGGTTTTCCGTTTGTGTTAAAACTTACTTGTATTTCTCCAGTTTTTCCAGGAGCAATTGCTTCTTTTGGCCAAACAGGTATCGTACAACCGCAAGTTGCTTGTGCATTTGTAATTACTAAATCTCCTTTACCTGTATTTGTTACGATAAAAGTAGTTTTAACAATTTCTCCTTCTTTAACAGTTCCGAAATTATATTCTTCTTTGTCAAAAGAAATAGAAGCTGAACCAGCACTAATAGTAACATCTCTTTTTTCAGCGTTTTCTACGTTTTCTTTTTTTACTTTAGATGCTGCATTTCCTTGTCCACAAGAAACTAACATTCCTGTTGAAAGAACAAATGCAATTGCTACGGCTATTTTCTTCATTTTAATATGTTTTAATTTATTTTTCGTAAAAATAATGATTTTTTATAATAATCCTCTACCAATTTTAACCATCTTATTGTCTGCGAGGTAGTTTTTAGATAATTTATCTAAAACACCATTTATAAAATAACCACTTTTATTGGTAGAATAATCTTTTGCTAATTCGATGTATTCATTGATACTAACTCTGCTTGGTATAGATGGAAAATGTAAAAATTCGGTAATAGACATTTTTATGATAATCATGTCAATATCTGCAATTCTATCAGCTTCCCAGTTAGGTGTTTTTTCAATAATATCTTCTTGATATTTATGTTGATGTAAAACTGTTTTTGTAAATAGATCACCTACAAATTGCTTGTCTTCACTGTCTTTATATAAACTTCCTAAAATAAAAGGATTTTGAGCTTTTTGTTTATTTAAAGATTTCACAATCCAAGTATTTACAAAAGGAATATCATCTACCCATGAAATCATTTTATCTTCAAAATAATCTGCTAGTTTTTCATTAGGAGCAATTATTTCTTTAAAAAAATCGATAATAAAAGTTTTATCAACCTTGTATGAATCTTCAGCAGCATCCATGTATTTTTTATACAAATCACTTTTTTGTAATTCGTCTAAAATAATACGTACATATTCATTGTCAAATTCCCAATAATTAAGATTATTAAGTTCAACATAAGCTTCTAAGCTAGTGCTTTCACTTAGTAAACTGAAAATTTTGTTGTCGATAAATTTCGTATTCGGATTTAAATCGTCCTTAGTAACGAGTATTTTCTTTTTAGAAAGTTGCATTCTCTTATGAGCCAATTTCTGAACTTCAACCAGTAATTGAAGGTTTAGAACATATAAATCATACATCTTTTGAATGCTGTTTTTTAAGAACTTTTCTTCTTTTACAATATCATCACTCTGCGATTGCTGCATTGCATAAACCGACTGCATTACCTTAACTCGAATATGTCTTCTGTTAATCATTTTAAAGAACTTTAAAAAAAAGAGCGATAGAAACTATTTCTAACGCTCTGCAAAAGTAAAACTTTTTTGTTTTTTATCTAGTTATTTTGCTCTTTTTTACGAGCATCAATTCTTGCTTGTGCAATATTAAAAGCAGCTTGGTGTGTTGTGATACTTTCTTTATCAGCTAAGTTGAAAATATCTAAGGTAGTATTGTAGATGTTTTCAGTTCTTTTAATGCTTTCAGCCTTGTCATAACCAACAACTTCTGCATATACATTTATAATTCCACCAGCATTAATTAAGAAATCAGGAGCATAAGCAATTCCTTTTTCTCTTAATAATTTACCGTGTTTTAATTCGTCTGCTAATTGATTATTTGCAGCACCTGCAATAACTTTCGCTTTTAATTGCGCAATACTTTGGTCGTTTACTGTTGCACCTAAAGCACATGGAGCATAAATATCTACATCTAATCCGTAAATATCATTTCCTAAAACTACGTTTGCACCGTATTTTTTACTTAATTCTTCTAAACGAGCTTCGTTTATATCATTTAAGATAACCTTTGCTCCTTCATCAGTAATGTGTTTTACTAAAGTTTCACCAACATGACCAACACCTTGTACTAAAACTTTTTTACCTTCTAAATTGTCTGTTCCAAAACGATATTTTGCAGCTGCTTTCATTCCCATGTAAACACCATAAGCAGTTACAGGAGATGGGTTTCCAGATCCACCTATAGCTTCAGAAACTCCAGTTACGTGTGGTGTAACCTCACGGATAACATCCATATCGCGAGTTTCCATACCAATATCTTCTGCTGTAATATATCTTCCGCTTAAAGAATTAACATACTCTCCAAACTTACGCATTAAAGCGTCGTTTTTTTGAGTTTTAGCATCACCAATAATTACGGCTTTACCACCACCAAGATTTAATCCTGTAATAGCAGATTTATAAGTCATTCCACGAGATAAACGTAATACGTCATTAAGCGCTTCCCATTCATTCGTATATTGCCACATTCTAGTACCTCCTAAAGCAGGTCCTAAAGTTGTATTATGAATACCAATTATTGCCTTTAAACCTGTATCTTCGTCATTACAAAAAACGATTTGTTCGTGATTGTCGAAAGATAACTGACCAAATACTGGGTCGTTCTTAAGGTCTTTAGTATCAATGATTTCTGATGTCATTTGTTTTGATTTTTAATTTGAGAGTGTTTTAAGAATCTCAAAAATTCGAGTACAAAAGTAAGAAATCGTTAAAACATAAGCAAAAAAAGTGGTCTTAATTGTGTTATCTTTAACAACAAAGGGTTATTAGCCCTGAATTTTAACTAAAAAAACATTTTTCACATTGAATTCATTAAAATATCTTAATAAATACTTTATAAAATATAAATGGAGATTATTATTAGGAGTCTTAATTACAGTATTAGCAAAGATTTTAACACTTAAAATTCCCGATTTTGTTGGTGATTCTTTAAATGTCGTTGAAGATTATCAGTTAGGTAAAGTAACAGATTTGTCGGTGGTAAAATCGGTTTTACTAAATAATATATTACTTATTATCGGAGTAACTTTATTGGGAGGATTTTTTACTTTTTTAATGCGACAAACAATTATTGTAATGTCGAGAATGATAGAATTTGACCTGAAAAATGAAATTTATCAGCAATATCAACGCTTATCTATTAACTTTTATAAGAAGAATAGAACGGGTGATTTAATGAATCGTATTAGTGAAGACGTTTCTAAGGTTCGTATGTATTTTGGACCAGCAATTATGTATTCTTTAAACATGTTGGTGTCTCTAGCAATTGGGTTTTCTCAAATGTATGCCATTTCACCAAAGCTTACATTATATACGATGATTCCGTTTCCTATTCTGTCGGTTTCTATTTTTGTGTTAAGTAAACAAATTAATAAACGAAGTACAGTTGTTCAACAATATTTATCAAAATTAACAACATTTAATCAAGAGTTTTTCTCGGGAATTAATGTGGTGAAATCCTATGCGATAGAACAAGAGGTGATTGCGTCGTTTGATGAAATAGCAGATCAGAGCAAGGAAAAGAACATAGAGTTGTATAAAATTCAAGCTTTATTTTTTCCTTTGATGATTTTATTAATTGGGTTAAGTAATATTATTGTATTGTATGTTGGTGGTAAACAATACATCGCAGGCGAAATTCAACTAGGAGCAATTGGGGCATTTGTAATGTATGTAAACATTCTTACTTGGCCTGTAGCGGTAGTTGGTTGGGTAACTTCTATGGTGCAGCAAGCCGAAGCTTCGCAACAACGAATTAATGAGTTTTTAGAAGAGATTCCAGAGATTGTAAATAATACAGATGTAACGACGAAAGTTGAAGGAGAGATTGAATTTAAAGATGTGTCTTTAACGTATGAAGATACTAATATTACAGCTTTAAATAAAGTGAGCTTAGTAATTAAAAAAGGAGAGACTCTAGCTATTTTAGGAAAAACAGGAAGTGGTAAATCAACCATTATTAATTTGATTTCTCGTTTATATGACGTGAATGAAGGAGAAGTTATAATTGATGGTAAAAATATTAAGGATTGTAATTTGTATGATGTAAGAAGTCAAATAGGTTTTGTACCTCAAGATCCGTTTTTGTTTTCTGATACGATTCAGAATAATATAAAGTTCGGGAAGGAAGGTGCTTCTGAGGAAGAAATTATAGCAGCGGCAAAAAATGCGATGATTCATGATAATATAGTCGATTTTAAAGAAGGTTATAAAACTATTTTAGGTGAGAGAGGTGTTACTTTGTCGGGAGGACAAAAGCAACGAACTTCTATTGCAAGAGCTATTATAAAGAATCCTAAAATTTTAATATTTGATGATTGTTTGTCTGCAGTTGATACAGAAACCGAAGAACAAATTCTTTCAAATTTAGAAAAAGTATCAAGCGATAAAACTACAATTATTATTAGTCACAGAGTTTCATCAGCAAAAAACGCGGACAAAATTATTATTTTAGATGAAGGTAAGATTATTCAGCAAGGTGTTCATAATCAATTAATAGAAACAGCAGGTTATTATAAAGAGCTGTACGAACAGCAACTTTTAGAAAAAGAAATGTAAGGTTTCGTATTGCCAAGTCAATTATTTTGTTAGATTTGTTGAGCAATTTTAAGTAAACAATTATTATTTAAGAAACGAATTATGAGTGAGAGAGAGAGAGTAGAGCAAGAAGAAATTTTTTCACAAGTTTTAAGAGCAGGAAGAAGAACCTATTTTTTTGACGTAAGATCTACAAAAGCAGATGACTATTACTTAACAGTAACCGAGAGTAAAAAATTCACCCATGATGATGGTTCTTTTCATTATCAAAAGCATAAAATTTACTTATATAAAGAAGATTTTTCTGACTTTAAAGAGATGCTAAATAAAGCGACTGATTTTATTGTAAACGAAAAAGGATCTGAAGTAATAAGTGAACGTCACCAAAAAGATTACAAAAAAGAAGAAGAAACAGCAGGTGAAGAGCAAGAAGTAGCTTCAGCTGAAAGTTTTACAGACGTTTCTTTCGACGATATTTAAGCAGAAGATAACTGTAAGCAAAAACCTAAATACAAACTATAGTTTGCATTTAAGTTAAAGCTAAAAAAATCAATTCAAATTCAATTTACACATAAGAGCACTAACTGTTAAAGGTTGGTGCTTTTTATTTTTTACAATGCTAATTAACAAGCTCTCTTGTTTTGTTGCTTGTTTTAGATGTTGTTTCAATTAGTTGTTCTTGTGTTAAGATTCTACCAACTTTACTATTAAGTTTATAGTAAAGATTGTTTTTTTTAAGTAATTTTTCTCTCATATAACCAATTTTAATGAGCTTAAATATAGTTGATTATATGGTTATTGTCAATTGGTAAGTTTAAATACAAGGAAAATATTTTTTTTACAGAGTGTTTTTCCTCTATAATATTTTTTTCATTGTTTTTGTTTTCGCAATAGTTTCTTTCCATTCACTTTTAGGGTTGCTTTCTTTGGTAATTCCGCCACCAATAAAAATAAAAGCTGAGCTGTTTTTAATTTCCATACACCTAAGGTTCACAAAAAGTTCAGAAGTGTTTTTGGTATCAATTTTTAAATTCAATTCGCCTAAAAAACCAGTATAATAACTTCGGTTATAGTTTTCGTTTTTTAAAATAAAGGCTTTAGAGGTTTCTAAAGGCAATCCGCAAACAGCCGGAGTGGGATGTAGTTTTTTTATTAAAGTCGAATTTTCTGAATTCATTTCTCCAGAAATTAAAGTTCTTAAGTGTAATAAATTTCCTGCTTTTATAGTTTCTACAGTTTCTTTTGCTGTTTTATTACAAATACTTATAAGTTTATCTGTTATATAATCGGTTACAAATTGTTGTTCTTCAATTTCTTTTGGAGACCAAGAAACATTGGTTGTGTTATTAAAAACTTGTGTTCCTGCTAAAGACATTGTTTTAAAATTGTTATCTTTAATTTGAACTAAAGTTTCTGGCGTTGCACCTAGCCACATTCCAACTTTCGGATGAAACCATATATAAGTAAACGCATTTGGGTAGTTTGCAAGTAGCTTTTTAAATGTTTTAATAGCGTTAAAATCGGTAAGTTTTACTTCTTCTTTTCTTGATAAAACAACTTTTTTAAATTGATTTTCATCAATCGCTTTAATACCTTTTTCAACTAAATGGATATGTGTTTTTTCTGATGAATAATCAGGCTCAAAATTATTTTCATCACTTAAATCAATCTTAAATAAGGCTTCTTCTTCCTGAAAAAGAGAATGTTCTTTAGGAAGTAAAATAGCCGCATTTTTATCATCAAAAGGCGCAAATATAAATCCGCTTTCGGTATACTCTTTCGAAGTATATAAATTATCGTTTTTTTGAAACCATCCTTTTAATAATGTAGTATTTGGTTTTCGATAAACGACAAAAGGAAGCTTGCTTTCGAGAGCTTTTTCTATGCTTAAAAATATAGTCAATCTAATTGATTTAGTAATTGTTGTTTAATTTCTTTAAAGTTGCTCCATATTAATCCATGTCCTGCATTATCAAGAGTAGTTAATTCGAACTGCTCTTTAGGAAATTGATTTTGTAAGAATAAAGAATTTTCATTAGGAACAATCCAATCATTGGTTCCGTGAATACTTAAAATTTTATTAGGAGAAGATTTCCAGTTGCTTTCAAAATGCTGTAAATCTTTTTTATGTGATATTTTCTCTTTAGAAGCCTCTTTCCAAATCGCAGGAATCAACCAACGCGTTACGTTCCATTTGTAAAAATTAATAGCCCAAGGCATCGGTTCTACTTTACTATAAACTGCAGGAGCTAGTAAAATAACTTTCTTTACCTCTTTTTTTACAGCTAAAGCAATTGGTCCGCCATAAGAATAGCCGACTAAAATTGTTTTTTTAGGATGTAAGTTTTTAATAATATCGTGTAGCATATTACGCTCAAAAGCAATGCTTTCTTGTACCGAATTGGCATCTTTATAATTGTAACCAATTCTGTCATAAGAAACCATATTTGTTTTAGTTAACAGCAAACTATCAGTCATATACTCAATAAAATCGGTAGATGAACCAATGGTTCCATGAACAAAAACCAATGTAGGCAATGTAGTATCTTTTTGTATGGTTAGTTTTCTGAATTTATAAGAAGCAAAGGTTTCGTGTGTTATTGTAGGTTTTATACTACTATTAATAAACTTACTAATTACTTTTTTGTCAGATTTTGGTGCAGAGAAACTAGAGAATAAGAAATATATAATTACAAGTGCTAAAAAGAAAAATAGCACTATAATTTTAAAAATTTTCTTAAATAATCTCATTTATTTTTTGTCTAAAACTATGTTAGTTATTTTACATAGAGAAATTAAATTATCCTCTTCATCTACAATTTTAACTTCCCATAAATGCGTTGTTCTTCCTTGGTGAATTGATTTCGCAGTAGCAAAAACTTCTCCTTCTCTTTTACTTTTTAGGTGATTAATACTCAATTCAATCCCTTTTACGATTTTACTTTTATCATTTAAGAAAAAAGCAGAAGCAGAACTACCAACAGTTTCGGCCAAAGCAGCTGTTGCACCGCCGTGTAAAATTCCATAAGGTTGGTGTACTTTTGAATTTACAGGCATTTTTGCAGTTAAAAAATCAGCACCAACATTAACGAACTCAATTTTAAGAGTTTCCATTAAAGTGTCTTTGTTGTAGCTGTTAAGTATATCGAGAGATTCTTGCTTATTCATTTACTAAAATTTTTAGTCAAAAATACGTATTTTTGTGCCGACTAAAAATGATAGAATGTATAAAGTACGTGTAATATTAGATACCAAAAAAGATGTAATTAGAACATTAGTGGTTAATGAAGTAAAATCATTAGAAGATTTACATTTCGATATCGCTAAATCGTTTGGTTTTAACGGACAAGAAATGGCTTCTTTTTATCGTACCGATGAAGATTGGAACCAAGGAGAGGAGATTCCGTTATTTGATATGGCAGAAGCAGGAGAAGAAGCTTCAATGGCTACTTGTATTTTAAAGGAAACACTACCAAATATAAATGATAAACTGATATATGTGTATGATTTTTTACAAATGTGGACGTTTTATGTAGAAGTTGTAGAGCAATCAGACGAAGTAGTTACCGAATCTAAAATTATCCTAACAGTAGGAGAAATACCTGATGAAGCACCAGAAAAAGAATTTAAGGCAGATATTCCTGATGATTTAGATGATGAGTTTACTGATGATTATCCTGGCTTTGAAAATATAGACGATTTCGATTTTGATAAATTTTAAGGCATGGCACAATTCATAAAACTGTATAACGACAACCCGAACCCCAAAGAAATAGCTAAAATTGTAAAAGTTTTACAAAATGGTGGTTTGGTAATTTATCCAACAGATACTGTTTATGGATTAGGCTGTGATATCACCAATACAAAAGCATTAGAAAAAATAGCAAAGATAAAAGGCGTGAAGTTAGAGAAGTCTAACTTCTCGTTTGTTTGTAACAATCTAAGTCATTTATCAGACTATGTAAAACAAATTGACACGGCTACTTATAAAATTTTAAAAAGGGCGTTGCCAGGGCCATATACTTTTATTTTACCCGGAAGTAATTCATTACCAAAAGTATTTAAAAAGCGTAAAACCGTAGGTATTCGCGTGCCAGATAATGCAATTGCTATAGCAATTGTAGAAGCTTTAGGTAACCCAATAGTTTCAACATCTATTCACGATGAAGATGAGGTTATAGAATATACTACCGACCCTGAATTGATTTTCGAGAAGTGGCAAAACATCGTTGATGTTGTTGTAGATGGTGGTTTCGGAGATAATTTCGCCTCTACAGTTATCGATTTAACAAACCATTTACCAGAAGTAATCCGTGAAGGAAAAGGAAGTTTAGATATTCTGTAAATATTTTTTTCAATTACATATATTATTTGAAGCTATTTCCCGCTTTCCGCACTCGCTCTCTGCGAGGAGCTCAAACAAATGCTACAATCGGGGCTACCTCTTTTTATGAATTTTCGAGTATCGTAAACGTCACTCTTAATTTACTTTTGATATTGAATGCCTGTATTATGTGAACCTGAAACAAGTTCAGTTTTACGGATTCAAGAGTATAAAAATTTCAAAGAAAGAAAAAGAACATAGAACATGTTTTTTTAGTCAGGATTTTATTTGTTAACGTCATTCCGAATTTATTTCGAAATCACATCCTGTGAATCACAACTGTTTATTAAATAAGTTTAAAAAATATTTAGGTTGATGTATTCAATACCTAGGAACCATTAAAAAAAAACAGTAAAAAAGAGCTATTTCAGTTTGTTAAAGGTAGTTCTTCCCAGTGCATAACATTGCCAAACAACAGAAGTATGTTTGTTGTAATCCGCTTTTTTTTGTAGCTTTTTTCTTTTTCCTAAAAACTTAAAGAAGTTTGCATAGAAACTAAAATGCGCTTTTACGATAGCAATTGTGTGTTGAGGTTTTAACTCTGTTAAGAATTTTACGCCAGCAATTCCGTCTAAGATCAAACGAGAAAAAACAACGAACAAAAACCATTTTCTAGGTACGTTTTTAACAACGTTTAGTAAGCTGTTTCTAAAGTTTAAGTATGTTTTTTTAGGGTTGATAGCTTCTAATGTAGCTCCGCCAACATGATATACTGTTGAATCCCCCACATACTTTATGTTAAAACCTTCGTTTTTTGCACGCCAACATAAATCGATTTCTTCTTGATGCGCAAAATAATCTTCATCAAAGCCATTTAGTTTATGATACACCTCAGAGCGAATAAATAAACAAGCCCCCGAAGCCCAAAAAATATCAGTCGTATCGTTAAATTGTCCGTTATCGGTTTCTAAATGATTAAAAATACGCCCGCGACAATACGGATAGCCATATAAATCTATAAATCCGCCACCAGCACCCGCATATTCAAATTTCGATTTGTCTTTAAAGTCTAAAATTTTAGGCTGAATAATAGCTGTGTTTGGAGCTGTTTTAAAAGTAGTTAAAATAGGTGTTAACCAGTTTTTAGTAACTTCAATATCTGAATTTACTAAACAATAAATATCGGCATCAATATGTTGTAAAGCATCATTATACCCTTTTGCATAACCGCCGTTAATACTGTTTTTTACAATTTTTACAGTAGGATAATTTTGCTTGATAAATTCAATAGAATCATCAGTAGAAGCATTGTCGGCTACATAAACTTCGGCTTCTTGCGAGCTGAAATTTACGATCGATGGTAAAAACTGTTCTAACAATTTTTTACCATTCCAATTTAATATAACGATTGCTGTTTTCAAGAGAGCGAATTTACAGTTTATGTTCTTGTTTTTTGTAAGATCGAGTGAAATTATTTTTATAGAGAATTAATAAGTAAGACTTTTCGATACATTTTTCATTCTTCAAAAACTACTAGAAGTTATAGTTTGTTATTAATATTTGTCAGTTCGAGTAAAACTCTTTTTTTAGAGTTTTGTATCGAGAACTAATTCGAAATACTTTTACATTCTTCAAAAATGATGTAAAGTCATTGTTTATTTATAATCAGGAATATCTTCTAAAAATATATAGGTTTCATTTTCTTTATCGAGCTTGCAAAAATAATGCTGTAATCCGTTGGTAACAACTAAGTAATTGGCATCTAATTTTAAATTATAGCGTGCAATTTGATCGAAAGTATCTTGTGCTATTTTAATTTTCGGAGCCTTGCATTCTACAATAATATTTGGCGTTCCATCCGAAGAGAAAATAACAATATCAGTACGTTTTTTTAAGTTGTTTATGGTGAGTTGTTTTTCAAGAGCAATTAACGAAACAGGATATTTTTTTTCATCAATTAAAAACTGTACAAAATGTTGACGTACCCATTCTTCTGGAGTTAATACCAAGTATTTTTTTCTCCATTTATCAAAAATAAGCGTCTTATTTTCGTTACTTTTGAGCTTGAATGTATAGTTGGGAAGATTCAATTTTTGCATGTTTCAAATATATGTAAAAATAGAAAGTCATTGCGAGCAAAGCGTGGCAAACTTAAGTTAAAGATTGTATTATTTTCTTCCAAGTAATACCTTACTTAAAGTTATGAACGAAATTAAAAATATTATAGCTGATATAAAAGGAGGAAACATAAAGCCTGTTTATTTCTTAATGGGTGAGGAGCCTTATTATATCGATAAAATTTCTGATTATATAGAAAAAAATGTACTTGATGAGTCTGAGAAAGGATTTAATCAAGTAGTAATGTATGGTCGTGATGTTTCTATTGATGAAATTATTTCGTCAGCAAAACGATACCCGATGATGGCAGATCGCCAGGTGATTATTGTAAAAGAAGCACAAGATTTAAGTCGTACTATTGATAAGATTGAGGCTTATGCTACAAATCCGCAACCAACTACAGTTTTGGTTTTTAATTATAAATACAAAAAGTTAGATAAACGTAAAAAAGCCTATAAAGCAATTGCTAAAAATGGATTGATTTACGAGAGTAAGAAATTATATGAAAATCAAGTTTCTGATTGGATTCGTAGAGTTTTAAGTGGAAAAAAATACAATATAGAACCTAAAGCATCTCAGATGTTAGTTGAGTTTTTAGGAGTTGATTTAAGTAAAATAGCAAACGAATTAGATAAATTAACTTCTGTTTTACCAAAAGATACCATTATAACCGATAAGCATATTGAAGATAATATCGGTATTTCTAAAGATTTTAATAATTTCGAGTTACGTAAATCAATAGGGCAAAGAGATGTGGTTAAGGCAAATAGAATAATCAATTATTTTGCGCAAAACCCGAAAAGTAATCCGTTAGTAATGACTATTTCATTGTTAAATAGTTTTTTTACACAACTATTAATGTATCATGGATTAAAAGATAAATCGAAAGGTTCGGTAGCTAAAAATTTAGGTGTGAATCCGTTTTTTGTAGACGATTATAGCTCGGCTGCAAAAAATTATCCAATGCGAAAAGTATCACAAGTAATCGCTTTATTACGTGAAGCAGATGTAAAAAGTAAAGGGGTAGGAGCTAATCAATCACATAGAGATATTTTAAAGGAATTACTATTTAAAATAATGCATTAAAAACCGCATTTATCAACACGAATAGGTTTTTTCATTATGCTTTTTTTTAATGATAAGATTCAGAAATAAATACGGAATGACTTTGAAAGATAAACTTCGAAAAAGATAATTACCTGTTATCAATTATAAAAATATCCGTCAATCTGAACTTGTTTTAGATTCGCATAATAACTAAATGTTATTCATTGCGTATTATCTCAATATAATTTCCCTTTCTTGTCAATTGGCAAGTTCTATTATAAATAGCTGTAGTATTTTTGACATAAATATTAAAATATGACACCAGATTTACCACTTTATATTTCAATTTCGTTTTTATTAATAACAGCTTATATAATTCTTGCGTTTGTAAAATCGAACAACTTAAAAAAAACAACTTTACCGATAATAATAGGTTGGTCAGTTTTAATTTGCATACTTGCCTATAACGGAGTTTACCATTATACAGAAGGTGATACATATTCTACCTTCCCATTGGTAATGGCGCCACCAGCATTTTTTATCGTATATTTAATTAGGAATAAGTTTTATGAAAATAGAGATATTCGTTGGAGTACCGCAGTGCATATTGTACGTTTTCCGGTGGAATTATTGTTGTTTGAATTAGCAATAAGAGAATTATTACCAATGGAAATGACTTTTAAAGGTTGGAATTTTGATATTATTCCGGGGATTACATCTATTTTATTATTACTTTGGATGAAATACGGAAACGTAAATAAAAAACTTTTATTAGGATGGAATGTCTTAGGATTGATTTTTATTCTTTTCATTTTAACAAACGGATTTTTATCACAAGAATTATTATATAAAAACTTTGGGTATACGGTTCCAAATACTGCGATTACTTATTTCCCTACCATATTATTAGGTGGTGTAATTGTGCCGATTGTAATTTATGCACATATTTCAGATATTATTTTATTAGCAAAAAAATCATAAAAAATGAAAAACATTTTTAACAAAGAAATTACGAACGAAGTAATTAATAGAATAGCGCAATTAACACCAACAAGTCAACCTAGTTGGGGTAAAATGGGCGTTGCTGAAATGTTAGCGCATTGTTGTGTTGCTTATGAAATGATTTATACAAGCAAGCATCCAAGGCCAAATGTTTTTGTTAGAATGATGCTTAAAACATTCGTAAAAAAAGCGGTAGTAAATGAAACACCTTTTGCTAAAAACGGAAGAACTGCTCCGCAATTTATAATTACTGATGAACGAGAATTTGAAACAGAAAAAAAGCGTTTAATCACCTTTATAATAAAAACTCAAGAATTAGGCGAGCAATATTTCGATGGAAAAGAATCACACTCTTTTGGTAAATTATCTACTAAAGAATGGAATAATTCTTTTTACAAACATTTAGAACATCACTTAACGCAATTTGGTGTTTAAAAAAGGGTATCGAATTTAAATGTTAACATAAAATACAACATTCCTATTGTAAACAAAAAATGAAATCCGAAGCCAATATAATTGATCACTTTCACAACGGTTTTACTATAAAAACCGCTGATAGAATAAAGGGCTGCTATTAAAATACAAACTTCTATACCTATTGCAGATAATTCTATAAAACCGAAATTATGTTGTTTTACGTTAAGGTTATCAATGATCCAAAAAATGAAGAAACCAACTACAATAATTGCATTTAAATAAGAAATTATTAAAGTAGTTTTTTGCTTTTTATAGCCAATGAGAATAGCTGCCGTGTGGCAACCTAAAATAAGAATCATTGTGATGCTTGCAACTATATCATTCATAATTATTTGGTAGTTGTATTTTTAAAATTACTGGTACATTCTTTTATGAGTTATATTTTTATAACAGTTTTAGCACTTACAACTACTCTTGTTCAAAAATAACACTTCTTTCCGTTTTTTTCTTGTACATGTTTTTGGTAATCATCTCTTTATTTGCTGTAGCAGCATAGTTTTTGTTATTTGGGTTTAGCGCATATTCGAGTTGATGGTCTATCATTTTTTCGAAAGGAAGCAAAATTTTTTTTGTATCGCATTGTTCTAAATCACTCTTGTTAAGTAAGTTTATTACGGTGTAAACAGACTCAATTGTACTAAGGCAAAGAGATGCTGGTTGTTGCTTAATAATAAACTTCGATTTTATTTTATTATCAAAACTGACCCTTTTTAATTGTTGTAAATTGGTACTTAGTTTAAGCATTTTACGAGCGCAAGGCCAGGTCCCATCAAGAATAAAAATGTGTGGATTATCACCCATAAAATAATTTATTTCAGCACTTTTTCTTGTAGAGAAGTTAAAATTATCTTTTCCTGGGTACAGTAAGAAAGCATTATTTTCTTTATCAGCAAGTATTTCATTTACTCGGCTATTATTCGTGAAATCGACACCAACTATAATTTCTGAATTTTCAAGTTGAAGATTCGTAATATGCCCTGTTCCGCTTTTTTCTTTTCGGTATTCCTTCGGATGCATCAAAATAATAAAACGAGTATTGGTATGAAAAGAATTAAGATGTTTACAAATACATGTGCTAGCAGGGCGCATACATTTGTAACATTTTATTCGTGGATTTTTTATTTCTACTTGCAAGGTGAATATCTGTTTATTTTAATTGGCTAGAATTAGTAATAAATTATAAGTGTTGTAGGCTTTTTTTTATTTTGAATTATTAAAAGTTTTAGTTCCGATTTCAATATAAATTTGAGATTCAGTTTTTTTACTTAATTCTGTAGGGATTTCAAATAAGTCAAGCAACCTTTTTTTCTCACCTCTAATTAAAGGATTTATTTTGTTTCTATTTAAATTAGAGAACCCAATTTCACTGAATTTATGGAAAACAAGATGTTTGCCATTCTTAACTTCTTCTCCTATTATTTTCCACCATTTTTTATCTGTTGCTCCCATAGATAAACCATGAAGACAAATTAAGTCAGCATTTCTAATATCTTGCTCTAACTTTTTATTGATTAAGATATCATATGAATCATTTACAAAAGGTTTAATTAAATGTTCTTGAATTTCAATGTTTTTTGATAATTCTATATTTGATATTTGTGATTCGTCATTAACTCCAAAGATTAACCCATTATCAATTAACCCATGTATATGATTTATATTTTCTAATTGTGTAACTGAATTGAATATGTTTTTTGTGTTTATTTTTAATGGAAAATTAGGAGAGTTAAATATTTGCTCAACAGAGTTTGTATAATTAAAAGTTGAAATATTTAATAATATTTTTTTTTGAGAATGTTTTTTTATAAATGAGATTAGCCTTCTTTTGTCGTTTGGTGATAAGTATTTTTGAGGATTTATAAAGTCATTTATTATTTTATCTTTTAAAGGTTTTGAAATAACAAGATTTGATTGTTCATTTTTTAAATAATTAGAAAGTTCAATTTGCAAGTCATCGTAAATTAAAATGAACTCTTGAGGTTTTTTTATGTGTTTAGTATAGTCGCCTAAATATTCTTCTAGTTTAAACCAAAGTTCAGAGTCACCTTTTAAGGTTGATTTGAATTTTTCAATTATAGGATTATCATTTTTAATATCTCTGTATACATTTACAAATTCTTTATAGGAAGTTTTTAAATTTAAATTTCTATCAAAACCATTTCCAATAATATAATTTATTCTCATAACTCTTTTTCATTCTAATATTTTCCACTCCATTATAACCAAAACCTCATTCCATTCATCCCAATTATAAAAACGGATAGTATAAAGTATTAGCAATTTTTCTTGTAAATATAACAAAATCAATAATTGGTATTCCTTAAAGTTTTTAATAAGTTATGCACAGTTTTTGCTAATTTCGCCATTCAAAATATAGATACATGATTACTGTAGATCAATTAACGGTTGAGTTTAGTGGAAAAACCTTATTTAAAGATGTTTCGTTTGTAATAAACGAAAATGATAAAATAGCTTTAATGGGTAAAAACGGTGCCGGAAAATCAACTATGATGAAAATTATAGCAGGAGTTTCTAAAGCTAGTAAAGGCGGAGTTAGGAGTCCGAAAGATACAGTAGTTGCATACTTGCCACAGCATTTATTAATGGAGGATAATTGTACGGTTCGTGAAGAAGCTTCTAAAGCTTTTGATGCTGTTTTTAAGATGAAATCTGAAATGGAATCATTAAATAAGCAGTTAGAAACACGTACAGATTACGAATCGGAAGAATACATGAAAATTATTGAGCGTGTTACCGATTTAGGCGAAAGTTATTATGCTTTAGAAGAAGTAAATTACGAAGCTGAGGTAGAAAAAGCGCTGAAAGGATTGGGGTTTAAACAAGAAGATTTTGACCGTTTAACAAGCGAATTTAGTGGTGGTTGGCGTATGCGTATTGAATTGGCTAAAATTTTATTACAAAAACCCGATTTAATTTTACTCGATGAACCTACGAATCACGTAGATATCGAATCTGTGATTTGGTTAGAAAACTTTTTGTTAAACAAAGCCAAAGCTGTTGTGGTAATTTCTCACGATAAAGCATTTATCGATAATATAACCAACCGAACTATTGAGGTTACCATGGGGACGATTCACGATTATAAAGCCAATTATTCTCATTATTTAGAGCTTAGAAAAGAACGTCGTTCACATCAAATAAAAGCATATCAAGAACAACAAAAAACAATTGAAGATATTAAAGGCTTTATAGAGCGTTTTAAAGGAACCTATTCAAAAACAAATCAAGTAGCATCGCGTGTGCGAATGTTAGAGAAAATTGTGCCGATTGAAATTGACGAAGTAGATACTACAGCGTTAAAATTGCGTTTTCCACCATCTCCACGGTCTGGAGATTATCCTGTAAAAGTAGAAGGCTTAACAAAAAAATATGGCGATTTAACTGTTTTTGAAGATGCTAATTTTTCAATTGCTCGTGGCGAAAAAGTATCGTTTGTAGGGCGTAATGGAGAAGGGAAATCAACCATGATAAAAGCTATTATGGGCGAAATAGATTTTGATGGTGAATGTGGCTTAGGACACAATGCCAAGGTTGGATATTTTGCACAGAATCAAGCCTCATTATTAGATCCCGAATTAACCGTTTTTCAAACCGTAGATGAGGTTGCAGAAGGTGATGTTCGTACGCAAATAAAAAATATTTTAGGTCGTTTTATGTTTGCTGGTGATGATATTGAAAAGAAAGTAAAAGTGCTTTCTGGTGGAGAGAAAACGCGTTTGGCAATGGTTAAACTGTTGCTAGAACCTGTAAATGTGTTAATTTTAGATGAGCCTACAAACCACTTAGATTTACGATCTAAAGATGTAATTAAGGAAGCATTAATGCATTTCGACGGAACCTTAATTTTAGTATCTCACGATCGTGATTTCTTACAAGGATTATCAGAAAAAGTATTCGAATTTAAAGAGCAGCGTGTTATTGAGCATTTCGAAACTATCGATGCTTTCTTAGAGCGAAATAATATAAAAGCATTAAAAGAAATCGATTTATAAAATTATTTTTTGAAGCAATTTCCCGCTTTCCGCACTCGCTTTTTTTTGAAGAAAAATCAAAAAAAGAGCTCAAACAAATGCTGCAATCGGGGCTAGAAATTTGTGCTAAATTTTATATTTAGAGTTTAAATTTTTATAGAAAGGAAACAGTCAATTGAATCCGTCAAACTGAATTTATTTCAGTTTCTCATCCTAAATTTGCTACAATTTTTTCAATTCGAGTGATTTTAATGACTAAAAGGAATTAAAATTGTATCGAGAATTTGAATCGTTTTATTTTGATATTAAAAAAGTTCTCGATACAATTTTTTGAAGAAAAAAAATCACTCGAACTGACAGTTTGTTTTTAAACAAGCTCTTAAACAAAAAACACCGTTAAATAATTTTAACGGTGTTTTGTATAAATAAATAGGGTTTAAAATAGTTATTCAGTAACTTTTAAACGAGCTTTTGATGTAACTGAAATATCAGAAAAATCATTGTTTAAATATTTTAAATAGCCAGCAATGGCAATCATGGCAGCATTATCAGTCGTATATTCAAATTTAGGAATATAGGTTGTCCATCCCCAATGTTTTTCAGCAAGCTCTAAACGTTTTCTAATTTCTGAATTAGCAGAAACTCCACCTGCAATAGCAATGTGTTTTATATCGGTTTGTTTCACGGTGTTTTTTAATTTATCCATCAATATTTCAACAATCGTATGTTGAATAGAAGCACAAATGTCATGTAAGTTTTCTGCAATAAAATTAGGATTCTCTTTTACATTTTTCTGAATAAAACGTAAAATACCTGTTTTTAATCCGCTAAAACTAAATTGTAAATCGCCCACTTTAGGCTTTGTAAATTGATATGCCTTCGGATTTCCTAACTGCGCATATTTGTCAATTAAAGGACCACCAGGATAAGGTAAGCCTAATATTTTTGCAGACTTATCAAAAGCTTCACCAACAGCATCATCAATTGTTTCACCTAAAATTTCCATCTCAAAATGATTGGTAATTTTTACAATCTGCGTATGTCCGCCACTTATGGTTAAACATACAAAAGGAAAAGGTGGTATTTTACTATCTTCTTCTATAATAAAATGAGCCAAAATATGCGCTTGCATATGATTTATAGCTATTAACGGAATATTTAATCCTAAAGCAAAAGATTTGGCAAAAGAGGTACCTACTAACAATGATCCCATTAAGCCAGGTCCGCGTGTAAAAGCAACGGCATTTAAATCGCGTTTGGTAATATTAGCTTGTTCAATAGCTTGTTGTACTACCGGAACAATATTTTGTTGGTGCGCTCTTGATGCAAGTTCAGGAACAACACCGCCATATTTAGCGTGTATTTCCTGATTGGCAACCACATTACTGATTACTTTTCCGTTGTAAATTACCGAAGCACTTGTATCGTCACAAGAGCTTTCAATACCTAAGATGTAGCTGTTTTTTGTACTCAATGTATCATGTATTAAAGTGCAAAAATATCGATATTGCGTTAGAATTTCGTTAAAATTAATATTTCTTTAAAATAAGGCAACATTTTTGCAGTTTGCTGATTACATTTGTTAGGTGTTTTATGAAAAATATGCTCATTAAAAAAGTAGGTAAAATATTGTGGAGATACTTAAAGTACATGTTGCTTTTTTTAATCTTGCTTATTATTTTGCTATCGCTACCGTTTGTTCAAAGTAAGTTAGCAAAAGAAGCAACAAACTGGCTTAACGAAGAATATAATACGAATATTGTTATAAAAAGAATTGATTTATCGTGGTTAGGAAGTGTTCAGTTAAAAGAAATTGAAATTAGAGACCATCATAAAGACACCCTTATTTTTGTTCAGAATTTAAGTACTTCACTTTTAAATGCCAAACGAGTAATAGAAAACCAAGTTGATTTAGGGGAAGCTTCTTTAAGTGGTACTTATTTTAATATGAGAACTTATAAGGGCGAAAAGAACGATAACATGTCTATCTTTATAGATAGTTTTGAAGATGGCAAACCACGAGATAGTTTATCAAACCCTTTTGTTTTAGGCAGTGATAAAGTTACTATTAAAGATTTAACTTTTAAATTATTCGATGAAAAGGATAAAAAACCATTGCAGTTTGCAGCCTATAATGCAAGCGGAAACCTATTAAATTTTTCAATTGTTGGTCCTAATGTTTCTCTGAAAATGAGAGAAATGAGTTTTACCGAAAACAGAGGCATTAAAGTATCTAATTTTTCTACAGATTTTGTGTACACTAAAAAGTATATGAATTTTGATAAAACACTTATAGAAACTGATAATGAATCAAGAATAGAGGGAGATATAAAGCTCACTTACAATCGTAAAGATTTTGCAAATTTTAATGATAAGGTAAATTTTAAAGCAAAATTATTAAAGAGTGCACTTTCAATTAAAGATTTAAGCAAATTATACACTGAATTAAATGGAAACGATATTCTGTATTTTACAGGAAATATGAATGGTGTTTTAAATAATTTTAGTGCTAATAATATTAGACTTCATTCTAAAAACGGAATGAAAGTTATTGGTGATATGGGGTTTGTAAACGCGGTGAAAAAAAGTAGAGGTTTTGTTTTTGATGCCGAACTAGCCAATGTTACTGCAAATTATATTCAATTAAAAAATGTATTACCTAATTTATTAGGAAAGTCGTTGCCGTCAGAATTTCAGAGGCTTGGTGACTTTTCACTTAATGGAATTGTAAGAGTTACACCAGAACAAATAAATGCAACGCTTTCTGTAAAATCAGAAATAGGAACTATAATGTCTGACCTTCAGTTAACAGAAATAGATAATATTGATGAAGCGGTATATGTTGGTGAAGTAGAATTTGAAAATTTCGATTTAGGAGTCTTTGCAAACGATCCTATACTTGGTAAAATATCATTAAGAGCGGATGTTAACGGTAGTGGATTTAATGTAGATAATATAAATACCATTATTATTGGAAAGGTTAGTAGCCTTGGTTTTAATAATTACGATTACAAAAACCTAAATGTTAATGGTCAGTTTCAAAACAAAAAATTTGATGGATTATTAAGCGCAGAAGACGATAATTTTAAACTAAAGTTTGAAGGATTAGCAGATTTTTCTTCAGTAATAAATAAATTCGATTTTATTGCAGATATCGATAAAATTGATCTTAAAAGAACAAACCTTTTTACTCGTGATAGTATCGCTGAGATAAAAGGAAAAATTCAATTAAATATTTCAGGAAACACCTTTGATGATATTATTGGTAAAGCAACTTTTAAAGATGTTGTATATAGAAATCAGAAGCAAGAATATCCGTTTAAAATATTTGAAATAAATTCATCGGTAAAAGACAGTATTAAAACAATTGAAGTTAACTCAGAAGATATTGTTAAAGGACAATTAAACGGAAAATTTTCTTTTGAAGAATTATTACCAATTACTCAAAATGCTTTAGGAAGTGTTTATACAAATTATAAAGCAAACAAAGTAGCACCAAATCAGTTTATAGATTTCGATTTTACCATTTATAACCAAATTATAGATGTCTTTTTACCAAACATATCTATAGGAAAGAATACAAGGTTAAAAGGAAAAATTAATTCTGATAAAAATGCCTTAAAACTTACGTTTACATCACCAGAAATAGCTATTTATAAAAATGAAATTGAAAATATAGTGTTAAGGTTAGATAATAAAAACAAGCTATACAATACGCATTTAACGGTAAATAAAATTAATACGGAGTATTATAATGTAGAAAAACTGAATCTATTAAACAGAACACAAAATGATACGTTGTATTTTAAATCTGTTTTTAAAGGAGGGAAAGATTATTCAGAAAGTTTTAATCTCGATTTTTATTATACAATTAATGAACTACAAAAATCGGTTGTAGGTCTTCAAAAATCGAAACTTAATTATAAAGGGTTTGATTGGGTTATCAATAAAAAAGAAGATAAAAACCATAAAGTAGCCTTCGATTTAAAAGAAAATAATTTTACGATAAGTCCATTTTTATTTCAATCAGGTGAACAAAAAATCGAATTTAACGGAGTTGTTCGTGATAGTACTTATAAGGATTTAAAAGCTAATTTTAGTAAAGTGAAATTAGGTAGTTTTTTACCTTTAATAGATAATTTAAGTTTAACAGGTGATTTAAGTGGTACTGTTGATTTTAAACAAGAAGGAGAAAAATTAGCGTCAAAAGGAAACTTACTAATAGAAGATTTTCATATCAATGACTTTGTTCAAGGAGATTTAGCGTTGAATGTAACGGGTGATAATTCGTATGAAAAATACCAAGTAAACCTTTCTTTAATTAGTGAAAAGGCTAAAAATATTTCAGCAGTTGGAGGAATAGATTTCTCAGAAAAAAAACCAACAATTGATTTAAATGTATTTTTAAAAGAATATGAAATTGCTGCCTTTAGTCCTTTAGGTGAAGAAGTTTTAAATAAATTAAGAGGAAAAGTAACTGGTGATTTTACAGCTAAAGGATTTTTAGAGAATCCTGATTTTCAGGGAGTATTAAATTTTGAAGAAGCCGGTTTAACTTTTCCGTATTTAAATATCGATTTTGACTTAAAAGGAAATACAAGTATTGTTTTAGATGGTCAACAGTTTATGTTAGATGCTGTTTTACTAGAGGATACAAAACACCAAACCCAAGGTAGTTTATCAGGTTATATTGCGCATCAAAATTTTAAAGATTGGTATTTGAAATTAGATATTGATACAGATAATTTACTAATATTAGATACCAAAGAGAAGGAAGAAACATCCTATTACGGAACTGGTTTTTTAGATGGAAATGCAGAGATTAGAGGACTTACCAATAATTTAGATATTCTTGTAGAAGGTAAAACAAATAAAGGTACCGTATTTGTAATTCCCTTAAATGATGTAAAAACGATAGATAACTACAAGTTAATTCGTTTTAAAACAGGGAAACCTGATGAAGAAAAAATTAACAAAGGAATTAAAGACATAAAAGGGCTCGATTTAAAAATTAATCTAGAAGTAACTAAAGATGCAATTGCCCAGGTGGTAATAGATAAAGTTACTGGAAGTGAGTTGAAAGGAAGTGGAGAAGGTAATTTAAGGATTGATATTAATACCTTGGGGAAATTTAAAATGTACGGTGATTTTGAAATAGACAAAGGCTTGTATAATTTTAAATATCCAGGAATAACAAAACCTTTTATTGTTCAGAAAGGAGGAACTATTGCATGGAATGGGAATCCATATGAAGCAGAATTAGATTTAACAGCAATTTATAAAACTAAAGCAAATCCGGCACAATTGTTAGATAATATCAATTCGAGTCGTAAAATTCCGATTGATTTATATACTAAAATTACAGGAGGTTTATTTAATTCAAAACAAGAGTTTGATATAAAAATTCCGAATGCAAATTCAACAGTAGCATCAGAATTAGAATTTATTTTAAACGGAAATGATTTGAATACTAAAATGCAACACTTCTCATTTTTATTAGCCTTTGGTACTTTTTATAATGAAGATGCTATTGGTACAAGTGCTGCATCAGGATTAACAGGTACGGCATCAGAAATTGCTTCAGGTATTTTAACAGATATGCTAAATAGTGAGGGGAATAAGTTTCAATTAGGACTGGGATATACACAAGGTGATAGGGGAGATGTTAACGATTTAAAGTCCGACGATCAGGTAGATGTATCTATTTCTACTCAATTGAGTGATCGAATTTTAGTAAACGGTAAAGTAGGAGTTCCTGTGGGAGCAAATACACAAACCAGTGTAGTTGGTGAAGTAAAAGTTGAGGTATTGTTAAACGAAGAAGGTAATTTAAGAGGAACTGTTTTTAATAGACAAAACGAAGTACAATATTCAACAGAAGAAGAAGGGTATACACAAGGAGTAGGTATCTCATATCAAGTAAATTTTAATAATTTATCAGATTTAAGTAAAAAAATAGGACTAAAGAAAAAAAGAATAAGAAAAGATACTTTAAAACCTAAAAAGAATAAATTAATTAGATTTAAAACTAAAGAGAAAAAAGAATAATCAAGTTTATATGAACAGAACAAATAAAGATTACTTGGTAATCATGTTAAAAGGAGTTGCTATGGGTGCAGCAGATGTTGTGCCAGGAGTTTCTGGAGGAACAATTGCTTTTATTTCAGGAATATATGAAGAACTGTTAAGCTCAATTAGTAATGTTAATTTAAGTTTGTTAAAAACATTAAAAAACGACGGATTAAAAGCTGCTTGGAAACAATTGAATGGTAACTTTTTAGCATCACTTTTTATAGGAATGTTTATAAGTGTAATTTCTTTAGCTAAAGTGATCTCTTGGCTATTAACCAATCATCCAATTTTATTGTGGTCTTTTTTCTTCGGATTGGTTTTAGCAAGTGTAATTTATATTGCAAAGCAAATTACAAAGTGGAATATTGTAGCTATATTTTTAGTCGTTTTAGGTGCCGTATTAGCATATTATATAACTACTTTAAATCCGATGATATCGGAAAGTTCATCAACACTTTTTATGTTTTTTGCGGGAGCAATTGCTATTTGCGCTATGATTTTACCAGGTATTTCAGGTTCGTTTATATTAGTGCTTTTAGGGGCTTATAAACCTGTATTAGCAGCGGTAAATAATCGTGATTTTACTACGATAGCAGCTATTGGTGCAGGAGCAATTATAGGATTGTTATCATTTTCTAGAGTTTTAAAATATTTATTTTCGAACTATAAAAATTACACGTTAGCTATTTTAACAGGTTTTATAATAGGTTCGTTAAATAAAATTTGGCCATGGAAAGAAGTACTAACATTCAGAACAAATTCCCACGGAGAACAAGTTGCGTTTAATGAACAGTCCATTTTACCATTTTCATATGATGGAGATCCACAATTAATGTATGCATCTCTACTAATCATTATTGGATTTGCATTCATTTTATTACTTGAAAAACTAGCAGTAAAAGAGCAATAGAAAAGAAGTATCTTAGGCAGGTAATAAACTAAAATGTATAAAGAACGTTCACTATCAGAAAAAGCGCTCCTTTTTTTTAAAGGATTGATCATGGGAGGTGCGAATAAAGTACCAGGTGTTTCAGGTGGTATGGTAGCTTTTGTAATGGGGTTTTATGAAGAGCTTATTTTTTCTTTTCAAAGAATAAATGGTAAAGCTTTTATGTTGCTTTTTAAAGGAAGATTTAAAAGTTTTGCAGAGTATACCAATTTGCAATTTTTAGTTTCGGTAATGCTAGGAAGTATGTTTAGTTACTTTAGCGTTTCTTTATTGCTTGATTATTTTTTAAAAAACTACGAATTATATGTTTGGGCTTGGTTTTTTGGAATGATTATAGGGTCTATTTATTTTGTATCAAAAGATTTTAAGGATTGGAAACTTAAAAATTTCTTAGCCTTAGTAATAGGAATGTCTATAGGTATATTTATTAGTTTTATGACGCCTGCAAAAGAAAATGACAATCTTTGGTTTGTTTTTATATGCGGAATTATAGGTGTTTCTGGAATGACATTACCAGGGCTCTCGGGTTCATTTATTCTAATTTTATTAGGTAATTATGTATTGTTGTTGGTTGATAGTGTTAATGTTTTAGGAGGTGTAGTTACAAGCGTTTTGTCAGGAGATTTTGAGGTTTTAAAAGATTCTGTAAAAATTAGGTATTTAAAAATTATAAGCGTTTTTACAGCAGGTTCGGCATTTGGGTTAGTATCTATGTCGCATATATTAGGTTATGTTTTAAAAAGGTGGAATCAGATAGTAACAGCAGTTATTATCGGTTTTATTACGGGGTCTTTAGGTATTGTTTGGCCTTGGAAAAAAACAATATTTAAAGTTAATGATAAAACTTTTTTGTTAGATCAACAAGGAAATAAAATTGTAGAGAATTACGAGCGATTTATACCCGATCTTTCAAGACAAGAAACATGGATTTCGATAGGTTTTATTCTTTTTGGTGTAACCTTAATTTTAATGATAGATTTTTATGGAAAAAAAAGAAAATAGCAATGTTTATGCTTTAGTAGGTAAAAACATTTCATATTCATTTTCAAGAGGATATTTTACAAGTAAATTTGAAGAGTTAAAACTTCAAAATAACGAATATATTAATTTTGATATTCAATCGATAAAAGAGCTTCCTCAAAAAATAAAAGAGCAGCAACATCATTTAAGAGGGTTGAATGTAACCATTCCATATAAATTAGATGTCTTTAATTATCTAGATAAAATAGATAAAACAGCACAAAAGGTAGGAGCCGTTAATACTATAAAAATTTCTAAAAAAGGAAAATTAAAAGGATTTAATACTGATGTTTACGGATTTAAAAAATCGCTAAAACCTTTGATAAAAAAGCACCATAAAAAGGCATTGATTATAGGCACAGGTGGTGCTTCTAAAGCAGTAGCTTACGTACTTAAAAAATTAAATATTAAGTATAAGTTTGTGTCAAGGAACCCTAAAGGTAAAAAAGAAATGTCATACCAAGATTTAACAAAAAAGGTAATTGTATCGCATCATTTAATAATTAACTGTACCCCTTTAGGCACGCATCCTAATATAAATGACTGTCCAGATATTCCATATAAGTTTATAAATGATAAACATTTATTATTTGATTTAATATACAACCCAACAGAAACTACTTTTTTAAGAAAAGGAAAAGAACAGAATGCGGTAATTAAGAATGGGCTAGAGATGTTAGAACAACAAGCAGAAAAAGCTTGGAGAATTTGGAATGATAAATAGCAATAACTACTTTAAAATAAAAGTTGATATTCTATAAGAATCCGTATATTTATAAAATTAATTTAAAGGAACTTAAACATTGTAGATATGTTAGAAAATAACGAAGAAAAATTACAAGAACCAATTACTCAAGAAGAAACTGTAGTAAAGGAGCAAACTGAAAATGCGGTAAACGCTGTTGAGAATGAAGTCGCAAATGAAGCTGAAAAAGTTAATGAAAGGCATGAGATACCAATGCAAGATTATACTTTAATGGAGTTGGATTCTTTGGTTGAGGAGTTAGAAAAGTTATTAAACAACTATCAAATACAACAATTAAAATCAAATATAGACGCTCTTAAAAATGCGTTTAATGCAAAGTTTGGTGCTTTGTTAGCAGAAAAGAAAGAAGCTTTTTTGGCTGAAGGAGGAAATTCAATAGATTTCCAGTTTACTAGTCCTGTAAAATCGGCTTATAATAAATTATTAGGAGAGTATAAAGCGAAACGAGATGCACATTATTCTCAGTTAGATAAGCAATTAAAAGAAAATCTTGATAAAAGGAATAATTTAATTGACGAGCTAAAAGAGTTGATTGTAAATGCTGATGCAAAAACAATGTATAACGATTTTCAAGTTATTCAAAAAAAGTGGAAGACCATTGGGCCAGTACCAAAAACAAAATATAATGATACTTGGAAAATTTACCATCATCATGTTGAACGTTTTTACGATTTATTACATTTAAATAAAGATTTTAGAGAACTTGATTTTAAACATAATTTAGAAGAAAAGCTTAAATTAATTACACGAGCAGAGGCACTAAATGAAGTAATAGATGTAAATGTAGCCTTTAAAGACTTACAAGATTTACATCGTTTATGGAAAGAAGAAATAGGGCCTGTTGGTAAGGAGCATCGAGAAGATGTTTGGGGTAAATTTAGTGAAGCTACTAAAAAAATACATGATAAACGTCACCAGTACTTTAGAGAGTTAAAATCTAAGTATCAAGAAATGATTGACGCTAAGTTAGAAGTAGTATCAGAAATTAATGCACTTGATACTTCTAATAATAAATCACATAATGATTGGCAAAAAAGTATTGTAGAACTTGAAAAACTTCGTAAAAAGTACTTTGATATAGGTAAGTTACCTTACAATAAAAGTGAAGCTGTTTGGCAAGAGTTTAAAAACGCTACTAAGAAATTTAACAGTTCTAAAAATGTATTTTATAAAGGTGAAAAAAGCACTCAAAATGACAATTTAAAAAGTAAAATTGCTTTAATCGAATTAGCTGAGAGTATTAAAGATAGCGATGATTGGGAAGAAGCTACTAACACGATGAAGCGTATTCAGTCTGATTGGAAGAAAATTGGACATGTGCCAAGAAAATTCTCTGATGATATTTGGAAGCGTTTTAAAAACGCATGTAATTTTTATTTTGATAGATTACACGCTCAAAAGGATGAACAAAACAAAGAACAATTAGCTGTTGTAGAAGCTAAAAAAGAGTTTATTGAAGCGATTAAGGTCTCAGAAGGTTTAACATTGGAGAATATTCAAGAAAATATTGTTAAATGGAGGGCATTAGGTACGCTGCCAAGGAATGCACGTCATTTAGATGAGAAATTCAATAAGGCGATAGATGCTCATTTAGGAAGCTTAAATATGAGTAAAGCTGAAATTGAAATGATGAAGTTCGAAAATGCAATTGAAACTTATTTAGCGCAAGAGGATTATAAGAAATTAGATAATGAACAGTATTTTATTCGTAAAAAAATTGATGAAACAGTTCGTGAAATGCAACAATTAGAAAATAATTTAGGCTTCTTTTCGAACGCTAAAGATGATAACCCTTTAGTTTTAAACGTAAGGAAAGGTATTCAGGAGTTCAAAGATCAATTAGATGTTTGGAAATCTAAGCTAAGTTTTATTAAGAAATTAAATTACTAGTGTACTTTGTATCGAAATTAAAAGCACGAATCATATGATTCGTGCTTTTTTTATGTGGTTAAATCATTAGTATTTTAATTTATGAAAAATAACACTTTAAGAGAAAGGGTAAAAAATTGTAAATATTATTTATGGAATTTTACACCTCATGAGGTAATCGGCGTTGGATTTCTAATGAGGCTTGTAAATGGTATAGAAGACAAAATTAAAGAAAGGGAATATAAAATCATTAGTTCTGGCCGATATTGATATAAAAAACAGTCTTAAATAGCCATTTTTGATGTTAAATGAAACTCAAAGTTCAAATAAGTATTTCATTAAATCACATAAAAAAAGCTTCAAATTAATTTGAAGCTTTTTTATGAAGAACTATTTTATTTATTGATTCTGTAATGTAAAGTTAATAGGTATGTAGTACTCAACGTTTACTGGCTTACCGTTTTGTTTACCAGGGGTAAAAGTAGCTAATTTAGTAACCATTCTTTTAGCTTCTTGTTCTAAAAGTTGACCATTTTTAGGTCCTCTCATTTTGATGTTACTAACTTTACCATCTTTACCTATTATGAATCCAACCCAAACTTTACCTTCAATTCCTTGAGCAGATGCAGCTGCTGGGTAATTAAAGTTTCTTTGAATATGGCTAATCATTCTTCTGTTAAAACAATTAACTTTTTCAGCGTCATCAACTTTTAAACAAGCGTTAAATTGAGGTATGCTTTGAACATCTTTAAATTTAATAAAATCTGTAATTAATTTCTCTTTTTTTACTTTAACAGGTTGCTTTCTTGCAATCGTCTTGCTTACTGATTTCTCAGTAGTTTTAGGATTTGGATGCTCAAAAGCAATAGAAATACCATACTTAACTTTTACTGCTTTACCATTATGTTTACCAGGTATAAATGCAGGAAGTTTATTTATAATTCTACTAGCTTCATTTTCTAGAGAAGTACCATTTTTTGGCCCTCTCATCTGAATAGTCCCAACATTACCTTGTTTGTCAATAGTAAATTGTACTGAAACTCTACCAGCAATACCTGCATCAAATGCATCTTGTGGGTATTTGAAGTTTTTTATGATATGCTTATGCATTTGAGTTTCAAAACACTTAGATTGTTTTATTAAAGGAACATTATTACATTTTGAGAATAATGGAATTTCTTCAACAAGATTAAATGGAATTCTTTCGATAGTTTCAGAATTGTCTTCTAATTCAAGTTTACCAACTAATAGAGTATTTTTTTTGATATTAGCAACTTTTTGAGATGCTGTAGTACCACCAATAGCAGAAACGGTTTCGTTCTTTTTACGAACAACACGTCTTCTTGTAGATACTTGAATTGTTAATTGTTTCTTTCCTCCGTCTCCAGTGTCTTCAACAGCACATTTAGTAATACTGTTAGGGTCAGCAATAGATTCATCAGGAGTGTCACAAACTTCTTGTTGCGCAACAGCTATTACAGTCATAAGCATAGCAGCTACTAGTAAGGGGAATTTCTTCATAATCAGACTCTTTTAAGGGGTTAACAAGAGTAGTTAACTTGTTTAAGTCGTAAAAATATAAAAAAATATATAAATAATCAAATATATTTACTTTTTGTTTTTGAGTATAAAGTATTGGTTTTTATTGTTTTAGTATGTAGTAGTAGATAAACAGTAGGTTTAATCAATAATAAGTCACTTATATAAAGAAATTTTAAAAGGGTCTATTTTTTTCAATTCATGGGTGAATTGCTGTTTTAATAACGTGAAAATTAAGGCCTTTTTTCTTGTGACATTTTTTTAAAAAATTTTTAAAAAGCAACATTTATTACTATTTAAATATTATCAATTTAATGTTAAGTTAAGAGGGAAAGAGTAGGTGACAATAACTGGTAATCCTTTTTCTTTTCCAGAGATGAATGGAGGTAACTTATGTAAAATTCTATTTAGTTCTTTGTGGAGTAATTTATTATTCTTCTTGCTTTTTATTTTTGAATTAATAACGTTACCATAAAGATCTACACTAAATTTAATAAAAATCTTATCTTCAATAGTTTCATTATTGAATTTTTCTGCATAGAAATTTTTTGAAAAGTGCTTTTTGATTTTCGTCTTAAAACATTTTATATTATTCTTTCTAGTACTTTTTTTGCAAGACGAAAACATCGGAATTTCTTCTACTAATGTAAATAATACTTCTCTAGAAAGGTTTTTTGATTTGTAACGCGTAGTGTTTTTTGATTTTCTAGGTCGAGAGCTAATTCTTTTCCTTGTGGAGTTCGTTTTTGTTATTTTTCTAGTTCCTTTTTTCTCAGTAATATCACATTTTTTAATTGAAATTTCATTTAAATCAACAATATTCTCTTCTGGAGTTTTACATACTTCTGTTTGGCTATAACAATTAGTTAAATTAAAAGTTAATAGCATAATAAGGGGGAACATTTTCTTCACTTTGTTGTTGTTTTTAAGACACTGTAAAGATGAACAAGTAAGTTCGGTTATACTTTAAGTAAGTGTAATATGTATTTTATCATATGATGTAATAAATGTTAAGAAGGTTAATTTAGGGTAAATAAAAACTCTCTATTTTTCAATAGAGAGTTTTAAAATATTTTAATTAAAATGAAAATTATTTCACATTCATTAATTCAACATCAAAAATTAAAGTAGCATCTGGTGGAATTACACCTCCAGCGCCAGCTGAACCATAAGCTAAGTTAGATGGAATTACAAATCTTGCTTTATCTCCAACTTTTAATAGCTGAATACCTTCATCCCAACCAGCAATTACTTGTCCCATACCGATTGCAAAATCGATTGGTTGCTTACGTTTATAAGAAGAATCAAATACAGTACCATCTAATAACTGGCCTTTATAGTGTACAGAAACATTTGCGCCTTTCGTAGCTTGTTTTCCTTCTCCGTTTTGTAAAATTTTATAACGTAATCCAGATGGAGTTTCATCATAACCTTTTGCAACAGAATCTAACAATTCTTTTTGTTTTGCTTTTTCTTCTGCTTCACGTTTTTCACGAGATCCTTCAAAAGTTCTAAAAGCTTCAACAGCATTAAATTTTTCAGCAGTTTCACCTACACGGATAATTTCAACATCCATAGTATCGTTTTGCTGAATAGCATCTACAACATCTTGTCCTTCAATAACGTTTCCAAAAACAGTATGATTACCATCTAAATGAGGCGTTGGTGTGTGTGTAATGAAAAATTGAGAACCGTTTGTTCCAGGTCCTGCATTTGCCATTGATAATTTACCAGGAGCATCGTGCTTTAAATCAGGATGAAATTCATCATCAAACTTATAACCAGGATTTCCAGTTCCAGTTCCTTGCGGACATCCACCTTGTATCATGAAATCTGCAATTACACGGTGAAATTTTAAACCATTATAATATGGAGTTCCTTGTGGTTTTGCATCATTTTCTAAATTCCCTTCAGCTAAAGCAACAAAGTTACCTACCGTTCCAGGAGTTTTCTCGTATTCTAAATTCACTAAAATAGCGCCTTTTGGCGTTGTGAACTTTGCGTAAATTCCGTTATTCATTTTACTATTATTTACTAATTAAACTTTTATTTTTTTGGGCACTCGAGCGGGCTTTCCGTTATATCTTTTATTCATTCTTCATAAAAGGATGTCACTTCAATCCCTAGCGCAAGCAAGTTATATTTTGTTACTTTACTGATAAAGTAGTAAGGTTATAACTTATACCTATATTAATATTGTTTGATTTTACGTTTCCAAAAGGCGAATAATATTTTCCAGCAGAAGCTAAAATAGCAACACTGTTTGTAATATCGTAGCTTAAACCTAAGTTTGGGCGTACAATAATTCCTTCGTCAGTATCTACACCTGCGCCACCACCAGCACCTGCCATAAATTCAGCAAAACCACGGACTTTAGTATTAAAAAATCGAGGAGAATAAATTCCCCCACCAACTAATCCGTGAGCATAACCACCCGAACGACCATCGTAAGCAAAACTCGCTTCACCAGCAATATACAACCATTTGTTAAGGTCGAAATTTACTTTTAAACCAATTAATTGTAAATCGATTGCTGTAGCATCAAATACATCATCGGTTTTTGCAACATCAAAATACGATTGATTCTGAATTTCAATTCGTAAACCTTGTGTGTAAAAGTTATTGTATTTTTTTTCTTTGGATGTTGTTCCGCCATTTAATCCGAAGTACTTTAAACCAAAACCAACAGTATAGGCCTCTAAATCTCCAGCTATTGCACGGTAATAACCACCATGACCGCTTAGTGCTAATTTATCGGATATTTTTAAATCGATTCCAGCAGATGGATAAATCATTAAGCCACCTTCAGGAGCCACACGACCACCAGCAGCACCAACACCTAATTTTGTAAAAATATTTATGTATTTAGATTGGTATGGATGGTAACCTGCCCCAAAAAATAAATCCATAAAACCAGCACGTAAACCTTTGTAAATAGCATCAGTATGTGCAAATAAAAAGGTGTTTTCTGATAGGTATTTCTGATATTCAAATCCGATTACATATAAAGACTCGTTTAAAGCGTCCCCATTATCTTTTTTTGAATCCCCGAAAGGTTTAAAGAAATCAAAGCGGACTTGTTGTGCGTTTTTTACTACTGGCTTGCTCCAAAAAGCATCCGAAGAAAGATTCGTTGAAGCAAATTTTTGATGTGCTTTATCATAATCCGTAAAACGTAAAACACTTGGAATTTCAACAAAAACAGAAACCGAATTGCTTTTTATTTCTCCTGATAAAAAATTTAGGTGACTGTATTGTACTCCAAAAGAATAGTTGTTTTTTTTGTATTGTAAACCAATATTCGGATTTATAAATCCGCCATCGTTTACCAAATTACGGTATCCGCCACCACCACCAAAATGGAAGTTGGCATCCACATAAATGTTTTTATATAGTTGTTTATTTATGCCTATTTCTGCTCCTAAAGTAAATAAACCACCTTGATCGCCAGTAACCGCAAAATGAAAACCCGCACCACCATACAACCAATCGTTAAACGGTATTTGATAATGTAAACCAGCTAGTCCCATTGTAGGTTTTAAATTCGGAAAATCATCCGTAGGCATTTGAACAGGAATAAAATTCAAACGGACTTTGGTGTGTAGTTCTTTACCTTTTAAATTAGTTAAATCTCTTTGACTATAAATAAGAGAAGAGAAAAGTGAAAAAAGAAGAAAAAGGAATAGGTTATTACGAACGCTGTGAAGTAATCCCTTATTAAATAAGGAGATTGCTTCATTTCTCGCAATAACGTCTTGTTTCTTATTTTTGATTTCTTTCATCTGTCTATTCAAACTCACTCGTTAAGTGTAGTTTAACGGTAGGGTATTTACTTTGTGTCATTTGTAGCGTAAAAGAAGAATCTGCCAAAAAGACCAATTTACCTTGTTTGTCTTTTGCTAAATAACGCTGCTTAACACGTTTAAACTCTTTAAACTCTTCGTTTTTTTCATCTTCAGGTTGTACCCAACAAGCTTTGTGTACAGAAATATTTTCATACGTACATTTTGCACCATATTCATGCTCTAAACGGTACTGAATAACTTCGTATTGTAAGGCACCAACGGTACCAACAATTTTACGTCCGTTCATATCCATAGTAAATAATTGCGCAACACCTTCATCCATCAATTGATCTAAACCTTTGTATAGTTGTTTAGATTTCATTGGATCGGCATTGTTTACGTAACGGAAATGCTCTGGAGAAAAACTCGGAATTCCTTTAAAGTTTAATGCTTCTCCTTCGGTTAAGGTATCACCAATTTTAAAGTTACCGGTGTCATGTACACCAACAATATCACCAGGAAAAGATTCGTCTACAATTTGTTTCTTTTCAGCGAAAAAAGCATTCGGACTCGAAAATTTCATTTTCTTACCGTTACGAACATGTAAATACGGAGAATTTCTTTTAAAGGTTCCTGAAACAATTTTTATAAAAGCAAGTCTGTCTCTGTGTTTAGGATCCATGTTGGCATGAATCTTAAAAACAAAGCCTGTTAGTTTTTCTTCTTTAGAATCTACTAAGCGTTCTTCTGCTTTTTTAGGTTGTGGTTGCGGTGCTATTTCAATAAAAGCATCTAATAATTCTTTTACTCCAAAATTATTTAAAGCCGAACCAAAGAATACTGGTTGTAAATCACCCGCTAAATATTCTTGCTGACTAAATTCAGGATATACTTCGTATACCAATTCAGATTCTTCTCGTAAAGTTTCTGCAGCAGTTTCTCCAATAATTTTATCTAACTCTGGGTTTGATAAGTCATCAAACTGAACACCTTCAGAAATTGTTGTTTTATTATCGCCTGAAAAAAGATTTAATTTCTTTTCCCAAATATTATAAATCCCTTTAAAATCGTATCCCATTCCGATAGGGAAACTCATCGGAGTTACACGTAAGCCAAGTTTTTGTTCCACTTCATCTAATAAATCAAAAGCATCTTTACCTTCACGATCTAATTTATTAATAAATACAAGCATCGGAATTTTACGCATTCTACAAACTTCTACCAGTTTTTCGGTTTGAGGTTCTACACCTTTCGCAACATCAATTACCACAATAACACTATCTACAGCAGTTAAAGTTCTAAAAGTATCTTCCGCAAAATCCTTGTGACCAGGCGTATCAAGAATGTTTATTTTTTTGTCTTTATAGATGAAAGCCAATACCGAAGTAGCAACTGAAATTCCACGCTGACGCTCAATCTCCATAAAATCGGAAGTAGCTCCTTTTTTTATTTTGTTGTTTTTTACGGCTCCTGCTTCTTGAATCGCACCTCCAAATAATAATAACTTTTCAGTTAATGTTGTTTTACCTGCATCGGGGTGAGATATAATTCCGAATGTTCGCCTTTTTTGTATTTCTTCTAAAAAACTCATCTATAAATTTTAAGGCTGCAAAGATACGGTTTAATGCTTAACTGTTCAAAGGTTTAATTGTTGAACTGATATCATTTTTGTAAGTTTGTTTTTCATAAATTTAATAGATGAAAGAACAGGTTATATTAGTAGATGAGCAAGACAATCCGATAGGATTGATGGAGAAAATGGAAGCTCATGAAAAAGCGTTGTTACATAGAGCATTTTCTGTTTTTGTTTTTAATGATAAAAAAGAATTAATGTTACAACAACGAGCTGCTGATAAATACCATTCTCCTTTATTATGGACAAATACTTGTTGTTCGCATCAACGAAGTGGAGAAACAAATTTAGCTGCTGGAAAACGTAGGCTTTATGAAGAAATGGGTTTTGTTTGTGAGTTAAAAGAAGTGTTTTCTTTTATTTATAAAGCACCTTTTGATAATGGGTTAACAGAGCATGAATTAGATCATGTAATGGTTGGAAATTTTAACGAATCGCCAAAAATCAATAAAGAGGAAGTTGAATCTTATAAATGGATGGGTTTAGAAGCTGTTAAAAAAGATATTGAAGAATGTCCTGAAATATATACAGCTTGGTTTAAAATTATATTCAAAGAATCTTACGATACCTTAAAAAATGCCTAGAGTAACTGTACATAGAAAAGCGCATTTTAATGCAGCACATAGATTGTTTAATCCGAAATGGTCTGATGAGAAAAATTTGGAGATTTTTGGTAAATGTAGCAATCCAAATTATCACGGTCATAATTACGATTTAATTGTTTCTTTAACAGGTGAAATAGATGTAGAAACTGGATTTGTTTATGATTTAGGAAAGTTAAAAGATTTGATTAAAACAGAAATAGAAGATGCTTTTGATCATAAGAATTTAAATATTGAAGTAAACGCGTTTAAAAACAAAATTCCAACAGCTGAAAATATATCAGTTGTAATATATAATAAATTACGTGTAAGTATTCCTGAAAAATTAGACTTAGAAATTACGCTATATGAAACACCAAGAAACTACGTAACTTATAGCGGTACATAACCTATGATACATCAATTACTACGATTTGAGCCTATTTTAAAATCTAAAATTTGGGGAGGAGAAAAGCTAGAAACTTTACTTAATAAAAAATCTGATAGAAAAGATATCGGTGAAAGCTGGGAAATTTCAGGTATAGAGGATGATATTTCTGTTGTTAGTAATGGTAATTTAAAAGGGAAAATTTTAAATGAACTGATTAAAGAATTTAAAGAAGAAATTTTAGGAGAAAAGGTATACAGTATATTTCAAGATAAATTTCCGCTACTTATTAAATTTATAGATGCAAAAAAAAAATTAAGTTTACAAGTGCATCCTAATGATGTATTAGCACAAAAAAGACACAACTCTTTAGGTAAAACAGAAATGTGGTATGTTGTTAATTCTGATAAAAAAGCGAAAATAATTGTTGGTTTTTCAGAAGAAACGGATAAGAAAACTTTCTCGAAAACTGTTGAGGCGGGTAATGAATTAGAGTTGTTAAATGTAGATTTTGTAAAAAAAGGAGATACCTTTTTAGTACCAGCAGGAAGAATTCATGCAATTGGTAAAGGTGTTTTGTTAGCAGAAATTCAAGAAACTTCAGATGTTACTTATCGTATTTCTGATTGGAATAGAAAAAATGTAGCAGGAGTACAAAGAGATTTGCATTTAGATTTAGCGTTAGATGCGATTGATTATTCAGCAAAATCTAACTATAAGGCAGAGTATCTAAAGAAAAAAAACAGCCCATCAAATATTGTAGATTGTAAATATTTTACTACAAATTTTTTACATCTAACGAAAAATTACAACTTGAATCATGATGATAAAGATAGTTTTGTAATTTATATGTGTGTAGAAGGAACTGCTATTTTTGAATACGAGAATCAACAAGAAAAATTACAGACAGGAGAAACTATTTTGATTCCGGCTTGTATAAAGAAGGTGAGTGTGTTTACAGAAAAAGTTAAGCTTTTAGAAGTGTATATAAAATAAAACAGACCCAAAGTAAATCGAGTCTGTTAACCAAATCAACTTAACGAATTAAGAAGCTTTTTGTAAATTGTAACCAAATATGGCTTTACATATAATGTCTTTTTTTTCTTTTTTAGATACTGTTATGTTTAAAACAACTTCAGTGTCGCTCAATTTTTTAATATTATTTTTAATGATAAGTTTGTCATTTAAATAAGCGTTTTCTAAAATATCAAATTCAATACTTTTAAAACTTATGTTCGAAGGGTTTTCGTAAAGCGTAAGGGAAGAGTTTACGGTAGATTCAATTTTGTTATATAAAATTGAGGGCTTTAGTATTTTGTTTTTGCTAACTTGTTTTTTGTTAACCGTAAAATGTGATGAGTTATTTTTTGAAGCGATGTAAGTATTCATGTGTTATGGATTTATTGGTGGAAATTTAGATTCTTTTAAAAATAGGTTTTGTACTAAGTACATCATTGTTGTTAAATACCTGCCAATTTGTTTTGTGTTCTTTGCTGTTTTCATAATGCTTAAAATTTAAAATATTAGTAAATAAAAAGAGGTGCTTTTTGTAAAAAGCACCTCTTATAGTTTGTATTAAATATCGATTTTTTAAAACCGCTGTTTAAATTTGTTTTCTGGAGTGTTTTTCTTAATATATAGATACTGTTTATGCATGCGCGTATTGCACATAATCATGTAGACAGTATTTAAAATAATAGTATATGTATGTAAAAGTACTTTCATAATAAACCAAATGTACTCATTTTTTTTAGGAAACAATAAAAAAGGTAAAAACATTAATGTTAAATTTTTAATAAGCTCACTTTGGTGAATTTAATAAACTGTTTAAATATGTATCTTTGATTGATGTAATTATCTTGTTTTTTAAATAATTATTGAAAAAGTACTAGAAAAAGCAAAAACCTTGTTAATAAATGAATAATATTAAAGTAATCGCTTTTGATGCAGATGATACACTGTGGATAAACGAAACTTATTTTAGAGATGCAGAAAATGAATTTGCTAAACTTTTATCAGGTTATGAAACCGAAAACAAAATTCATCAAGAGTTATATAAAAAGGAAATCGATAATCTTAAAATTTACGGGTATGGTGTAAAAGGTTTTGTATTATCGATGGTTGAATGTGCGTTGGAATTGTCGAATTATAAAATCAATCAAAAAATAATAGATAGAATTCTTGAGATTGGTAAAGAAATGCTCGAGCAACCGATTGATTTATTAAATGGAGTAGAAGAGGTTTTACAAAAGTTACAAGGAAAGTATAAATTAATTGTAGCTACAAAAGGCGATTTATTAGATCAGGAACGAAAGTTAGAGAAATCGGGAATATTAAAATACTTTCATCATACAGAGGTGATGAGCGATAAGAAAGAAATAGATTATTTAAAGTTGATAAAACATTTAGATGTCAATCCTTCAGAATTATTGATGATAGGGAATTCATTAAAATCAGATGTTTTACCGTTGATAGCTGTAGGTGCTTCAGCAATTCATGTTCCGTTTCATACTACCTGGGCACATGAAGAAGTTAGTTGTGAACAAGAATCAAACAGTTATAAAACGATTTCAGAAATAACCGAAGTATTAACTTTTTTATAGATGAAGTATTTAGATATTGAAAACTGGAATAGAAAGCAGCATTTTAATCATTTTAGAACTTTAGCAGATCCAACTTTCGGAATTGTAGCTAACGTGGATGTTACTATATGTTATGAATCAGCTAAAACAAAAAAACAATCTTTTTTTGTTCATTATTTGCACGCATGTATGAAGGCAATTAATGCGATTGAAAACTTTAAACTTAGAATAGAAGATGATAAAATTGCTATTTATGATGTAATTAATGCGTCAGCAACCATAGCAAGAGCCGATCATACTTTCGGATTTTCATACATAGATTTTTCAGATGATTTTGAAGTGTTTAGCACAAGTTTTCAAAAAGAAAAAGAACGTATTGTAAATTCAACTGATTTGTTTCCTCCCAAATATTCTTTAGGTTGCATACATTGTTCAGCTTTACCTTGGGTCAATTTCACAGGACATAAAGAGCCGAACTCTGGCAATAAAAACGACAGCGTACCTCAATTGGCTTTTGGTAAAATAAATGTTATTGATACTAAAAAAATGATGCCAGTATCTGTGAATGTAAACCATGCTTTAGTTGATGGATATCACGTAGGGCAATTTTTTGATAAATTTCAAGCAGAATTAGATAAAATCGATTAATTTTGCAAAAAAATAATAATTATGGCAAGCATTAAAAACTTAAAAAAAGATATCGATTATACTTTAGGAGATATTATTGATATCTGTAGATTATCAGCTCAATTAAACCCTGAGATAGATGCAGAAAAGTCAGAAGCTATTGTAGATGAGGTTTTTGAAACGTTTGATGGTTTAATAGCAAAAATAAATGCTAAAAAAGTTGAAAATAAAAAAGCTCACTTTAAAGCAATAAGCTCTGAGTTAGAAGATAAAGCAAACGCTTTAATCGAAAAAGTAAATAGCTTATAATAAACTGTAAGTTAAATGTTTAAAAACCGATACTTTTTAAAAGTATCGGTTTTTTTTTGTGAAATTTTAACATTCATTAAGGAATAAAATGTTGTAAATTACGTTCAGTAATAATAAAACAACTAATCCCCTTTAAGTAACATGGCAAGAGCAATGTACGAATACACTAAAACTGTATTAAAAAAAGTAAGTTTCAATACTGATTTATTTTGTAGAGAGTTAGAAAAAGCATTAAATAGGTTATTACCTTATGAAATAGATGAGTTAACAATTTGGTTAAAAAAATTCACAGCTAACAAACCTGATTTATATGTTTGTTTAGCTTTAGTTAAAAAATAAGAATAAAAAAAGAAGCTAAAAGCTTCTTTTTTTATTCTTATTTTTTTGTTTTTTCTTTGGTGTCTTTTTTTCCCCTATACTTTCGCATAAGTTTACGATTAAACTCGTGTTCAGAAATTTGTAACAGTAATATTTTTTTAAAAGATAATATCTTTGATATTTTATTATGAAAAGATGCTTTCATTTCATATTCCTGTTTGTTTATCGATTGAAATTTCTCTAAAATTTGTTCAGAATCTTTTTCAGAAATATCTTCTATAGCTCCATTATCACTATATATTCTTTTTTTTATAATTTGACGTTTTTCTCTATGAAGTGCCATTTTGTTTTTACTATACGTATTGTAAATAGGCCAAAAACTCTGAGCTTCACCTTCCGTTAAATTTAATTTTTCGGTTAAGAAAGCAATTTTATAAGTGCTAATTTTTTTAGAACTATTTTCTTTTGATTGCGCTTCGCTTGTTAGACTATTAAAAAATGCGATGAGCATTAAAAATAGTAAGAGTATGTTTTTTTTCATTGTTATTGAATTTCGTTTAAAAGTGTTGTGTCATCAATGGTGTTTAGGTAATCTTCTAAATTATCATCATTTATAGAGGTTAAAATATCTTCTTCAAAATCTGAAGAATCTAAAGTAATTGCTAATTCATCATTATTAGTAGTTCCGTATCCATTTTCATACCATGAAGTTACATCAGCTTGCGTAATATCATCAAAAGTAAAAGTGTTGTTTGTATTAAAGTAATTTAAACCAATAAATAATAAAACAGATGCAGCGGCAGTAACCGGAATAAATTTTAGTGCTTTTTGGTATAAAGAAATAACTTTTCCTTTTTTAGGTGTTGCTATATTTAGTTTAGTTAAAATAGTATCTTCAACAGTATTAAAATAGTTTTCAGGTGTTTTGAGAATCTCTTTTTTAGGGAGATTTTTAATGGTTATAGTAGTAAAAAAATTGTCATCCATTTCTTCAAAGTAATTTTCAGGAATAGAAAATCCTGTTTTCTTACCTGTTTTTTGATTTATGAAATCTATTTTATTTTTTAACTCTTTATCCATCTCTATTCTAAGACTTTAATTTTTGTAAAAGGTTTAATTATAATTTTTAATAAAGTGCTCAATCTTTTTTGCAGCAATATGATAAGATGCTTTTAAACCGCCAACAGAAGTTTCTAATATTTCGGAAATTTGCGTGTATTTCATTTCATCAAAATACTTCATATTGAAAACTAATTGTTGTTTTTGGGGTAGAGTAGCAATTGCTTTTTGTAGAATAAGTTGAATCTCGTCGCCTGTAAACCAATTGTCACTATCTAAATTAGAAACTAATTCTTGCTGGTATTCGGTAATATCAACATTCTTTTCTTTTGCTCTTTTATTGATAAATGTAATAGACTCGTTAGTGGCAATTCGATACATCCAAGAATATAGTTTGCTATCTCTTTTAAAAGTATCAATATTTTTAAAAATTTTAATGAAAGTGTTTTGTAAAACATCATCGGCATCGTCATGAGAAACAACAATTTTTCGTATATGCCAATACAAACGCTCTTTATAAAGCGATAGTAATTGTTTAAAAGCTACTTCCTTTGTATTAGGTTCTTGTAGTTGTGTTATAAGAATAAGTTCGTCGGTCAACTAATGTTGTTTAGCTGTTAGACTTTAAAGATAGTAAAAGGTTTAAAATGAAACCAAATTATTTAAACTCGTTTTCTAGAGCAACCAAATAAACGTTTTTCTTTAATGGTTTCTGAAACACCTTCTGGAAGCATTTTTTCCCAACCTTCTTCGTTGTTTTTAATCATCTTTAAAACCTTACGAGAAAATATATGTAAACTTTTCTCATCAATATCTTTAATGTCAATAAGTCTACCATTGTTTTTAAAGAACTTGTAGAGTTCTTTCATTCTAGGATGTACCTTTAAGTTTTCGCTAGTAATAAACTCATCAGTTTGTTCGTCTTTATAAGGGTACATGTATACTTTTAAATCGCGATAAAAAAGTTTACCAAAAGCTTCTAAAATACCACCACTTAAATCACGGTAATATTTTTCATCAAAAATTTGAATAAGATTATTAACTCCCATAGCTAATCCCATTCTTTCTTTAGTAAATTCACTAAAGTAATCTACCAATCTAAAATATTCTTGATAGTTGGTAATCATTACATTCTGTCCGAGTGCACAAAGTAATTCTGCTCTGTCTAAGAAATCACGTTCATTAATTTCACCTTCGGCACGAAGGTTACTTAAGGTGATTTCAAAAATAACTTGTGTTTTTTCTGGATTAACTTTCTTTTCTGCTAAAAATAGTTCTTTCGAGCGCTCGAACATATCCATATTTACTTTCGTAACAGGGCGATAACTTCCGCGAAGCGCTAAAATATTCTTTTTATAAAGTACTTGAGCGGGTAATAAGTTATTTCCATCAGGGCCGAACATTACGGCATTTGTCATGCCATTTTTAACTAACTGTAAACTCATTAGTCGATTATCAACATACATAAATCGAGGGCCAGAAAAATTAATCATGTCAATTTCTAAACGATCGCTGTCAATATTATCATAAAATGACTTTAATAACTCCTTCGGATTATCATTTAAATAGTATGCACCATAAACCAAGTTAACACCTAAAACCCCTAAAGTTTCTTGTTGTTGGCGTGCATCGGTTTCTTTAAAACGAAGGTGTAAAATAATTTCATTGTAGTCCTCAAGTGGATCTAACTGAAAACGAATTCCAACCCAACCATGCCCTTTAAACTTTTTAGAAAAGTTAATGGTTGCAACGGTGTTTGCATAACTAAAAAATAACTTTTCAGGATGTTTTTGACGATCAAGACGTTCTTCAATTAAGTCCATTTCGTGTCTTAACATCTTTTTTAATCGTTTTTCTGTAACATAACGATTGTCGTTTTCAACTCCATAAATGGCATCAGAGAAGTCTTTATCATAAGCACTCATTGCTTTTGCAATTGTACCCGAAGCACCACCAGCTCTAAAAAAATTACGAACAGTTTCTTGACCGGCTCCAATTTCAGCAAATGTTCCATAAATATGGGCATTTAAGTTGATTTTTAAAGCTTTACTGTCAGTTGTAGGTACAGTACTTATTTTCTGATCTCCTTTAAGCGTAATTGCCATTTTGTTATTTTTTATTAGGGATAACAAATGTACTGAAAATAGGAACTATCAGGCAATTTTTGTCGTATTTTTGTGTTAACAATGAAAGAAAAAAAGCAATTAAAAGTCACTTTTTTAGGAACAGGAACTTCAACAGGAGTGCCAATGATTACGAGTAAACACCCTGTAGCACTATCTAAAGACTCACGAGATAAGCGATTGCGCTCTTCAATAGTGATTTCTTGGGATGCTATTAACTATGTAATTGATTGCGGTCCTGATTTTCGTCAGCAAATGATACGTGAAAATGTGGAATCGATAAACGGAATTTTATTTACTCATGAACATGCCGATCATATTGCAGGTTTAGATGAAATAAGACCGTATTGTTTTCAGATGGGAGCAGTGCCTATTTATACGTCAGAAAGAGTTTTAGAAGTTCTTAAGAGAAGGTATGATTATATTTTTGCTACAGAAAACAGGTATCCTAGTGCGCCAAAAGTAGCCCCGAATGTAATATCTCATCAAAACAGTTTTTTTTTAGAGGATGTAAAAGTTATCCCAATTGAAGTACTGCACGGACGATTACCAATTTTAGGATATCGCTTTAACGATGTTGCTTATCTTACAGATATCAAAACAATATCCGCAGAAGAAAAGAAGAAATTATCTAACCTAGATATACTAATTGTAACCGGATTAAGAAAAGAAGCACATGCAACTCATTTTAATTTAGAGGAAGCTTTAGCTTTTATTGCAGCATTAAATCCGAAGAAAGCATATTTAACTCATATAAGCGAATTGCTAGGTTTACATGAAGAAGTTGAAAAAGAATTGCCCGAAAATGTGTTTTTAGCTTATGATGGATTAATAATTTAAGAAGCTATTATTTTTTTTGATAACACGATTGATTTAAAATACTAACTATAAACACATATTTTAAAATAGCTTGCTATTTTTACATTAAATATTAGTTGAATGAAAATTATTATATCTCCAGCAAAGTCATTAGATTTTGAAACCAAAGCAAATACCAATTTATATACTCAGCCACGATTTTTAGAGCAATCAACAAAATTGAATAAAAAATTAAAAACACTTTCTAGAAAAAAGTTAAGTGATTTAATGAAAATTTCTGATGATTTGGCAAGTTTAAATTATGATAGAAATCAAGATTGGCAAACTCCGTTTGAGATCGGGAATTCAAAACAAGCCATTTTTTCTTTTACAGGTGAAGTTTTTAGAGGAATTGATGTAATGACACTTTCAGAAGATAAATTACCTGCTTTACAAGATAAACTCCGAATTTTATCAGGATTGTATGGATTGCTAAAACCATTGGATTTAATTCAGCCGTACCGTTTAGAAATGGGAACGAAATTAAAAGTAGGAAGAACAGAGAACCTATATAAATTTTGGAGCAATGATTTAGCAAATTCTTTAAATGATGAATTAGAAGACAACGAGTTGTTAATTAATTTAGCAAGTACAGAGTATTTTAAAGCATTGCCAAAGCAAATTTTAAAAGTACCAATGATTACCCCTGTCTTTAAAGATTTAAAAAACGGAGAATATAAAACGATTATGACTTTTGCTAAAAAAGCACGCGGTTTAATGGTGCGTTATATTATTGAAAATGATGTTAAAACAATAGCAGAATTAAAAGGGTTTAACGTTGATAATTACAGATTTTCTGAAGAAATGTCTACTGATACAGAATTATTTTTTACTAGGTAAATGAAAAGCACTATTATTAAATATACAAAAAGATTGTTTTTATTAGGACTTTTTTTATTAATTGTAATTTATGCTTGTAATTTTTTAGTTAAAAAAGCGGCTAAAGATAAATTATATACTAATGTAAATAATGTTTCTGTTAATAAGGTGGGACTTGTTTTAGGTACAGTAAAATATTTAGCCAACGGACGTGTTAATTTATATTATAAGTATAGAGTAGATGCAGCAGTATCTTTATATAAATCAAGTAAGGTTTCTTTTATTATTGTAAGTGGTGATAATAGCTCTGAAAAATATGATGAACCAACTAGTTTTAAAAATGATTTGATAAAAGCAGGTATTCCCGCGAGTAGAATTTTCTTAGATTATGCAGGTTTTCGAACATTAGATTCTGTAGTAAGAGTAAAAGAAATATTTGGGCAAACGAATGTTACTATTATCTCTCAAAAATTTCATAATGAAAGAGCTATTTATCTAGCAAATCATTTTGGGATTAATGCGGTTGGTTTTAACGCTAAAGGTGTTTCTCGTAAATACGGGCTAAAAGTTCAATTAAGAGAATATTTAGCCCGAGTAAAAGTATTTGTAGATATTTTATTTAATGTTAAACCTAAATTTTTAGGAAAGCAAATTGAGATAAAGTAGCTTAACAAGCAGCTAAACCAACAGTAATTGCTAAACCACCTTCAGAGGTTTCTTTATAGTTTTTGTGCATATCTTTTGCAGTTTCCCACATGGTATCAATCACTTTGTCTAAAGGAACTAAAGACTCTTTTGGATTTGTTTCTAAAGCTAATTCAGCAGCATTAATAGCTTTAATTGCTCCCATTGCATTACGTTCAATACATGGTATTTGAACTAAACCACCAATAGGGTCACAAGTTAAACCTAAGTGGTGTTCCATGGCTATTTCGGCAGCAACTAAACATTGCCCAGGGCTTCCACCCAAAAGTTCGGTAAGAGCACCTGCAGCCATTGCAGATGAAACACCAATTTCTGCCTGACATCCACCCATTGCGGCAGATATTGTTGCGTTCTTTTTAAAGATACTTCCGATTTCGCCAGCTACTAATAAGAATTTTTTAATATGTTCAAAATCAGCTTCGTGGTTTTCTATAACTAAATAATACATTAAAACAGCAGGAATAACACCTGCACTTCCGTTTGTAGGTGCTGTTACAACTCTACCCAAGGCAGCATTTACTTCATTTACAGATAAAGCCAAACAACTTACCCATTTTAAAATTTCACGAAACTTTACTTCGGTACTTCTAATGGCAGTAATCCATTCTTGTTCGTTGGAGTATGCTGCATCTTTAATTAGTTTCGTATGAGTGCCATATGCTCTACGTTTTACGTTTAATCCACCAGGTAAAATACCTTCTGTATGACAACCAATATACATGCATTCTAGCATGGTTTCCCAAACGCGTTTTAGTTCAGCATCTATTTCATCCGAAGATTTTAAAACTAATTCATTTTGATAAACAATATCAGAAATATTTTTTTGTTCTTTATCGCAATATGCTTCTAATTCGTTTGCCCTATTTATTGGGTATGGAAAGTTTTTTTTATTTATTTCAGTATCTGAAGGTGTTGTTATTTCTTCTTGAATGACAAATCCTCCACCGATAGAATAATAAGTTTCACTAGAGATTTCTTTACCTTTAGAAAACGCTTTAAAAGTTAATCCGTTAGAATGAAATGGTAAAAAATCTTTATTAAAAACAACATTTTCAATAGAGAAAACAATTTGTTTTTCGGCATTTAAATGTAAAGTAGTTGTTTCTTTTATTTTATTGATAATGGCATCTATGTCATCTACAGGAATATATTCTGGATCTGTACCGCTTAAACCTAATAAAACAGCTAAGTCGGTTGCGTGTCCTTTTCCTGTTAAGGATAAAGAACCATATAAATCTATTTTAATCCCATCAACGGTATTAAAAACCTGCGTTTTTTTTAACTTTTCAATCCATTGCTGAGCGGCTCTCCAAGGGCCTAAAGTGTGTGAGCTAGAAGGGCCAACACCAATTTTAAGCATGTCAAAAACACTAATAAACTGCGACATAATTATAGTTTGTTTGTTGATGGCTAAAATAGAAAAAGTCCTGTATTAAAATCAATACAGGACTTTTTTTTATAAAAAATGTATTTTTTACATTCCGTAAACAGCCTCTTTGCCAAATTTTTGAGCTAACATATAGTAAACTACAGCACGATACTTGTTTCTTTCAGATCTTCCTATTTTTTCCATTACACCATCAATAGCCTTGTCTAATTCAGGACTATCAGCTAAACTTAACTTTTTCATTAAGAAATTTTTCTTAACTGTTTCTAATTCCTTAGCGTCAGTACCAGATACTGTTTCAGCATCTTTTTTGTAAATAGAAGGTCCTAATCCTTTAGTTACCGCTTTTAATAAATCAAGATTGCAAGGAAGATTTCTATCATCCATAAATTTCTTATACAATGCTACTTTTTCGTCAAATTTACTCATGATTTTTTTATTTATAATTAGGTGTAAGTTTTGTTGTAAAACTTTAATCCTTCCAAATATAGAAAAATAATTTGTTCTTTCAAATAAGAAAACTGAATAACTAAAATGAGCTTGGTATTGTTAATTAAATTGTTGAAAACAAAAAGAGTTAAAGGTAAATAGGCACTGTTCTTGTAGTAAATTTATATACATTCAAATATGTAGCTTATGTCGATATTGAAATTTGAATCTATGTTGAAAACCAACGATGTATATTTTTTTGACGCCGTTGAGTTTGAAACTATTATTGAACATTATTTAAGTATTGCCAAACACTCATTGGCAAAAAAAGCGGTGAGATTAGGTTTAGAGCAGCATCCTTCTTCAATTCAGTTAAAATTAATGAAGGTTGAGCTTTTAATTTTTGAAGATGAACTGAAGGAAGCAAGTAGAATGCTAAAAGCGATTGAGGCTATTGATGCTTATAATGATGAAGTTTTTATTCAAAAGGCGTTGATTTTATCTAAAAAGAAACAACATATTGAAGCAATAAAAATTTTAAAAGAATCTTTGAGTTTTATAGAAGATCCGTCTGATATTTGGTCGATGTTAGGAATGGAGTATTTGTATTTGGATGATTTTGAAAACGCACGTTTAAATTTTGAAAAATGTGTAGAAGCTGATTATGAAGATTACTCATCTTTGTACAACATTGTATATTGTTTTGATATGCAAGAAAAACATGTAGAGGCAATACAGTTTTTAAAAAAGTATGTAGATCATAACCCGTATTGCGAGGTTGCTTGGCATCAATTAGGAAAAGAATATTCTGAATTAGGTATGCACAAGGAAGCACTTAGAGCTTTCGATTTTTCAGTTTTAATAGACGAGAGTTTTATTGGTGGATATTTAGAAAAAGCCAAAACTTTAGAGGAACTGAATCGTTATGAAGAAGCCATAAATAACTATTTAATTACGTTAGAATTAGACGATCCTACGGCGTTTGCATATATAAGAGTAGGAGAGTGTTATGAAAAATTACAGAATATTCATACTGCTATGCATTTTTATAAAAAGGCGGTTCATGAAGATCCGTTGTTAGATAAAGCATGGATGTTACTCGCAAATGCTTGCTATAATGATGATAATTATCAAAAAGCATTGTATTATGTAAATAAGGCACTACAGATTGATGATACCAATACGCGTTATTGGAAAAAATATGGTGATATTAACTTGAAGCTTAACTTTTATGAAGAAGCTGTAAAAGCTTTTTACACTTGTGTAGCCTTTGGTGATCAGGAAATAGAAATATATACCGCATTGGCAGATATATTATTGTTTTTAGGTGATTTTGAAGATGCTTTAAAAATAGTAATTAAAGCGAAAAAAATATACAAAGAATTTGCCGAGATAGAATATCGTTTGTGTGGTTTATTTATGATTCTTGATAAAGAAGATTATAGTTTAACGCATTTAAGAAATGCAATAGCCATTGACTATGATTATCATTCGATTATTAAAGAATTATATCCTTCGGTTTATGAGAATAAACACATTCAACAAATATTATTGAGTTATAGGAAAGCTATTAATTAATAAAAACCCTTAAAATAATTTTATTTTAAGGGTTTTTACTTTTTTAAGAAATACGTTTCCAAATTTTAAGTAAAATATAAACACATATTAAGGTTAATATCGATAAGCAAGTAGCTAGCAAAGTTTTGCCGTAAATCCAATTACCAGTAGCAAATAAGAAACTATATACTCCAATAGTACCTGTAATAAACCCTACTATTTTTATACCTATATTTTTAAATTTATCTTCTCCGTCGAAAATTAAAGCTTCAAACTTATTAATAGTTTCAGCATTACTAGGTTGTGTTAAAAGAGTTACAGAAACCCATCCGATAGTTGTAATTACAACTCCGATTATTAATTGCCAATACCCTGCAATTTCGAAGAAAGGGTTTTCCATTTTTCCGTTGATAAAAAAGAAAAGAGCAATAACAAATGAAATGGCCATTGCAGCAATTTCACTATATGGGTTTATTCTGCTCCAAAACCAGCGTAAAATAAATAGTAATCCTGTTCCTGCTCCGATTTGTAATAATAAATCGAATACGTCTTTTGCTGATTGTAAATAGAAAGAAAATAGGGCAGCAAGCAGCATTAATAAAACAGTTGATATTCTACCAACTACTACTTTTTGTTTTTCAGAAGCACTTTTGTTTATAAATCGGCTATAAAAATCGTTTACTAAATATGAGCTTCCCCAGTTTAATTGAGTTGAAATGGTGCTCATAAAAGCAGCAATTAAGGATGTTAATACGATTCCTAATAATCCTGCAGGTAAATAAGTCATCATTGCAGCATACCCAACATCGTGTCCTTGCATTTCAGGAGATAAACTTGGGAATGCTTGGTTCATGCTTTCTAAACTTGGAAAAACAACCAAAGAAGCTAATCCAACAATAATCCATGGCCAAGGGCGTAACGCATAATGTGCAAAATTGAAAAACAAAGTTGCCCAAGTGGCATTTTTTTCATCTTTAGCAGCCAACATTCGTTGTGCTATATAACCACCACCACCAGGCTCTGCACCAGGATACCAAGTACTCCACCATTGTACTGCAAACGGAATTATAAATAAGGTAATTAAAGATTCTGTATTAGAAAAATCAGGTAACATTGCTAATTTATCACTCACATTAGGGTGACTTAATAAATTAGATAATCCATTTATTTCTGGGAGATTTATAATGTAAATAGTTGCCCAAACCGAACCAATCATTGCAATTATAAACTGAACAAAATCGGTAAGTAACACTCCTTTTAATCCACCTAAAGAAGAATAAATAACAACAATGATAGATGAGTATAACAACATTTCACCTTGTGAGATACCTAATAAGATATTGGCGATTTTTGCACCTGCTAAACAAACTCCAGCCATGGTAATTATATTAAAAATCACCCCTAAGTATATGGCTCTAAATCCTCTTAAAAAACTTGCCATTTTACCAGAGTACCTTAATTCGTAAAATTCTAAATCGGTACTAATTCCAGATTTTCGCCAAAGTTTTGCGTAAAAAAAAACGGTAAGCATACCAGTAAGTAACATTGCCCACCAAACCCAGTTTCCTGAAACTCCGTTTTTACGAACCAATTCGGTTACTAATCCAGGAGTATCGGCAGCAAATGTAGTTGCAACCATTGAAACACCTAATAACCACCACGGCATGTTTCTGCCAGATAAAAAGAATTCTGCACTACTTTTTCCTGCGGATTTTGAAGCCCAAAGACCTATAAGTAAAGAGAGAATAAAGAATCCGATAATGATTGAAGAATCGAGCAAGCTTAAGTTGATCATTGAATTTATTTTTATTTTAAGATTTTAAATTTAGTTAAGTTGAAGGTTCGTTTGTAAATAAATTCTACTAACAACGTTATTTTTTTGTTAAACAACATCAAATATAATGTTATTGGTCTTATTCATTATTATTCTTTAAAATGATTTGTTTTGTAGTATTTAAATACTTTCTTCCTATAGGTATTCTTTTATTGCTAATATTTAAAGAATTTCCTTCCATATAATTTACTTTATCAGAAGCGATAGTATAAGATCTATGAATTCTTAGGAAATGTTCACTAGGAAGCTCTTCTGTGATACTTGTTAGTGATTTATGTACAACGTAATTACCTTCAGTTGTGGTGACTTTTATGTAATCTTTTAAACTTTCTATATATAAAATATCATTGTGTTTAATTTTTACTAATTTTTTATCAACTTTTAAAAAGATATGTGCATCTTTTACTATTTCTAAATCAGTATTATTACTTTGTATACGTTGTGTTAATTTGTTAATAGTTTTTAAAAATCGCGGAAAAGGAATTGGTTTTACGAGGTAATCTAAAACATCTAAATCATAGCCCTCAATAGCAAATTCGCGATAAGCGGTTGTAATTATAATGTAGGGTTTTATTTTTGTATTTCGTAAAAAATCTAAACCGTTCATTTTAGGCATGTTTATGTCTAAAAAAAGCACATCTATTTTGTTACTTTCAATAGTATGCATTGCTTCTATAGGATTATTGAAAGTATCAATAATTACAATGTTTTTAAAATCTTGTAAATGATTTTTAAGAACATTTATAGCTAAGGGTTCGTCGTCTATAATAACACAATTTATGTTCACTTTTTTGTTTTTAAGTTAAAGGAATTTTAAGATTTACGGTAAATGTTTTCTCTTTCTTTTGAATTTTTAAACTGTATTTATTCTTATAGATGAGATCTAACCTTCTTTTTGTGTTAGAGTTTCCTATACCGCTCTTTAAATTTTTATTTATAAATGTATTGGTAATATCGAAAGAATTTTCGATATTTAGAATAAGAAAGTCATTTGATTTTTTTTCTATTCTGATAAAGATGTAAAAATCACTACTATTTTTGTTACCATGTTTAAAGCAGTTTTCGATATAAGAAAGAAAAATTAAAGGAGGAATTTTTACATCATTAATATTTCCTTCTAGATTGATCGTTATTTTTGAGTTTTTATGACATCGTAAAAGTTCTAAATCAGCGTAATTTTGAATGTATTCAATTTCGTTTAATAATTTCACCTTACTTTTTTTAACATCATAAATAACATATTGCATAATGTCTGACAGTTTTAAAACAACATTGGGTGCAAGGTTAGATTTTTCTAAAGTTAAAGCATATAAATTGTTAAGAGTGTTAAAAAAAAAATGAGGTTGTATTTGAGATTTTAAAAAATTTAATTCACTCTTTAAATGTTCTTTCCTTAATGTTTCTATTCTGTTTTTTTGATTCACCCAGTCTACAGTTAATTTAATAGCCGTTGCTAAGGCGAGTACATATAACTCGCCAATGGTAACTGCAACAATATGATTAAAGGTAAAAGCTTGTTGATACAATTCGGTTTCTGGCCAAATATTTTTGGTAACTAAAATATAATTTAAACCAGTACGAACTGCATAAAGCATACCTAACGCTAACAGCAATAATGTAACATAGGTTTTGTATTTTTTAGTAATTAAGTACTTCGGTATAAAAAAATATACGTTTGTGTAAACTAATAGTATATGTAAAGGAAATTCAACTAAATTTGATTTAAAAGAATACCAATAATCATCAAAATAGCTACCCCACCGTATAACATTAAAAATAAAATAACTTAGCCAAAATACAACATGATATTTCCGTGAAATAGTTCTATTATTCTTTTTACTATAAATTAGTTTATGGGTCATTTAGTTTTAAATATGTTAAAAAAGTAGGAAATTAATTTTTTTTTATCAAAAAACAATAAGAAATTTTATAGAATTATAGTTTTTGTTAAAAAGATGTTGTTTGTTGCCTTTTTTATGTCGTTCGTATATTTTTTTTTAAAGTGTTTTTTTATTTAACCTAAATTTAACAAAACAAATAATTAACTTTTATTTTATGAAAAAAATTAAAAACCTGTTATTCTTTTGTTTTTCATTGATGCTTACATACAATTCGTTAGCACAAGAAAAAACAATTACAGGAACAGTTATGTCAGCTTCTGACAAAGGACCTTTACCAGGTGTAAGTGTAATAATAAGTAATACTGCAATAGGAGCCGAAACAAATTTCGATGGAAAGTATAGTATAAAAGCTACTAAAGGAGATGTTTTAGTATTTTCATTTGTAGGGATGAAAACAAAATCAGTAACAGTAAGTGATGTTAATGTTATTGATGTATCATTAGAAAACGGTAATGTTTTAGACGAGGTAGTTGTAACTGCTTTAGGTGTTAAAAAAGAAAAAAAGGCTTTAGGTTATGCAGTTACTAATGTGAAAAATGATGAATTAGAAAGAGGTAAAGACCCGAATGTTGTAAATTCTTTACAAGGTAAGGTTGCAGGTATAGATATTAACCAAGCATCAGCAGGTGTTGGTGCTGCAAATAGGGTTGTAATTAGAGGTAACTCTTCTATAACTGGTAGTAATCAAGCTCTTTATGTTGTAGATGGAGTTCCTATTTCTAATAATGAAAGTGAAGGTGAAGTAGATGAATGGGGAAATGGTGTTTCACTTGGTAATGGTATTGCCGATATAAACCCAGATGATATTGAGAGTATTTCAGTGTTAAAAGGAGCTAATGCTGCAGCTTTGTATGGTTCTAGAGCAGCAAATGGTGTAATTATGATTACTACTAAAAAAGGGAAAGCAGGGAAAGTATCTTTTGGTTTTAATTCTTCTGTTACTTTCGATGAGATAGCTTACTACGCTGAATTGCAAAATACTTATGGACAAGGTTCTTTTGGTGCAATTCCTTCAGATATAGCAGGTTTACGCTCTAGCAGTAGTTGGGGGCCAAAAATGGATGGTTCTAATCAATTACTTTGGACAGGAGAAACGGGAGCTTATTCAGCACAGCCAGATAATATAAAAAACTTTTATAAAGGAGGTTCTACTATTACTAATTCTTTTTATGTAGAGGGTGGTAGTGAAAAATTAACAGCAAGAGTTTCTTATACAAGAAGTGATATTAGTGGTATTGTACCGAATAACGAATTGCAAAGAAATTCGTTTTCTGTGTATACAAAACTAAATATGGGTAAACTAGATGTAGATTTAAAAGGAAACTATATTAATCAGAATGTAAATAACAGACCAGCTTTGTCTTATTGGACAGATAATACTGTTTTTAGTTTATACTCTATGCCTAGAAATGTTAGTTTATCTGCATTAAAAGCAAATATAGATAATGATTATCTATCCAGTGTATACAATAACCCTTATCATGCTACAGAAAGAGTAGGTACGAACGATAAGAAAAACAGAGTGTTTGGTTTTGTTTCTGCTAAATATAATTTTACAGATAATTTTAAGGCAATGTTTAGAGCCGGTACAGATTATAGTTCTCAAAACTTTCTCTCATACATACCTATTGGGCACATAAGTATAGGTAATGGGCAAGTAACCCAAAATACATATACCAATCAAGAAACAAATATAGATTTTTTATTAACTTACAATCGTAAGTTAAATGAAGACATAGGTATGTCAGTTTCTGCAGGAGGTAATAGGTTAGAAAAAAGGAATACTATAGAAGGAACTATCGGTAGTGGTATAATATTCCCTGGTATTTATAATGTGAGGAATACGGATAGTCGTCAGCCACATGCAGGTACTGGTGAATACACAAGTAAAGTAAATTCTGTTTACGGAACTTTAGACTTTGATTATAAAAACTTTTTGTTTGCTCAATTTACAGCAAGAAATGATTGGTCGTCCGTATTACCTTTAAGTAATAATTCGTTTTTTTATCCTTCAGTTTCTGTAAGTGGTATCTTATCAGATATGTTTGATATTAAAAACGATTCTTTTAATTATTGGAAAGTAAGAGCTTCTTGGGCACAAGTGGGTAGTGATGGAGATATATCTCCTTATGATGTTCACCCAAGATATGTATCAGGTAATCCTTATCTTGGAAATGGAACAGCAACAACTACTACTCTTAAACCAAATCTTAATTTAAAACCGCAAATAACAACTTCTTTAGAATTTGGTACAGACTTACGTTTGTTTAAAAATAAGTTAGACATAGAGTTATCTGTATACAACACAAAAACTGTAGATCAAGTTCTTGAATTAACAGCACCTGTAGATTCTGGATACGAAAGATTTTTAGTTAACGAAGGTGCTATAACTAACAAAGGTATTGAGGTTGATGTGAATTACAAAGTTATAAATAATGAAAATTTCACATGGAAAGTAGGCGCTAATTTTGCTAAAAACGATACAGAAGTGTCAGGTTTAAGTACTAATCAGTTGCCTTTAGCTATAATAACAGGAAATACATCTTTTAATATTTCAGCTATAAATAATGGAGGTTATGGAGAGATAGTAGGAAATGGCTATAGAAGAAATGATCAAGGCCAAATCTTAGTAGGCCCTTCTGGTTTACCATTACAATCTTTAGAACAAAAAAGTTTTGGTAATTTCAATCCTGATTGGACAGGTGGTTTAACAAACACATTTACTTATAAAGATTTTTCATTGAGTTTTTTAATATCTTCTAAAATGGGAGGTAAAATATTGTCAAGAACAGATATGATTTTAGATTTAAATGGTAATAGTAAACGTACTTTAAAAGGCCGTGAAACAGGAATAATAGTGCCAAATAGTGTTGATGAAGTTACTGGAGTAGCCAATACCATTGCAGTTCCCGCGCAAACGTATTACAATACAGTTGCAGGGTCAAATATTATAGAAGATTATGTGTATGATGCAGATTATATTAAATTAAAAGAATTATCTATAGGTTATAAATTCCCTGAAGAGCTTACTAGTAAAATAAAAGTATCAAGTGCTTCTATTCGTTTTATAGCACGTAACCTTTTCTTTTTTGATAGAAGCACAGATAGTTTTGATCCAGAAGTATCAGGTTTTAATACTAGAAACGCACAAGGTATAGAATTACTTTCTTTACCTGGGACAAGAAGTTATGGTGTAAACTTATCAGTTAAATTTTAAATTACAAAAGAAATGAGAATTATTAAATACATTAAGCAAATTACTTTTGTACTAATTCTATCATTAGGATTACATTCTTGTACAAATGATTTTGAAGAAATTAATACAGATCCAAATAGTGTTTCTTCAGAAACTCTTGAAAATATAAATCCTTTATTAGTTCAAGTTCAAAGACATGCCTTTGTAGAAGCTAGGTATAATACTTGGAGAGGTAACATGATTTTGGCAGGTCGTTTTTCAGAACAGGTTTCATTCGGTTTTTCAGGAACCTGGTTTGGTGGTGGTGCAGGCTTAAGATATGATAATGCGGGTTGGAATGATGCAGCATGGGATACACCTATGGGAGAAGTTTCTGCACCTTTATATGAATTATTAGTATTAACAGGGTCAGGAGGTAAACTTGAAGATGAGTGTACAGAAGCTGTTTTAAAAATCATAAAAGGATTTTTCTATCAACGAATGACAGATCAGTTTGGAGCTGTGCCGTATATAGAAGGAGGTAATGGAGGAATCCCTAAATTTGAAACACAAGAAGAAGTATATGGGTTAATTATGCAAGATTTATCTGATGCAATTAATACTTTAAAATCATGTAGCGGAATATTAGATTCTATTGCCGATGGAGATATGGTATATCAAGGAGATGCAGCCAAGTGGTTAGCAGCAGGAAACACCTTGTTATTAAGAATGGCTTTGCGTAGTAAAGAAGCTAATGGAGGAAATCAAAGTATTATTGACGAAGCCTTAACAAATCCATTTATAGCAAGTTCTGCTGATAATTTTAAGATTGAACAAGACCCTTCAAATGCTGATGCTGTTTTTAATGGTTATTATAGTATATGGCACACTTGGGGAGGAACAGGAGCTAAATGGGTAGCATCAGAAACTATAGTAAACTCATTTAAAACGAACAACGATCCTCGTTTATTTGGTTTCACAGAGCCTATTGCAGGAGGTGTAGCAGGTGTATGGGCAGACTATAAAGGAGGTAAAGTAGCAACTAAATCAACTTATTCTGCAGGAGTGCCTTTTGAAAGTCTTTCAAAAGTTAACGCTCGGGTATGGAGTGATGATACTTTTCCATACATAACGATGACGTATGCTGAAGCACAGTTATTACAAGCTGAAGCTAAATATGCAACTAATATTGTAGCAGCTCAAACTCATTTTGAAGAAGCTATTAGAGCAAATGGAGCAGATTGGGAGGCAGATGCTTCGGCTGTAAATACTTATATATCTAACGAACCTTCAGCTCAATTATCTGGGACAACTGCTGATGCCATGCAACAAATAGGTTTAAATAGATGGTATGCAGCATACACTAACGGATATGAAGCTTGGTCTGTAATGAGACGTTTCGATTTAAATATATTTCCAGATAAAACGTATACAGCTCTAAATGAATGGGCTGATACATCAGGGGGTATTAATAATAAAATGGGTAAACGTTTAAATTACTCACAAGCTACTAAACTACAAAACTCATCAGCAGTTCAGTTTGCAGTAAGTGAACAAGGAGCTGATGCTTATTCTACACCACTTTGGTGGGATGTAAACTAGTATTATTAGTATTTAAACAGTAATAATTAAATTTTTTTGAATTAATTTTTAAGCGAGAGTAAAACTATTTTACTCTCGCTTGTTTTTTATGCCTTTTTTTTAGCGTTTAGTCGAAAAAATTAGCGAAAAAAGGAGATAGGTAATAAATTTACTAAAAACAAAAAGATGGTTGGATACGCACAAATAGACACCCCACAAAATATATTATATAAGCCCGCAGGACAATTTGAAGAAACACGTTATGAGAAAAATCATAACATAGTTTTTAATAATTCTTTAGAAGCGTCAAAGATTGTTGCAAATGAAATAGCAGAACTTATTAAGCAAAAAGAAGCAGAAAATAAAAAATGCATTTTAGGTTTAGCAACAGGATCATCACCTATAAAAGTATATGAAGAATTAGTTCGTTTACATGTTGAAGAAGGATTGAGCTTTGCAAACGTAATTACATTTAATTTGGATGAATATTGGTCTATGCAGCCAGATGATGTTCAGAGTTATCACTATTTTATGCATGAGCATTTATTTAATCATGTTGATATTTTACCTGAAAACATTAATGTTCCGGATGGTACTATAAAGGCAGACGAAATTTATCAATACTGTGTAGATTATGAATTGAAAATAAAAGAAGCAGGTGGTTTAGATTTTCAATTGTTAGGTATTGGTAGAACGGGTCATGTTGGTTTTAATGAACCTGGGTCACATTACAATTCAGGTACCAGAAGTATAACATTAGATCATATAACAAGACAAGATGCTGCTTCAAGTTTTTTAGGAATAGACAATGTTCCTAAAAAAGCAATAACTATGGGGATTAATACAATTAGAAATGCAAAAAGAATTGTGTTATTAGCATGGGGTATTAATAAAGCTGAAGTTATAAAGCAAACTATTGAAGGAGAAATAACATCGCAAATTCCGGCAAGTTATTTACAAAATCATAAGAATACCACTTTTATTATAGATGTAGAAGCATCAACAGAATTAACAAGAATTAAAACACCTTGGTTAGTAGCTTCTTGTGTGTGGACTACCGAACTAAAAAAGAAAGCAGTGTTTTGGTTAAGTCAAGAACTTCAAAAACCAATTTTAAAACTTACAGATAAAGATTATAATCAACATGGAATGTCTGGTTTGTTATCAGAAGAAGGAGGAAGTGCTTATGATTTAAATATAAAAATATTTAATAAACTACAGCACACTATTACTGGTTGGCCAGGAGGTAAGCCAAATGCAGATGATAGCAATCGTCCAGAAAGAGCAACACCATCAAAAAAACGTGTACTTATTTTTAGTCCGCACCCAGATGATGACGTGATTTCTATGGGAGGAACATTTGATCGCTTGGTTGAGCAAGGACACGAAGTGCATATAGCCTATCAAACATCAGGTAATATTGCAGTAGCAGACAGTGATGCTTTAAAATTTGCAGAAGTAGCAAAAACATTAACATCAGATCATGAAGGTTTAGATGCTATTATAAAAAGTATCAATAATAAAACATTAAATCATATTGATTCCCCAGAAGTTAGAATGTTAAAAGGAGGAATTAGAAGAGCAGAATCATTAGCAGCAACAAGATATTTAAGTCTTGAAGACTCGAATGTTCATTTTCTAAATCTTCCTTTTTATGAAACAGGAAAGGTGAAAAAAAATAATCTATCAAAAGATGATTTAGATATTATGTGTGCTTTGATAGAAGATATTAAGCCGCATCAAATTTATGCAGCTGGTGATTTGGCTGATCCACATGGTACTCATAAAGTATGTTTAGATGCTTTATTTGAATCAATAGAAATACTTAAAACCCAGGAGTACATGAAAGATTGTTGGGTTTGGCTGTATAGAGGAGCTTGGTTTGAGTGGGGTTCACATGAAATTGAAATGGCAGTACCAATGAGTCCTGATCAAGTGATAAAAAAACGTCACGCAATTTTTTATCATCAATCTCAAAAAGATGGTGTGATGTTTCAGGGTAACGACGCCAGAGAGTTTTGGGTGAGAGCAGAAGATAGAAATAGATTAACTGCAGAAAAGTATCACAAACTAGGGATGGCAAATTATGCGGCTATTGAAGCATTTAAAAGGTATCATTTTTAAAAAAAAATGGTCTTTTAATAGAAAGAGATAAGAAAAGTAATCGTAAAATTTTCAGAAAAAAAATAATAGATGATAAAAATAATAATAAAAAAACTTTATATAGTTTTCTTGCTTTGTTTTTTAGCGGTAAGCAGTCAGCATAAATTATCAAATAATTATAATTTAATGCCTTGGCCACAAGAAATTAAAGAAAATAAAAGTAAGGTAGTTATTGATGAAAATTTTACGGTTAGTTTACATAAAAAGGAAAGTAGAATTTATGAATATGCTACTAATTTTATTAGAAGAGTAACGAATAGAACAGGTGTTTTTATTAACCAAGGTTTTCCTTTAGTAAAGAATGAAAACGCAACTGTAAAAATTACTTTTACAAATATTGGTAAATTAAATTCTGATACAGACGAGTCATATACTTTAAATGTAAAAAATAATCAAATTGAGATAAATGCAAATACGGATATTGGTGCCTTAAGAGGTTTAGAAACCCTATTACAATTAATAACTTTCGATGAAAATTATTTTTATGTAAAAGGTGTTGAGATAAAAGATTCGCCACGTTTTGTATGGAGAGGTTTAATGATTGATGTTGCCAGGCATTTTCAGCCAATAAACGTTATTAAACGAAATTTAAGAGCAATGGCATCTGTGAAATTAAATGTTTTTCATTGGCATTTAACAGATGACCAGGGTTTTAGAGTAGAATCTAAAGTGTACCCTAAATTACAAGAAATTGCTGCTGACGGATTGTTTTATACACAAGAACAAATTAAAGATGTTGTCAATTACGCAGCTAATTTAGGAATTAGAGTAGTACCAGAATTTGATGTTCCTGGGCATGCATCTGCAATATTAGCAGCATATCCAGAATTAGGTAGTAAAGATGGTTATGATTATAATGTTGAACGTTTTTCGGGTGTTTTCGACCCAACTTTAAATCCGTCGAAAGAAGTTACCTATTTATTTTTAGAAACATTATTTAGAGAAATAGCCCCCTTATTTCCTGATGAATACTTTCATATAGGAGGAGATGAAAATGAAGGGAAACATTGGGATGAAAATGTAGAAATTCAAGCATTTAAAAAGAAACATAATTTAAAAACAAATCATGATGTTCAAACTTTTTTTAATATCAAATTAGAAAAAATATTAAAAAAATTAGATAAAAAATTAATGGGATGGGATGAAATATTAACGCCTTCATTACCAACTACAGCAGTGATTCATTCTTGGAGAGGAAAACACGAAGGTTTAAAGCAAAGTACATTAATAGAAGCAGTTAAAAAAGGATACCAAGCAGTACTTTCTAATGGGTATTATATTGACAGAATGTTGTCTGTAGAACATCATTATTCGGTAGATCCAATTGGAGATGCGATATTAACGAAAGAAGAACGGAAAAGAATTTTAGGGGCCGAAGCAACAATGTGGAGTGAGTTAGTAACTCCGTTGACAATAGATTCTCGAATTTGGCCAAGAACAGCTGCTATTGCAGAACGATTTTGGTCTAAAAAAGAAGTTAACGATCTTAAAAATATGCGAGTACGATTAGCGGTTGTAAACTCTAATTTAGAAGAGCTAGGAATAACGCATAAAAAAAATAAAGATGTTATTTTAAGAAATATAGCAAAAACGGATGATGTTGAATCAATTAAAATTTTGACAAATATTTTCGAACCAATAAAAGTATATTCAAGAAACAAAGAAGGTATAGAATATAAAACATTCTCACCGTTTACACTTTTTGCAGATGCTTGTTCAGCCGATGCAATAGATGCGTATAACTTTAATCAAAAAGTAGTTTTATTTACCGCTAAACCAACAGCCAAAAATAAAGAAGAAGTAAAAAAATATTTTAATAAATGGATTTTAGGGTATCGTAAGTTTTTAGAAAAACCTTTAAACGCGAATACAAAACCTTTAAAAGTACACTATAATAAAATAAATGATCTTTCTATTTTATGTTTAAAAATATTAAAAAATAATAAAATAAGTGCTAAAGAAAAAGGTAAAATAAAAGAGTGTATTGCTTTTTTAAAAAAACCAATGGTTGATACAGAACTTATGATTTGTTTCTCATTAGAAAAATTATTGAAAAACTTTAGTTTAAATGAGTAGAATAAAAGTAACAACAAAAAGATTATTTTATTATTTCACATGTATGATATTTCTATTCTTTTCATGTAAAAAAGAGAATTATTATGTGGCATTCGATTTTACAGAAGAACATTTATTTACCAAAGGTATTGAAGGACCTGCGGTTGATAGTAAAGGGAGTCTTTATGCTGTGAATTTTGATAAAGAAGGTACAATAGGTAGAGTAGATGAAAAAGGTAATTCAATCTCATACATTACGCTTCCTAAAAATAGTATTGGTAATGGAATCCGATTTGATAAAGAAGATAATATGTACATAGCTGATTATGTTAATCATAATGTGCTAATTGTTAAAAAAAACTCAATAGTACCAAATATTTATGCTCATAATAAAGAGATGAATCAGCCTAATGATTTAACAATATCTCCTTCAGGAATTATATATTTAAGTGATCCTAATTGGTCAGATAATACAGGGAATTTATGGATGGTGATTAATGAAAAAATGGTATTACTTGAACAAAATATGGGAACAACAAATGGTATAGAAGTAAACCCATCAGGAACAAAATTATATGTTAATGAATCTCATCAAAAGAAAATTTGGGTATATGATATTAATAAAGATGGTACTATTAAAAATAAAAAATTATTTAAAAATTTTATTGATTTTGGTTTAGATGGTATGCGTTGTGACAGTTTAGGTAACCTATATGTTTGTAGGTACGGTAAAGGAACCGTAGTCATATTGTCGCCAAAAGCTGTATTGTTAGAAGAGATATCTCTTAAAGGAAAAAAGCCTACTAATATAACTTTTGGAGGTTTAGAAAAGAAACAATGTTTTATTACAATGTCTGATAGAGGTTGTTTTGAATCTTTTTATACTCAAATAAGCGGAAAATCTTTTTAAAAATGCAAAACACAATAACACTTAAAAATATAGCTTTAGAAACAGGATTTTCAATATCAACAGTTTCAAAAGCCTTAAATGATAGTCATGAAATTAGTAGTGTAACTAAAGAGAAGATTATTAAAATAGCAACTGCATTAAATTATACGCCTAATTTTTTTGCGCGGAATTTAAAGAAGAAAAAAAACTTTATAATAGGTGTTATTATTCCTGATTTTCGAAACGATTTTTTTTACAATTTGGTAAACGGAATAACAGAAGAAACAAGTGAAAATAGTCATCGAGTTATGATATATCAAACTTGTAATAATCCTAATAAAGAAGTAAATTATATTAAGTTATTGTCAGAAGATATTATAGACGGATTAATTGTGTGCACTTCATTTTTTTCTGAAAAATATTTAGATGGTAATAAAAGTTACTATAATATTTCAAAAAGTAATACTCCTTTTACGATTGTAAATAAGAAAAACGTTATCACCGAGGATACTATAGAGTTTACAACGAAATATGGTAAGAAAATAGTAAACGATTTAATCGTTAGAATAAGACAGAATAATGTACAATTAAAAGCTTCTTAACGTGATTTTAATAGCAGACAGTGGGTCTACAAAATGTGATTGGTTTTTGTATGAACTTGTAAATAATAGGGTTATCACAAGGTTAAGAACAGCAGGCGTAAACCCTTCTGTTTTAAAGAAGAAAAGTATTCATGATATTCTTACTAATAGTAAAGAATTAAATGAGTATAAAAATAATATAACCGCTGTCTTTTTTTTTGGTGCAGGTTGCAATAACATAAAAGCCGAAAGAAAAGTAAAAAAAGTGTTCGAGAACTTTTTCCCTAGTTTGTCAAAAATAGTTGTTAAAGAAGATTTAATGTTAGCAGTTTTGTCTGCATCTCAAAAACCATCGGTTGTTGCTATTTTAGGTACGGGCTCTAATTGTTGTTTTTTTAATGGAAAAGAAATAGTTCAAAAAGTAAAAGCAATGGGCTATGTTTTAATGGATGAAGGAAGCGGAAATCATTTAGGAAAAGAAGTTTTAAGAGCCTATTATTATCAAGAACTTCCTGAAGATTTAAAATTTTCGTTAGAGAAAGAATTTAATTTAAATAATGATAAAGTACTTTCTAAGTTATACGGATCTAAAATGCCTAATAAATATTTAGCGAAATATGCTCGATTTTTATTTGAGAATATAGAACACCCGTATGCTAAGAATATAATAACCAATTGTATATCAGAATTTATAGATAAACAACTACTTAAGTATAAAGAAGAATTAACAGAAACACCGCTGTATTTTATAGGGTCTATAGGGTATCATGCAAGAGAAATAATTAACGAGGTATTAGAAAAACGAAAAATAAAAGTGCCAGAAAAATTTATAAGAAGACCATTAATAGCATTTATTGAAGCGATAAAAAAAGAAAATTCTTTTTTAAAAAAGTTAGCATAATTAATGCTTTTTGATAACAATCCTTTGTATTTAAAATGATTTAAAATGAGTAAATTTGATATTCATCTTATGGGAAAAATAAAAAAAATAGCAGTCATGACTTCAGGAGGGGATTCTCCTGGCATGAACGCGGCAATTAGATCGGTGGTAAGAGCATGTGCTTACTATCGTACTGAATGCATGGGAATTTACAGAGGTTATCAAGGTTTAATAGAAGGCGATTTAGTTCCGTTTACAGCACGTAGTGTAAATAATATTATCAATAAAGGCGGTACCATATTAAAATCTGCAAGATCAAAAGATTTCAGAACTAAAGAAGGTCGACTAAAAGCATATGAAAATTTAAAAGAACATAAAGTGGACGCTTTAGTTGTAATTGGAGGAGACGGTTCTTTTACAGGAGGTGTTGTGTTTAATAAGGAATTTAATTTTCCTATTATAGGCATACCAGGTACAATAGATAATGATATTTCTGGTACCACGCACACAATAGGTTACGACACAGCATTAAATACGGCGGTTGAAGCAATTGATAAAATTAGAGATACCGCATCATCACACAATCGATTGTTCTTTGTTGAGGTAATGGGGCGTGATGCAGGTTTCATCGCCTTAAACGCAGGTGTAGGAGCTGGAGCGGAAGAAATACTGATACCAGAAGAAAACTTAGGATTAGAAAGAATGTTAGAATCTTTGAAGAAAAGCCGACGAACCGGAAAATCTTCAAGTATCGTTGTAGTGTCTGAAGGCGATAAGACAGGGAAAAACGTTTTTGAATTGGCTGATTATGTAGAAAAAAACTTACCTGAATATGAAGTAAGAGTTTCGGTTTTAGGACACATGCAAAGAGGAGGTTCACCTACTTGTTTTGATAGAGTTTTAGCAAGTAGATTAGGAGTAAAAGCTGTAGAGCTTTTATTAGATAATCAAACAAATTTAATGGTTGGTTTACAAAATAATAAGGTAGTTGCTACCGATTTAGAAAAAGCAATTAAAGGACAAGATAGTATTGATATCGAGTTATTAAGAGTCTCCGATATCATGACTACATAAATAGATGTTAAAAACAATAAATATGATAAAAATAGGAATTAACGGATTTGGTAGAATAGGTAGAATCGCTTTTAGAGCAGCAATCAACAGAAGTAATGTAGAAGTTGTAGCAATTAACGATTTACTAGATGTAGATTATTTAGCATATTTATTAAAGTATGACTCTGTTCATGGACGTTTTGATGGCGAAGTTGCTGTAAAAGATGGTCAATTAGTTGTAAACGGAAAAAAAATTAGGGTTACAGCAGAAAGAAATCCTGAAAATTTAGAATGGAATCAAGTAGGTGCAGATTATGTAATAGAATCTACAGGTTTCTTTTTAACCAAGGAAAAAGCAAATTTACATATTAAAGGAGGTGCAAAAAAAGTGTTTATTTCAGCACCTTCAAAAGATGCTAAAATGTTTGTAATGGGTGTTAATCATACAGAAATGACAAAAGAAGATATAATTGTTTCTAATGCATCTTGTACAACAAACTGTTTAGCACCTTTGTCTAAAATTTTAAACGAGAAATTCGGAATTGCAGAAGGGTTAATGACAACCATACACGCAGCAACTTCTGGGCAAGGAGTGGTAGATAGTCCAAATGGAGATAGGAGAAGAGGTAGGTCGGTTTTAAATAATTTAATTCCGGCGTCAACAGGAGCAGCAAAAGCGGTAACCAAAGTGATTCCTGAATTAGAAGGTAAGTTAACCGGAATGGCTGTTAGAGTTCCTGTAGCTGATGTTTCTTTAGTTGATTTAACTTTTAGAACTGAAAAAGCAACTTCATTAATAGCAATTAAATCAGCTTTAAAAGAAGCATCCGAAGGAGAATTAAAAGGTATCTTAGGGTATACTGAGGATAAGGTGGTTTCTCAAGACTTTGTGTCTGATACAAGGACTTCAATAGTAGATGCTGATGCTTGTTTAGAGTTAAATAGTAATTTTTATAAAGTGATATCTTGGTATGATAATGAATTTGCTTATGCAACTAAAATTGTTGATTTATTAACGTATTCAGCATCTTTATAAATACTTATTTATTTGAAGAACACAACCTGATAGTTTTAATGATTATCAGGTTTTTTTATTGCGATAATTTTTATATTTGTAGTCCTCCTTTTTTTAGAAAAAGTTTAAGTTTTTCTAAGAAAAACGACTAATAGTATTCAAAATATAAAGAAAATGATCAAGATAGGAATTAATGGGTTTGGAAGGATAGGTAGACTAGCTTTCCGTTCAGCAATCAATAGAACAAATATAGAAGTTGTAGGAATTAACGATTTGTTAGATGTAGATTATTTAGCATATTTATTAAAGTATGATTCTGTTCACGGTCGTTTTGATGGTGATGTAAAAGTAAAAGACGGAAACTTAGTTGTAAACGGAAAAGAAATTAGAGTTACTGCGGATAGAAATCCTGAGAATTTAAAATGGAATGAAGTAGAAGCTGAGTATATTATAGAATCAACAGGTTTTTTTACAAATCAAGATAAAGCTGCCTTACATATTAAAGGCGGTGCTAAAAAAGTAATTATTTCAGCACCTTCTAAAGATGCTAAAATGTATGTGATGGGTGTAAATCATAAAGAATTAACAGCAAACGAAGCTGTTATCTCTAATGCTTCTTGTACCACAAATTGTTTGGCGCCATTGGTAAAAGTTATTAATGATACTTACGGAATGACGGAAGGTTTAATGACAACTGTGCATGCGGCAACATCAACACAAAATACCGTTGATGGACCTAATAAAAAATGGAGAAGAGGGCGTTCTGTAGTGAATAACATTATTCCTACTTCAACGGGAGCTGCAAAGGCGGTAACCAAAGTAATTCCTGAAATGTTAGGGAAATTAACAGGAATGGCTGTAAGAGTTCCTGTAGCTGATGTTTCTTTAGTAGATTTAACATTTAAGACAGCAAAAGCAACATCATTAAAAGAAATTATGGCAACTTTTAAAGCTGCTTCAGAAAACGAATTTAAAGGTGTTATTGGTTATACGGAAGATGAAGTTGTTTCTCAAGATTTTGTTTCTGAAACAAGAACATCTGTGGTTGATGCTGATGCAAGTTTAGAGTTAAATGAAAACTTTTTTAAAGTTATTTCTTGGTACGACAACGAATATGGGTATGCAACGAAAATTGTTGATTTACTGGAGTATTCAGCTTCTTTATAAAAAATAATAATTTTAATTTAATATCAATTCCCGCTATTAGCGGGAATTTTTAGTTAATTTTATAAATATGGAAATAGCAATAATAGCACACGATGGAATGAAAGCTGAAATGGTTCAGTTTTTAAATGAACATAAAACTATTTTACTTCAAAAAAAGATAGCATTAATTTCAACAGGAACTACGGGTTCTAAAGCTGAAAAAGCAGGTTTTAAAGTGACTAAATTCTTATCTGGTCCTTATGGAGGTGATGCTCAAATAGCCGCAAGAGTTGCTGAAGGTAAATGTAATATGGTGTTATTTTTTAGAGATCCGAACGAGAAACATCCACACGAGCCAGATATTACGATGTTGTTACGTTTGTGTGATGTACATGATGTTCCGTTAGCAACAAATCCTGCAACAGCAGAATTATTAATGAAGGCGATATAAACTAAAAAAATCCACTTTTAAAAAGTGGATTTTTTTAGTTTTTTTGAATATTAAAATCGAATTGTGCTAAGATATGTCCATACAATAAAAAGGATTTGTAAAGGGATTCTAAACCACAAATAAATAAGTCCATTTCCATCAAATGTTCCTCTTTGGTAATTTATCTTATTTAGTGAAGCGTATATATTAGCTGGTAACATTAATAGGAGAAAAAAAATTAGTAACCACGCAGATATTATTTGAAATCTAGGAATTAATATACCTATTGCTAAAAGTATTTCAAACATTCCTGTTAAATAAATAATAAATTCTTTAAAAGGAATAAATTTAGGTATCATCATTGACATTCCTTTTGTAAAATAAAAATGTCCAATTGCCGTAAATAATAACATTATTGATATTGCTATTCTGGCTGATAGTGCAAAGTTATATTCTTTTTTTATAAATTTATTGGTAAAAATAGATATTATAAAAGTTAATATAAGGATACTTAAAGGTTTCATGTTTTCCGGATTTTAGAAATACAAATGTCAGGAAAGAATAAAAGAAATAAATGAACCCAAATTAAGTAATGCGTTTTCTAATTCTACTTAATGCTTGTGGAGTAACTCCGATATATGAGGCTATATATTTTAAAGGAATTTGCTGTAATAATATTGGTCTATCAGAAAATAAATCTAAATATCGCTCTTCAGCTGTTTTGTTTAGTAAGGAAATTTCTCTTTTAGACTTTATTAAAAACATTTTTTCAGCCATTTTTCGTCCAATAATATTTCCATTCTTTGTTTTGTCATAAACCTCTTGTAAATCTTTGTTCGAAATTTTCCACAAGGTAGTTTCTGTCAATGTTTCTATTTGATATTCAGACGGACTTTGAGTTAAGAATGAATCATAAGCAGTAACAAATTCATTGTCAAATAGGAAACCGAAAGTTAAGTCTGATTCAACTTTTGGGATGTATAGTCGGATTATTCCTTTAGAAATAAAAGATAAATAATTTTCAGTTTTACCAGCTTTCAATAAAATTGTGTTTTTATTTAATTTTACTTCTTGTAGTTTTGAAGAGAACAATTCCCAGTCAGAATCATTCATTGGAGAAATATTATCAATAAATTTTCTGATTTCGTTCATTTTGTATACATCAATGCTAGTAAAAAATATTAGATTTAATTCTAATAACTACTTAATTGCAATCATGCTAATCTCTACATTTACAAATTTTGGTAAGTTGGCAACTTCTACGGTTTCTCTAGCAGGAGCAGTAGCTTCATTAAAATACTCAGCATAAACGCTATTTATTTTTGAAAAGTTATGCATGTCAGAAATGAAAATAGATGTTTTAACTACGTTTTCAAAAGTCATTTCAGCAGCAGCTAAAACTTCTTTCATATTTTTCATTACCTGCTTTGTTTCAGCTTCAATAGAGTCCATAATTAATTCTCCAGTTTCAGGATTTAAAGCAATTTGACCAGAAGTATATAGTGTATTGCCACTTAAAACTGCTTGATTATAAGGCCCAATAGGAGCAGGAGCTTTACTTGTTGTTATAATTTTTTTCATATGATTAATAAATTAAAAATTGACTCATTATTCTTCATTATTAGAATAGTACTCTATCTGGTGGTTTGTTTTTATCCCATTTTAAATCACTTAAAACAGATGATTTTACACCGATAAAGAAATTATAAGAAGAATTTATACCAAAGGGAGTCCAGTTAAAATTTAAACGCCAACTGTCTAAATCTCTCGAAAAAGAAAGTCTTGTGTATGTAAAAGCATTGTCTTTAACATCATATCCAGAAGAAAAGCCAACTTTCCACTTTGGTGATAACTCTACATCACCGCTAAACATTAAAGAATGACTTCCGATATTACTTTCAAGTCCGCTATCAGTATAATTCATAGCATAAGCTAAATTTAACGTCCAGGGAATTTTAGCTTTGTATAGTTCGGTTTCTTTAGTTTCGTTTTCTTTGTTGTTTTGTTTGCTACCAGGTTGGTTGGCAAATCCATTTGTTGTAGACATATTCTGCCCAAATACATCAGGAGTATCTTGTGCGCCATTCCCCTTGTTTTTAGACGCATCTTTATCTCCTTCTTTTTTTGCTTCGAAGTCTTTACTTGATAAAGAATAGTTGGCAGTAACGCCAAAACGAGTAAGCCTTAAAATATTAGCGTTAAATTGATTTATTCTTTGTCCTTTGTCATTTACTTGATAAGGATCAAAGCTAGCGTTTACATTTAAAGCTAATTTATCTTTAAATAATCGAGTACCAGCATTTGCACTAACAGGGCTCCATCGTAAACTATCAGCAGCAATATTGTAGCTAGTACTGAAATTTAAGTTATTCAGAATGGTAACTTTTTTATCTTCTTCATCACTATCAGGATCTTTAGGAGCTACTTTGGCTTCTAAAACATTATTAACAGAAATACCAATAGAGTTTGATATACCGCTACCAGGAGTACCATACATACCACCTGCAAAAGGAGAATAGGTAAGTAAATCGGTAGGGTCTGAATTTTGTTGTACTTGTAAATCGTGGTTTTGAGCAAAGTTAGGTCTGTACCCGTAAGATATTGAAGGTCTAATAGTATGTCTAATTGCCTTTAATCTTCCTTTCTTGAAGTTAAACGTTCCGTAAATGTTTGTAGATAATGATGCACCAAAATTATATTCGTGAAAACGATTAAAACCACTAATAGTATCGTTAACAGCAGCACCTAAATTACCGTTAGAGTTTAGAGCAGCAGGGTCGTATCGTTTATTAATTTTATCAAAATACCAAACTTCTTTATAATTTACACTTGGCGATAAAGTAAAGTATTTAAAAGCTTTAATGTTTGTGTTTGTACTTAAGTTGTGTTGAACCCCTTTTTTTGCAGTCTGAAACATCTTATCAGTAAAAAACTCATCATCAGTAGTATTTATTTGATATTTACCTTGCATACTATAGTTTAATCCCATTTTTTGAATAGGAGTTCTCTTAACACCATTTTTGCCTGTAAACGGATAAATACGGTCCATATTTAATTGTAAAGACGGCAGTGTCATAGTTATTTGCTCGGTGTTTGTATTTTGGGAATGCGTTGCCGTAACATTTATATTAAAAGGGATACCTACAAATTTTTTGTAATACGAAATTGAAGAACTTAATGTGTTGGTTAAAAACTGAGCATTATTATATTCGTTTAAAGATTGTCTGTAGTAGGTACTACTTCCTAGGTTAACAGAGGCAGAAAAACGAGAATTCGGACTCGATTTTGTATCCTGACTATGACTCCATCTAATATTAAAATTAGAAGATTTACTATAATCACTCAATCCTCTAATTCCTCGAGTTACATCTTCAAAACGTACACTAAAGTTTCCGCTAAATTTATAACGAACATAATAATTAGAATCCGTTCTTAACCCCCAACTTCCATTCGTATATATGTCTGCTAAAACAGTTAAATCAAAATAATCACTTAATGCAAAATAGTATCCACCGTTTTGTAAAAAGAAACCTTGGCTATTACTATCTCCATAAGATGGAATGATAAATCCCGAGGTTCTTTTATTAGTCATCGGAAAATATGCAAAAGGTAAATACACAGGTGTAGGTACATCTGCTAAGACTAAATTACTACCACCCACAATTATTTTTTTACCAGGAACTAGTTTAGCTTTGTTGGTTTGAATGTAATAATCTGGTCTTTTCTTTTGAGAAGTTGTAAAACGCAAACGACGCATATATATGGTAGAGTCATTTACACGTTTTGTTTTTTCAGCATAAGTTATAATTTCACCCTGAACCGTTTTTACGCCATAAACTAACGCTTTTTTTGTTTTGAAATTAAATAAAATAGAGTCTTGTTCAGATTCTTGACCACCTTGTTTAAATACTGGTCGTTGATGATATCCTAAACTATCCTTAATTCCTTTAGCATAAACGGTATTGTTTTTATAATCGAGTACAATTATACCTGATTTTAAATCGATATCAGTATAAAGTACTTGAGCGTTGTTATATAAAGTTACCGTTTTGTTTTTTGCATTCTGAATGGTGTAATCTTCAGCATTATGAGTAATGATGCCTTCAATAACCTCCTTAGGTTTAATAGAGTCGTTAACTATCGAATCTTTTTTTGAGTTCAACAGTTCTTTTCCTTTTAAGTTTGGCAACGTGTCTTTTGAAATGTTTAAAGTCGACTTTTTTTTAGCTTTTTGAGGGCTAATAGTTGTTTTACCAAAATCTTGAGCTACACTTAATTGAAAGCAAAAAAGGTAGAAAATTAAAAGTATGTAAGTTAGATTTGTTCGCAATGTTATAAATACTATTTTTGTGTTATATTTAAAAACTTTGGCGTACTATTTGAATGCCTAAATATAAAATCCAAAAATAGTTAAATTTTATTGATGCAATTCTTAAAATTACGTAAATATAATCACTTGAAAAGTTATTTTTTATTTTTAACCACAATATGTATGTTATTGGGGTTTACAACGACACTTTCCGCACAGAAGAAATATACAATTGTTTTAGATGCAGGTCACGGAGGAAAAGACCCTGGTAATATCGGAAACGGATATAAAGAAGCCAAAGTAGCATTAAGAATTGCTTTGGATGTAGGAAAAGAACTATTAACAGCAAGAGATGTTAATGTTGTGTATACGAGAAAGACTAATGTTTTTGTTGAATTACACAATCGAGCAAAAATAGCAAATGATAAAAAAGCAGATTTATTTGTTTCTATTCATTGTGATGCATTCCATAAGTCAGAACCAAACGGAGCAGGAACATTTGTTTTAGGTTTAAGTGGAAATAAAGAGAATTTAGAGATATCAAAGCGAGAAAATTCTGTAATTTTATTAGAAGATAATTATAAACAAAATTATGACTACGATCCTAATTCACCAGAATCAGTTATTGGTTTATCTGTGCTTCAAGAAGAGAATTTAGATAATAGTTTAGGTATTGCGAGTTTTATTCAGAGTAATTTTGTGTCCTTAAAAAGAGTTAATAGAAAAGTAAAACAAGCTAATTTTTTAGTATTAAGAGAAACGGTTATGCCGAGTGTTTTAATAGAATTAGGTTTTTTAACTAATAAAAAAGAGGGTAAGTTTTTAAATACAAGATCTGGACAAATAAAAATGGCTAAAGCAATTGCTGATGCCATAAAAAAATATGTAAACAGATTAAAACTAAATACAGTTCAAGTAGGTGTTGTTGCAAAAGTAGTAACAAAAAAAATACCTAAGAAAATAGTTAAGAAGCCTACCAATAAGGTAATTAAAAAATCAATACCTACTAAAAAGGTAGTTGCAAAGATTAAGCCACCAGTAAAAAAACCAGTGGTTAAAAAAGTAGTTACAGGTGTTGTTTTTAAAGTTCAAATTGCTGCATCAAAAAAGAAATTGGACGGAAGTAATTTTAATTTCAAAGGGTTAAAGAATACAACGACCATGTTTATTGGCGGTTATCATAAATACTACTACGGTAATTCTTCTAGTTTTTCAGAAATAAAAAAGACTTTAATAACGGTTAGAAATATCGGTTATAAAGATGCTTGGGTTGTTGCTTTTAAAAACGGACAAAAAATTTCTATAAAAGAAGCATTGAAAAACCGTTAATTTAGAGGGGTTCTATATTTATACTGTCAAAATTATTACTATTTTCGTGCTATAATTTTTTTATATGTCGAAAGAACTTAAAACGGGGATTGTTGCAATAGTAATTATTGTCTTATTTATTTGGGGATACAATTTCTTAAAAGGGCAAGATTTGTTTAATGGTAGTAGCAGAAAATTCTTTGTTGAATACAAAAATATTAATGGATTAAATACCGCCAGTTTAGTTACTATAAACGGTTTAAAAGTTGGTAAAATTTCTGATATATCATTCAATTCAACTCCTGAAAAAAAAGGAGTTTTATTAGTCGAAATATCGTTAGACAACGATTTTAAATTCTCTAAAAACAGTATAGCTAAAATTTATTCGGCTAGTTTAATGGGGGGGCAAAACTTAGCAATTGTTCCTAAATATGATGCCGAAACAGCTGTTTCTGGAGATTATTTAAAGGGAGAAGTTGAATCTGATCTTTTTTCATCTGTAGGAGAAAAACTAAATCCTATTCAATCTAAACTAGAAAAAGTATTAGTCGGAGCCGATTCTTTACTAATAGGCTTTAATGAGATTTTAGATAAAAAATCACGTAAAAGTTTAAATAGAAGTATTATTGGTTTAGAAGGTACTATTTATGATGTTCGCAAAACATTATCATCCGTAAATATTTTGTTAGTAAACAATAAAGTAACTATAGATTCAACACTTAATAATGCTAAAAAAATTACAGATAATTTTTCTAAAATATCTAATGATTTAGCAGAAGCTAATTTAGGTGAAACAGTTAAAAAGTTAGAATCAACATTAACAAACGTAAATGGTTTGCTAGCAAATATGAAAGCTGGTAAAGGAACTTTAGGTAAGTTAATGACCGACGATAAAATGTACACAAACTTAACCAGTGCCTCTAAAGAAATGGAAGAGTTGTTACGTGAAATGAAATTAAATCCAAAACGATTTGTTCATTTTTCATTATTTGGTAAAAAAGCAAAACCATATAATGAAGAAAGTAATACTAAAAATGTAAGTACGAAGTAACTTATAATTATTAAAAACTAACAGAACTTAATACTTAAAGAACGATGGAGAAATACCTACCAAATATCTTATTTGCATTTATCTTAATTGCAGGAATTGGATTTTTTGTAATGAATGTTCGAAAACTTGTCCGAAATATAAAATTAGGAAAAGATATAGACAGAACGGATAGAAAACCTGAACGTTGGAAAAACATGGCTAAAATAGCCTTAGGTCAATATAAAATGGTACGTCGCCCAGTTTCTGGAATTTTACACGTAGTTGTTTATGTTGGTTTTATTTTGATTAATATCGAAATGTTAGAAATCGTTATTGACGGTTTGTTTGGTACACATCGTGTTTTTCAACCAATTTTAGGTGACGCTATTTACGGATTTTTAATTGCTAATTTCGAAATTTTAGCAGCCTTAGTTTTTGTAGCAGTTATTATTTTTTGGTTGCGTAGAAATATCGAAAAAGTAAAACGTTTTTGGAGTAAAGAAATGACAGGCTGGCCAAAAAATGATGGAAACATTATTTTATATTTCGAAATGGTTTTAATGTCGTTATTCTTAGTAATGAATGCTACAGATACTACTTTTCAAGAAGCGGGAGCAGGAAATGTCATTTCTCAATTTATAGCTCCTTGGTTTTCTGATTTTTCACCAGAAGCTTTACACACTATAGAAAAATCGGCTTGGTGGGTACATATTATAGGAATTTTAATTTTCTTAAACTATTTATACTACTCTAAGCATTTACATATTTTATTAGCTTTTCCAAATACATTTTTCGCGAATTTAAAGCCAAAAGGACAGTTTAATAACCTAGAAGCTGTTACGAATGAAGTAAAAATGATGATGGATCCAGATGCCGATCCGTATGCAATGCCAGAAGAAGGAGCAGAAGAGGAAGTGCCAGCAAAGTTTGGTGCTTCGGATGTTACCGATTTAAACTGGGTGCAGTTAATGAACGCCTATACGTGTACAGAGTGCGGACGATGTACATCTTCTTGTCCTGCGAACTTAACAGGTAAAGAATTATCGCCTCGTAAAATCATGATGGATACCCGAGATCGTTTAGAAGAGGTAGGGAAAAACATTGATGCAAACAACGGTGTATTTAAAGATGACGGAAAGCAATTATTAAACGATTATATTTCTCCAGAAGAATTATGGGCATGTACAAGTTGTAATGCTTGTGTGCAAGAATGTCCGATTGGTATTGATCCCTTATCTATTATTATGGAAATGCGTCGTTATTTAGTGATGGAAGAATCAGCAGCTCCACAAGAGTTGAATGCAATGATGACCAATATCGAAAATAACGGAGCACCTTGGCAGTATAGCCAACAAGACAGATTAAACTGGAAAGACGAAGATTAATCTAGTAATTGTCAATTCGAGTGATTTTTCTGAAGAATGAAGAAAAATTGTATCGAGAATATTTAGAAAAAAAGCATATCAATTAAAAAACATAAAATTATGAACGTACCAACAATGGCAGATATGATGGCTCAAGGAAAACAACCAGAAGTGTTGTTTTGGGTAGGAGCAGCTGGAAGTTATGATGATAGAGCAAAGAAAATAACCAAATCGTTTGTAAAAATATTAAATACAGCAGGTGTAGATTTTGCTGTGTTAGGTACTGAAGAAAGTTCAACTGGTGATGCTGCTAAGCGTGCAGGAAACGAGTTTTTGTTTCAAATGCAAGCAATGACAAACATCGAAATTTTAAATGCATACGAAGTAAAAACAATAGTTACCTGTGATCCACATTCATTTAATACATTAAAAAATGAATATCCAGGATTGGGAGGTAAATATGAGGTATATCACCACACACAGTTTATTAGTAAATTAATAAGTGATGGTCGTTTAGCTATAGATGACGCTAATTTAAAAGGAAAACGAGTAACCTATCACGATCCTTGTTATTTAGGTCGCGCAAACGATGTATATGAAAGTCCAAGAGACTTAATTCGTAGTTTGGGTGTTAAAATGACAGAGATGAAGCGTAGTAAATCTACCGCTTTATGTTGTGGAGCTGGTGGAGCACAAATGTTTAAGGAGCCAGAAAAAGGAGCCATGGATATTAATTTGCTGCGTACGCAAGATGCTTTAGAAACCAATCCGCAAATCATCGCAACCGGATGTCCTTATTGTAACACAATGATGACAGATGGTGTAAAGTTTAAGATGAAAGAAGATCAAGTAGTTGTAAAAGATATTGCCGAGCTAATTGCAGAAGCAAATAATTTATAAAATAAAGTATAGCAAATAATTCTCGACTGCGCTCGAACAGACACCAAAATAGGTCTTCTCGAGCGCAGTCGAGAGGTTTTAATCAAAATTTAAAATGATAAAAAACTATATAAAAGCAGCACGTTTACGAACCTTACCATTATCTATTTCAGGAATTGTAGTAGGGGCTTTTTTAGCAAATTTTTCAGTCCCTCTTATACAAGAGATTGAATTTGACGGGCTTTTAGATGTTGATTTTTTGAATGAAAAAAACTATTTAATTTTCTGGCTAGCAATCCTAACAACCATCGGTTTTCAGGTTTTATCAAACTTTGCGAATGATTACGGAGATGGTGTAAAAGGAACTGACGATAATAGAGAAGGGGAAGCTCGTATGGTTTCATCGGGCGCAATTACGCCAAAACAAATGAAAACGGCAATGATCGTTACCGGAGCAATAACTTTGGTAATTGCCCTTTTGCTTATTTATGTTTCTTTCGGAGGAGACAATTTTTTATATTCAGTAATTTTCTTCTTGTTAGGAGTCACATCAATCGTTGCAGCAATTAAATACACCGTAGGCAAATCGGCTTATGGTTATAGCGGTTTTGGCGATATTTTTGTGTTCGTTTTCTTCGGGTTATTAGCTGTTGTAGGAACCTATTTTTTATATACAAAGAGTTTAAATTTAATTATTTTTTTACCTGCTATTACAATAGGTTTATTAAGTACAGCGGTTTTAAACTTAAACAATATGCGCGATAGAGTAAATGATGCAAAGGTTGGTAAAAATACCTTGGTTGTTAAAATAGGAGCAAAATCTTCAAAATTGTACCATTACTCTTTAATTATTACCTCATTTTTGTTTGCATTAATATTTGTTGTATTAACATATTATTCACCAATGCAATTCTTATTTTTAATAGCCTATATACCAATAGTAAAACACTTCATATTTGTGTATAAAAATAAAGAAGAAGTACTGTTAGATGGCGAATTAAAAAAAGTAGCATTAAGTACATTCTTATTTGCAATACTATTCGGATTGGGTAATATCTTGTAAACAGAAAAAACAATTTTAAAAGAACAATTATGAAAACAATAAAGATAATTTTAGGAATCGTTTCCGCTTTGGTAATCATGTTTTTACTAACAGGAGTGGTTATTACCGAGGTTACTTATACTGCCGAAATAGAAATAGATAAGCCAATAAATGAAGTTTTCGAAAACGTAGCCAATGTCGATTTAATGAAAAATTGGTTGCCAGATATTAAATCGATAGAGCCAATCGAAGAAAAATCAGGAATGGTAGGAAGCACTTATACTGTTACTGCGATAAATAACGGACAAGAAATAAAAATGATTCAGAAAATCACGGCTTATATTCCGAATCAAAAAATTACCTATAAGTTCGATTCAGATCAAATGATAAAAACAGATGATTTTAACTTTATCGCCAACGGAAACAAAACCAAAATAGTTCAAAATTGTAGTATAAATAGCAAATCATATATGACCGCTTGCTTGTTTCCTTATTTTAAAGGAACCTTTAAAGAATTAAGTTTAGGCTATATGAATCAATTAAAAACAACGCTAGAAAAATAATTTTTTGGGCGTTCGAGCGGGCTTTACATTACAATCTTTTGCTCGTGCCTCACAAAAGGATTTTCATTGCAATCCCTAACGCAAACCAATAATCGGTTAAAATGATAACAGCAACATATCATAAACACATTCTTAATTTTAAACAAGCTAGCGGAACATCTCGCGGTGTTTTAAAAACCAAAGAAAATTGGTTTATAAAGTTATCAAAAGATAACAAACAAGGTTTTGGAGAATGCGGATTGTTTAGAGGATTAAGTATTGATGACACACCAAATTACGAAGAGAAGCTAAAATGGGTTTGTCAAAATATTAATTTGGGTTTAATAAATTTATTGGCAGAAACGATTCATTATCCAAGTATTCAATTCGGATTAGAACAAGCATTTTTATCGTTAGAAGCAAAAAAACCGTTTGAATTATTCCCATCAGATTTTACAAAAGGAAAACAAAATATATCCATCAACGGATTAATTTGGATGGGCGATAAATCTTTTATGCAGCAGCAAATAAAAGATAAATTACAACAAGGATTTTCAACAATAAAAATGAAAATTGGCGCAATCGATTTTGATACAGAAATCAATTTGTTAAAATCTATACGAAATGAGTTTTCATCAAAAGAAATTACTTTGCGCGTAGATGCAAATGGCGGATTTACACCAAAAAATGCTTTAGAGAAATTACACCGATTGTCTGAATTAGATATACATTCAATCGAACAACCTATAAAACAAGGTCAATGGCAAGAAATGGCAGCTTTGTGTGAAAATACACCATTGCCAATTGCATTAGACGAAGAGTTGATAGGTGTTTTTACATCCGAAGAAAAAGAAAAATGCATCCAAACCATACAACCACAATACATTATCTTAAAACCGAGTTTAGTAGGCGGATTTAAAGGCGGTGAAGAGTGGATTTCTATAGCCAAAAAATACAATGCCGATAATTGGATTACGTCAGCATTAGAAAGTAATATTGGGTTAAACGCTATTGCACAATGGACGCATGTTTTAAACACTAAATTGCCACAAGGTTTAGGAACTGGTAGTTTATTTACCAATAACTTCGAGAGCCCGTTAGAAGTTTTAAACGGGAGTTTAGCATACAATCCATTAAAGAAATGGGGATTTAATTTAGACTAACGTTATTCTGAATTTGTTTTAGAATTTCATCATATATCATACTTATAACATATGAATTTTATACAACAAGCATATAAAGGTAGAAACGATTGGGTTTATTATTTAGCAGGTATTTTGTTAGTGCTTTTCGGTTGGCAATTTATAGGTGTTATTCCTTTGTCAGTTGTAGCGGCATTGCATTCGGCTGATTTAGGTGAGTTTTCTCGCGCTGCAAATGATAGCTTTATGAGTTTAGGTATCAATAAGAATTTGTTTTTATTTTTAATGATATCAATGTTTGCTATCGGTTTACTTTTTTTATTCTTAACGATAAAATATATTCATAAAAGAGCTGTAAAAACAGTAATAACAAGTAGAGAAACGATTGATTGGAATCGATTTTGGTTCGGATTTATAACTTGGGGAATTGTAGCGGTAAGTATTACATTATTAGGCATTTTTCTAGAACCTGAAAGTTATACATGGAATTTTAAACCCGTTCCGTTTTTTACTTTAGTAGCTATTTCTTTTTTGTTTTTGCCATTGCAAACAAGTTTCGAAGAATTGTTATTTAGAGGTTATTTTATGCAAGGAATAGGAACTTGGTTTAAAAACAGATGGATGTCTTTAATTATAACGTCAGTTGCTTTTGGTTTGTTACATGGTGCAAATCCTGAAGTTGAAAAATTAGGGTATATTTCAATGGTATTTTATATTGGAACAGGATTCTTTTTCGGAATTACAACTTTAATGGATGAAGGAACTGAATTAGCTTTGGGTTTACATGCCGTAAATAATATTATAGCCGCTTTTTTAGTAACTACCGATTGGATGGTTTTTCAAACAGATGCTTTATTTATTGATACTTCTGAGCCTTCGGTAGGTTCTGAAATGTTTTTATCTGTTTTTGTATTGTATCCGTTGCTGTTATTTTTATTTTCTAAAAAATACGGTTGGACAAACTGGAAAGATAAGTTGGTGGGTAAAATTGAAAAACCATTAGAAATTGAATCGTTATAGTTTATTTGTTATCTTTTCTTGATGATAAATGCAATTCGTCAACCTGAACTTGTTTCAGGTTTTCATAATAAGGAGCTGTTTTTAATTGATGAGATTCCGAAATAAATTCGGAATGACGTATAAAGTATAATTATAACCGGAAAATAAATCCTAACGTCATTACGAGGTCGAAGAACGAAGTAATCATTAACTAGAGATATGGAAAATCAGTTTCACAAAAATTTTAAATTAAACGGAGCATTATTTTCATCCGAAGAAGAATTGATTGCTTTTTCTGAAAACATTTCAAGTTCGGTAACTACTTTTTTAACGGATTGGTTTAATGAAAAGGATTTTGTAATTGTACAAACATCGGGGTCTACAGGAAAGCCAAAACCAATACAGCTGCAAAAAGAGTTTATGAAAAACTCAGCTTTTGCTACAGGAGAATTTTTTGGTTTAAAAGAAAATACAACAGCGTTGTTATGTTTGTCTACAGATTATATTGCGGGTAAAATGATGTTGGTACGCGCTTTAACTTTAGGTTGGCAATTAGATGTTATAAAACCAGATTCGAATCCGTTAAAAGACATAAAAAAGCAGTATAATTTCTCTGCAATGGTTCCGTTACAGTTAAGAAATTCGTTGAATGAATTACATAAAATAGATCAACTAATTGTTGGAGGAGGCGTAGTGTCGAATGATTTAATTGCAGCGATTCAAAATATTTCTACAAAAGTATTTGCTACATACGGAATGACAGAAACGATTACCCATGTTGCTGTTAAAAAATTAAATGATTTGTCATTTCGAGCGGAGTCGAAAAGTCTTTATAAAACACTACCAAATGTTTTAATGAGTCAAGATGACCGAAATTGCTTAATAATTGAAGCTTCAAAAGTATCATCAGAAATAATTAGGACAAATGATGTTGTAAAACTTATTTCTAAAACAGCGTTTGAGTGGTTAGGACGTTACGATAATGTTGTAAATTCTGGCGGAATAAAATTACATCCGGAGAAAATAGAAGAGAAATTATCAGAAATTATCGACCAACGTTTTTTCGTTACAGCAATTAAAGATGAAGTTTTAGGAGAAAAATTAGTTCTTGTTATTGAGGATGTCACTTCGAGCGGAGTCGAGAGTTCTTTGTTATCAAAAATTAAAAAAGAGGCATCACTTTCTAAATTCGAAATACCGAAAGTAGTTTATTTTCTACCTCAGTTTATAGAAACGGAAACAAAAAAAATCCAACGAAAAAAAACGTTGGATTTAGTTAAGTTTTAAACACTATCTATTTATATCATAAAATAAGCCTTTATCAAAGAATCCTTGAATTTCGTTTTTACCCAAACTATAAGGTGGTGTTGTATAGTTTTTAGCTTTGTCAATATCAGAAATTCCTTTCTTTTTATCAGTTTCATAATTATTTTGAATTACAAAAATAGAATCGTTAGTAACCGATTTAATTTTTAAAGTAGAATAATACCCTGTTTCAGTAACTCTAAATTCAATTACATCACCAACAGCAGGTTCTTTAATGTAATTAACTAAATCTTCTTTATGTTTACCAGCTGAATATGCACCAATAGCTATTAAAATGGCAATAATACCCAAGCCAGACCAATACCAAATAGGTGTTTTAGTATTTCGTTTTACATCTAAACCAGCATTTTTAAGTTTCTCGTTCATTTCTTTGTAAGCCTTGGTTGTCTTACAATTTGAACACTCTGAGAATACTTTTTTAGTCATGGGAAAAACAGGAATCCAGTATAAATATGCGTATTTACCATACACAGAAATTGTGTGGTTTGTAATTTCATTACAATGATCACATTTAATAGCCCCTTTTCTTTCGCTATTTAGGTGCGAGCCTTTTGTTCCGTAAAAAATCATATCAATTTTTATTTTTTGCTAAATATATTGAAAATTAACGCAGCTATACTAATTAAATAAACCTCTTTACTTTCTTAAAGTGAGCATTCACTCATTATATGTTTTCTATTGTTACAAATAGCGATAGGTTTATATCAAATTTAAAACCTATAACAACCGATTTTAAAGTAGAAAAGTTAAATGATTTAATTGTTCGGTTGATAAATAAATACACAGGAATATAAAAAACAAAATCTCTCTATTTTATTTCAATAGAGAGATTTGTTTTTGTTATATGTAAGTATGATGGTTACATAATCATACTGTGATATACATTTTGTACATCATCATCTTCTTCTAGTTTTTCTAAAAGCTTTTCAACATCAGCTTGCTGTTCTTCTGAAAGCTTGCTTGTTGTTGTCGGAATTCTTTCAAACCCTGAAGAGATAATTTCAATATTATTTTCTTCAAAATAAGACTGAATAGCGCCAAATTGTTCAAACGGTGCGTAAATAATAATTCCTTCATCGTCGTTAAAAACTTCTTCAACCTCAAAATCGATTAATTCTAGTTCTAATTCCTCTAAATCAACAGTAATATCTTCTTTTTTAACTGTAAAGTTACAAACGCGATCGAACATAAAAATTACTGAACCAGAAGTACCTAAGTTACCATCACATTTATTAAAAATGGCACGCACATTAGCTACAGTTCTGTTATTATTATCGGTTGCTGTTTCTACAACAATTGCAATACCGTGTGGAGCATAACCTTCAAATAAAGCTTCTTTATAATCACTAGTATCTTTATCTGCCGCTTTTTTAATAGCACGCTCTACATTGTCTTTAGGCATGTTTGCAGCCTTTGCATTTTGCATTACAGCTCTTAAACGCGAATTTGTATCGGGATTCGGACCTCCGTCTTTAATTGCCATTACAATATCTTTACCAATTCTGGTAAATGTTTTAGCCATTGCAGACCAACGCTTCATTTTACGTCCTTTTCTAAGTTCGAATGCTCTTCCCATTTTTTAAGTTTTGTTTATGCAACGGCAAATGTAACTATTGCATTATTTAATTACAATTAAAATCTTTTTTTGATAATCAGATTATTTTCTTTTTCGTCGTAAGCTCTCCAGGTACCCGATTTCTTCCCGTTTTTGTAGCTTCCTTTTATTTTTATATTTCCGTTACGGTAATACATTTTATATCTTCCATCTAGTAAACCATCATCTAGTTGTACCTCAAATTTTAGTTTTCCGTCACTATAATATTCCATGTATTCATTCGCACTTAAATCAGAAGGATTTATTTCTTTGATGTTAAAAATAGCATCAGCAGGTTTTATAGAAACACTATCTTTTTTAGGAGCTAATTTTAAAGCTAGCTCTTTTTTTAATTTTTGATTAAGAGCAACTTGTTCTTTCACAAATTTCGGCTCGTTAAAAGTAGTTGTAATATTACTTTTAAAAATATTTCCTTCAGAAGTTAATTGAATACCAAGTTGATTAAAACAGACAAAATAATCTTTGTTTTCCTTTATTTGAAGCTGTGTTTTTTTATCAACAAAACTCATTAAATCATTATAAATATACGGTGTGTTTATATAGGTGAAAATGGTAGATTTGTTATCGAATAGATAATTGAACTCTTTAAATTCTTTTGAAGATGCTAAAGTGTAATTGGTAATATTATTATTTATAATTTCTTTTAAAGTATTCGGATTTGCACTAAAAACAACATAATCATTAATAATGGTAAAATATGGTTTTTCCATTTTTTTAAACATATTACCAGCAACTATTTTAAAGAAACCTTTAAGATCTAAAAAATTAATAGTATGCTTTTTATAGGTGATTTGTTTAAATTGTAAAGGTGTTTTTTCTTTGATTTTTGATAAAATGAAATTCAAGTTTTCAGAAGCGTCATCAATATCGGTAGTTTTAAAAATTGCCGCAACATCTTTTTTGTTTCTAGAAAGCGAAGAATTAAAGTGTATTAAAGCAACCTCATCACCAATCCAACTATACACATTTTCTTTTATATTGATGTCGAGTGTGTTTTCGATTTCTTTAATTTGCTGATTATAAGTTTCGAACTCTTGAGGTTTCTCCTTTTTTAATTCTTCGAAGTTTTCTTGAAAGGTATCAAAACTATCAAAAGCAAAACTTACGTATAGTGCAGTATTTTTTGGAGCAACATTGGCAATAGTTCTTTTACCTTTTCCTGATTTTTGAATAGCAGTTAAGTAGCTTTCTGAATTTTCTTGTACATTGGTAAATCCTTCAGCCTGAATAATAGTTCCTTCAATTAAAGAAACATCAAAACCAGAATAATAAAGAGAGTTTTGAATATTTTCAACAACTTCTTTGTTGGCTTTATTTGTAAAGCAAGAAAGATATTTATGTAAATATTTATATTGAAAAAACACTTTAAAAAAACCATCTTCAGGAGTTTCTTTAGTAATTTCAATAAAATTAACATCTCTACCAATTACTGGTTTTTGATATTGATTTATTGAATTTTCTACTAAAATATGTGTGTACGAAGCTATTAACTGATTTTTGATAAAAGCAATATGCAATGTTTCTCTTTTGCTCTTGTCGTACAGTTCTGTTATTTCGTGGTTTTGAAATATTCTTTTTGTAATTTGAAAACCATCGCCTGTTAGTTGTGATATACTGCTTTTAAAAAAATCGAGTTTCGAAAGTTTCTCTAGATCAATAATATATAAAAAATCGTAATTTTTAGGTTTGTAAACATGTGCCGATATTAATACATCGCGTTCGCCAATAAAATTAAGAATGCTTTTTTGCTCTTTTACAATATTATCGAGTGTGTTTACACTTTTACTAATGTCTTTAAAATATGCGTTCTTTTTAAGGTGTTGCCATATTTCACTAGCATTAATTTCTTCCCAAGTATCAATAGGTCTTTCGGTATCTAAAATAAAAACAGCATCATTAGGTACAAGGTAAATAGGTTTTATATTGTCTTCTTCAGCAAATGTAAAAACATAAGTTTGATACGCTAAAAACCCTAAAAAGGCTAGTAGTACAGTCCATAAAATCTTTTTTCTCATAACTAATGATGTGTGATGTTATAGTTGAATAAGTTTTGTTATATTTTAATTTTGATGAAAAAAATGAATTTGGTGATTCTTTTTTTTATAATTTTCTTTTGAGTTTTTGTGTTGTTCTTCAAAAGTTTTTAAATCTGTTCCTTTACAAATTCCATAAGAGTAATGATATTGTAATAAGGCTAAATCAAAATCAGTTATTTTTTTGTTTTTAGAATAACAGTCAGAAAAATAACTATCACATTTAAACTCGTTAGAAGATTTAAAGTAGCCAAGAGTTTTGAAAAAGTAATTTTTCATGGCATACAATCTTAATTTTTCATTAAAATTATTTTCTGAGTTTATTCTTAAAGCACATTTATATATCTGATTGTATCTATTCCAATACATATAGTAATCTGTGTTTTTTTTATTTTGCATTCTTGACTCGTACTCGAAATCATCCTCGAAATAGATAATGTAATTAGAATCTTCAATTTTTTTTACTTCAGAAATATGTAAAGAATCTGTCTTTTTCGAAAGAAAAGAAGTGAATTTTAAAAATTCCTTTTTTGTGCTTTTTTTGATAGATTTTGAGAAAAATATTTTCACTGGTTTTTTCCAGTATTTCATAGTTGTTTTATAACTTAAATTATCATTTTTGTGGTTAAAGGCTATTTTTTTATACTGTTTTAAAAATGTTTCATCTTTGTATTCGTAAGCAACACTAACGCCTTTTGGTTTCTGATAATTTTCAATTTTTATTAGAGTATCATTATGTATATATACGATATTTAAAGAGTCGGATTTCGATAAAATTATTTTCTTGTTCTTTTTCTTGAAATCTTCAATTTTCATATAGATAACTCTATTTACTTCCTTTTTTTGAGAATATAATGAAACAGTATTTAGGCATATAATGATAATTAAGAGTAAATTTTTTAGTTTCATTTGTTACAATTTTTTTGAGCTAATTTATTTAAATTACTAAAAGTAGTACCGTTAATTTTCTGTGTGTAAATTATTTCATAAAAAGCTTTTATAAAGTTAAAGTCAATATCAGAAATTGTTGCATTATCAGCGTATTTTAAGTTTAAAAGGCTATTTTCTAAAGAACTATAAGAAGTAGTAAAGTTACCTAAAGTTATATAAAATAATTGCTTTAACTTTTTTAGAAGTAAATCATTATTAAATTCATCAGTATTAATTTGTATAGTTCCTGAATAAAATTTCATATTATTATCGGTTTGCAAATTATAGGTTGCGTTGTATAAAAAATAATTTATTTTTTCTTTATCCGATTTAAACTTAATGTTTTTAATATACTTAGTAATTTTACGATTACTTACTTTAATTTGATAGTTGGCTTTTTCTATGTTAGTTGTATAGTGAATTTTTAAATTATTAATAGTATTAAATTCGCTGAAAAAAACTTTAAATTTATTTGTTACTTCTTTAGGTATTTTTTTATCAAAATATACAATTATAGGTGTATTCCATTGTTTCAAATAATAAGCTGTTTTTGAGTTTTTATTAGAGTATCTAAATACTGAATAAGTGAATTTTCGAACTAGCTTTTGATCACATAAAAAATCAAGTTTAATATTTGAGTTACTTATGTTTTTTATAATTGTCGCACCATTTTTTGTGATTGAAATTTCTTTTCTAGGTTGAATAATAGAATCATAACTACTTTGAGAAAGTAAATTATAAGATGCAAATAATAACAATAAAAGATAAATTTTCCTCATAACTAAACTAATGATGTGTGAAATTATACTTGTATAACACCTAAATTAAATTTCTTCTCGATAGGAGCATGATCTGCAGCTTCAATACCCATAGAAATCCATGTTCTGGTATCTAACGGATTAATTACACCGTCTGTCCAGATTCTTGCAGCTGCATAATAAGGTGAAATCTGATTGTCGTAACGAGATTTTATTTTGTCGAATAATTCAGCTTCTTTTTCAGGAGTAATTTCTTCTCCACGTTTTTTTAACGAAGCAGTTTCAATTTGTAATAAAACCTTAGCAGCAGAGTTTCCACTCATTACAGCTAATTCGGCACTTGGCCAAGCAGCAATTAATCTAGGGTCGTAAGCTTTACCACACATAGCGTAGTTTCCTGCTCCGTACGAATTGCCAATAACGATGGTGAATTTAGGAACGACAGAATTACTTAACGCATTTACCATTTTGGCACCGTCTTTTATAATTCCGCCATGTTCAGATTTAGAACCTACCATAAAACCAGTAACATCTTGTAGGAAAACTAACGGTATTTTTTTCTGATTACAGTTAGCGATAAAACGAGTTGCTTTGTCGGCAGAATCGTTATAGATCACTCCACCAAATTGCATTTCGCCTTTTTTAGTTTTTACTAACTTTCGTTGGTTGGCAACAATACCAACAGCCCAACCGTCAATACGACCGTAACCTGTAATAATTGTTTTTCCGTAACCTTCTTTGTATTGCTCAAATTCAGAATTATCAACCAAACGATTGATGATTTCTAGCATATCATATTGCGCATTTCTTTCTTTCGGAAGGATTCCGAAAATGTCTTCTTCGTTTTCTTTTGGAGGAAAAGCTTTTTTACGACTGTATCCAGCTTTATCAGCATCTCCAATTTTATCAACAATAAACTTTATTTTATCTAAAGCATCTTTATCATCTTTAGCTTTGTAGTCGGTAACGCCTGAAATTTCGCAATGTGTAGTTGCTCCACCAAGTGTTTCGTTATCAATACTTTCTCCAATAGCAGCTTTTACTAAATAACTTCCGGCTAAAAAGATACTTGCTGTTTTGTCAACAATTAAAGCTTCATCGCTCATAATTGGCAAATAAGCACCACCAGCAACACAACTTCCCATTACGGCAGAAATTTGAGTGATTCCCATGCTACTCATCACGGCGTTGTTTCTAAAAATACGTCCAAAGTGTTCTTTATCAGGGAAGATTTCATCTTGTAGTGGTAAATAAACACCAGCAGAATCTACTAAGTATATAATTGGTAATTTATTTTCTATTGATATTTCTTGTGCTCTTAAGTTCTTTTTTCCTGTAATAGGAAACCAGGCGCCAGCTTTTACAGTGGCGTCATTGGCAACAACAATGCATTGTTTACCGCTAACATAACCTATTTTTACAACCACACCACCAGAAGGGCATCCACCATGTTCTTTATACATTTCTTCACCTGCAAAAGCTCCGATTTCTATCGATTTAGTATTGTCATCTAAAAGATATTCAATACGCTCTCGTGCGGTTAATTTTCCTTTTTCGTGATGTTTATCAATACGCTTTTGCCCGCCGCCTAATTTTACTTTGGCAAAGCGAGTGCGTAAATCTGATGCTAAAAGTTTATTGTGGTCTTCGTTTTTGTTGAAGTTAAGATCCATTTGTAAGTTATTTGTTTGCGATTGCTAAAGTAAGAAAAACCGTTTATACTACAAGTCGTTTAAGTGTATGATTGAATGATGTTTTCTATGGTTTTTGCAATTTCATTGTTTCTAGATTGTTTGTTTAAAATACGCGGTTCAGCTACACGTTCTTCACAGTTTTTAATAGCGCAGGTTTCACAAGTAACACCTACTGTTTTTTTTGTGAAAGTATCGTCTTTAAAAAACTGAATTTTTTTCTTTAAATGAGGTGAAAGTAACATGCCAATACTTACACTTCGATTATTTTTTCCTTTAAAAGGATCGGAAGTTGCGGCAGATAATACTAGGTATTCGTTTTTGGTGTTTTCGTAAGAGGAAATTTGTATTCCGTAAGATGAGTTTTTATCGATTGTTTTTTCTAAATCTTGAATTGTTTTTATAGAAACCCATCTTCTGCAATAATGCTCGTTATTTCTGTTGGCATGCGGTGCTTGTTGCTGCGTAATGTGTAATTCTTTTGATAGCTTAAAAACAGGTGAGTTTTCTTCATGTGTAAACCGTAAGAAGAACAGGTTTTTTATATTAAAATGCTTCGGTAAAATATTAGTTAATCGCTGATAAAATGTTTCGTCAGAGCAATTATAATTTTTAGTTATTTTATGTAATTGTAGCGGTTGCCATTCTTTTAATGAGAAAAAATGAGTTAAGTTTTCTATTAAATTGTCTTTTGGTATTATTAAAGCACCAGCAAAATAAGAAGCTATAAAATTATGTAAAACCTGATCGAAACTCTCGAATTTTATCCAAGGGAAAGTATATAAACGATTCTCTATTTTTAGATAATTGTAAGCTAATTCTTTTGCGTAAATAAATGTTTTTTGAGCTTCGCTTATATCGTTATATATAAGTAATGTTTTGTTTTTAGGGATATAAATAGTTCTTATTTCTGATAGTTTTTGATGTTTAGAAAGTTCTTCGTTATTAATAGTGTAGCCGTATTCTTCAGTTAAAATATCTTCTAAATCTTTAGAATGAATAGGTTTGTTTAGGTTGATATGATATGCTTTGGCAAAAGCGACAACACTATTTTCGATATCTTCAAAATAATTATTATGTGCTTCTTGGTAAGAACGTAAAGAAGCTAAGAAGAAATTTTCTCGAGTTAAATTATAGTTCTGAGATATTTTTATAATAGTACTAATAAATGCATTTACTTTAGCAGGAGCATTTGCTACAATGTCTATTAAGTTACTTTCTTTAATTCCGAATAAATCTAACGGAATTTCTTTTAAAATTTTAGATTGTAAAATCTCACCAATTGGAGCTAGGTTTTTATCAAGTTTTAAAGAAACTAAATGGTCGTACGAAACTTCTAGCTTTTCTGAAAGAATAACAATTTTATCTGTTTTAGGATATTTTTTTCCTTTTTCAATCTCGTTTAAATAAGATTTTGATAAGCCTGTAAGTTTTGCTAATCCGAAGAGAGATAGTTTTTTATCCGTACGTATTTGTTTTAGTTTTAATCCAAAAACAAGTCTAATGTATTCTTCTTCCAAAGTTTTTTATTAAAAGATTCGTAATTCAAAGGTATTAAAATTAGCGAATTAATAAAAATTAGAATATTTAATATGTTTAGCGAACGTTCGCTATTTGTTTTAGTTTATTTTTTATATCATTGAACTATCAATAAAAAAATAAGTAGTTATGAGTCAGGATGTTTTGGTAAAAGGAATTCAGTATGTAGGTTTTAATGGGGCTAATTATAAAAGTGTTTTAACAGATGATGCAAAACTGTTTTTAACTCATCTTCATGAAAAATTTAACAAAAAGCGATTACAGTTATTAGAGGAAAGAGAAATTGATCAGGCTTATTTTAATATGGGAAATTACCCTTCTTTTCCTTCAGAAACAAAAGCTATTAGAGAAGATGATTGGGTGTGTGCAGAATTGCCACACGATTTATTAGATAGAAGGGTTGAGATTACTGGACCGGTAGATCGTAAAATGATTATTAATGCTTTGAATTCTGGAGCTAAAACTTTTATGGCAGATTTTGAAGATAGTAATTCTCCTAATATCTCAAATAATTTAGAAGGTCAGATTAACTTAAGAGATGCAAACAACAAAACAATCTCGTTCTATAACGAGAAAAATAATAAAAAATATTCACTGAACAATCAAACTGCAACTTTGTTGGTAAGACCAAGAGGGTTGCATTTAAATGAAAAACATTTTATTATAGATGGACAAGAAATGTCTGGTTCTTTGGTTGATTTCGGATTGTATTTTTTTCATAATATTAAAACCTTACAAGAACAAAACTCAGCAACTTATTTTTACCTGCCAAAATTAGAACATTACAATGAAGCTAGATGGTGGAATGATGTTTTTGTGTTTGCGCAAGACTATTTAAATATTCCGCAGAAAACAATAAAAGCAACGGTGTTGATTGAAACAATTACGGCTAGTTTTCAGTTAGATGAAATTATATATGAGTTAAAAGATCATATGGCTGGTTTAAACTGTGGTCGTTGGGATTATATTTTCTCATATATCAAAAAGTTTAGAAATCACAGGAATTTTATGGTTCCAAATAGAGATCAGGTAACAATGAAAACTCCGTTTATGGAAGCATATTCATTGCGTGTAATTCAAACATGCCATAAAAGAAAAGTACATGCAATGGGAGGTATGGCAGCTCAAATTCCGATTAAAAATGATGAAAAAGCTAACGATGCTGCCTTTGCGAAAGTATTTGCAGATAAGGAGCAAGAGGTAAAGAATGGACATGATGGTACGTGGGTTGCACATCCGGGCTTAGTAAAAGTAGCAATGGATGTTTTTAATGAAAATATGACTACTAAAAACCAAATACATGTTTCTAGAGATGATATAAAAATTTCTGAAGCTGACTTAGTTGAAATGCCAAAAGGAACTATTACTGAAGAGGGAATTAGAAAAAACATAAATGTTGGTATCTTATATCTCGAAAGTTGGTTGCGCGGAAACGGAGCGGCAGCTTTGTATAACTTGATGGAAGATGCTGCTACTGCAGAAATTTCAAGAACTCAGGTTTGGTTGTGGTTACATCGTAATGTAAAGATTGAAGATGGTAGAAATTTTAATCTTTTGATGTATCAGTCATTAAAGAAAGAAGAGTTAGAAAAAATTAAAAATTTAGTAGGAGAAAGTAATTTTACAAATGGAAAATTTACACTAGCAATTGAGCTGTTTGATGAATTAGTTGTATCAAAAGAATACAAAGAGTTTTTAACGCTTTCGGCATACAAACATATATAAAAAAAAGTGTCTCGCAACTACGGCAATAGTTTGCGAGACGGAATTATCAAAATCTAGAAAACTTTAATAATTAAAAAACAAACTTATGAAAAATTTAGCGCAAGGAAGTTATAATTCGGCATTAGAAACCGTAAAATCTCTTAAGAAAAAATACGGTAGTACTTGGGATTCTATTACTTCTGAAAATGCAGCTAGAATGATTACACAAAATCGTTTTAAAACAGGTTTAGAAATTGCCAAATACACAGCAGGTATCATGAGAAAAGATATGGCTGAGTATGATGCAGATTCATCAAAATATACGCAGTCTTTAGGTTGTTGGCACGGATTTGTGGCGCAGCAAAAAATGATAGCAGTAAAAAAACATCATCAAACAACTAGTAAAAGGTATTTGTATTTATCGGGTTGGATGGTAGCAGCGTTACGATCTGAATTTGGACCACTTCCAGATCAATCAATGCACGAAAAAACAGCTGTTTCTTCATTAATTAGTGAGATTTATGATTTTCTACGTCAAGCAGATGCAATTGAGTTAAATGATTTATTTAGAAGATTAGAAAACGGTGAAGATGTACAAGATCAAATAGATAATTTCGAAACCCATATTGTACCAATTATAGCAGATATTGATGCAGGTTTTGGTAATGAAGAAGCAACATATTTATTAGCAAAACAAATGATTCAGGCGGGAGCTTGTGCTATTCAGATAGAAAATCAAGTTTCTGATGCAAAGCAATGTGGTCATCAAGACGGAAAAGTAACGGTTCCTCACGAAGATTTTATTGCGAAGTTAAATGCAATTAGATATGCTTTTTTAGAGTTAGGTATTGAAGACGGAGTTATAGTGGCGCGTACCGATTCTGAAGGAGCAGGTTTAACCCAAAAATTACCAGTAAGTCAAGAACCAGGAGATTTAGCATCGCAATATTTAGCTTTTGTAGAAGCTGAAGAAATTGGAATTGATGAAGCTAAAGAGGATGATGTTTTATTGAAGAGAGGCGGAAAATTAGTGCGCCCGGTAAGATTGGCAAACGGATTGTATAAATTTAAGGAAGGTTCTAATATTGATAGAGTAGTGTTAGATTGTATTACGAGTTTACAAAATGGTGCCGATTTATTATGGATCGAAACGCCAACTCCGCATGTAGGACAAATTGCAAATATGGTTAATAAGGTAAGAGAAGTGGTACCTAATGCAAAATTAGTATATAATAATTCGCCTTCTTTTAATTGGACATTAAATTTTCGTAATCAAGTATATGATACAATGTTTATTGAGGGAAAAGACATGTCTTTTTATGATAAAAACAATTTAATGGATGTTATATATGATGGCTCTGAATTATGTAGGATAGCTGATGAGAAAATCAGAACTTTTCAAGCAGATAGTGCGCGTGAAGCAGGTATTTTTCATCATTTAATAACGTTACCAACATATCATACAACAGCGCTTCATATGAATGATTTAACGGAAGGTTATTTTGGAGAGGACGGAATGTTAGCATATGTAAAAGGAGTACAGAGACAAGAAATCAGAAAAGGAGTTTCGTGTGTGAAGCATCAAAGAATGGCAGGATCTAATTTGGGTGATGATCATAAAACTTTTTTTGCTGGTGATAATGCTTTAAAAGCAGGAGGTGAGAAAAACACATCTAATCAGTTTGAATTAAATCAGCAAGAAATCAGAAAAATTGAAGTTGCAGTATAGATAATTTTAATAAACTAAAAGTGTATAATTAGTTAATTGTATATTTTATTTTGAAGTGAAAACTCCAGAGAAATCTGGAGTTTTTTAATTATTTAGATGTAATTTCATTTTAATATTACATCTTTCATAAGGACAGTTTTCTTCAACAGGAATTTCTATAAATCCATATTTTTTATAGATGTAAATAGCGTTTTCTAAGGCGGTATTAGAATATAAAATTAAGTTGTTCAACTGTAAATCAGTTTTAGCAAAATTTATACAATGCTGCATTAATTTTTGTCCGATTTTAAAACCTCTGTGTTTTGGTGAAACGGCCATTTTCGTTAACTCGAAAGTAGTTCCTTTTGGCATTAAAGCAACTGTACCAACAATTTCATTATTTAATTTTGCGAAAAATATATGTCCGCCTTTATTAATAATATATGTAGTAGGATTGCTTAAAACTTCTTCATCAAAAGGTTCAACATAAAAAAAGGTTTTCAGCCATTCTATATTCAAGTCATAAAAATGAGTAGAATATTGCGTTTTAAAATTTTCTATTTCTATTGTATTCATTTTACAAAAGTATAAAATACTATTGTTTTATTATAATAACTTACCTAGAAATTAAATTCCATGGAAATTAAATTTATTTTTTGTACATTTGCATTGAAATTAAAACGAATCAAGATGAAAAGAGATAAAATTATTTTTTATGTGACTACAGGTTTATTAACCGTAATGATGCTGATGTCTGCAGGAATGTACTTTTTTAATAATGCAGAAGTATCAACAATGTTTGAAGGGTTTGGTTATCCATCTTATATTATTTATCCATACGGAGTTGTAAAAATTTTAGGGCTAATAGCTTTGTGGTTTTTTAGAGGTAAATTTTTAAACGAATGGGCATATGCAGGTTTTTTCTTTGCTTTTATTCTTGCCTTTTTTGCGCATTTTATGATTGGAGATGGGGAGCAATTTGGTGCAGGAATAGCAATGGTTTTATTAATAACTTCGTATGTGTATAGTAAAAAAATATAAATGGCAAGTAAAGTATCTTCAGAAACCATATTAACAACTGATAATTATTATGCAGAGGCGACTATGCGAAATTATAAGGCAGTAATTGATGTACCAACAAATAAAGGAGGTAATAATAAAGGACCAACGCCTGTAGAGTATTTATTAACAGCAATTGGTAGTTGTGTGTCAATTACATTACGAATGTATGCAGAGCGTAAAAACTGGAATGTTGGTAAAATAACGGTCAACGTAACTCAGAAAGAAGAGTTAACATCCGAAGGAATTAAAAAAACATTAACAGAAGAAATATCTTTTGAAAAAGAAGTTACAGAGTCGCAAAGAATTAAGTTGTTAGAAATGGCAGGGAAATGTCCTGTTGCTAAAATGGTAAAAGGTGAAACACCAATAACTTCTAAAATAATTTAAGCATGAAAAAAATAATAGCATTTGCAGGTGGCAATAGTAAAAAATCAATTAATAAAGAATTAGCAATTTATGCTGCTAGTTTAGTTGATGGAGCAGAAGTAAATATCTTAGATTTAAATGATTTTTCGTTACCTGTGTATGGAGTTGATGAGGAAACCATAAATGGAATCCCTGAAAGTGCTCAGAAGTTTTTTGATTTAATTCAAAATGCAGACGGAATTATTTTATCCTTAGCAGAACATAATGGAAACTTTACGGTTGCCTTTAAAAATATGTATGATTGGATGTCTCGTATTAATCAGAAATTATGGAATAACATTCCGATGTTATTAATGGCAACATCTCCAGGAGGAAGAGGCGGAGCATCTGTTTTATCAATAGCTAAAAATGGATTCGCTCACATGGGTGGAAACGTAGTTGCTGATTTTTCATTACCTAGTTTTTATGATAATTATAAAGAAGGAAGTATTGTAAATGAAGAATTAAATGAGCAGTTAAAAAAATCGGCTGCCATATTTAAAAACTCATTATAAGTTGTTAAATGAGTTGACTTTATATTCCTTGGGATTAAAAAGTGTTTTTTTGTAAATTTGTATTCAGAAAAGAAGTGAAAAAATGAAGATTATTATATACGGTAGAAAAGGACATGCGCACACAGTAGCTTTTAAAAATTATTTACGAATAGCAGACATTCCGTTTGAATATAAAGATGTAGCTACTGATGAAAAAGCTAAAGAACACACAAAAGAATTGTACGATGGCGTTTTAAAATACCCAACATTATTTATTAATGATGAGGTGTATTTAACACCAACTTCTGATGAGTTTAATAAAATATTACAGGAAGCTAGCCTAAAGGGATAAGTTGATTTTATACTAATTACGATTAATTAAAAATGGGAGATATATCAAAAGACATAAAATCTAAATTTCCAAGTAATAAAGTAAAAGCATTAATAAATATTAAATATACTGCAAATTGGTTAAGTAGTAATGAAAATGAGTTTTTTAAACCTTACGGAATTTCACCACAGCAATTTAATATTCTAAGAATTTTACGAGGCGCCGGAGAAGCTATAAAAGTGCAGGTTATTAAAGACAGAATGATAGAACGAGCTCCTAACGCAACTCGTTTAATGGATAAGTTATGTGATAAAAAATTCATAGAAAGAATTCGTTGTGATCATGATAGAAGAGTCGTTTATATTAATATCTCTAAACAAGGATTAGAATTATTAAAAGAGATTGATACATCATTGAATTTAGATTATTTAGGTAATTTAACAGAAAAAGAAGCTGCTCAGCTGAGTGATTTATTAGATAAAATTAGATAAAATATTTATTAGTTATAGGGTTAAAATTGACTAATTACGTAAAGATATTTTCCATGGAGATTATTTAGCGTTAAATCAATAAAAATGAAGAAACTAAAAACAATACAACATAAAGTAGCGAGTCCTTTAGTTAACATGGGGCCAATAAAACTACGCCAACCATTACCAACAGAAGACATCGAAAATGTAGATCCTTTTTTGTTGTTGCACCATTACGGACCGTATGCTATTAGTGAATTTAACAATCCGTTTGATTTAGGGCCGCATCCACATCGTGGTTTTGAACCTATTACATTGTTATTTAAAGGCGAACAATTACATAGAGATTCTTTAGGAAATGAAATGATTGTAAAAGCTGGTGATGTACAATGGACAACAGCTGGTAGAGGAATTATTCATGCAGAAGGTCCATCAAAAGAATTTATTAAAAAAGGAGGTGATTTAGAAGGGATTCAATTGTGGTTAAACTTACCAGCGTCAAAAAAAATGATGCCAGCGAATTATCAACATTTAAAAAGTGAATATATCCCTGTAATTGAAAACGATGATGAAACTATTCAGTTAAAAGTTATTGCCGGAGAGCAGGCTGGTAAAAAAGGTTTGATAAAAACGCAAACAGCAGTGAATGTTTTTACTGTAAAGACAAAAGAAAATGGTAAAATGGATATAAAGCTTCCAGAAAATCATCAATCTTTAGTTTATTTGTTAGATGGTGAAGTTTTGATTAATAATGTAGCAACCTTAAAAAAGGGAGCAACACAAATGCTAACTTTTAATCAAGATGGTGATTGTATTGAATTTGAAGCTAAAAAAGAAAGTACTTTACTTGTATTGTCAGGAGAGGAAATTAAAGAAAAAGTAACGCAATATGGTCCTTATGTTATGAATACACAAACCGAAATTATGGAAGCTATGCGTGATTATCAAAAAGGAAAAATGGGTTATTTATATTAATGTTTTTAAAAAACAGTTTTGGCTCTAACAGTTGCCATTATATATACTTTATGAATGCGATAAATATTTAAAACGATGAAAAAAATAATTCACAGAGCAGCCTCTAGAGGTTATGCAGATCATGGTTGGTTAAAGTCTAATCACACGTTTAGTTTTGGAAGTTATCAGGATTTTGAAAGAATGAATTTCGGAATGCTCCGTGTTTTAAATGATGATATTGTACAACCAAAAATGGGCTTTGGTACGCATCCTCATAAGAACATGGAAATTATTTCTATTCCGATTTCAGGTGCATTGTCTCATAAAGATAGTATGGATAACAAACGATCGATAGAAGTAGGAGAAGTGCAGGTGATGAGTGCCGGAACAGGAGTAACACATTCTGAATTTAATGATAGTAAAACAGAAGAAGTTAATTTTTTACAACTTTGGATTATTCCAGAAATAGAAAATGTAACGCCATATTACAATCAAAAAATGTTTGATAAAGTGGAAAGGAAAAACAAATTTCAAACATTAGTATCCCCAAGAAATAAGCAAATAGCAAACTCTTTACCTATAAATCAACAAGGTTATATAGCAATGATTGATTTAGATAAAGGTATAGAAGTTACATATCAAATAAAAAGTGCAGCTTATTTTTTCTTGATAGACGGATCGATTGATGTAGAAAATGACACATTAGAAACAAGAGATGCAATAGGTATTTATGATGTAGATGTCGTAACTATTACTGGTAACAAAAACAGTAAATTATTGGTTATTGATGTACCCATGAATATGTGATAATAATTGAATTTATTTATTCAAAAACCTTAGCCTATAAAATTCGTAGTTCTCTTTTGTAGTATTTTTATCAGATGAAAAAAAATATCAATACTTCAGTTATAATTAAGCTAAAACTTATTTGATACTTAATTTATCTTACTTAACAGATATTAATATCATAAGAATTACTTATTAATATTTTATGATTTTGTAATTAGTTGTTTTACTTTTTAAGTTCAAAAAATAAACATATATTGCAAAGTATTATGCGTGCATAATACTTTTAAATATTCAATTCATGAAATACAAACATATATTTGAGCCATTAGATTTAGGTTTTACAACCTTAAGAAATCGTATTCTGATGGGATCTATGCATACTGGTTTAGAAGAAGAAAAAAATGGAACAGAAAGACTTGCAGCATATTATGCAGAGCGTGCTAAAGGAGGAATAGGATTAATTATTACAGGTGGAATATCACCAAATATTCAAGGATGGACGGCTCCATTTTCTGCTCGAATGAGCACTAAAAAACATGCAAGAGAACATAAAGTAGTTACAGATGCAGTGCATAAAGAAGGAGGTAAAATTTGTATGCAAATTTTACACTCTGGTCGTTATGGATATCACCCAGTAACAGTAGCACCGTCAAAAATACAAGCCCCAATAAATCCGTTTAAACCGTTTGCTCTAAAACAATCAGGAATTCGTAGAACCGTAAAAGACTTTGTGAACTGTGCAAAGCTAGCACAAGAAGCTGGTTATGACGGGGTAGAAATTATGGGTTCAGAAGGGTATTTGATTAATGAGTTTATTGTCAAAAAAACAAACAAAAGAACCGATAATTATGGAGGAAGTTATGAAAATAGAATCCGTTTAGCAATTGAGTTAGTCCATAAAATTCGTAAAAGTGTAGGTGAAAATTTTATTATTATTTACCGATTATCAATGTTAGATTTAGTTGAACAAGGAAGCTCATGGGAAGAAGTTGTTCAATTAGGAAAAGAGATTGAAAAAGCAGGAGCTACTATAATTAATACAGGTATTGGTTGGCACGAATCACGAATTCCTACTATTGCAACATCGGTACCAAGAGCCGCGTTTACTTGGGTGACACAAAAAATGAAAGAAGAATTATCAATTCCGTTAATAACTTCTAATCGTATAAATATGCCAGAAACGGCAGAGAAAGTATTAGCAGAAGGACATGCAGATATGGTTTCTATGGCACGTCCTTTTTTAGCAGATCCTGAATGGGTAAATAAAGCTAGAGAAGAAAAGGATGATGAAATAAACACTTGTATTGCATGTAATCAAGCATGTTTAGATCATGCTTTTCAGAAAAAAGTAGCCAGCTGTTTGGTAAATCCGAGAGCTTGTCATGAAACAGAATTCAATTACAATCCAGCAGAAAAAAAGAAAAAAATTGCAGTTGTAGGTGCAGGACCCGCAGGTTTGGCAGCTTCAACCATTGCTGCTCAAAGAGGACATGAAGTTACACTTTTTGATGCCGATAAAGAAACAGGAGGTCAGTTTAATATCGCAAAACAAATCCCCGGTAAAGAAGAATTTTATGAAACAATCCGTTATTTTAATAAGCAATTAGAATTACATGATGTAACAGTAAAGTTAAATACTAGAGTATCTGCTGATGATTTAGCGAAAGGTAATTTTGATGAGGTTGTAATAGCAACAGGAATTAAACCTAGAGAGTTAAAAATTAACGGAATTGATCACGAAAAAGTATTAAGTTATATTGATGTCGTTAAGTTCAAAAAATCAGTAGGTAAAAGAGTCGCCGTTATTGGAGCAGGAGGTATTGGTTTTGATGTTTCAGAATATTTAGCACACGAAGGAGAAAGCACCGCTTTAAATATTGATGCTTGGCTAAAAGAATGGGGAATTGATAAAACACTTAAGTCAAGAAGTGGGATTGAAGGAGTAAAAGCAGCAATACATCCATCACCAAGAGAAATTTTTATGTTCAAACGAAGTAAAGGAAAGTTTGGAGCGAATCTTGGAAAAACAACAGGTTGGATTCATCGTGCAACTTTAAAGAAGAAAAAAGTACAATTCATTAATGAAGTGCAATACACTAAGATTGATGATGAAGGATTGCATTACACTCAAAATGAAGAACAAAAAATATTAGCAGTTGATAATGTAATTATTTGTGCAGGTCAAGTTCCGTTAAAAGAATTACTAGCGCCTCTAGAAGCCAAAGGAATAAAAACCCATGTAATTGGAGGTGCAGATTTTGCTTCAGAATTGGATGCGAAAAGAGCTATTAATCAAGGAAGTAGATTGGCAGCTGGAATTTAAAAATATAAGACCCTCGAATATTAAAAGTCCTGCTTTTTTGCAGGACTTTTTTTGTTAGATAATTAAATAGTATTTTTAGCAAACTAACTACAAAAAACCAAGATGAAATCATTTACAATAAAAGAAATTAATTCATTATTAAACGGAGAATTAATAGGGAATTGTTCTGAAGAAATTACCGCTCCAGAGCAAATAGAAAAAGCAAAAAAAGGTCAAATTACTTTTATTGGAAATAAGAAATTCGCGCGTTTATGGGATAGTTCTAATGCAAGTGCAGCAATTATAGATGCTAAAATAGAAATTGAACCAGGAGTTGATAAAGCATTTATAAAAGTAACAAATGCCGATCTAGCAATGGCAAAATTATTGGAAGCATTTCAAGAAAATGGGCCTCATTTCGAAACTGATATTCATTCAACGGCAGTAATTGATAAAACAGCAAAAATAGGTGTCGGTTCTAAGGTTGGTGCTAACACGTATGTTGGTAAAAATGTGGTTATTGGAGATGGTGTTATTTTGTACCCGAACGTTTCAATTTTTGATGATACGACTATTGGAAACAATACTGTAGTTTGGTCGGGTACCGTAATTAGAGAAAGAAGTATTGTAGGAAATGATTGTATTTTTCACGCTAATGTGAGTATTGGGGCAGACGGATTTGGTTACAGACCAAGTGAAAAAGGGTTGACTAAGATTCCGCATATAGGAAATGTTGTAATTGGTAATCAAGTTGAGGTAGGCGCAAATTCATGTATAGATAGAGGTAAGTTTAGCTCTACTATTTTAGGCGATGGATGTAAGATTGATAATTTGGTTCAAATCGGTCATAATTCGGTATTAGGTAGATTTTGTATTATGGCAGGAAATAGTGGATTAGCAGGGTCAGTTACCTTAGGTGATGGTGTTGTTATTGGCGGAAGTGCTTCTATAAAAGATCATACAACAATTCATTCAGGCGCAAAAGTAGGTGCAGGATCTGGAGTAATAGCAGATGTTGCGGCAGGAAAGACAGTAGTTGGTTACCCAGCTGCAGAAGCTCGTGAAATGATGAAACAATGGGTAGCTTTACGTAAGTTAGCTAGAGGATAAAAATAGCATAAAAAAATCTTACTATTTAGTGAGATTTTTTTTATGCGAATTATTTAAAGAGAGAATAAATCCCGATATTTGCAATTCACATTTTTTATAAAAAGTAAATTATGGCAATGAATAAAAATACTGTCCTAGCTTGGGCAACGTTTATAATGATTTTAATAGGTCTTTTACTGGTATGTTTAGGAGCTTTTAGATACGATGAAGTAGCTGGCTATGGATTTGCAGCAGTAGGTTTAGGTTTCTTTGCAAATGCATGGGTTTTTAATGCATTAAAAGGAAGAGTTTAATTAATAAAAAAACAATAAAATGTCAGACGATAAGAAGGTCATTTTTTCAATGAATAAGGTTTCAAAGACCTTTCAAAGTACTAATAAACAAGTTTTAAAAGATATTTATTTAAGTTTCTTCTACGGAGCTAAAATTGGTATTTTAGGTTTGAACGGATCGGGTAAATCTACCTTATTAAAAATCATCGCAGGAGTTGAGAAAAATTTTCAAGGAGATGTAACTTTTTCACCAGGATATAAAGTTGGTTATTTAGAGCAAGAGCCTAAATTAGATGATAGTAAAACAGTTATCGAAATCGTAAAAGAAGGAGTTGCTGAAACTGTAGCTATTTTAGAAGAATACAATAAAATCAACGATATGTTTGGTTTAGAAGAAGTGTATTCTGATGCAGATAAGATGGATAAGTTAATGGCACAACAAGCAGAGCTTCAAGATAAAATTGACGCTTCTAATGCTTGGGAACTAGATACGAAGTTAGAAATTGCTATGGATGCTTTACGTACTCCAGATGGTGATACGCCAATTAAAAACTTATCAGGAGGGGAAAGAAGAAGAGTTGCTTTATGTAGACTTTTATTACAAGAACCTGAAATTTTATTATTAGATGAGCCAACTAACCATTTAGATGCAGAATCTGTTCACTGGTTAGAGCACCATTTAGCGCAATATAAAGGAACTGTAATTGCAGTAACACACGATAGATATTTCTTAGACAATGTTGCAGGTTGGATTTTAGAATTAGACAGAGGTGAAGGAATTCCTTGGAAAGGGAATTACTCTTCTTGGTTAGATCAAAAATCTCAAAGAATGGCACAAGAAAGCAAAACAGCTTCTAAGCGTCAAAAAACATTAGAACGAGAATTAGAATGGGTTCGTCAAGGAGCAAAAGGTCGTCAAACAAAGCAAAAAGCACGTTTGAAGAACTATGATAAATTGATGAGTCAAGATCAAAAACAAACTGATGAGAAATTAGAAATTTATATTCCTAACGGACCACGTTTAGGAACCAATGTTATTGAAGCGAGTGGCGTTTCGAAAGCATTTGGTGATAAATTATTATATGATAATTTAGAGTTTAATCTTCCGCAAGCGGGAATTGTTGGAATTATCGGGCCAAACGGTGCAGGTAAAACCACCATTTTTAAAATGATTATGGGAGAAGAAACTCCTGATGGCGGAAATTTTAAAGTAGGTGAAACTGCTAAAATTGCCTATGTAGATCAAGCACACTCTAATATCGATCAAGATAAATCTATTTGGGAAAACTTTTCTGAAGGACAAGATTTAGTAATGATGGGAGGAAAGCAAGTAAATTCTCGTGCATATTTAAGTCGTTTTAATTTCGGAGGAAGTGAGCAAAACAAAAAAGTATCTACACTTTCTGGTGGTGAGCGTAACCGTTTGCATTTAGCGATGACTTTAAAGGAAGAAGGAAACGTTTTATTATTAGATGAGCCAACAAACGATTTAGATGTAAATACATTAAGAGCCTTAGAAGAAGGTTTAGAAAACTTTGCAGGTTGTGCGGTTGTTATTAGTCACGATAGATGGTTTTTAGATAGAATTTGTACACATATTTTAGCTTTTGAAGGAAATAGTGAAGTGTATTTCTTTGAAGGAGGTTTCTCTGAATATGAAGAAAATAAGAAGAAACGTTTAGGTGGAGATTTAATGCCAAAACGTATTAAATATAGAAAATTAATTAGATAATTAGTTACCATATATTACAATAAAAAACAAAAACTCGAAGCTAGCATACTTCGAGTTTTTTCTTTCCTTTTCATTTAACAATTCTCCCACCAATAATTAAAACTGTTTAGTAGATAGTTTTTCATAGTTTGTGATTTGTGTTAAAGCATTGTTAAATGCAATAAGTGTGCCGAAACCATAATTAAATATTGTTTTTATTAAGTATTTGATAATTAATTTGTTTTTAAATATCAATTAGCTAGTAATTTGTTAGTTTTGTGTGTTTTATGATAAAATAAAAATAAGTTTAAAATACTCAATTTAATGGAGCTTCATAATAAGCTAAGTTGATTAATTATAGAAATAAAAAAAACCGAAGCAAGCTGCTTCGGTTTTTTTTATTTCTATAAATTGTGTAAGTCTTTAACTATGAAAAGCAGCATTATGTGCTAAATCTCCAGCACAACTTTTACATTTACCAGCAGCATCTCCGCCTCCTGCGCAACCATTAGTACAAGTATAGTGGTATTGGCCTGCAGCATTTGGTCCGGCAGCAGGTGGTGCTACAGGAGTTGATATTGGTGTTGTAGTAGGTGTTTGCGGTGTATTATGAAAACCTTGGTTATGTGCAAGTGCTGTTTTACAAACGGGACAAGCGCCTTTAACACCAGAAATTCCTCCTTTACATTTTTTTGGACAGATATAATGTGCGCCACCTACAACACTAGTTGCAAGATTATTATTGTTTGGAAGTGTAGGAATTGGGCGTTCGTTAAAAGGAACGTTTAATGGGTGTGTAGCTGCTTTTTTTTCTTCTGTTTTACAAGAATAAAAACATACAATTAATAAAGCGAATATTGGGATTAATTTTTTCATGCTCAAAGATATAAAAAAAACCTCGCCCAATAAATAGGCGAGGTTTCAATTATATAAATTTTTAAGAGTCTTATAAGTGAATCACTTCATCATAAGCATCAGCAACAGCTTCCATAACCGCTTCACTCATTGTTGGGTGAGGGTGAATTGTTTTTAATACTTCATGACCTGTAGTTTCTAATTTACGACCTAAAACAGCTTCAGCAATCATGTCGGTAACACCAGCACCAATCATATGGCAACCTAACCATTCACCGTATTTAGCATCAAAAATTACTTTTACAAAACCATCAGGAGTTCCAGCTGCAGTAGCTTTACCAGAGGCAGAGAAAGGAAATTTACCAACTTTTAATTCGTAACCAGCTTCTTTTGCTTGTTCTTCAGTTAAACCAACAGATGCAATTTCTGGAGTAGCGTATGTACAACCAGGAATGTTTCCGTAATCGATAGCTTCAGTATGTACACCAGCTAATTTTTCAACCAAAGTAATTCCTTCGGCAGAAGCAACGTGTGCTAATGCAGGTCCAGGAGTAACATCTCCAATAGCAAAATATCCAGGAATGTTAGTTTGGTACCAGTCGTTTACTAAAATTTTGTCTCTATCAGTTATAATTCCAACATCTTCTAAACCGATGTTTTCAATATTCGTTTTAATTCCAACAGCCGATAATAAAATATCTGCCTCTAAAGTTACTTCTCCTTTTTTGGTTTTTACAATAGCTTTTACACCATCACCAGAAGTATCAACAGACTCTACAGAAGAACTTGTCATTACTTTAATTCCCGCTTTCTTAAAAGAACGCTCCATTTGCTTAGAAACATCTTTATCTTCAACAGGAACAATATTCGGCATAAACTCTACAACAGTAACATCAGTTCCCATTGAATTGTAAAAATGCGCAAATTCAACACCAATAGCACCAGAACCTACAACTATCATAGATTTCGGTTGGCTTGGTAAGCTCATTGCTTCACGATAACCGATTACTTTTTTACCATCTTGTGGTAAATTTGGTAATACTCTAGAGCGAGCACCTGTTGCTATAATAATATTATCTGCACTATATTCAGTTACCTTTCCGTCTTCGGCAGTAACATCAACTTTTTTACCAGTTTTAATTTTACCAAAACCGTTAATAATATCAATTTTGTTTTTCTTCATTAAAAAAGAAACACCTTTGCTCATTCCTTCAGCAACACCACGACTACGTTTAATAACCGCTTCGAAATCTTTATCGATTGCTTCTGCCTTTAAACCATATTGATCAACATGTTTTAAGTAATCGTAAACTTGAGCAGATTTTAATAATGCTTTTGTAGGAATACAACCCCAGTTTAAGCAAATTCCACCTAAATTTTCTTTTTCAATTACTCCAACCTTAAATCCTAATTGAGATGCTCTAATTGCAGTTACATATCCTCCAGGACCACTTCCGATTATTAATACGTCGTATTTCATGTGTATGTTTTTATTGTTGTTTGTTTATTCTTATTATTTATGTCACTTCGACTGATTTCATTTTCAGAATCATATCGATAATTTGGGCGTTCGAGCGGGCTTTCACTACTCGCTTTTTTAGTTTTGTTCTCGATACAAATTTATTCATTCTTCATAAATTTACTCGAACTGACAACTAAAAAGAGCTCAAACACATCGTTCAATCCCTAACGCTTGTACTTGTTAAGTATCTACATTCTCTCAGGAACCTGAATTCCTAACAATCCAAATGCTGATTTTATAGTATCGGCTACCTTTTTAGATAACTGAACTCTAAATACTTTTTTATCTTGATTCTCTTCTCCTAAAATATGTACGTTTTGATAAAATGAATTAAATTCTTTTACCAACTCATACGTGTAATTTGCAATTACTGCAGGTGAATAATTCTTCGCTGCTTGCTGAATTATCTCAGGATATAACTCTAATTGTTTTATTAATTCTTTTTCTTTAGCATGCAATTCAATTGTAACTTCTTTTGAAGAGTCAAAATCTGCTTTTCTTAAAATAGATTGAATCCTAGCATAGGTATATTGAATAAAAGGACCTGTATTTCCTTGAAAATCTACTGATGCTTTTGGGTCAAACAAAATTCTCTTTTTAGGATCTACTTTTAATATAAAATATTTTAAAGCACCTAATCCGATAATTCTATATAGTTCTTCTTTATCTTCATCAGAATAACCTTCTAACTTTCCTAATTCTTGAGAAATCGTACGCGCAGTATTTGTCATTTCATCCATTAAGTCATCAGCGTCAACAACTGTTCCTTCACGAGACTTCATTTTTCCAGAAGGTAAATCTACCATTCCGTAACTTAAATGATGCAATTGCTCTGCCCAAGAATAACCTAATTTCTTTAAAATTAAGAATAATACTTTAAAGTGATAATCTTGCTCGTTACCAACCGTATAAACCATTCCGCCAACATCTGGCATGTCTTTAGAGCGTTGAATAGCGGTACCAATATCTTGAGTCATATAAACTGCTGTTCCGTCTGAACGTAACACCAATTTTTCGTCTAAACCTTCGTCAGTTAAATCGCACCAAACCGAGCCGTCTTCTTTTTTAAAGAAAACACCACTTTTTAAGCCTTCATCAATAACATCTTTCCCTAATAAGTAGGTGTTACTTTCGTAGTACAATTTGTCAAAATCTACTCCAATACTCTTATAAGTAACATCAAAACCTTTATAAACCCAAGAGTTCATTGTTTCCCAGAGGGTAACAACTTGTTCGTCTCCAGCTTCCCATTTACGTAACATTTGTTGTGCTTCAATAAATAAAGGAGCTTGCTTTTTAGCATCATCTTCAGAAATTCCTGAAGCTATTAAAGTCGCAATTTCTTTTTTATATTCTTGATCGAACTTTACATAGTAATTACCAACTAATTTATCACCTTTTAAACCTGTTGATTCTGGAGTTTCTCCTTCTCCAAACTTTTGCCAAGCCAACATCGATTTACAAATATGAATACCACGATCGTTAATAATCTGTGTTTTGTATACTTTTTTACCTGAAGCTTTTAAAATTTCAGCAACCGAATATCCTAATAACACATTACGAACATGTCCTAAGTGTAAAGGTTTATTGGTGTTTGGCGATGAATACTCTACCATACGAGAAGAATCATCCGCCGAAGGCGAAATAAATCCGTAAGTAGTATCTGTAGCTATTTTATTAAAGAAATCAGTATAAAAACTATTTTCAATTACTAAGTTTAAGAAACCTTTTACCACATTAAAATTAGTGATTTCAGTAACGTTTTCAACTAAATAAGCGCCTAAATCGTTACCTATTTGAACTGGATTTCCTTTTTTATACCTTAAAAGAGGAAAAACCACTACGGTGATATCTCCTTCAAAATCTTTACGAGTTGCTTGAAATTCTACACTAGGAATTTCAATATTATATAAGGCTAAAAATCCTTCTTTTACTTTGGTTTCTATTAAGGTTTGTATGCTCATTAGTTGTTGAAAATTGAAGTGCAAAATTACATAATTTATTTGGATGATATTTAAACTGATTCTAACAATTTATATGGTTAGTTTTGCAGTAAGTTTTGTCTTTAATATTTCTGAATATTATTTCAGGTAATTATGCGTTAATTAATAGCATCGAAACTTCTTCTTAAAATAAAAATTATGGATAAAGATTTAGAGAATTTAGAAAAGTTAGCAGCAGACGTAGAAAAGCAAAATAAAAAATACTTTGCCACTATAAAAAAGCGAGTTCCTAAAAATTTTGATGTTGTAGTACAAGATATACATGAGAAGGAATTTGCAAAAACTGATTGTTTAGATTGTGGTAACTGTTGTAAAACTACGAGTCCGATTTTTACAGATAAAGATATCGAGCGTATTTCTAAGCATTTAAAAATGAAAGTTCGTGATTTTGAAGCACAATATTTAGAGCGTGATTCTGATAATTTTATGGTGTTAAAAACAGCACCATGTTCATTTTTAGATGAAAGTGATAATTCTTGTTTTATTTATGATGTGCGCCCGAAAGCATGTTCAGAATATCCGCATACAAATCGTAAGAAATTTATTCAAATAGCAGATTTAACAATAGCAAATACGGCTATTTGTCCTGCAACATACAGAATTGTAGAAGAGCTTAAAAAGCGTTTGCCAGTTAGATCTAACGAGAAAATAAAAAGATTAGGTTAATATTATATTTGTTTTAGCTGTAAAAAGCATTGAATTTTTACAGTTAAAACAAATGATATAATTTTTAATGCTTGCTATTAACTGTTAAAAATAACAAGATTCATGTTGTAGCCATCGACCTTTTCTTTTTAAGTCAAAATCAATATGAAGTACAATTTCGTGAGAATTAAAATTATTACTTAATCCTGTTAATTTAGTGTCGTAAGCATATCCTATTCGGTATTTTTCATCAATAATTAATGCAAACATTACGCTTACAGAATCGTCATAACGATACGAAATACCTGCTTCTAAAAAATTGTCGTAAAGGAAGTTAGTATTAAAATCGATAGAGACAGGAAGGTTTTTAACATATTTTACCATGGTAGATGGTTTAAATAAAATATTATCTGTTAATTCTAATCGCACTCCACCTGTCATAAAATAACTCATGTTACTAGAAAGCTCTCCAGTTGATGAATTTTGTTGTATTTGAAATTGAGGAGTTTTTAATAAGTATGGTATTGAAAAACCGACAAAGTATTTTTTAGTATAATAATAGGCACCAAATCCAATGTTAGGATAATTTCCGTTTGTTGAATTATAAGTTTCATTGTCTGGTGTGATTCCTTCAGATAAGTTATCATTAAAAAAAGTAATACCTCCTTTTAATCCAAAAGAAAGCCTTGTATATCTCGACATTATTAAGGTGTATGAGGCATCTACATTTATATTGGTGCTTTCTGATAAACCTACTTTATCATTTATAACAGTTGTTCCTATGCCCAAACCATTATTTGTTCGTCCGTTAATAGAAAAAGTATTAGTCGTTGGTGCACCTTCTACACCAGCCCATTGTTGGCGGGTTAATAAAGACATATTTAAATCTGACCTTGCACCAACGGTAGCAGGGTTTATAATTTGCATATTGTATAAATATTGCGTGTAGTGTGGTGTTTGTTGAGCCGCACAGATAATACTATAACAAACAGTAAATACGGTTAAGAATGCTTTTTTTGTAAATATCATCTTATAAGTTGTATAAAGTTTGTTTTAACTTTTGCTTTACCATCATTAAAATCTAACGTGTAATAATAAACCCCAGCTGGTACAGGTTTTCCATTGTAGTTTCCATTCCACCAAAGAGGTGTTGTTCTTCCATTATTATTGTAGTTATATATTTCACTTCCCCAACGATCATAAATTATGAGTTTAAAGTTTGGGAAACCTTCAATTCCAGAAATTTTAAAGGTGTCACTTTTTCCATCGCCGTTAGGTGAAAACAGATTAGGGACATCATTATCTTTAATAGTACCTGTATTTAGTATAATATTAGATGGATTTGATATATTTAAACTTGTTATTGTTGTTTGTAATAACATTGTTTCTATATTTTCATTTAATCTATCATCAATCGTAGGAATAATTATTGTTGTTGAACTTGTATTTGCAGATATATTTTTAGAGGTTATTAATGTTTGATAATCTAATGTCCCGTTTGCTGTTACATCAAAAGTTTCTATATTAAAATTTAGAGGTAAGTGGTTTAACATTGGTTCTAAACTAGCATTTAATAGTTGTGCTGTAAAAACTAAAGGTTCACCTTCGGTTACTATTACGTCATCTATCTGTATTATAGGGTCTGGATCAATATCAATAATACTGGCTGTTTTATCTAAATCTTGGGTGCTTATATTATTGCTTATTACAATACCATTTACGAGTAAATCTTCTGTGTCTGGTTCGTTTAAATTATCAATTATTGTAGGGATATTAAAAGAAACAGATGTATTTGCATTGCTAGGGTTTACAGTTCCTCTAATTGTAAAAGTGGCGTTAATACTTGTGTAATCATTAGGGCTTATAGCAACATCATCAGTTGTGTTTATAGCTATATTTATAGGAGTTGATGATGGGTGGCTAATGGTAATTGTATGCATTAAATCAACACCTTCGTTTTCCATAGAATTGTTCATGGTGATTGATGGTGGTACTTCATTATCAATAATGGTTGCAACTCCTGAAATAGTTGTATTAACGGTATTATTTGAGGTTATGGTTCCGTTAATAGTAAAAAGTTCGTCAAGTTCATGAATAGTGTCTTCTATTGAAGTAACATTGAGAGTTGTTGTTTCTTGAAAGGCAGGAATACTTATTGTTGAAGCATTTATTTGATTGTAATCATACGGAGTTATAGCTATAGTGTATTGGGTAGTTGTAGCTGTTCCGTCACTGCTTGAAAAATTAATATTTATTATTGAGGCACTTTGAGTTAAAACAGCATGGTCGTTTTTTGTTACTAATGAAATAGTAAAAAGGAGAGGATCGCCTTCATTAGCAGTTACATTGTTGATGAGTACAAAGATAGCATTAGTTTCTCGCCAATCTTTTTCAGGATTATCAGTATTATCGATATCAGGAAAACTTGATGGAGTTTGGTTGTTTGTAGGATTTACAAGGTTGTTGTCTTGATCGTAAGCATCATCTAACCCGTCATTATCAGCATCAGAATTTGAAGTTATTGTTTCGGGTGTTCCATCATTATTAAAGTCCCATCCTTCAATGTAGTCATCACGGATATCGTTGTCTGAGTTTAAATCTATATAATCAGGAATAAGATCACCATCAGTATCTGTAGGGGTTAATCCGTTTGGGTAAGCTGTGTCAACTCCATTGATTTGGTAGGTGTTGTTTGGCGGTATATAGCTGTTGGTTGGTTGTGCTTCTATATTATCTACAATTCCATCATTATCTGCATCAATGTCTATATAATCAGGATTTCCTGCAGTATCGGTATTTCGAATTGTGTAAGTTATTGAGGCTGCTAAAGTATCATTGTTTTCAATTGTATTATGAAGTCCATTTAAGCCTACATTCATGTCAGTTTTTCCTTCAGAAGTAAGATTTAAATGACCATTTCCAGCTTCTACAATATCAAAAATACCGTCATTATCACTATCTAAATCAAAATGGTTGGGTATTCCGTCATTATCAAAGTCAAAAACATCAACAACCCCATCATTATTGGCGTCAATATTAAAATCGGTGTCTTTATAATTAGGTATAAAATCGCCGTCATGATCATCTAACGGATCTAAACCATTGTACTCTTCAATATCTGGAATGGTATCATTGTCATCATCAATATCTATTTCGTTATTTATTGTATCATTGTCTGTATCTGTAGAAACATTTAGGGCTATTGCTCCTGTTGAATTTGCGTTATTATTTAATGGGTCAATAGCTGTAAATTGAGCAACATTATCACCGATACATTCTTCTTCAAAAAGAACAGAAAATTGGATAGTAATGGTTTCATTGGCTTCTAAAATCCCAGAATTACCATCAAAAAAATTAATATCAGAAGTACCATTGTAAGATGGATTTAATACGGGATTTGTAGTTGCTGTAGAGTTTTGAAAAAATGGAGTGCTAACTGAAAGAATATTTCCTCCACAAATAGCATTTAAGTCATCTTGTAATTGTAATTGTTCAATTTGAACAGCGCTACTGGTATTGGTTATAGTAATTTGAAAAGTAAGTTCTTGGTGTTCTAAAATTCCATTAGGTTGTTCATCAATCAAAGAAATAATTTTTTTGGTTGATGACGAAGCACTAAATGAAAATCGCATACTAGTAGTAGTACATGTACATTGAGAAGCAGATGAAGCGACTCCTGTTGGAGAGGAAGTAGTATAGTAACGATCTAAATGATTTCCTAAACTATCTGACCAAGTGGTGTATGAATATCTTCTAGAGTTTGTTAAAATGGTTTCATCAAAATCGTCTAAATTACCTTGTGTTTGTGATATTTCTAACTGATCAAAAGAATTGGCATTTGAAGATGAAATAGGGGCTATATGATAAAATATTTCTAAAATTATAGTTTCTCCTGCTGCTAATGAATTGTTAGTGGTTAATAAGAAGGAATCTGTATCTCCGTTATAATTAGGGTTGATGGTTACGGTTGGACCAGAAATTTGAGAAACAACGATATTGTTAAAATTGATTCCGTTATCAATAAAATTACCTAAGCCCATGTTATAATTTACATTTGTAGCAGTTCCAGCTCCTTCATTGGTAATAATTACTCGGTTGTTATAATCAAATGTACCATCAGAGTTTACGATAGGATTGGTTTCAGGTACATGTAATGCAGCAGCAATAATAGCTTCTGTTGTATGAAAATCTGATATAGAAAGATTTTCAGTAGCATTTCCAATAGACGAACTAACATTAAAAATTGTATTAAAATCAATACCAGATCCTGAAGGTGTAGGATTAGGGCGTCCGTTACAAAACGGATTAATTGTAACACAAAATCTAATATTTATAGATTGTCTTGGGTATAAAACAGCGTTATTAATCGTAGCGCTATCAAAAATTGCACTTGATGTTAGGTTTAAAAAATTGGGATTTACATTTGTTGTGCCGTATTCTAAAGGATATGGATTGTTTACGTAATCTACGGTTCCTGATGTGGTTATCTCCATTTCACTAATTTCGGTAACACAACCATTACCAAAAATAGCTTGTAAATTATTTGTTAAATTAATATTACGAATAAGATTTGAAGCATGATAATCTCTAGCGGTACTTGTATTTGTTATCGACATTTCATAGAGTATTCTATATTCATCATTAACAGTATAGCCTTGATTACAACTCTCTATATTACTTATCTCAATTAAATCGGTTATGTTTTCAACAGTTAAATATAAATCAGCAGTAGTTGTATAAGTACCATCAGAAATAGTGTAGGTAATAGTATCAACATTACCTGTGTAATTAGTGTTAGGCGTAAAATTATAACTACCATCTGTATTTAGAGTAATACTACCTTGACTAAAATTGGCTGTTTGACCAGCAACAAAATTAATACCATTAATAGTAAAAGAAGTAACTGTTAAAACATTGTTATCAGCATCTGTATCATTATCCAGTACACCAGGAGCATTTACAGATAAAAGCGTATTTACTTCAGCGGTGTCATAATCATTAAAAGCTTCGGGTTCATTTTCATTTTCAACTGTTATTTGCAGGTCTGCAGTAGCAGAAAACGTACCATCAAAAAGGGTATATGTAATAACGCTTACCATACCAATATAATTGGTGTTAGGAACAAAATTATAACTACCATTAGCATTTATCGTAATGGTACCTTCACTGAAAATGGCTGTTTGTCCTGCGGTAAAATTAATACCGTTAATGGTAAATAAAGTAATAGTTAAAGGGTCGTTTTCTAAATCAGTATCATTGTCTAGTAATCCAGGAGCAGTTACATTTAAAACGGCGTTAATATCAATTGTATTAAAGTCATTTATACCATTAGGAGGTGTTTGTGCTCTGCTAAATTGAGAAAATAGTAAGCAAAAGATTAAAATAGTATAACAGCCTTTTAGCATAATTTTTGAAATGAGTGGGTAAATAATAATTGCAATTTATGATAATTAAAATAATTATTCATCATAATTTATAGACAACTGTTTGTTTAGTAAAAATTTATTTTTGTAACTTGTTTCCTAATTATTTGATAAACATTTTACATTGGAAACCCTTATTCATTATTTTGAGACGATTCCGTCTAGTCACCGAAGTTTAATTTTAGTTGGCGGAATTACTTTTTTTTGGTTATTAGAAAGCGCAGTACCATTATTTAGTTTTAAATATAATAAATGGAAACATGCTTTTCCGAATTTGTTTTTTACAGCAACTACCATTGTCATCAATTTTACATTAGCTTTTTTATTATTAAAAACAGCAGATTGGGTGCAAGTAAATAATTTCGGATTGATTAATTGGCTTCCGGAAATGCCATTGTGGTTATATGTAGTTTTAGGTGTGTTGTTTTTAGATTTCTTCGGAGCATATTTAGCACATTTTACCGAACATAAAATTCCAAAACTTTGGATGGTACATTTGGTGCATCATACCGATCATGAGGTAGATACAACTACAGCAAATCGTCATCATCCTTTAGAAAGTATTATTCGTTTTACGTTCACATTAATAGGTGTTTTGTTAGTGGGTACGCCAATTGCAATTATAATGCTGTATCAATCAATGTCGTTAATTTTTACACAGTTAACACACGCAAATATAAAAATGCCTAAAAAGTTAGATAAGGTGTTGAGTTATATAATTGTATCGCCAGATATGCACAAAATACATCACCATAATATGTTACCATACACGGATTCTAACTACGGAAATATTTTTTCTATTTGGGATAGAATTTTCGGAACTTATATGGAGTTTGATAGAGAAAAAATTGTGTATGGTGTAGATACTTTTCCGGATGCGGAAAAAAATGCCAGTTTAAAAGAGTTATTAAAACAACCTTTTGTTGGTTATAGGAAACCAACTAATTTAGATGAGTTGGATTAAGATTGTAAAACGAGTTTTAAAAGCTCGTTTTTTGTTTTTCAATCATTTCTAAAATATATTTTCCGCGAGCTTTACAGCCTTTACTTTCGTGAATGATTTTTGTTTCAATAAGGTGTTTTAATTCAGGATGCACCCAGTCTTTTTGTAATCCGAATAAATATAAGAAAGTCATAGTATAAGCTCTAACGGCTATTTTTTGATCCGTAATTAACCAATCAAATCCAGTTTCAATAATCGCATCAATATGACTTTGTGTTAAAGTAGTTTTAGTTTTATTGCCTTTTTTTGAAGTAAAAGCATTAGCTAAGTGTTCGCAAATTTTAGCGCAAGGACGCACAGCACTATCAAAACGAACGATTGAAATATTTGTAGTAAAACGATCTAAATAAGGTAAAATATGTTCAATTCCGTGATGCGTACAAATCCATTCTAATACCCAAGCAGCCTTAATTGAGAGCTTAACATTTACATTAAAAGTTAAATCAACTAAGTGTTTTATTAAATTTGGTTGTGCTAATACAATATTAGCAGCATTATCTCTGTTTACCCTAGCAGGGTTTTTCATGTCATTTAAAACAGAAATTAAAAAATCGATACTCATATTGGTACGGTTTGTGTATTTTTGATTTTAGTAAATTATCAAATTAAATAAAAAAACTATCAATGCTAAATATAAAGAGGATATTTTCAACAGTACTTTTATTATCAGTTTTTTTTATGGTTTCTATAGAAGCTCAGAAATTAAACAAATTAGATGCGAATGGAAAAAGAACTGGAGTTTGGAAAAAGAATTATGATAATGGAAAAATTCGTTATTCAGGTACTTTTAAAGATGGTAAAGAAGTTGGCGTTTTTAAATTTTATAATATTACATCGTCTACCATACCAACAATTGTAAAAACATTTGTTAAAGATACTGCATCGGTTAAGTTTTACAATGAATTAGGTACGCTTAAAAGTAAAGGTAAAATGATAGGGAAAAACCGCATCGGTAAATGGATTTATTATTTTTCGAACGGAAAAACTTTTTCTGAAGAAGAATATAAAGATGGGAAACTAGATGGAACTCTTAAAAATTATTACCCGAACGGAAATATAACTCAAGAAACATCTTATAAAGACGGTAAAAAGAATGGAGTCTCTAAAACATTTACAGATTCTGCAATTTTAATTGAAGACGTATTTTATGTAAACGGAAAGTTAGAAGGAGAAGGTAAATACTACGATTTAAAAGGAGGTATAAAGGAAAAAGGTATCTACAAAAACGGAAAAAGAGTTGGAAAGTGGGAGTTTTATATGGATGGTGAAATTGTTGATAAAAGAAAAAAAGAAAAACTATCTGACTTAAAAAACGGTAATTAATAGCAATCAATTAAATTGATGATTCTATTAGTTTTATCCATTATAAAAACAGAAACTTATTCGTAAATTTGCAGCTTACAAAAGTATAGAATGAAAAGAGTAGTAGTAGGACTTTCGGGAGGTGTAGATAGTAGTGTAACCGCTTATTTATTAAAAGAACAAGGATACGAAGTAATCGGTTTGTTTATGAAAAACTGGCACGATGATTCGGTAACGATATCTGATGAATGCCCTTGGTTAGAAGATAGCAACGATGCAATGATTGTTGCTGATAAATTAGGAATTCCTTTTCAAACGGTAGATTTAAGCGATCAATATAAAGAACGTATTGTAGATTATATGTTTAATGAATACGAAAAAGGACGTACACCAAATCCAGATGTTTTATGTAATAGAGAAATAAAGTTTGATGTTTTTATGGACATCGCTTTAAGTCTTGGTGCCGATTATGTAGCAACGGGTCATTATTGTAGAAAAGAGGAAGAAGTTATTGATGGAAATGCTGTTTATAAACTTTTAGCAGGAAAAGATAACAATAAAGATCAATCGTATTTTTTATGTCAATTATCGCAAGAACAATTATCTAAAGCAATGTTTCCTATAGGTGAATTAACAAAGCCAGAAGTTAGAGAAATTGCAAAAAAAGCAGATTTAATTACTGCGGATAAAAAAGATTCTCAAGGATTATGTTTTATAGGTAAAGTTCGATTGCCAGATTTTTTACAACAAAAATTACAAACTAAAGAAGGAGTAATTGTACAAATTCCTTCAGATTTTGAACAATATACGCGTCCAATTCCGAAGTTTGAAAACAAAGAAGCTGAACTAAGTTATTTTTCAACAAAATTCTCTTATAACAAAGAAGACGGAAAAATAGTAGGTAAGCATCAAGGAGCGCATTATTTTACAAAAGGGCAACGAAAAGGATTAAATGTAGGAGGAACCAAAGAAGCCTTGTATGTTATTGAAACGGATGTAAACGAAAATGTAATTTATACAGGTGAAGGTAAAAATCACCAAGGTTTATATCGAAATGTATTATTTGTATCTAACGAAGAGTTGCATTGGGTTCGTGAAGATTTAGGATTAAAATATGGCGAAACAATGAAAGTTGAAGCTCGAATTCGTTACCGTCAACAATTAGAGAAAGCAACCCTTCATAAAGTTGAAAACGGATTGTATGTTGAATTTGAAAATCCGCAATCTGCTATTCAAGAAGGGCAATTTGTAGCTTGGTATATAAACGAAGAACTTTTAGGTTCGGGAGTAATATCATAGATTGCAAATAAGAAAAGAAAAATATGAAAAAGGTATTGCTATTATTAATCTTATTAGTGAGTTTTAAAGGTTACTCACAAAAAGATTCTATTGTGAATTTTTTAGATAAAAAAGGAAAGATTACAAAAGATAAATCAAAAGCAAGGTCTTTTGAAATAATAACAAAGAAGTCAGACTCTTTGTGGTTTGTTAGAAAGTTTCTAAGAAGTGGGAAATTGTATAATTATACCCATTATAAATCAAAAGATAAAAGAAATAAAATTGGCGAGTCGGTTAATTTTAACAAGTATGGAAAAATGACTTCTTTATTATATTACAATGATAAAGGAGAAAAACATGGAAAAGAAACACGTTGGTTTGACAATGGAAATAAGAATATAGAGGCCTTATATTTAAAAGGAAATAAAGAAGGGGTTTGGAAATTATATCATTATAATGGATCAATTGCCAGTAGAGGTGTTTTTAAGAAGGATTCCCTATTAAAATCTACTTTCTATAATTTGCAAGGAAATAAAATTGATTTTAAATATGATGATTTTAAGATTAAAAAACCAAAATTTAAAGGTGGGAATAAAAAATATATTGATAAACTAAAAAAGTTAATAAGAAATATAGACTTTAAGGTTAAAGGAAAAGTGAACGTTTATTATGTAATAGATACTAAAGGAAGGATTAAAGATGTTACTATAGACGAGGAACTTCCCACCAAATTAAAGAAACAAATAACCATTTTTTTTGAAAATATAGAAGGTTGGATTCCTGCCACACATTTAAATAGAACAATTCCATTTAATTTTTCTCAACCATTAAACTTTAGAGGGTAATGCAAAACAAAATCACACAACTTTTTAATATTAAATATCCAATTATTCAAGGAGGAATGATTTGGGTTTCTGGATGGAAACTAGCGTCAGCAGTTTCTAATGCAGGCGGATTAGGTTTAATCGGCGCAGGGTCTATGTATCCTGATGTATTGCGTGAACATATTCAGAAATGCAAAAAAGCAACCGACAAGCCTTTCGGCGTAAATGTACCAATGTTATATCCTGATATTGAAAAAATCATGGATATCATTATTGAAGAGGACGTTAAAATTGTTTTTACATCCGCAGGAAACCCTAAAACTTGGACCTCTCATTTAAAAGAAAAAGGTATTACAGTTGTACATGTTGTAAGTTCAGTAAAGTTTGCTTTAAAATCCGAAGCTGCAGGTGTAGATGCTGTGGTTTGTGAAGGTTTTGAAGCAGGAGGACACAACGGACGTGAAGAAACTACTACGCTTACCTTAATACCAATGGTAAAGCAAGAGGTTAAAATACCTGTGATCTCTGCTGGAGGAATAGGATCGGGTAGAGGAATGCTAGCGGCGATGATTTTAGGCGCAGACGGAGTGCAAATTGGTAGTCGTTTTGCAGCTACTATAGAGTCTTCTGCTCACGATAACTTTAAGAAAACAATTGTAGCTGTTAAAGATGGTGGAACACAATTAACATTAAAGGAATTAGCACCAGTTCGCTTGGTTAAAAATAAGTTTTATAATGAAGTTCAAGAGTTGTATCAAACGAATCCATCGATAGAAGATATTAAAGAATTGTTAGGGCGCGCAAGAGCCAAAAAAGGAATGTTTGAAGGCGATTTAGAAGATGGAGAGCTTGAAATTGGACAAATAGCAGGAATTATAAATGACATAAAATCAGCTAAAGAAGTTATCGAAGAGATAGTAACAGAATACGAAGAGGTTAAATTATCAGTAGCTAATTTATAATTAGTGAAATTTATAAAATAAAAAAGGAAGCCCTAGAGCTTCCTTTTTTATTTTGTAAAATGTATGTTTTAGTAATTTACGTAGTCTACAATTTCTAATCCGTAACCAATCATACCAACACGTTTGGTTTGTTTTGTGTTAGAAACTAAACGTAATTTATGTAAGTGTAAATCGTGTAATATTTGTGCTCCAATACCAAAATCTTTATTGTCCATCACAACATTAGGAGCCTTCATTTCTCCGTTTGCTTGGTTTTCTTTTAAACCTCTTAACCGGTTTAATAAGTTTAAAGCTTGATTTTCTTGATTGATAAAAACAATAGCTCCTTTACCTTCTTCATTGATGACATTAAACATTTGGTCTAGTTTTTTGTCAGCATTGTTGGTTAAAGTACCAAGAATATCATTGTTAATTAAAGTTGAATTAATTCGAGTTAAAACAGCATCATCTTTTGTCCAATTACCTTTAGTTAAAGCGATATGGATTTGTTTATTTGTAGTTTGTTGGTAAGCTCTTAAACGAAAGTCACCAAAACGAGTTTTTATATTAAAATCTTCTTTCTTTTCAATTAAAGAATCATGCTCCATTCTATAGGCAACTAAATCTTCAATAGAAACAATTTTAAGATCGAATTTTTTTGCAACTTTTAATAACTGCGGTAAACGAGCCATGGTACCATCTTCATTCATGATTTCTACAATAACACCTGCCGGTTTTAAACCTGCTAAACGAGCAAAATCAATAGCAGCTTCCGTATGACCAGTTCTTCTTAAAACACCTCCGTTTTTTGCTTTTAAAGGAAAAATATGACCAGGACGAGCAAGGTCGAAAGGCTTTGTTTCTGAATCAACCAATGCTTGAATTGTTTTAGATCGATCAGCAGCAGAAATTCCTGTAGTAACACCTTTCCCTCTTAAATCAACAGAAACAGTAAAAGCGGTTTCCATAGGGTCAGTATTATTATGAACCATCATATTTAGTTCTAATTCTTTACATCGATCTTCGGTAAGCGGAGTACATATTAAACCTCTACCATGCGTTGCCATAAAGTTAACCATTTCAGGAGTTGTTTTTTCTGCAGCTGCTAAAAAATCTCCTTCATTCTCGCGATCTTCATCATCTACAACAATTATAACTTTTCCGTCTTTAATGTCTTGTATAGCTTCTTCAATAGTATTTAATTGAACTTTAGTTGCTGTTTGTGTTGCCATTGTTATGTTGTTTTCTCTTTTTTAGAGAATATGTTTTTAAATGTATTGATAATTGAGGTAAAAAAACTTTTAAAATCGAATAAACCTTTGTCTTTACTAGCTCTAATAGTTAATGTTATAGCCAAAGGTAGCATTAATAATACACTTAGCCAAGAACCAAAAATAGCTGTAACCGAGCTTTCTTCTGCTAAATTCCTACCAAAAGTGTTGGTGAAAAAATAGAGTACATAGACCGCTATTGCAAGAATCATAGGTAAACCCATTCCACCTTTTCTAATTATAGATCCTAATGGAGCTCCTATAAAGAAAAGTAATAAGCAAGAAAGTGAAAAAGCAACTCTGTTATAAAATTCAATATCGTATAAATTTAGGTACTTTCGTTTTCTCTTGATAGTTTCTTTATTTGACTTGATATTATTTAAAGTACGGTCAATTTTAGAAATCGAACTTCTTAAAATAATTTTTACTTCTCTTGGGTTAAAATTTTCAAGAGTATTTAATGAAAGCTCTTTGTTTATTATAGAATCAGGATATGAATGTAAATCGTCTACATCAATACTTAAAAATAAGTTTTTAGCTCTGCTAGAAATATGGCTGTCATAATTTTTCTTCATCACAGGTATCGTATCTTTAAGTTGATTTAAACTCAACATATTGTATTGTGTTTTATACCTTTCTTTTTCTAAATCATCACCACTTAAAGAAGAAATATCAATGTTAATAGTATACTCGTCAAAATAAGCATGTGAGGCAGGCATTTTTTGTTTCTCTTTAATGGGTGCTCCATTTTTTATATGATGTTCAAAATAATAACCATCTTCTAAAATTAATGTCATGTATCGACTGCCTTCATCAGAAATTATTTTTCCTTTTTTTGCGGTTATAATTTTATTGTTTCCTTTTCTATCAGAAAGATCGTAAATAATAACTTTTTTAAGAAGATTGTTTTCTTCACCGTATTTTTCATCAAACTTAATTTGAAAGTTAGGTAATTCCGTATTAAAACTTCCAGCAACCAAGGCAATTGAAGGTTGTTTCTTTTTAATATTAACTTTCATGTTTAGCTGTTTTAACATTGCATACGGGTATACATTGTTTAAAAAAACAAAGTTTACAGCACTTAAAATAATTGTTAAAATAATTAAAGGACGAACCATTCTTGGTAGTGAAATACCAGCAGATTTTGTTGCCGCAAATTCATAATTTTCAGATAAACCACCTAAAGTCATGATTGAGGAGAGTAAAACACCGATAGGCAATGCTTGGGGCGCCATAAGAAGCATGGTGTACCAAAGAAATTTTAAGATAATAACAAGGCTTATTCCTTTACCAGCAAAGCTATCAAAAGCAAGCCAAAGTACTTGCATTACTAAAACGAATAGTATGATTAAGAATGTTGCGAAAAAAGGCTGTAAGAAGCTTTTTAAAATATATTTGTCTAATGTTTTCACAGTAGCAAAGGTAGTGGGTTAAATGGATAAAAGAATAAAAGTTTTGTTAATGATTTTTAGTACTATTAACAAAACGTATATTTTAAAACTTAATCGATAAAATATCCTTTTTTTAGATACTTTTCCTTATCAAAAGAAAATAGATTTTTAGAAATAGGTTGATTACTTTTAAATTTGGTAATCGTAAACGTTGTTTCAGCTCCATTAGCTCCTATTTGTACTAATTTATAGATGTGTTTTGTTTTCGCATCAATACCTAATTGAACTTTTACAATATCAGAATTACTGTCGATAGGTGTTAAATTAATAAATTGTATTTTTCGACCATTACTATTATTAAGCTTCCCCATAGAGTAATTATAACCTTCTTTGTAAAAAGTTAATAATTTAGATGGGTAAATAAAACCATCTTCCTCATCTAAGTTTCCGTTTGAAATATTTACTTCCTTTTCTTCTTGATTAATTACAACTAGTTTTTTACCATCAAAAACAAAATTGTTGCCTAAATAATCTAAGTTATATTTTTCGCCAGAAAGAGTTATTTCTCCTCTTATTGGTGGATCGTTAGTAATACCAGCTTCTCTGTTGATTAGAGAAGAATTAAAGCCAATAAGCATGTTATTGTAAGCCCCCATTTTACTAGAAACTTCATCTAATAACTGTTTAGCTTGTGCAGAAGTGTTTTGACCGATAGCGGTTACACTAATAAATAATCCAATAAATAATAATGCTAGTTTTCTCATTTTATACTTTTTTCCGTTACGGGAATATTTTTATAACTATTAATTTTTTTCGTTTTCTAGTAATTGTTCTAAAGCAACAAAATCAGGAACTAGAACTTGTCTTGCTTTACTTCCTTCAAAAGGGCCTACAATACCAGCAGCTTCTAATTGATCAATTATTCTACCAGCTCTATTGTATCCTAATTTTAATTTACGTTGCAATAAAGATGCCGAACCTTGTTGAGCTGTAACAATAACTTCAGCAGCACTTTTAAACAATTTATCCCTGTCTGCAATGTCTATATCAACATTTGTGCCACCTTCTTCACCAACATATTCTGGTAATAAATGAGCATCAGGATAAGCACGTTGAGAGCCAATAAAATCTGTTATTTTTTCAACTTCAGGTGTATCTACAAAAGCACACTGAATTCGGTTTAAATCATTTCCAGCCGTATATAATAAATCTCCACGACCTATTAATTGATCTGCTCCACCCGCATCTAAAATTGTTCTAGAATCTATTTTAGAAGTTACTCTAAAAGCGATTCTTGCAGGGAAATTAGCTTTAATAATACCTGTAATTACATTTACAGAAGGTCTTTGGGTAGCTACAATTAAATGAATTCCGATGGCACGAGCTAATTGCGCTAAACGAGCAATAGGTGTTTCTACCTCCTTACCCGCAGTCATAATTAAATCGGCAAATTCATCAATTACTAAAACAATATATGGTAAAAATTGATGTCCGTCATTCGGATTTAATTTACGAGCTTTAAATTTAGTATTGTATTCTTTAATATTACGAACCATGGCATTCTTAAGCAAGTCGTAACGATTGTCCATCTCTATACATAAAGAATTCAATGTGTTTACAACTTTGGCAGTGTCCGTAATAATTGCATCTTCACTATCAGGTAATTTAGCCAAATAATGACGCTCAATTTTATTAAACAATGTCAATTCTACTTTCTTCGGATCTACCAAAACAAATTTAACCTCCGCAGGGTGTTTTTTGTATAATAAAGAAGTTAAAACAGCATTTAAACCGACAGATTTTCCTTGACCCGTTGCACCTGCCATTAATAAGTGTGGCATTTTAGCTAAATCAACCACAAAGGTTTCATTAGAAATTGTTTTACCCAAAGCAATAGGAAGCTCCATTTGAGATTCTTGAAATTTCTTTGAAGCAATAACAGAATGCATAGAAACAATCGTTGATTTTTTATTGGGAACCTCAATACCAATAGTTCCTTTACCAGGAATAGGTGCGATGATACGAATACCTAAGGCAGAAAGAGATAAGGCAATATCATCTTCTAAATTCTTTATTTTTGAAATTCGAATACCAGCTTCAGGAACAATTTCATATAATGTAATTGTTGGTCCTACAGTTGCTTTAATTTGAGCAATACCAATTTTATAGTTTTTAAGTGTTTCTACAATTCGGTTTTTATTAGCCTCAAGTTCTTCCGGATCTATAGAAATAGTTTCGTTATACTCTTTTAATAAATTGAAAGTTGGGAATTTGAAGTTTCCTAGATCCAAGGTAGGATCAAATTCACCAAAATCTTTAACTAACTTATCAGATAAGTTTTCAGCAACACTTTTTTCCTCAGAATTTTGTTCAATAGCAATTTCAATCTCTTTTTTTGTTTCTTCGGATACTTTTACTAAAGGCTCGCTTTTTAAATCGACATTTAGAGTAATTTCTTCCTCTTTTGGTTCCGTAGCGGTTTTTACTTCAGAATGTTTTGAAATAGTAGGTTGTAAATTTTCTACAGATAATTCAAATCCAGATTTTGATTCTGAATCTTTTTCCTTAACAGGTGCTACAACAGTTTCTTCATTAGGGATTGCTATGTCTACTACTTTGTTTTCTTTAGCTGTTTTTACTTTTTCGCTAATTTTTTCTGGAGTAATACTAAAACGAATAATTAAATAAGCAATTAAAAAGAAAAATAATAAAATAATTAATCCTGTTTTTCCTAAAAATGTTTGTAAGTATTCGTTTAATTCAAAACCAATAATACCAGACAAAAGGGCATTCTTTTTTTCAACAAACCCTAGTGAAATAGATAACCAAAGCATTATTAATAAACCCCAGTTCCATGAAATTACGATTCTTTTTAAATTGGTTTGAAGTAAAATTCTTGCTCCCGTTAAAAATAACGTAATTGGTATAATAAAAGCACCGAATCCAAAACCTTTGTAAATAAGAAAGTTACTTAATATAGCGCCAATTTTTCCTAATAAATTTTTACTAGGAATTGCTTTGTTAGAGAATTGCGATAAAGCACTTTGATCTTCTTGCCATGAAAAGAAAAAAGAGATAAATGCAACAGTTAAAAATATTGAAAAAAGCACCAAAAAAGCACCTAAAATAGTTTGATTGTGTTTGTTAGAAAAAAAAGAATAAACTTTTTTTAACGAATTATTTTTAGGTTGTTTCTTTTGAGTGGTTGTCTTTTTTTTTGCCATGTATTTAGGTTAGAAATAAATTGAATGTTACAATATAGCTATTATTTTAGGAAGATAAATTATACCTGCAATAATCAATGAGGTAAAGGCTGCAAAAGCGGGTGCGCCAGCGGCAATATCTTTTATAAAACCTATTTTTTCATGATAGTCAGGATGTACAAAATCAGCTACTTTTTCAACAGCAGTATTTAATGCTTCAGCCACTAAAACCATTCCGATAACTAAAGTTTGAAGCATCCATTCATTCATAGAAATATTAAAACAGAAACCTAAAATAGTAGCAATAAAGCCAAAAAAAAGTTGTGCTTTAATGCTGTCTTCAGTGGTAATTAATAACCACATTCCTTTTAAAGCAAAGGTCATACTACGCAACCTTCCTTTAATAAAACCATCATTAGGATTTTTCATGAAATATTATAAAGCTTTTAAAGCTGTTTCATAATTTGGTTCATCAACAACCTCACTTACTTGTTCTGTATATATAACGTTTCCTTCTTCATTAATTATAACAATACAACGAGAGTGTAAGTTAGCCAAAGGACCATTTGTAATTTCTAAACCATAATCTTTACCGAATTTTCCAGTAGCAAAATCAGATAACATAATTACATTTTCAATTCCTTCAGCACCACAAAAACGACCTTGTGCAAAAGGTAAATCTCTAGAAATACATAAAACTTTTGTATTGTCTAAACCGGCAACTTTTTTGTTGAATTCTCTAACAGATGCTGCACATGTTCCAGTATCTACACTAGGAAAAATATTTAAAATTAATCTACTACCAGAAAAATCATTTAAATTTTTAATTGATAAATCTGTTGCAATTAATGAAAAGTCAGTTGCTTTACTACCGTTTTCTGGTAAATTTCCTGTTGTATTTATTGAATTTCCTTTTAATGTTATTGTAGCCATTTTCTGTTTGTTTTATAAAAATCAAAGGTAATTAAATTAATTAAAAAATGAAGAAGATAAAGATAGCGGACTATTAAAAAAGTTATCTTCGCATTTTGAAATACAATACCTTTTGAACTTACAACAATACACATCAGAATTTAAATACAACCTAAAGCTTGCAGCCCCAGTAATGTTAGGAATGTTAGGGCATACCTTTGTAAGTTTTGTAGATAATATTATGGTAGGGCAATTAGGAACGGCAGAGTTAGCAGCTGTTTCTTTAGGAAACAGTTTTATGTTTATTGCCATGTCTTTAGGAATCGGATTTTCTACAGCAATTACACCTTTAATTGCCGAAGCAGATTCTTCTAATAATTTTAAAGAAGCAAAATCTACCTTTAAACACGGTTTGTTTTTATGTACCACTATAGGTATTTTAATGTTTCTATTGGTTTTCTTATCAAAACCTTTAATGTATTTAATGAAGCAACCTGTTGAAGTTGTTGAATTAGCAATTCCGTATTTAGATTTGGTGGCTTTTTCTTTAATTCCGATGATTGTTTTTCAGGCATTCAAACAATTTAGTGATGGTTTGTCTATGACACGTTACCCAATGTATGCTACAATTTTAGCGAATGTTTTAAATGTAATTTTAAATTATTTGTTGATTTTCGGAAAATTCGGCTTTCCAGAAATGGGAATTGTAGGTGCTGCATACGGAACCTTATTTTCTCGATTTGTAATGGTCTTTCACCTTTGGTGGATTTTAAAAAGAAAAGAACGCTCAAAGTTACTGGTAACTAATATCAAATTATTTGTACTCGATAAATTAATGCTTCGTAAAATAATAAATTTAGGTGCACCAAGTGCTATGCAAATGTTTTTTGAAGTCGCTATTTTTACGGCAGCCATTTGGTTAAGCGGATTGTTAGGTAAAAATGCACAAGCAGCAAATCAAATAGCCTTAAACTTGTCCTCAATGACATTTATGGTCGCTATGGGATTAGGAGTTGCCTCTATGATTAGAGTAGGAAATCAAAAAGGATTAAAAAACTTTACAGCGCTTAGAAGAATCGCTTTTTCTATCTTTTTATTAGGGATAATATTAGCAATAGGATTCGCAACCATATTTTACCTATTTCATAAATCGCTACCTAATTTATATGTAGATTTAAGTGATGCTGAAAACTATGCGGATAATATGGAAGTTATGAAAATTGCAGCAAATTTATTAATTGCGGCAGCTATTTTTCAAATATCAGATAGTATTCAAGTTGTAATATTAGGAGCGTTAAGAGGGTTACAAGATGTTAAAATACCAACAATAATTACTTTTATATCATATTGGATTGTAGGTTTTCCTATCAGTTATTTTTTAGGAACTGAAGAAACTTATGGTAGTTTTGGTATTTGGTTAGGGTTATTAGCGGGTTTAACAACAGCATCTATTTTACTTTTTATTAGATTTAATAGATTAACTTTAAAATTGATTGAAAGAAACCCCGTTATTGGGGATAAATAAAATATAAATAATACGTTTTTTATGAATTTACCTAAATTTTTATTAGCAGATAATAGCAATCATCCAGAAGATATTTTTGTATTACATACAGAATTTCCACGTTTTTTAATCAACTTAAAAGACGATGAAGTAGAATGGTTTGAAGATTTAACAGGAGAAACAGAAGAAGATATTACTACCGAATTAGCCGGTTTAATGGATAAGGCAGGAGAGTTTTATGATAAAGAAATGGAAGGTTTAGAATAAGTTTTAGCTAGCAATTTTTGTTTAGTAATAAGTTAAGAGAAAATAGTTAAAATAAGTTTTTGGTAACTTTAATTATTTAGTGAGAGGTTTTTAAGTCATTAAATAAATGAGTTAGCAAAGTTCGTTTTTTTTAATAATAAATCAAGATAAAATAAGCTACTTTTTTGCTCGTTCTACCAACTCTAACTGTTCTAGTTTCGCTTTGGTAGTAAATACACCATAATTGATAAAAACAGTTTTCTTTTCAATTTTATCAATAGTACCAACAGAATTACCGTCAATTAAGCGAACACGATCATTTATTTTATATATGTAAGCAGCTTTTTCGATTGCTATTTTTTTAGCTTCTTCTTTCTTTTCAGCTCTTACTATTACTACTTTTTGAAGCACTTCTTTTTCTACTTTTTTGATAGCTTCTTGTTGCTTCTGAGTAGTAATTTTATCTTGCTTTTTTTCTAGCTTCGTAAGTTTTTTAAGTGGCGCTTTTTTTATGCGTTTTGTTTTTTCGGCAGCAACCCATTTAAAAAAATCGGCAGATAACTCCTTTTTATTATTGGTTTGAAAATACTTATTCAACAATTCATTTGTTTTTCTACCTAAAGTAAGCATTCGTTGGTTGTTGTCATACAATTCTTGAAAACCAGAAAGTTTACTTTGTAATTTGTCTTCTTTTTCTTGTAAACTGTCTATGTGTTCTTGCCCTTTAGATTTCTGCTTAACCAAGCTTTCAGATGTTTTTTGTAAACGATTACGCTCTTTCTGAAGCTTAGAAATGGTTTTGTCTAATCTAATTTTTTCTGTTTCTACTCTTTTCTTGGCTCTGTTAATTAAGCTATACGGAATTCCGTTTTTCTGAGCAACTTCAAAAGTAAAAGAACTTCCTGCTTGCCCTATAAATAATTTATATAAAGGCTCTAAAGTACGTTCATCAAACTGCATATTTGCATTAGTAACATTATCTAGTTCGTTAGCTAATACCTTTAAATTAGCATAATGCGTTGTAATAATTCCGAATGCTTTTCTTTCATAAAATTCCTCTAAGAAAATCTCAGCCAAGGCACCACCTAATTCAGGATCAGAACCAGTACCAAATTCATCAATTAAAAACAAGGTATTGTCGTCGCATTTTTTCAAGAACGAACGCATATTTTTTAATCGATAACTATAAGTACTTAGTTGGTTTTCTATGGATTGGTTATCTCCAATATCCGTTAATATGGTATTAAATAATGTTGTTTCACTGCGCTCGTGAACAGGAATCAATAATCCGCTTTGTAACATCAACTGTAATAAACCAATTGTTTTTAAAGTAATACTCTTTCCACCTGCATTGGGACCAGAAATAACAATAATTTGTTGTCTCTCGTCTAATCGAATTGTTTGAGGAAATGTTTTTTTATTTTGATCTTTATTTTTTTTCCATAATACAGGGTGATAAGCATCTTTAAAAAGAATCTTTTTCTCTTTGGTAATTTTAGGTAATAGCCCGTTAATGCTTTTCGCGTACTTAGCTTTAGCAGCAACCGCATCTAAATGTGTTAAAAAAACAATGTATTCGTTTAATAAAGGTGTAAAAGGGTGAATTTTACTAGCCAAGGCTCTTAATATTTTAACAACCTCTTGCTTTTCTTCATAAATGAGGTTTTGCAATTCTCTACTATAAGTTAAGGTGGCTTGTGGTGCGATGTAGACAATATTTCCTGATTTAGAAGCACCTAATAAACTTCCTTTAACTTTTCGGCGATGCATTGCTGTAACAGCCAAAACACGCTGATTATCTATAATAGTTTCTTTAATATCATCTAAATAACCACTAGCAATATTTCTGCTTAAAGCATGTGTAAAGCTTTCCGATATTTTTCCGCGTACGTTATTAATATCTTTTCTTATTTGTTTTAAAACAGGCGAAGCGTTATCTGCAACTTTACCGTAAGAAGTAATAATTTCTTTTATACTGTCAGATACAAAAGTAGTAAGCTCTATCTGATCACTTAAAGTAAATAAAGTAGGGTAGTAGGTTTTAAATTTTTTTAAAAACTTTTTCATTTCGTTTACAGTTTCTGTAACTGTAGCAACTCTTAAAAAAGCTTCGGTTTCTAAAAAACTATTTTCTATGGCTAATCGTTTAGTTTCTTCAGTAATATCTTCAAAAAAGTGATTCGGAAGTCTGTTTTCGTTTTCAAAAGAAGACAAGTATTCGTTTACTAAATTTAACTCGAAAAATAATTTTCTTTTATTTGATATAGGCTGAACTACAAGTGTTTTTTCTTTACCTAAATTTGTAATACAATGTTCTGCAACTTGTTCTAAAACTGTTGTGAATTCTAAATCTTGAAGTGTCTTTTCTGAAATGTTTTTAGTCAAAAAAAAAGTTTTTATGTAGAGAACAAATCTATAAATTCTTTTCGTTTTGTTTTAGAAACAGGAACTCTTTTTTTATTATCTAATAAAATATAACCTTCATTTTCAAAAGCACGTACTTTTTGTAAGTTTATAATGTGTGATTTATGACATTTATAAAAATTATCATTAAGTATTTTTTCATACTTCCCTATATTATAGGAGCTTATTATTTCAGAAGTGTTAATAGTATGTATTTTGGTGTAGCCTTCATATCCTTCAATATGTAAAATTTCATTGTAAGGAACAAAAAGTAATCCTTTATTTGTGGGTATAATTAACTTATTTGCATTTGATGTTGTGTTAATTAACCTGTTTAATAAGGTTTCATTTTTATGTAAAGCCTTTTTTTGATTAACGCCCTTAATAGCATTCTGAATAGTCGTTTTAAGTTCATCATTATCTATGGGCTTTAAAATATAACCAATCGCGCAATGTTGAAAAGCTTCTACAGCATAATTATTATATGCGGTAACAAAAATAATTTCGAAATTAGGTTTTTTAATTAAAGATAACACGTCAAAACCATTAATAACAGGCATTTCTACATCTAAAAAAAGAATGTCAAGAGTGTTTGTGTTTATGAAGTTTACGGCTTCTTGTGGGTTTTGAAATGCTTTTAAAATTTCAATTTCAGGAAAAAATTGTTTAACTTTCAATAATAACCCTTCTAAAGCTTTTTCTTCATCATCAACTAATATAGCTTTTATCATGTTTAATTTTTTTAAAGGTTAACAATACTAAAGTACCAGAACTTTTTTCTCTAGATAAATCAATAACTTCTTGAGAAATATGCCATTGTAAAGATTGATTGATCAATTTAATTTTATCTGCAATTATTAGGGTAGATTTTGAAGTATGTTTTTTTATTGATTTTTTCTGTATCTCTTTTGATTTTAAAAAACCAACTCCATCATCTCTTATAGCAATAATAAATTCATTTTTAAAGGTTGAGTTTTTTAAAGAAATATTAATAAGTCCTTTTCCTTTTTTATGAAATAACCCATGGTTTACGGCGTTTTCTACAATGGGTTGTAATAACATTGTGGGTATTTTAGTTTCTAAATTAAGTGTTTTATCAACATTAAAACTAAATTTAAAATCATCTCCAAATCTCATTTTTTCTATTTCTAGATAACTTTTTAAAAGTAATAGCTCTTGTTCTAGAGTTATGTTTTTTTGTCTAGAAAAATCAAAAAACATGCGTATCAAACGAGAGAATTTCACTAAGTATTTCTCGGATAATTCAACCTCATTTTTAGTCATGTAATACTGAATTGCATTTAATGAATTGAAAACAAAATGAGGGTTCATTTGCGAACGTAATGCGTAAAGTTCATATTCAATATCTTTTTGTTTTTTTAAAATATTTTTACGTGTGTTTGCTTTAACTTTTTTTGTAGCCCATTTATTAAATAAATAAAAAAAACCAATTACTAATAAAAAAAAACCAATTTTAAACCATAAAGTCTGATACCATAATGGAGTAATTGTAATATAAATAGTTTTTCTTTTTTCTTCTTTATGATGGTTACTTACTTTTAATTGTAAAAAATAGGTATTTGGTTTTAGATCTGTAAAATTAATATAAGGTGTCGTTGTTGTTATCCAATTACTTTGAAGAGGTTCCAATTTATATTGATAGCTTAAGTTTTGTTGATTGCTAAAGTTAATTGTACCAAAAGAGGTAGAAAAAACACCGTTTTTTTTATAAGAAGCAATTATCGTATCTCCTGTATAAGAGGTTTCGTTTATAATTATTGATTTTACATAGATTTTTTGTAATTGATTTACAGGTTCTTTCTGTAAATAAATTATAGAAAGGCCAATATCTGTACCCGTGTATAAAGAATCGTTTTTTACAACAACACTATTTATGTTATTAGAAATTAACCCGTCAGATTCATAAAAAGATTGTGTAATTACATAGTTATTATTTTGTTTATTTGCTTTATGAACTCCTTTAGCTGTAGCTAACCAAATATTGTTGTTAAGATCAACAAAAATATCTTGAATACTTAAATTATTTGTCTTTTTAATAAATGAAACTGTTTTCCCATTAGTTATATAAGCTCCATTACCTTCAGTACCTATAATTACTTTTTTTTGTGTATAATTAGCTTGGGTTAATACAGGTTGATTAAATAACTTATTAGATTGTAGTTTTAATATACTATCGTTTTTTAAGATAAATAAACCAGACTGATTTGCAAAAAAAAGATTGGTATTTGTACTTGAGAAAGAGTTAACTCCATACAACGGATATTTTTTAATTATACTAAAGTTAATAGGGTTTATTTTAAAAATGCCAAAAGCATTATTAACATATAAAAAATCTTTATGATTTATGATTTTTTTTGCGAAATCATTTTTAAAAGAGTTTTTTTTAGATGTTTTAATTATTGATGTTTTTTTATTTTTATAAGCATATAAAAAATCTTCAGAAGAAAAAATAAAAGTATTTATGTCTTTAAAAAATGAAATAGAATGTTGAAAATTATTATTTTTTATAATAGGTTCTAAAGAGTTATTTATTTTAAAAAAACCTTCTTTGTAAATACCTGCATATATATTATTGTTTATCAATTTTAATTGCTGTATTTTTTTATTTTTAGCTAATATTTTAGTTGATTTCTTCTCTTTTGGAAGTAAAAAAATACCTTTATTAAACGTAGCAGACCATATATTACCTGTATTGTCTATAAAAGAAAAATGAGTATTTAATTTTTTAGGAATGTGAATTATATTTTTTAATGTTCCGTTTTCTCCTAAATAACTTACAAAATCCATCCCTGTTAACTGAATATGATTATTCACATTATGATACCTGAAATATTTTAAGTTTTTTGGTAAATTTTGTGAAGCATAAGAAATTAAGTGAACTTTTTTTGAATTAAAATTTTCAATTATATAATACTGCTTGGCTGTACTAATATATAGGCTATCATTTGCTTGTCCATGCTCTGAAATAGTTTGAAAAATGCCTTTTTTAATAAAAAAAGATTTTTTACTATTTTTATTAAAAAAATAAATACTGTCTTTAATTAAAGCATGAAAGTTAATTAATGGGTGTATTACTTTTTGTTTTGTTAAATTACTATCTTCCAAAAGATAGTTAGAAGAGGCTCGCCAAATACTGTCTTTTAAAGAATAATAAAAAGAACCATCATTAAAATTAATGATGTTTTTAGACTGTAATATTGTTCTCGGATACAAAACTTTTTTTCTAAAAGAACCAAAAGAATATACTTTGTCGTTAGAAATATAGCCAAGTTTACTTGACTTAGAGAAAAACCAAATTTTATTATCAGGTGTAATTCTTATGTGCCAAATGTCATTAGACGGTAAGCCATCTTCGATAGCGAAATTTTTAAAATTTTTGCCGTCGAATTTAGAAATTCCTTTATCAGTAATTAACCAAATAAAACCTCTATTGTCTTGTGTAATTCGATATACATGATTACTTGGTAAACCATTTTTTATAGAGTAATTTGTATACTGTTGTGAAAAAGACAAACTCCATACTATTAGTGCAACTAGTGTAATATGAAGTTTTCTTTGTTTCACAGATGTTGTTTTATTAACGTTTTTTATATACTTGTTTTTTGTATTGTAATTTTTTATGAATTACGTTATCTAATTTAGGTAAATTTACAATTTTTATGATGGTTTTTTCTTTTAAAACTATTTTACTTTTTTTAGCTTTTAAATTAATAAACTGCAATAATTCTTGGCCACAAGTAATTTTATTTATAACAATATTACTACTCACAATTTCAATGGTTCTTCCTATATATTCTTTTGGAGGTGTAATTATTAAATAGTTTCCATGAGTGGCATTTTCTCCTAAAAATATTTCACCCCAACCTGTGTCTGAATTTCCTCCTCCGTTTGGTGGTGTACCAGCTAATCCAAAATTTATAGTAAATTTCCCTCCAAATTCCCACTTTCCATTATATTTAAAATTTCCAGAAAATGAACAGCAATTTTTTATAATACTTGCTTTTTTAATTTCTTTTTTTGGCTTTTCAGAGGTGTTTGCAAAAGCAATTGTGCAAATTGTTAATGTTGCAATCAATAAAATATTTTTTACTCTCATAATATATAGTTTTTTATATTATAAAGTTATCATATAAGTAGTGTAGAAGCATGTATTATTAAAGCAAGTGTTTGTTTGATAAGATGAATGTTGTCTTATAAATAATTATCCAATTTTTGAATAACAGCAAATAGATCCATTAAAAATGCAACTCCCATATGAATGATGATTCCGCCAATTATAGAACGACTATGTAGTGAAACAATACCTAGTATATAACCACCAAAAACTGAACCGATAATTTCACCTGTTGGTTTTCCTATATGAAAAAAAGCATATAAAACAACCATTGGTAAAACAGCTTTTGAGCCTAAGTATTTAACTGTTCCTAGTATTAAAAAACCTCTAAAAAACCATTCAATAGCAATAAAATCAATTAAGTAAATAGGTTCGTAAATAGCTAAAGCTGTCCATTTATTTATGGCAGATCCAACATTTCCAAGCATGGGATATTGTTTTAAAAAACTAGGTTGAAAAGATGCTACAATAATAAAAGGAAGTACAAATAAGAGTAATAAAAAATAAGATTTCCAATGTGTGTTTTTAGTTGATAATCCATAATAATTAGTGTTGTTTTTTTCAAATAAGTAATAGAAAAAAAGAATTCCGAAGGTAAATATTATAAAACGAGTACTTCTAGCAATGGCCTTTATATAGAAGTGAGCTTTTTGAGGATCTATGTTTTTTTGTATCCAATTCAAAAATTCTAAAAAGCCAAAACGAAAGCTAATTAATAGAATAGCAATAATACTTGTAAACCAAAAATAAAATGATTTTGTAAAACTCCAATCAGATTTTGTAATTGCTGTTATTATGATTGTAGTATAATAAGCAAAACCGAAAAACAAAAAATAGTATATGTAGGTAGTTACTCCTTTTTGATGGTTCTTAAAAAAGAGAGTAGGGAGGTTTGTGGTATGGTTCACATAAATAAAGAGTCCTAAAAATAAAAAAACAAGTATATAAGTTAACGCTTTAAAATCTTGCTTAAAATGTGTTCTTATATATGATATTATGGTGAGCATATAAAGGATAAATTAAAAACGAGTGTTAAGATTAACACTCGTTTGTTTAACTAATTTTTTAAATAAGTTAGTTAGCTTTGAACTTAAAATATATTTTAGGAATTCCGTTATTCGTTACAGGTCCACCTCCTGTACTAGAACTATCTACAAAATTAGAACTTAAAAAAGTAATGTAACCACTAGTGTATGGAAAAGTGGCTGTAGAAGTATGTCCTGTAGAAGAGTTTAAGCCATCTCCACCAGTTCTTCTAAGAGTATAGGTTACTCCAGGAAGTATTTCAAAAGAGCCACCAATAGTTTTATATTCTATCATAGATGAAGAAAAGGTATTAGTAATAGAAGGCCCTCCTACTATCTCTATAGTGTAGTTAATTGAAGTGTTATTGATAGCAAAAGGGGTTGTTTGTTGTAAACTTTGATAACCAATTTCACAAATACTTCCAGTAACACTAGTTTCAAAAGTGTATTCGTGTATTTGCAAATCCATAGAGTTTGTTGGTAAAGCACTTAGTGCAGTTTCTATTGTTGTTTCAGCGTCGCTACATTCGTTACTAGGATCTATACTTGGCGATAGTCCATCTCCACAGCCAGAACCTATTATCGCTATTGCGATGATTAATAGAATTGTAGGTAAAACTGTTTTTAAAATTGATTTTTTCATAATAAGATAAATTTAATTAATACTCTTTTTTTTGTTCAATTTGATATAGAAATAACTGATGATAATAATAAGGCAAGCGGCAATGAATTGAGAATGAGAAAGAAAACCTTCAATAATAAAACCTCTATTATCACCTCTAAAAACTTCTAAAAAACTCCTAACAATACCATATAAAACAACGTAGCATATAAATATTTGACCGTTAAATCTTTTCCTTTTTTTGATAATTAAAAGCAGATTCATAATAACCAGAATAGCAAAAACCTCATAAAGTTGTGTAGGGTGTACAGTAGTTAATCCAGTATTAGAAAAAGTAATTCCGAAAATAGAATTAGTCTCTTTTCCGTAACAGCATCCTGCAAAAAAACAACCTAAACGACCTATAGAGTGTACAATTGTTGTTGTGAGTGCTAAAATATCTAACATAGGTAAAACAAGAATTTTATGTTTTTTTAAATACCAAATAATGGTTATTGTAATACATATAAAAGAGCCATAAAAAACAAAGCCACCAGAAAAAACAGTAAAAACACTTTGTGGATTCTGTATGTAGTACAAAGGTTTTTCAAAAAATAAAAATATTTTACCTCCAATAAAACCAGCTATAAATACAATATAGAAAAAGGAGTTTTTTAAATTTATATCAAGTGTTTTTTTGGCCTGCCACTTAGTGTATACTACAGCTAGTAGTGTACCAAATGCAATGCAAATGGCGTAGGTGTAAATAGTAATGTTTTGATATTCTAGTAATTTTGGAAACATAATTAACTATTTTATTGATCACTTTCTCTTTTCATTCTTCCAGTACCTGTTATTGTACCTGTAATGCTAGGATCTGTAATATGCGTATAGTTTCCTGTAAATGTGAATTCTAAATATTCTCCAACATTAAAAGCATGCGTGATTATTGTGCAGTTTATAGGACTTGAATTGTATTCATTATGCGGGAAAAACTTAAATCCATCTTCAGAAAAAAGTTCAGAAAAATAAAAATTAGTAATTATTGGTGTTGAAGGAATTCCCCAAGGTATGCTAGAGGCAGCTGTGAAACTAGCATAGTTTAAAAAAGTAAAATTACCATCTACATAAACACTACTACCATTTGTAGTATTTGCTGAAGCTCTAAAATAGAATCTCTTATAATTAGTACTGGGGTTAGTAACAAAATATGCTGTCATACTTTTGTCAAATACTCTTTCTGTATTATTGTTTAATGTATATTTAAAATATTCATCAGTATTTAGTATTGGTGTAATTGTATCGTTGTTAGAGCAACTATTAAAAGTTAAAAGAGTTATTGATAAAAATAGATAGAATAAGGTAAATTGACTTTTCTGTTTCATTTTTTTTAACAAAACTACGTTGCGATTTTAAAAAAATAGTACCCTTATTTAAGTAACAGGTTGTTTGGGTAAAGGAACAGTTCTTTTTATTATTAGAAATAGACAAAATACTATCTTTGATTTTTAAATTAAATAATAATGGAATTGAATATTACTAATGGCTGGAAGAATATTTTAAATTTAGAATTTGAGAAATCTTATTTTAAGAAATTGCAAAATTTCATAAAATTAGAATATAATAGCTACAAATGTTTTCCAGAGAAAGAAACTATTTTTGCGGCTTTTAATTATTGTTCCTTTAATGATTTAAAAGTAGTTATTATTGGACAAGACCCATATCACGGTATTGGGCAAGCAAACGGGCTATGTTTTTCAGTTCATGATAAAATTAAGCATCCGCCGTCATTAAAAAATATTTTTAAAGAAATTGAAACTGATTTAGAAATACCATCTCCTATTTCAGGAGATTTGTCTCGCTGGGCAAAACAAGGTGTTTTATTGTTAAACGCAACTTTAACAGTTAGGGAAGGAGAAGCAGGAAGCCATCAACAACAAGGTTGGGAAACTTTTACCGATAGCGTGATTAAACAAATATCTGAAAAAAAAGAGGATGTGGTATTTTTACTTTGGGGGAAATTTGCAGAAAAAAAAGGAAATGTTATTGATATTAAAAAGCATACAATTTTTAAAGCCCCGCACCCATCTCCGTTAGGTGCGTGGCGAGGCTGGTTTGGTAGTAAGCATTTTTCTAAAACAAATACTTTTTTAAAAGATAAAGGAAAGGAGATTATCCAATGGTAATTTCGGCCAAATCTATTTGTTGATTGTCATAATATGGTAAAATAATAGCATCTAATATATCTTCTGTAATATCAGGGTAATTAACCTTAACTGATTGTTTAGTGTTTACCCATGAAGATATTTTAGAAACTTGGTTTTTGTTAAATTTCTTTAAAACAGGGATTCCCATTTGTTTTAAAGATAAAGCATTACACTGTTGTTCGTATTGATTTTTCATAGGAACTACCAGTAATTTTTTTTGTAAAAACAATGCTTCAGCAGGTGTTTCAAAACCAGCACCACATATAACTCCTTTACAAGAGCTAATGCTTTTAATAAAATTATGACCATTTATTGGTTTTATAATAACATTATTTTTAAATATATGCTCGGAAGTGTTTTTTGAAAAAACCTCCCATTTTACGTTTGTTATTTGTGAGAGTACTTTAATAATTTTTTTATCACTATAAGCAGGAAGATAAACGGTATAATGACCTTTATTTGTATTATTACTGTATCTTATTTTTTTACGTATTATTGGTGTAAAAATGGCAGAGGAATAGGTGTTAAAATGAAAACCAAATTTTGTTCTTATAGGGGCATAATATTTTAAAATTAAACGCTCTACTCTATAGGTTCCGTATTTTGGTGCATTAGGATCTAAAACGGCATTTTGATGACTTAATGATATAATTTGAGTGTTTTTAAATTTAGCTGCCCAAGCTGTAATAGGTTCAAAGTCATTAATAACCAAATCATAATCTTCAATAGGAACAGATTTAATTTCGTTTATTAGTTTTTTAATTTTAACTTTTTTAATTGTTTCCCAAAAATTAATTCCTCCTTTTTTTCCAAAAATAAAACTCAATCCGTAATATTTGTACTTTACTTTAAAGGGAAGTTTTAATTCACATTGATAGCCACTAATTAATATATCAACCTCACCTTTTTGCTGTAAATAAGGTATTATTTCTGTAGCTCTGCTTGCGTGTCCGTTTCCTGTACCTTGAAAAGCGTATAAAATTTTCATATTTTTAGTGAATGTTAAATTCTTTTAAAAGTTCTTCAAAAAGTTTTTGATTACTACTTTCAGCATTTACATACTCGGTATCATTAATTGAAATGTTTTTATGAATATTTTTGGCAACGTTGTCTTTTTCATACTCGTATAAAGACCAAGATTTGTTTGAATATTCTAATGATGTTAAGTTTTCAACCCAATCACCAGAATTCAGATATGTTGTTGTTCCTTTTTCTATTTCAATTTGTTTTATTTCAGGCTGATGTATATGTCCACAAACGACATAATCATAGTTTTTTGAAATAGCGATTTCTGATACTGTTTTTTCAAAATTATTAATAAATTTCACAGCACTTTTAACACTGTTTTTTATTTTTTTAGAAAAAGATAATCTTCCATAGCCTAATTTATTACTAGTCCAGTTTACAGCAGTATTTATCATAATTAAAGTGTCGTATCCAATACTACCAAGTTTAGCTAACCATTTAGAGTGTTGCATTGTTACATCAAAAACATCTCCGTGAAAAAACCACCCTTTTTTACCATCAATATCTAGTATTAATTTGTTTACAATTTCAAAACTCCCAAGACGAAATCCTTTAAATTTACGTAACATTTCATCGTGATTTCCAGTAATGTAGTATACTTTTGTGCCAGAAGTGATATAAGACATTAACTGTTTTATAATTTTCATATGTGGCTTAGGAAAGTATCTTTTTTTAAATTGCCAGATATCAATAATATCGCCATTTAAAATTAATATTTTAGGGTTTATTGTTTTTAAGTAATTGTGCAATTCACTAGCTCTACAACCATAAGTACCTAAGTGGACATCAGAAATAACAGCAATATCTAATTTTCGTCTTTTCATTTTAAAGTATGCTAAATTTATTTTAGTAAATATACTTTTTGAATGTGTTTTTAAGTTAAATTAAATGTAAAGTGTTGGTAGTTATAGTTTTACTATATAGTAAAGTGTATGTTTTTTTAACGTAAAAAGCTCGGTATATACCGAGCTTTTACTTTTTATAATAGATAAAATGAAGTTAGTTATTGTATAATACCCAAGTTCCTTTTTCTAATAAAGAGATGGCTTGTTTGTATTTAACTTCTTTCTCTTCGCCAGACATTACATTTTTGATGGTAACTTTTTCGTTACGACCAATTTTTGGCTGCTCACGAACAATTGTTTCAACAACTTGCTCTTCTTGAGTTTGCTGATTACGAGCCCTGTTTATAGCTTGTTGAGAAGAATTTTGAACATCGTCTTTACGAGTGTCTAATTGTTCTCTTTTTTGTTCGGTAGCTTCTGATACTTGTGAGGCATCTTGACTAGGTAGATGTCCTTTAAATAAGAAAGATAAAACTTCTTTATTTACTTTGTCTACTGTTTTTTGAAACAATTCAAAAGCTTCAAACTTATAAACCAATAATGGATCTTTTTGTTCGTACGAAGCATTCTGAACAGTTTGTTTTAACTCGTCCATTTTACGTAAATGATCTTTCCAGTTTTCATCAATAATAGATAAAGTAATATTTTTTTCAAAATCGTTTACTAATGATTTTCCTTCAGATTCGTATGCTTCTTTTAAATTGGTAACTACTTGTAATGTTTTTACACCATCGGTAAAAGGGACTACGATACGTTCGTAACGATCACCTTCGTTTTCAAAAACATTTTTAATTACAGGAAAAGCACTATCAGCATGTCTTTCTGTATCATTTTTATAATGAGCAGAAACAATTACGTATAACTTGTCAGTTAATTCTTCTTCTGTTAATTTGTTAAATTCTTCTTCAGAGAAAGGAGAAGTCATTGATGAAAAACGAATTAATTCGAACTCGAAATTCTTATAATCGTTATTTACTTTGTTTTGCTTAACAATTGAGCTACAAGTATCGTAAATCATGTTTGCAATGTCAATTTGTAAACGCTGCCCATCTAATGCATGACGACGACGTTTGTAAACAAACTCACGTTGTGCATTCATAATATCATCGTATTCTAATAAACGCTTACGAATACCAAAGTTGTTTTCTTCAACCTTTTTTTGTGCTCTTTCAATAGATTTAGATATCATAGAATGCTGAATTACTTCGCCTTCTTTTAATCCCATTCTGTCCATCATTTTTGCAATTCTTTCAGAACCAAATAAACGCATTAAATTATCGTCTAAAGCAACATAAAATTGTGTTGAACCAACATCTCCTTGACGACCTGCACGACCACGTAACTGACGGTCTACACGACGAGAATCATGACGCTCTGTACCTACAATTGCTAAACCACCAGCTTCTTTTACTTCGTTAGATAATTTAATATCGGTACCACGACCTGCCATGTTTGTTGCAATTGTTACTACACCAGCGTTACCTGCTTCTGCAACAACATCTGCTTCACGTTTGTGTAATTTTGCGTTTAATATATTATGAGGAATTTTACGCATTTGTAACATTCTTCCTAATAATTCTGATATTTCTACAGATGTTGTTCCGATAAGAACCGGACGACCTTGGTTAGATAGCTCTACAACATCATCAATAACAGCGTTGTATTTTTCGCGCGTAGTTTTGTAAACTAAATCTTCTTTATCATCCCTTTGAATAGGTCTGTTTGTAGGAATTTCTACAACATCTAATTTGTAGATTTCCCAAAATTCACCTGCTTCAGTAATTGCTGTACCTGTCATACCAGATAACTTACGATACATTCTAAAGTAGTTTTGTAAAGTAACTGTTGCAAATGTTTGTGTTGCATCTTCAATATTTACAGCTTCTTTAGCTTCTAATGCTTGGTGTAATCCGTCAGAGTAACGACGACCGTCCATAATACGACCAGTTTGCTCATCAACAATCATTACTTTATTATCCATGACCACATACTCAACATCTTTTTCAAAAACAGTATAGGCTTTTAAAAGTTGATTCATGGTATGAATACGTTCGCTTTTTACGCTAAAATCGCGATATAATTCTTCTTTTTTACTTGCTTTCTCTTCTGGAGTTTCTTCACTGTTATCAATCTGACCAACGATAACACTAATATCTGGTAAAACGAAAAAAGTATCGTTTTGTGTTTTATCTGATAAATGTGCAATACCTCTATCAGTTAAATCAATTTGATTATTTTTTTCTTCAACAGTAAACCATAATTCAGCATCAACCTCTGGCATTAACTTGTTATTGTCTTGCATATAAAAGTTTTCTGTCTTTTGAAGAATTTGCTTGATTCCTTCTTGAGATAAAAACTTAATTAAGGCTTTGTTTTTTGGTAAACCTCTGTAAACTCTTAATAATAAGAAACCACCATCTTTAGTGTTTCCTTCTTTTAATAATGCTTTTGTTTCTGCTAAAACACCTACTAAGTATTTGTTTTGAAGTGAAACTAAATCGGCAACTAAAGGTTTTAATTCATTAAACTCATGACGATCTCCTTGTGGTACTGGACCAGAAATAATTAAAGGCGTACGAGCATCATCAACTAAAACAGAATCTACTTCATCAATAATTGCATAATTAGGCGCTCTTTGAACTAAGTCGTTTTTAGAGCTTGCCATGTTATCACGTAAATAATCGAAACCAAATTCGTTATTTGTTCCGTAAGTAATATCGGCATTATAGGCTTTTCTACGTTCTTCTGAATTAGGTTGGTGAAAGTCGATACAATCGGTACTTAAACCATGAAATTCGAAAATTGGCGCCATCCAAGCGCGGTCACGCTTTGCTAAGTAATCATTTACGGTTACTACATGCACACCATTACCAGTTAAGGCATTTAAGAAAACAGGTAGGGTAGATACTAGTGTTTTACCTTCACCAGTCATCATTTCAGCAATTTTACCATTGTGTAAAACCGAACCACCAATTAACTGTACATCATAATGAATCATATCCCAGGTTACTTCTTTACCAGCAGCATCCCATGAACTTGCCCAATAAGCTTTGTCATTTTCTAAGGTAATATGTTCTCTTGTAGCAGATAATTCTCTATCAAAAGAAGTAGCAGTTACTTCTATATTATCGTTATTCGTAAAACGTTTTGCAGTTTCTTTAACTAAGGCAAAAGCTTCTGCCATAATATCTAATAAAACAGCTTCTGATGTTTTGTACGATTCGTCTTTTAAACGATCAACTTCAGTGTATATTTCTTCCTGACGATCAATATCTGCAGTTAAAGCCTCTTCTTCTAACTTTACAATTGTTTCAGTAAAAGTTTTTGTAGCTTCTTTTATCTTCGATTTAAATTCGATTGTCTTTGCTCGTAGACCGTCATTAGATAAACTATTTAATGAATCTTCGAAAGATCGTACTTTTTCAACAATCGGTTGTAGAGATTTTAGGTCTTTTTGTTGTTTATCACCAACAAAAATTTTTAGAATCGAATTTAAAACGCTCATTTGTAAAATATTGTTTTATAGCTAGTTAACGTTTTGTTAGTAGCGTTTGTTATATAATTATGTTTATTTGCTTAAAAGTAAGCAAAAAAAAAGCCTCTTAAATTAGAGACTTTTTATGATTGTATTTTTAGTATTCGTCTTCGTTCCAAAGATAATCTTCTTCGGTCGGATAGTCTGGCCATATTTCGATTATCGAATCATATGAATCTCCTTCATCTTCAATATCTTGTAAATTTTCAACCACTTCCAAAGGCGCTCCTGTACGAATAGCGTAATCAATTAGTTCGTCTTTGGTAGCAGGCCAAGGTGCATCTGCTAAATATGATGCTAGTTCAAGTGTCCAATACATTTATTTATCTGTTTAATAAGATTCTCGCAAAAATAATTTTTTTTTGGAGAAAGTCAAGTTTTTTTTAAAAAAATGTGAAATCAATAAAAAAAGAACTTAGTTACAGTTTTTCAGGAATCCATTTAACTTCCTCTGCGTTTAAATCTTGGGTCAACTTTCGTGCCAGCACAAAAAGATAGTCAGAAAGTCGGTTTAAATACATTAAAACGGCATTGTTAATCTCTTCTTCTTCATTTAAAGCGACAGCTAAGCGCTCTGCTCTACGACATACGCAACGCGCTATGTGACAAAATGACACGGTTTCGTGTCCGCCAGGTAAAATAAAATGAGTCATTTGCGGTAAGCTTGTGTTCATGAAATCCATCTGATCTTCTAAAAACTTAATAGAAGCGTCTGTTATTTTGTTTATATTTAAACGCTCTTTGCCATTTTTTAAGGTTTCTTTTTCTGGTGGAGTTGCAAGCATTGCACCAAGTGTAAATAATTCACTTTGAATTTTAGTAAGCGATTTTCTTAATAATTCATCGGTGTTTTTATCTCTTATCAAGCCTATATATGAATTTAATTCATCAACAGTACCATAGCTTTCAATTCGTAAATGGTGTTTCGGAACTCTAGTTCCGCCAAAAAGAGCAGTCGTACCTTTGTCACCAGTTTTGGTATATATTTTCATTAATGATTATTTTTTTATTGTTTATGTAAAGTTAGTTTTTCTAAAACATATTGGGGACAACGTATCGGTTTTTTTGTTTTCATGTTAACAAAAGCTAAAATAGTGTTGCCTGTGCAAATTAGTTCATTGTTTTGATTGATGATTTCGTAGTCAAATTCAATCTTAACATTAGGTGTTTTTTTTAAGGTAGTTATAATTGTTATTTCATCATCATATAAAGCCGGTTTTTTAAAATTAGCGGATAATGAAATTACAGGTAGCATTACGCCATTATTTTCCATATATTTGTATGTAATGCCTGTAGAGCGTAACAACTCTGTACGACCTATCTCAAAGTATTGCGCGTAATTACCGTGATATACAACACCCATTTGATCCGTTTCAGCATATCGAATACGAATTGTAATTGTATTTTTTTGCAAAATGAATTTTAAATTTAAGTTGCACTAACGATACGTAAAAAATAATTAAGAATCAATAGGAGATTGATTTTTTTATACTGAATTTTATTCACACTTTTGTTCGCTCATACAGGTAGCACTGTACCCCCTTAAAAACGAATAAAAATTAACAACTAAAATAGTTTTTAACTAAAATGACTAAAACTGCCGATTCAGTTTGGAATGAATGTTTATCTTTTATAAATGATAATATTAAACCCCAAGCGTATAAAACTTGGTTTGAGCCAATTAAGCCAATTAAATTGGCAGGGGGAGCTCTTACTGTTCAGGTACCAAGTAAATTTTTTTACGAATGGTTAGAAGAACATTACATTAAATTATTAAGGGTTGCTTTAGTTAGAGAATTAGGAAGTGATGCAAAGCTAATTTATGATGTGCGTATGGAAAATACGTATAGTAGTAATAGTCCGCAAACAGTAAAAATTCCGAGTTCAAATCGTAATCCATTAAAACCTCAAAAAGTAACAGTTCCTTTAGAATCTAAAAGAGAGTTAAAAAATCCTTTTATTATTCCTGGGTTACAAAAGGTTAAAATAGAATCTCAATTAAACCCGAATTATAATTTTAATAATTTTGTTGAAGGTGATGCTAACCGATTAGCAAGATCTGCTGGTATGGCAGTAGCAAATAAACCAGGAGGAACTTCATTTAATCCATTATTAATTTATGGAGGAGTTGGTTTAGGGAAAACACATTTAGCACACGCCATAGGGGTAGAGATAAAAGATAAATATGCTGATAAAACAGTTTTGTATATTTCTTCAGAAAAATTTACACAACAATTTATCGATTCTGTAAAATCGAATACTAGAAATGATTTTATTCATTTTTATCAAATGGTTGATGTTTTAATTATTGATGATGTTCAGTTCTTATCAGGAAAAACAGGTACACAAGATGTGTTCTTTCATATTTTTAATCATTTACATCAAAATGGAAAGCAAGTAATTTTAACTTCTGATAAAGCGCCTGTAGATATGCAAGACATAGAACAGCGTTTGTTATCTCGTTTTAAATGGGGATTATCAGCAGAATTACAAGCGCCAGATTTTGAAACACGTGTTTCTATTCTTCAAAATAAGTTATACAGAGATGGTGTTGAAATGCCAGAAGAAATTGTAGATTATATAGCTAAGAATATAAAATCGAATGTTCGTGAATTAGAAGGTGTTATTATTTCGATGATCGCACAAGCTTCTTTTAATAGAAAAGAATTTACGGTTGAGTTAGCGAAAGAGATTGTAGATAAATTCGTTAAGAATACAAAGAAAGAAGTTTCTGTCGATTATATTCAAAAAGTAGTATCGAAGTATTTTGATATGGACGTTGCTACTTTACAATCTAAAACACGTAAAAGACACATTGTTCAAGCACGTCAGTTAGCGATGTTTTTTGCAAAACGTATGACCAAATCTTCATTAGCAAGTATTGGAAGTCAGATTGGTAAAAGAGATCATGCTACCGTATTACATGCTTGTAAAACTGTTGATAATTTAACTGAAACTGATAAGCAATTTAAAAAATACGTTGAAGATTTAACTAAAAAGTTAACCTTGTAATTATGAAAAAAATACTGATGGTTTGTTTGGGAAACATTTGTCGTTCACCATTGGCCGAAGGTATTTTACAATCAAAATTAACAAGCGAATTTTTTAAAGTTGATTCAGCAGGCACTGCTGGTTATCATGTTGGTGAATTACCAGATGAAAGATCTATTGAAGTAGCTAAAAAATACGGAATAGATATAACAAACCAACGCTCAAGAAAATTTGTGAAATCAGATTTTAAGGAGTTTGATTTAATTTATGCAATGGATGAAAGTAATTATCACAATATTCTTTCTATAATTGATGATAATGAAGATGCTCGAAAAGTAAAAATGATTTTAAACGAGCAATATCCAACAGAAAATAGAAATGTTCCAGATCCATATTACGGAGGTAATCAAGGTTTTGAAAATGTATATAAAATGTTAGATGAAGCTTGTGAAATTATAGCTTCAAAATTAATAAACTAATGAAAGGTAAATTATACTTAATACCAACAACTTTAGGCGAAACCGAACCATTAGAGGTAATGCCTATATCAGTTAAAAAAGTAATAGAGCATCTTGATCATTTTATTGTAGAAAATGAAAAATCAGCAAGAAGATTCATAAAAAGAATTACTCCAAATAAAGCACAGCCATCATTAGAGTTATTATTATTAGATAAATATTCGAATGATATTGAAATTCGAAATTATTTAGATGTATGCGATAAAGGAATATCAATTGGTTTATTATCAGATGCAGGTGTTCCTGCGGTTGCAGATCCTGGTGCAAGTATTGTAAAATTGGCACATGAAAGAGGTGTTCAGGTAGTGCCTTTAGTAGGGCCTTCATCAATATTAATGGCAATGATGGGTTCTGGTATGAATGGACAGAATTTTGCTTTTAACGGTTATTTACCTATCGATAAATCGGATAGAAAAAGAACGATAAAAGAATTAGAAAAAATATCTAGAGATAAAAATCAATCTCAAATTTTTATTGAAACTCCGTATCGAAATGAAAAAATGTTAGATGATTTACGTGCAATTTTATCATCTGAAACGCGTGTATGTGTAGCTTGTGATATCACGTTACCATCAGAATATATAAAAACACATACCATTAAGGAGTGGAAAAATATAAAAACGGATTTACACAAACGACCTACTATTTTTATACTTCATAAAACATAAAAAAAATCGCATCTTAGTAAGATGCGATTTTTTTTATGTTTTATAATTTTAGCGTTTTAAACGCTGGCTTTTTTATTTGGTTTGATATTAGAAACATCATAACCAGCGAATTTTTTCATGTATGATTTTATAGATGTTCCAAAAGCATCATTAAATCTAATCGATCCGTTTGATCGCAAGTATTTTTTAACGTTACCAGCGCCACTTAAATGTGCTGCAGCCAAAATACCAGATTCGGTAATTTTAGTACCATTAATAGTTTTACCTACACTTCTTCTAATATCTTTTCTTAAAATCCATTTATTTACTTTACAATAAGCTACGAATGCTTTTTCTTGTAATTCAGGAGTTTTAAGGAAATTTTGAGTGTTGTAAATTCTAAATCTTTTTAAGGTTTCTCTTCCAAACTGATATTTACCTAAATAGCCTAGTTTGTTTACAACTCGGTATTTACCTTGAGATTCTTTAAAAGCTAAGGCTTCTTTAAAGCCAACAAAGTCTTTTAATAAAAATGGAATGTTAACATTTTCAGCATAGTATGCTGTTATAATTGGTGTAGATGTTATTTTATCTTTCTTAACCTCTGGAGTTGTAAAACTTACTAGCGCTACAAAACCTATTAATAAAAATACTATATACTTGATAATTAGTTACTTTCTGTTTAGCGGTGCAAAGGTACATTAATTAACTTAAAGTATTGGTAGTCAATTCGTTAAGTTTTGTTCTGAATGTGAATATTGCTAATAATCATTAGTTTTGTTGTTTAAAAGATAATAAAAGCTGAATTAAATTATCTGTTTTGTAATATTATAGAGGTTTGATTGAAAATAAAATTTTGTTAAAATTATCTGTTTATTCCACGTTGTGTAATCCATCTTTGATATTTAGCAGCGTTTCTGTTGTGTTGTGCTAAAGAGTTAGCAAAATCATGAAAACCTATTTTATCAACACTAGCACACATATAAAAGTAGTTGTGTTTTTTGAAGTTTAAAACTGCATCTATAGATGATACATCTGGCATTGCAATAAGTGATGGAGGTAAACCTGTATTTTGGTACGTATTATACGGAGATTTTATTTTAAGATCTTTATTTAAAACACGTTTTACAACAAAATCTTGTCCTTTAAGTTGTTTAATTGCATATATAACTGTTGGATCTGCTTGTAAAGGCCAACCGTCTCTTAATCTATTTAAATACAAGCCAGCTACAATTGGTCGTTCGCTTTTTTGCGCAGTTTCTTTTTGAACGATAGAAGCTAGTGTAGTAACTTCTTTTTTCGTTAAATTTAATTTTTTAGCTTTTTCTAAACGTAATGAACTCCAAAAACGATTATATTCTGTAAGCATTTTATTACGGAATTTCTCTGCGGATGTATTCCAATAAAATTCATAACTATTAGGAATATACATACCTAAAGCATTTTTTTGATTGAAACTGTTTTTAACTAAAAAGTCATTCTCTCTCATTACTTTTATTAAAGAAATAGAATCAGTTTCAATTTGCTGAGCAATCCTTCCTGCGAGCTTTTCTAATGAATCTTGGTTGTTGAAAGAAAGTTTTATAGGTGTTTGGTTTCCACTTCGAAGTAAGTTTACCACATCGTTTAAACTCATTCCTTTTTTAAGAATGTATTTACCTCCTTTCGGTTTTGTAAATTTTTTCTTTTCGGCAACCCAAATAAAGTTTTCAGGTTTATCGATGTAATTAGATAACTGTTTTTTTAATCTATCAAAAGTATCATCAGATTTTATATAAATAGCGCCGTTTTTAGTAACCGCTTGGCTAAATATTTTTTGATAAAAATTAAACCCAATAATTCCGCCAATTAAAAATATAATGGCAATAGCTGTGTATATTATTTTCTTATTCATTTATCAATTGAAATAAAATTTCGTCTTTATATATATTGTTGTTTAGAATCCAATCTTTTTTAATACCGATTTCTTTAAAATCGTGTTTTGTAAAAAGGTGAATACTGTTTTTATTATCGCTAGTAATATTAGCGTATAGCTGATGTATTTGCAAGTGTGTAAAGCAATAGTTAATTAAGAGTTGTAACGCTTCAGAAGCAAATCCGTTTTGCTGATAATCAGGATGAATTAATATTCCAATACCTGCTCTTTTATGCTGCGGATTAAAATCAAAAAGATCAATCATTCCAATTGTGTTTAAAGAATTTTTATCTTCAATAACCAATCGCAATTGTTTTGCTTCATAAATATCTAAATGTGCGTTTTCTAAATATTGTTTTAAAAGGAATTTAGAAAACGGAGCCTGCGTATGGCTAACTTCCCAAAAAGATTCGTTGTTTTCTATTTTAAATAGAAAGGCTAAATCTTCAGGTTCTAGTGCTCTTAAATTTATATGTGTACCTTTTAATGTATTCATTATAATTCAATTTCGCCTTTAAATACACAAACGGCAGGACCTTTTAAAAATATATTGGTGTAATTCCCTTTTTTTTCTTCAAAACTCACTTCAAGTAAACCTCCTTCAACAGGTAATTTAATTGAGGTTTCAGTAGTTTTTCTAGTTGCATACATTGAAAGTGCAACAGCGGTTACTCCTGTTCCGCATGCTAAAGTCTCGTCTTCTACGCCTCTTTCGTAGGTTCTAACCTTAAAAGTATTTGCATTTAATTGCTCTACAAAATTTACATTACTTCCTTCTTTGCCATAGATATTGTTACGAATCTCTCTTCCTTTTTCAAAAACAGGATAATCGACTAAATTTTTTACTATTTCAACATGATGTAGTGTACCTGTATTAGCAAAAGTATATCCGTTATTTATAATTACTTCATCAACATCTATCATTTGTAATGAAATTATATTGTTCTTTATTTCAGCATAATGGGCACCATCAAAAGCAGTAAAAGTTGTTTTAATATTGATAATATTTAAGTGTTTTGCAAAAGCAACTGCACATCTTGCTCCGTTACCACACATGGCTTGACTACCATCAGTATTAAAATAAATCATTTTAAAATCGGTAGTAACATCATTTTCTATCAAAATTAATCCATCAGCACCAATACCAAAATGGCGATCACATAATTTAGTAACTAAATTGCTGTCGTTTTTAGGAAAAATTGCTGTACGATTATCAATAATGATAAAATCGTTTCCAGTTCCTTGGTATTTATAAAAATTCAAAATCATAGAAAGCAAAGATACATATTTTATCAGCGAAGCAGAAGTGTTAAATAGGGGTTAAAGTCAGTTAAAACAAAGTTAAACAGATTTATTGAGAATGTTAAAATACTATATTTGATATATTAAATATGGTAAGCAGATGAAAAAAATACTTAAAACCTTAGGAATAGCAATAATTGGAGGTGTAATAGCACTTGCAGGATATAAAATAGTAATAGAAAAACCAGAAGTAATTGTAGAGAGAAATGTAGAACCTACTTTACAAACTATAAAAGCAAATTATACACCAACAGTTATAAATTCGTTAGCTGCCCCAACCGATTTTACAGCAGCAGCAGATAAAACAGTCCATGCGGTAGTACACGTTAAGAACACAGCCGTAAGAACACAACAAAATCCGTATGCACAACTTTTTGGAAGAAAAGGGGGGCGAAAATATGAACAAATAGGTACGGGGAGTGGTGTAATAATTTCTGCGGATGGTTATATCGTTACAAATAATCATGTAATAGCAGGAGCAAGTGAAATTGAAATTACATTAAATAATCGTAAAAAGTTAAAAGCGGTTTTAATAGGAACCGATAAAAATAATGATATCGCTTTGTTAAAAGTAACTACTGATGAGGATTTACCGTATTTACCTTTCGGAAACTCTGATAATGCAAAAATAGGAGAATGGGTTTTGGCAGTAGGAAATCCTTATAACTTAACATCAACAGTAACAGCAGGTATTGTAAGCGCAAAAGGAAGAGATTTAGATGGAAATAGAAATATTGAAGCTTTTATTCAAACAGATGCAGCAGTGAACCCAGGTAATAGTGGTGGAGCTCTGGTAAACACTCGTGGAGAGTTAATTGGTATTAATACAGCTATTTCATCTAAAACTGGTTCTTTTATTGGGTATTCATTTGCAGTGCCATCTAACATTGCTAAAAAAGTAGTTGATGATTTATTAGAATTTGGTTCGGTACAACAAGCTTTAATAGGTTTTGTTCCTTATGATGATAAAGAAGGAGTGATTGAAGGTGTAAAGGTTGATGAAATAGAATCGGATAGTGAGGCTTTAAAAGCAGGCTTGCATGAAGGAGATATTATTAAAAAAGTAAATGATGTTAAAATCACTAAATTTTCTGATTTAAAAGGACAGTTAACAGCAAAAAGACCAGGAGAATATGTTGCTGTGACAGTGAATAGAGATGGTAAAGATTTAATAAAAACGATTAAATTAAGTAAAAAAAGTACGTTTACTTCGTTTTCTTTCGGAGTACAATTAAAAGATTTAACAGCAGCAGATAGAGAAAAATACAACTTAACAGGAGGGGCAAAAATTACAGCAGCAAATAACAAAGGATTTCAGTATTATAAAGTAGGTGCAGGGTATGTTTTAACTAAAATAAATGGTAAAAAGGTTCTTAATGCATCAGAAGCTGTTGCGGCTTTAGATACCTATACTGGAAATCAACAAATGATATTAGAGTTGATAAGTCCTAGTGGTAAAAAAGAATATTTTAGATTTTAAAATTGATGATAAAGGGTATAAATGTCGTTGAAAATTATTTTTTCAGCGACATTTTTATATGATAAAACCGATACGAAATCGTTTGAAATTCCTATTTTTGTAGCAAATTTTTTAAAATTTAGTTAACACACAACTATGTCAACAATAACAAATTACGAAAATGAAGTAGTAAGTCAAGCGCAAGTAAGACGAGCTACGGTTGAGTTTATTAATATCGTTAATGATTTATGGTACGATAAATCGATAGAATTAGTTTTATTTAGAAATCCATTAGTAGATAAAAGAGCTAGTGAGGTTTTAAATTTAATAGACTATGCTAAAGAATTCGTAGCAAAACCAATTTCAATTAACGACGCTTTAGAAATAGCAAAAGCAATACAATCGATCGATTTACCAGCATCAAAATTAGATATCGGTAAATTAGCCTATGAATATCATTTGCAAGATGATAACAATGCAGATAAATTAGCTTTTGTTCAAAATCAATTAAAAGACGCAACTGAGGCAGAAGCTATTCAGCCTAAAGATGTTGTTTTATATGGTTTTGGTCGTATCGGTCGTTTATTAGCACGTGAGTTAATGAGTAAAATGGGTAAAGGTTCTCAATTAAGATTAAGAGCAGTTGTTACTCGTGGCGAAATTAACGAAGCTGTATTAGAAAAAAGAGCGTCATTATTAAGTATCGATTCAGTACATGGAGATTTCTTAGGAACTGTTCAGGTTGATGTAGATAACAATGCATTAATTATCAATGGAACTACTGTATATATGATTTCTGCTGGTAAACCAGAAGATATCGATTATACTAAATACGGAATCAACGATGCATTAATTATAGATAACACAGGTGCTTTTAAAGATAAAGAAGCATTAAGTCGCCATTTAGTGCCAAACGGAGCAAGTAAAGTTTTATTAACTGCGCCAGGAAAAGGAATTCCGAATATTGTACACGGAGTAAATCATTCAGAAAACAATCCTGATAATGTAGATATTTTCTCTGCAGCTTCATGTACAACCAATGCTATTACACCAGTATTAAAAGTATTAGAAGATAACTTCGGAATTAAAAAAGGACATTTAGAAACGATTCATGCCTATACTAACGATCAAAACTTAGTAGATAACATGCATAGTAAGTACCGTAGAGGTAGAGCAGCAGCTTTAAACATGGTAATTACTGAAACAGGTGCAGGTAAAGCAGTTGCAAAAGCATTGCCAGCTTTAGAAGGTAAATTAACATCAAGTGCCATTCGTGTACCGGTACCAAATGGATCTTTAGCTATTTTAAACTTACAGTTAAATTCTAATACTACAGTAGAGGCTGTAAATGCAATAATGAAGCAATATGCTTTAGAAGGTGATTTGGTAGAGCAAATACAGTATTCATTAAACAATGAATTAGTATCTTCAGATATCGTAGGTACAACAGCTCCTTCAATTTTCGATAGTAAAGCAACTATTGCAGATGGTGATACGATTGTAATTTATGTGTGGTATGATAATGAGTATGGATATTCACATCAAGTAATGCGTTTAGCAAAGCATATAGCAAAAGTACGTCGTTATACATATTATTAACATAGTATAATATTTTGTAAAAAAAAAGCCAAAACATTTTTTTGTTTTGGCTTTTTTAATTAAATTTGAATGTATTAAACCCCTAACCCCCTAATTATGAGAAAAGTATTCCCTGTACTTTTATTGTTACTGAGTGTAACAGTATCGTCTTTTTCACAAGAAATTAATGAAGTAGAATTTTTAACATCAGGTAAATGGCAAGTAGAGTCAGTACAAATTGGTGAAGAAATTCAAGAGTTTTCAGAAAACAACAGCTGGATGGTTTTTCATGCTGATGGAAAGTATGAGGTTGTAATGAGTAATAATGAAAAAAATGGTAACTGGAAGTTTGAAGAAGCAACTAAAGTAATTAAGTTCGAAGAAGATGAGAACTTAGCAAATGGTTTAAAAATTGAACTATTAACTAAAAAAGAATTATTATTCTCTGCAACAGAAGGAGATGTAGTATATACGATGAAATTAAGAAGATAGTATATAAAAAATAAAAGAGTATGTAAAAACCGAAGCTTTGGCTTCGGTTTTTATGTTTAAAAAAATAGGTGTTACTTGTTTAGTCTTCTAACTTATGTTTTTTTTAGGACGATTTCTTTCTTTTAGGGATAAAAAATATTTTTAGGAGATTAATTAAAGTCATTTATACAGAAATTAGTGTCATTTATACATTAGTAGTTTTGTATAACGAATTTATATCGCATATTTGTACTATAATACACAAGGGAAATCATATTGGTAAATTGGGGGATTAATCAATAATGAAACTTTTTTTTAAAAAAACATCACTTTCTAAAAGCGATGTTTTTTTGTTTTAAATAGTATATGAAGTGTTAGGGGTATCAAAAGAGACGTGATTTTAAAATTACACTGCAACTTTTGATATTGGCCGCTTAATACCTGAAAGTTTTTCTTAAATTAGCTTTAAACTTTTTAAAAATGAAAACACTTTTTTCTTTTCTTATAATTACATTGATGACAACAATAGTTAATTCACAATCAAAATTACCTTATTGTGAAATTCCAGAATCAGCAACAGAATTTACAGCTGGTGCTGTTGCAAGTAGAATGGTAGACGGATTAGGTTTTAGGTATTATTGGGCTACAGAAGGATTAATAGAGAAAGATTTAGGCTTTAAACCGAATAAAGAATCAAGAACAACATTAGAAACAATCGATCATATTTTAGGATTGTCTCAGGTAACTCTAAATGCAGTTTTAAATAAACCGAATGGAGAAAAGCAGCCAGAAATGACATTTGCTGAAAAACGTAAGAAAACATTAGAAAATTTACAAAAAGCAAGCGAAATTTTAAGAGTAAGTAAAGATGTATCTCAGTATAAAATTATATTTGGCGAAAAAGAATTCCCGTTTTGGAATGCTATCAACGGACCAATTGCTGATGCAACTTGGCATGTTGGTCAAATAGTTTCTTTTCGTCGTTCTTCGGGGAACCCAATATCAAAAGGAATTCAGTTTTTAACAGGAACAGTAAAAAAGTAATAAATTGTTAGCGCTATTATTTTAATGACAATTCAACAAAAAATACAATTGCTTCGCGAGGAGCTAAATCAACACAATTATAATTATTATGTGTTAGATAATGCAACTATTTCAGATTATAACTTTGATATAAAACTAAAAGAATTAGAGCAATTAGAAATAGAAAATCCTCAGTTTTTCAACTCAAATTCACCAACACAAAGAGTAGGAGGAGAAATCACTAAAAATTTTGAAACAGTTACTCACAAAAACCGAATGTATTCTTTAGATAATTCATATTCTAAAGACGATTTATTAGATTGGGAGAAACGTATTCAAAAAATGTTAGGTTCTGACGATATTGAATATACTTGTGAACTTAAATATGATGGAGCTTCGATAAATTTAACATTTGAAAATGGTCAGTTTGTAAAAGCTGTAACACGAGGAGATGGTTTTCAGGGAGATGATGTAACTACTAATATTCGTACCATAAAATCAATTCCATTAATAACTAATGGAGATTTCGTTTCAGATTTTGAGATGCGAGGAGAAATCATTCTACCTCTTGATGGGTTCCGTAAAATGAATGAAGAAAGAATAGAGAACGAGGAAGAGGAGTATAAAAATCCAAGAAATACCGCTAGCGGAAGTTTAAAGTTACAAGACAGTGCTGAGGTTGCTAAACGCCCGTTAGATTGTTTGTTGTATCAGGTAGTTACAGAAGAACGAAAATATAAAACCCATTATGAGAATTTAGAGAATGCACGAAAAGTAGGTTTTAAAGTACCAAAAACAATCGCTTTAGCAAAAACTATTGATGCTGTTTTTGATTTCGTAGAAGATTGGGATCTTAAACGTCATGATTTGCCTTATGAAACAGATGGAGTTGTAATTAAAGTAAACAATTTACAGCAGCAAGATGAGCTTGGTTATACGGCAAAAGCACCACGTTGGGCAATTGCATATAAATTTAAAGCGGAGCAGGTTTCAACAGTTTTAGAAGAAATAACATATCAAGTTGGGCGAACAGGAGCCATAACGCCAGTTGCAAATTTAAAACCTGTTCAATTGGCAGGTACTACAGTAAAAAGAGCTTCGCTACATAATGCAGATCAGATTGAAAAGTTAGATATTCGAATTAATGATACTGTTTTTGTTGAAAAAGGAGGTGAGATTATTCCGAAAATTATTGCGGTAGATATATCAAAAAGACCCCGTAATTCTGAACCTACACAATACGCAACCAATTGTCCTGTATGCAATACCGAGCTTGTAAGAAGTGAAGGAGATGCCAAACATTATTGCCCGAATGAGTTTGGTTGTGCGCCACAAATAACAGGAAGAATCCAGCATTTTATCAGTAGAAAAGCCATGGATATTGATGGTTTAGGAGGCGAAACGGTAGATTTGTTACGTAAAGAAGGATTAATTCAAAATTATGCAGATTTATATGATTTAACAGTCGAGCAAGTAATTCCGTTAGAAAGAATGGCTGAAAAATCTGCTCAGAATATGGTAGCAGGAATAGAGAAGTCAAAAAAGATTCCGTTCGAAAAAGTGTTGTTTGCTTTAGGAATTCGATTTGTTGGTGAAACCGTGGCAAAAAAACTAGCAAAGCATTTTAAATCAATAGATAATTTATTAGCGGCCGATTTAGAAACGCTAGTTTCTGTAGATGAAATAGGTAGTAGAATTGCCCAGAGTATTATTGATTTCTCGGATGGTTTAGGAAATATTCAGTTGATTGATCGATTAAAAGTACATGGAATTCAATTAGAAGTTTCTGTAGAAAGTTTAAAAGGACAAACAAATAAACTAGCAGAGAAAGTGTTTGTAGTTTCTGGCGTTTTTTATCAAATGAGTAGAAATGAACTTAAAAAAGCAATTGAAGATAACGGCGGAAAAGTAAGTTCGTCAATATCTAAAAAAACAAGTTTTATTGTGGCTGGTGATAATATGGGGCCAAGTAAGTTGGTGAAAGCAGAAAGTTTAGAAATACCAATTATTTCGGAACAAGATTTTATTGATATGATTAACTAGATTTTTTTTAAAAAAACATAAATTTATACAAACTAATAACGAAATATGAATAAAAAACTAAAAATAATCATAGCATCACTCGTATTTTTATTAGTTGCAATTATAGATGTGTATGCGGTAGTAGTTCAAAATAAAAATTTAGAAATAATTTTTAAACCGTTATTAATGACAACATTGGTAATTGTTTATTTGTTATCGGTTAAAAAAGCTAATTTCTGGTTTGTTTCAGCCTTGTTTTTTTCGTTTTGGGGTGATGTATTTTTATTAGATAAAACAAACTATTTTGTATTTGGATTAGCATCATTTTTAATAGCGCATATTATGTATATAAAAATGACTTCTCAGTTTTTAAAAAAACAACTTTTTACGAAAGCAATAAGAGCCGCAATTATTTTTATTACCTTATTTACAGGTGTGCTGTTTTTAATAAAAGATAATTTAGGAGAAATGTTAGTGCCTGTAATTGTTTACGGAATTGCAATTTCTGCATTTGGTACTTGTGCTTTATTAAATTATCAACAAGACAAAACAATAGCAAATTTATGGTTATTATTAGGTGCTATTCTATTTATAGCATCTGATAGTTTAATAGCGTTGAATAATTTTTATCAACCAACACATTTGTTTAATGTTTTAATAATTGTTTTATATGTTGTGTCTCAGTATTTAATAGTAAATTCAATGCTTAAACATAACAAGTAGTATGCGTGATTTTTTTAATGTCGTACTAGTTGACAGTTGAATTATTTTGTTAAAAAAAAAGATAAAAATAGTAGTAGTAATTTATATAAAAAACTATATTGCTACAATCTGAAAGAAAAATTAAAAAGCTAAAAAAAAAGAAACTATTAAAATTATTTTAAATAAAATCATATAAGATAAGTATGACAAAAAAAACTAAAATAGTAATAGCAACTATATTATTTTTTATTGTTTCGATAGCTGATATTTTTGCTGTAGTTTTTCAGAATAAAACAATGGAAATTGTTTTTAAACCATTACTAATGATTACGTTATTAGTAGTGTATTTTATTTCGACGAAAAAAGTTAATTGGTGGTTGGTCTTAGGACTATTTTTTGCTTTTTTAGGAGATGTTCTTTTGTTAGCTGACCAAAGTTATTTTGTTTTTGGAGTAGCTTCTTTTTTAGTAACTCACGTATTATATATAAAAATAATAGTAGGTTTTCTTGAAAAGAAATCATTTACAAGAATAGTCCTTTCTACAATTCCATACATGTCATATTTTTTAACAATCATGTATGTCGTTTTTGATAACTTAAAAGACATGTTAATTCCTGTTGCTGAATATGGACTTGTGGTGTCGATATATGGAGCGGTTACATTTTTAAATTATCAGCAAGAAAAATCAAAAGGAAATTTGTTATTGTTTTTTAGTGCAATATTTTTTGTTATTGCTGATGGCTTTATTATTTTAAATATATACTATGAGTATAATAAAATACTTGACTTTTTTGTGATTTTATTATATATCATAGCACAATATTTAACCGTAAAAGGATTAATTGTAAGAGAAAAAGCTAATAAATTTTAAAAATGAAAATAATAAGATTACTAATTATTGCTTTGTGTTTTGTGTCTTGTAAAAAAGAAAAATTACAACTGCATTTTTTAAACGAATATATAGTTAAAGGTTCTTTATTGATAGATAACACTATCATAGGCGGTATTTCTGGAATCGATTTTAGTAACAACCAATATTATATGGTTGTTGATGATGCTAAAAATCCTAGAATTTTACTAGGTAATATTCAAATTGAAAAAGACTCAATAAAAACGATAAATTTTAAAAGAGTAATAGAAATAGATACTACAAGTAAGTTTTATAAAGATAATGCGTTAGATTTAGAATCGATTTTTATTACTTCCGATAATAAAATTAACTTAGTAAGTGAAGGAGCTATCCATTACGGTAAAAACCCAACAATTTTTACAGTAGATAGTGTGGGTTTTTTTAAAGAAAAAATAAATACTCCAGCTTATTTTAATGCAAATTCGAAGGCAAAACCAAAACACAATGCTGCTTTCGAAAGTTCTTCAAAAAGTATAGATAAAAAAGGTTTTTGGGCGGCAATGGAGGCGCCATTAAAAGCTGATGGAGAAGAACCTACATTTCATAAAACACAGTCGCCAATAAGAATTACATATTTTGATAATCAGACAAAAAAAGCGACGAAGCAGTTTGCATATCAATTAGAAAAAATTGATAAGCCAGCAAAAGGGAAAGTGAACTTAAATGGTGTAACCGCTATCTTAGAATATCAAAAGAATCATTTTTTTATTGTTGAAAGAATTTATCAAAGTGGATATGGAACTTTAGGAAATACCATCAGGATTTTTAAAGCAACAATTAAAGAGGAATCAACAAATACATTAGAGGTTCAATCCCTAAAGGAAGAGGCGTATATTCCATTAAAGAAAGAATTATTATTTGATTTTAAATCAATTCAAGAGCAATTAACAGACTCGATTATAGATAATATTGAAGGAATTACTTTCGGCCCCAGGTTATCTAACGGTAATCGTTCTTTAATATTAGTATCTGATGATAATTTTCAGGTATATGGTAAGCAATTAAATCAATTTTTATTGTTAGAAATTGAAGAGAAGTAAAACGTATTAAGGTTAGTAATTAGTAAGAATGATAAGTAGACTAAAGCAAAAATCAATTCAAAAAATTTACAATAAAACTATTGTAAAAAACGAAGCTAAAAATCATAAAGAAAGAAAAGTTAAAAAAGTCGCTATTTTATTAGATAATGAATCGCTGGAGAACATTGTATTAGCCAATTTAACAAATAAACTACCTTTCGAAAAAGAAAATATTACTATTTTAATTTATAGAGAATTTTCTAAAAAAGAAGAAGTTTTGCCTAAGTTTTTTACATATAAAGATATTGGTATGAAAGCGAGTTTAAAATCAGACAATTTAAAAAACTTCGTTAAAAACGATTACGATTTGCTTATAAGCTATGTGAAAACGCCAAATTTATATACGAATATGGTAACTTTGTTGTCGCAAGCAAGTTTAAAAACTGGTTTTGCTGGAGTTGATGATAGATTGTATGATCTTGTTATTTCTGATGAAGGATTTAATGAGGCAGTTTTAAATCAAGAATTAAAAAAATACTTAACGATATTAAATAAAATATAATGCAAAAATTTGTTGGTACCGGAGTCGCATTAGTAACTCCTTTTAACGAAGATTTAAGTGTAGATTTTAATGCACTTAAAAAACTAGTGAATTATAATATTGATAACGGAACAAATTACTTAGTTATTAACGGAACCACAGCCGAAAGTGGAACGATAACAGCAAAAGAAAAAGAAGAAATAATAAAGGTAATAGCACAAGAAAATAATGGGCGATTACCGTTAGTTTTAGGTGTTGGTGGTAATAATACACAAACAGTAATTGAGGAGTTAAATTCGTTAGATTTATCAAGTATTGATGGTGTTTTATCAGTAGCTCCTTATTATAGCAAGCCAACGCAAGAAGGTTTTTATCAGCATTTTAAAGCAATTTCATTAGCCAGTCCAAAGCCAATTATTTTATATAATGTACCAGGGAGAACGGCTAAAAATATGGAGCCAGCAACAATTTTACGTTTAGCAAATGATTTTAAGAATATTGTAGGTGTTAAAGAAGCTGGTAATATTCAACAACAATATTTAGAGTTGTTGAAAAATAAACCAAAAGATTTTTTAATTATTTCAGGAGATGATGATTTAGCTTTAGGTGTTGTTTTGGCAGGAGCATCGGGAGTAATATCTGTAATAGGGCAAGGTTTACCTAAAGAATTTTCGAAAATGATTCAATTAGGCTTGGAAGGAAAAAATAAAGAAGCGTACGAGATTCATTACAAATTAATGGATATTGTAGCTTATATTTTTGAAGAAAACAATCCAGCGGGAATTAAATCTGTTTTGCTAAAAAAAGGAATTTGTTTGGATGAAGTTCGTTTGCCTTTGGTAAAAGCAACAGAAGAGTTACAAACAAAAATATCAGATTTTATAGACAATCTATAATTTGTCTAAACAAAAATACACGTTATAAAAGGCTACAGTTTTTTAATTGTAGTCTTTTTTTAGCATCTTTGTTTAATAATTTATCCTTCCAGTTAAAAGAAGAGTAAATATAATTTTCAAAAAATAAAAATATGTTATCAAAAGTAATAGAAGAAGCTTTAAATCAGCAAATAAAAATAGAAGCAGAATCATCACAAGTATACTTGTCAATGGCATGTTGGGCAGAAACTCAAGGTTTTGAAGGAGTTGCACAATTTATGTACGCACATTCTGATGAAGAACGTATGCACATGTTAAAACTAGTAAAGTTTGTAAATGAAAGAGGAGGACATGCAAGAGTTTCTGATTTAGCAGCACCACCGGCAGAATTTGGTTCTTTTAAAGACATGTTTCAAACCTTATTTGATCATGAAGTAATGGTGTCAAAATCAATAAACGATTTAGTACATATTACTTTAGAAGAAAGAGATTACGCAACACATAACTTTTTACAATGGTATGTTTCTGAACAAATAGAAGAAGAGGCATTAGCTAGAAACATTTTAGATAAAATTAATTTAATTGGCGATGACAAAGGAGGTTTGTATTTATTTGATAATGATGTAAAGCAAATAGTAGCTCAAGACGCTGCTAACACTGCTGTGTAAGATTAACAAACATTTAGGAACTGTATATAGTTTTTATAACAAATTTAATGGTTTATTGCAATACTCTATTCAGAGTACAAAAATCGTTTTAATAATCCATATTTAATCACTAATTTTGCCAAATGCAAAAAATGAAAAATTTAGCGTATTTAGTTGTAATGCTTTTGATATTATCTTCATGCGGAGAATATAACAAAGTATTAAATAAAGGAACTATACAAGAACAATACAAAATGGCTACAAAAATGTACGAAACACAAAAGTACAGTAAAGCCTTACGATTGTTTGAGAAAATAACCCCTTCATACCGAGGGAAACCACAAATGGAACGTATTCAATATATGGTTTCTCAATCTAACTTTAATGAAAAGGATTATAGTTTAGCAGGGTATTACTTTAATAGGTTTACAAAAAACTACCCTAAAAGTTCAAAAAGAGAAGAGGCGGCATTTTTATCAGCATTAAGTTATTACAAGGCAGCGCCAAAATTTAGCTTAGATCCAACAGATACAAATAAAGCATTAGCATCTTTTCAATCTTTTATTGATAAATATCCAAATTCAGATAAACAAGAAGAAGCTAATAAATATTATACTGAATTACGTAATAAGCTAGAGAAAAAGGCTTTTGAAATAGCTAAAACATATTACAATACAGCAGGGTATGACTCTAGAAATTATAGCGCAGCAATAGCTGCGTTCGATAATTTATTAGAAGATTATTTAGGTACTAAATATAAAGAAGAAGCGTTATATTTTCGTTTAAAAGCAGCACACGATTTTGTATTGAAAAGTACACAACGTAGAAAAGCTGAAAGAATTGAAACGGCAGTAAAAGCGTATGATAAGCTAAAGAGAAGCTTTCCTGAATCTAAATTCATGAAAGAATCTAATGAAATGTTAGCAACATTAAACAAAGAACAAGAACAATTAGTTAAAAGTTAAAAAATGGATTATAAAGAAACGAAAGCGCCGTTAAGTACTATTACTTATAACAAAGAAGCTATCGAAGCTCCAACAGAAAATATTTACGAAGCTATTTCAGTTATCGCTAAAAGAGCAAATCAAATTAATTCTGATTTAAAGAAAGAATTAGTTGATAAGTTAGATGAATTTGCTACTTACAATGACAGTTTAGAAGAAGTTTTTGAAAATAAAGAACAAATTGAAGTTTCTAAATTTTACGAACGTTTACCAAAACCACACGCTATTGCTGTAGATGAGTGGTTAAACGGAAAAGTATATCATAGAACTCCAGACGCAGAATAATATGTCTGTATTAAGCGGTAAAAAAGTATTACTTGGTGTTACAGCTGGTATTGCCGCATACAAAACAGCGAACTTAGTTCGTCTATTTATAAAATCGGGCGCAGAAGTCAAAGTAGTTATGACTCCTGCGTCTAAAGATTTCATAACTCCACTTACTCTTTCCACCTTATCAAAAAATCCTGTTCATTCTACTTTTTATGAAAAAGAAGATGAAAACGAACTATGGAACAATCATGTTGATTTAGGACTTTGGGCAGATATTATAATTATAGCTCCTGCTACCGCAAATACCTTGTCTAAAATGACAAACGGTACTTGCGATAACTTATTATTAGCAACATATTTATCAGCAAAATGCCCTGTGTACTTTGCTCCAGCAATGGATTTAGATATGTATCAACATCCATCAACAAAAAAGAGTTTAGATACATTACAAAGTTTTGGTAATATATTAATTCCCGCTACTTCTGGTGAATTAGCAAGTGGATTAGTAGGAGAAGGTCGTATGGCCGAACCAGAAGACATTGTTTCTTTTATTGAAAAAGATGTTGTGTCTAAATTACCACTTCGTGGGAAGAAAATTTTAATTACAGCAGGTCCCACGTATGAAGCAATAGATCCTGTACGTTTTATAGGAAATCATTCTTCAGGTAAAATGGGATTTGAAATTGCAAAAACAGCCGCTAATTTAGGTGCGGAAGTTTTTTTAGTATCAGGGCCATCACATCAAAAAGTAAATCATTCTTTTATTCATAGAGTTGATGTAAAATCAGCAGAAGAAATGTACAAAGCTTGTCATAAATATTATGGCGAAGTAGACATTGCTATTTTATCGGCAGCTGTGGCAGATTATCGACCAAAAAATGTGGCTACTCAGAAAATAAAAAAGAAAGATTCAGCGTTAGTAATTGAATTGGCGCCAACAAAAGACATTTTAAGGTCTTTAGGAACAGTTAAAAAGAATCAATTATTAGTAGGGTTTGCGTTAGAAACAAATAATGAAGTTGAAAATGCAAAGAGTAAAATAACTAAAAAGAATTTAGATTTAATTATCTTAAATTCGCTTCAAGATAAAGGAGCAGGTTTTGCTACTGATACAAATAAGATTACTATTATTGATGCTGATTTTAATGAGAAATCATTTGAATTAAAATCCAAAAAAGCAGTATCAGTAGATATAATTGAAGAAATTATCAATAAAATTAAATAATAATTATATTGTCTTCTCGAGTATTATTGAAAAGTAAAATATTTTTACTTTGAAGATACAAACGCAGTTTTTTCGAGGAGTTTTAATAGGTTTCGACTGCGCTCAACCTGATAAAAATAAAGTGTAATAGATGCGTAAAATTTTCTTTTTAATTTTTGTTTTATCATTCGTTTTTACAATCCAGTCGCAAGAGTTAAACGCTTTGGTAACTATAAATGCAGATAAAGTTCAGAGTAGTAATAAGCAAGTTTTTGAAACGCTTCAAAAATCACTAACTGAGTTTATTAATGATAAACAATGGACAAACAAAAACTTTAAACAACAAGAACGAATTAATTGTGCTTTTACCATTGTTGTAAATGAACAAAGTGGCAATAATTTTAGAGCAAGTATACAAGTACAAGCTACCCGACCTGTTTATAACTCAAGTTACGCAACACCTGTTTTAAATATTAATGACACGAATTTTAACTTTCGTTATAATGAGTTTGATCCGTTAATTTTTAATCCGAATACATACGATTCTAATTTGGTTTCATTAATCGCATTTTATGCATATGCTATTATAGGATTAGATGCAGATACCTTTGCTTTAAAAGGCGGTACTGATTATTTAAAGTCAGCAGAAAATGTAATGCTTCAAGCACAATCTAACGGAGAGTTAGGATGGCAAAATCAAGTAGGTAAACAAAACCGTTTTGTTTTTATAGATAATTTATTGTCTTCAAAATTTAGCCCACTCCGAACTATTTATTACGAGTATCATAGAAAAGGATTTGATAATTTTTCAGAGAATAAGGAATTAGCTAAGCAAACAATAGCGAAAAACATAATTGCGTTAGATAAATTATACAATGTAGCTATTGGTAATTATATGATTCGTGTTTTTTTAGATGCTAAAGGAGATGAGATTTCAAATGTTTTTTCTGATGGCAAACCAACAAAAAACACTCAAAAAATGTTGAGTGTTTTAAATAAAATTGCTCCTACTTATAAAGATAAATGGAAGAAGATTAACTAAAATGAAAAAGGCTAGAATAGTTTTTCTTTCAATTATTATGTTGTATGTAATTTCAATGGGAATTATAAATGATAGCTTAAGTAAACTAGAAAGTTTTTTACTCGCTTTTGTGCTCTTATCAATGGTGATTGACAACTTATTGTCAAGTAGAAAAAAACAATAAACTTCCCTACTTTTTAAAGTGCTATAATTCAATCAAAATTTGTATTTTTATTCTTTTAAAGAATAGAATTTGCTTATACAATTATCCATACATAATTATGCGTTAATCAATCAATTATCGATTGATTTTACAAGAGGTTTATCAATCATAACAGGTGAAACCGGAGCAGGAAAATCCATCTTATTAGGAGCCTTAGGCTTGGTAATGGGAAACCGTGCCGATTTATCATCTTTAAAAAACACGGAAAAAAAGTGTGTTATTGAAGCTAAATTTGCTGTTGAAGGTTATGATTTACAACGTTTATTTGAAAAATTAGATGTAGACTATGAAGCCGAAACGATTATTCGAAGAGAAATTCTTCCTTCAGGTAAGTCGAGAGCTTTTGTAAATGATACACCTGTAAATTTATCAGTTTTAACGGCTTTAAAAACAAAACTGATTGATATTCATTCGCAACATCAAACATCACAACTTTCTGATGTTAGCTTTCAATTTTCAGTACTAGATGCTTTGGCTAAAAACCAACCCAAAATAGCATCTTATAAAAGAGGATTAAAAAAGTATTCAACATTAAATAAAGAGCTTAAAATTCTTCAACAAGAAACTGAAAAATCAAATGAACAGCATGAGTATAATTTGCATTTATTTAACGAGTTAGAAGAAGCAAATTTAAAAAGTGATGAACAAGAGGCTTTAGAGGAAAAACTTGGGCGATTAAATAACATAGAAGAAATAAAACTGAGTTTATCAGAATCTTTAGAGATATCAGTAAATGAAGAAATAGGCTTACAAAACTTATTGTATTCGCTAGAAAATAGTTTGCAAAAAATAAGCGGATACTCTAAAAAATACGAGGAAATTTCTAACAGAGTTACGAGCATTAAATTAGAGTTAGATGATGTTGTTTCTGAACTAGAAAATGAGAATGAAGCGGTAGATTTTAATCCGAATGAAATAGAAGAATTAAATGATAGGTTGCAATTAATATACAACCTCCAGAAAAAACACTCGGTAGATTCTATTAAAGAATTACAGGTTATCCACGAAACATTATCAGAAAAAGTATCGCAAGTAGCCAATGCAGGAACGTTAATTGAAGCAAAAAATGCAGAGATAAATGAAGTTGCTAAAAAGTTAGATGATGTTGCAGTAATGATAACAAAATCGAGAAACAAGGCAATTCCTAAATTACAAAAAGCCTTAGAGTTTTTGTTAACAGAATTAGGGATGCCAAATGCACGTTTTTCTATAAAATTATCAGCATCGAAAGAGTATTTTACAAACGGAAAAGATGTATTAACTTTTTTATTTTCTGCAAATAAAGGAGGTAATTTCGGAGAACTTAAAAAAGTAGCTTCTGGAGGTGAATTATCAAGAATTATGCTTTCAATAAAAAAAATATTATCAGAAAATATACAATTACCAACCATTATTTTTGATGAGATTGATACCGGAGTTTCGGGTGAAGTTTCTAATAAAATAGCAAAAATAATGCAAGATATGGGTACAAGTATGCAAGTAATTACTATTACGCATTTACCACAAATTGCAGCAAAAGGCTTACAACATTACAAAGTGTACAAAGGCGAAGAAAACGGAGTTACAACTTCTAATTTAAAACTGTTATCTAAAGAAGAACGTATTGTTGAAATTGCTGAAATGTTAAGCGGAAAAGACATTTCTGAAAGCGCATTAACACACGCAAAAGAATTACTAAATTAAAACTATATTTGTTTAACAAACCAACAACTATAGATTAAAACACGTAAATATGTACAATTTATTAAAAGGAAAAAAAGGAATTATTTTTGGAGCTTTAGATGAAAATTCTATTGCTTGGAAAGTAGCAGAACGTGCACATGAAGAAGGTGCCGAATTTGTGTTAACCAATGCGCCAATAGCAATGCGTATGGGAAAAATTAAAGATTTAGCTGAAAAAACAGGATCAGAAATTATACCTGCTGATGCAACTTCAATGGAAGATTTAACCAATTTGGTTGAAAAATCGATGGAAATTTTAGGAGGAAAAATCGATTTTGTTTTACACTCAATCGGTATGTCTGTAAACGTTCGTAAAGGACGTCATTATACCGATTCTAAATACGATTTTACGACCAAAGGTTGGGATGTTTCTGCGGTATCTTTTCATAAAGTAATGAATGTTTTATACAATAAAGAGGCCATGAACGAGTGGGGAAGTATCGTTGCATTAACCTACATGGCAGCGCAACGCGTTTTTCCAGATTACAACGATATGGCTGATAATAAAGCGTACTTAGAGTCGATTGCGCGTAGTTTTGGATACTTCTTTGGTCGCGATCAAAAAGTGCGTGTAAATACCATTTCGCAATCGCCAACGCCAACTACGGCAGGACAGGGTGTTAAAGGGTTTGACGGATTTATTTCATATGCCGAAAAAATGTCTCCACTAGGAAATGCAACAGCTTTAGAGTGTGCAGATTATACTATTTCAATGTTTTCTGATTTAACAAAAAAAGTAACATTACAAAATTTATTTCACGATGGTGGATTCTCTAATATGGGAGTGAGTGAAGCCGTAATGGAAAAGTTCGAATAATTTTATACGAAGCTATTTCCTGCTTTCGCTACTCGCTTTTTTTACTGCTGTTCTCGATATAAATTTGTTCATACTTCACAAATTCACTCGAACTGACAGCAAAAAAGAGCTCAAACAAACCGCTCAATCAGGGCTAAACCTGTTTGCCGTTTTAAAGAGTATCCTAAAAAGAATATTACCATATTAAAAGTTGAAAGTTTTTTAAAATAAGAACTTTCAACTTTTTTATTTTCTTATTTTTGATAAACTTCAAAAACATACATTATTAAACTAAATTTTTCCATCATAATTCCCGTTTACAATCGTCCGCAAGAAATAGACGAACTGTTAGAAAGTCTTACAAAACAAGATTTTCAGGAAACTTTTGAAGTTGTAATTATTGAAGATGGTTCAGAAAAATCATCCGAAGAAATTGTAGAAAAGTATGAGAGTCAACTTGATTTAAAATATTTTTATAAAGAAAATAGCGGAGCAGGAGCAAGTAGAAATTACGGAATGCAACAAGCTACAGGTAATTATTTTATCATTTTAGATAGTGATGTTATTGTTCCTCCCCAATATGTATCCGAAGTAAAAAAAGCCTTAAAAAATAATTTTACAGATGCCTTTGGTGGTCCAGATGCTGCGCATAAAAGTTTTACCGATTTACAGAAAGCGATTAATTATTCGATGACGTCCGTTTTAACCACAGGCGGAATTAGAGGTAAGAAAAAAGGTGTTGGTAAGTTTCAACCACGTAGTTTTAATTTAGGATTGTCGGAAGTAGCTTTTAGTAAAACAAACGGATTTTCTAAAATGAAAACGGGAGAAGATATCGACTTAACATTTCGTTTATGGAAAAACGGTTTTGAAACACAATTAATTGAAAAAGCTTTTGTGTATCATAAGCGAAGAAGTACGATTCGTCAATTTTTTAAACAAACATATTCATTCGGAACAGCAAGGCCAATTTTAAATAAAAAGTATCCAGAAACAGCTAAAATTACCTATTGGTTTCCTAGTTTATTTATTATCGGATTTGATATCAGTATTCTTTTTGCAATTTTTGGTTATTGGCAGTTAGTTGCTTTCTACGGATTTTACTTTACGTTATTATTTATAGATACATTAATTCAGAATAAAAATATAAAAGTTGCTTTTTTAAGCATTATTACCTCATTTACGCAGTTTATAGGTTATGGTTTGGGTTTTTTAAAATCGAAGTTTTTTGCTAAAAAATAAATTTACGTCATTCCGAAGTTATTTCGGAAACCTGTATTCTTCTGAAATAGGTTGACTAAAAAATAAATCATTCTTTTTAGTTTTTACCGTAAGTTTGTGTAACAAATTTCATAAATCGATAATGACAACTTTATTTATAAATATCAAGGAATTAATTCAGATTAGAGAGGCTAGTATTAAGAAAGTTTCTGGAAAAGAAATGAGTATTTTACCCACTATAAAAAATGCTTTTCTATTAATTAAAGATGATAAAATCCTGGATTTTGGTACGATGAATAATCTATCTACTAAAGCAGATAAAACTATCGATTGTACCGGTAAAATGATTCTTCCTACTTGGTGTGACTCTCATACTCATATTGTGTATGCTGGTAATAGAGAACAAGAATTTGTTGATAGAATTAACGGATTAACCTACGAAGAAATAGCAAATAATGGTGGTGGAATTTTAAATTCAGCAAAAAAACTGCAAGAAACTTCTGAGCAAGATTTGTATAAACAATCAGCAGTTCGTTTAGAAGAAGTTATGAAACTTGGTACTGGTGCTGTTGAAATAAAATCAGGATACGGTTTAACTGTTGATGCTGAATTAAAAATGTTACGTGTTATTAAAAAACTAGGCGAAAATTATAATCTGCCTATCAAAGCTACTTTTTTAGGAGCTCACGCTTTTCCGAAAGAATACAAAGATGATAAAAATGGCTATATCGATTTGATTATTAATGAAATGCTACCAAAAATAGCTAAAGAAAAATTGGCAGAGTTTATAGATGCTTTTTGTGAAACTGGTTATTTTTCAGTTGAAGATACCGATCGAATTTTAGAAGCTGGTAAAAAATATGGATTAATACCAAAAGTACATGTAAATCAATTTACAACTATTGGAGGTGTTCAAGTAAGTGTAAAACATAAAGCTTTATCTGTAGATCATTTAGAAATTATGAATTCTGATGATATTAATACCTTAAAAGGAACCGATACCATGCCTGTTGCTTTACCATCGTGTTCCTATTTTTTAAGTATTCCCTATACACCTGCTAGAAATATTATAAATGCAGGATTACCTTTGGCTTTGGCTACTGATTTTAATCCTGGCTCAACACCTTCTGGTAACATGAACTTTGTAGTTGCTACTGCCTGTATTAAAATGAAAATGACTCCTGAAGAAGCTATAAATGCAGCAACTATAAACGGTGCCTATGCCATGAATTTATCTGATAAAGTTGGAAGTATTACAAAAGGTAAGAAAGCTAATTTTATCGTTACAAAAGAAATTTTAAGTTACGGTGCGATTCCTTATAACTTTGGTTCTGTTTTAATTGATACAGTTTTTATTAACGGAAAATCAATTTAATATGTTACAATTATTTAGTCAAAAAAACATTACTAATTTTGTTAATCTCCGAGAGGGAGAAGCAAAATTAGGGCAATATATACAAACTATTTTGGCAATTGAAGAACTTAAAAATTCAACTGCTAAATTTGTAATTATTGGAGTGCCAGAAGATATTGGTGTAAAAATGAATTATGGAAATGGTGGTGCACATACTGCCTTTATTCCTGCTTTAAAATCGTTTTTAAACACGCAAGAGAATCAATTTATAAAAGGAGAAGATATTCTTGTTTTAGGCTATTTAGATTATCTTGATGAAGTTTCAACCTTTGATGGTTCTGATAGAGAAAAAGGTGATTTTCTTGTTAAGGCTATTGATAAAGAATTATCATCTATTATTAAAAGAATTATTGAAGCTGATAAAACTCCGATTATAATCGGTGGAGGGCACAACAATTCTTATGGTAATTTAAAAGGTTTATCCGAAGGAAAAAATCAATCAATAAATGTAATTAATTTAGATGCCCACACCGATTTGCGTCGTTTAGAAGAACGCCATAGTGGTAATGGATTTTCTTATGCTATTGAGCATCAGTATTTAGATAAATATTTTATGTTCGGTTTACATGAAAATTATACTCCACAGTATGTTTTTGATATTATTCATAGCAACATAAATATCGATTACAATACATATGAAGAGTTAGAAGTTTACAAATCTATTCCGTTTGAAAACGAATTATTACGCGCTAAGAACTTCATTCAAGATAAACCTTTTGGTATTGAGATAGATTTAGATTGTATTCAAAATTTTCCGAGTAGTGCAATGACTCCGAGTGGATTTACAACACTACAAACTAGAGAATTTGTTCATTATTTCGCTAAAAATGAAAACGCTAGTTATATTCATATTTGTGAAGGTGCTCCTGCTATAATGCAAGATACTTCTGCTATAAATCAAGTAGGTAAATTTATAAGTTATTTAATTTCTGATTTTATAAAAGCGAAAGAATAGTTATCGTTTAATCAATCCAGTTTTTAAAGTCTTTTACACGCTCTCTGCTTACTATTATTTCGGTATCTGTATAAGAATGTAATACTAACTGCAAACGAGAGTTTGTATATGAAACAATATCTTTTATGGCATTTATATGCACAATAAAAGTTCTGTTTACTCTAAAAAAATGTTCAGGATTTAATTGCTCTTGCCAATGCTCTAAAGAATCATCAATTAAATAATTACGGTTAGAGTTTGTGTGAATATAAGTGGCTTTATTTTCTGAATAAAAGCATTCAATTTCATCAACATGTATAATTTTTATATGTTGACCTACTTTTATTGTAAATCGCTTTTTAAACTTTCTATCAACCGGATTTATCAGTAGTTTACGAATATCATCAATATTAACTTTTACTTCAGATTTTTGGGTTTGATTTTCTTTAAACTTGTTTACCGCAACAGCTAATTCATCTTCATCAAGTGGTTTTAATAAATAATCTATTGAGTTTAATTTGAATGCTTTTAACGCATATTCATCATAAGCAGTTGTAAAAATAATGGCCGATTTCACCTCTATTTCTTCAAATATTTCAAACGACAATCCGTCTGACAACTGAATATCAAGAAAAATTAAATCTGGATGTTTATTGTTTTGAAACCAATTTATTGATTCTTCTACAGAATGCAACATCGTTTTAACCTGAATATCTAATACAAATAACATTCTGTTTAATCGCCTTGCTGCTGGTTTTTCATCCTCAATAATAATAACATTCATAGTTCTTATTTATTATTTTTCATCCATGTATTCTTTTATCTTTCGCTCTTCCCAATTTTTACTAAACAGGTTTTGTTTGCTATACACTTTTACACCGTGTATTACCAAAATAATTCCCCACCAAAAGAAAAAACGATAATTATCTATATCAAAAAAAGCTTCTTCAAGTGAATCACCCAATTTAATGTCTTTATAGATTCGGCGTGCTATAAAAAATAAATTTACGAGTATATATACAGATAAGTGCTTATAAAATTGTTTAAGCTCTTCAACTTTTTTTTGAGCTACTAGGTATTTTTCTGAGTAGTTATTAGTTTCCATCTTCTTATTTTTTTTCATTCATAAACTCGTTTACTTTTTTGTTTTCCCAGGCATCAAGAAAAGTAATTTTATTCTTAAAAGCATATAAAGCATGAATTAAAACTCCGCCTCCCCACAATAAAGAATTTATCCAAACATTTGCTCTCGCCCATTTTAAGGTTCCTGGGTTTTGAATATGGTTTTCAAAAAAAGTAAATATTGTATTTGAAAAAATAGCCAACACAAGCATCATAATTACAAAAATTTGCAAATGATTATAAAAATTCTTGATTTTTTTTACTCTTTTCTCTGCTTGATCATAAAGTTTATCTGTTTCCATAATTAAAATTTATTATCGTCCATATATTGTTCTATCTTTTTTTTCTCCCAATCTTTTCCGAAGAATAAATTAGAACCAAAAACCCCTAACCAATGAAAAAATAATCCTATCCCCCAAAATAACCAAGTTGAATAAGTTCCGAAATGAGTAAGTGCTTCTACAAAACTATATTGATCTTCACTCGTTAATCCAAATATAATAATTCCTGATATAAAAATATTTACCAATACATAAACAACTAAATGAATATAAAATCCTTTAATTTTTTCTACTCTCTTTTTCGCAAGTATATATTTTTGTTCTTCTGAATAATCTCTTTCCATTTTATTTATAGTTTTTATCTGCTTTAATTATTTCTTTAATCTTACGCTCTTCCCAGTTTTTAGTTAAACTTTTATTATTGAATACGAAAATATTTAAAAAATGAAAAAAAACTCCTGTTCCCCAACCTATTAACGAAAACCAAAACCAATGAAAATGAGGTTCGAATTTTAGATTTACAAAAATTATTACTGGTATAACAATACAATAAATTGTTAAGTGTGTGTAAAAACCTTTAATTCTTTTAACTCTTTTCTTTGCTAGAATGTATTGCTGTTGTTCTCTTTCCATCTTATTTATAATTTTTATCGTCTTTCATCATTTCGTTAATCTTACGCTCTTCCCAATTTTTCCCTAAGAAAATATTATAATTATTTACTTCTAAGAAATGAAAAGTTAATCCAACTCCCCATCCAAAAATAGGGAACCAAAACCAATGAAATTGTGGTGAAAATTTTAAATTGATAAATATTAAAAAAGGAATCACCATACAATAAGATGCTAAGTTTTGATAAAATTCTTTTAATTTCTCTACCTTTTCTACAGCTCTTACATACTTGCTGTTTTCTATATTATTTGAATTATATGACATGTTATTTGTTTTTGTTAACAGCGGTAAACTCACTGTAAATGTTTTGTTATTATTTTTAATTTCTACCCGTTCATCAGTTATTAAACCATAACGATCTGCAATATTTCTTAATCCTACCTTTGTACTTTTGCCAATTGCTTCTTTAGGATTAACCGTATTTTGAATTTGTAAAAAACCATCTTCTTCAAAAATGTGAATTTGTAAAGGTTTAGCTGATGAAACGACATTGTGTTTTACTGCATTTTCGAGTAATAATTGTAAAGACAATGGCACTATTTTTAAATCGGAGTTACTTACCGTAGTTGGAATATTAAATTGTACCGCATCTTCAAATCGCATTTGTAATAGCTCCATATATGTTTTAGCAAACCTTAATTCTTCTTCTAACGGAATTAACTCTTTATTTCGCTGCTCTAAAACATACCGATATACTTTTGATAATTTTGTGGTAAATCTTTCCGCTTGCTTCGGATTTTCGCCTATTAAAGAGGTTAAAACGTTTAAACTATTGAATAAAAAATGTGGATCTAACTGACTTTTTAAGGTTTCAAACTTTGCGGTTTCTGTTTTTGCTACTATTTCATGTTGTGTTGTTTCTTGTTTTAATGACGCTTTCCAATTAATCATAAAACTACGAGCATGAAAAAAACTTGCAATTCCTAAAGAAATTATAATCGCAAATAAATGAGACCAAAATAATTTTCCATCAAAAAAATCTGAAAAATCATGCTGAAAAATTAGTACATATTGTATATAATGAATTAATAAAACAGCTATAATAGTGTAACAAATAGTTGCTATTACTCCAGCCCAAACTCTTTCGTTTGTTTGAGTAGCCCAGTTCCACCTAGTATTTAAATAGTTATTAATTATTCCGTTTCCTAAGCCCAATATAAAAGAATACATTGCTGAAAATAAAAATACAACTGCAGCTCCTTTAATGGTAAATTGTTGATTTATGATTGTAAAAATTACACCAAAGACTATCGTTAGTTTTAAACATATTAAAAAATCTTTTTTTAAACTTGTAAATGTATTGGATGTATATTTTTCCATTGTTACTTTCTTGCTAAAATTTAATTTTTAAAGATACATTTTTATCAGCAATCATAAATTTTGACTGTTCATATTGCGGTGGTCCGTAAGGATTAATTACATTGTTTGAAGAACCGTAATCCTCTAATGGCATTCCGTTTGGTTTAAAATCCATTTTACCATTATTATTTTTATCATGAAAACAAATAATCGCATACTCTCCTAATGGTACATCTTTAAAAACAACAGTGCTTTTACCTTCTTTTATTATAGTTGATGCTACTTTTATTGGTTTTTTTCTGAAATTGTCTTTCGTATATAAAGCATAACTTATTTTACCTAAGTCTGATGTAGCATTTACAACTGTTACTTGTATTTCTTTGTTCTGAGCTGTTAACTCTGCTACTATAAAGAGTTGAATTAATATTAATATTGCTGTTAAAAATTTCATGATTCTTCTTTTTTACTGATTAATTACACTACAAATATGCTGCTGTTCTATCGTTTTTAAAACTAAAAACAACTGAACTGTATTTATTTTAGGATGAACTGTAACAATTCGTATTTTTGAGCTACTTATAACCAATCAACGATATTAAACTTAGTGAACAAAGAGTTAGAAAATAAATTTTTATCTGATTTTGAAGCCAATCAAAACATTGTGCATAAAATTTGTAGGCTTTATACTACAAACCAAGATGCTCATAACGATTTGTTTCAGGAGGTAACAATTCAACTCTGGAAAAACTACAGTAAGTTTAGAGGAGAAGCTAAATTTAGTACATGGATGTATCGAGTGGCTTTAAACACCGCTATTTCTTTATACAGAAAATCTACTAGAACTGTAAAGACACAAGATATTACTGACTATGCTTTTAAAATTAAAGCTGTTGATTATGACGAGACAGAGGAATTACAATTAAAAGCACTTTACAATGCCATTAGAAAACTAAATGACATTGACAAAGCACTAATATTTTTATATCTAGAAGATAAGCCTTACAAAGAGATATCTGTAACCTTAGGTATCAGTGAAGTAAACGCTCGTGTAAAAATGAACAGAGCAAAGGATAAATTAAAAAAAGTATTAAACCCATAATAAATGGATTTAGATAAATATAAAAAAGCATGGGATAATCAACCAGAAGAAATAGATACAGTTTCTAAAGTTGATATCTATAAAATGGCGCATTCAAGGTCATCATCAATTGTAAAATGGATTTTTATTATTGGAATATTAGAGTTTATACTCTTAAACTCCATGTATTTTTTCGTTGATATGGACCAAGCTAATAAAGAATATGAAAAAATAGGTTTAGGTGATTTTGTATTTTATTCTCAGATAATAGCTTATGTGATATTATTTTATTTTTTAATTAAATTTTATTTAAACTATAAGCGTATTTCAGTTACTGATTCTACAAAAGAATTGATGACTAAAATTGTAAACACTAGAAAAACGGTTAAGTATTACGTTTTATTTAACTTATCTTATTTATTTATAATTACAGTTGCTGTTGTGGTTGCGACAGTAAAATCTCATCCTGAATTCACCAATGCAAAAACATTTGTTTTTATTATAGTTACAGCTGTTATTTCTTCAATAATGTTAGTATTGTTATGGTTGTTTTACCAGTTAATTTATGGTATTCTGTTACGTAAACTAAATAAAAACTATAAAGAATTATCTAAATTTGATAATTTGAATTAAGTCCTTAAAAAAGAGATTGTTTTACTACAATCTCTTTTTCATTTTAACCAATTAAATTGTTATTTTTACCCAAATTATATTAAATACTTTCATGAAAAAAATCATTACTCTTTCTTTGTTTTTACTATCAATAAGTTTATTTTCTCAAGAATCTGATTTTTGGAACAACACACGTTTTGGTGGTAGTTTTGGTTTTAGTTTTGGTAGTAACACAACTACACTTTCTATATCGCCAAGTGCGGTTTATGATTTTAACGAAGAGTTCTCTTTTGGAGGTAGTTTTGGTTACCTATATAATAAAAGTAGTGACTATAGTGCAAACATGTATTCTGCTAGTGTTATAGCTTTATATAGGCCAATACCTGAAATAGAGTTCTCTAGCGAACTTTTACAATCTTATGTTAGCAAAAAAATAGGTAATATTAAAGACAACTATAGTTATCCCTCTTTAAATATTGGTATCGCTTATATTACAGGTAAAGTTACTTTTGGCGTTCAGTACGATGTATTATACAAAGAAGACAAAAGCATTTATGCAAATGCTTTCTCTCCTTTTATTAGAATCTTTTTCTAAAAAATTTTAAGTTCTTTTAATAAAACAATTAACATTTCATTCGTGAAATTTAAATGCGTAACAATTCGTATTTTACCTTCCCCCATAGAGATTAACAAAATACCTTTTGATGCCATTTTATTGATGAAATCCATCGGATCAATCTTATCATCTACATAAAAGATAATAATATTAGTTTGAATAGGTTCTACCTTTGTTACATATAAGCATTCTTCTAAAACAGTACCTATCTGTTGCGCTTTTTGATGATCTTCAGCTAAACGCTCAACATTATTATCTAACGCATAAATTGCCGCTGCTGCTAAAAAACCAGCCTGTCGCATTCCGCCTCCAAATAATTTACGAACACGTAATGCTTTTTCCATATGTTGTTTAGTTCCTACTAAAATAGAACCTACAGGTGCTCCTAATCCTTTAGATAAACAAATAGAAATCGTATCAAACAACTCTCCATATTGTTGCGGGGTTTCATTTTTTGCTACCAAAGCATTAAACAAACGAGCACCATCTAAATGAAAAGCTAAACTATTTTCTTTAGCTATTTTTTGTGTTTTCTGTAACTCGTTAAAATCCCAACAAGCTCCACCGCCTTTATTAGTGGTGTTTTCTATACAAACTAAACGACTATAAGGAGCATGAATATCTGCTCTACCAGAAACCGCTTCCTTTAATTGATTGGCTGTAAACATACCTCTATCTCCATCAATCAAATGAGAAGTAACTCCCGAATTAAATGCAGCTCCACCACCTTCAAAATTATATACATGTGCCCATTTATCACAAAACATTCTATCTCCTGGCTGCGTATGAATTTTTATAGCAGTTTGATTTGCCATCGTACCTGAAGGAAAAAACAATGCTGCTTCCATATTAAATATTTTAGCAACCTTCTCTTGCAATACGTTTACCGTCGGATCAGCACCAAAAACATCATCACCAACCTTTGCGTTCATCATCGCTTCTAACATTCCTTTTGTTGGCTTCGTAACAGTATCACTTATTAAGTTTATTTCCATTTTTATCTACGGTTTTAAAATGTATTTTTGTTGTATGATTACACACGAACAGTTGAAAGATATTACTGAACGAATTGGCAAGTTAAAAGGTTATTTAGAAATTGACAAGAAGTTGATTGAAATAAATAATGAGGAAGAAAAAACTGCTGACCCTAACTTTTGGAGCAATCCAAAAGAAGCTGAAATTTTAATGAAATCCCTTCGATTTAAAAAGAAATGGGTGAGTGATTACAATTCGGTAATTACAATGAACGAAGATCTTAGTGTTTTATATGATTTTTATAAAGAAGATGCTGTTGATGAAACTGAAGTTATAGAACAGTTCGAAAAAACGGCTACTTTTCTAGAAGATATTGAGTTTAAAAACATGCTTTCTGAAGAAGGCGATAATTTAAGTGCAACCATTCAAATTACTGCAGGTGCTGGCGGTACCGAAAGTTGTGATTGGGTAGAAATGTTAATGCGAATGTATACCATGTGGGCAGAAAAGCAAGGTTTTAAATTAAAAACTCTCAATTACCAAGCTGGTGATGTTGCGGGTGTAAAAACAGTTACCATAGAGATTGATGGCGATTATGCCTTCGGATGGTTAAAAGGTGAAAATGGCGTACATCGTTTGGTTCGTATTTCTCCTTTTGATAGTAACGGAAAACGACACACCACATTCGGATCTGTATATGTGTTCCCGGTTGCTGATGATACTATTGAAATAGAAATTAACCCTGCTGATATCGAAATTGTTACCGCACGTTCTAGTGGTGCTGGTGGACAAAATGTAAACAAAGTGGAGACCAAGGTTCAGTTGACTCATAAACCAAGCGGAATTCAAATTCAATGTTCTAACTCACGTTCTCAACACGATAACAGAGCAACTGCTTTAAAAATGTTAAAATCGCAATTGTATGAAATTGAATTACAAAAACGTTTAGCTACAAGAGAAAATATTGAAGCAGGAAAGCTAAAAACCGAATGGGGAAGTCAAATTCGTAATTATGTAATGCACCCTTATAAATTAGTGAAAGATGTACGTACAGCGCATGAAACGGGAAATGTAGATGCTGTTATGGATGGAAACATCAATCCTTTTTTAAAATCGTACTTAATGTTAAACGGACAAAAAGAAAAGTAAATTGTACTGTCACATCGAGTGAATTTGTGAAGAATGAGCAAATTTGTATCGAGATAATATATTAAAAACGTTGAAACTTAAATAATAATGATAAAAATATTTCACAATAATAGATGTAGTAAATCGCGTTGCGGATTAGAAATTTTAGAAAAATCAGGTAAGAAATTTGAAGTTGTAAAATACTTAGAGGATATCCCTACAGAAACAGAATTGAAAGAAATTGTTTCTTTATTAAATATTACTCCTATTCAATTAGTTCGTAAGAATGAAAAAGTTTGGAAAGAAGAATTTAAAGGTAAAGAATTATCTGATACTGAAATTATACAAGCAATGGTAAACAACCCTAAACTGATTGAAAGGCCAATTGTTATTAATGGTAATAAAGCAGTTATTGGGCGTCCGACAGAAAGTATTTTAGATATTATTTAATGTATTGTCCTAATATAGATAGCCCCTTTTTTAGCCGTTTAGAAGGTAAAAAATATTTTGAACTATGTTTGTTTTTAAATTGTTAGTTCAGTCAAATCTACATTATTTTTTCGATACGGTTTGTATATGAAAAGTAGCAGATTAATGTGTGACAATTTTCGGTTTAAAAACAAAGATAGCAGAAAAGAACCAAGCTTTCAGTTAAACACTCCCCCTTATTACTTATACACTTTGTTGGCGGTAGTTTTTTACTTTATAATTAAGTATCATTATTTAAATGCATCATAATAACGTACATTTTCATCAAGTTTATTTGCTGTTGTTTTTGCATCATGTATTGTCCTGATATAGGTTGACCTTTTTTCAGGTTAATTTATACCGTTCAAACTATTTTTTTAGCCGTTTAGAAGGCAAAAACTATTTTGAACTATGTTTGTTTTTAAATTGTTAGTTCAGTCAAATTTACATTATTTTTTCGATACGATTTGTATTTGATGTTTGGATTTATATGTACTTCTGCTGGTTTTCTTAAATCAAGGCTAAAATGAGTTCTTAAATTGTTGTAACTACCGCCTGTTTAGCTAACTTTTGAGCAATAGGAGTGTTCTTAAGACAGTTTTTAAGTCCATGTTCATATTTTAACGTTCTATTAATTCTCTCCGCAATAGCGTTCTCATACGGATCATATTGCTCTGTCATACTCATTGTTATTCCATTATTTTCAGCAAACTGAGTATATTCAGGACAACAATATTGCATACCTCTATCAGAATGATGAATCAATTTTTTCGATGGATATTTTCTGTTTTTTATAGCCATTTTTAAAGCGTCCTTACAGAGTGATACTTTCATATGGTTATCTAGTTTATATCCCATAATTTTCTTTGAATATGCATCCGTTACAATAGCTAAATAATTGTGTCCATTTTCTGTTTTAATGTATGTAATATCGCTTACCCAAAGTTGTTCGGGCCTAGTAGGTATTTTGTTTTGAATGAGGTTTTTATACTTTTTAAATAAATGATTAGAGTTTGTGGTAGTTATGTAGTTTTTGAGTTTAGGAACCAGTAAATTATGTAGTCTTAATACATCAAAAAATTTATCTCTACCGATTTTAATATCTTGTTGGATCAACTGATTTTTAAGTTCTTTATATAGTTTTTTACCTCCAGTTCTGGAGCTTACTTTTTTACGATATTCTTTGACCATCGTAATTATTTTAATGTCGTTTATAGCTTTGCTTTGTTTTACTTTTTCTCTTTTGTAAAAGGCTTGTTTACTAATCCCAAAACATTGATAGAACCATTTTCTTTTAAACGGTTTTTCTTTTTTAGTGCTATCTCTTTTGCTAATGTTTTGGGTAATGACTTTTTTGACATATCAACACCTGTGATGATTTCCATATCAGCAATAATATCTTGCTGAAAGTCCTTTACAAACTCCAGTTCTTCAATACGTTCCTTTAATTTTTTAATTTCATCTAATTTACTCATACCAGTATTTTGTTGTACTAAAGTACTATATTTTTTGACCCAATAGGCAATTGTAGTCCTTGGAACGACATATTTTTTGGAAGCTTGGTTGTTGGATAGCTGACCATTTAAGATTTGGTCAACAACTAAAAGTTTGGTCTCTAAATTTACTTTTTGATAGCTTTTTTTTCGCCAGTGATCATTTTGTGTTTTCATAAGTGACTATAATTAAATGTTTAATTTTTAGTCAACCTATTTCAGGACGATTCATCGTTTTATATGTTGCACAACGTTCGGGCTAAGATTAGTACGGAATTAAAAAGAAATTAATTTCTGATTAAGCACTTAGTCAAAACTTTTTATTTTGTTTTATCTTTTTCTGTTCTAAAGTCAAATCAAAAGATTTGGCTGACATTATAAAAATACACTAAACTTTGGATTAAGCACCAAAACCCGTATTAATTTTAGCCATTGTTATGTGTAGTTTTTTATTTAATCACAGAGTCAATTTTAACACCATTTTCAACAATTACTGTTTTGATTAATTTTCCTTGTTTATTATAATGTAGGTTCTCTCCGTCGAATAAATCATCTTTCATAGTTGCGCTGAAAGATAATTCACCATTTTCATAATACTCTTTAAATTTCCCTTGTTTAATTTTACCAAATAAGTTACATTCTTGTTTTAATACACCACTTTCATAATAGATTTTTACTTTACCGTTAGCTTTATAATCTTTTGCTTCAGTTTCCATTTTAAGTTTTCCACTTTCATAATAAAAATAGGCTTTTCCGTATGATTTAAGACTGACTGTGTCCAACTTATATATTTCCAATTTCTTTATATTTCCATTTGGATAGTAAGTTCTACAAGTATCTAAAGTTTTGTTATTCCAGTAATTACAATGTTTTTTTAATGTTTTGTCAACGTAATAAGTTTTGTATTCACCGTGAAGTTTTTCATTAAATCTATTATTTGATTCCTCTAAGTTTCCATTTTGATAATAAAAAAAACCTTTTCCTGATTGTATTCCTGAATTCCAAAAAGCAGATGATTTTAAATTTCCATTTTTCCAATAATTTTTCCTTTTCCCGTGAGGTTTTCCGTTTTTGAAGTTGATAATTTCTTTTATGTTTCCATTGTAATTACCACTCTCACTCCAATATCTTTTCCATAAGCCTTGTTCTAAATTATTTTGAACTAAACCCTCTTCTATTATTATTTGAGCTTTGTTCGAATAAAAATGTTTGTGATAGCCGTTTTCATAAACTCTTTTATATTCTAAGTTATCTTTAACCCATATTGTGTTAATCAATTCACCAGTTTCTCTATTATAAAATTTCTCAATTCTATTATTGATATTATCTAATACTTCTATTTCACCAAACTTATTTCCATTATCATAATAATTCGTTAATTGACCTTTATTATACTTGAAATCGGATTTTTTACTTATTCTTTGCCAATATCCGTTTTGTCCATCTTCTTTATAAAAAATATAGTTTGAATTCCTATATTTGGAGTCATTTATATCACCTTTTTCCTGACAAGAATAAAAGGTTAGAATAAATAAGATTAAGTAATATATTTTCAATTTACAGGCTTGGATTCAACGTTGTAACGCAACAAATCGTTATTAATTTTTGATGTTACTAAGCTACGTTTTTTAGCTCAATATTGATCATTTCTTGGGGTGTTTTATAACCAATAATTTTTCGAGGTCTATTGTTTAGTTTTTGCTGAATAATTTGCAGCTGATTTTCCATTTCAATTCCGTTGTCGTAAGTCATAGATTTTTTAAATTTAGCGTTTAATTGATTTAACATTTTAGAAAATACATCAGCAACTTCATCTGCTTTTTTGGAGTTTAATTTTAATATTAAAGTGAACCTTGTTTTACGTTCTACGATGGTTCCTATAGCACTTTTATTGTCTTTTC
>NZ_JAOBTH010000027.1 GCF_025215075.1 Tenacibaculum haliotis | reverse complement strand
GAAAGGGAGCAAGCGCAACTCTTTTGATAATTTACGATATGATTTTACTAATATGTTAACTTATACAGTTGAAATATACTGAACGATTTAAGGTGATTATCGCAATGGGGCTCACCTCTTTCCATCCCGAACAGAGAAGTTAAGCCCATTAGCGCCGATGGTACTGCCAATGGTGGGAGAGTAGGTCGTTGCCTTTCTTTTAAACCTCAATCTGAAAAGATCGAGGTTTTTTTTTGCGCTAAACTGAAATGAAGAATAATGATGGGCAGGACCAATAGTTGTGGGATTTGGATATATTGATGTAGAGTTTTATAAGAAGATGTTTATAACGATTCATCCTATTTATTGGAATAGATTGGGAAAATAGAGTGAAAAAAAAGAAGACTTTCATCAGATAGTAAAATGGTTTACAGGTTATGATGAAAATAAATTACAATCACTTATTGAAATAAATTAACATTTAAAACGTTTTTTGAGAGTGCAAAAATCCATCCTAATGCACATATTATTAAAGGAGTTGTTTGTGGCTATCTAATTAAAAAATAAACGATGAATTTGAAGTATACAAACAATACATGCATTTTTAAAAAATTGATAGATAAGTTAGTTATAGGGAGAAAAATGGAAAAAATATTAAGATTAGAATAAAGTATAGTCTTATTCTGTTTATAAATAATATTGGCTCTTGTTAATTTATACAAATTACTATCTTAAAAAAACTATTTTTACAACTTTAAGAGAAGCGTAGCATAATTTTGCAATGACAGAAAACAGAGAATTAGAACTTGCCATTCAGTTTATAGAAAAAACAGATAGAAATCTTTTTATAACAGGAAAAGCAGGTACCGGAAAGACTACTTTTTTACATAAAATAAAAAGTGAGTCTTTAAAAAGAATGGTTATTGTTGCGCCAACTGGTGTAGCAGCAATTAATGCTAAAGGAGTTACTATTCATTCTTTTTTCCAAATGCCATTTGGGCCAATCTTACCCAATCAATTAACAAATACAACCAATCAACAACGTAAATTCAATAAAACTAAAATAGACATTATAAGATCGTTAGATTTAGTTATTATTGATGAAATTAGTATGGTTAGAGCGGATTTATTAGACGGTATAGATCAAGTTTTACGTAAATATAAAGACCGTAATAAAGTTTTTGGAGGCGCCCAAGTTTTAATGATTGGCGATTTGCAACAATTGTCACCTGTTGTAAAACCAAACGAATGGAGCTTGTTACAACAGCATTATAATTCGGTTTATTTTTTTAGTAGTAAAGCCTTTCAAGAATCAAACACAGTAAGTATTGAATTAAAGAAAATTTACAGACAAGATAACGAAGAATTTATCGCTATTTTAAATGAGATTAGAAATGATTCTTTATCAGAGAAATCTGAACAAATATTGAACAAAAGATATAATCCGGATTTTGAACCACAGAAAAACGACGGTTATATTACCTTAACAACGCATAACAGACGTGCGGACGCTATTAATAACTTAGAGTTAGAAAAGCTAAAGAAAAAAAGTGTTTTTTTTAAAGCAATTGTTTCTGGTAAATTTAATGAGAATGCTTATCCCAATAGTGAAAAACTAGAATTGAAAGTTGGTGCTCAGGTAATGTTTATCAAAAATGACAGTTCACCTGAAAAAAGATATTTTAATGGAAAAATCGGTATGATTACAATGATAGATGATGATACTATTTATGTAAAATGTCCGAATGACGATGCTGAAATTGAAACTAAAAAAGAAACCTGGGAGAATATAAATTACTCGATAAATGAAGAAACCAAAGAGATAAAAGAAGATGTTACTGGTGCTTTTTCTCAAATTCCATTACGATTGGCTTGGGCAATTACTATTCATAAAAGCCAGGGTTTAACTTTTGAAAGAGCGATTATTGATGCAGAAGCATCTTTTGCACACGGGCAAACTTATGTAGCTCTTAGTAGGTGTACAACTTTAGAAGGAATTGTTTTAAAAACACAGATTAAAAATAGTTCGATTATTAATGATAAAACTGTAGATTCTTTTAATAAAAATGTAAATGAGAATCTTCCTGATGAAAGCGTTTTAAGTGAGGCAGAAAAAACCTATCAACTAAATTTAATTGCTGAATTGTTTGATTTCAGGGCATTTTTATATCCAGTAACCAGAGCTATTGATATTTTTTATAAAAATAGAACGAGCTTAAACGGTACTATAATTGATCAGTTGTTGACGATAAAAGATAACGGCGCTATTGCCTTGTTAAAGATTGCAAACGGTTTTAAAATTCAACTACAGCAACTTTCAGAAGATGATATTTTAGCTGAAAATAGTGAAGCTATTAATGAACGTTTTATAAAAGCAGTGGCTTATTTTATCAATCAAACAGAAGAATTTATTAAAAAACCATTGGAAGAAATTTCTTTTTCTACGGATAACAAAGCCGTTGAAAAAGATTTAGAAAAACAAATTTATACGTTGCAGGATGCATTGTCTATAAAGTTATTTTGTTTTTTGAAATTAAAAGATGGTTTTCAAGTTGAAGACTATTTAAAGATTAGAGCTAACGCAGTTTTGCAAAATGTAGAAAAAGCTAAGAAGAAAAAAATAAGTTCTTCTAGAGATCCTATTTTAGCATTAAGTTTACGTGATTTACGTGATGAAATTCATAAAAAAAATAAGATTCCTCATTTTCAAATTTTCACTCAAAAAACGTTATATGCTATTTGTGATACGCTTCCTAAAACTGCACAACAACTATTAAAAGTTGATGGAATGGGGAAAATTAGAGTCCAAAAATATGGTGGTAGAATTTTAGATGCTGTAAGTAGTTATTGTAAAGAACACGGAATTAAACAGGAAGAACAATCAAAAAAAGATAAAATTCCTACAAGAGAAGTAACATTTAAGCTTTTTAAGGAAGGTGTTTCAGCTAAAGATATAGCATCAAAAAGAGGATTAACGGTTAATACAATAGAGAGTCATTTAGCTAGTTTTATTGAAACTGGTGACATTGATGTGTTAGAACTCATTCCGTTAAAAAAATATAACAAAATTGTAAAAGCTATTGAAAGTGTAACTTTTAAAAGTTTAACCGACTTAAAAGAAAAAGTAGCGATGGATTATAGTTATATGGAATTAAGAATGGTGTTGAAATCATTAGACTTATAATAAAAAATAATATCGAAAAAACATCAAATGTTTTTCCGATATTAGGGGAGTAAATAAGGGGCTGCGTTTTATATTCCGTTTAAATTCCAGTTATATTCTAAATAACTAACGCTGGCATTATCGTTCACTTGAATATCAGAATATTTGTTTATATAATCAACTAAAGAATATTTTATTGTAAAATCTTCTTGATACCACTCAAACATTTTTGAAACTTCAATTTTACTAGAAGATATTTTATTTTTAGTATTATCGTTAATAAAGCCTCGCATTAACGATTCTAATTCCGATTCAATATTCTTAGCCGTAAAAGCATAATTTGCAAAACGAGGGCCTGATTTAGAAGCTGCATTTATAGCTACATGAACTCTAGGATCGTCATGCCAACGACGTAATATTTTATGTTCAATATAATCAAGAGAATATGTTTTTCTACCTACTATAGCAAAAGGTATTTTCCATGCATTTCTCCCTTTTCTTTTAATATCTGTAATCTTCTTTAAAGGGTAACTATCTAATATTAATTTAATGGTATATGCGTTGTAAGCATTAATCCAAAATGCTTTTGCTTTTGAAGTTGACCATCTTTTACCAGGGATTGTTCTTTCTAAATGATTTAAGTATAAATCTAATAAAGCACGATTTTTTCTTAGTCCTTTATAATCCACATTTCCTGTTGTACTAACATAAGTTTTAAGTAGAGCGTTAAAAACATCGGTTTGTGATTGCGATTGAATACTAATAAATAGTAAACTGAAGAGTATTATTGTTTTGCGCATCTTTTTCTAGTTTTGAGTTTTGGTTATTCCTTTTGACGAAATTTTTTTTACATCATTACAAAACCCAATTAAAAAAAGAAAGACCATTCAATATTGAATGGTCTTTTATAGTAAAATGGTAATTTTTATGTTATAAATCGAATCCAATATTAACACCTAATTTATTAGCTATTAATTTGTTAATTCGTTTTTTAACTTCAGGTATTTTTACGCTTTCTAACACTGTATTAGCAAAGGCGTACATTAATAAAGCTTTTGCTTCTTTCTTCGGAATTCCTCGTTGTTGCATGTAAAACAACGCATCTTCGTCTAACTGACCAATAGTACAACCGTGAGAACACTTTACATCATCAGCAAATATCTCTAATTGAGGTTTTGCATTGATTGTTGCTTTATCGCTAATTAAAATATTATTATTTTGCTGATAAGCATTTGTTTTCTGAGCTTCTTTTTCAACAACAACTTTTCCATTAAAAACAGCTGTAGAGCGATCACCATAAATACCTTTGTAATCTTGATGAGACTCACAATTAGGCTCTATATGATGTACTAATGTATGATGATCTACATGTTGCTTTCCTTCAGTAATAGTAATTCCTTTTAAGATAGAATCGATATGCTCTCCTCTTTGATAAAAGTTTAAGTTATTACGTGTAATATTTCCTCCGAAAGAAAAAGTATGTACAGAAACGATACTATTTGATTTTTGCTCTATGTAAGAATTATCTACCAAAGAAGCATTTTCATTATCATTCTGAATCTTATAAATATCTACCGTGGCATCTTTTGCAGCATACACTTCTGTTACGGCATTTGTTAAAACCGAATTAGAAGTTAAACTCTGATGACGTTCTATAATTTGAACATGTGCATTTTGTTCTGCAACAATTAAATTACGAGGCTGTGTCATCGTAGCTTCCTCAGCACCTGTAGTAAAATAGATAACCTGAATTGGCTTGTCTACTTCTACATTTTTAGGAATATTGATGTAAGCACCTTCATTAGCAAAAGCAGTATTTAACGATGTTAAATTATCTTGCTTAGCAATTTTATTGAAATAGTTTTCAATAACAGCTTTATATTTTGGCTTTGTTAATGCTGATGACATTAAACAAACATCAATCTTATCATGTGTAGTTTCAGATAAGAAAGAACTATATTTTCCGTCGATAAATACAATTTTATAAGTATCTATATCATGAATAAAATATTTCTTAACATCTGCCAATTCTACAGTGTTTTCCGAAGAAGGAAAAATACTATAGTCTTGTTTTAATACAGCGTTTAAAGAGGTGTATTTCCAAGCTTCTAATTTCTTAGTAGGAAAGCCTAAATCTTCAAAGTTCTGTAGCGCTTTTGTTCTAATATCGTGTATATCCGAATTGATATCCACACCATTTTCAAAAGCAACGTACGACGTGGTTAATTTATCTTTTAACTCCATTTTTCTTAAGAATTAACTTCTTCCTTAATCCAATCATATCCTTTTGCCTCTAACTCTAAAGCTAAAGAAGCATCACCCGATTTTACAATTTTACCATCGTATAATACGTGTACAAAGTCAGGAACTATATAATCTAATAAACGTTGATAGTGTGTAATTACAACTACAGCATTGTCTTTAGATTTTAATTTATTTACACCGTTAGCTACAATACGCAATGCATCGATATCTAAACCAGAATCTGTTTCATCTAAAATAGCTAATTTAGGCTCTAACATTGCCATTTGAAAAATCTCGTTACGTTTCTTTTCTCCTCCAGAAAAACCTTCGTTTAAAGAACGAGATAAAAATTTACGGTCTATTTCTAATAATTCAGATTTCTCGCGAATCATTTTTAACATGTCTTTTGCAGGCATGTCTTCTAAACCTTTAGCTTTACGATTTTCGTTAATAGCTGTTTTAATAAAGTTAGTAACCGAAACACCAGGAATTTCTACAGGATACTGAAAAGATAAAAAGACACCATTGTGTGCTCTTTCATCAGGACCTAATTCGCTTATATCTTCGTTATTTAACTCTATTGAGCCATCTGTAACTTCGTACTCTTCTTTTCCTGCAATTACGTTGGCCAACGTACTTTTACCAGCACCATTAGGCCCCATTATTGCGTGAATTTCACCTGCTTTAACTTCTAAATTCAATCCTTTTAAAATTGATTTATCTTCTATGTTAGCGTGTAAGTTTTCTATTTTTAACATTACTAGTTACTTTTTTAATAGATTTTGTAATTTCTTGAAAGCTTTTGGTGAATGTTGAATAATCACCTCAGCATTTTTTTCTTTAGCGAAAGCTTCAAATTTTTGCATGCTTTCTAAAGTTTGCTCAACATTATAGTTGAATGAAGGAACACCTTTACTGGCTCTGTTCTCTTCAAAATGATATAAGTCACCCGTTAATAAAACTGGCTTTTCTATACCTGATACTTTTACGTATAAAGCTTGATGGCCAACTGTATGACCTGGCATGTATTTTATAACAACAGTACTGTCGCCAAAAACATCAAAATCACCATTTAATTTTTTAACATTTTTTAATGCTGCTACCGCAGGATTTTTCTGTTTTAAAGAATCTCCAGCAACCGAATTATATTCGTTTTCTTGTACCAACCAAGTTGCATTTTTCATGTAGTTTGCATGGCCGGTATGATCGAAATGCGAGTGAGACATTGCAAAATATTTAAAATCTTCAATTTTAAAACCAATAGTTTTTAATTGATTTACTAAAGAGTCTGGTCTTTGTACTGTGAATGTTCCATCACCCGGAGTTACAGGCTCTGGTAATACTAGATTTTCTGGTAAACCAGCATCCCACATTAAATTTCCTTTCGGATGTGAAATTACGTAGTAAGCATCGGTAAACTGTTTTGTTTGCCCTGTGTAAGTTGTATCTTGCGAAAAAACCTCTAATTTATTTACTAAAATAGAACCTCCAACTAACTGAAATAATTTTACTTCAGTTTTTTTGATTTCGTTTTTAACTTCTTTCTTTTCTGATTTTTTACAACCAATAACTAAGATAGAAAGTATTATAAATACTATTTTTTTCATTTCACCTTCTTTTATTATCCTACAGAGCCTTCTAAACTAATTTCTAATAGTTTTTGAGCTTCAACAGCAAATTCCATTGGTAACTTATTTAGTACTTCTTTACTAAATCCGTTAACAATTAATGCAATTGCTTTTTCGGTATCTATACCACGTTGGTTACAGTAAAATAATTGATCTTCACCAATTTTACTTGTGGTAGCTTCGTGTTCTATTTGTGCTGATTTATTTTTAGTTTCGATATATGGAAACGTGTGTGCGCCACATTCGTTACCCATTAATAAAGAATCACACTGAGAGAAGTTACGAGCATTTTCTGCACGTGATCCAATTTGAACCAAACCTCTATATGAATTTTGTGATTTTCCAGCAGAGATTCCTTTCGAAATAATAGTCGACTTGGTGTTTTTACCTAAGTGAATCATTTTCGTTCCGGTATCAGCTTGCTGATAATTATTAGTTACAGCAATTGAATAAAATTCTCCAACAGAATTGTTTCCTTTTAAAATACAACTAGGGTATTTCCAAGTAACTGCCGATCCTGTTTCAACTTGTGTCCAAGAAACTTTTGCGTTCGTTTCGCAAATAGCTCTTTTGGTAACGAAGTTATAAACACCACCTTTTCCTTCAGCGTTTCCAGGATACCAATTCTGAACTGTTGAGTATTTAATTTCAGCATCATCTAATGCAATTAACTCAACAACTGCGGCATGTAGTTGGTTTTCATCCCTACTTGGTGCAGTACAACCTTCTAAGTAAGAAACGTAACTGCCTTTATCGGCAACTACTAATGTTCTTTCAAACTGACCGGTTCCTCCTTCGTTAATTCTGAAGTAGGTTGATAATTCCATCGGGCAACGAACGCCTTTCGGTATATAACAAAAAGATCCATCAGAAAAAACTGCTGAATTTAACGCTGCATAAAAATTATCGGTAGTAGGAACTACGGTTCCTAAATGCTTTCTTACTAATTCTGGATGTTCTTGAATAGCTTCAGAAATAGGCATAAAAATAATACCTTTTTCTCCTAATGTTTCTTTAAAAGTTGTTGCAACAGAAACTGAATCCATTACAATATCAACAGCAACATTGGCTAGTTTTTTTTGCTCATCTAAAGAAATACCTAAACGTTTAAAAGTATCCAGTAATTCTGGGTCAACTTCATCTAAACTATTTAATTTTGGCTTTTCTTTCGGTGCAGAATAGTAAGCAATGTCTTGGAATTTTGGTTTTTCATAATGAACATTTGCCCATTCTGGTTCTTCCATTGTTTGCCAAACTCTAAAAGCTTCTAAACGCCATTCGGTCATCCATTCTGGTTCGTTTTTCTTTTTAGAAATTGCACGAACTACGTCTTCATTCAGTCCTTTAGGAAAGGTTTCGCTTTCTATTTCAGTATAAAAACCATATTCATATTCTTTGGTTTTTAACTCTTCTCTTAAATCATCTTCTGTATACTTGCTCATAATTGAGTTGTAATATTATAGTGAAAAACTTTCGCCACATCCACAGGTACGGTTTGCATTCGGATTGTTAAATACAAATCCTTTTCCGTTTAAACCTCCAGAGTATTCTAATGTTGTTCCTACTAAGTATAAAAAACTTTTTTTATCAACAACGATTTTAACGTTGTTCTCTTCGAAAATTTTATCGTTTTCTTGTGTGCTTTTGTCAAAAGTTAGGTCGTAAGATAAACCTGAACAACCTCCGCTTTTTACGCCAACACGCACAAAATCTACTGTAGCATCAAAACCGTCATGAGTCATTAACTCGATAACTTTGTTTTTTGCTGTATCTGAAACTTTTATCATTATTTAAGTGGATTAACTCTAAATAGTTTGCAAATATACAATATAAGTATCAGTTAAGTACACAAGTCGGCATTGTGTTTTTTGATGGGTTTATTAGATTTTCTGATTATTCTTGAAAATCTAAATTATTAACAAAAGAATTGTCAGATAGTGAAAGTAAAAATGCTTTTAAGTTGGGCTTTTTGTTCTGAGTACTTTAAGATAGTTTTTTTAGTAAAGGTATTTAAAAGAAGTAATAAATGTTGTGAGGTGTATGATAAGTTTATTGTGAAATTTTCCCTAAGCTAAAAACACCATTTCTCCCATTTTCTGACATTTTTTTTTGAGCATCAAGATTTTCTGTTAACATTGAATTTAGTTCATTTAAATTCCAATCATTTGGGGTTTTGAACCATTGAGAAACATTCATTCTGATTTCTATAGTAGCATTGTCTTTAATATTTATTGAGCCTAAATCAACAGTGAAAAAAGTGCCTTTGTTGTCAGTAATATTAGTATCTATATAGTTTGTAGTGTGAAATTTGTAGTCTTCCCAAGTATTTTCTTCATTGAAAAACTCCCCATCAAGTTGCATAAAATGATAGCTGTTACGATTCGTATCCCAAGGAAGTGTAGTTAAATCACTATAAATATTAATGTTGTCGTCGTTATTAAAGCCAAAGGTTATAGATAGATTGTAGGTTCCTTCAGTTATTTTAGAAAATAAATCAGTAGTTAAACTTTCCTTATTATTTAAATCAATTAATTGATAACCATCATAAATGGTAGAAATGCCAGCGCCATCTGTTAAAGTGATTTTTGAAATTAAATAACGTAAGTTATTAATGGTAAGTTTAGTTCCTGATTTGTTAGTAAATTGGGTGTTATTTAAATCTGATTTTTCAATTGTAACAGCATCCCAGTTTTGTGTAAAATTAACTTTAACGGCTACTTCTTTTATCAATTCGTCATTATCTGAGCTGCAGGAAAAAAAGAGTAGACTTAAAAAAAACATTAAATATTGTTTCCTTTTTATATACTGATTTTGATGTATGCTAGCTGTGTTAACCATTCTTTTTGTATTAATAACAATGTTTCGTTTAAAAAACGATAAAGTTAAAAAATATACTAATTATAAAACATTTAAAAACGACAAAACCTTATATTTATTTTAAAAACGATTGGTTTTGTTTAAAAGCTATGTTTAGTACCTTTGCAAAATGTTAGAAGATAAAAACCAAGAAAGAACATCATTAGCTCAATTAGGAGAATTTGGGTTGATAAACCATTTAACGGAGCATTTTAAAACGCATAATTCATCAACTGAAAAAGGAGTTGGCGATGATGCAGCTGTTATCGGTTCAACTGATAAAGAGCTATTGGTAACAACCGATTTATTAGTAGAAGGTGTGCATTTCGATTTAAGTTACATGCCCTTAAAACATTTAGGTTATAAAGCGGTAATGGTAAATTTATCAGATGTATATGCAATGAACGGTGTTGCTGAACAAATTACGGTATCGATTGCTGTTTCAAATAGGTTTCCGTTAGAAGCTTTAGAAGAATTGTATGCAGGTATTCAATTAGCGTGCGATACTTATAAGGTGGATTTAATTGGTGGAGATACAACTTCGTCGACTAAAGGAATGTTAATTTCGATTACTGCAATAGGAACGGCAAAAAAAGAAGATATTGTATATCGAAACGGCGCTAAAGCAACTGATTTAATCGTTGTTTCTGGTGATTTAGGTGCCGCTTATTTAGGATTACAAGTTTTAGAAAGAGAAAAACAAGTATTTCAGGTAGATCCACAAAATCAACCAGATTTAGATAATTATACTTATTTAATTGAACGTCAATTAAAGCCAGAAGCACGTAAAGATATTTCAGGATTATTAAAAGAACTAGAAGTAAAACCAACGGCAATGATTGATATTTCTGATGGACTTTCTTCTGAAATTATGCATATTTGTACACAAAGTAAGTTGGGCTGTAAAATTTATGAAGATAAATTACCTTTAGATCCACAAGTGATTTCTACTTCGGAAGAATTTAAGATGGATAGCACGATGATTGCTTTAAGTGGAGGTGAGGATTATGAATTATTGTTTACCGTGCCACTTGCCGATTTCGATAAAATTAAAGCAAATCCAAATTTGTCAATTATTGGTCATATGGTTGAAGAAAATCAAGGTATAAATTTAGTAACTAGAGCAGATCAAGAAATTGCATTAAAAGCTCAAGGGTGGAATTCGTTTGAGGAATAAATTTCACACATTATAATAATAAGAAAAGCCATACTTTTAAAGTGTGGCTTTTTTGCTGTTTATTAAAGTAGAAATTACCTTCTGACTTTAAAAATTATTTTCTTAATAATTAAAAATGGCATAAAAAGTGTATATTAGTAAGCAGAAAGTAAATTAGTAATTAACAAAAAATCAAAAAAAGAATGGGAATTTTTTCATTTATTAAAAATGCTGGTGCCAAAGTATTTGGTGTTGGAAAAACAACTGAAGAAGAAGCTGCTGAGAAATCTGCAAAATTAGTGGATGCAGTAAACAAATTAGAATTATCTGTTGAAAACTTAGTTGTAGCAATCGACGATGATAAGGCAACGGTTTCTGGTGAAGCATCAGATTTAGCAACAAAAGAAAAGGTTGTTTTAGTCGTTGGAAATACAAACGGAATTGCATCTGTAGAAGATAATATGACCGTTGCTGAGGTTGAAGAAATTGATGTTGCAGCAATGGCACAATTTCATACCGTAGTTAGTGGCGATACTTTAGGTAAAATTGCAAAAGAATTTTATGGAGACGCAATGAAGTATCCTGTAATTTTTGAAGCAAATAAGCCAATGTTATCACATCCTGATAAAATTTATCCAGGGCAATTATTAAGAGTGCCACCTTTAGTAGATTAATTAAAGAAGGTTATAAATTAAAAGAGAAACGCTGCATTTTGCAGTGTTTTTTTTTGAATAAAATCCAACAATAATTTTCATCTTTGCAGCGATATTAAACATGTAAAAAATGAATCAAAGAACGTTGGCGCTTATAGCAGCATCAATTGCTACCCTTATTTACGGGGTTACTTTTACGGTAGCTAAAGAAGTTATGCCCGTATATATTAAGCCTTTTGGTTTTATATTGCTTCGTGTAGGTGGTGCAACTATTGTTTTTTGGTTGCTAGGGCTTTTTGTGAACGCAAAACCAATAGAAAAATCGGATTATAAAAAAATAATGATTGCTGCTTTTTTTGGAGTAGGGTTTAATATGCTTACTTTTTTTAAAGGATTAAATTATACAACACCAATCAGTGCATCGGTAATGATGGTAACGGCACCTATTTTGGTTTTAATCTTTGCAAGTATTCTTTTAAAAGAAAAATTAATTCTAAGGAAAATAACGGGAGTTGTAATCGGGTTAATAGGCGCGATTATTTTAATTGTTTACGGGAGTTCATCAAATGTAGACGCTAAAAACATGATGTTGGGTAACTTTTTAGTGTTTATCAATGCTGCTTCTTATGCAATGTATTTAGTACAAGTAAAAAAGCTAATCGCAAAATACAATCCGATCGTATTTGTAAAGTGGTTGTATTTATTTGGGTTGTTATTTGTAATTCCGTTTGGCTTCTCTGAATTAACAGAGGTTCAATGGCAATTAATGCCTGCATCAATTTATTTAAAGGTAGGTTTTGTAGTGTTATTTACAACTTGTATAACATACTTGTTTAATCTATTTGCATTATCAAAATTAAAGCCAACTACGGTTAGTGTTTTTATTTATATACAGCCAGTTATTGCATCAATTTATGCGTTGATAGTAGGAAGTGATAGTTTAAATACCGTGAAGATAGTTGCAACTCTTTTAATCTTTTTAGGAGTCTTTTTGGTAACTAAACAGGTAGCTGCTAAAAATAAATAAATGTATCTTTGCGCTTTATTAAATTGAGAATATGATACAGTCTATGACGGGTTATGGAAAATCCGTATTACATTTACCTACGAAAAAAGTAACCATTGAAATCAAGTCACTTAACAGTAAAAACTTAGATTTAAATGCCAGAATGCCATCTTATTATAAAGAAAAAGAATTAGCGGTTCGTAAAAAACTAGCTAGTAATTTAGTGAGAGGTAAGATAGATTTTTCTATTTGGGTAGAAATGACTGCAGAAGAAACCTCAACAAGGGTTAATAAAAATGTTGTATTAGAGTATGTTCAGCAGTTAAAAAACACATTGTTTACGGGTTCAGATAATGATGTTGAGCTATTGAAAATGGCTATAAAAATGCCAGATGCTTTAAAGACCGATCGTGAAGAGTTAGATGAAAATGAGTGGACTCAGATTGACGCGCATATCGATGAAGCTTTAAAAGAAATTATAGCTTATAGAACTGATGAAGCAAAATCGTTAGAAGATGATTTTAAATTACGAATAGCAAATATTCAATCAGCTTTAGAAGAAGTTAAAAAGTTAGACGGAGATAGAGTAGAAAACGTAAAAGATCGTTTGCAAAAAGCTTTAACAGAATTAAAGGTTGAAATTGATGAAAATCGCTTCGAGCAAGAGCTTATTTACTACTTAGAGAAATTAGATATCAACGAAGAAAAAGTTCGTTTAGAAAATCACTTAATATATTTTTTGGAGCAGTTAGATACAGCAGATTCTAATGGAAAAAAATTAGGATTTATCGTCCAAGAAATCGGAAGAGAGGTAAACACGATGGGCTCTAAAGCTAATTTTGCGGTAATGCAAAAAATAGTGATTCAAATGAAAGATGAATTAGAAAAAATAAAAGAACAAATTTTAAACGTTTTATAAAATGTCTAAAGATTTTAAAGGAAAATTATTTGTATTCTCAGCACCTTCAGGATCAGGGAAAACAACAATCGTTCGTCACTTATTAAAACAAGAAAAATTTAATTTAGAGTTTTCTATTTCTGCTACTTCAAGAGAAGCAAGAGGTTTTGAAGTTGATGGTGAAGATTATTATTTTATTTCTACAAGAGATTTTAAAGATAAAATTAAAGCCGACGAGTTTTTAGAATGGGAAGAAGTATATCGAGATAATTTTTACGGAACTTTAAAAACAGAAGTAGAACGTATTTGGGCATTAGGAAAACACGTTATTTTTGACATTGATGTAGTTGGAGGTTTGCGTATAAAACATAAATTTCCAGAAGAAACATTAGCTGTTTTTGTAAAGCCACCTAGTGTTGATGAGCTTAAAATTCGCTTAAAGAAAAGAAGTACCGAAAGTGAAGATAAAATAAACATGCGTATTGCCAAAGCATCGGTTGAGTTAGCAACGGCACCACAGTTTGATGAAATTATTAAAAACTACGATTTAGAAGTTGCTTTAAAAGAAACAGAAGATTTGGTAGCTGATTTTTTAGAATTAGATAAAACTATTTCTTAATAGTAAAAAGAAGTTTTAAGGAAGCTTATGAAAAATATCGGATTATATTTTGGTACTTTTAATCCCATTCATATCGGGCATCTAATTATCGCCAATCACATGGTTGAAAATTCTGATTTAGATGAAATTTGGATGGTTGTTACACCTCACAATCCGTTTAAAAAGAAAAGCTCTTTATTAAATAATAATCACCGTTTAGAAATGGTGTACTTGGCAACCAAACAATACGATAAAATTAAGCCGTCAGATATTGAGTTTAACTTACCACAGCCAAATTATACGATTAATACATTAACACATATCTCAGAAAAGTACCCAAATTATAATTTTAATTTAATCATGGGAGAAGATAATTTAAAAAGTTTTCATAAATGGCGTAATTATGAAGCTATTTTAGAAGATTATAAGATATATGTATATCCAAGAATTTCAGATGGAATCGTTGAAAATCAATTTAAAGATCATGCCAAAATTCATAGGGTTGATGCGCCAATTGTACAAATTTCCTCTACTATGATTCGTAACGGAATCAAATCTCAAAAGAATATTCAGCCATTATTAGTTGCTAAAGTTTGGAGTTATATCGATGAGATGAATTTCTATAAAAAATAGATTCGAAATTTTTTCGTTGTATATTTGAAATCCAAACCAGTATTAAAGTGACAAAAATTCAAAATAAGCGCAAGTTTAAACAAAAACTTGTTGATAAATATCGATTGGTAATTTTAAATGAAAACACTTTTCAAGAAAAATTTTCGTTAAAATTATCACGACTAAACGTGTTTGTCTTTGGCGGTGTATTTTCGGTATTACTTATCGTATTAACTTCATTATTAATTGCCTTTACAGGTTTAAGAGAATACATACCAGGTTACTCATCTACCTCATTAAAAAAGAAAGCTACGCGATTAGTATATGAAGCAGATTCTTTAAAAACGCGATTGGCAATTATAGAGCACTATACAAAGGCACTAAGGCCTGTTTTAACGGGAGAAATAGTTCCCGAAAAAATAGATTCTATAAAAAACGAAGCACAAAGTATTACACTAGATGAAGCCAAGTTACAAGCAACCAAACAAGATTCTTTGTTTAGGGCAAAGGTTGAGGGTAAAGATCGTTACCCATTGTTAGAAGGAGCTGAAGGCAGAGCTAAAGTAGTGTTCTTTTCACCTTTAACAGGTAATGTTTCACAAGAGTTTAGTATGAATGATAAGCATTATGCCCTTGATATTGTTGCACAAACAGGAACGCCTGTAAAAGCAATCGCAGACGGAACTGTGATTTTAGCAGAGTGGACTGCCGAAACAGGTTATGTAATTACCATACAGCATCCTAACGAGTTTATATCGGTTTATAAACACAACGGAACGTTACTGAAACAACAAGGTGATATTGTAAAATCTGGAGAAGCAATAGCAAGTGTTGGTTCTACAGGTGAATTAACTACAGGGCCACATTTACATTTCGAGTTGTGGAGTAACGGTTTTCCTGTTAACCCGACAGATTACGTAGATTTTCAATAGTAAACATACCATTGTTGTTCGTAAAATAATGGTATTTATAGAATTAAAACATTTCATATTAAAATGGGCATTAAATCAATCCTCGCAATTCCTTTTGCAAAAAAAGTGCGAAAGCAAGTTTATAAATGGGCAAATAAGCCTCATGAAACTCAAGAAAAAGTTTTTCAGTATTTGGTAGCAGAAGGGTGTAAAACTGCCTTCGGAAAAGATCATGATTTTATTTCTATCAATAATTATGAAGATTTTAAAAAACGCATTCCAGTAAACGATTATGAAGGTTTGTGTACTTATGTAGATAGAATGGTTGCAGGTGAAGAAAATATATTATGGAAAGGAAAACCGTTGTATTTCGCTAAAACTTCAGGTACTACTTCTGGAGCAAAATACATTCCTATTACAAAAGAATCTATGCCAACACATATTACAGCGGCACGAAATGCTTTGTTGTTTTATGCAGCCGAAAAAAACGATGCTAGTTTTGTAAATGGGAAAATGATTTTTTTACAAGGAAGTCCGGTTTTAGAAGACATGAATGGTATAAGATTAGGACGATTAAGTGGAATTGCAGCACATTATGTGCCTAATTACTTACTAAAAAACCGTTTGCCTAGTTGGGAAACGAATTGTATTGAAGATTGGGATACGAAGGTTGATAAAGTAGTTGAAGAAACTATTAATGAAGACATGTCTGTTATTAGCGGAATTCCGTCTTGGGTACAGATGTATTTTGAGAAGCTAATTGATAAAACAGGAAAAACGATTTCAGAGTTATTTCCGAATTTTAACTTTTTTGTATACGGTGGTGTAAACTTTGAGCCATATAAAAATAAATTCGAAACTTTAATAGGTAAAAAGATTGATTATATAGAGTTATACCCAGCATCCGAAGGCTTTATAGCTTATCAAGATTCACAAACCGAAAAAGGAATGTTATTGCAATTAAACTCGGGTATTTTTTACGAGTTTATACCTGCAACTGAGTTTTTTGACGAAAATCCAACACGTATTTCTTTAAAGAATGTAAAATTAGGCGTTAATTACGCTATTATTTTAAATACTTCTGCAGGTCTTTGGGGATATAATATTGGCGATACTGTTGAGTTTACTTCTTTAAAGCCATATAGAATTAAAGTAACTGGTCGTATAAAACATTTTATTTCTGCCTTTGGCGAACATGTAATTGGTAAAGAAGTAGAAAAAGCATTAAACGATGCAATTGTAGGAACTAATGTAAATATAAGTGAGTTTACAGTAGCACCACAGGTAAATCCGGAAAGCGGATTGCCATATCACGAATGGTTTATCGAATTTGAAAATGAGCCAGATAATTTACAGGAATTAGCATTAAAAATAGATGCTTCTATGCAAACTCAAAATGTATATTATTTCGATTTAATTTCAGGAAAAATTTTACAACCATTAATTATTAGAAAGGTTAAAAAAGGTGGATTTCATGAATACATGAAGTCGATAGGTAAATTTGGCGGACAAAATAAAATTCCGCAATTATCTGATAATCGCAAGATTGCTGATGTATTAAAAGAATTTTTATTGTAAATTTATAGCTTTAGTTAATAAGAATAAGATGAGTATAACAACTAACGGAGTAACATTAACACTAATAAAATTTGAGAAATTTGAAACTAATATTCCAGTGGAGAATAAACCTACAGGACCTTTAGTAAACATATCAGGTGCAGAAGGGAATAATAATACACCCTATGCGGTAACTGTTTTAGCTTATTTACCAGATACTACTATTTTAAGCCCTATAAATAATACGACTGGGTTGCAGTTACAAGGAAATGAAATTTATTTGAACTATTATGGTATCAATCCAGTAAGTATTTTAAACAAGCAAGGAGGAGGTGATATTGTGCAAGGAAGAGATTTTCGTATAGATTTTAATATTGAAGAAGTGGCAGCTAATTTTGATTTGTATTATGTTCAATTTACATACAAAGTAGAAGAAAAAGGTGCATCTGCAGATGTTATTTGGGTTAGAGATGAGAATGAGAGCAATGGTGTTGGAGATGAAAGAGGATCTAGAGGTACCATAACTACGCCCGTAACAGTACCAGCACCGACATTATAACCTATATATATATATGTTTAAAAAAAGTATTTTAATTTTATTTTTCGGTACAACGTTATTAACTTTTTCACAAAACAAGAAAATTAATAAGGTTAATTTTCTTTCAGCTAAAGGTATTGAGTTATGTAATAAAAATAAAAAAAATTGTAAAGCATTTTTTTTTTACAAAGAGAAGCAATATGATTCTTGTTATGCGTATTCAAATAAGGCATTGTCTTCAGCAAAAACAGTAGAAGAAATAGATTTTTTAAATTATATTTTAGCCTATAGTGCTTATTATAAGAAATTTTATCAAAAATCGTTAACAAGTTTGTCGTTAATATCTAATGATAAACGTTATGAATTAATAAAAACGTACTTATTAGGTAATATTTACCTAAATATAAAAGAACATGACAAGGCAATACTAAACCTTGAAAAATGGTTATCTAAAGATACGATTGGGGTTATCACTGAAAGAAAAGGTGTATATCATAATTTAGGTTTATCTTATTTTGGAAAAAGAGAATTTAAAAAAGCAAAATTTTTTTTTGATAAAGAGCTGGCTCTAATTAAAAAAAGTGATTCTTCTTCTGTAATTAGAGCAAAAATGGATTTAGCAAATGTATATTATGAAGAATATCTAGATAAAGAAGCTATTCTTTTATTTAAAGAAGCGTATGATTTAGCAAAAATATTTTCTGATATAAATTTAAAACAGAATTCAGCTCTGAATATGGCTGTTGTTGAAGAAAATAGAAAACGTTATAAAGAAAGTGTAACTTATTATAAGGAACATGATAAGTGGAAAGATTCTATTTGGAATCGTGATAAAGTTTGGCAGCTTACAGAGAAAGATAAAAAAATAGCAGTTGCACAAAAACAACAAGAAATTACTGTACAAGATGAGCAAATAAAACGTCAAAAAGTAGTTCAAAAAGGTTTGCTTTTCGGTGCTTCTGGTTTGTTAGTGTTTTTAGGTGGTTTGGCCTTTTTTTATAAAAAGCTAAAAAATAAAAATAAGCTTATTACCGAACAAAAAGAAGCTTTAAATGTAGCTAATAAAACCAAAGATTATTTGTTTTCGGTGGTATCACACGATTTACGTTCGCCTATAAATATGATAAAAAGGCAACATCAAAAATTAGCAAAACACATTGCTAAGAACGATTTACCCGCAATTAACGAAGCTATGAAATCGGCGATTGCTGTTACCGAAAGTACTAGCCATTTACTAAATAATGTATTACACTGGTCGTTAGAGCAAAGTAATATGTTAAATTTTTCTCGAGAAGAACACGCATTACAACCTGTTATTGAACATGTTTTATATGATTATGAAGATTTAGCAGAAGCCAAAGATATTTCAATTTCTAGTAATTTAGAGAGTGATGTTATTGTGCTTACAGACAAAGAATCGTTAAAAATAGTAATCCGAAATTTAATTGATAACTCGATTAAATACATGGATGGTTCTGGAAGTATCTCTGTGAAAACAGAAAAATATTCAGAGATTCTAGCTCGCATTGAAATTAAAGACTCAGGTATTGGAATTAGTGAAGAAAAACTTCAAAAAATTAATGCATTAAAAGATTTATCTGTTGATAAAATTGATCGTTCTAAAGGTGTTGGATTAGGCTTGTTATTATGCCAAACGCTAGTTAAAAAAAACAACGGAACATTATTCTTTAAAAGCGAAGAAGGAACAAGTACCACAGCGGTTATATTGTTGCCTTTAGCTTAATTTTATTATAATACGAGTGGTATAAAAATCACTCGTATTTTTACCTCTTTTTTTATTTTGTTATGATTTCGAAGTATGAACCAGTTTTATTACGTCATAGCGAATGCAGTGAAGCAATTTGTATTTGGTGAGTTCTAAATATTTAAGATTACCTCGTCATTCTTCCTCGTAATGACGAGTGTTTTGTTATTGTGAGATACTAAACAACCTGTTTGTAACATATTCTAAAACGTTAAGATTACTTTGTAGTTCTTTTTCATAATAATGCGTTATATTACAGAAAGCTAAGTAGTTTTTTGATTAAGACTTATTATCTAAAGAAGTATCTTCGTAAAAACAAACACTAAAAACATTTTTGCTTCAATGACTAATTTACGGTTACTACTTTTAGAAGATTTAGATGAGGAGGCTTCAGAAATTATTGATTTTTTAGAAGATAATAATTACGAAGTTGTTCATGTTAAAAATGCAGTTGATGCTGAAAAAGAAATAAAGAATCGTTTTTTTGATGTTATTCTTCTTGATATTATGATTGATGGAAAACCAGAAGGTATTTCGTTAGCACATCGATTAAATAAACAAAACATTGAAGTTCCTTTTTTATTCTTAACAAGTATGCAAAGTAAAGTTGTTTTTGATGAAGCAAAGCTTACAAGGCCATATACTTACTTGTTAAAACCTTTCAATAAGTTAGAATTATTATATTCATTAGAACTAGCTTTAGAGAAGTTCCATGAACAGTCAAGTAGTATTAGTTTAAGTGATAAAAATGCAATTGTAAGTCCGTCTTTTTTATTCGTAAAAAAGAAAAGAAGTATTATGAAGGTTGATACGCATTCTATTATTTATGTAGAAGTAAAAGAAAAGTACTGTAAACTGGTTTGTAATGAAGATGATTATTTAATAAAATTATCGTTAATCAAAATTAAAGAATTACTTGGTGATGCAGATTTTACACAAACTCACAGAAACTATTTGGTGAACACAGCAAAGATTCAGGAGATTTATTTTGAAGATAATTTATTGATTTTACAAAATAACCACAAAATATTATTTAGCGAACGTTTCAAGAATCAGTTTGTAAAGAATAATACTATTTTCAGATAAAAAAGCAGTAAAAAACACAATGTATTTCCCCCCGAAATTAGTTATGTTAATTACCGCTTTTAACTATTTCAAAAGTATACTTCTATTAAGGTTCTTTGTAAAGTAAATCTTTAAATGAATGCGATTTAAGTATAAGCGTGTGTAGAAACGATATAAGCGTTTTTTATTTTGAAAGGAGTAAAAAAAAAAGGAGACATAAAATATAATCTCCCCTTTATGGATTATATCTTAAAGCTCCTTTTCTTGAACGTGTTGATTAAGAATGTTACCCCTATGTGTATTCTTAATTAGTCAGTTAAAATAATCCCCTTTTTATATCTTAACTGATGTAAATATAATGAGCCATTGTTATTTGTTTAAAATACAATTCCTCAGCGATTTAAAATAGGGGAGTAACGTATGATAAAAAGGTATAAGTGTTTTAGGAAATAAAAGTATTTTAAATAAAAATTAGATTAAATGAAAATTGTATCTACAAATATTGGTGATAGAAAGGACGTTAATTGGAAAGGAGAAGTTATTACTACAGGGATTTTTAAATATCCAGTAACTTCTCCTATTTTTTTAGATATAGAAGATGTTGTTGGAGATACGGTTTGTGATAGGGAAAATCATGGTGGAGTAGACCAGGCAGTGTACGCATATTCTTTAAAACATTATGAATATTGGAAAGCAATACACCCAAATTTAGATTGGCAATTAGGTATGTTTGGCGAAAATCTAACAGTTGATGATTTAGAGGAGTCGAAACTTCATGTAGGGGATACTTTTAAGGTTGGCGAAGCTATTTTAGAGGTAACAAAACCACGCTTGCCTTGCTTAAAATTAGGTGTTCGTTTTAATGATATGAAAATGGTAAAACAATTTTGGAAACAAAACTTGCCAGGGCTTTATTTTAAAATACTACAAACTGGTTTTGTGAAAACAGGAGATGAATTTGTGCAAATAAAATCTTGTCCTGAGAATTTAACAATTACAGCTGTTTATCAAAATAAAAGAGTAGAAAAAGAAGTTTAGTTCTCTTTCTCTAATTCAAATACTTTTTGAAGCATTTTATCATCTGCTTCGTTTACCTTATATAAACCTTCGTCGCTAAAAAGTTCGCGAGCAATTAATGTTTTTAAGTTTCTTTTAAGTTGATTTTTTGTTTTTTTAGAGAGTCTATAGCTTTTAAGTTTTGCTAAAAATTCATTAGATACTTCGTTATCTGTATCAAAATTGTCAATAAAATCGCTAACAGTGGTGTTCTCTAATTTTTTACGATTGGTATCTACGTAGGTAAATGCGAAGTCATTTAATGGTCTGAAAAATATGGTAGGAATATAGGTTGCGGTATCAACAGCTACAAAATGATCGGGAATTATTCCACCACCACCAAATACTATTTTACCTTTCGGGGTTGTAAACTTTAAACTATCAATAGTTTTTATACTATCTCGGTTAAATAATTCACCGTTAGAATACCTGTTTTCTAAATCGTTTGCATAAATAGAAGAAGGTGCTTCTTTTGTGTATGGTTTCTGAATAGATCTACCAGTTGGAGTATAATAACGAGCTGTTGTTAAACGAACAGCAGAACCATCACCTAAATCCATTTCTTGCTGTACTAATCCTTTACCAAAAGAACGACGTCCAATAATAATTCCTTTGTCGTTATCTTGTAAAGCACCCGCAACAATTTCTGAAGCTGAAGCAGAGTTTTCATCAATTAAAACATACAAACCGCCTTTTTCAAAATCACCTTTATCGGTTGCAAAAGATTCATTAATGTCTCCTTTATTATTTTTTGTAAAAACGATTAATTTATCATCCTCTAAAAACTCATCAACAATACTATTAGCAATATCAATAAATCCACCGCCATTTCCACGAAGATCAAGTACCAAATCGGTCATTCCGGTTTCTTTAAGAGTATCTAAAGAAGTTTTAAATTCTCGGTAAGAATTACGTGCAAAACGGTTTAACTTTATGTAACCAACACTGTCGTTTAACATGTAGGCAATATCAACACTTTTAATATTTACTTTGCCTCTGTTTATGGTTACATTAAAAATACTATCAGTTGTTTTTCTATAAATCTGAACGTCTACCTTTGTGTTAGGTTTCCCTTTTAAGGCCTTCATTATTTGAGGAGTTTGTAGGTTTTTACCGTACAAAGTATCTTTATTAGCCATTAAAATTCTGTCACCAGCTTTAATACCTACTTTTATACTTGGTCCTCCTTTTATAGGGGCAATAACAGTAATTGTATCGCCAATCTTACGAAATTGCACTCCGATTCCTACAAAATTACCTTGCATATTTTCGGTTACTAGTTGTAAGTTCTCTTTTGGAATATATACTGAATGTGGATCGAGTTTACCAAGCATTTCTTTAATAGCTCCATCTAGTAATTCATCAGTATTTACGTTATCAACATAATCACTTTGAATATAATCAATGAGTCGTTTTATTTTTTTTTCGTTGGATGAATTCTTGCTAATAAAATTAGTTGAGCTTCCGTTGCTAAAAAAAGTTCCGATAAGAATACCGAAAACTACGGCAATTGAAAAATATATAGGTAAATTATTCTTGTTCATAAGGTAAATTGGTTAATTCAACACCTGCTTTTTCTAGAAAATCTACACCAGAGGTGTCTTTGTAAGCTTCAGCATATACAACACGTTTTATACCTGCCTGGTGTATTAATTTACTGCATTGTTGGCAAGGAGAAAGTGTAATGTATAAAGTAGCTCCTTTACACGATTGTGTAGAGGCTGCAACTTTTAAAATGGCATTTGCTTCAGCATGTAAAACATACCATTTTGTATAACCTTCTTCGTCTTCACAGTAATTTTCAAATCCTGATGGCGTACCGTTGTATCCGTCAGAAATTATCATACGATCTTTAACAATTATAGCACCTACTTGTTTACGTTTACAATGTGATAATTTACCCCATTCTTGCGCCATTTTTAAATAGGCTTTGTCGTATTTTAATTGTTTTTTACTCAAAGTTAAAGTTGTGTGAAGTGCTAAGATAGGTAGATTAAAAAAGGTGTGTCGTTAAATTTTTACCAAAAAACGCGGTTTACCATCATTTGAAAAGCAAAACCAATTACGATTGATGATATAATTAAAATCCAATCGCGACGATTTACACCAAATATAGATTGCGCTAAGGTTCCTATCAATAAAATGATTAAAACAATTATAATTTGTGCGGCTTCTACACCGATTGCAAACTCTAAAAGAGGTACTAATTTATCCGAAGTTTTACCAATCATTATTTTAAAATAATTAGAAAAACCGAGCCCGTGAATTAATCCGAAGAATAAGGCAAAAAATAAATTCTGATTTTCTTTTCCTACGGATGCTTTTTTAGCGGTTAACACATTCATTAAACCAGTAATAAAAATGGTTAGCGGAATTAAAAACTCCACCAAATTGCTGTTTACATTTAAAATTCCGTAAGCCGATAAAGCTAAGGTTATAGAATGCCCAATGGTAAATAATGTGATAAGCCATAATACTTTTGTCCACTGTTTAAATAAGTATACAACGGCAAGTACTATTAAAAATAAAATATGATCGTAAGCTCTAATATCAAGTACATGAAATAAGCCCATTTTAAAGTAGAAAATAAATTCGTTCATTCGGGATTTTTAAATTTTTATTTGTCGGTCTATTTGTTGGTCTAAAGATATAAAAGTTTCTGTTCTTGAAACCCCTTTTATGTTTTGAATATCTTTATTTAACAAGTGCATTAAATCTTCGTTGTTTTTACACAAAATTTTAATAAAAACAGCATAATTACCGGTTGTATAGTGGCTTTCAACAATTTCAGGGATTTCTTTTAAACGTTTTATTGCTGATGAATACATGCTAGAAGAATCTAAAAACACCCCTACAAAAGCGGTAGTATTATAGCCTAAAGCCTTCGGGTTTAATGTCATTTTATAGCCATCAATTAAATCAGAAGCTTCTAGTTTTCGTAAACGTTGATGTATGGCAGCTCCTGAAATTCCTACTTCGCGGGCAATACTTAAAATAGGTATACGAGCATCTGCAACCAATCGTTTGATAATGATTTTATCAATTCCGTCAATCTTTAATTTCTTAATCATACAGCAAAAATAAGAAAAGTTTAATTATCAATAATTAATAATAAATTATTGTTTTTCGATAATTTTATTATATTTGCAGTGTAAATGAATTTATTTTAGAATCACATTTTACAGTAAGCTGTAGTTGTGATGAGAACCTGAAACAAGTTCAGGTTGACATAACCTAAATTATTAAAGCTTAAAAATATGAAAACAGAAAGAATATTAAAAATTATGAAATTCTTTTCATGGTTTGCATTTATCGGATTAATGATTAAATCTGGAGCAATTTTAGTAACTTATTTATTAAGTATTGGCAATCCAGAGGTTTCAAGAAATTTATATGAAGGCATGAATCTTTTTGAATACAGAGAGTATAGTTTTATGCAATATTCATTTATTGTTGGGTATAAAATATTACTATTTGCAACTGAAGCTTATATTGCATTTTTAGTAATAAAATTACTTAGAAGCTTAAATATGAAACACCCATTTAATAAGAATGTTCAAAAATTTATGCAACAAATAAGTTATGGTATTTTCTATTTATGGATTTTAGCTATTGTGCATAACACGCACATGCAATTGATTGGTAAAAAACATGGTTTTCAGATGTACTTATTCTCAAGTGATTTTGTTTTCTTATCAGTAGTGATTTTCATTTTTGCACAAATTGTAAAAAGAGGAATTGAAATTCAAACAGAAAATGATTTAACTATATAGATTATGAGAAAATTACACATACTTAAAAGCCTGGTTGACTTTCTTTTTATTACTACAAGTTGCGTAGTTCCTTTTTTAATTTTAGGAATCCCCGCTGTTTTTATACTGTCAGAAAATATTACAAGTGATTTTTTAAAAATAAATATTACCGAAAGTATAACGATACTGCACAAAGTTTTTTTCGCGATTTTTTTACTTTCTTATTTGTTGATTTATTACACGATTTATAAATTCAGATTGGTTTTAAATGAATTTGTTCGCGCTCGAATTTTTACAGAAAAAGTAATTGCAAACCTAAAATCAGCAGGAAACATTTTAATGATAGCAGGTTTATTAATGATTATAAGTGAAGTTGGATTAAAACTAGCTATTGAATCTAAAATAAGTTTTGATTTCGGAATCAGTACACATTATTTATGTATTTGCTTCGGGTTGTTTTTTGTGGTGCTTTCTGAAATTTTTAAAGTATCTAAAAACATGAAACAAGAAAACGATCTAACAATATAACTATGCCGATAATTGTAAACTTAGATGTAATGCTTGCCAAACGCAAGATGAAAAGTAAAGATTTGGCAGAAATTGTGGGGATAACTACGGCAAATTTATCCATCTTAAAATCAGGAAAAGCCAAGGCAATTCGATTTTCAACTTTAGAAGCAATTTGTAAAGCTTTAGAATGTCAGCCAGCAGATATTTTAGAATTTGTAGAAGACTAAAACTTAAGATTAATTACCTTTACCAATATGTATGCGTTGGTAGATTGTAATAATTTTTATGCTTCTTGTGAACGGGTTTTTAATCCGAATTTGCAAGGGAAACCAGTTGCCGTTTTAAGCAATAATGATGGTTGTGTAATTGCGATGAGCGACGAGGCTAAAAGCATAAACCTCCCGTTTGGTGCTCCAATTTTTAAATGGAATCAGTTTTGTAAGAATAATAATATTACCGTATTATCTTCCAATTATCCGCTGTATGGCGATATGAGCACTCGAGTAATGAAAATATTAGAACAGTTTTCTCCAGATATTGAAGTGTATTCCATCGATGAAGCTTTTTTACAATTTAAAGGATTCGAAAATTATAATCTCCAAGAATACGGAACCGAAATTAGAAGTAAAGTTTTACAGTGGACAGGGATTCCAACCTGTGTAGGTATTGCGCCAACCAAAGCATTAACTAAAATAGCGAATAAGATTGCGCGTAAATTTCCGAAGGAAACAAAAGGGGTGTATGTAATAGATTCTGATGAGAAAAGAATAAAAGCATTAAAATGGACAGCGATAGAAAACGTTTGGGGAATAGGAAGCCGTTTATCAAAAAAGCTACAAGCAAAAGGATGTATAAAAGCGTATGATTTTACACAATTAGATGATACTTGGGTGCGTAAAAATTTATCAATCACCATTTGGAAATTGAAAAAAGACTTAGAAGGAGATTCTAAGATATTCCTAGACGAGCCAGCTACCAAAAAAGCAATTGCCACCACCCGAAGTTTCGAACATACTTTTTCTGATATTGATAATATAAAAGAACGTATTTCAACCTTCGCAGTAAGTTGTGCAGAAAAATTACGCAAGCAAAATTCAAGTTGCCATATGGTTATGGTTGTGTTGCACAGCGACCGCCATAAAAAAGATAGCGAACAACATCGTGCAAGCAGAACGGTTGTTTTTTCATATCCAACAGATTCAACTTTAACAATAAGCAAAAGTGCTGTAGAAGCCGTAAAAACTATTTTTAAAAAAGGCGTAAAATACAAGCGAGCAGGAGTTATTGTAACAGGATTAGTACCTTCGGATAATTATCAAATAAATATGTTTGCTACAGAAAATCCGAAGCATAAACCACTAATGCAAGCTATTGATAAAATAAATCAGACTTTTAAGTCAGATAAGGTTAAATTAGCAAATCAAGATTTAAAACGTACTTGGAAAATGCGTCAAGAGCGATTATCGCCAAAATACACCACAAATATTAACGATATTATTAGGGTAAAATAATTTATGAAAACAACAGAAGCATTAACTTTTTTATTGCCAAAAGAAATGAATGAAAGTGCAGGGGCAATTTTTATGGATATTGGTATTTCTGCTGGATTTCCTTCACCTGCGGATGATTTTAAAGAAACACGTATTTCGTTAGATGAAGAGTTGATACGAAATAAAGAGGCTACTTTTTTTGCCAAAGTTAGTGGTCAATCTATGATTGGTGCAGGGTTAGATGATAACGATTTATTGGTGATTGATAGAAGTATTTCACCTGAAAACAATAAAATAGCGGTCTGTTTTTTAGATGGAGAATTTACCGTAAAACGATTAAGAGTAGAAAAAGATGAGGTATGGTTGCAGCCTGAAAATCCAGACTATCCAATCATAAAAATTACCGAAGAAAATAATTTTATTATTTGGGGTATTGTTACCAGTGTAATAAAAAAAGTGTAACAAAAAAATCCAGCAAATTTGCTGGATTTTTTTATTGACTCTAATGCGAATTATTATTCACAAAATTCATCGTAAGCTCCTGCTAAGTTCTGAGCAATAGCTTGAGCCGAATGACCTTCAATATGGTGACGCTCTAACATGTGTACTAAGTTACCATCTTTAAATAATGCAATTGCAGGAGATGACGGAGGAAAAGGAACCATAAGTTCTCTTGCTCTAGCGGTAGATTCTTTTTCTACACCTGCAAAAACAGTAGTTAAGTTTGTAGGAGTTTTGTCAGCTCCTAAAGAAGCAATCGCTCCTGGTCTAGCAGTACCTGCTGCACAACCACAAACAGAGTTTACCATTACTAAAGTTGTTCCTTTTTTTGCTAAAGCTGTATTAACATCTTCGGCAGTATATAAAGCGTCAAAACCAGCATCGATTAATTGGTCACGCATCGGTTTTACTAATTCTTCTGGGTACATAATTTTTAATTAAATAATTTAAGCAAAGGTACTTTATTTAACAGCAAAAATCAAGCGAAAACAAATGCTGCTTTTTGTAAAGACTTAATAGTATATTTACATCTTTAAATTTAAAAAATGGGAAAATTTGCAAAATGGCTTGGAGCCGGAGCAGGATTTACAATGGGTGGTCCAATAGGTGCCATTATTGGGTTTGCAGTTGGTAGTTTTATTGATGGAGTTTCGGTAGAAGATTTTACGGCAGAACAAAAAGAATATCAACGACAATCAGAACCGCAACGAAGAGGAAGGGCTACTTCTGGCGATTTTGAAATCACTTTATTGATTTTAGCCTCAGTAGTTATTAAAGCAGATGGTAAAATTGATCAACGAGAGTTAGATTATGTACGCATGCATTTTGTGAAAATGTATGGAAAAGAACGGGCAAATCATGCGTTTAAGTTATTTAGCGGAATTATTAAAAAGCAGATATCAACCCGTCAGGTGTGTATGCAAATTCGCCAACATATGTCGCATTCTTCTCGATTACAATTAATACATTTTTTATTCGGAATAGCAAAAGCAGACGGACAAGTAGCTTCATCCGAAGAAGAAGAAATAAGAAAAATAGCGGGATATTTATATATAAACGACCCTGATTATTCATCAATAAAAGCGATGTTTTATAATGAGTCAGATAGCGCATATAAAATATTAGAAATAACCAAAACAGCTACCAACGACGAATTGAAAAAAGCATATAGAAAGATGGCTAAAAAATACCATCCAGATAAATTAGAAGGCTTTGGAGAGGAACATAAACAGGGAGCGAAAGAGAAATTTCAAAAAATTCAAGCTGCTTACGAACAAATAAAAGAAGAGAGAGGTATTTCTTAAAAAGTAGAATCGAATTAAAAAGCCTTTATTTAAGGGCTTTTTTTTAGTGTCAACTACTACAATTACAAGAAAATACGTAATTTTGCCAATTCAATTAATACAATTACAAAATGAGTACGAAGTTTACTGAATACAAGGGGCTTAACTTGCCAAATGTTGCTGATGAAATCCTTAATTACTGGAAAGAAAACAACATTTTTGAAAAAAGTATAACTACCCGTGATGATAACAAGCCGTTTATCTTTTTTGAAGGACCACCTTCAGCAAATGGTTTACCGGGTATTCACCACGCAATGGGACGTACCATTAAAGATATTTTTTGCCGTTACAAAACCTTAAAAGGATTTCAAGTAAAGCGTAAAGCTGGTTGGGATACCCATGGTTTACCAGTGGAACTTGGTGTAGAAAAAGAATTAGGAATTACCAAAGAAGATATCGGTACTAAAATTACGGTAGAAGAATACAATATTGCTTGTAAAAAAGCAGTAATGAAGTATACGGATATTTGGAATACACTTACCGAAAAAATGGGATATTGGGTAGATATGGAAGATCCGTATGTTACCTATAAACCAAAATATATGGAAACTGTTTGGTGGTTGTTAAAACAAATCTATAACAAAGATTTGATGTATAAAGGATATACAATTCAGCCATATTCACCAAAAGCAGGAACTGGATTGAGTTCTCATGAGGTAAATCAACCAGGAGCGTATCAAGATGTTACCGATACTACTGTTGTAGCACAGTTTAAAGCAGTTACCGAAACACTACCAAGTATTTTACAAAACGGAAGTGATGTTCATATTTTAGCTTGGACAACTACTCCTTGGACGTTGCCAAGTAATACAGCACTAACCGTTGGGCCAAAAATTGATTATGTTTTAGTAAAAACATTTAACCAATATACATTCGAACCTACGCAAGTAATTTTAGGAAAGCCTTTAGTAGGAAAGCAATTTGCAGGAAAGAAGTTTAAGGCTGTTGAAAATGAAGGAGATTTAGCAAGTTATAAAGCAGATGATAAGCAAATACCTTACTTGGTTGTAGCAGAATGTAAAGGAGCAGATTTAGTGGGTACTAAATACGAGCAATTATTACCGTATGTACTACCTTATGAAAATGCTGAGGATGCGTTTAGAGTAATTCCAGGAGATTTTGTTACTACGGAAGACGGAACAGGAATTGTACATACAGCACCAACTTTTGGAGCTGATGATGCTATTGTTTGTAAAGATGCAGGTGTACCACCAATGTTAGTTAAAGATGCGAACGATAATTTAGTTCCTTTAGTAGATTTACAAGGTAAGTTTACTAAAGAAGTAGGTGAGTTTGCAGGGATGTACGTTAAAAATGAATACTATGCTGATGGAGAAGCTCCAGAAAAATCAGTAGATGTACAAATAGCGATAAAATTAAAAGAAGAAAATAAAGCCTTTAAGGTAGAGAAATATGTGCACAGTTATCCGCATTGTTGGAGAACTGATAAGCCTATTTTATATTATCCATTAGATTCTTGGTTTATAAAAGTAACAGACGTTAAAGAACGTATGCACTCTTTAAACGAAGAGGTTAATTGGAAACCAGCATCAACCGGAACAGGTCGTTTTGGAAATTGGTTGAAAAATGCCAATGATTGGAACTTGTCACGTTCTCGTTTTTGGGGAATTCCACTACCAGTTTGGAGAACAGAAGATGGTAAGGAAACTAAAATAATGGGTTCTGTAGCTGAGTTAAAAGAAGAAATGCAAAAGGCTGTAAAAGCTGGAGTAATGTCTGAAGATATTTTTGCTGATTTCGTATCAGGAGATATGTCAGACGAAAATTATGATACGGTTGATTTACATAAAAATGTAGTTGATAAAATCACCTTGATTTCTGATTCAGGAGAACCGATGCAACGTGAAGCAGATTTAATTGATGTTTGGTTCGATTCTGGTTCTATGCCGTATGCACAATGGCATTATCCGTTTGAAAATAAAGAATTGGTAGAAGAAGGTTGGAAAACAGCCGATTTCATTGCCGAAGGAGTAGATCAAACTCGTGGATGGTTTTATACCTTACACGCTATTGCAACCATGGTTTTTGATGATAAAGCCTATAAAAACGTTGTTTCTAACGGATTGGTGTTAGACAAAAACGGACAAAAAATGTCGAAGCGTTTAGGAAATGGAGTAGATCCGTTTTCAACGTTAGATAAATATGGACCTGATGCTACGCGTTGGTACATGATATCGAACGCAAATCCTTGGGATAATTTAAAGTTCGATTTAGACGGAATTACAGAGGTTAGTAGAAAGTTTTTCGGAACACTTTACAACACGTATTCTTTCTTTAGTTTATATGCAAATTTAGATAATTTCAATTATAGCGAAGCTGAGGTTCCTTTAAACGAAAGGCCAGAAATTGATCGTTGGATTTTATCAGAATTAAATACTTTAGTTCAAAAAGTTGATGTTTTTTATGCAGAATATGAACCAACAAAAGCAACGAGAGCAATCTCTGATTTTGTACAAGACCATTTAAGTAACTGGTATGTTCGTTTGTGTAGAAGACGTTTTTGGAAAGGCGAATACGCACAAGATAAAATATCAGCATATCAAACTTTATATACTTGTATGCTTACGGTTGCTAAATTGGCATCGCCAGTAGCACCTTTCTTTATGGATAAATTGTATAAAGATTTAGTGAGTACAACAAATATCGAAGGATTTGAAAGTGTGCACTTAGCAGAATTTCCAAAATACGATGCTAATTTAATTGATAAGTCTTTAGAGCGTAAAATGGAAAACGCACAAACAATATCTTCATTAGTTTTATCGTTAAGAGCTAAAGAAAAGATAAAAGTACGTCAACCATTACAAAAAATCATGATTCCGGTTTTAGATGCAACTCAAAAAGAAGAAATTTTAGCAGTTGCTGATTTAATTAAATCAGAGGTAAATGTTAAGGAAATAGAGTTGTTAGACGATGCTTCAGGTATTTTAGTAAAACAAATAAAACCAAATTTTAAAGCTTTAGGGCCAAAGTTTGGTAAGGATATGAAGTTGATTGCGAATGAGATACAAAAATTTACGCAAGAAGATATTATCAAAATAGAAAAAGAAGGAACTATTTCTGTTGAGATTAATGAGAAAATGATTAATTTAGAAACCGCTGATGTAGAGATTTCTTCTAAAGATATTGAAGGTTGGTTGGTAGCAAATGCAGAGGGTTTAACCGTTGCTTTAGATGTTACAATAAACGAAGATTTACGTAAAGAAGGTGTTGCAAGGGAATTGATAAACAGAATTCAAAATGCACGTAAGGATTCTGGTTTAGAAGTAACAGATAAAATAAAATTAACCATTTTAAAAGCTGCTGATTTACAAGGGTCTGTAGCAGCAAATGCCGCTTATATTAAAGCGGAAACATTAACAAATGAATTAGTTTTTGTTGATGTTTTAAAAGATGGTACAGAAATTGAATTCGATACCATAAATAGTAGAATGTTAATTGAAAAAATATAGCTTTATGGAAGATGTTACAATAAGATACTCCGATAATGATTTAGAAGAATTTAAAGGAATCATTTTAAATAAAATTAAGCAGTCAGAAGAAGATTTAAGCTTATTACAAGCTTCTTATAAAAACGGTTCAGATAATGGTACAGAAGATACTTCACCAACATTTAAATCGTTTGATGAAGGTTCAGACACAATGGCAAAAGAGGCAAATATGCAACTAGCTATTCGTCAAGAAAAGTTTATCCGTGATTTAAAAAATGCGCTAGTTCGTATTGAAAATAAAACATATGGTATTTGTAGAGTTACAGGAAAATTAATTCAGAAAGAACGCTTAAAATTAGTTCCTCATGCTACATTAAGTATAGAGGCAAAGCGTAAACAATAAGATTTTGTATAGTTACAATAATAATAGGAAACCTCTTTTTAGAGGTTTCTTTTGTTTTAAGCACGTTTGTTTAACGATGTTTTTATTTGCAAACATGTTTCTTTTTGCTCAAGAAAAATTAATTAAAAAAAGCACTTTTCAATCAGAAGAAATAGAAATTATTACAGATGGATTGGACGATGTAGTTATTGAAACTGCTACAAGTAACCAAATAGAAGTAATATTGTTAGATGAAAATCCGAATACACATACAATTCTTATCACAGAAGAAAATGACATTTTAAAAGTAGGCTTTAAACTTAATTTTAATACATTTAAGGAACCTGTTTTTAGGAAATATATTACAAAACGACTGCAACGAGCTGCGGCAATAATTAAAATACCAAAAAATAAGATTGTAAGTATCTACGGAAAAACGATTGCAATAACATCTAAAAGTTATAACGGAGATTTAAGTATTTATATTGATAAAGGAACTGTAAACTTACATAAAGTAAAGAGAAATGCGTTGGTTCAGTTGTTTTTAGGAAATGTTTCTGCTGTTTTATCAAAGAAAAGTGCCGTAAGTATTGAAACAAAAAATGGAGAAATACGTGTAAATGAAAATAGTTATAAGCAGCAGTTTTATACTAAAAACACCAGAAAAGCGATCCACGATTTTAAAGTGCGTTCTATGAACGCTAATGTTCTCCTAATAACGGAATAAAAACGAATACTTTTCTTATTTTAGCAGCTATTAAATTTATAAAATGTCTAAAAAAAATATCGCAATACTTACCGTAGTTTTAGCAATTTTAATTGATCAAATCAGTAAAATATATGTTAAAACACATTTTCAACTAGGAGAAGAAGTAGTTGTTTTTGGTGATTGGTTTAAAATACATTTTACTGAAAATAATGGTATGGCTTGGGGCTTTGAATTTGGCGGTAGAGCGGGTAAGTTATTTTTAACTTTATTTAGAGTTGTAGCAGTTTCTGGTATTGTATACTGGCTATGGCAAACCATAAAAAGACAAGCACATACAGCTGTTGTTATTGCAATTGCATTGGTTTTAGCTGGTGCAGTAGGTAATATTATCGACTCTGTTTTTTACGGAGTAATCTTCGATAGCTCGTACCATAATGTAGCAACATTATTTTCTGATAAGCCTTACGGTGAATTATTTTACGGAAAAGTGGTAGATATGTTATACTTTCCGATGTATGAAGGAGAAAGTTTTACTTTTTTTAATGCTATTTTTAACGGAGCAGATTCTTGGATAAGCATCGGAGTTGCGTTGTTATTCATATTTAATAAGCAAGCGTTTCCGAAAGAAGAAGAAAAAGAAGTTTAAGCTATAAACCTTTCAGTAAATATATTTTTTTATATTTATAATTGATTGTTTATCATTTATATTTATAGAAAAATAAAAGTATGCGTATTCTTAAATATTTAGCTATTTTTTTATTGGGCTTTTTAATTGCCAAGTTTTGGTATGAAAAGAAAGTAGAGAAACATCAAAAAGAAGAAATTAAAGTTGTTTTAAACGGCATACAAAACCTAAGTAAATTAGTAGTTTCTGAAGGTGTTTTTTCTGAAATGTATAGTTTCTCTGATACTAAAAAATATTTATACGATTATTTGTCTTTCGAAAAAAAAGCAATTCTTTCTGTTAATGCTAAAGTTGAGGTTGGTTATGATTTATCGAAGTTAGAAATTCAAATAGATAGTATTGGTAGACGAATAATCATCAACAAAATTCCGAAAGAAGAAGTTTTGATATCTCCAGATATTCAGTATTTCGATTTACAACAAAGTCAGTTTAATACTTTTTCAAAGACTGAGTTTAATAAATTGAATGCTAAAGCGATTGAAAAGATACAATCGACAATTACAGTGTCTAAACTACAAAAGGATGCTAAAGTGCGTTTACTTGAAGAATTATCGAAGATTTATCAACTTTCTAAAATATATAATTGGAGTGTGGTTGATAACACAAACTCCAATTTATTGGATGCTGTTTTAATGAAGGAGTGAAAACTTTATAATTGATAAATTATTTAATTTTAAGGCTAGTTATTATTGATTATAAAAGTAGTTCTCGACTTCACTCGAACTGATATAATAGAAAAAAGAGACTAAAAATTTAGGCTAAACACAATAAATAAGTTTAGCCCCGATTGTAGTAATTGTCTGAGCTCCTCGCAGAGAGCGAGTGCGAAAAGCGGGAAATAGCTACTAATTATTGTTAAGAATTAATTAGGTAGTTTTTTACTTAGTAGTCCATAAATAAAAGCACCCAACATTGCACCTATTAAAACAATAATTACAGGGAAAATACCATGACCAATTAACACAAAAATAGGAGCAGGGCAAGCGCCTGCCAAAGCCCAACCCAACCCAAAGATGGTTCCGCCAACAAGTGTTCTTATAATCCCTTTTTTCTTTTCTTTAATATTGATCTTGTTTCCTTGATAATCTTTTATTTTTCCGTTTTTAAAGAAATACATCAAAACCATAGAAACTGCTACTGCTGATCCTATAATTCCGTACATATGGAAGGATTGGAATTTAAACATTTCATAAATTCGATACCATGAAATGGCTTCGGATTTTGTCATAATAATTCCGAATAAAATACCTACTATTAAAAATTTTATATTTTTCATGTTATCCGAAAATTAAAGGGAATAATACCCATGTCATTAGTAAACCACCTATAAAAAAACCAATTACCGCAATTAACGATGGTAATTGTAAGCTACTTAAGCCTGTAATAGCATGGCCAGAAGTGCATCCGCCAGCATAGCGAGTTCCGAAGCCAATTAAAACTCCGGCAATTAGTAAAATTGAAAAACCTTTTAAAGTAAGCATGTTTTCGATACTGAAAATTTCAGAAGGTACATATGAGTTTCCTGCATTGGCAAAACCTAAATCGGCTAATTCTTGTACGGTTTTTGGGTTTAAATTAATTGTGTTTGTTGCTGATAAATAAGTAATGCTTATAAAGCCGCCAATAATTAATCCTACCAAAAAAGTAAGTGCCCAATCACGTTCTTTCCAATCTTTTTTAAAGTAATCAGAAACTTTACCCGCACCTGCAATGGTACACATGGTTTCTAAATTTGTAGAGATGCCAAAGTTTTTTCCGAAGTAAAAAAACAAGAAAAGCACAAAGGCAATTAGTGGACCCGATAGATACCAAGGCCATGGTTGTAATATAATATCCATTATAAAGTTTTTTAATATATGCTATTATGATTTTAGTAGCCACCAATACTGTTTGCTATGCACTTTTGGTTTGTGCCACCTAATTTAGTTATTAAAACACTACTGTTTTTAGCGTTGTAAAAGTACTGGAAAATTCCTCATTATTTGTAACAATTGTAACACTGCTTATTTTTGGTAAACCCGTTGTTTCTTTATGATTGTTCTCTGTTAGTTTTTTTATTTTATTGAAATGTTAATATTTTAGTGATATAGAATTATTGGATAACCTGTAATTCTTAGGTAATATGACTATGTTTATATTGAAAATAACTTACTTTTGAATCTTATACAGATTCGTTTAATTTTTATATAAATAAGATGGGGATAGATTTTGTGGTTACTTGGGTTGATATGGATGATCCTAAATGGATTAAGGAATTTTCGAAGTATTCTAATAAAATAGATAATTCAGTGAATGAGCTTTCTGAAGCGCGTTTTCGTGATCATGGATTTTTAAAATATTGGTTTAGAGGTATTGATAAATTTACTCCTTGGGTTCGAAAAATTCATTTTGTTACGAGTGGTCAAAAACCAGAGTGGTTAGATGAAAATCATCCTAAAATAAATTTGGTAAGTCATTCAGATTATATTCCAAAACAGTATTTACCAGTTTTTAATTCGAATTTAATAGAAATTTACATGCACAAAATTCCTGATTTGTCAGAGCGATTTGTGTATTTTAATGATGATTTTTTTATTACGAATACTGTTCCTGAGACTCGTTTTTTTGAAGGAGGACTACCTAAAGATATTGCTACTTTTAGAAAAAACACAGGTATTTCTCAATTCGAAAAAATGCTTAAAAACAACATACGACTTATCAATAAACATTTTGATAAGAAGGAGGTTTTTAAAAGAGATCACGCAAAATGGTACGATCCGTCTTACGGTAAGAGAGGAAGGTTAACAAAGTTATTGAAGTATTATAATGAGTTTATTACACTTCGTACTCCTCATAATGCACAACCTTTTTTAAAATCTACTTTTGAAGATGTTTGGAAGCATTGTAATGAGGAACTTACTGAAATGTCTGAGCATAGGTTTAGAAGTAATGATGATTATACTCCTGAGTTATTTAAAACATGGCAAATATGTAGTTCGAATTTTGTGCCATATAATACGTATCAAGATACAAAAATGTTTCCTTTACTCATTAAGTCAAAAAAAGCTATTAAGGCAGTTAAAGAACAAACATATAAGCTTGTTTGTTTAAATGATAATATACATATCAGAAATTACAATAAAGTGATGCAAGATATAAGTGATGCGTTTGAGAGTATATTACCAGAGAAATCAAGTTTCGAAAAATAGAAGACAATATTCTATTTTATATTAAAGAATAAAAAAAGCCTACTAGTTTTAAAACATAGTAGGCTTTTTAATATTTACGCTTTCATTTCAAAATCTTCCATGAATTTGGTGGTATAATTACCAGCAATATAATCAGGGTGATCCATTAATTGTCTATGAAAAGGAATTGTTGTTTTAACACCTTCAATTACATATTCGTCTAATGCACGTTTCATTTTGTTAATTGCTTCTTCACGAGTTTGTGCAGTTACAATTAATTTTGAAATCATCGAATCGTAATTAGAAGGAATCATATAACCAGCATATACATGCGTGTCTATACGAACTCCATGACCTCCTGGAGCATGGTATGAAGTAATTCTACCAGGTGCAGGTCTAAATCCGTTAAAAGGATCTTCTGCATTAATTCTACACTCAATAGAATGCAATTGAGGTAAGTAATTCTTACCTGAAATAGGCACCCCAGCAGCTACTAAAATCTGCTCACGAATTAAATCGTAATCAACGACTTCTTCAGTAATTGGATGCTCTACTTGAATACGCGTATTCATCTCCATAAAGAAGAAGTTACGGTGTTTATCTACTAAAAACTCTACAGTTCCAGCACCTTCGTATTTAATGTATTCAGCAGCTTTTACAGCAGCTTCTCCCATTCTAGTACGTAACTCATCCGTCATAAACGGAGAAGGTGTTTCTTCTGTTAATTTTTGATGACGACGTTGAACTGAACAGTCTCTTTCTGATAAATGACATGCTTTACCGTAAGAATCTCCAATGATTTGAATTTCAATATGACGAGGCTCTTCAATAAGCTTTTCCATATACATATCATCGTTACCAAAGGCTGCTTTTGATTCTTGACGTGCAGAATCCCACGCTTCTTTTAAATCTTCAGGTTTCCATACAGCACGCATTCCTTTTCCACCACCACCAGCTGATGCTTTTAGCATTACAGGGTAGCCAGTTTCTATGGCTGTTTTTTCACAAGCCTCAAAAGTTTCTATAACACCTTCGCTACCAGGTACACATGGTACTCCAGCAGATATCATGGTCGATTTAGCATTTGCTTTATCTCCCATACGGTCAATCATTTCAGGTGAAGCTCCAATGAATTTTATATCATGTTCATCACATAATTTAGAAAACTTAGCGTTTTCTGACAAGAAACCATATCCAGGGTGAATAGCATCAGCATTTGTAATTTCTGCAGCAGCAATGATGCGATCCATTTTTAAATAAGATTCATTACTTGGTGCTGGTCCAATACAAACTGCTTCATCGGCAAATCTTACATGTAAGCTTTCTGTATCTGCTTTAGAATAAACAGCAACAGTTTTTATTCCCATTTCTTTACAGGTTCTAATTACGCGTAGCGCAATTTCACCTCTATTGGCAATTAATATCTTTTTAAACATACGTTCTAAAAATTTTAAAACTCCAAATATGAAGTGTTTACTTTTATTTGGAGTGCTATATTATTTAAGATGGATCTACTAAAAATAATGGTTGATCAAATTCTACAGGAGAAGAATCATCTACTAATACTTTAACGATTTTCCCTGAAATTTCAGATTCAATTTCGTTAAATAATTTCATTGCTTCAATAACACAAACAGTATCACCTACTTTTACTTCACTACCTACCTCTGCAAAGTTTGGCTTGTCTGGAGATGGTTTTCTGTAGAAAGTTCCAATAATTGGAGAGTTGATTGTAATGTATTTAGAATCTTCTTCAGCACTTGAATTATCATTTGAAGGAGCTGTTGGAGCTGCTGCTACAGGAGGTTGCGCCATCATTTGAGGAGCTACACCCATTGGGGCAGCTGTCTGAATAATTGTAGTTTCAGGAGTTTCGCTTCCAGTTTTAATGGTGATTTTAATATCTTCCATTTCTAACTTTACTTCACTTGCGCCTGACTTTGCTACAAATTTTATAAGATTTTGAATTTCTTTAATATCCATATTCCTAATTTTAGTTGTTTGGTTTTTTATGAATTGTATGCCCATTTTAAATAGATAGCTCCCCATGTGAAGCCTCCACCAAATGCTGCAAAAATTAAGTTATTTCCTTTTTTCAAATCCTTTTCATAGTCAGCAATTAATAAAGGTAAAGTAGCTGAAGTGGTGTTTCCATATTTATGGATGTTTACCATTACTTTTTCAGATTCTAAACCAACTCTATTTGCTGTAGCTTCGATAATTCGGTTGTTTGCTTGGTGCGGAACTAACCAGTCAATATCGTCTTTCGAAAGATTATTTCGGGTAAGCATTTTTTCTGAAACATCTGCCATGTTAGAAACTGCGTATTTAAAAACACTTTTTCCTTCTTGATGTACGAAATGTTGTCCGTTTTTAAGTGTTTCTTCAGAAGTAGGTAAAATAGAACCTCCAGCTTCAATTTTAAGAAACTCTCTACCAACACCATCACTTCTTAGGTATTCATCTTGTAAGCCTAAACCATCAGTATTTGGTTCGAATAATACAGCTCCAGCTCCATCACCAAAAATGATACATGTTGCTCTATCCGTATAATCGATAATTGAGGACATTTTATCGGCTCCAATTAGTAATACTTTTTTATAACGACCGCTTTCTATATACTTAGCAGCCGTAGACATTCCGAATAAAAAACTAGAGCATGCTGCTTGTAAATCGTAAGAAAAAGCATTTACAGCTCCTATTTGAGAAGCAGTGTAGGCCGCGGTTGAGGCAACAAGCATGTCGGGTGTTGCAGTAGCAACTAGTACTAAATCAATATCTTTAGGGTCTATTTTTGATTTTTGAAGTAAATCTTCAGCTGCTTTAATCGCCATAAAAGAAGTTCCTTTGCCTTCGCCTTTCAGAATTCTTCTTTCTTTGATTCCCGTTCTACTAGTGATCCATTCATCATTAGTATCTACCATTGTTGCTAGTTCCTCATTTGTTAAAATGTATTCAGGAACAAATTTTCCTACTGCGGAAATCGCTGCAGTTATTTTAGTCATAATTGTTTGTTTTGTGGTAAAACCAGTTTTCAAAAGTACTGAAAATTATTTCACTTTTTTAAAGAAAAAACATCAAAAAAAATAATTTTTAACGCAAAAACACAAAAAAACCCTCAAATAGAGGGTTTTTTTGTTTTATGAGAGCTAGTTTTTAAGCCTCAGCAACTGCATTTTCTAATACTACTTGACCTCTGTAGTATAATTTACCTTCGTGCCAGTGAGCTCTATGGTATAAATGAGCTTCTCCAGTTGTAGGATCAACAGCTATTTGAGGTACAGAAGCTTTATAGTGAGTTCTTCTTTTATCTCTTCTAGTTTTCGATATTTTTCTCTTTGGATGTGCCATTTTATGTTTTATTTATCTGTTAGTAAATCCTTTAATTTATCCCACCTTGGGTCTGCTGACGTTTGTTCAACAGTTTTTTCTTCGTTTATTCTTAATTCGTTTAATCTATCTAAAGCATCAGATTTCATTGTGCCGTTTAAAACATCTGGATGAATTCTTTTACTAGGAACTGATAAGACAATTAACTCATATATATATTGAGCAACGTTCATTTCATATACTTCATGCGGAAGTATTAAAATTTCATCATGTTCGTCATTATATTCAGTGCCAAATTTAACAATTAAATCTAAAACACCATCAATTTCTAAATCAAATGGTTCTCCAGTGGTATCGCAAGGTACGTTTACAGTACCTTTTATTGTAAAAGTAAGCTCGAATAAGGTGCTTTTTTTTACAAAATTAATATCCGCGGTTAGGTTTGTGTCGTTAAATTCATCAAACTGAAATGCTTCAAAGAACTTTTCTTCAATTTGATATTGAAATAAATGACTTCCTTCTTTTAAACCTACAAAAGGTATATTGAATTCTTTTATGTCTTTCATCTGTAAGATCAATTTGAGCGTGCAAAGATATAAAAAATGTTTATATTTTTATATTTTACGTTAAAAAAAATACTATTTAACTTTTAGTATGTTTTTTGTTAGTTCTATATGTTGTTTTCGGTTCTTAAATATTTGTAATGAGGTGAATAAAGCTTCTTTGAATGACGAAGGATTTGCTTTGTTTTTACCAGCAATATCGAAACCTGTTCCATGATCAGGTGAGGTTCTTACTTTGTTTAATCCAGCAGTGAAATTTACACCGTTACCAAAAGATAGCGTTTTAAAAGGAGCGAGTCCTTGGTCATGATACATTGCTAAAACACCATCAAACTGTTTATAAGTTTGAGATCCGAAAAACCCGTCAGCGGCATAAGGCCCGAAAACTAACTTTCCAGATTCTTTAATTTCGGCAATTACCGGGCGTGTAATTTTATCATCTTCGCTTCCTATAATTCCGTTATCACCACAATGAGGGTTTAGTCCTAATATGGCAATTTTAGGTTTGCTAATGCTAAAATCTTGCTTTAATGAAGCGTGCATAATTTCAACTTTCTCTTTAATTAATTCTGGAGTAATTGTTTGTGCTACTTCAGAAATGGGAATATGACCTGTAATTAAACCGATTCGTAATTCATCAGTCATTAAAACCATTAAACTCTTGCCGTCTAAGTTTTGTTCTAGATATTCTGTGTGTCCAGGGAAATTAAAGTCTTCAGATTGAATGTTTTCTTTGCTTATTGGTGCAGTAAGTAAAACATCAATATGATTGTTTTTAAGAGCTTTTGTAGCAGCTTCAAGTGATTTATAAGCAAATTTACCGCCTATTTCAGTGGTTTTTCCTATTTCAATCTTAACTTCTTCATTCCAAGAATTCATTAAGTTGATTTTGTCATGCGAAATTTTATCAATCGAATTAATACCTTGAATATTAGTATTTAATTTCAAGTTTTTCTTGTGGTAAGAAATCAATCTTGTTGAAGCAAATATAACAGGAGTACAAAACTCAAGCATACGCTTGTCTTCAAAAGTCTTTAAAATAATTTCAATTCCAATTCCGTTTATATCTCCAACTGAAATTCCAACAATAATTTTGTTTGTAGTATCCATAGTTACTTTCGTACGTAAAAGTTGTATTTTTGATGTTAACAAAAGTAATTAAAATTTAGAGAATGTTTACGGGAATAATTGAAACTCTTGGAATTGTAAAAAGAATCACAAGAGATAAAGAAAACTTACATATTACTGTTGCTAGTGATATTACTGGTGAATTAAAAATAGATCAGAGTGTGGCTCATAATGGTGTTTGTTTAACAGTAGTTAATATTGTTGATGATGAATATACTGTTACAGCAATTAAAGAAACACTGGATAAAACTAATATAGGAAATTTAAAAGAAGGAAATGAAGTTAATTTAGAACGAGCAATGAAATTAGGTGCTCGTTTAGATGGTCATATCGTACAGGGGCATGTTGATAGAACTGGGGTATGTAAAAACATTAAGGATGAAGATGGGAGCACGGTTTTTACTTTTTCTTATGATTTTGATGGTGATAATGTAACTATTGAAAAAGGGTCTATTACTGTAAACGGAGTAAGTTTAACAGTAGTGAATTCTCAGAAAGATGAATTCAGTGTTGCGATTATACCTTATACATTGGCGCATACTACTTTTAAGAACTTTACTATTGGTAGTAAGATTAATCTTGAGTTTGATGTGATTGGTAAATATGTAGCAAGATTAACTCAATTAAAATAAAAAACCACTTACATTGCTGTAAGTGGTTGAATTTAAACGTGGTCCCACGAGGACTCGAACCTCGGACCACCTGATTATGAGTCAGGTGCTCTAACCAACTGAGCTATAGGACCGGTTAAATTAGGACTGCAAAAATAGTAACTTTTTTAAATAAAAAAACTTTTTTTATACTTTTCTGCTCATTAAATTTTCACCGAACAAACGCAAGCCTTCTTTGGCTTGATTAGAAATGTTTAAGTGTGCTAAACTTTCGAAAGACTTATTTGTATAGTACTCAATAAGTTCGTGCGTAAATTTGGGGATGTTGTTTTTTGAAAAAATAGCGGAAACAGTACTTATTTTTGTTGAAATATTTTCTTGTTTTTCATTGTAAAGAGCACTTAATTTCTTTTTGTCATCGTCATTTGCTACTTCTAAAGCCTTTAAATAAAGAAAAGTTTTCTTGTTTTCGATGATATCACCACCAACTTGCTTTCCAAAAGTTTCTGGATTTCCGTAGGTGTCTAAATAATCATCTTGTAATTGAAAAGCAATTCCTAAGTTTAATCCGTAATTATATAAATGCTCTGCTTGGTCATCATTAACTTCGGCTACAATAGCTCCCATTTTTAATGCGGCAGCAACTAAAACAGACGTTTTTAAGGTAATCATTTTAATATACTCCTCAATAGTAACGTCGTTTCTTGTCTCAAAATCAACATCTAATTGTTGTCCGTCACAAACTTCAAGGGCAGTTTTGCTAAATAATTGTGCTAATTTTTGAAAAACTGTAGGTTCGTAGTTTTCAAAATATTGATAAGCGAGTATTAGCATTGCATCACCAGATAAAATACCCCTATTAATATCCCACTTTTCATGAACGGTTTCATGACCTCTTCTTAAAGGAGCATCATCCATAATGTCATCATGCACTAATGTAAAGTTATGAAAAACTTCAACAGCTAAAGCAGCAGGCATTGCTTTCTTATAGTCTCCAGAGAAAATATCAGCAGCAATAAGAGTTAATATGGGTCTAATTCTTTTTCCGCCTATTTGAAGAATGTAGTCGATAGGTTCATAAAGGTTTTTCGGTTCCTTTATAGTTTTTTTAGAATCTAGGTAAGATAAAAAGTCTGACTGATATTGTAGTATGTCCAAATCTTAATTTTTTTGTAAAAATAAGCTAAACAAAAATTGTAGAATCAAGAGAATGTTAAAAAATGATTAAAACTATGGAAACTTTTTTTGTTTCTAAAGTTTCCATACGTACATTTGCACTCGAATTATGAGAGATAAAATTATAAATAAAGCAGGAGAAATGTTTTTAACCTTAGGGTTTAAGAGCATAACGATGGATGATATTGCCAAAGAACTTGGAGTGTCTAAGAAGACGTTGTATAAGTACTTTTCAAATAAAACAGCTTTGGTTGATGCCAGTACAGGAGCAGTTCATAATACGATTAATGAGGCTATTATTAACATTAAAGAGCAAGGGTATAACGCAATTGAGGAAGAGTTTGCTGTAAAAGCAATTTTTAAAGAAATGTTTAAAAATGCAAAAACTTCACCAATGTATCAGCTTAAAAAGTATTACCCAGAAACATACACGAGCTTAATGGAGCGTGAAGTGTGTATGTTTAGAGATTGTAATGTTGATAACCTTGAAAAGGGAATTGAACAAGGTTTTTATAGAAAAGGTTTAAATATTGAATTGATAGTTAATTTTTATTTCACATTAATTTTTGGTGTTTTTGAAACCGAAATGTATGGTAGTGAAATGCAAGAGTTAATGAAGATTGAGTACCAAATTTTAGAATACCATATAAGAGCAATTGCAACACCAAAAGGAATTAACGAGTTAGAGAAACAATTAAAAACAATAAATCAAAATTAAAACCAATGAAGAAATACATATACAGTGTATTTATATTCTTTTGTACGAGCTTTCTGTTTGCGCAAGAAGAACTTAACATATCAATGCAAGAAGCAATTGATTATGCGATAAAGAACAATTACGAAAATAAGATAGCTTTAAATAATATTGAAGCAGCTAAAGAGAGAAAATGGGAAACCACTACGATGGGTTTACCTCAAATAAACGGAAAGGTAGATTATCAAAATTGGTTAAAACAACAAGTTTCGTTATTGCCTGCTGAAATTTCTGGTGGTGCTCCAGGAACTTTTACGCCAGTGAACTTTGGAACGAAACAAACAATGGACGCTTCATTGACTTTAAAACAATTAATTTTTGATGGTTCTTATTTAGTCGGATTACAATCGGCAAAAACATATTTAAAAATATCAGAACAGGCTAAAGAGAAAACGGAGTTAGCAACAAGAGAAGCTGTTATTAACTCGTACGGAAATGTATTGGTTATAGAGAGAACAATTGATATTTTAGAGAATAACCGAACGGCACTTCAAAAAAACCTAGATGAAACTCAAAAAATATACGAAAACGGATTAACAGAGTTAGAAAACGTAGAGCAGCTACAAATAACACTTGGTACTATTGAAAACAATTATAGTAATGCCAAAAGAATGAAAAGCATTGCTTATAAAATGTTAAACATTGCCTTAGGTAATTCAATAGAAAAAAAGATTGTAGTAACTGATAATTTAGATGATTTAGTTCTTGCAAATACAGATTTAAGTTTGCTAGCAAAAGTTTTTAATGTTGATGATCATATCGATTTTAAAATAGCAGAAAATGAAACGGAAAGCAAAAAGCTTTTAATGAAATTAGAGCAAAGTAAAGCACTGCCAACATTATCGGCATTTGTAAATTACGGTGCAAGTGCAAATTCAAATGACTTTGATTTTCTTAAAGGTTCTCAAGAATGGTTTGATTACTCACTATTAGGAGTAAGTTTAAATGTGCCAATATTTAGTAGTTTCGGAAGACGATCAAAAACAGCGAGAGCAAGAATAGAACTTGAAAACGCAGAAATACAAAGTAAAAATATTGAGCAAAAATTAAAATTGCAAGCAGAAACTGCAAAAAGTGATTATCAGCTTAGTATTGAAAGTTTTCAAACTGCAAAGAAAAATTTAGGATTGGCTGAGCGTATAGAGAAAAAACAACAAATAAAGTTTTTTGAAGGGCTTTCATCAAGTTTCGATTTATTACAAGCGCAAAATCAGTTATACACGCAACAAAATAATTACGTACAATCTATGTTGAACGTAATAGCAGTAAAGGCACAATTAGAAAACGCATTAAACATACCACTAAAATAAAATTACCTATAATGAAAAAAATATATTCACTACTCGCAGTAACACTAATTTTAGCTTCCTGCGGAGGAAATAAAAAACAATCAGTTGAAGATGTAATTGCTTCTAACGATTTGGTAAAAATACGCGCTAAAAAAACAGCTTTAAATACTCAAATACAAACATTATCAGCAAGTGTTAAAGTATTAAACGCTAAAATAGCGACATTAGATACTAATAAAAAAGTACCGTTAATAACAATTATATCAGCAAAACAAACAGTATTTAATCATTATTTAGAATTACAAGGAGATGTAAAAACGAAGCAAAACGTTTTAATATATCCAGAAATGGCTGGGCAATTGGTTCGAATTTATGTAAAAGAAGGACAATATGTAAAAAAAGGACAATCATTAGCTAAAATTGATGATGGTGGGTTATCTAATCAATTAGCACAAGTAGAAGCACAGGCAGCACTTGCAGAAACTACTTACGAACGTCAAAAACGATTATGGAATCAAAAAATAGGTTCAGAAATACAGTTTTTACAAGCTAAAACTACTTACGAAGCACAAAAAAATACTGTAAGTCAATTAAAAAGACAATTAGGAAAATCGGTAATAAAAGCGCCTTTCTCTGGAGTTATTGACGATGTAATTAAGGAGCAAGGAACGGTGGTTGCACCCGGAATGGGAGCTGAAATTTTTAGAATTGTAAATCTTTCTAAAATGTATATCGAAACAGCAGTACCAGAAAGTTATATTACTTCTATTAAAAAAGGAAAAAATGTTGAAGTTGAATTCCCTGTTTTAGGAAAAAAGATCAATTCAAGTGTGCGTCAGGCAGGTAATTTTATCAATCCAGCAAATCGTACTTTTAAAGTAGAAATAGCTGTTGATAATAAAGACGGAAGTATAAAACCAAATTTATCAGCGAAGTTAAAAATTAATGATTACACGAATACAGCAGCCTTGTTAATTCCACAAAGTATCATTTCCGAAAATGCAAAAGGACAACAATATGTGTATGTTGTTACCGCTTTAAAAGATAAAATGGGTACAGCAAAACAAGTAATTATTACTACAGGAAAAACACAAGGAGATGATGTAGAGATTTTAGAAGGTGTTAAAGCGGGTGATCAAATTGTTATGGAAGGTGCTCGTAGTGTTCAAAATGGTCAGCAAGTACAAATTTTAAACTAACTCATAAGTAAAATTATAAATATGTCTAAAAAGAACAAACAGGTAGATAAGGAATTTGGCTTATCTTCTTGGGCAATTAACAACAAAACTACCATGTATGTGGTGATGTTAGTTATCTTTTACTTAGGTGTTTCTGCTTTTTTTGAAATGCCTCGTGAGAGTTTCCCAGAAATTAAAGAAACAAAAATTTATATAAGTACCCCGTTTTTTGGTAATACGGCCGAAGATATCGAGAAACTTATTACAGATCCGTTAGAAGAAAAACTAAAAACGGTAAGTAACGTTGTTGAAATCACTTCTACATCTCAAGAAGATTACTCAATGGTAATTGTTGAGTTTAACGAGCATATAGAAGTAGAAGCAGCAAAACAAAAAGTTAAAGACGAAATAGATTCTGAAACGTCTAGTGAGGATTGGCCAACTTTTAATGGTGCAAAAGTAGAACCTAACGTTTTTGCTTTAAGTATGAGTGAAGAAATGCCAATTCTTAATATTAATATTTCTGGAGATTATACGGTAGGAAAATTAAAAGAGTTTGGAGAATATCTTCAGGATGAAATTGAAGGATTGCAAGAAATTAAACAAGTAGATATTCGTGGTGTACAAGACAAAGAAGTTGAAGTCGCTGTAGATATTTATAAAATGCAAGCAGCAAAAGTTAGCTTTGGTGATATTATAAATACGATTAACGGTGGTAACTCAACCATGTCTGCAGGTAATTTAATTACAAGCGGACAACGTCGTACGATTCGTATTTTGGGCGAAATAGAAAAGCCGTCAGACTTAGAAAGTTTTGTTGTAAAATCTGAAAAAGGAAATTCTATTTACTTAAAAGATGTTGCAGATGTAACATTTAAAGAAAAAGATATTACAACTTATGCACGACAATACGGGGAGCAAGTTATTATGCTAGACGTTAAAAAACGTGCTGGATCAAATATGGTTGCTGCTGCAGAGCAGATTCAGAAAATGGTTCAGGATGCGAAAGAGAATGTTTTTCCTTCAGATTTAGAGGTTACTATAGCGAACGATCAATCTTCAGTAACTATAGCAGCAGTAGATGATTTAGTAAATAACATTCTTTTTGGTGTTATTTTAGTAGTGATGGTTTTAATGTTTTTCCTAGGATTTAAAAACGCAATTTTTGTAGGTTTTGCAATTCCGATGTCTATGTTTATGTCGTTGATGATTTTAAATTTATTAGGCTACACATTAAATACCATGATTCTCTTCGGATTGATTATGGGACTAGGAATGTTGGTAGATAATGGTATTGTAGTTGTAGAAAACGTATATCGTTTAATGGATGAGGAAGGAATGAGTAGAGTTGATGCAGCCAAAAAAGGTATTGGAGAAATTGCATTTCCTATTATTATTTCTACGGCAACAACAGTAGCAGCTTTTATTCCATTAGGTTTATGGCCAGGAGTAATGGGAGAATTTATGAAATTGTTACCAATTACATTGGCTATTGTATTAAGTTCTTCATTAATAGTAGCTATCTTTTTTAACTCGGTATTGGTCTCTAATTTTATGAGTACTGAAGATAAAAATATGCCTTTAAAACAGATAATTACCACAACGGTAATTATGACAATTATCGGAGTTTTGGTATACTTAATCGGAGGAACTTATAGAGGTTTAGGAGTGTTAATGGTTTTTACAGCAATCATGCTTTGGGTATATCGATTCTTTTTGCGCGGTTGGGCAAATGCTTTTCAAACAAAAGTACTACCTCGTTTAGAAAATTGGTATGAGCGTCAACTACGTCGCGCATTATCTAAATCTAGACCATATTGGTTAATAGGAGGAACTTTTGCTTTACTTATTATCTCTTTTATTGCATTTGGAGCATCATTAGCTTCACAACGTACTAAAGTTGAGTTTTTCCCTAATAATAAGCCAAATCAAATTATTGTTTATATCGAGTATCCGCAAGGAACAGATATTGAAAAAACAAACAGAATTACCAAGCAAATTGAAAAGAGGGTTGATGTTGTTTTAAATGATGCACAATATACAGATGGTGATTATAACTTCTTAGTAGAAAGTACCGTTTCGCAAGTAGGTGAAGGTGCTGGGAATCCGACTGCTGATGCAGGTTCTGGAGGTGAATTACCGCACAAAGGAAAAATTACAGCTTCAATGCGCGAGTATAAATACCGTAGGGGAGAAGATAGTGAATTATTGCGTCAAAAAGTACAGCAAGCTTTAGTAGGTATTTATCCTGGAGTTTTAATTTCTGTTGAAAAAGATGCGAATGGTCCACCAGCTGGTGCGCCAATTAATATTGAGATAGAAGGGAATGATTATAGTGAGTTAATTGCTATTGCAGAAAAAATGCGTGATTTCATCAATGCAAGAAATATACCTGGAGTAGATGAAATTAAGATAGATGTAAATAAAGATAAACCAGGAATGCAAGTTCTTATAGATCGAAAAAAATCTGGAGAATTAGGGGTTAACGCATCACAAGTTGGACAACAAATTCGTAATTCTATCTTTGGTGCCAAAGCAGGAATTTACAAAGAGGATGGTGAGGATTATGATATATATGTTCGTTTTAATAAAGCGAATAGATACAATTCTAGTGCTATTTTTAATCAGAAAATAACTTTTAGAGACAATACGGGGCAAATAAAAGAAATCCCAATTTCTGCAGTGGCAGAGCATAGTAATAATTCAGGATTTAGTGCCATTAAGCATAAGGATGTTAAGCGAGTTGTAACGGTATATTCTCAATTGTCACCAGGTTTTACAGATGCTGGCGCGATTGTAAATCAAGTACAAAACGAAATGAAATCGTTTGAAGGAATGCCTAAAGACATCAAAATAGATTATACAGGGCAAATTGAAGAACAGAACAAACAAATGGCTTTTTTAATGGGGGCATTATTAACTGGTTTAGGGTTGATTTTCTTTATATTGATTTTTCAATTTAATTCCATTTCAAAACCAACAATCATCATGATTTCTATTTTGTTAAGCCTTATAGGTGTGTTTGGCGGAATGGTAATTACAGGTTCTTCTTTTGTTATTATGATGACCATGATGGGAATTATATCATTAGCAGGAATTGTGGTGAATAATGGCGTAGTATTACTAGATTATGCACAACTATTAATTGATAGAAAAAAACTTGATTTAGGTTTAGAGGAAACAGCTTATTTAGAAACAAGCGATTTGTTCGAGGCAATTGTAAGAGCAGGTAAAGCACGTTTAAGACCCGTATTATTAACTGCAATTACAACGATTCTTGGTTTAATCCCTTTAGCAATAGGGTTTAACATAAATTTCTTTACGTTGTTTGCAGATTTTGACCCTAAAATATACATGGGAGGAGATAACGTAATTTTTTGGGGGCCATTAGCATGGACTGTAATTTACGGTTTATTAATAGCTACCTTCTTAACCTTAATTGCTGTACCTATTTTATTCTTCTTAATAACGAAGTTTAAAATGTGGTTGAGAAGAAACATATAATAATTTTTGGTTTTTGTTAGTGAAAAAGAGTTGAAAGTGTATATACTTTCAACTCTTTTTTTATTTTTGATCTATGGATAAAAAAGTTTTTACTGTTGATGAGGTTAAGCGAAAAATGGAGCATTATTGTGCTTACCAAGATCGTTGCCATAAAGAGGTAGAAAATAAGTTAAGAGAGTATAGTATAATTCCTGAAGCTCGAGAAATAATTCTTTTAAGTTTACTAAAAGATAATTTTTTAAATGAAGAGCGATTTTCTAAAAGTTTTGCAAGAGGAAAGTTCAGAATAAAAAAATGGGGAAAACAACGAATAGTTAGAGAGTTAAGATTCAGAAACATCTCTGAATACAATATAAAAACGGCTTTAAAAGAAATTAATGAAGAAGATTATATAACTACTCTATATAGTTTAGTTAATAAAAAAAACAAGTTAGTAACAGAAACAAATTTATTTAAAAGAAAAAAGAAAATAGCTGATTACTTATTGTATCGAGGTTTTGAAAGTAGCTTGGTATACGAGGCGTTAAAATCTATTTAAAATTAAAAAGGCTATCTAGTGCAATTTCTTTATCAAATCTTTTTTTAGCGTAAACGGTATTTATTTTATGATTCATGCTTCCAAAAAGGGCAAGTACTTTTTTTACTTGAGCGTTTATTTCTTTGGAAGTAATTGCCGGGATATAAGTCATATCAACCAACCTTAAAACTTCATTTTCAAAAACATTAGCACGTGCTTTAAATGCAGGTGTTTTTAGCGTTTTTATAGTTAAGCTATCCTTTAGTTGTTTTGTTAGTGTTTTTAGCTCTAATGCGCTATTTAAAGCTTCAGTAGGTGAAACGTTTTCTAATTGCTGAATAAACTCTTCCGCAGTAAAATATGTTTTCCATTCCTTTATTTCTTTACTAGAGGTTTCGTCTAAACGTGTGTATTTCGAGTGTTTAACAATGGCATCCATTCCAGTTTTTTGAACCGGAACATTTTTTTCAATGTCCTTTTTTTTACAAGAAGAAACAATCAATATAAAAGAAAATAAAACGAATAAAATGTATCTCATTATTAGAAAATTAAAGGGATAAAAGTACATATTTTACTTGGTTTATGAATAAGAAGAAAATTATAAGTTTGTAATCAGTTATTTATGTTGTTATTTTGTTGATAATTAAAAAAGTAGAAATATTTTTTACGAATTATGAAATTTAATAACTTTGCAATCCTATATTTTTGAATTTTTAAAAATGAACGATACTATATTAATTTTAGGTGCCTGCGGGCAAATTGGAACAGCATTAACAGAAAAGCTACGTTCTTTATACGGAAACGAGAATGTAATAGCTTCTGATATTAGAGAAGGAAACGAAGAAATGATGACTTCAGGACCTTTCGAAATTATTGATGCTACTAGTAAAGAGCGAATTTTCGAAGTAGTTGAGAAATATAAAGTAACGCAAGTATATTTAATGGCAGCAATGCTATCTGCAACAGCAGAAAAATATCCATTAAAAGGGTGGGATTTAAATATGTCTTCTTTATTAGCTGTTTTAGAAATAGCGCGAGAAAAACACATTCAAAAAGTATATTGGCCAAGCTCTATGGCTTCATTTGGACCAACGTCACCAAAAATAAATACGCCTCAACAAACAATTATGGAGCCGTCAACAGTATACGGAATAAGTAAGGTTGCTGGTGAACATTGGTGTAATTACTATCATGAAAAATATGGAGTAGATGTGCGTAGTATTCGTTACCCTGGTATTATTAGCTGGGAAACATTACCTGGAGGAGGAACTACAGATTATGCAGTTGATATTTATTTTGATGCTTTAAAAAAAGGAACTTATGAGTGTTTTTTATCAGAAAACACCCGTTTGCCAATGATGTATATGGATGATGCTATAAATGCAACTATTCAGATTATGCAAGCTGATACTGAAAAAATAAAAACAAGAACTTCTTACAATTTAGCGGCTATTAGTTTTACACCGAAAGAAATTGCAGCAGAAATTAAAAAATATATTCCTGAGTTTGAAATTAGTTATAAGCCAGATTTTAGACAAGCTATTGCTGATAGTTGGCCTCAAATTATTGACGATTCTCACGCAAGAAAAGATTGGGAATGGAATCATAAATTCGATTTAGCATCTATGACAAAAGATATTGTTACGAATTTACAAGCATTAGAAAAACAGAAATTAGAAGAAGTGTAAGTTTTTTAATTTAACTACGTCTATAAAAGCTCTTTTTAGGTACTGTAACTTAAGTTGCTTTGTATTTTAAAGAGAAGAAATACATTTGTATCATAAGAGATTAGTAAGATGAAAAAAATTATAGAAAATAGTTTAGAAAAAGCCATTTCATATTCGGAATATAGGGTTTTAGTAAAAAACCTATTAGATGAAGGTAAATCAACAGGGCCAAACCAGTCTGACGATTTATTAAATTATAGTTTGTTAAACGATAAACGAATGAAACGTTTAGATAAAACTATAAAAATTTCAGAAGAAACGATAGCTAAATTAAAAGACATAAAAGAGCCACAAACTTGGTTGGTTTTAACAGAAGGTTGGTGCGGTGATGCGGCTCAAAACTTACCTGTTATCAATAAAATAGCTGAAGAAAATTCAAACATTCAATTAAAAATTGTTTTAAGAGATGAAAATCTTGAGCTAATGGATGAGTTTTTAACCAACGGCGGTAGGTCTATTCCTAAATTAATAGCTTTAAGTAAAAATAATCAGGTGATTGATACTTGGGGACCAAGACCAACTATTGCAACTAAAATGGTAGCTGATTATAAAGCAGAACATGGTAGTTTAGATGCCAATTTTAAAAAAGACTTACAGATTTGGTATAATAAAAACAAAGGTGAAGATGTTCAAGAAAATCTTGTTTCATTTTTTAAATAAGAATCATTTTTTATAAATAATAAATCTCCTTTTTGATTCTCAAGAAGGAGGTTTTGTTTTCTGTATATTTGCGGTTTAGAAAGAATAATTATGTTAGTAGAATTTAGTACTTTATCAGAAGATGCAAAAGTTTGGATTTATCCATGTAACAGAAAATTTTATCCGCAGGAAATAGATGGATTAAATGAACAGTTAAAAACTTTTACTGAAAATTGGAAAGCAGATGATGAAGGTTTTAAAGCTTCATTTGATGTAAAATATAATCGTTTTATTATTTTTTCTGCGGAAGAAAATGCGGAGTTGTCTAATGCTGATATTGATACACAAGTTGGTTTTATATTGCAATTACAACAACAATACGATGTTGAATTGTTAGACAGAATGAATGTGTGTTTTAAGCAAGGTGAATATACACAGTATAAAGAGTTGAAAGATTTTAAAAAGTTGATTAAAAATAAAGCAGTGACAGAAAAAACGATTGTTTTTGATAACTTAATTCAAACAAAACAAGAATTAGAAAATCACTGGGAAGTATCAATTTTAGAAAGTTGGTATAATCGTTTTTTAAAGAAGAAGAAGTCATAATATACTTTTATCTATCTTAATTAATTAAAAAAAGACTGGAATATCAATTTAATAAATATTGATATTCCAGTCTTTTTTTATGATGTTAATTTGGTGTGAAATCTATTCTGCTTCTAAAGATTTTATAAAAGCATCTACGCTTACTGCATTATCAACATGAAAATCACCAATTTTAGTTCTTCTTAATGCTGATAAATGAGCACCTGATTTTAAAGCAATTCCAAAATCATAAGCCAAAGAACGAATGTAAGTTCCTTTGCTACAAACAACTCTAAAGTCAATATTATTACCATTAATATTGGTGATTTCAAATACAGGAATCGTAACTTCTCTTGTTTTTATTTCGGTAGTTTCTCCTTTTCTAGCTAGTTCATATAAGCGTACGCCTTCTTTTTTTATCGCTGAAAAAATAGGTGGTTTTTGCTGAATTATTCCTGTAAACTGCTTAGTCGTTTCATGAATCAATTCTTCGGTAATATGATCCGTAGAAAAAGTTTCATTCACTTCTGTTTCTAAATCATAACTTGGTGTTGTTCCGCCCAAAGTAATAGTACCTGTATATTCTTTTATTTGACCTTGATACGTATCAATTATTTTAGTTTTTTTACCTGTACAAAGTATCAATAAACCTGTTGCCAATGGATCTAAAGTTCCAGCATGCCCAACTTTTATTTTTTTGATATTGAAACGTTGTCTTATTTCCCAACGCAGTTTATTAACCACCTGAAAAGAAGTCCATTCTAATGGTTTATCAATCAATAAAACTTGTCCGTTTTTGTAATCTTCTTCCGTTTTCATATTAGTTTAATAAAGAGTATCCGATAGCAATTAATCCTACAATTGCGCAGTAAATTGAAAAGTATGATAATTTGCTTTTTTTAACGAGTGCAATCATCCAATTACAAGCAACTAAACCTGCTAAAAAAGCAGCTATAAATCCTGCTGATATTGGAACAATTTCGGAAGATTGAAAATTAATATCTCCGCTAAGTAAGTCTTTTGCTATTTTACCGAAGATAAGTGGCACTACCATTAAAAACGAAAATCGAGCTGCTTTACTGCGATCAATACCAAGTAAAACAGACGTAGAAATAGTTGCCCCTGATCGAGAAATACCAGGTAACATTGCAATTGCTTGCGAAATACCTATAAGTAATGAGTTATTGAAAGAAACTTCCTTGTTGGTGTTTTTAGCCTTATCAGCAAATAATAATAAAACAGCTGTAACTAATAACATAATACCTACAAATAGTATTTTTCCGCCAAAAAAAGACTCTAATTGTTCTTCAAATAATAATCCAATAATTACTGCCGGAATCATAGAAATAATAATTTTTAAAGAAAATTTCATTTCTTCATTCCATTTAAATTGGAACAATCCTTTAAAAATTTCAGCAACTTCTTTCTTAAAAACAACCAAAGTACTTAAAGCGGTTGCAAAATGCAATACAACAGTAAAAGTTAAGCTTTCTTCGGGTACTGAGGTGTCGCCTAAAATAGCTTTTGCTAGTTCTAAATGACCACTTGATGATACTGGTAAAAATTCGGTAAGCCCTTGAATAATTCCAAGAATAATAGCTTCTAATAAATCCATACTTATTTTTTAGGATTGGCGAAAATAGCATAAATTTCAATACCTAAACCAATAAGAACTAAAGTTGGTGCTAAACGAATTCTGCGCCAGCTATAAATTTCTTTGTTAAATACATTAGGATCGTCGCTACCGCCACCTGCCATCAAAATAAAACCTAAAGAGATAACAGCTAAACCAATTAGCATAATAACATAATTTCGTTTGCCGAATAAAAATTCTTGTTTCGGAGTGTTTTCTTTTTTCATATAATCTTAGTAATACAAGTCGTTCGTTTGTAAGTTTAAAAAACGTTGAGTAGCAAAAAAGGTGCTTATCCATGTAATAAAAAAGGCGGTGAATAAAACTCCGCCAGCTACATACGCTAATGAAACGTAATCGGTTAATAACTCTAAAGAAGGAATGTATTTATTTGTATAATAAATTACAAAAGCCAAGCCAATTAAAGAGATGAAAGCGCCTAAGACACCTAGTTTAATACTTTGCCAAATAAAAGGTTTACGAATAAAACTTTTGGTAGCACCAACCATTTGCATGGTTTTAATATTAAATCTTTTAGAGTAAATAGATAATCGAATAGAACTGTTGATTAAGATTATAGCTACTAAACCAAAGAAACCACTTAAAACTAATAACCAGAAGCTTATTTTTTGAATGTTTTTTGTTAGTAATTGAACTAAAGGTTTGTCGTAATTTACTTCTGCAACAAATTTGTTTTTATCAAAAGACTTTTTAATTCCATCCATTTTTTCAGGAGTAACAAAAGCTGCTTTTAAGTAAATGTCAATTCCGTTTTTAAGCGGATTGTCTCCTAAAAATTTTAAAAAATCTTCACCTAAATCTTTTTTGTAAGTTTTAGCAGCTTCACTTTTTGTTATATATACAACTTTATTGGTGTAGCTTTCTTTTTGAATGGTTTCCTTAAATTTTTTTAATTGTTTGTCGGTTACATCATCTTTTAAAAATAGTGTCATCACTACTTTTTCTTTAAAGTGATTGGCTACTTTAGTAGATTTTAGTAAAATTAAACCTAAAACACCCATCATAAAAAGCACCAATGCAATACTTACGACTACAGAAACATAGGATGATTGTAAACGGCGTTTTTGAAAAGAATCAAAAGAGGTTGTCATTGTTTAATATGCGTTTTAGACTTTGCAAGATACAAATATTTAAGAAATTTTAAATGAATGTGTTATTCGATTTCTTGACATAACTCAATTAAAACTCCGTTTGTTGTTTTAGGGTGTAAAAAAGCAACGAGTTTATTGTCTGCTCCTTTTTTAGGGGTTTCATTTAATACCGTAAAACCTTCTTTTTGTAATCGTTTTATTTCTGCTTTAATATCGTTAACAGCAAAGGCAATATGATGAACGCCTTCTCCTTTTTTTTCTATAAATTTAGCAATGGGACTTTCGGGTTTTGTGGCCTCTAATAACTCTATTTTATTTACTCCTGATTTAAAAAAAGAAGTTTTTACGCCCTCACTTGCTACTTCTTCAGTTTTATAATGAGGTTTCCCAAAAAGTGAAGCAAATAATTCATTTGATTTTTCTAAATCTTTTACGGCAATACCAATGTGTTCTATATTATTCATTTTGTAAAAATAATAAAATCTATTAGGAATTAACGTAGTAAATACAAGAGTGTATGCTATGATAAAAATCAGTAAAACCATTGCGGTCTTTAAAGTGTTTTTCCTGTTTTTATAGCTGACTTTATTTGTTAGTTCTTTGTTTTGGTGTGCTTTAGTATCCGTTTTTGTAAATATTGTTTGTCTTGTTAAATAATAAGAAGCTATCTTTAAGCATGTTAAAAAATAAAATTACGATGAAAAAAACTGTTTTATTAAAGCTATTAGTTGTTGTTTATGCGATAGCTTTTATACTTTTTATGACTTCTTGTGAGAAACATGAGTGCAAGCGTAGCCACGAAAAAAGTGAGCATAAAGTGATTGAAGGGACTTTTAATTATACTGATAAAGGAAGGCCAACAAACATGATTAAATACAATGAAATTGTAAATATGTTAGAAGCTTATGATTCTACTAGAAAATTTGTGTTAGAAAAATCTTTAGGTTTTGAAGATACAAGAGTAAATACGTATCCGATAGAGGAATTAAAAAACTATTTAGGGTATATTGAAAACTTATGTGTGCAAAAAAACATACCATTAACAGGTATTAATATTATTTCGGCAGCATATCCTAATAAGAAATCAAATTCCAAAGAAGCTGGATATCAAACTTTAATATTTATGCCAACGACCACCATTGATGGAGAATATTTTGTGACATTTGATCCGTTAAAATCTGTAAAAGGGAATCCAATAACCTTTAAGTCAATACTCGCTAAAAAAGGGTATAAATGGTTATATGATAATAGTAAGGTGTCGAAAAATAAAGAAACAATAGTTGAAAAATCTTTTCAGGAAAATGAAATTAGTTCAGGGTCTAACAGATTAGCTTCTAGGCCACCAATGTAATACTAGTAAAATGAAACTTTTAAACATCGCATATACTTTAATGTTTATCTCTCCTGTTTTATATCTTATAAAATACAGGAAATCGTTTCGTTATGAAAAAATAAGATATTTCTTATGCTACGTATGCTTAATAGCTTTAATAGAGTTTTTTATTTTGTTCTACAGAAATTTTATTAATGAACCAGGAATATTTACCAATTTCATTTATAATGTTTTAGTCTTTTTTGAATACAATCTTATCTTTTTATTTTATAAAGACATTTCTAAAGAAAAACTAACACAGGTATATATTAAATGTGCTTTAATTATTTTTAATATAGTTTATTGTGTTTTAGGATTTTATTATGGGCAAGAAGTCATGTCAAAATATATCGTTTCTATACTTGTTATTGGGGCTATATTAGTTAGTATAAATTTTGTTTTATATTTAAGAGAATTTTTATTGTCTGATAAAATATTAAATTATCAAAAAGATATTACTTTTTGGATTACGGTTGGGTTTCTGTTGTACTATTTAGGTACACTGCCATTAACAGCAGTTTCTGAGTTTGTATACACAGAAAATAATATTGATGTATTTGCAATACAAATAGTACTTACAATTATTATGCATAGTTGTTTTATTTATGGAATTATAACATGTTGGAAGAAAAACATATAGCACTTATAGGAGTAACTGTTTTAACGGTGCTTGGAGTTGTTTTTTTAATTATTCTTTTTACCGTTTTTCAACGTCGTAAAAACAAATTATTATTAGAAAGGGAAGAGAACAAGAAACGTTATGAAAAAGAAATTGCAGAAACTCAAATAGAGATACGTGAAGAAACTTTGCGAAATATTAGTTGGGAATTACATGATAATATCGGGCAACTTTTAACTTTAGCAAAGATACAGATGCAGCATGCGTCACCCGAAAACATGGAGGAGATTTCTCAAACAATAACGAGGAGTTTAACAGAAATAAGAGCGCTGTCTAAATCAATAAACCCAGATTTTATAAATAATATAAGATTAAAAGAAGCTTTAGTATTAGAGGTTGAACGTTTTAATAGACTAAATTATATTGAATCAACTTTAGTGATTACGGGAGAAGAAAAAATAATTAACCAAAAACATGGAATTATTATTTTTAGAATGTTGCAAGAATTTTTTTCAAATACAATAAAACATTCAAAAGGAACAAAGTTGGATGTTTATGTGTCTTATAACGAGTCTGCTATAGAGATTATAGCTAAAGATAATGGCGTTGGTTTTGAAATGAATAAAAAAAACATAAAAGGTATTGGACTACAAAATATAAAAGCAAGAGCAAAGCTTATAAATGCAGTGGTTAAAATGAAGTCAAAACCACAAAAAGGAACAAGTTTAATAATAAATTACTATATTTAGAAACCAAATTTATTTTCCCCTTTCAACAAAACTAATTAAACCTACAAAATTATGAAGTATTCGGTTGTTGTTGTGGATGATCATACGTTATTGTCTCAAGCCATTGAAGGGATGGTTAATACTTTTGATAAATTTAAAGTGTTATATACCAGTAAAAACGGAAAAGAAGTCTCCGATAAATTTTCTGCATCACCTAAAAATATTCCAGATATAGTACTGGTAGACGTTAATATGCCGGTAATGAACGGTATTGAAACAACTGCATGGATTGTTGAGCATCATCCACATGTGCATGTAATGGCGTTATCAGTTGAGGATACAGATAATACCATTTTAAAAATGTTAAAAGCTGGTGCTGTTGGCTATTTATTGAAAGATACTCAAAAGGAAGTGTTAGAAAAAGCACTGATAGAAATGATGGATAATGGCTTTTATCATACAAAGAATGTTACCACATTATTATTAGATTCAGTTTCAGGAAAAAATGGAGAAAAAAATGTTTCGTTTAAAGATAATGAAATGAAATTCATGAAGTTAGCTTGTTCTGAGTTAACCTATAAAGAAATTGCTGAAAAGATGTTTTTAAGCCCTAAAACTATAGATGGCTATCGAGATAGCTTGTTTACAAAACTTAATGTAAGAAATAGAGTAGGCTTGGTAATGTATGCAATAAAAAATAAAATTTACACTCCGTAATTTTATCCTTAAATTTGCAGCATGGAAGAAACGAATAGGCAACGAAAAATTGCAGGAGTATTACAAGAAGATTTGGTAGATGTTTTACAACGTGCTGCACAAGATGGAATGAAAGGAGTGATTATATCGGTATCTAAAGTTTCGGTTACTGCAGATTTAGGTGTTGCGAAAGTATATTTAAGCGTATTTCCTTCTGATAAAAGAGATGAAATTGTTGACGGTGTAAAGTCGAACACACCATTGATTCGTCATGAAATGGCGAAAAGAACAAGACATCAATTAAGAAGAATGCCAGAATTATTGTTTTTTGGTGATGATAGTTTAGATTATATCGAAGATATTGATAAATCTTTAAAAGGTGATGATGTAGATCCTATTAAAAATCCAGATGTTTTACCACGTCGCCAAAAACGTTAATAAATTTTATTTAAAATAATATTTAAGATTTATTAAAATTGAAATTTTCTTTATACATAGCTAAAAGATACCTGTTTTCTAAAACAAGTACAAACGCAATAAATATTATTACATTTATTGCTGTTTTTGGCGTTGTAATAGGTGCTTTAGCATTATTTGTAATTTTATCTGGTTTTTCAGGGTTAAGAACATTTAGTGATTCACTACTTGACGCATCTGATCCAGATATAAAAATAACCACTGTAAAAGGGAAGTCTTTTGAGTATTCTAATGCTGTTCATCAACAATTAATTCAGAATACCGAAATAAAGACCATTTCAAAAATTATAGAAGAACGTGTCTTTTTAAAGTACAAAGACAAGAGCCAGATAGCCTACATAAAAGGAGTTGATGAAAATTATGTAGGTATTATTCCTGTTGATTCTCTGTTAGCTGTAGGAACTTGGGTAGATCCTGAGTTTAAAAACACAGCAGTTATTGGTTACGGAATTTCGTATAAACTCTCGTTAAGTATTTTAAATTTTGGAGAGCCTTTGCAAATTATGGTGCCAAAGCCAGGTAAAGGGTTTGTAAATGTAAATAATGCTTTTCGATCTGTATCTACACAAATTATCGGAGCGTATTCGGGTTCAGAAGAGTTTCAAAATAAATATGTTTTTACTGAGTTATCTTTAGCGCAGGAATTATTGAATTATGATGAGAATCAAATTTCGGGAATAGAGTTAAAACTAAAAGAAAATATTGATTTAGATGATTTTCAAGAAGAATTACAAAATAATTTAGGGACTGCTTTTAACGTAAAAACAAGAGCGCAATTAAATGCCTTGTATTATAAGGTTATTAATACCGAAAATTTCATTTCGTATTTAATTTTCACACTAATAATTGCTATCGCCTTGTTTAATGTAATAGGGTCGATAATTATGATGATTATTGATAAGCGTCAAAACCTTAAAACTTTATACAACTTAGGTGCAAGTATTGATGAAATTAAAAAAATATTCATCCTTCAAGGTTTTTTATTAACCATTGTGGGTATGATTGTAGGTGTCGTTATTGGTGTTTTATTAGTGTTAATACAACAGCGTTACGAACTATTTATGATTACCGAAAGCTTAGCTTATCCAGTTGAATTTAGATGGGTGAATTTACTAGTGGTAATTCTTACCATTTCAACACTTGGTTTTATCGCTGCTAAAGTAGCAAGTTCAAGAATTTCTAAAGATTTTATTGAGAAATAAACTTAACCTATTTCAGGAATAATCATATTTCCGAATTTAGCTTCTACTTCATCAAAAGCAGCAAAAACATCTTTTGCATCATCCGAAGTAACCATTTTCATACGGTATTCTTTAAAATGCGGAATTCCTTTAAAATAGTTAGTATAGTGTCTTCTGGTTTCAAAAACTCCTAAAACAGGTCCTTTCCAATCAATAGCCATTTGTAAATGTCTACGAGCCATTTCTACTCGCTGCGCAATGGTTGGTTTTGCTAAATATTCACCTGTTTTAAAATAGTGTTTTACTTCGTTAAAAAACCAAGGATAACCAATAGCGGCTCTACCAATCATACAGCCATCTAATCCGTATTTATCGCGCATTTCCATTGCTTTTTCTGGCGAAGTAACGTCGCCATTTCCAAACACAGGAATGTGCATTCTTTGATTATTTTTAACTTGAGCAATTGGTGCCCAATCAGCATCACCTTTATACATTTGTGCACGCGTACGACCGTGAATAGAAATTGCAGCACAACCAACATCTTGTAAGCGTTCGGCAACTTCTATAATCTTAATAGAATCATGATCCCAACCTAAACGAGTTTTTACAGTAACAGGTAAATTGGTGTGTTTTACCATGGCTTCAGTAAGAGAAACCATTAAATCGATGTCTTTTAAAATTCCTGCGCCAGCACCTTTAGAAACTACTTTTTTAACAGGGCATCCGAAGTTAATATCAATAATATCAGGCTTCGATTTTTCTACAATCTCTACCGTTTTTAACATCGATTCTAGGTTTGCACCAAAAATCTGAATTCCAACAGGGCGTTCTTTTTCGTAAATATCTAACTTCATTACGCTTTTTGCAGCGTCGCGAATCAGTCCTTCCGAAGAAATAAACTCAGTATAAACAACATCAGCACCGTTCTCTTTACACAATGCTCTAAACGGTGGATCACTCACATCTTCCATCGGCGCTAATAATAGCGGAAAATCAGGAAGTTCTATATTACCAATTTTTACCATGGTGCAAAGTTACTTTTTATTTTTTATTGAATAAATATTTAATTGTACAACGTTTTTCAATAAAGTATCTTTGTCAGTCATAAGAGGCTAGAAATACGACGAATGAAGAAAATAAGAAATTTTTGCATTATTGCACATATTGATCACGGTAAAAGTACACTTGCCGATAGATTACTAGATTATACAGGAGCAGTAACTGAGAGAGAAAAAAAATCGCAGTTATTAGATAGTATGGATTTAGAGCGTGAACGTGGTATTACCATTAAGTCGCACGCAATTCAAATGGAGTATACGTTTGAAGGTGAAGATTATATTTTAAATTTAATTGATACACCTGGGCACGTAGATTTTTCTTACGAAGTATCTCGTTCAATAGCAGCTTGTGAAGGTGCTTTGTTAATTGTTGATGCAGCGCAAAGTATTCAGGCGCAAACAATTTCTAATTTATATTTGGCTTTAGATAACGACTTGGAAATTATTCCAGTTTTAAATAAAGTTGATTTACCATCTGCAAATCCTGAAGAGGTTACAGATGATATTGTTGATTTATTAGGTTGTGAACCCGAAGATGTAATTCACGCAAGTGGAAAAACAGGTTTTGGTGTAGATAATATTTTAGCTGCAATTATAGCAAAAGTTCCGCCACCGCAAGGAAACCCAGATGCACCATTAAAAGCATTAATTTTTGACTCGGTTTATAATTCATATAGAGGGATTGAAACTTACTTTAGAGTAATTGATGGTTCTATTAAAAAGAATCAACGTATTAAATTCATGTCTACTGATAAGGAATATGGGGCCGATGAAGTTGGTACTTTAAAGTTAGAACAAGTTGTAAAACAAGAGGTGAAAACAGGAGATGTAGGGTATTTAATTACAGGTATTAAAGCTGCAAAAGAAGTAAAAGTTGGAGATACAATTACAGATTTTGAAAATCCGACAGCAGATCGTATTGACGGATTTGAAGACGTAAAGCCAATGGTTTTTGCTGGTATTTATCCTGTAGATACTGAGGATTATGAAGAGCTTCGTAATTCTATGGAAAAGTTACAGTTAAATGATGCTTCTTTAGTGTTTCAACCAGAAAGTTCGGCAGCGTTAGGTTTTGGTTTTCGATGTGGATTCTTAGGAATGTTACATATGGAAATTATCCAAGAGCGTTTAGAGCGTGAATTTAATATGACTGTAATTACTACAGTGCCAAACGTTTCTTATCACGCATACACGAAGAAAAATCCGACGGAAATAGTATTGTTAAATAATCCAACAGATTTACCAGATCCGTCTAGATTAGAGAAAGTAGAGGAACCTTTTATAAAAGCATCAATAATTACAAAATCTGATTTTGTTGGACAAGTAATGTCGCTTTGTATAGAAAAAAGAGGAGAGATCGTAAATCAAACTTACCTAACAACAGAAAGAGTTGAATTAATTTTTGATATGCCTTTGGCAGAAATTGTTTTCGATTTCTATGATCGATTAAAAACAGTTTCTAAAGGATATGCATCATTTGATTATTCTCCGATAGGAATGCGTACTTCTAAGTTAGTTCGTGTAGATATTTTACTAAATGGTTCTCCAGTAGATGCTTTATCAGCTTTATTACATGCTGATAATGCCTATACAATTGGTAAGAAAATAGTTGAAAAGCTAAAAACTTTAATACCAAGACAACAGTTTGATATTCCTATTCAGGCGGCAATCGGAGCTAAAATTATAGCACGTGAAACAACAAAAGCATTACGTAAAGATGTAACGGCAAAATGTTATGGTGGAGATATTTCTCGTAAACGTAAGTTATTAGAAAAGCAAAAGAAAGGTAAAAAGAGAATGCGTCAGGTTGGTAATGTAGAAATTCCACAAGAAGCATTTATGGCAGTTTTAAAACTAAATGATTAAGTCTTAAGACTAAGATATATAAATATAAAAAATGCTCTCGGTTTTCCGAGAGCATTTTTTATTTAGAAAGAAATACAAAAGCATCTAAGATGCTTAATCTCTACTTCCTAAAATACGTAACGCCCAGTATAAAAGCATTGCTAAAGAACCTAATGCGGCAATTAAGTATGTTCTTGCAGCCCATTTTAAAGCATCTTTAGAGCCCGCTAATTCTTCACGAGTTACAATATGTTTATTTTCTAACCAAGCTAAAGCTCTATTACTTGCGTCATATTCTACCGGAAGTGTAATAAAACTAAACAAAGTTCCCATTGCCATAAAAACAAGTCCGCCAATAGCAACCATTTGTCCAATTCCTGGCTGACCAGCACCCGCTCCTAAAATAAGACCACCAATAATCATCCATTGAGAAAAACGAGAAGAAATACTAACAATAGGTACTAATTTAGATCGCATCGTTAACCATTGATATGCTTTTGCATGTTGTACAGCATGGCCAACCTCGTGAGCAGCAACTGCAGCAGCCGATGCGTTACGTTGATTGTAAACACCTTCACTTAAATTTACTGTTTTATTTTGTGGATTGTAATGATCTGTCAACATACCTGGTGTAGAAATTACTTTTACGTCATTAATACCATGGTCGTTTAGCATTTTTTGAGCTATTTCTGCTCCGCTCATACCATTACGTAAATGAACTTGTGAATATTTCTTAAACTTCCTTTTAAGTGTATTACTTACTATCCAGCTGAATAAAGAGATAATACCTATTAGAATATAAAATCCTATCATATTTATTTAGATTTAAATTTTTGTGTCAATTTTGTTTGATAAATTTACAACATAAATTATTCCAATATTAAATTACCTATAATAAAAGTGTCATAATGTCAAATAAGCCTAAAATTTTAATAGTATATACAGGAGGAACCATAGGTATGGTTAAAGATTATAAAACCGGAGCATTAAAGGCGTTTGATTTTAGTCAGATATCTAGTAAAATTCCTGAATTGCAACAATTACATTGTGATATTGATACGATTTCTTTTGATGAACCTATTGATTCATCAAACATGAGTGTGAACTATTATATTGATATTGCTCAAATTATTTCTGATAATTACAATAAATTTGATGGTTTTGTAGTACTTACAGGTTCTGATACGATGTCGTATACATCATCAGCAATTAGTTTTATGTTTGAAAACTTAGAGAAACCTGTAATTTTTACAGGTTCTCAATTACCAATTGGAGATTTACGAACAGATGCAAAAGAAAATTTAATTACCTCAATACAAGTAGCCTCAACTTACGAAAACGGAAAGCCAGTAATTCAGGAAGTTGGCTTGTATTTTGAGTATAAATTATACCGAGCAAATAGAACAACAAAAATAAATGCCGAGCAATTTGAAGCTTTTGCTTCGATGAATTATCCACCTTTAGTGGTAAGTGGTGTTCATTTAAATTTTAATTATCCAATGTTGTTTACGCCAAAAAGTGAAGGTAAAAAACTTGTTTTTAGAAAGAATTTAGATAATAACGTAGCTATTTTAAAATTATTCCCAGGCATAACGGCATCTGTAGTAAAAAGTTTTATAAGTATTCCTAATTTAAAAGGGGTGGTTTTAGAAACTTACGGAGCAGGAAATGCCCCTACAGAAAAATGGTTTATTGATTTATTAGAAAAAGCCGTAGCTGAAGGCACTTATATTGTGAATGTAACCCAATGTGCAGGAGGAAGTGTGATTTTAGGACATTACGAAACAAGTTCAGACTTAAAACGAATCGGAATTGTTGATGGAAAAGATATCACAACCGAAACCGCAGTTGCAAAAATGATGTATTTATTGGGAGAGAAGCTGTCAAAAGAACAATTTAAGCATTATTTTGAAACTTCATTAAGAGGAGAAATTAGTTAAAACATGTTTTTTAATTCATTTTTAACGTGTGTAACTACTTGAAATAGTAGAGGAAACAATAAAAAACCTATAAATAACACAGTTTTTTTTAATGTACCAAGATTTTTTTGTTACTTGCCACATAGAAAATTAAAAGTGTAATAAGTACAAGCAAAGAACTACTTTTTGATAAAAAAAAGAGTTTTTTATAACAAAATTTGTATTTTTAACCCGTTAACTATTAAAATTAATTATAACAAAATGAAGAAAGTAGTAAATTTCCTAACTGTTGCAGGATTTATGTTTTTAGGGGCTATTCAGTCTGCTAATGCTCAAGATGCAGAGAAAACTTTTCACCAAGAATTAAAACAACGTTTTATTGAAGGAGATCCTCAGTTTATGGGTATCGTATTGGTCGCTTTAATTTTAGGTTTAGCAATTGCAATTGAAAGAATCATTTATTTAAACATGGCAACAACGAATACTAAGAAATTAGTAGCTAGTGTTGATGATGCCTTAAGTTCTGGTGGTGTTGAAGCTGCTAAAGAGGTTTGTAGAAATACAAAAGGACCTGTTGCTTCTATTTTTTACCAAGGTTTAGAAAGAGCTGATGAAGGTTTAGAAGCTGCTGAAAAAGCAGTAGTAGGTTATGGTGGTGTACAAATGGGATTATTAGAGAAAAATGTTTCTTGGTTATCTTTATTTATTGCATTAGCACCGATGTTAGGTTTTATGGGTACTGTAATTGGTATGATTGAAGCTTTTGATAAAATCGCAGTAGCAAATGATATTTCTCCAGCAGTAGTAGCAGGTGGTATTAAAATTGCACTTTTAACAACTGTATTTGGTCTTGTAGCAGCAATTATTTTACAGATTTTTTATAATTACATCGTTTCTAAAATCGATAGTATTGTAAACAACATGGAAGATGCTTCTATTTCTTTAATCGACTTATTAGCTAAGTATAAAAAATAATCAATCGTATGAATAATAAAGTATTAACATTACTTGTAGCTGCAATATCATTAATTGGTATCGCGTTATTTGTAAACGTTGTAATAATAGATCCTGATAATAAAGAAGCTGTTTCAGATGCTGTTTCTCCTTTAGTAAGTTATTCATATTATTTACTAATCGGAATCGTAATCGTTGCTATAGTGATTTCACTATTAAGTATGTTTAAAAACCCTGCTGCTTTAAAGAAAACGGCATTGGGTATTGCAGCTTTAGCGGTGCTTTTTGTAGTGTCTTATATGTTGTCTTCAAACGGACAAGTAATAGGAGCTGATGGCGGAGAGCTAGTTGCAGAAGGAAGTATTTCTAAATGGGTAGGAACAGGAATTAGTTTTACCATGATTTTAGGTGCTATTGCAGGAGCATTCTTTGTAGTAGATTTATTAAAAGGAATCGTTAAATCGTAATTTATTATGGCAAGAAGAGAAAATCCAGAAATTAATGCAGGTTCGATGGCAGATATTGCATTCTTGCTACTTATATTTTTCCTTGTAACAACAACAATGGATGTTGATTCAGGTATCCCTAAAAAGTTAGCTGAAAAAACAGATGTTAAGCCACCTATTGTAAAAGAAAAGAACATTTTTCAAGTTAGTATTAACAGAAACAATCAGTTATTCGTAGAGAATGAAGGAATGGAGTTAAAAGACTTAAAAGATGCAGCTATTAAATTTATAGATAACGGTGGTGGTATTGGTAACCCAATGCCAGGGAAAGATGCAGGAGCATCTTGTACCTATTGTAAAGGAGCAAAAGATCCTAGTTCATCAGATCATCCAAACAAAGCAATTATCGCTGTTGAAAGTGATAGAGGTACTGAATTTGGAATGTATGTATCTGTTCAAAATGAACTTTTAAAAGCATATGCAGAATTACGTAATAAATTATGCCAAGAAAAATACGGTATGAGTTTTACAGAATTAGATAAAGCTTTTAAAGCAAGTGCAAGAAAAGATGATGCATTAAGAAAAAAAGTAGAAGATATTAAGAGTAGTTATCCTCAAATTATATCTGATACAGAACCAACTAATGTACAATAGTATTAAAACAATTTAAGTATGTCTAAATTTAATAAGAAGAAAAAAGAGATGCCAGCAGTGAATACTTCTTCACTACCTGATATTGTTTTTATGTTATTATTCTTCTTCATGGTAACAACAGTAATGAGAGAGAGCGATTTAGCAATCGAAGCTCCACGTTTACCTAGTGCAAGTGAAGTAAAGAAACTAGAACGTAAAAGTTTAGTGAGTACAATTTATGTTGGTAAGGCAAAAGATGCTAAATATGGTACAGGTTTTAATAGAATTCAGTTAAACGATAAGATTGCTACACCAGATGATGTACCTTCTTTTATTTTCTTAGAAAGAGGAAATGTATCAGAAGCTGAAGTTCCATTTATGACCACATCTATTAAGATGGATAAAGAATCGAGTGTTGGTACATTAGCCGATATTCGTGAGAAATTAAGAGATGTAAATGCCCTTAAATTAAGTTTATCTACTCACAAAGCAAGTGATATTAAAAAGTAATTACTTTTTAGCTAAATAAAAAAAAGAGCAATCGGAAGATTGCTCTTTTTTTATACAATTAATCTTATATTTAACGTTAGTTAAGTAATATGAAATACATTATACCTTTTTTTTTATTTTTTTTATCAATAAATAGCTATGCTCAAAAGGATTCTTTAGAGGTAGGGCAGCGCTATTGGGAAGATCAATTGTATATTAATGTTTCCTATAACGGATTGAATAATCAGCCAAAAGAAGTAGGTAAAAGTGGTTTTTCATTCGGGTTTTCAGCTGGTTATATAAAAGATATTCCGCTAATTAAAAGCGGAAAAATAGCATTGGGTATTGGAGTGGGCTATGGTTTCGATTCTTTTAATCATGGTTTAAAAGTCGTTGAAGGAAGTTTAAATAATTTTCAAGTAGATAATACAATTAGCTATAATAAGCTAAAGCTACATAATATTGAAATGCCTTTACAATTTCGTTGGAGATCATCAACAGTAAATACTTACTCTTTCTGGCGATTTTATACAGGTGTTAAGTTAAGTTACAACATAAGTAATAATTTCAATTACACTGATGCTGGGGTGAAAATTGATATCTCTAACTTAAATAAATATAATAAGTTTCAAACTGGTGTAATTCTTTCTGTAGGATATGGAACTTTTAATTTTCATGCATATTACGGATTAACTCCTATTTTTAAAAATGCTTATTTAAACGGAAATAAAATTAATACTAAGATTGCACGATTCGGATTAAGCTTTTATTTACTATAATAAGTAATAAGCGATAAATGGGCTTATTAAGCCAATAAAAAAACCAAGATACACTTCTTTTACAGAATGAGATTTTAAGTGAAGTCTAGAGCTTGCTAGGAGTCCAGAAAGTAATATAAACACAATAATAATTGGCAAAATAAAAGTATTGTGTATTTGCTGAAAGAGTAAAAAATATCCTGTTGCTGCTCCAATAGACAATAAATGTAAGCTTGTTTTTATTTTTGTGATAAAAAGAATGTAAATGCAACCCAATCCAAATACAACTCCAAAGAAGAGGTAACTTAAATCTCTAATAATGGTTGTTTCTAGAAAAAACTTACCTAAAAAAAATAGTAAAGTCATCATAAAAAATATCGGAATTTTGCGTTCTTTAATTCCGTGTACTTGATATGATTTTATATAGCCGATAGCTTTTAAAAGGATTAATAAAAGTATTGGTATAACATAAGTAACAACAAATACAACACCTAATATTGTGTATTGTTGATGTCGACTTAAATTAATAGGCGTTATGATGAAATACAGAATAATACCAATTGTAGGTATTACAATTGGATGTAAAATAGTAGATATGAATTTATGCCAACGCATTATATTTCTTTACGTAATCGTGCAACAGATATATCCAACTGTTCACGGTATTTAGCAACTGTTCGCCTAGCAATTGGGTATCCTTTTTCTTTTAAAAGTTTAGCCAATTTTTCATCAGTAAGTGGTTTTCGTTTGTCTTCTTCTTGAATTACTGTTTCAAGTATTTTTTTGATTTCTCGTGTTGAGACATCTTCTCCTTGATCGTTCTTCATCGATTCAGAGAAGAATGCTTTTATTAGTTTTGTTCCGTAAGGAGTAGAAACATATTTACTATTAGCAACCCTAGAAACCGTTGAAACATCCATGTGAATTTCGTCAGCAATATCCTTTAAAATCATAGGTTTTAACTTACGTTCATCACCTGTTAAAAAATAAGCTTCTTGGCGATGCATAATAGCATTCATGGTAACTAATAATGTTTGTTGGCGTTGCTTTATAGCATCAATAAACCATTTTGCAGAATCTAATTTTTGCTTAATAAATAATACTGCATCTTTTTGGCTTTTACTTTTGGTTTTAGCATCACTATAACCTTTTAACATGTTGTTATATTCACGTGAAACATGTAATTCAGGCGCGTTACGAGAATTTAAAGTAAGTTCTAAAACACCATCAATAATTTGAATAGAAAAGTCAGGTACGATTTGTTCTGCTATCTTGTTGTTTCCAGCATAAGAACTACCAGGTTTTGGGTTTAATTTACCTATTTCGGTAATTATTTCTTTTAGTTGCTCTTCATCAATAGTAAACTTTTCTAGAAGTTTTTTGTAATGTTTTTTTACAAAGTGATCAAACGCATTTTCAAGAATATCAATAGCTAAAGCTCTAGTTTCTTTTTCTGATTTTGTTTTTAATTGAATAATCAAACATTCTTTTAAATCACGTGCGCCAACACCAACCGGATCTAATTTTTGGACTACGTTAAGTAAAATTTTTTCTACTTCATCTTCAGTCGTAAATACGTTTTGAGTGAAAGCTAAATCATCTACTAAATCGATAATTTCTCTACGAATATATCCGCTATCATCTATACTACCAACTAAAAAATCAGCAATAGCACGTTCCTCTTCATTAATTCTAAAAGTATTTAATTGGCTATTTAATGATTGATGAAAACTTGTTCCTGCTGCATAAGGAACTTGTTTGTCTTCATCATCTGCCGAATAATTGTTAGCTTGTGTTTTATAACTCGGGTATTCATCGTCACTTAAATACTCATCAATATTTATATCGTCAGTGTCAATTTTTTCACTTCCTTCATCATAATCATCAGCATTTGTTAAAGTGTCTTCGAAGTTTTCTGGTTCTTCTTTACCAGTATCTAAAGCAGGATTTTCTTCAATCTCTTGTTCTAATCTTTCTTCAAAAGCTTGTGTAGGTAATTGAATTAACTTCATCAACTGAATTTGTTGTGGAGATAATTTTTGAAGTAACTTATAATGTAAACCTTGTTTTAACATACTTACAAATATATGAAATAGGTTAAAAAGAAATCGTCATTCTGTGAGGAATGACGATTGTAGTATATAATTTTATGATTTCTTTAAAACTCTGCGTTTTGTGGCGTTCTAGGAAAAGGAATAACATCACGTATATTACTCATACCTGTTGTGAATAAAACTAAACGCTCAAAGCCTAAACCAAAACCAGAATGCACTGCTGTTCCGAATTTACGAGTGTCTAAATACCACCATAATTCTTCTTCGTCTATATTTAAATCAGCCATTTTAGATTTTAAAACATCTAAACGCTCTTCTCTTTGCGATCCACCAACCATTTCTCCGATTCCAGGAAATAAAACATCCATTGCACGTACTGTTTTACCATCGTCGTTTAAACGCATGTAAAAAGCTTTAATCGTAGCTGGGTAATCAAATAAAATTACTGGACATTTAAAGTGTTTTTCAACTAAATAACGCTCGTGTTCTGATTGTAAATCAACTCCCCATTCTGTAATAGGAAACTGAAATTTCTTCTTTTTATTTGGTTTACAGTTACGTAAAATATCAAAAGCTTCTGTATAACTTACTCTTTTAAAGTTATTTTCTGCAACAAAGTTTAATTTTTCAATTAATCCCATGTCGCTACGTTCTGCTTGTGGTTTTGATTTTTCTTCTTGAGTTAAACGATTGTCTAAAAATTCTAAATCGTCTTTGCAGTTTTCTAAAACGTAACTTAAAACCGATTTAATGAAATCTTCGGATAAATCCATATTTGCATCTAAATCATTAAATGCAACCTCAGGTTCAATCATCCAAAATTCTGCTAAATGACGTGTTGTATTAGAGTTTTCAGCTCTAAAAGTAGGGCCAAAAGTATACACTTTTCCTAAAGCCATTGCGTAAGTTTCAGCTTCTAACTGACCAGAAACTGTTAAGTTGGTTTCTTTACCGAAAAAATCTTTGGTATAATCTATGTCTCCCTCTTCGTTTAAAGGTGCTTTATTTGTTTCGAAATTTGATACATGAAACATTTCTCCTGCACCTTCAGCATCCGACCCTGTAATTATTGGTGTGTTAACGTAGTTAAATCCGTTTTCTTGAAAGTATTTGTGAACTCCAAAAGATAAGGCAGAACGAACTCTCATAACCGCACTAAATGTATTGGTTCTAATACGTAAATGTGCATTTTCTCTTAAAAACTCTAAACTGTGTTTTTTAGGTTGAATAGGATATTCATCTGGATTAGAATCTCCTAATATTTCTAATTTAGTAACCTTAACCTCTACACTTTGTCCTTTTCCTTCACTTTCAACTAAAGTACCAGTAATACTTACCGCAGCACTTGTTGTAATTCTTTTTAAAAGTTCTTCATCTGTGTTTTCAAAATCTACAACACATTGAATGTTATTAATGGTAGAGCCATCATTTAAAGCAATAAAACGATTGCTTCTAAAGGTTCTAACCCATCCTTTTACATGTACTTCTTGTAAAAATTTATCAGAATGTAATAATTCTTTAACGCTACTTCTTTTCATCTTCTAAAAAATTGAGAAGCAAAGATACTTTTTTGAAATAAAACAATCAATGTAGATTATAATTGATTTTCATAAGATACTTTTAAAAGTAGTGTATTTTTACAACTGTATTTATAAAGATGGATAAAATTAAAAGAAAAACTGTTTTAAATCAGTTTAAAAAAGATTTAATAGGTAAAGATTCTCATAGGGGGGTAACATTAACATATTCCTGGTTAGCAAATCAATTTGGTCATATGGCGTTAGGCTTTGTGCCTTCTTTTATCTTATATGATAATATTAAAGATATAAAAGGATACGAAAATCCTATTTACGCGTGTCTTATGGTAACTTTATTTTGGTTTTTATTTGAAACGTATAATTTTTTAGGACCATTGCTAACTAAAAAAACATCTTCAAACAAGATGTTTTTCATTCCTAAAAAAGAAAAATATATATTTAATCCAAAATGGTTAAACATAGCGTATGATACAATTACAGATGTTGCCTTTTTTGGGTTTGGTGCAGTACTATACAGTTTATATATAAACGGATTACAAGATAAACTTACAATAATCATTGTCGTTGGTCTTTTTCTTTATTTATTAAGAGCTTCAAGTTATTGGTATCTGACTAAAATGTACCAACATTATGCTAATTATCCGTTTCAATTTCGATTAAGTCAATGGAATTTTAAAATTAAAGAAGTAGAAAAAAAGGATGTTTTTAATTTTATTGAAGCAAATGATTTTGGAAATCATTTGCTAGTTTTCGGTTCACAATTCTGTGGAAAAACTAGTTTAGGAGTAGGAGTTTTAAATGAATTATCAATAAAGCATAAAATTTGTTTGTATACGAGTGCTATGAAGTTATTTAGTTTTTTCTTTATTGAAGAAAATACAAAATTAAATATCCATAGAATTTGGTCGTGGAAAGAAAGTGATTATTTGGTAATTGATGACGTGAATCCGGGTAAGCCAATAGAAGAAGAGTTAATTACACCAAAAAAGATTCTACAATTTTTAGATCCCACTAATACAGGTGAAATTAATAAAGAAAATTGCGACATTATTGCAAATAAAAATATTATTTGGATTTTAGGCAATGAAAACACCTTAAGTCAGGAGGATAAATGGACGGAAATGCTACTCGAAATAGGGGTAAATGCAGCTAAAATCAAAAAGATAAATCTAATCCATTAAATGCTAAAGAATGTGATTTGTGTGAGCAAAACTAATTAAATGGGGTAAGCTTTTTACTTTAAAACGTTTGTATAATGGTATAATTCGTTTTTCAATTGCCGATTGACTTACCTTTAATTCGTTGGCGATTTCTTTAAAGGCAAGGCCTTTGGCAGCCATACTTAGTGCTTCTTTTTCTTTTCTAGAAATAGCAAAATGTTTAAATAATTCTTTGTTTAAGATTTCTTCAAAATCTGAGGTGTCTGGACCATATGCAGCATATTGCATTACATTACTATGCTTAAGCGATTTTATGATTTGAGAAACACCAATTATTTCTTCAACCTTTCCTTCTGAAGATTTAAAAATACCAACCCTAGAAAATAACGGAACAATAGCACCATTTTTATCAATTTTTTCAAGTTCTAGTGTAAAACTATATTTTTCTAGTTCTGTTGTTTTTGTTTTTAAAAACTGAAGTGCTTTATCATTAAGTTCATTAGAAAAATTAAAATGTCGGGGAGAGGTACAGCTTACTATTTTAAGCATTGTTATTTCTTCATTTTTGTACCCTAATAACTCTTCCCAACCATGAGCATATAACATTTTCTCTTCTTTAAAAGAATAGATATATATGGCCTCTCCTATGAATTTAGGTATTGTTTTTTTATAGAAGTTATATGCTTCTGAATTCTTATCTATAGGAGTATCTGATACTCTTTTTTTAGTGTATTCTCCAATACTATTTGGTGCTATATCCATAAATCTATACAACCTGTGTAAAGACGCAGTTGCCTAAACATTAAATTGAATGTACATTTGTATTGTACTTTAAGGGGATTAAAAGTAAAAAATATACTACAATAGTAAGTATATTTTTGGAAATTAAAAAGAATAGTTGTGAAAAAGACTATATTAAGGTATTGTGAAAAAGAATGTAAAAAGGGTTAGCAATTGCTAACCCTTTTTTATAGTTGTAAAAATTAATTTAAAAGAATCTTATTTACTTTTATTTATATCCTCTTTTGGAGGTAGTATTTTAAATTTGGTATCTTTTAAAACTCTTTTATTCGCTATTTTCTTTTCGAAAGACAAAAGGAGAGAAGGTAATAACAATAAGTTAGATACCATTGCTAATAGTAAGGTAACTGAAACTAAGCCTCCCAAAGCAATTGTACCTCCGAAACTAGAAAGTGTAAAAACTAAGAAGCCAAAGAATAATACGATTGATGTATAAAACATACTCACTCCAGTTTCTTGTAATGCTGAATAAACAGCTGGTTTTACTTTCCAATTATTAGCTAGTAATTCTTGTCGGTATTTTGCTAAAAAGTGAATAGTGTCATCCACAGAAATTCCAAAAGCAATACTAAAAACTAAAATTGTAGATGGTTTTATAGGGATACTAAAGAAACCCATTAGGCCAGCCGTAATTAATAACGGAAGCATATTGGGGATTAATGATATAAAAATCATTTTATAAGATCGGAACATCCACGCCATAAAAATTGAAATCAATAATATGGCAAGTGATAAAGAAATTACTAAGTTTTTAATTAAATAGTTAGTTCCTTTCAAGAAAACTAATGCTTTTCCTGTCATAGAAACAGTAAACTTTTCTTCAGGAAATTGCTTCTTTATAACCGCATTTAGGCGATCTTGAATAATATCCATCTTATCGGTACCAACATCTTTCATGAAAGTTGTGATACGTGCGTAACGACCTGTACTATCAACAAAATTTTTCAGCATACCCGAATTGCTGTCAGAGTTTTTGGTGTAAGCAAAAATGTGTGCTTTTTCCTGACTGGTTGGCAATTGATAATATTTCGGGTTTCCTTTATAGTAAGCTTGTTTAGAATATTTAACTAAGTTGGTGATAGAAATAGGTTTCGATAACTCAGGAAAAGTTTCAATAGTTTCATTTAACTTTTCCATCTTTTTTAGCGTAGAAAGTTTCATTACACCCTTTTCTCTTTTGGTATCAATCAAAATTTCTAGAGGCATAATTCCGCCAAACTCAGTTTCAAAAAACTTAATGTCTTTATAAAACTGCATTCCTTTAGGCATGTCTTCAATTAAACTACCAGAAACACGAATTTGAAACAAACCGACCATACTTAGCATGATAACGATTACTGTAGTAATATAAATAGTAATACGTCGTTGTTTTACCATTCGTTCCATCCAAAAAACAACATTTCCCATCCACTTTTTTTCTAAGTGATTTAAATGTTTTTTTTCAGGGCGAGGCATGAAACTGTATATAATCGGAACGATTAATAAAGCTAAAATAAAAATACTAATGATATTTACTGAAGCTAAAATTCCGAATTCTCTAAGTAGCTGACTTTTTACAAAAACAAAGGTTGCAAAACCTGATGCTGTTGTAATATTTGTCATTAATGTAGCATTACCAATTTTAGAAATTACACGTTGTAATGACTTTGCTTGGTTACCGTGTTTTTTTATTTCTTGCTGATATTTATTGATAAGGAAAACAGCGTTTGGTACTCCGATTACAATAATTAATGGCGGAATTAAAGCGGATAATACAGTGATTTCATATCTAAATAAACCAATAAATCCGAAAGCCCAAACAACACCAATACCTACAACTAATAATGTGATAAATGTTGCTCTAAAAGAACGAAAAAAGAAAAAGAAAATAACAGCTGTAATACCTAAAGCTCCTAATACAAAGAGCTGCATTTCATCAATTATATTCTGAGAGTTTATGGTGCGTATGTATGGCATTCCAGACATGCGGACATCTATTTGATGCTCTTTCTCAAATTTTTCAACAGTAGGTATTAAAATTTCAGCAATAAAATCTCTTCTAGCTGGGGTGTTTACAATGTCTTTATTTATGTAAATGGCAGTTTGTAAAGTACCTTGTTCATTGTAAAGTAAGTTGTCGTAAAAAGGGAGTTTTTCGAAGAGTTGTTTTTTTATTTTATTTACCTCTTCGTTGGTAGTAGGTGCTTTATCAAATAGTGGTTCGAGAACAAATTTTCGTTGTTTTCTATCAGCTTTCAATTGCTTAACATCTGCAATAGATAGTGTGAAATCTACTTGTTTTACGCTGTCTAAAGTTTTTACAAGATTATTCCAAGCATTAAACTTAGCAGGTGTAAAAATAGTTGAATCTTTAACTCCTAAAATAACTAAGTTACCTTCTTCTCCAAAAATATCTAAAAACTGATCGTATTGTATGTTTGCTTCGTGATCTTTAGGTAGTAAATTTGCCTCAGTATATGAGAAGCGCATGTACTTCATTTGAGAAACTAAAAGTGCTGTGATAATAGCAACAGCAATTAAAACCAAGTATCGGTTTCGTAAAATAAATCCAGCGATTTTAGTCCAAAAAGTCATTCAAATATTTTTTGCAAAGTTATGGTAAATGAACCAATTAAACGAAAAAAAAAGAGTGTCATAAAGACACTCTTTTTAAAGTTTGTTAGAAATAATTAAACTGTCATTATCTCTTTTTCTTTTACAGATACTTTAGCATCAATATCTTTAATAAAAACATCTGTTATTTTTTGAACTTCAGCTTCTGCATCTTTTTTTGAATCATCAGAAATATCAGTTTTTTTAATGTCGTTGTTTGCATCTTTACGTGCATTACGAACTCCTACTTTTGCATGTTCAGATTCTGCTTTAGCTTGTTTAGCTAATTCTTTACGACGCTCTTCAGTTAACGCAGGTACATTAATAATAATATTATCACCATTATTCATTGGGTTAAAACCTAAGTTTGCAAGCATAATAGCTTTTTCTATTTCTTGTAACATGTTTTTTTCCCAAGGCTGAACTGTAATGGTTCTTGCATCTGCAGTACTTACATTAGCTACTTGTCCTAAAGGTGTTGCAGAGCCATAGTAATCTACTTGTACATTTGCAAGCATTGCAGGCGAAGCTTTACCAGCTCTAATAGTGCGTAATTCTTTTTCTAAGTGCGCTATAGCGTTGTTCATTGCCTCTTTGGCCGAATCTAAAATAAAATCTATCTCTTCGTTCATTTTGTTCGTTTTATTGCCTTCTTTAAAAAATAAGAAGGTTCTTTGAGTTTATTCGTTATTAACTATCGTTCCAATTTTTTCTCCGGTAACTAATTTTAATAAATTACCTTTTTTATTCATATCAAAAACAATAATTGGTAATTTATTTTCTTCACTTAAAGTAAATGCGGTCATGTCCATTACTTTTAAGTCTTTTTTAATAACATCTTTAAATGTTATTTTGTCATACTTTACAGCGTTTTCATCCTTTTCTGGATCTGCGTTGTAAATACCATCAACACGTGTACCTTTTAATATTGCATCTGCATTTACTTCAATTGCTCTTAATACAGCTGCGGTATCAGTTGTAAAATAAGGATTTCCTGTTCCTCCACCAAAAATAACCACGCGCCCTTTTTCTAAATGACGATTTGCACGACGTTTAATATAAGGTTCTGCTATTTCTTTAATTTCAATAGCTGTTTGTAAGCGCGTATGAATTCCTTCGTCTTCTAAGGCACTTTGTAAAGCTAAACCATTAATACAGGTTGCTAACATTCCCATATGGTCACCTTGTACGCGGTCCATACCTTGACCAGCACCAGCTACTCCTCTAAAAATATTTCCACCACCAATAACGATAGCAATTTCAACATTTTTTTCTAGTACTTGTTTAATTTCTTGTGCGTATTCTTTAAGTCTCTTTGGGTCGATACCGTATTGACGGTCTCCCATTAATGATTCGCCACTTAATTTTAAAAGGATTCTCTTGTATTGCATAGTTTTGTTGAAAGTTATGCAAAACTACGTTTTTTTTTTGAGTTTAAATTTTGATAAAATAAAAAAAACCATCCAAAAAATTGGATGGTTTTAATTATAAAGATATTGGTAAGAATTATCCTAAAGTGATTCTTACGAAGTTTTTAACTTCTACGTCACCAAAAGAAGAAACATATTCTGCAACAGTTTTCTTTTCGTCTTTAATAAACTTTTGATCTAATAAACATTGTTCTTGATCTAAAGTTGTATTATCAGAAATAAATCTTTCCATTTTTCCTGGTAAAATTTTATCCCAAATTTTCTCTGGTTTACCTTCTGATTTTAATTGTTCTTTAGCTTCTTCTTCAGCTTTAGCTAAAGCAGCATCAGTTAATTGTAATCTAGATACATATTGAGGAACGTTCTTTAAAGTTTTACCTAAACGAACTAATTCTTCATTGTCTTTTACGATAGCAGCAATTCTTGCTTCAGTTTCAGATTCTACATAAGCAGGATCAAAACCTTTGTAAGATAAAGAAGTTGCTCCCATAGAAGCAGCTTGCATAGCTAAGTCTTTTGATAACTCAGCAGCTTTATCTATAGATTCAGATAAACCAACCATAGCAGCAATTTTACCGATATGAGTATAAGCTCCTACATAAGGTGCTTCAAGTCTTTCGAAAGAAGTAATATCGATTTTTTCACCGATAACTCCTGTTTGCTCGATTAACTTCTCAGCAACAGTTACTCCACCAAAATCAGCAGCTAAAAATTCTTCTTTACTTTTAGTATTAAAAGCAATAGCAACAAATTGAGAAGCTAAATCTTTAAATGAATCATTTTTAGATACGAAATCTGTTTCACATGCTAATACAATAGCAACACCGTAAGTATTGTCATCACTAATTTTAGTGATTGCAACACCTTCAGTAGACTCTCTATCTGCTCTTTTAGCAGCTATTTTTTGTCCTTTTTTACGTAAAACATCAATTGCTTTATCAAAGTTCCCTTCAGCTTCTACTAATGCATTTTTACAATCCATCATACCAGCTCCGGTAGTTTCTCTTAATTTTTTTACGTCTGCAGCGCTAATTTTTACTGACATTTCTGTAGTTATTTTTAGTTGTAAATATATTGTTGTAAAAAATTTAAAGGTTTCAATTTAATGAAACCTTTAAATTGAAATTATTTAGTTTCTTCCTTAGCAGGTGCTGCTTCGGTAGCTACTTTTTCTTCTTTAGCTTCTGTTTTAGCAGGCGCTTTTTCTACTTTTGTCTTTTCTTTGTCAGCTTTTCTTTCAGTTAAGCCTTCATTGATAGCATCAGTAATATAAGATAATACTTTATCAATAGATTTTGAAGCATCATCGTTTGCAGGAATTACAAAATCAACTGGTCTTGGATCAGAGTTTGTATCAACTAATGCAAAGATTGGAATGTTTAATTTTTGTGCTTCAGCAACAGCAATGTGCTCTTTTTTTACATCAATTACAAAAACAGCTGCAGGTAAACGAGTCATATCAGAAATAGAACCTAAATTCTTCTCTAATTTAGCTCTCTGACGGTTGATTTGTAATTTTTCTCTTTTTGATAATGCATCAAAAGAACCATCTTGCTTCATTCTATCAATAGTAGCCATTTTCTTAACAGCTTTACGAATAGTTACGAAGTTTGTTAACATACCACCTGGCCAACGCTCAGTAATAAAAGGCATGTTAATGTTTGTTGCTCTTTCAGCTACGATATCTTTCGCTTGCTTTTTAGTTGCAACGAATAAGATCTTACGACCAGAGCTTGCTATTTTTTGTAAAGCTAATGCAGCTTCATCAATTTTAGCAGATGTTTTATACAAATCGATGATGTGAACACCATTACGCTCAGTATAAATATAAGGAGCCATGTTAGGGTTCCATTTTCTAGTTAAGTGACCGAAGTGCACTCCACTTTCTAATAATTCTTGAATATTTGCCATTTTAATAAAATGTGTTTACGTTCTGTTTTCACAATATTTCAGTAGTTATATTAAGTCTGAAATATTTAGATACTAAACTGTTAAAAATTAATTTATAACAGTCTCTTTTTGAAAATACAAAACCAAAGCTTTTTGCAAAGCATTGATAAATATTAACGCTTAGAGAACTGAAATTTCTTACGTGCTTTCTTCTGACCGAATTTCTTACGTTCAACCATTCTAGGGTCACGAGTTAATAAACCTTCTGGCTTTAACACAGCTCTGTGCTCTTCGTTAATAGCTACTAATGCTCTAGTAATTGCTAAACGAATTGCTTCTGCTTGACCTGTAATACCACCACCATATACATTTACTTTAATGTCATAAGACTCTAAGTTCTCAGTTAACATTAAAGGTTGTTGGATCTTGTATTGTAAAGTTCCTGTTGTAAAGTAGTTTTTGTACTCTTTTTTATTTACAGTAATGTTTCCTTTACCTTCTGAAAGATAAATACGAGCAACAGCTGTTTTTCTTCTACCTATTTTGTGTACAGTTTCCATTATTTAAGATCGTTAAGGTTAATAGCTTTTGGGTTTTGAGCAGTTTGTTGGTGCTCAGTACCTGCATAAGCATACAAGTTTTTGTATAATGCACTACCTAATTTGTTTTTAGGTAACATTCCTTTTACTGCTTTTTCGATTAATCTTGTAGGATCTTTTTCGAACATTTCTGTAGCAGTTAATGATCTTTGTCCACCTGGATATCCTGTGTGACGGATGTAAGACTTGTCAGTCCACTTTTTACCAGTTAAAACAATTTTTTCTGCGTTGATAACAACCACGTTGTCTCCACAATCTACGTGAGGAGTATAATTTGGCTTGTACTTACCTCTAATTAGCATTGCTATTTTAGAAGCTAGACGACCCAACGTTTGCCCGTCCGCATCAACTAAAACCCACTCTTTATTAACAGTGTTTTTGTTTGCTGATACCGTTTTGTAACTTAATGTGTTCATAATTACACGATTAGTTTTTGTTTATTAATATATTAATTTATCCTTAAAAAAGGTCTGCAAATGTACGGTTAATTATTTGATTGACAAATAGCGTGTTAGTTTAATTTTTAACTTTTAATTTTCCGTTTTTAAATAGGTCAAAAGCGGCTTGATAATAGGAGATTGTTTCGTTTAAGAATAAAGAATCTGTTTTTGTTGGTGTGATTTCATTTTTATCTTTATTCCAACGGTACGATTTATGTTTTTTGTTGGTTTCTAATAGTAATAACTTCTCTTTTTTTAATAAACCTACCTTACGATGATTTCCTATAAATGCGCGTTCATCTTCTGGCTGCATTTTATTGATGTCTGTTCCGAATAACTTCGTGTTATAAGACCAGTTTAAGTATCCGAATAGGGTTGGAAATATATCTATTTGAGAACTTAATTTATCTATTTTAATTGGGGTTTGGTTTTTTAAATTGGTAATGAAAGCAGGAATATGATGATTTCTTACGTTTATTTCAGTTCTACCAGCACTAAAACCACAGTGATCAGACATAATAACAAATACTGTGTTTTTATACCAAGCTTTTGTTTTAGCTTTTGTTAAGAATTCATTTAAACTTTTGTCTAAATATTTTATGGCTCCTTCTACGTTTTTCCCTGAAGGAACATCTACAACATTATCAGGATATGTATAGGGTTTGTGATTTGAGCTTGTCATGATAAAACTAAAAAAAGGCTGCTTACTTTTTGCTTTTTCGTCAGTAACTTTTAATACTTTATTAAAAAGATCTTGATCACAAACTGCCCAAGCATTTTCAAAAGTCATTTCATCATCTTCAATGCGTGTTCTATTAGTAGGTAGTTCTTCTTTTAAACGATGTGATTTTCTTCTGTCAACAATATCAAATCCGTTGTAGCTAAAATAATTTGTCATATTATCAAAATGACCATCACCTCCATAAAAGAAAGTTCTGCTATACCCTTTTTGTTTAAAAACATCACCAATAGTAGCTAAATTATCATTGTTTTCGCGTTTAACAATACTTCGGCCAGGTGTTGGAGGAATAGCTAAACTGATAGCTTCAATACCTCTAATAGTTCTTGTTCCTGTAGCATATAAACTTGTGAAGAATACTGAGTTATTAGCTAGTGAATCTAAGGTTGGAGTCCAGTTTTTTGTACTTGTAAAGCTTTGCATAAAACGAGCATTGATACTTTCTAAGCCTATGAAAATTACATTAGGTTTTAGTTCTGTGCTGTCGTTTTTTGTATATCGGTATATGTTATCTTTTGCTAGTAAGCTGTCGTTAGATGCTTTTATGTTTTCTGAAAGTAATTTGTACGTTTTTTTCTTCGGAAGTGTTGCGTAAAACTCGTTATAGTCCAGTTCATTACTTTCATAAGCAGCGAAAAATGAATACATGCCAGATTTAGCGAGTTCGTTTTCATTGATGCTTGTAAATGCTTCTGCATTATTATTTGTAATGTAGTTATGGCAAAAACCTAAACTAATTAATATGATTAATGTAGGAATAAGTTTCGATTTAAAAGTGTCGGAATTATTAAAAGTGTTTTTATAAGCGTTTCTCTTTGATGCGAAACGAATACTAAAAACCAATACTAAAACAATAATCCCAATCAATAAGGGTAAAGGGAACGATTGATGAATATTTTCAATAACCTCATAGGTGTATAAAAGGTAATCAACGGCAATAAAATTATAACGTCTTTGGTATTCGTCCCAAAAAGGAATTTCAGCTAAAAAAGAAAAAATAAAAACAAATAAGAAAAGTCCGTAAGAGAATTTGGTAATGATTTTATCGAGTAAACTCCCGTGAAATTTTGAAGGAATAATTAGTAGGTATATTGCATAGATACTAATTAAATAAAGTAGATTATTGATGTCGAAAAATAAGCCAATAAAAAATATTTTCATTAGTTTTATTAACGAAAAATCGATGTGTTTAAAAGCTAAAATGTATAAAACAAATCGAACTATAAATGCAAAAAATAAAATAGTTAAACTAAATGTTTTTAATAGTTGAAATCTCTTCGGTAAAATAATATTTAGCATGATAAATTTGGTTCTAGAACACAAAGAACGTTACTTTTTTTGAATAAAAAAAGACTACCCGTTAGAGTAGTCTTTTTAATATTATGAGAGTTTGTGATTACTCAGCTTTTTGCTCTAACAATTCAAAAAATTGATTTAAACGAGGAAGAATAATGATTTTTGTTCTTCTGTTTTTTGCTTTATTTTCAGGAGTGTCGTTTGTAGTTAAAGGTACATAACTACCTCTACCTGCTGCAATTAATCTGCTAGGTGCTACGCTGTATTTATTTTGTAATTCACGAACAATAGAAGTTGCACGTAAAACACTTAAACCCCAATTATCTTTGATGCTAGATCCTTTTGATACTGGAGTGTTATCTGTGTGCCCTTCAATCATTACATCCATTTCTGGCTGACCGTTTACAACTGTAGCTACTTTTTCTAAAACTTTTGAAGCTTTCTCTGAAATAGTATAGCTTCCGCTTTTGAATAATAATTTATCAGAAATAGAGATGAAAACCACTGTTTTCTCAACATTAACTTGAATATCTTCATCATCAATACCCTGTTGTAATTCCTTCTTTAAATGAAAAGCAACCACTAAGTTTAATGAATCTTTTTTAGAGGCAGCAGCTCTAATTCTATTAATGTATTTATCTTTTTTACTTAACTGAGTTAATGTTTCTTTAATATTATCATTAGCTCCTTTTGTTAAAACAGTCAAGTTTTCTACTTGTTGAAGTGTGTTTTGTTTATCCGCTTTTAAATCACCTACAGATGATTTTAATGTAGAAACTTTGTCTTCGCAGCTTTCTTTTTCAACCAAACACTTTGTTAAGTTCGCTTTTACAGCTACCAACTCTTCTTTTGTTTGTTCATGTTTTGCTTTTATAGCTTCTAGTTCTTTTGTAGAAGCACAAGATGTTATTAAAAATGCGGTTGTAAGAAATAAAAATATTTTTTTCATTTTTATATTGTTTTTTAGTGTGAGGGTTATTTGTGTAATAGTAAGACAAATTTATAAAAATGAAGTTACAAAAAAGAGAATTAACAATCTTTTATGAAGTAATAATCGATTATTTTTGTCAACAAATTTAAAAAAGATGATTAAAAAAATATTTTACGCCGCTGCAGTAATAATCGTTTTATTAACAGCTTGTAAACAAGAAAAGTGGGTTGGTGAAGTTAAGTTAGAAGGTTTCGTTTTCGGAACAACTTATCATATTACTTATTTAAACGGTGTTGATTATCAAAAATCGATTGATAGCTTATTTTATTTGGTGAATAAATCATTATCAACATATATGCCTACTTCTGATATTTCTAAAATTAACAAAGGAGATTCAACTATTGTTGTTGATGCTATGTTTATAGATGTTTTTGATAAAGCGAAAAGAATATATAAAGAGACGGATGGTTATTTTGACCCAACAATAGGCAAATTAATCAATGCCTATGGTTTTGGTTCGGGTAATGAAATTAAAAATTTATCATCCGAAGAAATCAACAACCTGATGATTGGTGTTGGTTTTGATAAGGTAATGCTTAAAAATAGTAAAGTATATCGTGATTCAAATCATATTGAATTTAATGTGAATGCTTTTGCTAAAGGATATGGTGTTGATGTTATTGGTTGGTTTTTAGAAAGTAAAAAAGTGACTAATTATTTGATAGAAATAGGAGGTGAGATAAGAGCAAGAGGAAAAAAGAATTCAAAATTATGGAAAGTTGCTATTGAAAAGCCTAATGTAGATGGAACTCGATCAGTTCAGAAAGTGATAATGCTAGATGATGAGTCAATGGCTACTTCTGGGAATTATAGAAAATTTAAAGTAAATGCTAAAGGAGAAAAAATAGTGCATACCGTAAATCCGAAAACAGGATTGGCTTCTGAGAGTAACTTGTTAAGTGTTTCCGTTCGTTTAAAAGGAGATTGTGCTGACGTAGATGCATATGCAACTGCTTTTTTAGCAATGGGTTTGGAAAAAACAAAAATATTTTTACAAAAACACCCAGAGCTAAAAGTGGTTTTATTGTACAATGATGAAAATAATAAATTAAAAGAGTTCGTGAATTAACCTTTAAAACACACAGGCAAAATTTCGCCTTTCATTAAAGCAAATCGTTCTAGTTTTTCTGGAGTGATTTTTTTTGTAAAATCAACTTCATCAACTTTAAAACCTATGGAACGAAGCTTGTTAAAATAATCACGCCCATACACACGAACATGATCGTACTGTCCAAATATTTCGGCACGCTCTTTACGGTCGGTAATAGAATCATCTTCAAAAGTTTTTTCTCTTGATAAGTCTTGTGGAATCTGAAAAATTCCGAATCCGCCAACTCTCATTACGCGATACAATTCTTGCATTGCTTTTGTATCATTAGGAATGTGTTCTAAAACATGGTTGCAAAACACCACATCAAATTCATTATCCTTAAAGGGTAAATCGCAAATATCAGCCTTTACATCTGCAATTGGCGATTCTAAATCTGAAGTAATATACTCTAGGTTTTTCTGTTTTCTAAAAATATCTAAAAAGCATTGTTCTGGAGCAATATGTAACACTTTTAATTTTTTATCCGAAGAAAAAAAATCAGTTTCATTTTGTAAATAGATCCACAATAAACGATGTCTTTCTAAAGATAATGTAGAAGGTGAAAGCGCGTTTTCTCGTTGTACACCGTAGCCATACGGTAAAAATTTCCGAAATGATTTTCCATCAATAGGATCGGTGAATTTATCGCCTTTTAACCACCAAGCAATTACTGGGCGAACCAAATAGCTCGCTTTAATTAATAAAGGCCTGGGAATGGTATTTAATATGGATTTAAAAACTTTCAATTATTGATTTAAAGTGTCTTTAAATTTTTTGTTGGTAAACAATTTTATGATAAATAAAATGAAAGCAATTATTTGTAAAACTGTTCCTGCGGTTAATAATTGTGAGCCGCCCATTAAGTGCATCACTTTAAATAATGCTCCAAGAGTAATTAAAATAATTCCGATTACAAAAAGTGTTATGATGTATTTTAACTTCATAATTATTAAGCTCTAAATTCGTCTTCTTCGTTAGTTTCAATACCTAGGGCTTCGTGTACATATTTAAATGTAGAAAGTAATTCAGGTTTCCCATTAACAATAGCAACATCATGTTCAAAATGAGCAGAAGGTTTACCGTCTAAAGTAGTAATTGTCCAACCGTCGTTATGTTGTAGTATTTTATGAGTACCTAAGTTTGTCATAGGTTCGATGGCAACCACCATCCCTTCAATAAATTTTTTACCACGACCTCTACGACCATAATTTGGCATTTCAGGATCTTCGTGCATTACGCGCCCTAAACCATGACCAACCAATTCACGAACGACTCCGTAGCCATGTTTTTCAGTAAAATTTTGAATAGCAAAACCAACATCACCAACACGATTACCAACTTTTAGTTCACGAATACCAACATATAAACTCTCTCTTGTAACGTCTAAAAGTTTTTTTGTTTCGGCTGCAATTTCACCTACAGCAAAAGTATATGCATGATCGCCATAAAAACCATTTTTAATAGCACCACAGTCAATAGAAATAATGTCACCTTCTTGTAAAGGGTTTTTATTTGGAATTCCGTGAACAATTTGTGAATTCGGACTCATACAAAGTGTGTTCGGGAAATCATACAAACCTAAAAAACCAGGAATAGCATCTTGCTCACGAATAAAATCTTCGGCAAGTTTATCAAGTTGTAAAGTAGTAACTCCAGGTTTTACTTCTTTGGCAAGCATTCCTAAGGTTCTTGATACTACTAATGCACTTTCGCGCATAATTTCTATTTCCTCTCTAGTTTTTGATATGATCATCTTAAAAAATATTGAAGCGCAAATTTACGGTTATTTTTGATATGGATGGGTGTATGGTTTACCAGAAATTATTTTTAAAACATCTTCTTCAATCGTACTATTATCAACAGCATGCTCTACAAAACGCCCAATTTCTTTACCATCTTTATAAAAAATAAAGGTTGGCACTCTAATTACATTAAATCCTTTTTCTAATCCGTTTGCTTTTTTCTGGCGATTTACGGTTACTAATTCTAAGTTTTTGTAATTAAATTCAGATTTATCTAATAATTTGTAAAAATTAGGTATTTCTCTTTTGCTATCGCCACACCAGGTTCCCATAAATCCTTTAATAGTAACGTCTTTTAAATGTGGTTTTAATTGATTGGTAATATTTTCGTCTACTTCATAATAACTATAAAAGTCATTAAACCATTCAGAAGCGTAAGGCTCTTGTTGAAAATCTTTTTTAGTAGCAATGCCAACTAAGTTACCATCTTTATCTTTTACAGCAGATGCTTTTTTTTGGATTGGTGCACATGAAACAATAAATAAGGCAATTAATATGTAAATAATTTTTTTCATCAATAATATTTTAAATAAGTGAGTTTTGAGTCATCTCTTTAGGTTGTTCTACGTTCATTAGTCGTAAAATAGTTGGTGCAATATCACCTAAAACACCATTTTTTATAGATTTTAACTCTTTATCAATTAAAATCATAGGTACAGGGTTTGTGGTGTGTGCGGTATGAGGAGTTCCGTCAGGATTCATCATTGTTTCGCAATTACCATGATCGGCTATTAAAATAGTGGTGTAATCGTTTTCTAAAGCGTTGGTGATTACACTCTCTACACAATTATCAACAGTTTCACAAGCTTTTACAGCTGCTTTAAAAACACCAGTATGACCAACCATATCGCCGTTGGCAAAGTTTAAACACACAAAATCTACTGCTCCTTTTTTTAACTCAGGCACAATGGCATCACGAATTTCAAAGGCACTCATTTCTGGTTGTAAATCGTAGGTAGCTACTTTTGGTGATGGACATAATAATCGTTTTTCACCGTTAAATTCTTTTTCTCTTCCACCAGAAAAGAAAAATGTTACATGCGGATATTTTTCTGTTTCAGCAATTCTAATTTGTGTTTTTCCTGCCGTTTCTAAAACTTCTCCTAAGGTATTTTCAATATTGTCGCTATTGTAAATAACTTTAATATTATTAAAAGTTTCATCATAATTTGTCATGGTAACAAAATACAATGGTATTTTTTTCATGTTTAGTTCAGGAAAATCTTTTTGATTTAAAGCTTCGGTTAGTTCACGACCTCTGTCGGTTCTAAAATTAAAAAAGATAACCACATCATCTTCTTTAATGGTTGCTTTAGGTTGGTTGTTTTCATCAACCATAATAATTGGTTTGATAAATTCATCAGTAACCGATTCATTATAGCTGTTTTGAATACTTTGAGAAGCATCCGAAGAAAAATCACCTTTACCATTAATTAAAGCATCATAAGCTAACTGTACTCTTTCCCAGCGATTATCACGATCCATTGCATAATAACGACCCGTAATAGAAGCCAATTCTCCGATAGTTTTTTGCATGTGTTCTTCAATGTCATTGATAAAAAATTTTCCTGATTTTGGGTCGCAATCTCGTCCGTCAGTAAAAGCATGAAGAAACACATTTTTTAAATTATAATTGTCAGCAGCACTAAGCAATCCTTTTAAATGATTGATGTGAGAATGAATACCGCCATTAGAAACCAACCCTAAAAAATGAACATTTTTATTATTTTTTTTAGCATATTCAAAAGCATTTAGTAATTCCGTTTCTTGGGCTAAAGTACCATCATCAATCGCTTTGTTAATTTTAGCAAGGTTTTGATATACAATTCTACCAGCACCTAAATTCATGTGTCCAACTTCCGAATTTCCCATTTGTCCTTCGGGTAAACCTACATGTTCGCCATCGGTACGTAATTCGGCGTGCGGAAATTTATCATATAACGAATTTATAAAAGGAGTTTTGGCGTTGTATATGGCAGATACTTTCGGGTCTTGGGTAATTCCCCAGCCATCAAGAATCATTAAAATTACTTTCTTGTTCATTTGTTGTGTGTTGAAAAACAAAAGTAAGAAAGATTTTTACCTCTTTTTTAAAAAATAACGAAATCGATTGTTTCCTATATATAAGGCGAAGCTGTTTCCTGCTTTCTGCACTCGCTTTTTTTAAGAAAAATAAAAAAGAGCTCAAACAAATGCTTCAATCAGGGCTAAGTTTACTTGTTGTTTATTCATTTTAATCTAAAGTAGTTTGTGTTTTTTTAATTTATCAAAAAGACCTCACAGGTTTTTAAAACCTGTGAGGTCTAATTTTATTATGTAGTATTATCGCAATTATTTTCTGTATTTACGAATAGCTTCGTTAATTTTTTCGATCCTATTTTCAGGATCTGGATGTGTGCTTTGAAATTCTGGAGTTCTGTTAGGTCCAGCAGCTTGTTTTAAAATTTCCATCACGCCAATTAAACTTTCAGGATTGTACCCAGCATCTACCATTAATTTAACACCTAAATCATCACTTTCTAATTCATCATCTCTACCATATTTCATATTAACAACATTTGCAATAGATGTCATTCCCTGCGCGGTACTAGGGTCAAAACCAACCGAGGCACCAGAAAGTAAGCCTTGCGTTAAATCTTGTTTTGCCATGCGAGCAGCCGAATGACGCCCAATAACATGACCAATTTCATGACCTAAAACCCCTGCCAATTGATCTTCGTTTTTTAGCTTAGAAAATAATGCGAAAGTGATAAATACTTGTCCGCCAGGCAATGCAAAAGCATTAATAGTTCGTTCATCTTTTAGTAAATGGAAATCGAATGGATAACCAGAGTTTTTAGCAATACTATTTTTAAGTAATTTTTTACCAACGTGATCTACCAAGTCTTGGTATTTTTGACTCGGATATAAGCCACCATGTTGTTGTGTCATTTGCGGTGCACTGCTTAACCCAATCGCAATTTCTTGTTTTGGAGAAATAGCAATATGTTGTGTTTTTCCAGTGTACGGATTCGTTTCAGAACTAGCACAATATTTTATTAAAGCGAAGAGTGCAATGGCAGCACCAATTAAAAGTCTAATTTTTAAACTCCCGCGATTTCTCATAGTTTTTATTTTTAGGATAAAAGTAAATGTACAAAATATATAATTTAACGAATATCGATTTTTTGTGAACTATAAAAAACTTAAATTTACCAAGCAAAACAAACAACAATATGGAATCTCATTTTGAGTTAAATGAAGTAACTAAAAAATTACCGAAACACTTACATAAATTTGTAGTTAAACAACCGTACCACGAATATACAGCCCAAAATCAAGCAGTTTGGCGTTATGTAATGCGTATGAATGTTGATTATTTAGGTAAAGTTGCTCATACTTCTTATTTAAAAGGATTAGAAAAAACAGGTGTTTCTTTAGAAACGATTCCTTATATGGAAGGCATGAATCGTATTTTAAAAGAAATCGGTTGGGCTGCAGTTTCGGTTGATGGTTTTATTCCGCCAAATGCATTCATGGAGTTTCAAGCCTATAATGTATTGGTAATTGCTTCGGATATGCGAACCATAAATCATATCGAATATACACCTGCGCCAGATATTATTCATGAAGCTGCTGGGCATGCGCCAATTATAGCAAATCCTGAATATTCTGAATATTTGCGTCGATTTGGAGAAATAGGATCTAAGGCAATTTCATCATCGAAAGATTATGAAATGTATGAGGCAATTAGATTATTATCTATTTTAAAAGAGAATCCAAATTCAACAGAAAAAGAAATTAATGAAGCTCAAGAAAAAGTAGAGTGGCTGCAAGATAATATGGGTGAATTGTCAGAAATGGCACAAATAAGAAACTTACACTGGTGGACTGTTGAGTATGGTTTAATTGGTGAACTCGATGATCCGAAGATATACGGAGCAGGCTTATTGTCATCAATAGGAGAAAGTATGTGGTGTATGAAAGAAGAGGTTAAAAAAGTAGCCTATTCTGTTGATGCTGCAAATATGAGTTTTGATATAACAAAACCACAACCGCAATTATTTGTAACGCCTAATTTTGCACATTTAAGCATGGTTTTAAATGAATTTGCAAATACAATGGCGCTTAGAACAGGTGGTTTAAAAGGGGTTCAAAAATTAATTGATTCTAACAATTTAGGAACCATAGAACTAAGCACAGGAATTCAAGTGTCAGGAATATTTACAAATGTAATTGAAGATGCAAAAGGGAAAGTGGCGTATATGCAAACTACAGGTCCAACAGCTTTAGCAAATAGAGATAAAGAATTGATAGGGCATGGAATTACATACCACGCCGAAGGTTTTGGATGTCCAGTAGGGAAATTAAAAGGGATCAATTTACATATTGAAGACATGAGTCCGCGTGATTTAAAAGCATACGGAATTTATGAAGGCGAAGATTTAATGCTAGAGTTTGAAAGTGGTGTAGTTGTAAAAGGAAAAGTAATTACAGGTACTCGTGATTTAAGAGGTAAAATTCTAATAGTTTCTTTAAAAAATTGCACAGTTACTTATAAAGAGCAAGTCTTATTTCAACCAGCATGGGGAATTTATGACATGGCAATTGGTAAAGAAGTGGTTTCTGCATATTCAGGACCTGCGGATGTAGCTTCTTTCGAGAACTTAGGGAAAGTATCAGAAACAAAAACACATAAAATAGCATATACTTCTTCGCAAAAAGAATTATATAGGTTATATGATGAAGTGAGAAAAATGAGAAATGCTGCTGAGGTTTCAGAAAAAGAAATATCAGTAGTTTTTACAAAACTAAAAAACGATTTTAAAGAGGATTGGTTGTTGTCTTTAGAATTGTATGAATTGGCTTTAAAGCAAAATTTTAAAGTGAAAACAGAACTTAAAGAATATTTAACAAGTTTAAAAAGTAACAAGAGTTACAGAACTTTAATTGAAAACGGATTACATTTGTTGTCTTAATAATAGCAAACGGATGGGATTATTTAATTTATTTAGAAAGAAAAACATGGCAAACGAAATACAAGAATATTTAGATAAAGATGCAGTAGTTTTAGATGTACGTACTTTAGCTGAGTGGAACGAAGGGCATTCTGAAGGAGCAAAACATATTGTTTTAACTGTAATACCCGTAAATGTAGAGGAGATTAAATCTTGGAATAAACCAGTAATTGCGGTTTGTAAAAGTGGCGGAAGAAGCGGACAAGCAATGCAGTTTTTAGCAAATCAAGGAATTGATGTGATTAACGGTGGGCCTTGGCAAAATGTAGATCAGTATTTGGTTAAATAACTAAAAAACATATTGAATTTCCGTTTTAAGTAAAAAATATAATTTCAACGTCATTCCGAATTTATTTCGGAATCTCATTATAATACATAGTGATTTTTGATGAGAGGCTGAGACGAGCTCAGGTTGACGATTACATTTTAGTACGGATAATCATAAAAATTTCATAAAAGGAAATGCTTTTTCAAGTGTTTCCTTTTTTTGTTGAAGGTTTTTTAAAAATTTTAAATGCGCTTCAGAAGTAGGATTGAAAGAACGATGCGTTAATCCTTTCTGAATAGTTGCTACATCTTTCATGGTTTGTTGAGTCTCTTCAGAAATCCAAACTTCAGAAAAACGTTCCCAAATATAATCAATTGCTGTTTTATTCGGGTGAATCATATCTTCTGCATAGAAACGATAATCTCGTAATTCATCCATCATAATTTCATATGAAGGAAAATAATGCGTGTTATTTCGAGGTTCAATAATTTGATGAATCGCCGAAAGTAAATGCGCCTTACTACGTTGATTTTCTATAAAACCATCTTTTAAATGACGAACTGGCGAAACGGTAAAAATGATAGAAACCTTGTTGTTTGTTGTTTTAATTAAGGCGATAATCGCTTCTAAACTTTCCGTAATTTCTTCGACAGATAAAATTTCTTTTAAAAATTTTTTTTGTGGAATTTTATGACAATTGGCAACAATAGTATCCGTTTCAATGTAGCGATATACCCATGAAGTCCCCAATGTTATTACAATATGAGTCGATTTTTTTAAATAGTTAAGTGTTGCTGTATTGGCAGTATTTAAATTGTTTGTTATTTCGTTTTTATCCGTAGAACTTAAGGAAGAATGTGCTTCAAAATTATGCCAGCGTTCGTTATGAAAAAAAATGTCTTCATCACTATATTTTTTCTGATTGATAGCATTTGTAATTAGTGTTTCAATCGCTTTAGGTTGAAATAAAATACCAAACGGATTTACTGCGGATTGAAATTTGTAATACGCTAATTTATTTCCAATATTTTCTGAAAAACAAGAACCCAATAACAAGAATTTCGAGTTGTAGTTAATTTGATGTAATTGTTGTTTTTTTAAAGGAATTTGAGTGTGAAGAATCATTGATGCAAGATAAAATTCAGTTCAAAAATAAAGATAAAATCGTTAGCAATAATTAGTAAACTTTTTTTGAGATAAAAAAGATATCTTTGTTTAATTAAAAGAGGTATAAATTGAACAATATTAAAAATTCTTTTACAATTAAAGATCTTGAAAATATTTCAGGAGTAAAAGCACATACTATTCGTATTTGGGAGAAACGATATGGGTTATTATCGCCAGAAAGAACAGATACTAATATTCGATATTATTCATCAGATAATTTACAGAAATTATTAAATGTTGTTTTGTTAAATATAAATAATCATAAGATTTCTAAAATAGCTGAAATGTCTAATGAAACGATTATTGTTAAGGCAAGAGAGTTGGCATTTAAAGTGGCTGTTGATGATGAGGCTATTAATTCGTTTAAGCTCTCTATGTTTCAGTTTGATAAAGTCTTGTTTAATAGCACGTATAATAAGCTGTTAAATAAAAAAACATTTAGAGAGATTTTTAAGGATGTTTTTATCCCTTTTTTAGGGCATATAGGCTTATTGTGGCAAACTGATACATTGTTGCCTTCACATGAGCATTTTATTGCTAATTTAATTGCACAAAAAATTCAAATTAACACAGAGAAATTAGAGTATTCTGTCATTAATTCAGAGACTACTTATGTTTTATTTTTGCCAGAAAATGAGATACACGAGCTTGGGTTGATGTATTTAAACTATGAGCTTGTTTTAAGGGGAAATTCAACAATCTATCTAGGGCAAAGCTTGCCATTAAGTAATCTTGATTATTTTTTTGAAAGTGATACTAAAATTTGCTTTATAACATCATTAACTGTTCAACCTTATGATGACAAGATTGTAAGTTATTTTCAGGAAATTAATGATATTATTAAGGGAACAGAACATAGATTAATTGCTGTTGGTAGTAAAACTTTAAAAGTAAAAGAAATTGATTTTGAAGCTGATATTTCTCTATATCCATCAGTAGTATCATTGTTAAAAACATTGTAATTTTTTTTGATTAATTTTATTTTGTTTACTCTTTTTTTGTTTTTGTTAAACAAAAAATGTAAATTTGATTGACTCAATATATTTATTATCTTAATAGAAAATTAATTGAGCAACTAATATTAATTAATAAGGTAGCGCATTGAAAAAAAAATATTAATAATAGGTTCAGGTTTTTCTTCTCTTGCGGCAGCGTGTTATTTAGCGAAAGCAGGTAATGAAGTTGTTGTTTTAGAGAAAAATGAAACCGTAGGAGGTAGAGCTAGGCAATTAATAAAAGATGGATTTACTTTTGATATTGGACCTACTTGGTATTGGATGCCAGATGTTTTTGAGAAATTTTTTGCTGATTTTGGAAAAAAACCTTCAGATTATTATGAGTTAGAAAAGTTAACTCCAGCATACCAGGTGTATTTCGATGTTAAAGACTCAATTACAATACCTGGAAGTTTAGAGGAGATATATGAAGTTTTTGAAAGGGAGGAAAAAGGGAGTGCAGCACACTTAAAAACTTTTTTAAAATCAGCAGCATATAATTATGATGTTTCTATAAACGATTTGGTTTATAAGCCAGGGGTTTCTCCATTAGAATTAGTAACACCTGTTACTATTGGAAAAATAACACAGTTTTTCTCTACTATAAGAACACAAGTTAGAAAAAAAATAAAAAGTAAGAAATTAATTCAAATTTTAGAGTTTCCTGTTTTATTTTTAGGAGCTAAACCAAGTAATACTCCTGCATTTTACAATTTTATGAACTATGCTGATTTTGGTTTAGGTACATGGCATCCAAAGGGTGGAATGTATAAAGTAATTGAAGCAATGATAACGCTAGCTACTGATTTAGGAGTTGATTTTAAGGTGAACTCAAATGTAGAGGAGGTTGTTGTAAATGAAGTTGGTGAAGCAACAGGAATGGTTGTAAATAAAGAATTTGTTTCTTCAGATATTGTTTTAAGTGGTGCGGATTATCATCATACAGAAACACTATTGCCAAAGAAATATAGGCAGTATTCTGAAAAGTATTGGGATAAAAAAGTATTCGCACCATCATCACTATTATTTTATGTAGGTTTTGATAAAAAATTAGAAAATGTTTGTCATCATACATTATTTTTCGATACTGATTTTGATGTACATGCAAAAACTATTTATGATACCCCTAGTTGGCCTAAAGAACCGTTATTTTATGCAAGCTTCCCCTCTATAACAGATGGTTCTTTTTCGCCAGCGGGTAAAGAAGCTGCAACTTTCTTAATACCATTAGCTCCAGGTATAAATGATACTCCAGAGATTAGGGAAGAATATTTTAATATTATTTTAAACCGACTAGAGAAGTTAACAGGGCAATCTGTTAAAGAACATATCTTATTTAAAGAAAGTTTTTGTGTTAATGATTTTAAGAAAGATTATAACTCATATAAAGGTAATGCGTATGGGTTGGCCAATATTTTAACACAAACTGCCTTTTTAAGACCAAAGATAAAAAGTAAAAAAGTAAAAAAATTATTTTTTACAGGGCAGTTAACAGTTCCAGGGCCAGGAGTACCACCAGCTTTAATATCTGGTAAAATTGCTTCTGATTTAATTATTAAAAACCACCATTAATTATGAAAAAACAACTGTTTGATGAAGTTTCTTATGCAAGTAGTAAGCTTGTAACAAAAAGTTATAGTACATCTTTTTCGTTGGCTACAAGAATGCTAGCACCAAGTATTAGAGGAGCAATTTATAATATTTATGGCTTTGTTCGGTTTGCTGATGAAATTGTAGACTCTTTTCATGAATTTGATAAAGAGACGCTATTATTAGCGTTTGAAAACGATTACTACTCAGCTAAAAAAAGTGGTATTAGTTTAAACCCTATTGTAAACTCTTTTATCCATACCGTTAATAAATATAATATACCAAATAGTATGGTTGAGGCTTTCTTAAAAAGCATGAAAGCTGATTTGTATAAAACTACTTATGAAACAGAAGCGGAGTATAAAGAGTATATTTATGGTTCGGCAGATGTTGTTGGGTTGATGTGTTTAAAGGTTTTTGTTAATGGAAATCAAGAAAAATATGATAGTCTTAAGGATGCTGCACAACGATTAGGGTCGGCATTTCAAAAAGTGAATTTTTTACGCGATTTGAAAGATGATTTTGAAGATTTAAATAGATCGTATTTCCCTAATGTGAATTTTAAAAATTTTGATAAACAATCAAAATTAGCAATTATTAAAGATATTGAGTCAGACTTTGAGCATGCTTTTCAGAACGGAATTTTAAAATTACCTGTTGAAGCAAAGTTTGGTGTATATATGGCTTACCGATATTATAATAGATTGTTAAAAAAATTAAAAGCCGTACATCATACCGAAATTATGGAAAAAAGAGTGCGTATTTCAAATTCAATGAAGCTAAATTTACTAGCCAGAAGTTATGTAAAGTATAAACTAAATTTAATTTAATGAATTTAAATTTTTTATTACTGTTATGTTTTTTTTTAGTTAATTATCAAGATGTCACCCCAGATTATGTTGTTAAATATCATAGTGTCTTATCTAAAAAAGATGAGTTGAGGTATATTGAAACATATCAAGAAAAAAAAAACATAAATATACAAGCGTATGTAATTTCACTACAAATGAAACAAGCAAAGTATAAAACTTTTCCTTGGAGTAAATTAAGTATTTTTAACAAAGAAAAGAAGAGGTTAGATGAGTTGATTAAAACTCATCCTAACAATATTCATTTAAGATATGTTAGATTAGTTATACAAGAAAAAACTCCTAAAATTTTAGGATACAATAAAAATATACAAGAAGATAAATCATTCTTAAAAATAATACTTAAAAAGAAAGATAGCTCTGATTATTTAGATAAGTTTATCATTAAAAATACGTCACTATGATTTGGTTTTACTACATCTTAATTACACTATCTGTGTTTATGTTAATGGAAGGAATTACTTGGTGTACTCATAAATATATAATGCATGGTTTCGGCTGGTTTTTGCACGAAGATCATCATCAGCCAGGATATCCACATGTTTTTGAAAAAAATGACGCCTTTTTTGTAGTATTTGCAACGCCCAGTATTATGCTTTTTTATTTTGGAATTAGACCGGAACTAAATTACATGTTTTTCATAGGGTTGGGTATCTTATTATATGGATTAGCCTATTTTTTAGTACATGATGTTTTAATTCATAGACGATTTAAATGGTTTAAAAACACCAATAATCAATACTTAAAAGGATTAAGAAAAGCACACAAAATTCACCATAAACATTTAGGTAAACCAGATGGTGAATGTTTCGGAATGTTATTTGTACCTTTTAAATATTTTAAAAAAAGACAATGAGTCAATATTTATATCTCATATTAACATTAGGTAGTTTAAGTATTCCGTTATTGTATAGTGTAATTGAAAAAAAATTCCATTTTATTCAATACTTTAAACAAGCTTTTATAAGTATATTATTGGTTGCAATTCCTTTTTTAATTTGGGACGGATTGTTTACAAAATATGGAGTTTGGGGATTTAATTCAAATTATCATTTATCAATAGAAATTTTTAAAATGCCTATTGAAGAATGGTTGTTTTTCTTTTGTATTCCCTACGCTTGTTTGTTTACTCATGAAGTATTAAAATATTTAGTACCCAAATTCAAATTATCTAAAGGGGCGGCAATAATTATCAGTTTTTTATTGATTCTTACAGCATTAGTTTTATTGATTTTTAATTTCGGAAAACTATATACAACGATAAACTTTATACTCTTTTTAGTATTAATTTTTTACGGATTAAGATATCATTTAACAACATTACAAGAGTATTTTCCTAGTTTTTTAGTCATCTTAATTCCGTTTTTAATCGTAAACGGAATTTTAACAGGTAGCTTTATAGATGAACCAGTTGTTTGGTATAACAATGCTGAGAATTTAAATTTTAGATTGTTTACAATTCCGTTTGAAGATGTTTTTTACGCATTTAGCATGTTGTTTTCAGCACAATTGATATTCAATTATTTAAAAATTAAAAAGTTTGAACAAAAATAAATATATACGGTTTTTATTATTTCTAGTAGTTAATTTTTTAGCATTAGGCATAGGAACATTGTTAATGGAAAATGGCCCTCAAAAAGATTGGTATCTTTCTTTAAATAAAGCACCATGGACACCCGAAGGTTGGGTTTTCGGAGCGGCTTGGACAACGATAATGTTATTGTTTTCATTTTATATGACCAAATTAAGTTTCGAGTATAAAATTTTAGATAAAAAATTACTTCTACTATATACAGCTCAGTGGATTTTAAATGTAAGTTGGAATTACTTTTTTTTCAACCAGCAATTAACAATTGTTGCCCTAATTTCAATCACTTTATTATGGTTGTTAATAGGCTATTTTACGTTTGAACACTTAAAAAGAATAAAATTATTCACATTACTAATACTTCCGTACTTAATATGGATGACTATTGCAACAAGTTTAAACGCGTATATCGTATTTAATAATTAAGATTATGGCAAAAAAAAAGAATATTACCCAAGAGAAAATAGTAGAATGGTATATGAACTCAGTTTTAATATCAGGAAAACCATCTTCTATTTATTCATTTGCAGAAGATAATAATTTTGAAGAGTCAGAGTTTTACAAGCACTATTCAAGTTTTGAAAGTTTAGAAAAATCAATTTTCGCAATTTTTGCAAAAGAAACAATTCATTTATTGCATAAAACCGAAGCTTACAAAGAGTATTCATCAAAAGATAAATTACTAAGCTTCTATTATACTTTCTTTGAATTGTTAACAGCAAACAGATCTTACGTTTTGTTTCAGTTTAAAGATGTGAAATCAAACTTTTCAAAATTATCAGTTTTAAAAAAATTACGAACAGAGTTTGTGCATTTTGTAAGTGGTATTAGTTTAGAAAAAATAGATTTTAAGAATGATAAAGTAAACGAAATTCAAGATAAAACAATCTCAGAAGGTTATTGGATTCAGTTATTAATGGTGCTGAAATTTTGGATTGATGATGAGTCATCAAACTTTGAAAAAACGGATGTCTTTATAGAAAAATCGGTTAAAGCGAGTTTTGATATTCAGCAAATTGCACCTGTAAAGAGTGTAATAGATTTAGCAAAGTTTTTGTGGAAAGAAAAAGGAGCATCTGTATGAAAAGGCTAGACAAAATACCCACATCTAAAATAGAAAGAGCAACCAAATTAGTTACTACAGGAATTAAAGTAGGAGTAAACTATGCTAAATACTATGGAAATAAAATAACAAAAAGTGAAGAAGAAGCACGAAATCAATTAAATGAAGACAATGCAACTGATATTTACGACGGTTTAAAAGAATTGAAAGGATCGGCATTAAAAGTAGCGCAAATGCTAAGCATGGAAAAAAGCTTGTTGCCAAACGCTTATGTAGAAAAGTTTTCATTATCGCAATTTTCAGTTCCGCCTCTTTCTGGTCCTTTAGTTGTAAAAACATTTCAAAAATATTTTAAGAAAACACCTGAAGAGGTTTTTGATACGTTTACAGTAGCATCTGTAAATGCGGCAAGTATCGGTCAAGTGCATAGAGCTACAGTAAACAACAAAACATTGGCAGTTAAAATTCAATACCCAGGTGTTGCGAATAGTATCTCTACCGATTTAGCAATGGTAAAACCAATTGCAATGAAAATGTTTAATATAAAGGGTGAAGGTTCTGATGAGTATTTTAAAGAGGTTGAAAATAAATTATTAGAAGAAACTAATTATATACTAGAATTAGCTCAAAGTAATGAGATAGCAAATGCATGTAATAAGATACCAAACTTAAAATTCCCGAAGTATTACGAAGAATTCTCTTCTGATCGAATTTTAACGATGGATTGGATGGATGGTGTTCATCTTTCTGAGTTTACCCAAAAAGGATTGAATCAAGAAACTTCAAATAAGTTAGGACAAGCATTATGGGATTTTTACATGTACCAATTACATGTCTTAAAAAAAGTACATGCCGACCCGCATCCTGGTAATTTTTTGGTTTCACCAGAAAACGATCTAATTGTTATTGATTTTGGATGTATGAAAGAAGTACCTCAAAGTTTTTATGTACCATATTTCGAATTAGCAGTGCGAGATAATATCGATAATCCAGCTTTTTTTGAAAGTAAGTTATATGAATTAGAAATTTTAAGAAAGGATGATACTGAGGAAGAAATAATCTTTTTTAAAGAATTGTTTTATGAGATGTTATCTTTATTTACGCAGCCGTTTCAACAAGAAGAATTTGATTTTTCTGATGAAAATTTCTTCGGTAAAATAGCAGCGTTAGGCGAGAAATATTCTAAAAGTACAGAGTTGAAAAAAATGAATGGAAATAGAGGTTCAAAGCATTTTATTTACATTAACAGAACCTTTTTTGGATTGTATAATTTAATGCACGATTTAAAAGCTACAAATATTAAAATTAATAATTATAAAAATATATAATGCATTTATCTAGAGAGGCAATAGATGAGATGGAGCATCTATATAAAATAAACTTAATGAACAGTATTTCGGGTTATAAATCAGCAAACCTTATTGCTACAGAATCTGAGGATGGAGTAACAAATTTGGCAGTTTTTAGTTCAGTGGTTCATTATGGTTCTAGTCCTGCAATTTTAGGATTTGTATTACGTCCTACCACAGTAGTTCGTAACACATACGACAATATAAAAAAAACAGGTTTTTACACTATAAATGCAATTTGTGAAAGTATAATTGAAGATGCGCACCATACATCAGCGAAATATGAATCAGGAATATCAGAATTTGATAAAACTGATTTATCACCAGAATATAAAGATAATTTTCACGCTCCTTACGTAACAGAGTCACCTTTGCAAATAGGAATGAAATTTCTAGAAGAATATCATATAAAAGCAAACGGAACTATTTTGGTTTTAGGAGAAGTAACCGACTTGTATTTTAAAGATTCAATGCTTTCAGAAGATGGTTTTTTAAATCTATCAAAAGAGAAAATTGCAGCAGTAAATGGTTTAGATACCTATATGGTTGCAGAGAAATATAAACGATTATCATATCAAAGACCAAAATAAATGAAAATTCTAATCACAGGAACCACAGGTTATATAGCTAAAAGATTGGTGTTGAAATTGCAAGAAGCAGGACATCAATTGGTGTGTTGTGTACGTGATTTAAATCGAGTTCCTGATGAAATAGAATATAAAAAAAACATTGAGTTTATAAAAGTAGATTTTTTAAACACGGAGGATGTTGTTTTTCCTTCAGATATAGATGTTGCCTATTATTTAATTCATTCAATGGCAACTGACGCTATTAATTTTGAAGATTTAGAACAACGTTGCGCTAAAAATTTTAAAAACTTAGTTGAAAAAACGAATTGTAAGCAAGTTGTATATTTAAGTGGTATTGTTAATGATAGTTCTTTATCTAAACACTTAGCTTCTCGTTTTCAAGTTGAACAGAATTTGCAATCAAAAAAATACGGACTTATAACATTTAGAGCTGGTATTATTGTAGGTAGTGGTAGTGCATCTTTTGAGATTATTAGAGATATTGTAGAGAAATTACCATTAATGGTTACTCCAAAATGGTTAAATACTAAATCACAACCTATTGCTATTAGAGATGTTTTAGCCTTTTTAGAACGAGCAGTTGGAAACAAAGAATTATATAATAAGTCTTTTGATATTTGTGGAACAGAAATACTTACTTACAAACAAATGCTTTTGCAATTTGCAGAGGTAAGAGGCTTTAAAAGATACATTTTTACATTACCGTTGTTAACTCCAAAATTATCATCGTATTGGTTGTATTTCGTTACATCAACATCATTTAATCTGGCACAAGCATTAGTGGATAGTATGAAGGTTGAAGTAATTGCTAAAGCTAGTAATATTAATCAACTTTTAGATGTACAGCCTATTTGTTATAAAGATGCGGTAAAGTTAGCATTTCAAAGAATAGAACAAAACGCTGTTGTATCAAGTTGGAAAGATGCAATTAGTAGCGGTACTTTTAAAGACCAATTGTCTGATCATATTCAAATACCGCAGTATGGTTGTTTTAAAGACATTCGTTCTGTGAAAATCACAGATGAAGACTTTACTATAAATAAAATTTGGTCTATCGGAGGTAAAAACGGATGGTATAGTTTTAATGGCTTATGGAAAATAAGAGGCTATGTAGATAAAATATTTGGAGGAGTAGGTTTGCGTAGAGGAAGAACACATGATACAAATTTAGAAGCAGGTGATCCATTAGATTTTTGGCGTGTATTGTTAGCTGATAAGAAAGAAAAACGATTGTTGTTATTTGCCGAAATGAAGTTACCAGGTGAGGCTTGGTTAGAATTTAAAATTGTAAAAGATAAACTATACCAAAGAGCCGTGTTTAGACCTAAAGGTGTCTTAGGGCGTTTATATTGGTATTCAGTTTTACCTTTTCATGCCTTTGTTTTTAAAGGAATGATAAATGCTCTAATCAATAAATAAAAGCGAGCTTATTAATTTTTCAATATTATGACTTATAGAGATTTAGATAGAATAATAGAAATGGCATGGGAAGATCGAACCACTTTTGATGCTATAAAGTTTCAATTTGGACTAAAAGAACAACAAGTAATTGAATTAATGCGTAAAGAATTAAAGCTCTCTAGTTTTAAATTATGGAGAGCAAGAGTTCAGGGCAGAAGTACGAAGCACCAAGCAAAACGAGAATTCGAAAAAGGAAGATTTAAGTGTACAAGACAAAAAAGTATAAGTAATAATAAAATTTCTAAACGATAAAAAATTTAAGAGACTACTAATAAAAACACATAGCAAATGAAATGGTTGGTAATACTTAGTGTTTTTTTATGTATGAATGATGAAATTATAATTTTTGATAAAAATAGTAGTAACCAACGTTGGTACATAGCTAATGATGACGTTATGGGAGGAATATCTAACTCTTCAATGAAGCTTGATGAAGAAAAAAAGATGATTTTTTCTGGTAATGTTTCTTTAGATAATAACGGTGGGTTTGCAATGACTCGATTACCTCTAAATATTAATTTTAATACAGATAAAACTAAAGTTATTCTCAAGCTAAAAGGAGACGGTAAAAAATATCAGTTTAGAATTAAAGCTAAAAATAATCAGCGATTTTGGTACATCCAATCTTTTCAAACATCAAAAAGTACAGAAGAAATAGAGTTGCCATTAAATAAATTTTATGCTTCTTTTAGAGGTTATAAATTAAATGTTGACAATTTTTCGGCAACTACAATAACCGAAATAGCTATTCTGATAGGGAATAAAAAGAATGAAAATTTTAAACTATCAATAGAAAAAATAGCACTTAAATAAATGAAAACATTAAAAATAACTATACTTATGGCATTATTTAGTTTTTTAGGAAACGCACAAACTGTAGCATCTAAAGAGTCTTTGTATGATATAAAGATTGAAGGAATTGATGGGAAACAATTAGATCTTAACCAATACAAAGGAAAAAAAATACTGTTCGTTAATGTAGCTTCTAAATGTGGATTTACAAAGCAATATGATGGTTTACAAGAGTTGTATGCTAAGCACAAAGATAAATTAGTAGTTATAGGTTTGCCATGTAACCAATTTGGTGGTCAAGAACCAGGTAAAGAGTCAGAGATACAATCATTTTGTCGTTTAAATTACGGCGTAGATTTTCCTCTGACCGAAAAAATTGATGTTAAAGGAGATAAGCAACATTCATTATACCAATGGTTAACACAAAAAAGTAAGAACGGTAAAATGAATTCTTCAGTAAAATGGAATTTTCAAAAGTATTTAGTAGATGAAGAGGGAAGATTTATTGATGTTTTTTATTCAACCACAAAGCCTATGAGTTCAAAAATTACAAAACTATTATAAATGGGAAAAAAACCAGACAATGTAGTTTTTAACAGTGATACTAATATTTATGATGCGTTTTTAAAACCGTATGCAACTAGTTTTACAGCTCCGGCAATAAAAGCAGGAAATGCTGTAAACTGGAAAAATCAACAAATTAAAAAAGCAAATTCTCAATTTTATACGATTTTTAATGAAATAAAAGAGCAGTATAACGCTTTACAAAAGCAGCATCAATACAACGAGATTATTTATAATGCTAAGTTTAATTTTCAACCAATTGTTGGAGAGCTATATCATTTGTACAAAAGGAAAAATCAAGAGTTCTTTCTTTCGATATTAGCTCCTGAAGAATGTAATTTTAATTTCGTAGGAAGCTTTCAATTAAACTCAGATCAAATCTGGATGAAAAAACAATAAAATGATTTATTTTAAAAAACACTCTGGTATTTATACACTAACAGCCAAACAAACTATAGATGTTTCTTTAGAAAAGGCATGGGGCTTTTTTAGTTCGCCAGAAAATTTAGAAAAAATAACGCCACCTCACATGGGGTTTAAAATAACAACCAAAGTTGATAAAAGAGCATATGCTGGCCAAATAATCACTTATAAAGTTGGAATTTTACCAGGAATTAAATTGAGTTGGGTAACAGAAATCACTCAAGTAAAAGACAAAGAATTTTTTATAGATGAGCAACGTTTTGGACCATACAAAATGTGGCATCATGAACATTGGTTTAAAGAATTGCCAAACGGAAAAACCTTAATGGAAGATAAAATTTCATATAAAATTCCGTTTGGTTTTTTAGGACATATAGCGCAAGCAATATTTATAAAAAAACAATTAAAAGGGATTTTTGAGCATCGTTTTGTAACTTTAGAAAAACTATTTAATGGAAAGTAAAATATCTTTTTTTTGGTTTCGTAGAGATTTACGATTAGAAGACAACAAAGGTTTATCGGAAGCTTCAAAAGCTGGAAGTAAAATAATTCCTGTATTTATTTTTGATGAAGAAATTTTAGATAAACTGCCTAAAGATGATGCACGAATCTCATTTATTTACAAAGCTTTAAATACGATTGATGAAAAATTAAAATTACAAAAATCTTCGTTATTAATTGAAAAAGGAAGTCCTATTGAGGTTTGGGAAAAGTTATCTAATGTTTACCAAATTGAAGCTGTTTATACAAATAAAGATTACGAACCTTATGCTATAAAAAGAGATGCGAAAGTTGATGAAGTTTTAGCGTCTAAAAACATTCAGTTTAAAACTTTTAAGGACCAAGTAATTTTTGAAGAAACTGAAATTGTAAAAAATGATGGTTTGCCTTACACTGTTTTTACTCCTTATAAAAACAAATGGTTGCAGCATTTTTCAGAAGAAAAAGACACAGAAGAATATAAAATTGAGTTTCATAATTTTCATCAATTCAATGCCGATTTTCCAAGTTTAGAAACAATAGGTTTTCAAGAAAGTTCTATCAAAGTAAAACCATATAATTTATCAAATTTAGATGAGTATGATACTGTAAGAGATTTTCCATCGCAAGATAAAACATCGTATTTGTCACCTTACTTTCGGTTTGGTTTAGTAAGTGCTCGAAAAATGGTTCAATTTGCTTTAAAAACAAACGCAACGTTCTTAAGCGAATTAATCTGGCGAGAGTTTTTTATGCAAGTACTGTTTCATTTTCCTAAAGTGGTTACTAATAACTTTAAGCAAAAATATGATGCCATTCCGTGGAGAAATAATGAAGCTGAATTTAAGAAGTGGTGTAAAGGAGAAACAGGCTACCCAATGGTTGATGCTGGTATGCGACAATTAAATAAAACGGGTTACATGCATAATCGTGTACGTATGGTTACTGCTGGTTTTTTATGCAAGCACTTATTAATAGATTGGCGTTGGGGCGAAGCTTATTTTGCAGAGAAATTACTAGATTATGAATTATCGGCTAATAACGGAAACTGGCAGTGGGCAGCAGGTACAGGTTGCGATGCGGCTCCGTATTTTAGAGTTTTTAACCCAGAAGCACAGTTAAAGAAGTTTGATAAAGACTTACAATATATTAGAAAATGGGTTGAAGATTTTGATGAACTAACATACCCACAACCAATGGTTGAACATAAGTTTGCACGAGAAAGAGCTATTGCAACTTATAAAAAAGCATTAAATTAAGAGCTTATTTAATATTAAATATAGACTAAGTTCTCGTCATGCTGAATTTAATTCAGTATCGCATAAAGATAATAACTAAAGCAAATTAGGGGGTGAAACAGAAATAAATTCAGTTTGACGATTCTTTTTTTTAGCTACAAAACATTTTTTAAATCAAATTTAAACAGGCTTAAGTAGAAAATAAAAAGGTTCAAAGAATTAAATCTTTGAACCTTTTTAATATTATTTTTATTTGAAGCAATTTCCCGCTTTACGCACTCGCTTTTTTTGAAGAAAAATCAAAAAAGAGCTCAAACAAACGCTTCAATCGGGGCTAAACTTATTTATAATTTTTTAGCTGCTATAAAGTATTGTTTGTATTATGATTAAACAATATAGTCTTTCGCTTTTTCTAAAGCTTTCGGAATTCCGCCTGGGTTTTTACCACCAGCAGTAGCAAAGAAATTTTGTCCACCACCACCACCGTGAATCAGTTTTCCTAGTTCTCTAACTACTTTTCCAGCATCATAACCACGTTCTGCAGCTAATTCTTTAGAAATATAACATGTTAACATTGCTTTGTCAGCTTTTTCTGATGAAGCAAAGAATAAAAATAAGTTTTGAAACTCTTTACCTAAAGCAAAAGCTAAGTTTTTAATTCCGTTAGCATCTAAATCTACTTTAGTTGCTAAAAACTGTACTCCATTTACTTCTTGTAATTGATTTCTTAATTCACCAGATAAGTTTTGAGCTTTTTCTTTTAATAATTGCTCTACTTGCTTTTTTAAAGCTGCATTTTCATCTTGTAAACTATTTACAGATTTGGCAACGTCTTTAGGATTTTTTAATAATTGTTTTACTGCAGAAAAGTTACGTTCAACATCCTCAAAATAATTTCCAACAGCAACATTTGTAATCGCTTCAATTCTTCTGATTCCAGAAGCAACAGCTCCTTCAGATTTAATTTTAAAATACCAAATATCACCAGTTTGTGCTACGTGAGTACCTCCACATAACTCCATAGATTGCCCAAACTTAATAGCTCTTACAGAATCTCCGTATTTTTCTCCAAATAAAGCAATAGCACCTTCGTCAATAGCTTGTTGCATTGGTATGTTTCTTCTTTCAACTAAAGAAAGATTTTCACGAATACGAGCATTTACAAAGTTTTCTATTTCTTGTAATTGATCAGCATCTACTTTAGAAAAATGAGAAAAATCAAAACGTAAGTGTTTTGGACTTACTAATGATCCTTTTTGTTCAACATGTGTTCCTAAAATAGTACGTAATGCTTGATGTAATAAATGCGTTGCAGTATGATTACTTGCAGATAAATTTCTAGCCTCTTCATTTACTACTGCTTTAAATTTCTCTGATAAATTATCTGGTAAATTTTTAGTGTAGTGAATAATAAGGTTATTTTCTTTCTTAGTGTTAACTACATAAATTACATCTCCGTTAGACGTTTCTATATAACCTACATCACCAACTTGGCCTCCACCTTCAGGATAAAAAGGCGTCATATTAAATACCAATTGGTATTGCTCACCATCTTTTTTGGTAGTTACTTTTCTGTAACGTGTTAACTTAACATCAGCAGTTAAAGTATCGTAACCTATAAACTCTTCCTCATCATCTTCTATTAAAACATTCCAATCGTCAGTTTCAATCGCAGTTGCAGCTCTTCCTCTATCTTGTTGCTCTTTTAAAGCTGTTTTATATTCTTCTTCATTGTAGCTAAATCCTTTTTCAGATAAAACTAAAGCCGTTAAATCTTCAGGAAAACCATAAGTATCTTTTAGTTCAAATACCTTTTTTCCAGAAATTAATTTATCAGCAGCATTCGCAGTTATCGTATCTAATAAAAGCAAACCTTGTTCTAATGTTTTTAAGAAAGAATGCTCTTCTTCTTTAATAACATTATGTGCTAATTGCTCTTGTGCTTTTATTTCAGGGAAAGCATCTCCCATTTGCTCACTTAATGTTTCTACTAATTTGTAGATAAAAGGTTCTTTTTGGTTTAAAAAAGTAAAACCATAACGAATAGCTCTTCTTAATATTCTTCTAATAACATAACCAGCACCAGTATTACTTGGTAATTGACCATCGGCAATAGAAAATGCTACAGCACGAACATGATCGGCAATAACACGAATTGCAATATCGGTTTCGTCTCCAGAAACGGTAGTATCTTCATATTTTACACCTGTAATGGTTTCGATTTCTCTAATAATCGGTGTAAAAACATCAGTATCATAATTAGATTGCACACCTTGCAATGCCATACATAAACGCTCAAACCCCATACCAGTATCAATATGTGTTGAAGGTAAGTTTTCTAAACTTCCGTTTGCTTTACGGTTGTACTGCATAAAAACTAAGTTCCATACTTCAACAACATGTGGATGATCTAAATTAACCAGTGATGCACCCGATACTTTTGCTTTTTCTTCCGCAGAGCGGATATCTATATGAATTTCTGAACAAGGTCCACAAGGTCCTTGCGCACCCATTTCCCAGAAATTATCTTTTTTATTACCTAATAAAATACGATCTTCAGCGATGTATTGTTTCCAAATATCATAAGCTTCCGTATCTTTTTTTAATCCTTCTTTTTCGTCGCCTTCAAAAATAGTAACATATAAAATGTCTTTATCTATTTTATAAACTTCGGTAAGTAATTCCCAAGCCCAAGCAATTGCTTCTTCTTTAAAGTAGTCACCAAAAGACCAATTTCCAAGCATTTCAAACAATGTGTGATGATAGGTATCTTTACCAACCTCTTCTAAATCATTATGTTTTCCAGAAACACGCAAGCATTTTTGAGAATCGGCAACCCTACTACTTACAACTTTTTTTTGTCCTAAAAAATATTCTTTAAAAGGTACCATCCCTGCATTAACAAACATTAAAGTAGGGTCATTTTTTAATACCATTGGCGCAGAAGGAACGATATTATGGTTTTTAGATTTATAAAATTCTAAAAATTTAGATCTTATTTCTTGAGATTTCATACGATTTGAGCTCGAAATTTTGTTAAATAATCATTAAAAAACAACTAAAGAAAAGTAGTTTTAAAACATTTTGTAAATTTGTGTGTTTCCAAACACAACCCCTTAAATAAAGTTGCTTGTTTAACGAGCACAAAAATAGTACATTTAGCATTATGGCGAAAGTAAAATATTATTACGACCCCGAGACCTTATCATATCGGAAAATAGAGTCGAAAAAAAGTGAAACATTTAAAAAGTCTTTCCTAGGAGTTGTGGGGGCGTTATTAATTGCTTTTTTCGGATTTATTGGGTTTAGTCAATTTTTAATGTCGCCGAATGAGAGAGCTCAAAAAAGAGAGCTTGAAAACTTTAAATTGCATACAGAGCTGATGAATAAAGAGCTCGGTGTATTGTCTGAAAGATTATCGGAACTACAAGAGAGAGATGATAATATTTATAGAACATATTTTGAAGCTAGCCCGATACCCGATGAACAACGTAAAGCTGGTTTTGGTGGTGTAAATAGATATAAGCATTTAGAAGGTTTTAAGAATAGTGCAATGATTACTAATGTGACTAAAGAGATAGAAATATTATCGAAACAAATGGTCGTACAATCAAAATCATTAGACGAAATTGTTAGTTTAGCGAAAGAAAAGGAGAAAATGCTTGCGTCAATACCAGCAATTCAACCTGTAAAAAATGAAGATTTAAAAAGGATGGCTTCTGGTTACGGTATGCGTTTACACCCTATTTTAAAATCGTGGAAAATGCATAACGGAATGGATTTTACGTCTCCAAAAGGTACTCCTATTTTTGCATCCGGTAACGGAGTTATAAAAAAAGCACATCGTAGCGCTACTTTTGGTAATGTTGTATATGTAGATCATGGTTATGGCTACGTAACCATTTATGCACACATGAGTAAAATAGCAGCTAATAAGGGGCAAAAAGTGAAGAGAGGAGATGTAATTGGCTATGTAGGAAATACAGGGCGTTCAGCAGCAGCGCATTTACATTATGAAGTGCATAAAAACGGAAGACCTGTAAACCCTATTTACTATTATTATGGAGATTTAACTCCAGAAGAGTTTATAGCTATGCAAAAGGCTTCACAACAAAAAGGGCAATCATACGATTAATTAGAATTTGCTGAAAAATGTATGTAGAATTACCTGAAAAAAGATATTATAGAATAGGCGAAGTATCTAATGCTTTTGGTGTGAATGTTTCTTTAATTCGTTTTTGGGAACAAGAGTTTGAGGTAATTAAACCCAAAAAAAACGCAAAAGGAAATCGATTATTTACCAAAGATGATATTGAGAATTTTAAATTAATTTTTAACCTAGTAAAAGAAAGAGGATTTACTTTAGAAGGCGCAAAGCAAAAATTAAAAAGGAATCCGGATGATGTGATTAATAATCACGAAGTTATTAGTAGGTTAGAAAGAGTAAAAGCGGAATTACAAAAAATCAAAAATCAATTATAAAAAAAATCAAAAATTATGAAAAAATGGTTAGTGCCTTTAGTTATTGTTGGAGTAGTTGTATTCGCAACTTTTAAATGGGTTGTAGGATTTAACAATACAGCAGTAAGGTTAAATGAAAATGTAGCTGAGGCTTGGGGTAATGTAGAAACTGCATATCAAAGAAGAAGTGACTTGATCGGTAATTTAGTAAAAACAGTACAAGGAGCTGCCGATTTTGAAAAAGAAACATTAACTCAAGTGATAGAAGCGAGAGCAAAAGCTACCTCTACAACGATTAATGCTGGAGATTTAACACCAGAAAATATGGCTCAATTTCAAAAAGCACAAGCTGGTTTAAGCGGTGCGTTATCTAAATTATTAGTTTCTGTAGAACGTTATCCTGATTTAAAAGCAAATCAGAATTTCTTAAAATTACAAGACGAATTAGCAAGTACAGAGAATCAAATATTAACGGTTAGAACTCGTTTTAACGAGGCTATTAAGCCATATAATAATCACGTAAAAGTATTTCCTAATTCAATCTTAGCAGGATGGTTTGGTTTTGAAGGGAAGCCTTATTTTGAAGCTGAAGCAGGTGCAGAAAAAGCGCCGGATGTTAATTTCGATTTTGGTACTAAAAAATAAAAATGTCTAAAGTAGAAGATTTTCTTACCAAAGAAGAAGAACAAGAAATTGTTTCAGCTATTAGAGTAGCTGAATTGAATACTTCTGGTGAAATAAGAGTACACATAGAAGCATCATCAAATAAAGATGATGCTTTTAATCGTGCTTTAGAAGTATTTCATTCTTTAAAAATGTTTGAAACCAAACAACAGAATGCTGTTTTAATTTACGTAGCTGTTGAAGATCATAAATTTGTGATTTATGGTGATGAAGGTATCAATAAAGTAGTGCCAACTAATTTTTGGGACACGACAAAAAACACCATGCAAAGTCACTTTAAACAAGGCGATTTCAAAAAAGGAATTGTTGAAGGGGTTTTAAAAGCAGGACAAGAATTAAAAACTCATTTTCCTTGGCAAAATGATGACGAAGACGAATTGTCTAACGAAATATCTAAAGGATAAATAAGCTTGAAGAAAACTATACATATTTTATTTTTTGTAATCGGATTGTTGTTTACTCAAACAGCATTTTCTCAGGGATATAAAATTCCAGATAAACCAAAAGAACAAACAAGTGTTTACGATTATGTTGGTTTACTTTCTGATGCTCAAAAAGCAACTTTAGAAAATAAATTAGTTAAATACTCAGATACTACTTCTACACAAATTGTGGTAGGAATTATCGATACAACCAACGGAGAAAGTATCGGAATTTTAACTCCCAGATGGGCACATAAATGGGGAATTGGTCAGGCAAAGGAAGATAACGGTGTTTTTATACTTTTAGCAAAGAACGATCGAAAAATATGGATTTCTCCTGGATACGGAGTAGAACATAAATTAACAGCCGGAATTGTAGGTGAAATCACCAGAAATTATATTATTCCGCAATTTAAAAGAGGTGATTTCTACGCTGGATTAGACGCAGGTTCGAATGCTATTTTTAAAGTTTTAAATGGTGAGTATAAAGGTGAACGTAAAAAAAAGGCGAAAGGTTTTGACCCAAGTTTTATCTTTTTTATAATTATTGTCATCATCTTTTTTATCGTTATTTCTAGAGGAAACAAAGGAAATAGAGGAGGAGGAAAACGAAATTACAAACGCTCAACATCAAGAGATATTTTAGAAACCATAATTTTAAGCAATTCAGGTCGTGGCGGATTTGGAAGCGGTGGTGGTTTCGGTGGCTCGTCTGGAGGATTTGGCGGCGGATTCGGTGGAGGATTTGGCGGCGGCGGATTTAGCGGTGGTGGTGCTGGTGGTAGTTGGTAAAATTAAATATAGATGGTAAAAAAAAGTCTAATTTATCTTTCTTTATTATGCTTTGTTAGTTGTCAAAATTTTGGGCAATTAAAAGTGCTAGCCAATTTACCAAATTCTTTACATGAAGTTTCTGGAATTGAAAAAGTAAAAAACGTTGATTTGCTTTGGATGTTGAATGATAGTGGTAATAAGCCAATTATTTATGAAGTTGATAACCAAGGTAAAATAATTAGAGAGATTATTGTAAAAGCTAAAAATAATGATTGGGAAGATATTACTTCAGATGAAGAAGGAAACTTATATATAGCCGATTTTGGAAACAATAATAATAAGCGAAAAAATTTAAGAATACTTAAAATTAAGCACCAAGATTTATTAATAAAAGATAAAGTTGAGGTTGAAAAAATTAAGTTTTCATATCCGAATCAAATTAAATTTCCGCCGAAAAAGAAAGATCGTTTTTTTGATGCTGAAAGCTTGGTGTATAAAAGCGGGTTTTTATATATTTTTACAAAAAGTAGAGTGAAAGGTAGGTATGGTGAAACTACCTTATATAAGATTCCTGCAGTAAAAGGAAATCATGTTGCAAAACGCATTTCAACTTTTAAAACCTGTACAGATTTACACTGTTCGATAACTGCAGCAGCAATTTCTCATAACGGGAAAAAAGTAGCTTTGTTAAATCATCAATCGGTATTTATATTTACCAATTTTGTTGATGATGATTTTTTCTCTGGTGATGTAAAAGAGTTTTCTTTAGGATATATTTCTCAGAAAGAAAGTGTCAGTTTTAAAGACAATATAACACTTTATATTACAGATGAAAAAACAAAATCGTTAGGCGGAAAATTATACGAGTTTTCTTTAAATTAATAGTAATTAGTTTTTTGATACTCATCTATCCACTCTTTCGGAAACTTGTCATACAAATCAATTAAAACAGGTTTATTTATCTCTTCAGATTGAAAATCTTTGTAAAAACTCCCTAATAACCAAACTTGTGTGTTTTTTAGTTCTTTTTTATGTAAATTTAGTAATGCTTTTTTAGAGGTTTCATTAGTGTCTAATAACAAAAGAACAAGTGAAGCCGCAGTTTCAAAATCACTATCTAAATAAAAATATAAGCCATTTTTAATACGCGTTAAAAGTAGTTTGTTTGATAAAAAAGGAGCAAAACGAATTCTTTTTTTACGTAGATTCGGATAGCATAAATAACTATTACTTAAATTTAAGAATTTAATTGATGCTATATAATCCTCATAAGAGAGAGTTGCTATTTTAGGTAAATCACTATTATTTTTAAAGTCGAAAAGTAAATACATTTTAGATGCGCTAACATAGGTTTTATCCATGTCATTGTCTAATATGTTTTTTTCTACAGCAGCCAAAAATAAAGGAAAATTTAGTTTGCTAGGTACATCCCAAATACCTAATTTTATTCTGTAATAATAGGCGAGGTAAATATTTTTTTGCGATATTTTTGTCATCTTTGTTTTCATTACTCTGTTAATTTCATAATGAAACGAAGGGTAAAATTGTCCCTGAAAATCATGTAAACGAGCTTCTTCTTCGCTGTCAATAAAATTTTGAATGATGCCGTTGTTATCTTTCTTTATAGCTACTGCAAAATTTAAGTTGTTGTAACGTTTTTCTTGCTGTTTTATTAAGTGTTCTTTATCCATTTTTAATAAGATATGTTTTTTTGTGCTTCAAAAGCTAATAAAGTGTTATTTCTTTTAGCTCATAGTGTAAAATTATAGCGTTTTTCTTTTGCTAAGAGAATGATTTTATAAGTGCTATTACCTATTTTATATTTGAATAAAAGTAAGTGGTATTTTTTAAAATATGCCATTATTATGGTTATTTTAGCTGTTATAAAAAAATAAAATAACCTTTTATGTATTCCACTTTTAAGCGTTTTTTACAAGTTGTTTTTGTGTTTGTTTTTTGTGTGTTTGCAATAAGATGTTCTAAGCCTAATAGTATTAGATCAGTATTAGAAAAGCAATTGTTAACATTACAAAAAGACTCTCAAAAGCAACCTGAAAAAGCAATAAAAAGAATTGATAGTTTACTGTTAAATGTTACTGACTTAAATACTGCGGAAGAAGCGCTACTTTTATTTGAAAAAGGGGAAGTGTATTATTTGAATGATGAGTTTATAAAAGCAAAAAATATTCATTTAAAAACATACACGCTATTTTCTAAATTTAACGATAACTATAATAAAGGGAGAAGTTTAATAACGTTAAGTAACACCTGTATTAAATTAAGAGAATTTGAAAAAGCACAAGAATACGCTATCGAGGCTTTGCATATTGGTGAACTTATAAATAATAATAGATTACAGGCAAAAGCAAACAATCAATTATTTCAATTACATTTTAGGTTAAAAGATTACAAAAAAGCGTTTTTATATATAAAGCAATCGGAAAAACTATTTTCAAACACAGAAGACATTATATCTATTATTGCTGTAAAAGGAAATATAGCAACGATACATTTACAGTTAAAAGAATATAATAAAGCATTGCAAAAATTTTCAGAAGCTTTAAAATTAAGTGAGAAAATTAAGGATCCTAAAACTATTGTACGGGTTTTAAATAATATAGGATTTACTTATTTAGAAGCGAGGGAGTTTAAGCAATCAGAAAAATTTCTAAGAGGAGCTATTACTTTAAATAAAAATATTAAAGCTATAAATGCAGCACCTTATAAAGGTTTAGGAGCTTTGTTTTTAGTAACGAATAGATTAGATTCTGCTAAAGTAAATTATAAGAAGGCGTTAAATATTTATAGAGATAAAGGTAACATAGAAGAAGAAACAGACATTAGAGATAAATTAATAGCTGTTGCTCTTTTAGAAAAAAACTTTGAAGAAGCTTTATTTCATCAAATTATACGTGATAGTGTTAAAATTCAATTGAATAAAAGTGAGAAAGAAAAACTACTTCATTTTGCGAATGTAAATTATAAAGTAAAAGAAAAGGAGATCGCTTTAAAACATCAAAAAGAAACAAGTAAGCAAAATCTGTTTTTAGGTGTAAGTGTTATTGTTTCGTTAGTATTACTACTTATTATAGCTGTTTTTTTTAATTACAATAATAAACTAAGAGCTTTAAATAAAGCATCGAAGTTAGAGCAACGTTTGTTAAGAGTACAAATGAATCCTCACTTTATATTTAATACTCTGGCAGCAATTCAAAACATCATCTTAGAAGGGGATTTTTTAAAATCTTCGAATTATATAGCTAAGTTCTCTAAATTAATTCGTCAGAATTTTGATTATGTTAGAAAAGAAGAAATATCATTAGAAGAAGAAATTAAAATGATTTCTAATTATATTGAAACACAACAACTACGTTTTAATAATGCATTTAAGTATACAATAGATATATCAGAGAATTGTAATATAAAAGAACTTAAAATGCCTCCAATGCTTTTGCAGCCTTTTGTAGAGAATGCGATTGAGTATGGTCTTAAAGGAAAAAAAACAGACGGAGTTTTAGCTTTAAAAATTGATAAAGAAAAAGAGGGTTTGTATTTTGAAATTCTTGATAATGGGGTTGGAAGAACTATAAAACAAAAAGATGTTAAAGTATCAGAAAAATTGCATGCAACAGCTGTTTTTATAGAACGATTAAAAACAAGAGGCAAAGGAGAGGAAAAGTCTTTTAAGATTGAAGATTTATATAATGATGAAAAAAAATCAATAGGAACAAAAGTGTTTTTTAAACTTACCGTATAAATGATAAAGACAGTATTAATAGAAGATGAGTTTAATGCCTTAAATACCTTAAGTAAACTAATTCAATATACCCAAAAAGATATTGAAATTATAGCAACAATAGATAATGTAAATGATGCTATTGTATTCTTAAAAAACAATACACCAGATTTGGTTTTTATGGATATAGAATTAATAGGGGGTACTGCTTTTCAAATATTAGAAGCCCTAGAAACTATTAATTTTAAAATAATATTTACAACTGCTTTTGATGAGTTTGCTATAAAAGCTATAAAGTTTGATACTGTTGATTATTTATTAAAACCAATAGATTCAGATGAGTTAAGTAAGTGTATAGAACGTTTTAGAATTGGTTATGAAAAAGAACAACATTATTTAAAGGTTGTAGATAAGGTTGTTGAGTTAGATAAAAAAGAAGCACAGAAAACACTGCTAATAAAAACAACAGATGAACAACATTTTTTGCAAGTAGATGAAATTATACGCTGTCAATCAGATGGGAGCTATACTACCTTTCATACTAAAAGAAAAAAAATAATGAGTGCAAGAAACTTAAAATATTACGAAAATATTTTAAGCGAACATACTTTTGTTAGAATACATCAATCTCATTTAATAAATATAAAATATATAGCTTCGGTAACAACAAATACAGTTGTGTTAACAGGAGGAGAGAAGATACCATTAGCATCTAGAAAAAAGAGTTATTTAAAGCAGTTTCTAAATCAATTTCAGCAAATACAAAACAAGAAGTAACGATTATAAAACTGTTTTTTAAAAACTATTTTTTCGATATAGTTTTGAGGTATAAATTAAAAATAACCTTAAAACAATTAAAATGGGACTTAAAGAAAAGAGATTTACAAAAACGTTTCAAGAGGAGCAATATCCAGCTTTAAAAGAACAAATTAATGTAGCAGCTGGTTTTGATATTACTTTAGAAACAGCGTGGGAAACTTTATTTGAAGATCGTTTTTTACATTTATATAGCGATAGCTATCCTAAAATTTACTTTCAGCCATTAATTGAAAGCTTTTCAGCTATAACGGCAGATGATATGGGTAAAGAAGCTTTGAAAGAAAGCTTAAAAAAAGTAGTAATTGTTAATAACGACAATCATCACAATCCTACAAATGCATATACTTTTTCAGAAGGGGTTTTACAAATAAACCATAGTCCGATTTTAAATGCGGATGATGTAAGTTCAAGAACTAAGGTACTTACTAGCTTATTAGAAAATAATTTATAAAAATAAAGCCTCCTTTTTTAATTTAAAAAAGGAGGCTTTAAAAAAAAGATATGTTAAAAGGGCTATACCTAGGAGTATTTTTACTAGTTATCAGTACGTTTTATTCATGTGGTATAGCAACTAAAGTTGCTAAAAAAAATTAGTGGAGTATTTAGAGTTACATCATAAAGTAAAATATGAAATTGTTGTGTTCAAACGTAACTTTAATACAACGAATGTAAATTTCAACCTGTTTCTAGTAGCGTTAAGATTGGTAGAAATAAAAACAGTTTCAATAGTATTTGAATGGGATGCTAAATAAAAAAAATTGCATAGGCCTTATTATAAAGAAGGAAACTCTAGAGCTTATTTAACTTCAAAAAATATTAAAAAGGTTTGTTAATTAATCGTTTTATGGCTATTTCACTTTAACATTTTCTTGCACCTTATTTTTTTCTAAATAAGAACAATACCTGTCTCTTTAAAATTATAAAACTAGTAAAGTTTTATTTAGGCTCAATAATTAAATAAAAAAGAATGGAAACATCATATATAAATAAGTTTAAGGCAAAATCACCTGCTGCAATAATAGATCTTATTTTTAAAGAGAAAGAAGAAGTAGCGATTACTTTAACGCTTAAAAACGGAACATATTTAGAAGGTTTTATTGTTGATGTATTAAAAGAAGAATATCAAATAGCGGTATGTTTAAGAACTCAAAACAATGAAGTTTTCTTTTTTAATGTTCAGGAGGTTTGTTTATTAGGTATTAAATATCCGAAACAATTAGTTGTAGCATTGTCTGACGGTAGTGTGAGCAGACCCATTAATTCTAATGAAACAATAAGTGGTTTAGAGTTAAAAAGATGGATTAATAAACAACAAAAAACATTAAATGTACCAATTAATTTAAGTGTAGATAAAGTTGCATTACAAGAGTTAAACGTTCGGTTGAATTGTAAAGATATAGTAAACTCTCTTTTACAAGCAGTAGTATTGGTGTGTAATGACTCAATGGCATTAGATATTTGGAAAACTATAACAAGTATAACTATTGTTCAAGCAGCAAACTTTAAAGTAAAGAAGGTAGATAATGTTTTAGAGATGTCTATTGACACTAAAAAAGCACTACCAGAAAAATTAAAAAATATTCTAGTAGAGAAAATTGAATCAGTTTTGTGAAATACGCTTATAAAATAAATTACTGCGTATATAAAAGCAATAAAAGGGAGCTAATCATTAGACTTTATATTTGAATAAGGATTAAGAAAATTATAAAAAAACATACATAATATTATTATGGGACTAAGAGAAAAAAGAATTATTAAAGCATTTCAAAATGAGTTATACCCAAAAATTGAAGAGCAGATTTTTAAAGCAGCAAATTTTGATGTACTAATTTCTATCGCATGGGATACTTTACAAGAAGATCGTTTTTCACATTTATACAACGATACTTTTGTTAAAGTTTACTTTCAGCCATTAATAGACGGGCTAAAAGCTATTAATATAGACGAACTAGGGGGAGAATTATTAAGAAAAGGATTGAGAAAAATTGTTATTGAAAACAGTAAAAATGAAAGTAACCCAGAGAATGCGATTAATTTCGAAGAAGGGGTTTTAAAAATAGATCATAGCCCAGTTATTAATGCTGATGCGATAGAAAGTAGAACTAAACGTATTATTACATTATTGGAGGATAATTTAGAGCGTTTTTCAGAAGCAGATGAAAACCTAAATGGCCCCTCTGTTGATTTTAGTAAAAATAAAAATGCTTTTTCATTCGAAGAAGTTAATGGGGCAATAACAATTACTAAGTACAATGATGACCAAACAACAATTGTAATTCCTGAACTGATTAACAATAAAAAGGTAACAAAATTAGCTCCGTATTCATTTCAAGAAATGAATTTAGAGAAAGTAGTACTTCCTAAAACATTGTTAAGTATAGGAAAGCAAGCATTAGATGGTAATAAACTTACTCATATTAATTTACCAGAAGGTTTAATTGAAGTAGGTGAAGATGCTTTTTATGGAAATCAATTAAAAACACTTACGTTGCCAAATAGCCTTGTTGTAATTGGAGATGGGGCTTTTTCTAGAAATACTATTTCGACATTGACTCTTTCCGAAAATATGATAGAAATACCAAACTACTGTTTTTCTAATAGTGGCATTACAGAAGTAAAATTACCATTAAGTCTTAAAAAAATAGGAGAATCTGCTTTTGCTGGGAATAACTTAGCGTTTTTGAGTATTCCAGAAAGTGTAGACTCTATTGGACCACAAGCATTTTCTGAAAGTAATAAATTAAAGAAAGTATCAATGCCAATAATATTCAAAGAAAGGATTGAAAATATTTTTTTTCGATCTGAAATTAATAATATTTCATTTGAATATCCAGGTACAGATTTAGTTAATAGAAGGGAAGAAGAGCAAATAAAAGAGGGGTCGAAAAATGAACAACCCAAAGTAAATTTATCACAATTACATAACCAGTCGGTAGCATTAACTTTTGAACGTCAAGACCATTTTCAAGAAGTTGTTGAAGATTTAGGTTGGTCTTGTGATATGTTAGAAGGAACGGTAACATATGGTGAGCATGTTTTTAGAATGCAGGTGCTAGGAACATATTCTGAAAAAGAACAATCATGGCTTTGGGCATGGGCAAATAAACAAAGCGGAATTCCAGAACAATTTTTAGAAGCTTCTTTAGCTTTAAAAAAAATGGGCGAAAAATATGATATTGAAGATTTAACAATGCCAAAGATTGAAACAGAAAATGATCCAGGGCATTATTTTTCTTTTGTAGCTAATGGTGTCGTTGTATCGAGTTGTTATGCTCCTTTAAATTTTAAAGGAATAAAAGTTTATGTATTGCTAACATCTGAGTTAGTAGACGCGAAAGAAATTACTGAGCCAGCTCTTATTTGTTCACATTTTGCAAAAACTATTACCAGAATGGATTTTGGGCATAAACATGCTTTATTCTCTTATTTAAATCAAAAAGGATATAAAGTAGCATTGTCTGGTAATAATATTTTGGCTACTAAAGGGAACGACCAGATTCTAGGGATTTTCGACTTGAAAAATCGCTTGTTAAAAGCATCTAATTCTAAAATAGCAACAAACGTATAGTAAGGTTACGTGTAAATAGGTAAGTCTAATATTTTAAATAAAAAAAATGAACGAATATAAATCTAAAAGTTTAACTGAATTAGAAAAAGAGCATCAAGAAGCACTTACTATTGCTCAGAATAAGATGCTAGAAGATTTAGCTGAAGCACAAGCAAATGGTGACACAGAAAAATTACAAGCCGTAAGTACTGCTTTTCAGGATACAGCAAAACAATTAATAGAGCAATATACAAAGGGTATTGAAATAATAAATGCCTTAAACTTAAAAAATATTACTGAAAATATCGTTGAGGTTTATGATAACTCTAGAGCAGATATTGATTTAAATGCCTTGGTTTATGATGGTGATAGAGATTATGTTTTAACTTTTCAAGAAGATGAGTTAATTCAAAAAATATTAACCAAAATAAAAGATAACAACCCTGTTTTTAAATCACGTCGTCATTTATTAAAATCAAGTTTACGATTAACAAAAACCTTGGCACCTGTTTTACATGAAATAGGTTTGCATTGTAAAGAGGTTTTAAAGTTAAAATCTGATATAGAATTTTTTGTGTACCAAAGTGATACTTTTAATGCAGCTTGTTATCCGCCAGATGAAGACAAATTATACATTATTTTATCTTCTGGTCTTTTAGAACGTTTTAAAAAGGATGAATTGGCCTTTGTGGTAGGTCATGAAATTGGGCATGTGCTTTTTGAGCATTTTAACTATCCAGTTAAGCACATTTTAGATGAAGGAGAAAACGAATTAGCGCCAATCTATGCAATGAAATTATATGCATGGAATAGAAATGCCGAAATTAGTGCAGATAGGGCAGGATTATTATGTTGTCAAAGCTTTGAAGCAGCAGGGCGTACATTTTTTAAATTATCATCAGGAGTAACTACAGATTCATTAGATTTTAAACTAAACGCGTACATAGAGCAGTTTTCAGATTTAGAAGCAGTTTTAAAAGACGATACACACGACCCATCAGATTGGTATAGTAGTCATCCGTTTAGTCCACTTAGAATTAAAGCGCTAGAATTGTTTAATAAAAGTGAAACCTATGGTTTATTTAATCCATCTATAAAAGGAGGGATTACAGAAGAAGCTATGGAGTTAGAAATTAAACGAATTTTATCTCTAATGGAACCAGAAGATTTAGAAAACGAAACTGAGCATTCTGATAAAATACAACGTTTTATGTTTTTAGGTGGATATATGATATCTAAAGCTGATGGAACCGTAGACGATTCTGAAATACAAGCCTTAAGTAGTATTGTTTCTCCTGCAATTTTTGCAGAATGTATGTTAACAGTTAAAGGATTAACAGAAGATGATATTATTACAGAGATAATTGATTTAGCAAAAGAATTAGATGTTGTACTATCTGTAATGCAAAAATTAAATATGCTTAGAGATTTATCTATAATCTCGTATGCAGATGGTCAAATAGATGAAGAAGAAGTAAATGTGCTACATAATTTAGCAAAACAACTATATATAAAAACAGAGTTTATAGATAGAGTGATTAGTGATGCTCAAAATGTAGATTAAAAATATCCTTATCCTCATGAGGCTTATTTTGCTGTCAAACTGTAAGCTGTTAAAAGTTTACAGTTTGACTTATTTGGTATATTAATGTAGCCCATCCAGTAACCAATAATAAACCTCCTAATGGCGTTATTGGACCAAGGAATTTCATTTTTTTGCCTTTTGCGTCAGATAAGACCAATCCGTAAATACTAAAAGAAAAAAGAATGATACCAAAAATAAAAGAGTAGTTCATTAATTGATTTGAACCTTTAAAATAGCTTCCTACAAATAATAAAACAATTGCGTGATACACTTGGTATTTTACACCTGTTTCAAACGATTTTAGCTGGTCTTCAGATAAAATTTTCTTTAAAGCGTGTGCTCCATAGGCTCCAAAAATTACAGCGAGCATTCCAAATAGAGCTCCAGATATTAATACTACTTGTTGTGTTATCATAAAATTAAAAATTAAATCCCATAGCAAAAGCTATTCGTAAACCATCATTACTATTAAAGGCAGAAATATTTGCTGTCGCCATATTAGCAGCGTTAAAGAAAATACCACCACCAACAGAAGTATTCCATTTTTTAGAATCGTTAGTATCTAGCCATACTTTTCCGTAATCAAAACCTCCATATATACCAATATGTAATGGTAATAAACCTGTTTTTAATCTTGTTAAATTTAATCGAATATCTGAACTATGATAAAATGCATCTTTACCTGTAAACCGTTCGTTTCTGTAACCACGTAAACCGTTGTTTGCACCTAAATTTGCCCCTTGATAAAATTCAAAATCATTGCCATAAGTAAAATGACCTTTAACCTTTGTTGCAAATACTAATTGACCACTAGCGGCTAACTTATAATTAAAAGAAATGGACGGTATTACATAAGCAAATTTGTTGTTTTTACTTAAGTTGGCGGTATAGCCAACATATAATTCAGTTTTCATTCCCATTGTTGTAAAAGCAGGGTTATCAGTGTTTTCAAAAGAGTAACTTGCTTCAGCATTTAAAAAGTCCTGATTGTTAAAGTCAACAGCCTGTGTTGTGATAAATCGATTAAGGGTTTTATCAATTTTAAAAGATTGATAGTTGATACCTAATTTTATTTCGGCACCTAAATCACCTTTCCATTGCATAAATGATCCTGCAATTAATTTTCTTATTTTAACTCGATTATAGTCTTTTTCTTTAGTTTCATCGGCATCTAAATTAACGGTATTATTTCCATATCCGAAGAAATTTATAGCGTAATTTGGGCTTGTGTACATTGCATTAAAACCAAGATTCCAATGACCAATAATGTTTGCAAATTCACTAGCATATTTTAATTCAAATCCGTTAGTTGCAAAATAGTACGCTCCAGAAATGTTGTGTAGTGAGGTAAACGGATTCCTTTCAAATCCGTTAGTTGTATAGGTATTAGAAAGTCCTATTTTAAAACCATCATCGGGATTAAAACCAATAAGGGGAGTTAAAGTATTTGCATTGTTTTTTAACTTCTTATAGTTGTATACATTGGTTTCATAATCATCCGTTAATTTGATGTCTCCATTATTGGTAATGAAGGTATTTTTCTTTGTTTTATGATCATATATTTTTACTTTTTTGCCATTAATGGTGTTGTAAGTGTCTTTATTTTGACCTCCTATAATTCTCAGTTTTATCAAGTTTTTTCCTGTTCCTTTTACTACAAACATATCATTATCATCTAAACCATATATCCAAATTTCTTTTGTTTGAGCATGTTTATAAGTTCTTTGATGAAAAATAGCTTCTTTTTCTCCTTTTTTAATTCTGTAAGCAGTAATTTTTGTTTGTCCGTTTGGTAGTCTATCAATTTCAAACCAATCGTCTTTATCGGTTCCTTTAATTACTTGAAATTTATTAATGTGATTAAAATAGTTATCAGCTATTTTCTGTAAATTCTTTCTTCTTCCTTGTAATTTTTTCTTGATAATTTGTATGGTTTCACCTTGTACTTCTTTCGGAAAATATTTAAAAGCAGTATCTATAATTTCATCAGTAATATTAGTTGTAATATGTTTTACTTGAGTATTCCAAACGCTTTTATCAGATTGATTTATTAATGACATATCTAAAGGGTAAGGCTCTAAATTAAACCATTTCGGACTTTTTAAATCTTCTTGATATGCTTGCATTAAACGCAATGCGGGAATCATCTCGGTAACTAAATTTAATAAAGCACCATCGCCCATTATTGAAAAAGCCTGATCTCTGTCTCTAGGAATAGGTCGGTAAATAGTGTTTCCGTTTTCTTTAAATTTTGCCCAACGCCATTGATCCTCATGTCTATCCCAATCACCAATTAACATATCAAATAACCGCGCTTTAATATAAGCGGCTTCATCTAACTTATGTTTTTCGTTTTTAGATAAGTTTTTTAATAAATCATCGGTACTAATTACTTCATCAGAAAAACCAAAACTAGCTTTATCTCCATGCCCAGAAGCAGCACGCTCTTCAATCATATACAATTCATTACCAAATTCAGTATTAAAAGAGCCTAAAGAATTTTGTTTCGGAATATAATATAAAACAGGATTTGTATGATAAATACCTACTGCATCCGACAGCGTTGCAATTGTAAATGGCGCGTATGGATGTGAACCTGTAAAGGCATCTAATAATAAACCTTCGGTATATGTTTTATCAAGCTGACCTTCTAAATACTGATCTTTAAAAGCAACGGCTTGTAAATACTGAACTGCATTTTTACGCAAAGCGCGCATTACATATTCACGTCCTTTTTTATCGCGTAAGCGTAAAGATTTAGATTGATTTCCTCCACCTTTTCTTACAGGCCTTAATCCGCCAAACAGAGTGTCTAAATTTACTGTTGGTGCGGTTACTTTTGTTCCGAAATGTTTACGGTAGCGTTCTCCCCAAAAATATCGATAAAAACCACTTCTTGTTACTTCTTTATTGGCGTATACTGCGGCAGATTTTTCTGAAATCTTGGTTTCGGGATATGTTGTAAAATTTTTCTTTTTATCAGGCCTTAAAACATTGGTTTGGTAAACAACTTTTTTGTCGTTCACAGAATAAAAACGAACATTAGAAGAGCCATCTTCGTAAATATCTAATTTAGCAAAACCCTGATTTCCATAAGTAAATTTAGCTCCTCCGGTTAATTTGGTAGCGGTAGTTTTAGAGCCAGAACCGCTAATAATTTGCGGAATATTATCTTCAACGATGTATTGTAAACTATGCTCATGCCCCGAAACAAAAATAGTTTTATTGTTTTCTTGTGCTAATGTTACAATGTGTTTTTTTAACTCGTTGTATTTTTTGTTTTGTAAATCGGTATTGGTAATTCCTGTTGTTTTCCTTAAAACATTTTTTAAAGTCCCTAAAACTGGAAGCGGACTCATATGACTTTTAAAAGAATAATAACCACCGTGAGAACCATTTGTAAACATTGGGTGATGCATTGCAATAATGGTTGTTTTGCCTCTTGCTTTTTTAATTAATCCTTTAAATTCTTCAAGAAATTTTACTCTTGTTTTTATCTCACAATTGTCGTTTATTTTAGGGTGATTGTCCCAGTTTGTAACATACCAATGTGTATCGACAATAATTAAAACAACATCTTTAGAGATGGTTACTTTTTTTAGAGGACAGCCACTTTCTGGTAAAAAAGAGTTCTTGCCTAATGCTTTTTCAACCAATTTCTCCTCTCTTTTTAATCCGTCTAAACCATGATACCAATCGTGATTACCAGGAATAAAAATAGATCTCCCAGCAAATTTTTTAGCAATAGCAGTTTGTGCTTCAATTCTATGCTTTGCTAAAGGATATTGCTTAGAGTTTTCGTAAGGAATACCTGTTTCGTAAACATTATCGCCTAAAAAAAGTAGGGTAGCGTTTTCGGTTGCGCTACTAATATGTTTATCTAGATATGCTAAAGCAGGCGATACTGAGCCTAAATCGGAATTTCCAGCATCACCAACTAAATAAAAAGAGTGTGCAATTTTTTTATCAGAATTTATTTCTTCACCTTTTTTATCAGAGGCATATTGTGCCTTATAGGTTGCGCAACCAGTTAATAAAAAGAGGGTAATAAAATATAGAAAAGATCTAAAATTCATAAGCTGATTAATTGGACTGTAAAAGTAATTTATATTCTTCAAATCGATGTTCTCTAATAGGTATTATATAAGACTCGGTATTAAAATAAAGTACTAAGTAAGGTGAGATTTGTTTGTGTTTATTAACATCTTCAAACTTGATTAACTCGCCATTTTTAATTCGCAGTTTTATTTTGTTGTGATATGGATACATTATTTTATAAGGTTTTGATAATCTTCCTTGGTGTCAATATCAATTAAGTTAAAAAGAGGCATTTTTATAGTTTCAGATACATGATTGTTCAAAAAAAGCGAAGCACCTTTATCTCCCTTTAAATTTACTAATTGATTAAAATAGTGTTTTGGAAATATAGCGGGAACTCCAATTTTATCTGTATAATTAGAAACTATTATTTTCTTGGGATTTTCTTCGGATGTAATTATCAATTCATTTAAGTACCTTGAATTTACATTTGGTTGATCGGCTAACATAATTAAAACAGCATCAAAATTTTCAGCAATTAAATGATTGATTCCAGCAACAATACTACTACTTAATCCGTTTTTAAAATTGGTATTAAAAATAATATCAATTTTATGCTGCTTAATTTTTTCTTTAATATTTGTTACATTTGCTCCCAAAACACAAAATATACTACTTGTTTTTGTTTGTTTTGCTTGCGAAATAGCCCAGCCTAATAAAGTGGTTTTTTTGTAAGGAAGTAGTTGTTTTGCAGTTCCCATTCTTTTGGAACTCCCTGCCGCAAGTATTAAGATAGCAGTTTTTTTCATAAATTAGTTATGAATTTTACCTGTAATTTTTTTTAAAGAAAACACTTCTTTTTTACGAACTACCGATAAAATTTCTGCTAAAATAGACAATGCAATTTCTTCCGGAGTTTCTGCACCAATATGCAAACCTGCAGGTGTGTGTATTTTGTCTAAAAAAACATCATTTATTTCAGGAGCAAAATCAAACAATTCATTTAGTAATTTTTCACGTCGTTTGGCAGCACCTAAAATACCGATATAAACAGGGTTTTGTCCTTGTAATTTTACGAGCCAACGCAAATCATACGTGAAATTATGATTCATAAGTACAATTGCAGTATGCTCATTGACATCGTTTAAATCAATAATTTCAGGAGTTTGTGCTACTACCGATTTTGCTGTTGGAAAATCTACTAATTCTTTTGGGTCGTTAATAGATGTAACTACATCTACCTCCCAACCTAATTGAGTTGCTTGTGAACAAAGTTTTACAGCATCGTGTTCTCCACCAATAATCAACAAACGAAATAAAGGTTTTAGAGTTTGCTTAAAAACAAGTGATTGTTCGTTTTTTATTGGATTAAAATGTTCAGAAAAAGTAAATTTCTGATTTTTATTAAACTGAATTACAGAACCAAAATTCCCGAAAACTTCATCTTCTTTTTTATAAAAAGATTGGATGTTAAATGATTTTCTATTCGATAAATTATTAGCAAAAGCGTTAATAAATGCTGTTGAAATTTTAATAGGTTCTAATAAAATATATAAAATACCTTCACAACCTAATCGATAACGCCCATCGTAGGTTATAATTTTCGATTTATGATCTCCAAAAATCGAATGTGCCCTTCGTTGAACTTCTTTTTCTACACAACCTCCGCTAACGGCTCCAATCATTTCTCCGTTGTCAGATAGTAACATTCTAACTCCAGGTTTTCTATACGAAGAACCATCTAAGTCAACAACGGTAGCTAACACGTTTTGTATGCCTTTTTGTTGATTTAAAATAACTTGCTGTATAATTTCTTTGAATTCGTATGTCATTTAGCACTGTAAGTTTCTATTCTTTAAAAATACAATTTTTTACGAACTACAACTTAATGCAGAGCAGCCAACTTTATGACGAGCCCATTCTGGTCGTTTTGCGAACCATTTTTCATTTTTTGGTTGTTCTGAATACGGGTTTTTTAATAGTTGATATAATTCATCAATTAATTTATAATCGCCTTTATCAGCAGCATCAATTGCTAATTGCGCCATGTAATTTCTAAGTACATATTTTGGATTTATTAAATCCATTTTTTCTTTTCTTTCTTGATCAGAAAAGGTTTCTTGCTGTAGTCTTTTTAAATAACGATTAAACCAATCGGCCCAATGATTTTTAATTTCACCTTTAACTTCATCAATCGTATAAAAAGCAATTTCAATTTTTTTGAAAGCGCTCTCAAAATCATCTTCTGTAGTAAAAGTTGATAAATTTCTAAAGAAAAGCGTCATGTCAGTTTCTGTTAATTGCAAGGTTTCTTCTAATCGCCCAATTAACTCTTTATCGTTTGCATCCTCAGAAAATAAACCTAATTTAGATTTCATCATTTCATATTGCTTCTGGCTATAAATATCAGCATATACATCTAAAATTTCTTGTAAAGGAGCTACTTCTTCAATAAGCGGATACAAAGCATTTGCGAGTTTAAATAAATTCCATAGTCCGATTTGCGACTGATTTCCGTAGCGATATCGCTTATGTTGATTGTCTGTTGTATTTGGTGTCCAACCAAAATCATAGCCTTCTAACCATCCGTAAGGACCAAAATCGATTGTTAATCCGAGAATCGACATGTTATCAGTATTCATCACTCCGTGTACAAAACCAACGCGTTGCCAATGCACAATCATATCGATAGTTTTATTTCTTACTTCAGTTAAAAAATCGAGATATTTTTGTTTTCCTTCGGATGTAATTTCAGGATAAAAATGTTTGATAGTATAATCAGCCAATTTTTTTAAAGTAGGATGGTTTTGCCTTGCAGATAAAATTTCAAAGTTACCAAAACGGATAAAGTTTGGCGCCAAACGAGCTACAATTGCTCCTTTTTCATATGCAGGATTTCCGTCGTATAAAACATCTCGTAAAACTTCATCACCAGATAAACTTAACGATAATGCACGCGTGGTTGGAACGCCTAAATGAAACATGGCTTCGCTACATAAATACTCTCTAATTGAAGAACGTAAAACGGCTAAACCATCTGCGGTTCGAGAATATGGAGTTTCACCTGCGCCTTTTAATTGAATTGCCCAACGTTGATTATTGTGTACAACTTCGGTTAAATTAATGGCACGACCATCACCTAATTGCCCTGCCCAATTTCCAAATTGATGTCCGCCATAACACATGGCAAACGGGTGTGTGTTTTCGAGTACTTTATTCCCTGTAAAAACATTTAAAAAATTATCAGATGTTGCGTTTTCTTCGGATAAACCAACAGCTTCTAACATTTCTTTTGAAACGTGAATTAATGTTGGATTAGCTGTTTTTTTAGGTTCAACATACGAAAAGCAAGCATCTAAAACTTGTCGGCGTTCGCTTCCTGTAATTTTATCAGCAGGTAATTCGTTGTTAAAAGTATCTTGAATATTTAGTTTCATAATTTTTTTGAAAAGAGAATAGAGGTTACTTTAATTTATCAGCATGTAATTTTCTAAGTCTCGCTAATTTAGGCTCGATAACAAATGTACAATATCCTTGCTTTGTGTTTTTGATATAATAATTTTGATGCTCTTGAGTTGCTTTGTAAAAATTGGTATAAGCACTTATTTCTGTAACAATTGTGTTCTCATAATATTGCTGTATTTGTTTTAAGACTTCAGTAGCCAATACTTTTTGAGAATCGTTGTGATAAAAAATTACAGAACGATATTCTGTTCCACGATCGGCTCCTTGTTGGTTTAAGGTTGTAGGATCGTGTGTGGTCATAAAAATAACTAAAATATCTTCGTAAGAAATAATAGTAGCATCAAAAGTAATTTGTATAACTTCTGCATGACCTGTTAAGCCAGAGCAAACCTCGCGATATGTTGGATGACCAGGAGCATTTCCGCCAGCGTAACCGGATACTACTTTTTCTACTCCTTTTACTTTTTGAAAAACAGCTTCTGTACACCAAAAACATCCACCACCTAAAGTAGTTGTTTGTAAATTTTTAGTTGTCATTTGTTCTTATTTGTTGTGAAGTTTAATTACTTTCAGCTAACTGCATAGATTCTGAATTTACACAATATCTTAGTCCACTTGGCTCAGGTCCGTCAGGAAAAACATGCCCTAAATGAGCATCGCAGGTATTGCATAAAACCTCTACTCTAACCATTCCTAGTGTACTATCTTTGTGGTATTTAATGGCGTTTTCGGTAATAGGTTGCGTAAAACTCGGCCAACCAGAACTTGAATCAAATTTAATTGTCGAATCAAACAAAGGGGTGTTACAACATGTGCAATTGTATTGCCCTTCATCGTAAGATGTACATAATTCGCCAGAAAAAGGGCGTTCGGTTCCTTTTAATCGTGTAATTCTAAATTGTTCAGGAGTTAGTAGCTCTTTCCACTCAGTTTCTGTTTTTTCAACCCTCTTTGATGGAGTTGGATTTCCGTTTACAGCAAAATGTATAATGTTTTTCCAAGTTAGCATATCAAAATCCTTTTTTTAGTTAATATTAAAAATACGAAAATTTTGGGCAAAAAATATAGTAAGATAGTCGTAATATATTCGACAAACTTACACTTAGTAAGAATTAAATATTATTTTTACTATAGTTAAAACCATTTTGATGAAAAATTTATTAATTGAAGCTGAAAATTTCGTAGTTAATTTTTTAAACGAAAAATTAGAATCTTCGTTTGTGTATCATAGTGTATTTCATACCCAGCGAGTTGTAGAGAAAACTCAAATATTGATTGAGGGATTGAAGATTGATGAAGAATCTGCAAACCATTTATTATTAGCTGCTTGGTTTCATGATACCGGTTATACAAAATCGATTGAAAATCATGAAAACGAAAGTGTTAAGATTGCGGAAGCATTTTTTAACGAGCAAAACGTTTCCGAAAAGGTTGTTTCAGAAGTTTCAAAACTAATTTTAGCAACAAAAATGGGCGTAAAACCAACTTCTGAATTAGAGAAAATAATTCGTGATGCTGATTGTTCTCATTTAGGAAGTAAGAATTTTAGCGATTACACTTCTTTGTTAAGAAAAGAATGGGAATTAACTAAAGAATGTATTGTTTCTGATGAGAAGTGGAATGAAGAAAACATTCAGTTTTTAACAAATCATAGATTTCATACTGATTTTGCGACTAAAAATTGGGGAAAAGGAGAAAGTAAGAATTTAGCACAGTTATTAAAAACTCAAAAAAAAATAGCACAAGAAAACACGAAGTTAAAGCAGAAAAAAGAAGCCTTAGCACTTAAAAAAAATAAAGTAGAATTGCCAGAACGAGGTATAGAAACAATGTTTCGTGTGGCTTTAAGAAATCATATTACTTTAAGTGATATTGCAGATACGAAAGCGAATATTTTATTATCGGTAAATGCGATTATTATTTCGATGACACTGTCTACTTTAATTCCGAAATTAGACAATCCGTCGAATCATTATTTAATTATTCCGTCAATTGTTTTTATTTTGTTTACCGTTGCTTCTATCATTTTATCAATAATGGCTACGCGACCAAATGTAACAGAAGGTAAGTTTACAAAAGGAGATGTTGCAAATAAAAAAGTAAATTTATTATTCTTCGGAAATTTTCATCAAATGAACTTGCCAGATTTTGAATGGGCAATGGATGAAATGATGAAAGATCGCGATTATTTATACGGATCACTTACTAAAGATTTGTATTTTTTAGGCTTAGTTTTAAATAGGAAATATAAATTATTACGAGTTACTTATACCGTTTTTATGATTGGTATAATTGCAAGTGTAATTGCTTTTGCGGTTGCTTTTAGAATACAAGAAACAGCAGGGATATTATAAAAATAAACCCTCAGAATTTAATTCTGAGGGTTTATTTTTTATTGTTTAAATTCAGCCATTAATTCATCGATAGAGATTGTTTTTTTACTGTCAAAATCTTCTTGGTAAATTACTGCTACTCGTAAAGCTTTTAGTCCAGAAACACCTTGTAAATTTTCGAGTTCTAGATTTTCAACTTCACCTAATAATTTTTTAGATTGTAAATATTTAATATATTTCAAGTATTCTTTAGCATCTTTATCTTGTGAGTATACGATGGCAATTTTACCAGGAATTGTAAGCCGTTTATTAGTTCCTTTAATATGAACTTTGTCTATTCGTTTTTTTATAATTTCGTATCGAATATTATAAGCACCATCTACATCAAATTGTTTTTCATCCATTCTAAATTTTATAGATAATGGATTGCTATGCACTAATATTAAAGAGGCAACTTGTAAATCATGTTCCATTGATTTACGTGTGGTGTTTGCCACGTTTTCCATCTCACACATAACTTTTAATTGCCACAAACGAAGATTGTATAAGTAAACTTCATCGAACTTTTTATCTTTAGTTAAAGATTCTCCGATATACATATTGTATTCTACACCATCTGTTTTGTAACGCTCAAAATAATGCGGGAACATTGCTTGCGCATCTTCTTGTTTAGCATCTATAAATTTGGCTAATTTATCGTTTAGTAAAGTAACACTTTGTTCATATGCTTTTCGTTTTTCATAAACTACCTGTAAATTGTTGTCTAAACGATCCATGTAAGTGTTTACAATGGTTGTTAAGCTGTTATTAATTTCTTTAATATGTTTGAAAACAGGGTAGATTTCATTTTTAAGAAAATTTAAGATGACAATTTCATCTCCAGATTTTAAACAACTCGTCACTTCATTTAGGTATTCATTTACACGAAACATTAATTCTTTGTAAATAGGTAATTTCTCAGATTCACAAGCTTTTTTAAGTACATCTATAGCTAAAGTAAGTTGTATTATTAAATCTTCCTTAATAGCGTTATTTCTGGCTAAAGAAGATCCTTTAATGTCAGATTGACCAAACAAAGGGTATACATCTTTAAATACAATTTGTTCGATTTTTATATTTTCTTTTTTAGAATAAAGGTCTGTTTGGTATTGCTCAGCAGCTTCATAAAACTTCCATTTTACGGTTGGGTGTAAAGAAGTGTAATGTTCTTGAATAGTTGCTTCTAAAATATTTAAATACTCTTTAGAAGAGCGATCGATGGCTGCCTTAAAAACCGGAATAATATCAGATAGTTTTTGTTGATTTACAGAGTTTAATTCATATGCTCTTGGTGAAGCTATTTCTAATAAAGCAACATCGTTATTTTCGCTCGCTTTGATTGGAATTAGTAAAATACTCCCAATATTCTTGTTCTTTAACCTAAGAGAAAATTCATTTTCGTTTGATGACTTTCCGTAATTTTTAGTGTTAGAAATTGCAATTATTTGTTGCTCGTAAAAAATTTTAGAAATTAAATGATCACAAAAAAAAGTGCTACAAGTTATTTCTTTTTCATCATCTAAGAAAATAATACTTTCAGATTTTTTAACTCTTATTTTTTGTAATGATAAATTAGAAACTTCAAAGATAGAAAAGCCAACTTTTAAATCTTTAATATTATAAAACTCACTTAAATCTTTACGAAGTTTTTCAACAATACTACCGTCATCTTTTTGTAAAAGACTCGTTCTTATTGATGAAATATTTTCATCAGCGGTAACATCAAATAAATTCATTAACCCAAATCCTTTAAAAATATAACTGTTTGGTGGGAATTTTTCTTTCCAAGCATCAATGTTATCATAATTATCTAAAAGAATTTTAATGTCGCTTTCTGTTATTTTTGGTGCGGTAGCAGAGGGAGTAACATCCATAAAATCACCGTTAAAAGCTACTCGGTAATGTTTTATTTTTTCCAAATTTTTATCAGGAATATCAAAGAAAAAAGGACGTTTTAAATCAATAGGATGTTGGTATACTGCATTTAAAATAAATGTACATGCCATAATATACATTTTGTCATCTTCAAAATCTCTAACCTTTAGTTCGTAATCTTCTCCTGCGTTTTTAAGAATGTTTTCTAAACGTTTTGTAAATTTAAAAGAAGTAAAAGAAAAAGGAATGGTAGCTGCTTTAATTTCGTTTAGCGTTAATATTTCAGGGAATAATGCTTCTAGTAAAACATCTATAATTCCTTCATGTTTTTTTAATAATGTGAGGTCAGAAAATCCGTTTATAAGTTCAGGATGTTTTTCAACTTCATTTATGATAACCCTTGCAGATGTATTAAAAGGATGGTTTTTAGAGTTGTCACTTGTATACTCTTTAAACATATCGTAGATTTTCTTAAAACTAATATTTAGTTGTAAGGGTAATTCAATATCTTTAAACGTGTTTAATTTTCTAATTACCATGAAATTATTTATTAATCTATTGCAAATTTACAAAATTGTAAACTGTTAGTCGTAAAAGACTTATTTAGCTTTCATTAATGCGGGTATAAAAAAAGCCCTTATTATAAAAATAAGGACTTTTTTAAGTGATAATTTAGTGATTAAAAATGCATATTGTAATCTCGCACCTTTCCCTTTTTACCTAAGCTGTTAAATTTCCAGCTAAAGCCTAACATAAAATATTGTTGTAACACAGTACTTTGAGAATCTTCAATGTAATTTGAACTAGCTCTACGTTGCGCATTTGTATTTTGATTTAATAAATCATAGGCTTTTAAACTGATAGTTCCTTGGTCTTTTAATACCGAATAAGCTAAGGTTGCATTCCAAAACCAAGCTGCTTTGTCGAAACCAACAATATTAGGGTTGTAAGTATATTTTATATCATTTCTCCACTCTAATTTTTTAGGAAAATTTGTTTTTGTTCTTATCGTTAATGTCTGCCTTGTGAAATCTTGATTTTGAGTAGTGTTTATATCGTATTTTGTTTTCGAAAAAGAAACGTCATAGCGTGTTTCAATAGAAATAAGTTTATTCCACTCTAAAGTTACTCCTAAGTTAGGCCTTAACGCAGTTGTTTGTGCCCCTTCTTTTATATTATTTAGAATATTAAAGTTTTTATATATGCTGATATTTGAACCTGCTCTAAGTTTTAAAGTAGTAATAGAATCTAATTTTACCTTTTTACTATAGCTACCTCCTCCAAAAAAGTCGTAACCTCCATCAGTATTTTCGTAGGTAGAATTTCTAATAAATTCATCAGAAATTGTAGTGTTAGAAATAATTTGATTTTTAAACATACTTCCGCTTATATACAGATACATTCCAGTACCAGCTTGCCAATTATATTTATTGAAGTTAATATAAGCTCGGTGATTTTGCGTTGGCTTTAATTCTGGGTTACCAGTAATTATATTTGATGGATTGCTAACGTTTTCAAAAGGTTGAATTTGATTAATGCCAGGAACTCTGTTTGTTAAACGATAATCGAAATAAATAGAAGCTTTTGAATCGAATCGATACCTGAATCCTGCATCTAAAGCGATGTTGTTAAATTTCTTATTTAAACTTAAATTAGGGCGTAATTTATCGTTGTTCTCTAAAGTTCTGTTTACATAACCTGTTTCGAAATTAAAACGCCATTTTTTAGTTTTGTAAATCAATTCTAAAGAAGGTGTTTTTGCAATGTCATTATACGTAAAATCAGAACTTAAGTTTTGATTAAAATCAGCATATTGCTGAGAAGTGTTATTAAAGTCATAAGTATCTTCTTTATTTTCTCTTTCATCACTTTGATAACTATATTTTGCATCCAAAAATAATTTTTTAGCTAAAGGAAAACGATAAGTTATCATTGTATTAAAGCTATTTAAGTTATTTGAGATAGTACTTTTTTGATCTCTATTTTCTATACTAGCATTACTACCAAATACTTCAATAGTAGATTCGTTTACTTCTTCAGTATCTGATTTATCTATTTGATTAGTAATAGATGCTTTAATAAACGCACCTTTAGACCCTATTTTTTTAGTAACATCAATAGTGTTTTTAAAATTGTTAGCTTCAGATTTAGCGTAAGAATTACTGGTGTAACTGTTGGTTAAGTTATTACTTTCATCTAAAGATTCTTCTTGCCTATTGTTACTTCCTTCTCTCTTATTAAAAACAAAAGAAGGTTTTACATTAATTAAGAAGGTTGAATCTATTTCGATATCAAACTCAGTAGTAATACTATGGTTATGATTTTCATCATTTGATTTTGAGATAGCATTAGAGAAATATTTTCCGTCAGGAAGTGTATATTCTTTATTGCTTTTTGATTCGTCATTTGAATTACTTCCAGAATAAAAATAATTAGCATTAACATCCAAGCCTTTTCCGTATTGATCAGCATAAGTTGCACCAGCAGTTTTAGATTTTACAATTCCGCTTCCACCACCAAAACGTCTTCCGTTAATACTGAAGCTACCGTTTCCGCCAATCCAATTATTTCCACCACCAAACATTTTTTGAATCTCTCCAAAACTAAAACCAGGAGAGTTAATGTTGTTTGTGCTGGCCAAAACACTAAAACGTTGGTCGTTGTTAAAACGATTAACCATCGTTGCACCTTCGTAACGCTTGTCTGTTCCTGCACCAGCAGAAACTCTACCAAACCAACCTTTGTTGTTTTCTTTTTTTATAGTAAGGTTTATTGTTTTATTATTGGCATCGCCTTTTTCACCGGCAAAAGCTTCAGATTTTGATTTTGTATCTGTAATCTGAACTTTTTCAATAATTTCTTTTGTTAGGTTTTTAGTAGTGATACTAGGATCGTTTCCAAAAAAAGGTTTTCCGTTTACTAAAATTTTATTTACTTCCTTTCCGTTTACAGTAATTTTACCAGCTTCATCAACTTCTACACCAGGTAATTTTTTTAATAAATCTTCAACATTAGCATCTTTTTTTGTTTTAAAAGATTTTACGTTAAACTCTAATGTGTCTTTTTTTATGGTAATAGGAGCTCTAGAGGTAATAACAACTTCATTAAGTAAGTTGCTTTCTTCCTTTAGATTAATAATACCTAAATTAAAAGTTGTTTTTTCACCTAAAGAAATTGCTTTAGCATAGCTGTCTTTTCCAATATAAGAAACAAATAATTTTAAATCTTTATGAAAAGATTTTCCTTCTAACGAAAAAATACCTTTGTCGTTTGATATTGTGTACGAAACAACAGTACTATCTTTTATTCTTTCTAAATGAACTGTAGCAGCTTCAATTGGTGTTTTTTCTTTTCCAGAATTTATCTTACCTGTAATTTTAAATGGATAAGATTGTGCAAAAATACTCGTAGTAAGTAATAGCGTAAAAACAAAAAGTAGTTTTTTCATTGCCTTTTTTATGAATTATTTAATGATTCGTAAAGGAACTGAAAAAACTACTTTTAAATAGTTAAAATATGTTAAAGCTATTATTATTTCTGTCTAAAATAAATAATAATAGGTACTCCATTAAAATTGTAACGCTCACGAAGTTGATTTTCTAAATAACGTCTGTATGGCTCTCTAATGTACTGAGGTAAATTAGCGAAAAATGCAAATTGTGGTGTATACGTAGGTAGTTGCATACAGTATTTAATTTTTACATATTTTCCTTTAATTGCAGGTGGAGGGTTTTGAGCCAAAATATCTAACATTGTTTCATTCAATTTACTTGTTTGAATACGACGTTTTCTGTTTTCAAAAACTTCTACTGCAGATTCGATTGCCTTAAAAATACGTTGCTTTGTTAATACTGAAGTAAAGATAATAGGCACATCACTAAAAGGAGCAATGGTCTGTCTTATTTTTGCTTCAAAATCACGCATGGTATTCGTTTCTTTCTCAATTAAATCCCATTTATTGACAAGTATAACGACTCCTTTTTTGTTTTTCTCAGCTAACCAAAATATTTTTTCATCTTGTCCTTCAAAATCACGAGTTGCATCAATAACTAAAACTGCAACATCACAATGTTCAATTGCACGAACTGCACGCATTACTGAATAAAACTCTAAATCTTCTTTTACTTTCGATTTTTTTCGAATCCCAGCAGTATCTACTAAGTTAAATTCAAAACCAAAACGATTGTATTTTGTATCAATAGAATCTCTGGTTGTACCCGCAATATTGGTAACAATGTTTCTGTCTTCGCCAATTAACGCATTGATAAATGATGATTTTCCTGCATTAGGACGACCAACAATAGCAAAACGAGGAAGTTCGTTTTCTTCAACCTCTTCTTCTTCAGGAATTTCTTTGGCAACAGCATCTAATAATTCACCTGTTCCACTACCATTTATTGATGAAATGGTGTGGTATTCACCTAAACCAAGGTTGTAAAATTCAACAGCATCTGCATCACGCATTGCATTATCTACCTTGTTAACAGCCATAATTAGTGGCTTCTTAACTTGGCGTAATATTTTAGCAACTTCATCATCCATAGGAGTAATTCCTTGCTCAACATCAACTACAAAAACAATAATATCAGCTTCATCAATTGCCAACTGAACTTGTTTACGTATTTCTCCTTCAAAAATATCATCCGACCCGACAACATATCCACCAGTATCAATTACAGAAAATTCCTTTCCGTTCCATTCAGACTTTCCGTAATGTCTGTCTCTCGTAACTCCACTTACAGAATCTACGATAGCTTCACGACGTTGTACTAAACGGTTAAATAAAGTGGATTTACCTACATTAGGTCTTCCAACAATGGCTACAATACTACTCATTATGCAAAAATTTGTGCAAAGATACAACTTACGTTATGAAATTAAGCCGAATTTTAAATAGTATACTATTTTTACTACATTGTAGGCGAATAATTTATAAGTATGGATGATCAATTATATAATCAGATTTTTTTAAAGCCAAGGTTTCAAATTGATTTTAAGATGAATTCTGCAATTTTGTTGGCTGAAATTAAAAATCATTTATCAGATGTAACGGTTTATGAAATGAGCATAGTAGACAATCATGTAATTATTGATGTGCCTAAAAAGGAAACTCATTTTTGGTCGCCTCAGTTATATCTCGAAATAGAAAAATTATCTGAAACAACTTCTTTAATTAAAGGGCTATTTGGTCCGAAGCCACAAGTATGGACATTCTTTATGTTCTTGCATTTTATTGTTGCTATTGCTTTTTTAATTTTCGGAATAATGGCATACAGCAATTGGTCTTTACAAAAGGAGTCAATATTCCCCGTAGTAATGATGGTTGTTTTACCCATTATATGGGTGGCGTTTTATCTTGTAGGAAGTTTAGGTAAATCTACAGGTAAAAAGCAAATGGATGAATTAAAAAATTTTACAAAGTTATTATTGCGAAAAATAAATTAATCTTTATAGCCAAAACGTTTTAACTGTCGTTCATTAGAACGCCAATTCTTATTTACTTTTACGTAAAGTTCTAAAAATACTTTTTTATCAAAAAACAACTCTAAGTCTTTACGTGATTCTGTTCCTACACGTTTAAGAGCGGTTCCTTTATGGCCAATAATTATTCCTTTTTGAGTGTCGCGTTCCACCATAATTACCGAGCGGATTTTTATAATGCTTTCTTCCTCAAAAAATTCTTCAGTTTCTACTTCTATCGAATACGGAATTTCTTTTTTATAATGTGTTAGAATTTTTTCGCGAATTTTCTCATTCACAAAAAAACGTTCAGGTTTATCTGTTAATTGATCCTTCGGATAAAAGGCTGGTGCTTCTGGTAGTAATTCTATTATTTTTGAAAAAACAGTATCGATATTAAATTTTTCTAAGGCAGAAATCACATAAACAAATGCATTAGGCACTTTGTTTTTCCAGTATTCAATTTTATCTTCAACTTCTTGTTGTGATGATTTGTCTATCTTATTTAATAATAGGATAACAGGAATCTCACTGTGAATGATTTTATTAAAGAATGCTTCATTTTTTAATTCTTTCTCGCCAACTTCTACCATGTAAATTAATACATCAGCATCTTCAAAAGCTGATTTTACAAAATCCATCATAGATTGTTGTAGCTCATAAGCAGGTTTAATGATTCCTGGAGTGTCAGAAAAAACAACTTGATGATTGTCGTCATTAACAATTCCTAAAATACGATGTCTTGTCGTTTGTGCTTTAGGTGTAATAATTGATAATTTCTCGCCAACCAATGCGTTCATTAAAGTTGATTTTCCCACATTTGGGTTTCCGATGATGTTTACAAATCCTGCTTTATGTGTCATGCGGCAAAGATAAGTTGTTTGAATTAAAAAAACTTTTTTTTATAATGCTGTTATTCTTAGAGTTACTAATTTTATTTTTTTAAAAGCTAGTTTTATTTGGATATGAGGAATTAAAAGGGGTATATTTGCACTCGAAATCGCGGGATAGAGCAGTAGGTAGCTCGTCGGGCTCATAACCCGAAGGTCACTGGTTCGAGTCCAGTTCCCGCTACAAGTAAAGAGTAATCAGAAATGATTGCTCTTTTTTTTGTTTAAAAAATATTAATAAATATATCTTTTTATTTGGGTATAAAGAATAAAAAGAAGTATCTTTGCACTCGAAATCGCGGGATAGAGCAGTAGGTAGCTCGTCGGGCTCATAACCCGAAGGTCACTGGTTCGAGTCCAGTTCCCGCTACTAGTAAAGAGTAATCAGCAATGATTGCTCTTTTTTTTTGTTTAAAAATTAAAAAGTTAAACTTTTTTTATTGTTGCTGATTTAAGCAAGAAAGATGCTATTTTTACAAAAAATAGAATAACAGTTTTAATTGTATAAAAATGAGGAAATTAATAACAATCTTAATCTTTACGATAAGCCTTGTCTCTTATGGGCAAATTCATAATCCTGTAAAATGGACTACTAGCGTAAAAAAGATATCTGATAAAGAAAGTGAATTAATAGCTACGGCTACCTTAGATCATGAGTGGTATATCTATTCTCAAGAAATTCCAGAAGGAGGCCCATTACCTACAGTGTTTTCATTTACGGGAGATCAACGTTACTTAAAAAAAGGAAACACCAAAGAAGGAGAAGGGCATGTTGTAGATGATGAGGTGTTTGAAATGCGCATTAAATATTTTGATAATAAAGCAGTTTTTAAGCAACGTATTAGATTAAAAACAAATGAAAAATTTATTATAAAAGGAACTGTTGAGTATATGGTTTGCTCGGGAGAAAATTGTTTACCTCCTAAAGAAATAGATTTATCTTTTGCTATTAATTAAATATCCATAAAATTTAGATGAAAAAAATATTTATAATACTGTTTAGTTTATTGATAAATTTAACGGTAACAGGCCAGATATTTAATCCGATTAAATGGACAACCAAAGTAGAAAAAATTACAGATTCAAAATATAAGTTACTAACAGTAGCAACGATTGAAGATGGTTGGAGTTTGTATTCTCAAGAAGTGCCAAAAGGTGGGCCTATACCCACAACTTTTACGTATGATGATAATGGAGGAACTTTAAAAATAATAGGAAATACCAAAGAACCTAAAGGAAAAGTAAAGTTTACAAAACTATTTAGTGAAGCAGGAATGAATATAAAATCCTTTGCTCATAAAGCTGTTTTTGAACAAGAAATAGAACTAGTTGATCCTACAATTACAGCAGTTAGTGCTTTTGTTGAGTTTATTGCCTGTACTGAAGAACAATGTTTGCCGCCAAAAGAAATTGAGTTGGTTTTTGATTTAACGAAAAGTGTATCTAAAAAGAAAACAACTTCTGATGTTGCTAAAGTAGATGATGACACTAAGGAAGATAAAAAAGGATTGTTAAGTATTTTCTTTATTGCTTTCTTATCAGGGTTTGCAGCATTATTAACACCTTGTGTTTTCCCGATGATTCCAATGACGGTAAGTTTCTTTACGAAACAAAGTAAAAGCAAAGCAAAAGGAATAAAAAATGCAATTATTTACGGAATTTCAATTATTGGTATATATGTATTATTAGGTACTGTAGTAACAGGTGTTTTTGGTGCTGATGCTTTAAATGCTTTGTCAACTAATGTATGGTTTAATATTGCTTTCTTTTTAATTTTAGTAATTTTTGCAGTGTCTTTTTTAGGTGCTTTTGAAATTACATTGCCGAGTTCTTGGGCAACAAAAGTAGATTCACAAGCAGATAGAGGAGGTTTAATAGGAATCTTTTTTATGGCATTAGCCTTAGCAATTGTATCATTTTCTTGTACTGGGCCAATTGTAGGAACATTGTTGGTAGAGGCTGCCTCAAAAGGGGGTATCGCACCTATTATAGGTATGTTAGGATTTTCATCAGCTATCGCAATACCATTTGCATTGTTTGCAGCTTTTCCAGGTTGGTTAAATTCATTACCAAAATCAGGAGGTTGGTTAAATACAGTGAAAGTTGTATTAGGATTTTTAGAATTAGCATTAGCTTTTAAATTCTTATCGAATGCCGATTTAGTTTTACAATTACATCTATTAGAAAGAGAAGTTTTTATTGCTATTTGGATTGCAATATTCGGAGCTTTAACATTTTATTTATTAGGGAAAATTCAATTGCCTCATGATAGCCCACAGAAACATATTTCTGTAGGTAGGCTTTCTTTAGGGTTAATTGTAGGATCATTTACTATTTATATGTTACCAGGTTTATGGGGGGCACCTTTAAATTTAATTAGTGCTTTTCCGCCACCACAACATTATAGTGAGTCTCCATATGGAGTAGGGTTTACAAAGAAAAATACACTAGTAGTTTCAGAGACTAATTCTGAAAAAACTCACAGCGGTTTACCAGAAGGAGCGCATTTAATGCCTCCTCATGATATTATTTCTTTTCACGATTATGACAAAGGGCTTGCATATGCTAAAAAAGTAGGGAAACCAGTAATGATAGATTTTACAGGGCACGCTTGTGTAAATTGTCGTAAAATGGAGCAGAATGTTTGGGTAAAACCTAAGGTGCTAAATATTTTAAAAAGCAAGGTTGTTTTAATATCATTATATGTGGATGATAAAAGAGCTTTAAAAGAAGATGAGGTTGTAAATTCTAAATTAAACCCTGGGAAGAAATTAAAATACATTGGACAAAAGTGGAGTGAATTACAAACCATAAAATACAAAGCAAATTCACAACCATTTTATGTATTAATGGCGCATGACGAATCTAATCTGATAGTTCCTGTATCTTACACACCAGATGTAGATGAATATTATAATTGGTTAGAAAAAGGAATCGCTAATTTTAAGAAATAAAATAAAAACATCCACTTTAATTTAAAGTGGATGTTTTATTTTTAATCAAATCTATTTGGATTAAAAGGCGTAATATTTAAACTTGTTTTTTCTTCGGATATAATTTCTGAAACTAATTTTCCGGTTGCTGGACCTAAGCTCCAGCCCATCATTGCATGCCCTGTTGCAATAGTTACATTTTTAACTTTAGATAAGCGTCCAATATATGGCAATCCGTCAGGAGAACAAGGTCTTAAACCACAAGCGGCGTTGTCTATATCATGTTGCTCAATTTTTAATCCATCATAATATTTTTCACCAGCTTTTGCAATCGCATCAACTCTTCGTGTATTTATAGTATGGTTAATTGTATCAACTTCCATAGTGCCAGCAAAACGCGTAAATCCATTCATTGGTGTTACTGCAACTTTGGCTTCTATCAGAATAGCAGGAATTGTAATCCCTGTTTTTTTAGACACATTTATTCGATACCCTTTTCCTGCCTGAACCGGAATTGTTGTATTTAGTTTTTTTAGTAGTTTTTGTGACCAAGAACCTGTAGCTACAATAATCTCATCTGCAAATAATTCTTGTTTATCAGTTTTTATCGATGATACTTTATCTCCCAGTAAATTGATATCTAAAACCTCTTCATTAGCCAAAATAGTAACATTGTTTTTTACTAAATAGTTTTTTAACTGAAGCATAAATTCATTGGGTGTCATATGTGCATCAGAATGGTAATAAACGGCTCCTTTAATATTTAAACCTGCATCAGGTTCTAGCTTTAAAACTTGTTTTTTTGTTAAATTTTCAACATGTAGCCCTTCTTTAATCCCGCGTTGCCCAGTAATCCATTCTTCTTCGCCAGCTTTATCAGTTTGGTAGCACATTAACAATCCTTTATGCTGATAAAAAAAATCGAAATCATTTGAAGCTTTGATGTCTTCATAAAGATTTTTGCTAAGAAGGTTAATATCTTTAATTACTTTGATGGCACTTTCTACTTTTTGAGTAGTGGAAGCTTTTTTAAACAACCAACTCCATTTTAAAAAATCATAATCTAAGCGAGGTTTAACATAAAAAGGACTTTCAGGGTTTAGCATCCATTTAATTCCTTTATTAATCATCCCCGGAGCTGCTAAAGAAATAATATGGCTTGGGGTTATAAAACCTGCATTTACATAAGAAGCACCGCTTGTAAAATCGGATTTATCGATTATAGTTACCTTATTTCCTTTTTTTTGCAAATAATAAGCAGTACATAATCCTATAATACCGCCTCCGATTATCAATACTTTTTTCGACATTTAATGTGTTATTTTATCTACAGTTATAACTCTAAAAGTATTTGAATTAATTGTAATTTTTATATTGTGTTCTTTATTGGTGATATAATAATTTTTACCTTTCTTTTCGTAGTGTTCTAAATTTGTTTCCCTTAGTATTTTTTCAAGAAAAATTTCAATTTCTTCTTTTGAAAAATCGATACCTAGTTTTTTATTTATCCTTTGATAAACAAGTACAGTATAACAGTGGTTATTTAGTATGTTTTCTTTAATTATTTTCATGAAAATTAATAATGAATTACGTTATTATATTACTTGAAAACCATAAGCATACGGATCATCTTCTCTATCAATAATAATCGTGTTATACCCAAATACTTTTGCCCAACCTTTTATACTTGGTATAATTGCTAGTTTACCATTTAAAGAAGTTTCTTCCTCTACACATCCAGTAAATTTGCTTCCGATATAGCTTTCATGAATAAATTTTTCTCCAATTTTTAATTTCCCTTTAGCATATAGTTGTGCTAAACGAGCTGAAGTTCCTGTGCCACAAGGGCTTCTGTCAATAGCTTTATCGCCATAAAAAACAGCATTTCTTCCTGATGATGTTGGGTCAATCGGATTGCCTGTCCATAGCATGTGAGTTACATTTCTAATAGTATTGTTTTCAGGATGAATAAACATAGCAGGATATTTCTCATTAATTCTATTTCTAACAATTTGAGAATATTGAATGATTTTACTAGCGGTAAAATCATGTACTCCAGAAAAATTTTTCTGAGGATCTACAATTGCATAATAATTACCTCCGTAAGCAACATCAAAAGTAATTTTACCTAATTCTGGGCAATCAATTGTTAAGTTTTCAGCAGCTAAGTAACTTTTTACATTCGTTAATTTTACCCAATCAACTTTTTTACCTGTTTGACCATATTCAATATTAACCAAACCAGCAGGAGCTTCCATTTTTATTTTTCCAGGAATTTTTGGAGTAATTAAGCCTTCTTCAATTGCAATAGTAACGGTTCCGATAGTTCCATGACCGCACATTGGTAAACAACCAGAAGTTTCTATAAATAAAATAGCAAAATCATTTTTAGGATTGTGAGGAGGAAATAATATTGAACCACTCATCATATCATGTCCGCGAGGTTCGAACATTAATCCTTTACGAATCCAATCATATTTTTTTAAAAAATGTTGTCGCTTTTCGCTCATGTTAGCGCCAATTAAATTTGGACTACCACCAGTGATAACTCTTACGGGATTTCCGCAAGTATGCGCATCAACGCAAAAGAAAGTTTTTTTCATGCTAAATTGAATCGCCAGCTTGTATTCTTCCTAGAAAAAACCCTTCAAAATCTCTCTAATTAAGAAAAACGAAGCTGGCTTTGTTTTCAATTTCTTTAGCTTACTCAAAAGTAATATTTAGTTTTTTTGATTTTCTAAAGAAAGTGTTAATTTTTGTTAAAGTATTTGTTGTTTTGTAGTGCTACCGTTAACTGTACGTAAAATCACCAAGGGGTTTTCGTTTTTTAATTCATCAGGTAATAATTCATTTGGCCAATCTTGATAACTAAAAGGACGTACCCAACGTTTTATAGAATGAATTCCAACAGCAGTAAACCTACTATCTGTAGAGGCAGGGTATGGGCCACCGTGAACCATAGATGGACAAACTTCTACACCTGTTGGCACGCCATTAAATATAATTCGTCCAACTCTGTTTTGTAAAGCAGAAATGATAGTTGGATAATTAGCAACTTCATTTTTATCAGAAATTATAGTACCTGTTAATTGGCCTTCTAATTTCGAAATTATTTTTTCTAGTTGAATTGCATTTTCACATTGTACAACCATAGAAAAAGGACCAAAGACTTCTTGATGTAGTTTTGGATTGTTTAAAAATGTTTCGCCTTTAACAGTTGTAATTACTTGGTGAGCATAATTAGATTGGACTTCGCTTTCGTAATCAGCAACAACTGTTAATCCTTTTTGAGTAATTGCCGTTTGTTTATTATTCTCATAAGCTTTTATAATATTTGGATGTAGCATACAACTAGGATTTATCGCTACAATTTTATGACCCAAATCATTAATGAATTTTGATAAATGAGCTCCTTTAATCCCTAAAATTAAACCAGGGTTTGTACAAAATTGCCCTGTACCTACGGTTATAGAACTGGCATATGTTGTGGCTAAGGTTTCTGCTCGATTTTCTAATGCTTTAGGAAAAAGTATCACTGGGTTTACGCTTCCCATTTCTGCAAAAACAGGAATAGGTTCCTCACGTTTTGCAGCCAAATCGAACAAAGCTCTACCGCCTTTTATGCTTCCTGTAAAACCTACTGCTTTAACTTTTGGATGAGCAACTAATTGTTGTCCAACTTCAATTCCGCTAGAATTTAAATTAGAGAAAACACCATTAGGCATTCCTGTATTTTTAGCAGCCTTTATAATTGCTGATGCTATTAATTCACCGGTTCCCGCATGCATTGGATGTGATTTTACAATTACGGGGCATCCAGCAGCAAATGCGGCAGCGGTGTCACCTCCAGCGGTTGAATAGGCTAAAGGGAAGTTACTTGCTCCGAAAACAACGACTGGTCCTAAAGGAATATTCATTTTTCGGATATCTGATTTTGGTATTGGTTCTCTATTTGGAATAGCAGTATCAATTGTTGCAGAAACCCATGAACCGTCTGAAACTAAATCAGCAAAAGATCGTAGTTGATTAATAGTTCTTCCTCGTTCTCCTTTTGCTCTGCCTTCTGGCAAACCAGTTTCAGAGCAATACATTTTTATTAATTCATTATCTAAAGCTAAAATTTCATCTGCGATAGCATTTAAAAAACCAGCTTTTTGTTTTCCAGAAACAATACTGTACTCTTTAAATGCTTTTGAAGCTAAAGAAATGGCATCGTTAATTTCATTAACAGTAGCCTCTGTAAAAACAGTGTTGTTTTTCTTATTTAATTCAGGATTAAATGTGGTATATGTTGTTTTTCCTGAAGCGGTTAACGTACTTCCTATATAGTTTTTTCCTGTAATCATTTTATAAATTTTTATAATCAGGTAAGGTTGGTCTATTTTTTAATCCGTTTTCAATAATTTTTAATACTTGTGCTCTTTCGGTACCAATTAAAGGTAAACGAGGAGCGCGAACATTTTCGGTACCTATACCAGTAGCCACTTCAGCTAATTTTATGTTTTGTACTAATTTAGAATTTATATCTAACTCTAGCAATGGTAAAAACCAACGATAAATTTCTAAAGCTTCTTTAATTTTTCCTGCTTTCTGTAGCTCATAAATGGCAACTGTTTCTTTAGGGAAAGCACAAACTAACCCAGCAACCCAGCCATCAGCTCCCATCAGTAAACTTTCTAAAGCTATAGTGTCTACACCTGTCATAATTTTCAATCTATTTCCAAAGCGATTTTTAATTCTTGTTACATTAGATATATCCCTGGTAGATTCTTTAACTGCTTCAATATTATCACATTTTAGCAATTCATCAAACATATTTAAAGTAACTTCAACTTTATAATCAACTGGGTTGTTGTACACCATAATAGGTAAAGATGTATTGTTAGCTACAGCTTTAAAATAAGTTACAGTTTCTCTGTCTCCCGCATTGTAACGCATAGGTGGTAGCATCATTAATCCTTTAGCACCGTCTTCTTCGGCCTTTTGTGCTGCTAAAATTGCTCCTTTGGTTGTTTGTTCAGCAATATTTATTAGGACAGGAACTCTTTCTTTCACTAATGCAACAGTGGTTTTTGTAAGTGTTCTTTTTTCTTGGTCAGACAATGTACTTGCTTCTCCTAAAGTACCTCCTAAAACTATTCCGTGAACTCCAGCTTCTAATTGCGCTTTAATATTCACTTCAAACATATTAAAATCTAGAATATCCTCGTTAGTAAATTTTGTGGTTACGGCTGGCATAACTCCTTTCCAATTTATACTCATGGTGTTTTTTTTAGGCAAAGTTATAATTGATACACGTAGTAGATTTCTCATTTATTATCCATATAGCATATTATTTTACCTTAAATAATAATAGTGTTTAATTTTTAGGATAATATATTATAGTTTTGTTTTAAAATCTGATGAATGATCGTTTTACCATTTAAAATTCCGAAAACTAAAAACCTAGGGTTAATTTATCAAGAAGATAAAGGGTCTTTTTTTTATGATAAATTACACCAACATGAAGAAATTCAACTTTGTTATATTCTTAAAGGAGAAGGAACTTTAATTGTTGGAGATACAGTTAATGAATATAAAAAAGATGATGTTTTAGTACTTGCAGGTAATCAGCCGCATGTTTTTAAAAGTGATAATTCATTGATTAAAGAGTCTTGTATGATTTCTCTTTTTTTTACAAAAAAATCATTTGGAGATCATTTTTTTGAATTAGATGATTTTAAGGAGATTTCGATGTTTTTTAGCATGATTAAAAGTAGTTTTAGTGTAGTTTCAAATCAAAAAAAAATAAAGAATTTATTTGTAAAAATTAAAAAAAGTAGGGATATCGTTAAGTTTACTGTTTTTATTAAGATACTAACTATTATTGTGAAATCAGAGACGATATCTCTTTCATCATTTTTGGATGAAAAAAGGTATTCTGATAATGAAGGAAAAAGAATGAGGGATGTTATGGATTATACTTTGAGTAATTTTACTAATAAAATTGAGTTAGATGATATAGCAGGTGTAGCAAACATGACTTCTAATGCTTTTTGTAGATATTTTAAGCAAAGAACAAATAAAACTTTTTTCACTTTTTTAAATGAGCTTAGAATTGAAACTGCTTGTAAATTTTTAAAAAATAGTGAGTATTCAATTATTGAGGTGTCTGAAAAATCTGGATTTATAAATATTTCTAATTTTAATAGAAAATTTAAAGAATTGAAAGGAAGAACCCCATCTAATTATCGATTAAATTATTAAGATGTTAAAAAATGAAGAATAAAAGTAGTTTTTTGAGAATTAAGGATGTTTTTAAGGACTCTTGGTTATATTTGAGAGCTATTTATTAGGAGAGAAATATGAAAAAAATTATTGCCTTATTTTTTGTGATTTTTATATCAAAAATTTATGGACAAGAAACATTGCCAATCTATGCAGATTATTTATCTGACAATGTTTATTTGTTGCATCCAACTGCAGCAGGTATTGGTGATTGTGGAAAGTTACGTTTAACTGCACGTCAACAATGGATTGGAGTAAAAGACGCACCTTCGTTACAAACTGCAAGTTTTCATGCTAAATTTAATGAGAACTCAAATGCAGGTTATGGGTTTATTCTTTTTAATGATAAAAACGGTTATCACTCTCAAAAAGGATTACAAGGAACTTATGCCTATCATATAGATATGGGGAATGAAAACTTGTTTAAACAGTTGTCATTTGGTCTTTCAATGTCAGTAGTTCAAAATGAAGTTGATCAACGAAATTTTGTTAACGATCCAGCAGTTAGTCAGGTTATTAATAGTGATTTTTATTTTAATGCCGATTTTGGTATGGCATACCATCATAAAGGTTTTTCATCTTATTTTACAGTAAAAAATATTATGTTGTCTGCAAAAAACGATTTAAATCCTGATTTTGAGTCTTATAATTTAAGAAATTATATTATTGGAGCAGGTTACTTTTTTGGCGATGAAGATAAGTTACAATATGAACCTTCTGTTATGTTGCAATACAAAGACCAAACTGGTGAGAAAATAGCTGATTTAAATTTTAAAGTTTATAAGCAGTTTGAAGCTACCCAATTATGGGCAGCTTTATCTTATAGAAGAAGTTTAGATAGCAGTGTTTTTGGTGATGCAAGCTATATAACTCCTATTGTAGGTGTGAATTACAAAAACTTAATGTTTGCGTATACGTACACTCAACAAAGTGGAGACGTGGTTTTTTCTAATGGAGGTTTTCACCAAGTTTCTTTTGGTATAGATGTTTTATGCAGAAAACGTAGAGCTTCAGCGTGTCCAAACATTAACGGGAGTTTTTAAAAATCTAAAATATCAATAGAAATTTTACTGTAATCTTTTAATAAATATTCCAATACATTTTTTTCTTTATTGATGTAAAACTTATTGATAATGTTATTTTTCGAATTAGCTAACAAATTATTTTCTAGTAAAACCTTTTTTGTTTGTTTAGCAACAGCCTCACCAGAATCAATAATTTTTATATCGTTTCCAATAATTTTTTTTATTTGAGGAATTAAATAAGGATAGTGTGTACAGCCTAAAACAATACAGTCACAATTTGATTTTAGGATAACACTTAAATGTTTTTCTAATAAGGTTGTCATTTCTGAAGAATGAATTTTTCCGTTCTCAATGAGTTCAACTAAACCATTTCCTATCTGCTCAATGATTGTAATGTTGTTGTTAATAGTAGCAGATGTTTTTTCGAATAAAGCGCTGTTAAGTGTTCCTTTTGTAGCTAAAATACCAATAATTTGAGTTTTAGTTTGAATTGAAGCCGATTTTATTGCTGGTTCAATTCCTATGATAGGAACAGTATAGTTTTTTCTTAAATATTCAATGGCGTTTGTGGTTGCCGTATTACAAGCAACTACAATTAGCTTACAACCTTTATTAATTAAATACTCAGTGTTTTTAATAGATAAATTAAGTATTTCTTCTTTTGATTTTTGTCCATAAGGAGCATTTTTACTATCGGATAAGTAAATAGTGCTTTCGTTTGGAAGTAACGCATGAATCTCTTTCCAAATAGAAGTACCTCCTATACCTGAATCAAATATACCAATAGGTTGTTGCTGTTGTTTAGTCATAGATATACAAAAATAAAAATCCTGCTGAATTCAGCAGGATTTTTATAAAATATTTTAAAGGTTTTATTAGAAACCTAATTTAGCTTTTACAGCTCCGTAAATGTCTTCACCTTTATCATAAACGATTAATCCTTTACCAGGAGCAGCATCAAATACATAAATAATTCCTTTAGCAGCTGCAACATCTTTAATTGCTTGCTCAGCTTTCTTTAAAATAGGAATTGTTTTTTCTTGGTATTTTTTCTGCATCTCCTGACTAGCAGATTGCTGAGCCTGACCAATTCTTTGTCTGTCTTGCTGAATTTCAATAGCTCTTTTTTGGTTTACTTCTTGTGTTTGACTTTTACTTTCTGCTTCGTATTTTTTCATTTTAGCTTCTGCTTTTTTAGCCATAGCTTCAATGTCGTCACGGTAGGTCTTATTTAATTTCTCTAACTCAGCTTTCATAGCTTTAGTTGCAGGCATTTCAGATAATAATTTATCTGTATTTATATGTGCAGTTTTTTGTGCATTTGCCACACTACCTAATCCAATTGTGAAAATTGCAACTAATACTAACGTCTTAAAATGTTTCATCTTTGTTTTAATTTAATTTAATGTTCTCTATTCTTGATTTATTTATTCTCTTGTATTGCTTGTTTCTTAGCTTCTTCTTGTGCTTGTTTTAAGGCTTCTCTTTTTTCTATTAGCAATTTTCTTTTGTTAGCCCTTTCTTGTAGCTTCGCTTGTCTTTTTTCTTCTATTAGCTTAATTTTAGCAAGCTTGTCATTTTGTTTTTTCTTTCTGAGTGCTTCTTGTTTAGCTGTTTTTGCTTTTTGCGCATCACTTAAGCCTTCATTTTTAAGTAATTCCTTTTTTGCTGCAACTTTATCTTTTTTTGCTTGTTTCTTCTGATCAATATTAATCATTTTAACAATAAGGTCGCTAATATCGTGTTTTTTGTTAGAATATAGCATTACTAACTCACCAGATTTATCAAAAACAAAATCATATTTTTTTCTTGAAGCAATTGTTTGAACAGCATTGAAAACTTGATCTTGAATAGGCTTTATTAATTGTCTTCTTAAATTATACATATCACCTTTAGGGCCAAAGTATAAAGATTCTAATCTACGTAAAGCTTCTTGTTGAATTGTAATGTCCTCTTCGCGTTCATCAATTAAATCTTTTGTTAAAATAGCTTTCTCGTTTGTTAGATCAGTTTTTAGAACTTCTATAGCTCTACTTTCTTTGTCTAACTTCGTTTTCCATTTTAAAACTTTAGCATCTAAGGAATTTTGAGCTTCTAAATATTCAGGGATATTTTGAAGTATATATTCCATGTCGATATAGGCGATGCGTTGACTTTTTTGTGCAACAACAACACTACTAGTAATAAGTAAAAGAACTATTGATAAAATGTTTTTTTTCATCTTGCTATAATGTGTTTAGAAAAAACCGTGCCAAAAAACCAGACACATTACAAATGTAAGGTTTTAGAACTGTCTTCCAATAATAAAATGTGTTTGCCAACCAGATTTTTCAGTCAGTCCAGGTAATGGATCAAATCCATGAGCAAAGTCTATACCTAGTAAACCAAATGCAGGCATAAATATACGGACACCTAATCCAGCAGAACGTTTCAGTCTAAACGGATTAAATTCGCTAAAATTGTTATAAGAGTTCCCTGCTTCTAAAAACCCTAAAGTATAAATTGATGCAGAAGGTTTGTCTGTTATGGAATAACGTAATTCCATTTGAAATTTATTATAGATAGAACCACCATCAAGAGAAGATACTCTATTGTTTTCATAACCTCTTAATCCGATAGTTTCTCGGCCATCTAGTTGCCCTTGAGCAATTCCGTCTCCTCCAACAAAATATCTTTCAACAGGTGTTAACCCTAGCTTTTTATTATAAGATCCTAAATACCCCATTTCAAAATTAGACATTAAGACTAATTTATTATTTTCAGATAAAGAGGTATACCATTTTCCTTTTGCAGTAATTTTATAATACTCAAGCCATTTGTATTTATCAGATAAATAAGCCTGTCTTTCACTGTTAGTTGGGTTTTCAGGTTCATCATAATCTTTGCCATTGACTAATGAGTATGGAAAAGTAGCTTTGGCAGTTAATGAAAAATCTGAACCATATGAAGGGAAAATTAAACTTGGACCAGCTGAATTACGACCAAAAGCAACTGTATATGCTAGGTTGTTAAGATTACCGTCACTAATAACGTCATTTGAAGAACCTACACGGTATCCATAATTATGTAACTCAATTCCTTGGTAACTTATACTTTGAGACAAAGAAAAGTAATCATCAGGCCAATTTAAACGCTTTCCTAGGCCGATTGAAGCACCTATAATGCTCAAACTTTGATTTTTATCAACAGAGTTTGTATTATAGTCATATCTATATTGATCAGATAAATAAATTGAGAAAGATAAAGATTGAGGTTTTTTACCCCCTAACCAAGGTTCTGTAAAAGAGAAACTATAGGTGTTATAGGTTCTACTTGTTTGTAAACGTAATGATAATTTTTGACCATCACCCATTGGTAGTGGTTTATAGGCTTCTTTATTGAAAATATTTCTAATAGAGAAATTATTAAAAGATAATCCCAAGGTACCAATAAATGATCCACCACCATAACCACCTTGCAGTTCTATTTGACTACCGCCTTTTTCTGCAACTGAAAACTCAATATCAGCAGTTTTGTTTTGATAATCAGGTTTAACATCAGGAGTTACATTGGCATCGAAAAATCCTAATTGACCAATTTCACGAATTGAACGAATAATGTTTTCACGACTAAATAAATCACCTGGTTTTACACGTAATTCTCTGTAAATAACATGGTCATTTGTTTTTTCATTACCAGCTACTGATACTTTCTTAATAGTAGCTTGCTCATCTTCACGAATACGAACTTCTACAGTAATAGAATCATTTTTTACTTTTGTTTCTATCGCGTTTATCTGAGAAAATAAATATCCGTTGTTGTGGTAAAGTGTTTGAATGTCTTGAGAGTTAGGTGAGCCATCTCCTGAAATACGTTCTTTTAAAACTTTTCCATTGTAGATATCCCCCTTATCAATTCGTAACAACCTTTGTAAGAATTCATCTGAGAATTTTTTGTTTCCAATAAATTTAATCTCATCAAAACGGTACTGACGACCTTCTTCTAGGGTGATTTCTAAATTAATAGTATTGTCGTCATTCCAAATAAGATTGTCAGATAGAATACGAGCATCACGATATCCGTTTTCACTGTAGTTTTCAAGAATGCTTTCTAAATCTTCTTTATAATCATCTAAAACATACTTTGAAGATTTCCAAAAACGACCTAAAACCTTACGTTTTGTGTTTTTCATGAATCCTCTCAAGTCTCCATTAGACATTGCCGTGTTTCCTATAAAATTAATTTCTTTAATTTTTATACGTTTTCCTTTATCAACAAAGATATCCATACTAACAGTGTTTATGTCAGAAGTATCTTTTTTTGTTGTTAGAGAAACTTTAGTTTTTAAGAAACCTTTATCAGTATATTTCTTTTTTATATAATTTCTAGTAGTTACGATTAGGTTATCAGTAACCATAATACCCTTTTTAAGTTCAGTTTCTTCTTTAAGTTCTCTTGCTTTTGATTTACTAAGACCAGAAATTGAGATGTCAGCTAATTGAGGTAGTTCGGTAACATCAAATAGTAAATAAACAGTTTCTCCATCTTTTTTAGATAGATATACATCAACATCGCTAAACTGTTTACTTTCATAAAGTTTTTTAATAGCACTGGTAAGTTTATCACCAGGTAACTTTATAGGCTGCCCATCTATTAAACCCGTGTAGACCCTTATGGTTTGTTCACTAAATTTTTGTAGACCAGTTACAGTGATTCCACCCAAGATATATTGTTCTCCTTTTTTGTAAGGGATTACATTGCTTGTGACAGTACTGTCTTTAGTTATGATGTCTTGTGCTTGTGTATTCGCTGATAAAAAAGCGATTAAAAATACTACTAAATAAGAATATTTATTCATTGGTCTCAATCTGTTCACTTGTTTTTCCAAATCTTCTCTCTCTGTTTTGATAATCTATTACGGCGTCAAAAAGATCTTCTCTTCTAAAATCTGGCCATAATATTTCTGTAAAATATAATTCGGCATATGCTAGTTGCCAAAGTAAAAAATTACTGATTCTTTGTTCCCCACTTGTACGTACCATTAAATCAACGTCGGGCAAATTAAACGTATATAAATGGTTATTTATAATTTTTTCATCTATTTTTTCAATATCAAGCTCGTTATTAACAACTTTTTCAGATATATTTTTGAAAGCATTAACAATTTCTTCTCTCGAACCATAGCTTAAAGCAAAGGTTAACGTGATTTTGGTATTGTCTTTAGTTTGATCAATAACTTTAGTTAAAATTTTCTGAGCATTTTTTGGTAAGCTAGTAAGATTACCAATGGCATTTATTTTTACATTTTTACGCTGAAAATCTGGAAGTTCTTTTTTTAAAGTGTTAACAAGTAGGCTCATTAAGGCATCTACTTCTAACTTAGGCCTGTTCCAGTTTTCAGTAGAAAAGGCATAAAGAGTAATGAATTTAATACCAATTTCTGACGCAGCATCAGCTGTTTCTCTAATGGCAGTTAAAGCATTTCTATGACCAAAAACACGTTGCATTCCTTTACCTTTTGCCCATCTTCCATTGCCATCCATAATAACGGCAATGTGATTTGGAACTTTCTGTAAATTAATACTATGTAATTTGTCTTTCATTTTTATTCTGTTAATCCTTTATAACACGGAGGTCGTCCGAAAGAATATACTATTGATAATCCAGTAAATACATACCAGTCATTTCCTGTACCGCCAAAATTTAAATTAGCTATTTTATCCGTTGTAAAATCAATATCGTCTACTAGTGTAAAACGAACTCCTGTTTCAAATGCAATAGCTAAATGATCATCTAATCTCCCTTTAATACCAATACCTACAGGTAAAGAATATGAAAATTTATTTTTTAAACGAATTGTAGTGGGAGAAGTTCTTTTTACAGGGCTCGAGTAGTTAAAAACGGCAATTTCAGCTAATAAATAAGGTGTGAAGGTTGTATTGTAGTTGCTAATATTATAATCAAAAAAATTAAATTCTAACCCAGCGGCAAATTCATGGATATTGTTTGTAAATTGATATCCTCTTTTTTGACGGAATAAATTTTCTGCATCACTATCTTTACCAGAAACAGGGATGTATGTGTAAGTTCCTCTTAACGCGATTCTGGGATTTAGGTTGTATTTGTATATTAAGCCACCTCCAATTTTATTGGGATATATGTAGTTTGTATGACCTATATCACCAATGTAATTAGAGCCACCAACGAAAACACCTACTTCGTGAGTTTGCGATTGTATTGTAATTGCTGTTAAAGCAAATGATATGAATAAAAAAAGTTTCTTCATTGTAAAAATAGCGTGCAAATATAGTAAAATGAATTTGCTTTAAAAAGTTAATAATATACCTTCTTGATTAACCTTTTTTTTGAGGTTTTATTGCTATGAAGTGTATTTATAAAGATTCATTACGAGTATCTTCTCCCCATAAAAGCTTACCTCTTAGTGTTTTTAGATGTGATTGATTTTGAAGTAAAATACTTTTTATAGTAAAAGAAGCTCTCTGTATTTTTATTTGTGTTCCTAATGGTATCGTTGTGATACGAGAGTCTAACGAGATTAAAAAATCTTTTTCACGAGCACTTACTTCTAATTGAATTACAATGTCGTCTGGTATTACCATTGGCCTTGCGTTTAGGTTGTGTGGTGCAATAGGGGTGATAACAAAGCTTTTAGAATCTGGTAGTATTACAGGACCATTACAACTTAAAGAATAACCAGTAGACCCAGTTGGTGTTGATATGATTAAGCCGTCTGCCCAGTAATTTGTTAAGTATTCTTGATTTAAATATGTTTTTACACCAATCATAGAAGTGGTGTTTCTACGAGCGATAGTTATTTCGTTTAAAGCAAAATCTAGTTCTGTAAATTCTTCTGTTTGTGGTGTAGTTTCTATTTGTAATAAAGACCTTTTTTGAATGGTGTAATTATTTTCTAATAACAAAGCAACCGCTTCTTCAATCTGATCTTTTTGTACCGTAGCTAAAAAACCGAGTCTACCAGTATTAATTCCTAAAAAAGGAATGTCTAAATCACGAATATAAGTTGCAGCTCTTAAGAATGTTCCGTCACCTCCAATAGTAAACATCATATCAAAAGAGTTAGATAAATCATTGAAATGAGCGTATGTAGGATATTTTTTTGTCAAAGAATTATTTTCAACCAATAAGTCATAAAATTCTTTTTCAAAAAAAACAACAATCTTGTTTTTCTCTAATGCCGATACTAATATTTTAATTTCCTTTTCAGCAGAAATGGTATAAGCTTGACCGTAAATAGCTACTTTTTTCACTTGTAATAATTTTTTAGGATAGAGATATGTAAATTACATATCTAAGTATTTTCTTAAATAAGAGGCTCTGTCTTTTAATTCTTCTAAGTAAAAATCATCCTCATGTTTTGTGATAACAGTATAATCGTACCTGCGAAAAGTTTGAATGATTTCATTTATTTCTTCCGTAATTATTTTTAAGGTAATTTGAATGTTATCTTGATTTTCAGAAGAAATATAGAGTCCTAATAATTTAGCGCCATTGGTTTCAATTATTTGGGCAACTTCTCCCATTGAAGCATCATTTTTGCTTTTTTCTATGGTTAAAGTGTCACTTTCGTTGTGTAAAAAAGGACTATCAGCAAAAGCATCTAAAACATCGCTTAATTCATAGTAACCAGTATACTGCATTTCTTTATTTAAAACGGGAATTAAATTACAGTCATTATCAGCAAATAGCACGATTAAATCGAGTAAGGTAGTTTTCTCGTTAGCATAAAAATGATCTAACAAATAAGCGTATTCACTAAGTTGTTGATTTTTATCTTCAATAGTTTGAATATCGCTTTCTGGTAAGCAACCAACTAATTTTCCGTTTTCAACAATAGGAATATGTGTTATAGGTAAGTTTTTACATACTTTTTGAGCACTTTTTACAGTGCTTTTTAAAGTAAGTGCTTTAATTTCTTTCAGTATAAAATCGTTGATATTCATTACTACGAATATAGTTTAAAATGTTTTAATGATTTATCTTTGTAATCTAATTTTATGAGATGACAAAGTTAAGCGTAAATATTAATAAAATTGCGACGTTGCGTAATTCTAGAGGAGGAAATACACCTGATTTATTAAAGGTAGCAGTCGATATTCAGGATTTTGGCGCAGAAGGAATTACAATTCACCCAAGGCCAGATGAGCGCCATATTCGTTACCAAGATGCTTATGATTTAAAATCGATTGTAACTACCGAATATAATATTGAAGGAAACCCGATTGATCAATTCATGGAAATGGTGTTGGCAATAAAGCCAACACAAGTAACATTGGTGCCAGATAGTGTAGATACTTTAACATCAAATGCTGGTTGGGATACTGTTGCAAATCAATCGTATTTACAAGAAGTTATTTCTGAATTTAAAAATAACGGAATTAGAACTTCAATTTTTATTGATACAGATTTAAAGTTGATTGAAGCCGCAGCCAAAACAGGAGCAGATCGTATTGAATTATATACTGAAGAATTTGCTACACAATTTGATTTAGGTAATAAAAAAGCTATAAAACCTTATATTGATGCTGCAATTTTAGCACACAAATTAGGTTTAGGTATTAACGCAGGACATGATTTAAGTTTAGAAAACATCAAGTTTTTTAAAGAGAATATCCCTAATTTGGCGGAAGTTTCTATAGGGCACGCGCTTATTTCTGAGTCGTTGTATTTAGGTTTAGAAAACGTGGTAAATATGTATTTACACAGATTACAATAAGATGCAAATTTTACATTCTAGAATAGTAGGTGAAGGAAAACCGTTGTTAATTTTACACGGTTATTTTGGTATGGGTGATAATTGGAAAAGTCATGCGAACAAATTAGGTGAAGACGGATTTGAGGTGCATTTAATAGATCAACGAAATCATGGTCGTAGTTTTCATTCTGATGAATTTAATTACGAAGTAATGGTTGCCGATTTGTATAATTACATACAACATCATAATTTAGAAAAGGTAGCTTTATTAGGGCATTCAATGGGCGGAAAAACAGTAATGTTATTCGCAACTGAGTATCCAGAATTGGTAAATAAATTAATAGTTGCTGATATTTCGCCAAGAATGTATCCGCCACATCATCATGATATTTTAGAAGCTTTAAATTCGGTTGATTTTACGATTCAAAATTCACGAAAACTGATTGATGAAAAACTGTCAGGATTAATTCCAGAAGCTGGTGTGCGACAATTTTTACTGAAAAACGTGTACAGAAAAACGAAAGATGAACTAGCTTTTCGTTTTAATTTAAAATCATTAACAGAAAATAATAACGAAGTTGGTGAAGCCTTACCTTCGTTTACCGTTTTTGAAGGAGAAACCTTGTTTTTAAAAGGTGAAAATTCAGGTTATATTTCGGTAAATGAAGAGCCGATTATCAATGCGCATTTTCCGAATTCTACTATAAAAAAAATAGCCAACGCAGGGCACTGGCTACATGCAGAAAATCCGAAGGATTTTTATACAGCGCTTATCGGTTTTTTAAATTGATTTTTGGAGGTGTTTCTGTTTAATTACTCCAATCCAACACTCAGCATTTTAACCAAATTATATGAATCATCCAGCTTTAAAAAAGGGTATTCCACCTTACTGAGAAAAAGACCGTTTGGGTGCGCAGAATACTTAACTTTTTGTTCTTTTTTCAGATTTAAAATTTCGTTAAATTCATCTAAAGTTATTTTACAGCGTCCGACTTCTAGTAAATAATAAACACAAATTCTTACCATGCCGCGTAAAAAACGATTACCGGTGATTGTAAAGCGCATGCGTCCTTGTGCTTCATCAATAAATAATTCGCAATTACTTATCTCACACAGTGTATTATCGTATAAATGTGGTTGTTTGCATAATGCTTTAAAGTCTCTAGTTTTACGAATAAGAGCCACAGCTTTTTTTATTAAGTCGAAGTCTAGTATTAAATCTTCATAAAAAGAACTATTGTGAAATAGTATTGGGTTTTTCTTCCAATGGATAAAGTAATCGTAGGTGCGTGATACTGCTCCATAACGCGCATATTGGTCTTCGTTGACTTTAAATATTTCAAAAACGGCGATGCTATTGGGTAGATTTTTGTTCAGCCTAAATTTTAAATCGAATTTAGGTGCTTCATCAATATTAATGTCTATAACATATTGGCTAGCATGTACACCAGCATCGGTTCTGCCGCAACCATAAACGCTTATTCTTTTCTTAAAGAGTTTAAAAAGTGTTTGCTCTAAGGTTTCTTGAACCGTATTTTGGGTGTTATTCTGTCTTTGCCAACCGCTGTAATCGGTACCATTGAATCCTAAGTGTATAAAATATCGCATTTGTGAATTAGAAAAAGGGTGATTTTAGTTAGCGAAGTTAGTAGAAAACGCTTTAGGAATCAACTTGATTTTTTGATGCTAAATGTAGGTGTATTTATATTATTTTAAGGAGATTTCTTTTCTGATTCTACTTAACGAAGTATCGGTAATACCTAAATAAGAAGCTACGATTTTTAAAGACACGCTTTTAAGGATTTCAGGTTGCTTTTTCATTAATTTTAAATAACGTTTTTCGGCAGAATCTTTTATCATACCTAGCATGCGATTTTTAAGGTTAGAATAATTCAGAATCAACATCATTCTACCAAACTCTCTAAATTCAGGTATGCTATGAAAACTTTCTTGTACATCTTCGTATTTCATTTTCCATAAAACACAATCGGTAAGGCTTTGAAAATTTTCGCTACTAGGTTTTTGTTTAAAAAATGATAGAAAGTCGTTTACAAAACAAAAAGGAGAAAAAATATTGGTAGTAATTTCATTGCCATTACTATCAACTGTGTAAGATCTTACGAGTCCAGATTCTAATATATAAGTCGCTCTCGGAGTTTTGTTCTCTGTTAAAATATCAATATTGCTTTTAATTTCAATCAATTCGAATTTTTCTGTCAATAATTTTGCTTTTTCACTAGGCATTGGCAGTATTGATTGTATGTAGTTTTGTAGATTGTCTTTGTTCATCGTTTAGGTTCGTGTGGTTAAAAAAATAAAGATATCAACTTAAAACTGACAAATTTACAGGTTATCTTTTTTGGTACGATTATCGCTTTTTATCAGTAAAACAATAAAAGTAATGAAACTATTTTTAAAATTATTGCTAACCGCGTTAGCAGTTATCGTATTAGCAAGTGTATTGCCAGGAGTAACGGTAACAAGTTATGTAACCGCAGTAATTGTTGCGTTAGTAATTTCGTTGTTAAATATGTTTGTACGTCCGTTATTAGTGTTTTTTACTTTGCCAGCAACTATTGTAACGCTTGGGTTATTCTTGTTTGTAATTAACGCTGTTATTATATTATTCGCTAGTAATTTGGTAGGCGGTTTTGCCGTAAACGGATTTTTCACAGCACTCTTATTTAGTGTGTTGTTATCAATATTCAGATCATTCTTGTTCTCGTTATTAAAAGAAGAGAAGAAGTAAAAAGAGCCAAGAGGATAAGAATCAAGATGCAAGCTTAAAACAAGTCTTTGCTCTTGTAACTGATTGTCTTGTTTCTAAATAAATAAAAGAGTAATTTTGCACCCGATTTTAAAGAAACATATTTTAAGATGAATATTACAAAACAAAACGTAGATGCGTTAAACGCAGTTATAAAAGTTGATATAGTTGCTGAAGATTATCAAGCTACAGTAACAAAGCAATTAGAAGATTACCGTAAAAAAGCAAACATTCCAGGATTTAGAAAAGGCCAAGTGCCAATGGGAATGGTTAAGAAACAATACGGAAAATCAATAATGATTGATGAAGTAAATAAACTTTTACAACAATCATTAAATAAATATTTAGCCGAAGAAAAATTAGATATTTTAGGAAATCCATTACCAAGAATAGAAGATAATTTTAATTGGGATGCGGAGAAGTTTTCTTTTGAATTCGAATTAGGGCTAGCTCCTGAATTTGATGTAAACTTGAAGCCTAAAAATAAGGTTACGCAATATAACATCATCGCTACAGATGAGTTATTAACTAAAGAAGTTGAAAATATTCAAACACGTTACGGTAAAATATCACCTATTGATGCAGCTACAGAAGAAGCTAACATTACAGGTACATTTGCAAACGAAGCAGAAGAAATTAATAAAAAATCAACAATTTCTGTAAAAGATATTAAAGGTAAAACAAACTTAAAAAAGTTTGTAGGTGCTAAGGTTGGTGATGTTTTAGAGTTAAAAACAAAGAGCTTATTTGAAGATGAGCACAAGTTGCAAGATGCTTTAGGTGTTGCTCATGAAGCGGTTCATGGTTTAGATGTTGCTGTTGCTTTTACAATTGAAGAAGTAACAAAAACAGAAGCTGCAGAATTAGACAAAGAATTATTTGATAAATTATTTGCTGACGGAAGTGTAAGTACAGTATCTGATTTAAAAGATAAAATTAAAGAAGACGCAGAAAAACAATTTCAGCAACAAGCAGATCAGCAATTATTAAATGCAATTACTGAAAACTTAGTAGAGAATACAAAGTTTGAGTTACCTACTGAATTTTTACAAAAGTGGTTACAAACTGCAGGTGAAAAGCAATTAACTGCTGAAGAAGCTGTAGCTGAATATAATAAATCTGAAAAAGGTTTACGTTACCAATTAATCGAAGGAAAGGTTATGAAGGATAACGATATTAAGATTGATTATAAAGAATTAGTGGATTATGCAAAAGGATTTATCCGTTCGCAAATGGCACAGTTTGGTAACATGAATCCAGAAGAAAAAGAGTTAGACGATATTGCTGGTAGAGTATTACAAAACCAAGAAGAAGCTCAAAAATTACAATCTCAATTAATTAGCCAAAAATTATTAGGTTTTTATAAAGAGAACATGAGTTTCGATGCTAAAGAACTTTCTTACGAAGACTTTATCAAAGAAGTATATAAATAACAGTTTTAAGTTGTTACAATATAAAAAAACCTGAATGTAAATTCAGGTTTTTTTAGCCATAAACAGTAGTAATATACTAACGAAATAGTTCTTATATTTACACCTTATAACCCAAAAAACATTTTTAAAATGGATTACGGAAAAGAATTCGAAAAATACGCAACAAAAGAGCACGGAATAAATAGTACATATTTAGGTAAAATAACAAGTAGTTTAACGCCATATATTATGGAAGAACGTCAGATGAACATTACCCAAATGGATGTTTTTTCTCGTTTAATGATGGACAGAATTATCTTTTTAGGTACAGGAGTTAACGACCAAGTAGCCAATGTAATTCAAGCACAATTATTGTTCTTAGAAAGTGTTGATGCAAGCAAAGATATTTCAATATACATTAATTCTCCAGGAGGAGGCGTTTATGCAGGTTTAGGTATTTACGATACCATGCAATTTATAAAGCCAGATGTAGCAACAATTTGTACAGGTATGGCAGCATCTATGGGCGCTGTTTTAATGTGTGCGGGTGCTAAAGGGAAGCGTTCTGCATTACCACATTCTCGTATTATGATTCACCAACCAATGGGAGGTGCACAAGGACAAGCTTCTGATATGGAAATTACCGTAAAAGAAATCGGGAAGTTAAAAACTGAATTATATGATATCATTGCAGATCATTCAGGACAAACTTTCGAAAAAGTACAAGAAGATTCTGATAGAGATTATTGGATGAAAGCCGACGAAGCAAAAGCGTACGGAATGGTAGATGAAATTTTAACAAGAAAATAATATATTACTGTTATAACGAGATTACGTTGTAAACTCGTTATAACGTTATAAAGTAGCATAAAATGTCGAAAGAAGAAAACTTAGAATGTTCCTTTTGTGGGCGTAAAAAACCAGAAACCGATTTATTAATTGCGGGTATGGATGCGCACATTTGCGATAAATGTATAGAGCAAGCACACGGAATAGTAGAAGAAGAAGTTAAAGGAGCTATATCAGAAGGATTATCTAAAGATTTAACGTTAAGAAAGCCAAAAGAAATTAAAGCTTTTTTAGATGAATATATCATTGGACAAAGCGAAACCAAAAGAGGAATGTCGGTAGCCGTTTATAATCACTATAAACGATTATTACAGTCTAAAGATGATGAAGATGAGGTTGAGATAGAAAAATCTAACATTGTTTTAGTAGGTGAAACAGGTACTGGTAAAACATTAATAGCACGTACAATTGCTAAAATGTTAAACGTACCATTTTCTATTGTAGATGCTACCGTTTTAACGCAAGCAGGTTACGTAGGTGAAGATGTTGAAAGTATTTTAAGTCGCTTATTACAAGCCGCAGATTACGATGTAGATAAAGCACAACGAGGTATTGTTTTTATTGATGAAATTGATAAAATAGCTCGTAAAGGAGATAACCCGTCAATTACTAGAGATGTATCTGGGGAAGGTGTTCAGCAAGCGTTATTAAAATTATTAGAAGGATCTGTTGTAAATGTTGCTCCTAAAGGAGGAAGAAAGCATCCAGATCAGAAGTTTATTGAAGTAGATACCAAAGAGATTTTATTTATCGCTGGTGGTGCTTTTTCAGGAATTGATAGAATCATCAGTAAGCGTTTAAATATGCAAGCAGTTGGTTATAGTGCTTCAATAGATGAAGATAAGGTTGATGAAAGTAACTTGTTGCAATACATCATTCCGTCTGATTTAAAATCATTTGGATTAATTCCAGAAATCATCGGTCGTTTACCTGTATTAAGTTACATGAATCCGTTAGATGCAAAAACATTACGCGCCATTTTAACAGAACCTAAAAATTCTATTATAAAGCAATATACAAAGTTATTTGCGATGGATGATGTTGAGTTTACTTTAACAGAAGAGGCATTACAATATATTGTTGATAAAGCAATTGAGTATAAATTGGGTGCTCGTGGATTACGTTCGTTATGTGAAGCTATTTTAACCGACGCAATGTTTGATATGCCTAGTTCTGATGAGAAAGAGTTAAAGGTAACCAAAGAATATGCAGAATCTAAAGTTACAAAATCAGCTTTAAAGAAATTAAGAGCTGTTTCGTAATTCAGTGTCAAAGCGTTATTCTGAATCTATTTTCAGAATAACATTTTTATAGTTAAAAACATTTTAGCTCGAGCAAACTTGATAAAGTAAAACAAAAAAGAGACCACATTTTAATAAATGTGGTCTCTTTTATTTTGTGTTAAAAGTGCTTTAGTGCGTTATAACTTTACTATGTTTTTTAATCCATTGATTAAGTTGATCTGCAGTTAAATTATATTTTTGCTGTATTTCGCTTTTTTTCTTTTGTAAATGAGTTGCATTTAAAACAGCATATTCATATTCTTTAGCAACTGATTTTTGGAATTTTTCATAATAACTCCCTGCTGTTTCTTGTGGGTGTACAGTTTTAGCTTTAAGTGCAGAATTTCCAAGTAAATTAATCCACTCAGTAAACTCTTTAGTATTTAAATTGTACTTCTTTTGCACTTCTTCTTTTTTACTTTGTAAGTAAGAAGGTGTTAAAATAGCTTTTTCATACTCTTCTACAGCTGATTTCTTGAATTTAGAATAATAAGCAACAGAATGTTTTTGAGGTAAGCCAACATCAGTACTTTTAACAGCATTTTTATTAGCAACTAGTAAGCTTGAGTATTTATTAATCCATTCGGTTAACTGAGCTGGATTTAAATTATATTGCTGTTGTAATTCGTTCTTTTTACTTTGTAAATGTGCCGTTGTTAAAACTAATTTATCATATTCAGTAACGACAGAAAGTTGAAACTTTTCATAATAATTAGAAGCTGTTTCTTTTGATGAGCTATTCTGTACGGGTTGCGCTTTTTTAACTGGTTTTGTTACCGTTGGCTTGCTTTCTTGTTCAGTTTTAACTTCAACACTTTCGTTAATGTCTAAGTTGTTTGTGTATGCAGCAGTATCGTCTTTATACCACCCTTGAGGGATATTGTTAAGTTGTTTGTCATTTACAAGAATAGCATCAATTTCGTTACTAGTAGTATCTAAACTTTCTAGTTTTGTACAGCCTTTAACATCTAAGTTGGTTAAACGATTAAAGCTACAATATAAACTTTCAAGATTTTCATTTTTCCCAATAATAAGTTCTGTTAACTCATTATTATCACAACTCACATAAACTAATTCGGTGTTGTTACGAAGGTCAAGACGCTCTATTTTATTATCACTACAATTTAAAAAAGTAATAGAGGTGCTTTTAGATAAATCTATTTTAGTAATATTATTACCAAAGCAATCGATACGTTTTAAATTAGGAAAGCTTTCAAGACCTGTTAAATCTTTAACTTTCGAATGTACGTTTGGTAATAATTTATTGGTTATAGGGTCATTTATATTTAAATTAACGACATATCTTGCATCGCTAACTAAAATGCTTCCGTTTAAACCATTAGAGTCAATTCCTAAATCGATTAGACATTCTTCTAAACCAATATCAGGAATGGTAATTGTTTCTTGTGAAGCAACATTTAAACTTAGTAATATTGTAAATATGAATGATATATATGTTTTCATGATGGGTAATTTGTGGCAAAACTATATATTTATAAGTTTTTAGCAAATAAAATACTGATGTTATTTCTTTTTAATCAACAAAATATATAAAACGAGTATATTTGTTCGCTGTATTTTACACTATATGATAACCCAACAAACGATAGAGAAAGTTTTTGAAGCCGCCCAAGTAGCTGAGGTGATAGGAGAGTTTGTGCAATTAAAAAAATCTGGAAGTAGTTTTAAAGGTTTAAGTCCGTTTACAGATGAGAGAACACCGTCTTTTATGGTATCGCCTGTAAAACAGATATGGAAAGATTTTAGTACAGGAAAAGGAGGGAACGCGGTTTCTTTTTTGATGGAACATGAGCATTATACATATCCGGAGGCAATTAAATGGTTGGCGAAAAAATATAATATAGAAATTGAAGAAACCGAGCAATCTGACGAGCAAAAAGAGCAGCTGAACGAAAGAGAAAGTATGTTTTTGGCATCTAAATTTGCTAAAGATTATTTTCACGATGTATTAATGAACAGTCAAAAGGGGCGTGCAATCGGATTGTCTTACTTTAAAGAAAGAGGTTTTAGAGAAGATATTATCGAAAAATTCGATTTAGGGTATTGTAAAGATGAATGGACTAATTTTACTGATGCTGCATTAGCAAAGGGCTATGATTTAAAGTATTTAAAATCTACAGGTTTAACAATTGTAAAGGAAGGTGGGCCACAAATCAAAAAATTCGATCGTTTTAAAGGTCGTGTAATGTTTCCGATACATAGTATGTCGGGGCGAATTTTAGGTTTTGGAGGTAGAATACTTACCAATGATAAAAAAGCAGCAAAATATTTAAACTCTCCAGAAAGTGATATTTACCATAAAAGTAAAATTTTATATGGAATTTATCACGCAAAGAAAGAGATCGCAAAACAAGATAACTGTTATTTGGTAGAAGGATACACCGATGTTATTTCTTTTTATCAATCGGGAGTAGAAAATGTGGTTGCTTCTTCTGGTACTGCGCTTACTTCTGATCAAATTCGATTGGTAAATCGATTAACTAAAAATATTACTGTTTTATTTGATGGTGATGCTGCCGGAATTAGAGCTTCTATTCGTGGTATCGATTTGATTCTCGAACAAGGTATGAATGTGAAAGTAGTTTCTTTTCCTGAAGGAGAAGACCCTGACAGTTTTGCAAAAGCACACTCTACAGAAGAATTAAAACAATATTTAGACGAAAAATCACAAGATTTTATTGAGTTTAAAGTGTCTTTATTAATGGAGGACGCTGCGAACGACCCTGTAAAAAAAGCGGGATTAATTCGTGATATTGTTACCAGTATTTCTAAAATTCCTGATGGTATTCAAAGAGAAGTATACGTGCAAGAATGTGCGCGTATTATGGATATTTCTGAACGTGTTTTGTTTAGCGAATTAGCGCAGCTAATTAGTAAAGGAATGGCTAGTTCAAATAAACAGGGTCAAGGTAATAGTTCTTATCAGCCGCAAGCAGAATATTCTCCACAACAAGAAACAGCTTTAGGTCTTGTAAAAGGAGGAGGAAAAGGTCGTCAAAAAATAGATCAACTTAATATTTTAGAAAAAGAAATTATAAGAATATTATTGCTATACGGAAATGAAGTAATCGATTTTGTAAACTGGGTAGATGGAGTTGATGAAAAAGGACGTCCTGTTTTAGAAAAAGAAGAATATCAAAATACAGTTTCTAATGAGTTGTACTTAAATTTACAAGAAGATGAAATTGAGTTTGCCAACGAAATTTTTAAATTAACTTATTATCAATTAGTGCATCAGTTAAATCAAGATGAAAAAATTTCTATTGATCAATTAATAATGCATGAAAATCAAGAAATATCAAATTTAGTAACCAATATCTTAATGGATGAAGAAAAATATTCTTTAAGCGATTGGGAGCGAAAAGAGATTTTTGTAACAGAAACGGTAAAAATATTACCTAAACTAGTTTCAGATGCCGTGTTAAATTTAAGAAGAATTTTGATTGAAGAAAAAATTAAAGAGATTATGCACGAAGTACAAACTCAAAATGCAGTACTAGACCTCGAAGAAATTTCTAATTACACCGATTTAAAAAAGCGATTATTCGAGAAGCTTAACCGCGTGGTTTAGATATTAATATATAAGTGTTTATCCTCTTTTATTATATCATATATTTTCTGTAATTTCGAAACGAAAAAAAGAAAAAGATATTATGAAAAAATTGCTAGATTTTTTTGAACTACTAAGATTGATTGTATTGTTGCCGTTTAAAATTTCGAACGGACATAAAAAACATGCCTATCAAAAGATTAAACGACAAATGCTGTTGGTTAATTTACTTTAAGTTACTAGGTATTTCGCAAACAGGAATAGGTACCATTTTATGCTGATTAATTCGATTAAGACGAGTGTATATTTTAAATACTTCTAGTTTTCTATCAGAAAAATCAGCATTGCTTTTACCTTCATTTTGCATTTGCATTGCCCACTCTAATTCATCATAAGACGCACCTATTTGATCTTCATCTGTTCTGCTATCACCAAATAAACCATCTGTAGGTTGTGCTTTTTGAATTGATTGTGGCACTTCTAAATGCGCAGCTAAGTCAAATACTTCCGATTTAACTAAATCTGCAATAGGACTTAAATCAACACCTCCATCACCATACTTGGTGTAAAAACCTACGCCAAAATCTTCTACTTTATTACCCGTTCCGGCCACTAATAATCCGTGTAAACCTGCAAAATAATACAAAGTAGTCATGCGTAAACGCGCACGTGTATTTGCTAAGGCTAAATCGGTTTTCGCTGATTTTTCAACTTTAGGAACTATGTTTTTAAAATTTTCAAAAGTACTTGTTAAGTTTACTTCACCTTCGGTAACATTACTAAAGCGCTCTTTTAACTGTTTAATATGTTCATTTGCCCTGTTTACTTGGCTTTCTGCCTGATGAATCGGTAATTCAATACATAAAGTAGATAAACCCGTTTTTGCACATAAAGTTGAGGTTACAGCGCTATCTATACCACCAGAAATACCAATTACAAACCCGTTAACGCCAGCATTTGTTGCGTATTCTTTTAGCCATTGTACAATATGTTCTGAAACTTTAGGTGTATTCATAATCAGATAGATTTTTAAAGATTTATATAAAAAGGATATAAACTATTTTAGTAATTTTGACGTTGTAATATTGAATGTAAATATACTAAACTTCATGAGAAAATTTTTAGCACTTTGTGTTTTAGTTACTGGTTTAATGTCTTGTAAAAAAGAGGCAACTATTAATTTTAAGGTTGATGTTTCTAATATTGATGTTGTTGTAAATATAGATCGGTTTGACGTTGATTTTTATACTACGACTTCAAATAATTTAAATGAAACAAAAAATAAATATCCGTTGTTGTTTCCACCACAACCCGATAGTGTTTGGGTAAATAAAATAAAAAACGAGGATGAAAGAGAATTGTTTAACGAAACTCAAAAAGTTTATAAAAACATAGATAGTTTAAGAGCTGAGTTAACATCACTTTTTAAGCATTTAAAATATTACAATCCGAAGTTTAAAAGTCCGAGAGTAATTACAATGTTAACAAATATCGATTATGATAATCGAATTGTATATGCAGATAGTTTATTGCTAATTTCTTTAGATGCTTATCTTGGTAAAAAGCATCCATTTTATAACGATTATCCTGTTTATGTAAAACAAAACAATGATAAAAAACATATTATTGTAGATGCAGCAAAAGCAATAATAAATGCACAAGTGTTTGCGGGTAAACAAAGAAGTTTTATTGATAAGATAATTCAAAAAGGAAAGAGAATGTATTTGTTAGATACCTATTTACCGATGGTTTCTGATCAACAAAAAATAGGATACTCTCTAGTTAAATATGATTGGGCAAAAAATAATGAAGAACATATTTGGAAATATTTTATTGAAAAAGATATGCTGTATAGTACCAGTAAGGAATTAGATAAACGCTTTATAGATATTGCACCTTTTTCTAAGTTTTATATGGAGCAAGATAATCAGTCACCAGGTAGAATAGGAGAGTTTATTGGTTGGCAAATTGTGCGTTCGTACATGCAAAAGAATGATGTATCTTTGCAAGAATTATTACAAAAAAACGAAGAGGAAATCTTCAAAAAATCAAAATATAAACCAAAGAAATAATGGCGATAGAGCACACTTCTAAAATAACATTTAAGGTAGGGTTAGACGAGAATAAAGTTCCTGAAGAAATTTCATGGAATGCTGAAGATGGCGGAATTGATAACGAACCTTCTAAGGCAATCATGTTATCGGTTTGGGATCATAAGAAAAAAGATACTTTACGTATGGATCTTTGGACAAAAGATATGCCTGTTGATGAAATGAAGCAGTTTTATCATCAAACATTAGTATCTATGGCAGCTTCATTTGAAAGAGCTACAGACGATGCTAAAATGGGCGCAACTATGCGAGATTTTTGTGATTATTTTGCAGAGAAATTAGAATTGAAAAAATAAGAAAAGCAGCTTTTAAGCTGCTTTTTTTAGTTGCTATAATAAATGTGATATTCATTGAGATTGTTTGACTAAATTATGTGCTCTAAAATTATATTAAAGCGAATAATTACTGTGTTTTTTAGAAAATATTTATAGCTATAAATGACTATTTTTGATTATGATTAAATTTATTTTTAAATATTTAGGACTGTGGTTGTTTCTGTGTAGCATTGCAAGTAACAGTCAAATAAATAAATTAAGAGACAACAGTATTAAAAGTGAAAAAGAATTAATTGGTGAAGCTTTTTTTCTTTTGAATAATAATGAGCCAGAAAAGGCGTATGTGATGGCTAAAGAGTTAAAGAAATCGATTAAATCTCGATATGCTTTAATGAATAGTAATATGATTTTAGCCTATTATTTTAATCGAAAAGTAGCAATAGATTCTTCAATTTTTTACGCTAAAGAATCACTTAGATTAAATACAGAAGGAGGAGATTCCTTAAAAGCAAAAAGAAAATCAACTATTTATAATCTTTTAGGAAAAAATTATAATGTAAAAGGACTGAATAGCGAAAGTAAAAAATGGTATATAAAAGGAATAGAAGAAGCTCAAAAATATAATGAAAAATACTCTTATTATGCTAACACACACGGTTTAGCTTTAACATATTACAATGATAAAGATTTAAAAAAAGCACTCAGTACCTTTAAAGAATGTTTGTCTTATGTTGAAGACAAAGAAATTACCTATGGGAGTTATATAAATATAGGTATGATTTATGGCGAATTGAAACAATACAATGCTTCTAATGAGTTTCTTAAAAAAGCATATGATATTAGTTTAATAGAAAATAACGCCAAAGCAATGGCTGTAATTCTTTTAAATTTAGCTGATAATGCAGTAGAACAAAAAAATACAGATAAGGCAAAAGAACTTTATACCGAAACAATAGCTATAAGTAATAAAGAAGGCTTTTATCAATTAAAAACAGAAGCTAAAATTGGTTTAGGTAATATATATGTTTTTCTTAAAAGCTACGAGAATGCAGGTTTAACTTATAGTGTAGCTCTTATTGATGCAATAGAATATGGGTTGTTAGGAAGGCAATTGAAAATTTATGAAAAGCTAAAGAAATTAGCAATAAAAAGAAATAATTATAAAGATGCCTATTACCATAATTCAAATTATTTTAAAATAAGAGACTCTATTAATGAATTACAAAAAGTTGAAAAAATTAATGAACTAGAGGTTAAATATGAAACAATAAAAAAAGAAAAAGAAATTGTATTGCTTAAGAAAGATCAAGATTTACAAGAGTTTAATTTGAAAAAAGAAAAGGAGAATAAAAAATTGATGTTGGCTTCTTTTTTAATTCTTCTAGTACTTGTTATAGGTGTACTTGTTAATTATTATTTAAGACTTCAAGCACAAAGTGAATTAAATAAAAAAGAGAAAGAAATTAATTTGCAAAAAGTAACAACATTATATAAAGAAAAAGAACTAGAATTAATAAAGGCAAATATAACAGGAAGAGATATAGAGCGAGAAAGAATTGCTCAAGAATTACATGATAGCATTGGTGGTAATTTGGCGGCAATTAAACTTCAATTAGGAAGTACGAAAATTACAAACCCAGCACACCTTAAAAAAGTAAGTATTCAGATAGATGATACGTATACACAAGTAAGAAATATATCTCATTCATTAATTTCTGATCAAAAAAAAGGAGATGATTTCTGTGATGCTATTGAAATTTATTTAAATAATATTGGTGATTCAAGTAATATTGTTACTTCGTTTACTGTGTATCCAAAGAAAAAAATAAATGGATTGCCTCAAGATATAAAAGCAGAAGTTTTTAAAATAATTCAAGAATTAATAACCAATACACTTAAACACGCAAAGGCTTCTTTTATGGAGTTAAATGTAAATTTATCGGATAACAAACGCTTAAGTATTATGTTTGAAGATAATGGCGTAGGTTTTAACTTTTATGAAACTCCAAAAGGTTTGGGTTATGTAAATATAAAAAATCGGTTGGACAAAATAGACGGGACTTTAATGGTAGATTCTAAAAAGGGTAGAGGAACTATTATTAATATCGAAATAGAAAGAATATAATTGTTATGTAAAAGGGCATTAACCCATAAAGCCCGTAATTATAGTATGGTTTTTTATTTTATTAATGATAAGCTCATAATCTTCTGAGTTATTTACAAAGTCTAAATCAGAAACATCAATAATTAAAATATTTAACCCTTGTTGTGTTTTTATAAAATTGCTATAGCCGTCATGTATTTTTTGTAAATAACTAGCTTCTATATTTTGCTCGTAATCCCTCCCGCGCTTTTTTATGTTTTCTAACAAACGTTCTGTGTTTTGATATAAGTATACATATAAATCGGGTTTAGTGATTTCTTTGTACATTAAATCGAACATTTTACGGTATAATTTATACTCGTCTTTTTGCAAAGTAACTTGAGCAAAAATTAAAGACTTAAAAATATAGTAATCAGAAACAATAAAGTTTTTAAATAAATCGAACTGCGCTAAATCATCTGTTAATTGCTGATACCTGTCGGCCAAAAAACTCATTTCTAACGGAAAAGCATAACGCTCATTGTCTTCATAAAATTTTGGTAAAAACGGATTGTCAGCAAAACGTTCTAACACAACTTTAGCATTAAATTCGTCAGACATCATATTAGCTAAGGATGTTTTTCCTGCACCAATATTTCCTTCTATAGCAATGTAATTGTATTTTTCAGTAATAGGAGTCGGTCTTTTTAATTGCTCTTTAATAGGTGTAATTTCAGAATCGTCTGTACAGTTTTCTAAACAAATATATAAATGTTTTTTTTCTATCGGATGAATAGTGTTTCTAGCAATTTCTACTAAAGGAATTAATACAAACTTTCGATCTAACATCCGCGGATGCGGTACAATAAGATTTTTAGAGAAAATAATTTCATCTTCAAATAAAATAATATCTAAGTCAATAATTCTGTCGGCATAACCATTTGTACCTTTTCTTGCTCTTCCTAATTCTTTCTCTATGGCAAGTAAGTTTTTAATTAAGCTTTCTGGAGGTAAATAAGTGGAAACTTTAATACAAGTGTTGTAAAAATCTGCGCCATCAAAACCTAATGAAGGTGTTTTATATACGGACGCAATTTTAAGGATGGCACCAATCTTATCAGCAATTAAATTTATTGCATTTTGAATGTTATTGAACTTATCACCTTGGTTGGTTCCTATTGATAAATATGTTATTCGTTGTATTTTCATGAGTAGAATGCAAAGAAAAATAAAACTAAAATAAGATACGCGAAAAAGTAGAGTTTTATTTTTTTAAATTAAAGTAGGGTAAAACAATGTTTTCTTGTTTTGTTGTAGGGATTATTTAAAGAGTAACTATTTAGTTTAGGATTATTGGGGAATGATCAAAGTAATATACTCTTTTTATATAGGTTACTATTTTTAGCAGCCTATTTTAGTTTAAAACAAAAAAAGGCAACCATTTGGTTGCCTTTTTTAATTTATAGGAAAGATTTCTTATTCTTCTTTTCTAGGTTCTCTTGGTTTTCTGTCATCACGTCCACGATTATCTCTGCTTCTGTTATCACGCCCTCCAGAACGTTTGTCATCTCTTGGTGGTCTTGCAACAAAACCTTCTGGTTTTGGTAACAATGCTTTACGAGAAACTTTTTCTTTACGAGTTCTTGGATCTTGACCAAAATACTTCACGTCAAAAATATCACCCATATTTACTACATCGGTAACATTTTCTGTACGTTCCCAAGCTAATTCACTAACGTGTAATAAAACTTCGTTTCCTGGAGCATCCATATATTCTACAACCGCACCAAAATCTAACATTTTAATTACTTTAACCTGGTAAGCACTACCTACTTGTGGTTTAAAAAGCATAGACTCAATACGAGTAATAACTTGTTCTATTCCAGCAGGATCAGTTCCTAAGATTTCAATAATTCCTTCTTCAGTTACAGCATCTTCAGTAATTACAATTGTAGTTCCTGTTTCTTTCTGTAATTCTTGAATATGTTTACCTCCTGGCCCAATAAATGCACCAATCATATCATTAGGAATACGTCTGTTAATCATTTTAGGAGCATGCTCTTTAACTTCTTCGTTTGCATCAGCAATCGTATCTGTTAATTTTTCTAAAATATGTAAACGACCGTCACGAGCTTGTTTTAATGCATTCACTAAAATCTCGTAACCTAATCCTTTTACTTTAATATCCATCTGACATGCAGTAATTCCTTCAGAAGTACCAGTTACTTTAAAGTCCATGTCACCTAAGTGATCTTCATCCCCTAAAATATCAGATAAAACTGCGTAACGATCACCATCAGAAATTAATCCCATAGCAATACCAGAAACTGGTCTTGTCATTTTAACACCTGCGTCCATTAATGCCATTGTACCAGCACAAACTGTAGCCATAGAAGAAGAACCGTTAGATTCTAATACTTCAGATACAACTCTTACTGTATAAGGACAATCGTCTGGAATCATTCCTTTTAATCCACGTTGCGCTAAGTTACCATGACCAACTTCTCTACGAGATGTTCCTCTTAATGGTCTTGCTTCACCTGTACAAAAAGGAGGGAAGTTATAGTGTAAATAGAAATTTTCTTCACCTTCATAAGATGGCATATCTATTTTCATTGCATCTCTAGATGTTCCTAAAGTTACTGTTGCTAATGCTTGTGTTTCTCCACGAGTAAAGATTGATGAACCATGTGTTGATGGTAAGTAGTCTACTTCACACCAAATTGGTCTAATTTCATCAGTCTTACGACCGTCTAAACGTAATCCTTCAGCTAAAGTTAATTCACGAACAGCAGCTTTTTGAGATTTATTGAAATATTTCCCAACTAAATCACCATAATCTGCTAATTCTTCTTCTGTAAAAGCAGCTTTTACTTCTTCTTTTACTTCAGCAAAAGCAGCAGAACGTTCTGCTTTAGATGTTCCTTTTTTAGCGATAGCATAACACTTATCGTAGGCAAGGTCATTTATTTTTGCAGCAACTTCTTCGTCTTCTCTTTCTCCTTCGTATTCTCTTGTTTCTTTCTTTCCGAAAGCTTCAGCTAAACGAACTTGAGCAGCACACTGAATCTTAATAGATTCATGAGCAAATTTAATTGCATCTGCCATTTCTTCTTCAGAAATCTCATCCATTTCACCTTCAACCATCATTACAGAATCAGCTGATGCTCCAATCATCATATCGATGTCAGATTCCGCTAATTGTGCTCTGTTTGGGTTAATTACGAATTCTCCATTTACTCTAGCAACACGTGCTTCAGAAATTGGGCATTCGAAAGGGAAATCTGATAATTGAATAGCTGCTGATGCAGCTAAACCTGCTAATGCATCTGGCATAACATCTTCATCATGAGACATTAATTGGATCATTACCTGTACTTCAGAATGGTAATCTTTTGGGAATAATGGACGTAAAACACGGTCTACAAGACGCATTGTTAATACTTCACCATCACTTGGTCTAGCTTCTCTTTTAAAGAAACCACCTGGATAACGACCTGCAGCTGCAAACTTTTCTCTATAATCTACCGTTAATGGTAAGAAATCAACTGTTCCTGCTTTGTAGCTAGATACTACAGTACATAACAACATTGCTTTTCCCATTTGAACAACAACCGAACCATGGGCTTGTTTTGCTAACTTACCCGTTTCTAATGAGATGGTTCTTCCATCTCCAAGGTCAATGACCTCTCTAAATACTTTTGGAATCATAAATTTTAATTCTAAATTGTTAAATTGTTTGTTGTTGTGTTGTTACTGTTTGTTGTTGCAATGGAAATTCAAAATTGTTGTTAAAAATTTTGAGTTTTTTATATAAATTTCTATTAGTTAGATAGAAATGAACTTTTTGTAAAATAAAAAAGAGGCACGTTTATAGAGCCTCTTTTTTTGAAAGAAATTATTTTCTAATTCCTAATTCTTTAATAATTGCACGATATCTGTTGATTTCTTTTTTCTTTAAGTAATCTAACAAGCTTCTACGCTTACCAACCATTCTAACTAATGAACGCTCTGTGTTAAAATCTTTACGATTTTGCTTTAAGTGCCCAGTTAAGTGATTAATTCTGTGTGTGAATAATGCAATTTGACCTTCTGCAGAACCGGTATCGTTTGCTCCTTTACCGTGTTTAGTGAAAATCTCTTCTTTTGTTTCTTTAGTTAAATACATACCAATATTGTTTTAAATGATTTTAATGTATACAATGCTTTTGCATTGAAGGGGCAAATGTACAACTATTTTTTAAATTCATAAAAAATGTAATAATAAAAAAGCTAGCGTTAGCTAGCTTTTTTATTATGCTCTTATAGGTTGATTCTGTATTAAATCGATATATAAGTTTACTTGTTTTTTTAAATTCTTACGTTCGTAAATTCCGTCTAAGAAACCATGTTCTAATACAAATTCCGATCGTTGAAAACCTTCAGGTAATTCTTTACCTGTAGTGTCTTTTACAACACGTGGGCCGGCAAAAGCAATTAAAGCATTAGGTTCAGCAATATTAATGTCTCCTAACATAGCAAATGAAGCAGTTGTTCCTCCAGTAGTAGGATCAGTACATAATGAAATATAAGGAATTTTAGCTTCTGCCAATTGTGCTAGTTTAGCTGATGTTTTTACTAACTGCATTAACGATAATGATGCTTCCATCATACGTGCTCCTCCAGATTTTGAAATCATTAAGAAAGGAAGCTCGTTTTTTATAGAGTAATCAATAGCTCTTGCTATTTTTTCTCCTACAACGCTTCCCATTGATCCACCGATAAAAGCAAAATCCATAGAAGCGATAACGATATCTTTTCCGTTTGATTTTCCTACAGCTGTACGAACAGCATCTTTTAAACCAGTTTTCTTTTGAGCCGCTTTTAAACGATCTGGGTAGTTTTTAGTGTCTTCGAATTTTAAAGGATCCTTAGATGTTAATTTCGAATTTAACTCTTTAAATTTATTGTCGTCAAAAAATAATTCAAAATACTCATGACTTCCAATACGAACATGGTACCCGTCTTCCGGACTTACATATAGGTTTTTCTTTAGTTCATCTGTATCAATTACCTTACCGCTTGGTGTTTTATACCATAAGCCTTTAGGAGTGTCTTTTTTTTCTTCTGTAGGGGTTTGAATCCCCTTGTCTTTACGTTTAAACCAAGCCATAGTTTAGTTTATATTTTGTTGTTTGTTTGTAATTAACTCATTCATTTTAAGAAAATGAGCTGGCTACAAATGTAAATGATTTTTATGAACTTTAGTTTTTTCAACAAAAAAAAGCACTTAGAATATTCTAAGTGCTTTATTATAAGTAGTTAAAGCTTATAATGTGTTTACATTATTTAAATCTTCAAAAGCTTTTTTAAGACGCGCTTTAAAAGTTAATTCACCTTCTCGTAACCATTTACGTGGGTCGTAGTGTTTTTTGTTTGGTTGGTCTGCTCCATCAGGGTTTCCTATTTGACTTGCTAAATATTCTTTTTTAGTTAAAATATAATCACGAACACCTTCTGTAAAAGCATATTGTAAATCAGTATCAATATTCATTTTTATAACTCCGTAGCCAATAGCTTCTCTAATTTCTTCTAAAGTAGATCCTGATCCTCCGTGAAAAACAAAATCGATAGTATTATGAGGAACATTGTATTTTTTTGAAATATATTCCTGAGAATTTTTTAATATTTTTGGTGTTAATTTCACATTACCAGGCTTGTAAACTCCATGTACATTACCAAAAGCAGCGGCGATTGTAAATTGATCGCTTACTTTCATTAATTCTTCATAAGCAAAGGCAACTTCTTCTGGTTGTGTATATAATTTAGAAACATCAACATCCGAATTATCAACACCATCTTCTTCTCCTCCGGTAATTCCTAATTCAATTTCTAAAGTCATTCCTATTTTACTCATACGAGTTAAATATGCTTTACAAATTTCAATATTCTCTTCGATTGGTTCTTCTGATAAATCAATCATATGAGAACTGTAAAGAGATTTCCCTGTTTCTTTATAAAACTGTTCACTTGCATCTAACAAGCCATCAATCCAAGGTAATAATTTTTTAGCAGCATGGTCGGTATGTAAAATAACAGGAATTCCGTAAGCTTCAGCTAATAAATGAACGTGTTTTGCTCCTGCAACAGCGCCAGCAATAGCAGCTTTTTCATTTTCGTTAGATAAACCTTTTCCAGCATTAAATTGAGCTCCTCCATTAGAGAATTGAATAATTACAGGTGAGTTTAATTCTTTTGCAGTTTCTAAAACAGCATTTACGGTATCAGACCCTACAACATTTACAGCAGGTAGCGCAAATTTTTTATCTTTTGCTAATTGAAATATTTCTTGTACTTCTTTTCCTGTAGCAACGCCAGCTTTTATCATTCTTTGAAATTTTAGTTTACAGTTGTTATTTTGAATGACAAAGCTACAAATTTTTAGCTAAGTTGCTATAACTTTTACCGATAACGTTTTAGTTAAAAAGGGTAATTAATTCCGATATTTAGAACAGAACTTTTAAAATTAAAATTTTTAAACCAACGATTATCAACTAAGTATGGCTCTCGTACTTTGAATCCTAAATCTAGTCGGGCAATTAAAAATTTAAAATCATAACGGAGTCCAAAACCTGAACCAACAGCGATGTCTGTTATTGATTTTATATTTTTAAATTTAGCAGTTTCTTCTGTAAATTGAGAGTCTGTAATATCCCAAATATTTCCAGCATCAACAAATAATGCCCCTTTTAAAGATCCTAGCATGTTAAATCGATATTCGAAACTCGATAAAAACTTCATACTACCAATATTATATTCTAAACCTGTTTGTCTAGTTCCTGGGCCTAAATCATAGGTTCTCCAAGCTCTAATATCATTTGAGCCCCCTGCGAAATAACTACGAGAAAAAGGAACACTTGATTTATTGTAGGTTATAATTGCCCCTAAAAAAGTTCGGTGCGCTAAGACAGTGTTGTTTCCCAAATTCCAATATTTTTTATACTCTACATCTGTTTTAAAATACTGAGCAATAGGAATTTTAAAAACAGTTTTTTGACCTCTGTTATTTGTTTGCTTAGATAGTATTCCCATAATATTTCCAGAATTTGCAATTCTAAGCTTTAAAAAAGAAAAATTAGCATCTTTCGCATTTTCTTGATTGTTATAAGTGTAGCTATAGGCAATTTCTGGAATTAAAAAATCAGAAGTAATTATATTGTAACGATTCAGAATGTTAAGATTGTCTTGGTATTCCGAAGGGTTTGTGTTGGCAAAAGGGATGTCTCGTGCTACATTTTGAATAAATTGTAAAATATCTGCTGAATTACTCGGGCTGTTTTGTGGTAGTGTATGAGTAACAGTTGCGTTGTCCACCTCTTTAAGTTTTGAATACTCAGAAGCGTATACACTAAAATAATTGTCTACATTTAAATTACGAATATATTGGGTATTAAAGAACTCTAGTTGGATAGATTTTTGTTTGTTATAGTTCCATTTATAATCGATTCCAACTGTGACGTTTTGATTATCAAGACCTATGTTTTTTTGCACTCCACCACCTACAAAAAACTTTGTTCTAGGAAACATCTTTTTAGGAACCAGTCTTTGTAAGCCAAACGGAGCCATAAAACGAGGTACTTCTAACGAAAGATCCGCACCAATTTCCCAACCAGGACCATTATTAGAATTAAAGTAAGAGCCAAAAGTTGAAAATTTAAAAATCTCAGCACCTTTAAAAGTATTTCTGTTTGTTAGAGAAAATTTTAGAGAAACATCAAAATTTCGAATATTAGAACGAGATAATTCAGAATCTATACCTAAGGTGTACTTTTCGATAGGTGTTAAAAAAACATTTGCTTCTAATTCGTGATCATTTAATTCGTTATAACGAATAGAAGTTGATTTAAAGTTTTTTAAACCTCTTAAATGTGTACGGGTTAAATTTCTAGACACATCATTATATACCGTGTTAGGTTTAATAAATAATGATTGGGATAAGAACTTTGGATTGTATTTTAATTTTTTATGAGCATAAAAGTTAACACCTTTATATAAAGTAGAATCCTTATGAAGAGAATCTCTTTTGTTGTAAGTGTAATCGGTATATACATTTATTCTCTTTATTTTTTGAACTTTAAAAGGGATAACGCGATCAGAAATATTAATATCTACCCCTGTTTTTTGATAATTATTAGTCGTATCATTATCAAAAGAAATATAATTTTCATTAAAATGATAAATTCCTTTGTTTCTAAATAATTCAACCAAACGATTAGCTTCTTTTATAAAATTACCATCGTTATATTGATCGCCGGTTTTAAGAAAACTTTTTTCTTTGGATTCTTTATACAGAGAGTCGAGAATAGTAGAAGATATTTTTGTATGAATTGAATCTAAAAAAGAAGGATTCCCTTTTGTTACCGAATAAGATACAGCTCCTTTTTTATGAGCAATGGTATCTTTTTTTGAGGTTACTTTTGATCGGAAATAACCTTCAGTTTGAAAATAAGCATTTAGATTAGCAGTTGTTCTTTTTGTTTTTTTATCATCAATAACAACAGGCGCTTCTCCACTGTTTAAAAACCAATTGTTAAGGCCTATAAAAGTTTTAGCGACTGAAATACTTTGCTTCTCAGAAAAACCTTTTTTGAAAAAAGAATACGTATTTGGATGTTTTTTGCCCCATTTACTAGGTGTTTTTGGCGCTTCTGGGTTTCCTAAATTATAAAAATATAAAGATAAAGGTACACCTAATGCTTTTGCATTAGGTCGTTGCATTAATAATTCAGTAATTTTTTCGCTTGAGTTTTTTACACTGTCAATATATACAGTGTTTTTTGCCAACAATAACTCATTTTCTTTTACATACTTTATCGTATTGCAAGAACTGAATAAGACTACTAATAAAAAGAAGATAGTAAGTTTTTTCATTAACTTTACGCCTCGTATTTTAAAGATCAAAAATACTGTTTTTTAGTGGTTATAATGTGTTAAAAAAATAATAATGAGTTTATCTAAAAGCAACCTGAAGTTAATAACAAGTTTACAGCAAAAAAAGTATCGCCAAAAGCATAAATTATTTGTAGCTGAAGGTATAAAGGTTGTAAAAGAATTATTAAATTCTTCTTTAGAGGCATCACATGTTTTTACAGTAGATGAATCTTTCGTTGTTGCAAATGAAATAGCGCTTACTGTTATATCAGCTAATGAATTAAAAAAAATTAGCACTTTAAAAAATCCGAATAAGGTTTTAGGATTGTTTAAAATACCAGAAGATAAAGAAATTAATGAAACAGGTTTAATAGTGGCTTTAGATGAAGTAAATGACCCTGGTAATTTAGGAACTATTATTCGTTTATGTGATTGGTTTGGAGTATCAGAGCTTGTTTGTTCTAAAAACACGGTTGATTGTTATAACCAAAAAGTAGTGCAATCTACCATGGGATCTTTAACTAGAGTGAATGTTTCTTATGTTGATTTACCTGATTTCTTATCTAACACTCAATTACCAATTTATACGGCAGATATGGACGGAAGTAATGTGTACAAAGCCGCATTACCAGAAAAAGCTGTTTTAGTAATGGGAAATGAAGCAAACGGAATTTCTACAGAAATTTCAGCAATTGTAAAGCATAAATTAACCATTCCCAGGTTTGGTGAAATTCAGCAAACTGAGAGTTTAAATGTTGCTACTGCAACTGCTATTTTATTAAGTGAGTTTAAAAGAGGTTTAGAATAATCCGTTAATTTGAGCGTCTATTCGATCGATAATAGAACCTAAATCTTCTTGATTTTTAACGAAGTCTAAATTATCAACATCAATAATTAACAACTTTCCCTTGGTATATTTACTAACCCAAGCTTCGTATCGCTCATTTAATCGGCTTAAATAATCAATGCTAATTGAGTTTTCGTATTCACGACCACGTTTATGAATTTGCCCTACAAGTGTAGAAATATCGGCACGTAAATAAATTAATAAATCTGGTGGAGTTACCAAATTTTCCATTAATTCGAATAATGAAGAATAGTTACTATAATCACGATTTGTCATTAAACCCATTGCATGTAAGTTGGGTGCAAAAATGTGAGCATCTTCATAAATTGTTCTGTCCTGAATAATTTTTTTACCGGACTGTCTTAATTCTAAAACTTGACGAAAACGGCTGTTTAAAAAGAAAACTTGCAAATTAAAAGACCAACGTTCCATTTCACCATAAAAATCATCTAAATAAGGATTTTCATCTACCGATTCGAAATGAGGTTCCCAATTATAATGTTTAGCTAGTAATTGTGTTAATGTTGTTTTACCTGCGCCTATATTTCCGGCAATTGCTACATGCATAGTTTTTGAATTTCAAGATGGTAAAATTACATAAAAAAAGGGATTTCAAAAGGTTTTAGCAGATCAATTTATATCCGTAGCCTCGTACATTTACAATTTGAATATTTTCGTCGTGTTTTAATTTCTTACGTAATTTAGAAATAAATACATCCATGCTACGTGCGTTAAAAAAATCGTCATTACCCCATAATTTTTTAAGAATAAAAGAACGATCTAAAATTTCGTTTTTCTTTTGATAAAGATGAAATAATAATTCCGATTCTCTATGCGTAAGTATTATTTCGGTTGATTCATGTTGTAATACTTGTTTTTGATGATTGAAAATATAATCGCCAATAACAATTTGTTTATTATCATTTTTTAAAACCAATCTATTTAATAACGAATGAATACGAACAATAAGTTCTTCCATAGAAAATGGTTTTTTTAAGTAATCATTTCCACCATGCTCAAAGCCTTCTAAAACATCTTTTGTTTGCGATTTAGCCGTTAAAAATATAATAGGAATTTGCGCATCTTGTTGTCGAATTTCTTTGGCTAATGTAAATCCATCTTTTTTAGGCATCATTACATCTAATACTAAAATATCAGGTTGTTCTTTTTGATATAGTTCTAATGCTATTTCTCCATTTTCGGCATGGAAAACCTCAAAATCTCTAGTTTCTAAACTTTCCTTTACAATCTGACCTAAACTAGGCTCATCTTCAGCTAAAACAATTTTTATTTTTTTAGTCATTTGGTAAATCTATTTTAAAAATGGTTCTTTTTACAACTGAACTCAAACTTGTAGTTCCAAGATGTTTTTCAACGATTTTTTTGGTGTAATACAATCCAATTCCGAAGCCTTTTACATCGTGTGTATTTCCTTTCGGAACTCTATAAAATTTATCAAATATTTTTTCCTGTTGCTGTTTTTCTATTCCTTTTCCGTTATCAGCAACACTAATTTCAATATTATTTAATACCGAATTAATATTAACTTCAATGATATCGCCACCGTATTTTATAGCATTGTCAATTAAATTTGAAATAGCATTTTCAAAATGAAAAACATCTACATTATATACAATTTCTTTTTTGTTTGTTGAAAAATTGATGGTTTTATCGGTAGTTACAAATCGATGTTTATTTACAATACGTTCAATAACATCAGTAATATCAACCGTTTCTTTTTTTAGCATTAATTTCTCGCTATCAAGTGTGGCAGTTTCTAATAGTTTTTCTACCATTTGATGTAATTTTTTCAACTGAAATGATGATAATGAAAGATATTTTTTAGTTTTTTCCTTATCATCAATCATATTAAAGTTTTCAATAGCTTCAATAGCTGTTGATATTGTTGTAATTGGTGTTTTAAATTCGTGTGTTATATTACTGATTAAATCATTTTTTATCTCAGCTAATTCTTTTTGCTGATTGATGATTTTCAGCAAATAAAACAAACTAGATATTACAGCAAGCGATAATAAAAATGACAATAAAATTCCGATTGAACTTCTTTTTAACGCCTCGTAAGTTGGGTTTGAATACTGAAGTTTAATTTGTTCATCTTTTTTCAAAAACGAAGTTTGTGCATTGGTTTCTAAAAGAAAAACTGCTGTGTTATTTTTTAAAGATGAATTAAAAAGTGTATCCGATTTAAAATGTTTTAAACTAAAATCAGATTGTATTTTTTTACTTTTTAATCGATTAGAAACTAATGAATCTAATTTTTTAATATCAATAGTATCCGACTGAATAGAAATAAATATAGTTTCTAAATTTTTCAATATTTTTAAACTATCTATTGATTTTTTTCCTGTAAAAACAGTTGTTTTATGTTTTATGCTGTTTTTATCTGATTGATGAAAATCTTGACGAATTGTTATTAATGACTTATTTGTATCCAAATCTTTTTTGATTTTCATACTACTAATAAAAGCCGAATCAATACTTTTAAATTCAGATGCATTATTACTACTAAAACTGATACTATTTATTTTAAAATCAACAGAATCTTTAGTTGCAATGTTTTTTTTTACAGTATTTTTCTTTCTTTTTAACCCTGGAAAAAGACTTTTAAAAATGTTTTTCCCTGTACTAGAATCAGCATCTTTTCCTCTTATAACCGCATAAAACTTATCTTTAGATAAATCAGTAAAATAACTATTTACAGCATCGTTTAAACTTTGCTGAATTTCATTTAAAACACGTTGCTTGTTTTGTTCATAGTTTTTATAGTTCCAATACAACTGTACACTAATTGTGGTAAGTATAGTTGTAATGATAAAATATAAAACCCAACGATGCTTTTTGTTTTCCATGTTTCAAAGATACATGTAATACTGAATTTATAAAGGTTGCTTAACATTAGTTAACACTCGTTAACTTTGATAGAAGGTTTCTTTACTCATATTTGTACTATCAAACAATATAAAATTATAAAAATGAAAAAAAGCATATTTTTAGCAGCATTGTTTTTAAGTGTAGTAATTAACGCACAAGATTTTCAAGGAAAGGCTACTTATAAAACGCATAGAAAGGTAGATTTTAAAATGAAAGATAAAAAAGGAGGCAATTCAGATCTACAAAAACAGTTACAAGCTCAGTTGTTAAAGCAATTTCAGAAAACATATACGTTAAATTTTACCAAATCAGAATCTACTTATAAGCAAAATGAGGAATTATCTACTCCACAGGCTCAAAACGGAGTAAGCATTCAAATTATGGGAAATGGTGGAGGAACTGATGTTTTGTATAAAAATGTTGTTGATAAACGATTTGTAAATAAAACTGAAATTAGTGGAAAGCGGTTTCTTATTAAAGACAAGTTAAGTGAACTTGATTGGGAAATGACAAGCGAAACAAAAAATATTGGTAATTATACTTGTTATAAAGCAACAAGAAAAAGGGAAGAAACTAGAACTTCTTTTTCTATGACAGATGGAGAAAGAGAAGAGAAAAAAGAAAAAGTAACTATAGAAACAGTTGCTTGGTACACATCACAAGTGCCAGTAAGTAATGGTCCTGGAAGTTTTTGGGGATTACCAGGGTTGATTTTAGAAATTCAAGATGGAAAACAAACAATAGTTTGTACAGAAATTGTAATGAATCCATCAGATAAAATTAACATCAAAGAACCATCAAAAGGAAAAAAAGTAACGCAAGAAAAGTTTGATAAAATAATGGATAAGCATTCAAAAGAAATGATGGAGCGTTTTAAAAGTAAGCGTAAAAATAAAGATGGCAATTCAATAAGTATAGAAATTCAGGGGTAGCACTAAACCTTTTTAGTTTTGTTGAGTCTAACATTTAATTACAATTAAGAGTTATAAAATTAAAAAGTAAAAAATGAAACAAATTACAACCATCTTTTTTCTGTGTTTATCGATTACGATTTTTTCACAAGCTAATTTTCAAGGTAAGGCAGTATATGAATCTAAGACTACTATGAATAGTGATTTTGGAGGAAGAGATATGTCTGAAGAACGAAAAAAACAAATCATGCAGCGTATGAAAAGTATGTTGGAGAAAACGTTTATTTTAAGTTTTACGAGAGAAGAATCTGTTTATAAAGAACAAGAAAAATTAGCAGCACCTACTACTGGAAGAGGCCGTAGGTTTGGAGGTTTTTCTGGAGGTGGAATAAAATACAAGAATGTAAAAGAAGGAACGTTGTTAGAATCGACAGAAGCTTTTGGTAAAAAATTTTTAATTTCTGAAGCAGCCGAAAAACCAAATTGGGAATTAGGAAGTGAAACCAAACAGATAGGTAATTACACATGTTATAAAGCAACTTTAGTAAAAAAGAATACAGCTTTTAACTGGAGAAGTATGAGAAGACCTAGAAGAAATGAGGCTAAAAAAGATTCAACAAAGGTTAAAAAGGAATTAGAATTACCAAAAGAAACGATAGTTACTGCTTGGTACACTCCACAAGTGCCAGTTAGTAACGGTCCTGGGAATTACTGGGGATTACCTGGATTAATTTTAGAAATTAATGAAGGAAGAACTACTGTTTTGTGTTCAGAAATTACAATGAATCCATCAGAAAAAATTGAAATAACTAAACCTGAAAAAGGGAAAAAAGTTACTAGAAAAGAATACACTGAAATAATGAAAGTGAAGATGGAAGAAATGAGAGAACGTTTTAGTGGAGGAAGAAGAAGTGGCGGAAGAGGTGGTCGTTTCTAAATAACAAAACATTAAAATCATACACACATTTTACAAATGAAAAAAGCACTACTAATAGTCATTTTCTTGACTACATGGATAACCAATGCCCAAATAACGCTAAAAGGAGTTGTTAAAGATAGTATTGGAGCACCTCTAGAAATGGCAAATGCAATCGCGATTAATACGGTTACAAAAAAATTAGATTCTTATGGATTTACAGATTCGAAAGGGAATTTTAAATTAAATCTTAAAAAGAATTCAAGTTATAGCATTAAGATAAGTTATATAGGTTTTAAAACATCTGACGTTATTATAAAAACTAAGGAACAAGATCTTTTAAAAGACATTAGTTTACAAAAAGATAATAGCTTAGATGAGGTAAATATTACCTACAAAATGCCCGTAACAGTAAAAGGCGATACGATTGTTTATAATGCGGATAGTTTTAAAAACGGAACTGAAAAAAAATTAGGAGAAATATTAGAAAACCTTCCTGGAGTTGAAGTAAATGATGATGGAGAAATAGAAGTAGAAGGAAAAGCTGTAAAGAAAATTATGGTTGAAGGAAAAGATTTCTTTGATGGTGATACTAAAATAGCAACCAAAAATATTCCTGCTGATGCGATTGATAAAATTCAGGTTTTAAAAAATCATAGTGAAGTTGGGCAAATGAGTAGCGTAACAGACAATGAAGATAACATCGTAATTAATATTAAATTAAAAGAAGGAAAGAAAAACTTTTGGTTTGGTGAGATTACTGCTGGTTTAGGAGTAGGAATGAAAAACAATAGATATATTGTAACACCTAAGTTATTTTATTACAACCCAAAATACAGTGTAAATATTATAACTGATGTAAATGATATTGGAGAAGTACCGTTTACAATGAGAGATTATTTTAAATTTACAGGTGGTTTTAGAGGATTAAGTGAAAGTAATGGAACAAACTTTAATGTAGGTTCTAGCGATATTTCTTTTTTAACAATGAAGAATAATAGAGCAAAAGAAATTGAATCTCGATTCGGAGCAGTAAACTTTAGTTATTCACCAAAAAAAACATGGGATTTAAGCGGGTTTGCAATTTATTCGGGTAATGAAACCGATATGGAAGAGGCTACAAGTCGTGTATACTCAAATGCAGGTATAGATAGCAACAATTTACCTGCTTATGATTCGAATGACCCTTCATCAGTAAAGTATATCGATACAGAACTAACTCAGAACACAACCAATCAAACAAGTGATTTAGGATTATTTAAAATAAGTTCAAGTTATAAGCCTGATAGTAATAATCAGTTTGATTATGATATTTTTGCTAAAATTTCAAAACAAAAGCAATTACAAAACACTTTATCATCAAGAACATACTTAAATGCAGCAGATGAAATAGTACCTATTGATCAGGTTTCTGAGCAGAGTCCTTTTTCTATCAATCAGAATTTAAAGTATTATTATACGTTAAACGAAAAAAATATTTTTGCTTTTGAGGCATTGCACTTATGGCAAGATGAAGATCCTTTTTATAATGCAGAGTTAGAGAAGTTATCTTTTGCAAATTTAATAGGTGCTGATGTAAATGCAAATCCGTTTAATTTAGGTCAGAATAAAAGAATAAAAACCAACAAATTTGATGCGAAATTAGATTACTTCTACGTGATTAATCCTAAAAGTAATTTAAACATCACTTTAGGTACCACACAAAGTAACCAACAATTTAACTCTGATATTTTTGAGATTTTAGGAGGTGCTAAAAATGCGATAACACAGGTTAGTAGTATAAACGATGTAGATTTTACATTCAGTGATATTTATGCCGGTTTACACTATAAATTTATAACAGGAATTTTTACTTTCGATCAAGGATTTACAGCACATAATTATGTATCTAAAAACACACAGTTAGGTTCGGAGGTTAGAAATAGTTTTACGAAAATATTACCTGATGCTTCAATTAAAATTAGCTTAAAAAAATCTGAAACTTTACGATTAAGCTATAATATGCAAACTAGTTTTACTGATGTAAATCAGTTAGCAGAAGGGTATGTTTTTAATAATTATAATAGTTTGTATTCTGGTAATAGAGAACTAGAAAACTCATTATATCATAATTTGAGTTTAAACTATTTTAGTTTTAATATGTTTAATTACACGAATATTTTTGGGTCAGTAAATTATAGTAAACGAGCTGATGTGATAAAAAATAACACGCAGTTTATTGATGTGAATAGTGTAAGAACTTCTGTTAATTCAGCTTTTCCTGATGAAACAATTTCAGCAAGAGCAAATTTTCAAAAAAGTTTTAGAAAATTTAAAGTGCGTTTCGGAGGTAATGTATCACATTCTAAATCGAATAGTTTGATTTCGAATCGTCAAACGAATGTAGTTTCAAATCGATTAACAAAAACATTTTCACAATCATATACTTCAAGGTTTAGTACGAATTTTAAAAAAGCACCAAATTTTGATGTAGGTTACAATGTATCAATTAATAATTCGGATATTGGAGGAGTTGAAAATAAGTTTACAACACATAGTCCGTATGCTAATTTAGATATACTTTTCTTAAAGGAATTTATATTCACCTCTAAATACACCTTCAATAAAGTAGTTAACGGAGGTAAAACTATTGATGAATATGGTTTTTTAAGGGCAGATTTAACTTATCAGAAAAAAGATAGTAAATGGGAATTTAGGTTAAGTGCCACCAATTTATTGGATTCTAAAGCATTAAATCAAAATAGTAATAATGATATTTTCGTAAGTAATTCAACATATGTAATTCAACCTAGAATTGCAATGTTTACAGTAAAGTATAATTTATAATACTAAGATTTTTACAAATAAAAAAAGCGAGCTATTAAGCTCGCTTTTTTTATTTGTAAATTTTTATTGAATAATTATTTTCTGTGTTTTTGTTTTTCCGCCATTTTCTATTTGAAGTAAGTAAACACCGCTACTTATTTTAGGGAACTGAATTTCTTTATAGAAATTACTCGAAACTGTTGAGAAATTTTGAGTATTTAATAAATTACCAACCAAGTCAAACAATCTAATGATTGTTAAATTTTTATCTTTTACTTTAAAATCAATGGTTAATTTTCCGTCAGAAGGTATCGGATATATGTTTAAATCAGTGAATAAATTATTATCAGTAGCAAAACTTTCTTCAATATTAACGGTGTAATCTTCCGTTTCTCCCCATTCACTTTCATGATCAGAATCACAAGCCCCATCTCCATTCGATGATGTTCCTAATTCATAATATTCTATAATAACTCTCATACGAGTTTCTCCTAGTAATGCGTCTTCAGGTATTGTTATGTTTAGTGTTGCCGTTGCAACATCAGCTGTTTGATTTCCTAAATCATATCTTTCTGTTGCCTTATCGAATATATAATCTTGATTCCAGTCAATAAAAACATAGCAATGATCTTGGTAGCCATCCGTATTAAAAGTTACGCTTATTTGGTACTCTTCTTTCTTTTCAATGTTTGTTGTTATCGCGGTGAAATCTTCGTATCCATCTACAGAATTATTACCTGAAGTATTGTTAATTGTATTAAAAGTAACATTGGTTATATGTTCGGATCCATAGGTTTCGTCAGTAAAAGTTGAATCACAATAAGACGGGGCTTCTGTTGTAAACATATTGCTGTTGGAAAACGAGCCTTCTCCACAATTATTTATAGATTTTACACGCCAGTAATAATTTGTGCTTTCAGTTAAGGGCGTAGAATGTATATATGAATTAGTTGTCGTTGTCTCGTTAATTATAATAGAATTAAAATTAACATCTGTTGCTACTTCAATGTTATAAGAAGTTGCATTTGAATTCGTTTCCCATTCAAAATTAGGTATAATATTAATGTCTGTAGCATTTGTTGCTGGCGTAGTTAAATTTTGAGTTGAAAAATTAGTACCAATAACTTTTAAGAGCGCCTCCGTTGTTTGCGTAACTGTAGTAGATTCTCCTTTAATGATTATTGTATAGTCTTGTTGTGTGCTTCCATCTAAATTACTAACTGTCATTATAACATTACCATCTGCATTAATAGTGGTTGGGTTAAAACTGGCTGTTGACCCGGCAGGTAAACCAGTAGCGGACAGACTTGCTGTTTCTGTGAATCCGTTAACAAAATCAAAATTTAAAGTATAATCAACAGAATTATTACCAATGTTACAAACCGTTTGTTTCTCAGTATTATTTGTGATTAAAAAAGTAGGAATCGTTGAGATAATAGTAAAATTAGTAGCATTTACATTGTAGAAGATATTGTCATTAGCTTCAACAAGTATACGAGCTTGTGTTGTTGCATTATTAGGTATTGTAATATTTTCGGTACCATCATTGTTAATATTCTCTTTTAAAATAATCGGAAAAGTCAATCCGCCATCAATAGAAAGTTTAATATTAACTTTAGTACAGTTTATAGGAGCAATATCTGTAGTTCCTTTATTCCACGTTATCGTTTTAGTATCCCCTGTACTCCAAGTAACATTAGTGTTTGGTGCTGTTACAGTAAAAGCTGCTGCATCGGTAACTGTAATCTTAATATCATCTCTTGCAGAACTTCCTCCTCCAAGATGGTTATCTCTTACAGTAAGTGCAAAATTTAGTTTTCTAGCAACTTCAGGAAGAACTTCCCATGGGTTAGAAGTTCCGTTAACAACATTCGCAAGAGTAGGTAAGTATCTGTCAGGAGAAGAGCTAGAAGGTAAAGCTCTAAATGTAGGGCCTGCTGTATTTGTTGATTCAGGAGGCATTGTTGCTATTTCATTATCTGTTTGCTCCCAATTATACGTTAAACTACTTAGTCCTTGCGCATCTGTAGCAGTTCCTTTTAAAACAAAAGGAGTAGATTTTGGAATGCTAAAATCTGTACCAGCAATTATTACTGGGGCATCATTGTTTGTATTTGTTAGAGTAGCACAATTACCGCTGTTTTGTGCATGTGCCCACATTTGAGAAATACTTACTGCATGAAAATTAGCATGACTGTTTCCTTGAACATCAGGATCGCAAATACCAGCATATCCCATGATTGTAGAACCGCTTCCAGGCTCTACCGCAGTAGCATTTGTTCTGTTACAATCATTGTTTTGTGTATGAGTAGCACCAAATTGATGGCCAATTTCATGTGCTACATAGTCAATGTCAAAAGGATCTCCAATAGGCTGACTACGACCAGTAATTCCACTAGCTTTATGGTTAGTAACACAAACAGATCTTAGACTAGCTAAACCACCACCACCAGTACTAAAAGTATGACCAATATCGTAATTAGCATCACCAATTATATCGTCACATTTTTGTTGACTCTCATCAATTAAGTCATCAGAATCATTATTTGTTAATCCATCAGTAGCTGCATCTAAAAAAATTAAATCATCATTATTATTTACAAGAACCATTTTTACGGCTAAATCTCTTTCGTAAACTTCGTTTACACGACTCATTGTAGTATTTATAGCTGATAAAACAGCTGCTTTTTTTACAGCATCAGTTGCAGCAATATTAACTCCTTGATTATTTAAATGAAACTGTGAATACTCCCCAGTACAGGCAATAGCAATCCTGAAAGTTCTTAATTTACCATCATTAGCATTTCTTCGTTGGCTTGATGTGGTTATTGTTTTTTTATCAGCTACAGCTTCAACATTACAGGTAAAATCATTTTTATCATTTATTAAGTCATTTTTTTTATAAATGATATATTGCTTTCTGTTTTTAGTATACGGATCTATATATATGATATTATCAGTAACTGAATAAATTATAGCATGGAAACCATTGGTACCTATACTGATTTTTGCAGTTGCAGTTGGGTCATCAATTCCTTGGGCAGCATACGATTTAATCATCGGAAATTTTGCTGCTAACTTAGGTGCTAAATATGAAGTCTCTTGAATAGAAAATCTATTTAATTTCCCTTTTGAATTAGGAAGCGTAATTATTTTTTCACTATTTTTTGATTGTAAATTTGTTAGGGAGTTTTTGAAGCTATTTAAGTCTAAAGAAGCTAAAGCGTATTTTTGTGGCGTATTTTTTCTAGTAAGTATTTCGTTTTCTTGAAAAGATAAAGTTTTTTTGACTGTTTTATTCCAGTAGTTTTGAGAGAATGAATTACTAGCATACAAAATGAAAGTTAATACTACTAAAAGAACGTTTTTTCTAATCATAATTATCGAGTTAATCGGGTATTTAATATAACAGCTTAAAACTATTTTTACCTACCTTTGGGGACTTGTTTAGAACGCTAATTTATGAATAAAAAAATAACAGTCAGCGATTTAGGTCGAAAAGATTATAAAGAAACATGGAATTATCAAACTGAGTTATTGGATGAAATTGTTGCTTTAAAAAGAAAGAAAAGGAATACGACAGAAGAAATTGTAACACCTAATCATTTTTTATTTGTAGAACATCCGCATGTATATACCTTAGGTAAGTCTGGCGATATCAGTAATTTATTATTAAACGAAGAAAAGTTAAAAGAAAAAAAAGCTACTTTTTATAAGATTAATAGAGGAGGAGATATAACGTATCATGGTCCCGGACAAATAGTGGGCTATCCTATTATTGACTTAGAAAATTTCTTTACAGATATACATAAATACTTACGTTTACTAGAAGAAGCAATTATATTAACGATAGCAGAATATGGCTTAAAAGGAGAACGCAGTGAAGGTGAAACCGGAGTTTGGCTTGGGGTTGGAACACCGTTTGCTAGAAAAATTTGCGCTATGGGAATTCGTGCAAGTAGGTGGGTTACCATGCACGGTTTTGCTTTAAACGTAAATGTAAACTTAGGGTATTTCGATAATATTATTCCGTGTGGAATCAGAGGTAAAGCGGTTACTTCGATGGAAGTTGAACTCGGTAAAAAAATATCCGAAGAAGAAGTAAAAGAAAAAATATTAAAACATTTTAAAGTACTCTTTGAGGTTGAAGAATATATTAAAGCATAAAAAAAGGGTTGACAATGTCAACCCTTTTTTTATTAGGAATTCTAAAATTATTTTTTAGCTTTAATGTCAAAAGAAATTTCCATTAAATCATTAATGAATTTATCTTTTAAAGCAGCGTCAAACTTTTTAGAGCTATAAGTTACTCCAAAATCTGTTCTGTCAATACTAAAAACATCACTTTTAAAAGTAGCAGTACCTTCGTTTTCAGTTACTGTAGCAGGAATTGTAATACTTTTTGTAGTTCCTCTAAGTGTTAAGTTACCTGTTATTTGTAATTTACCATTTTTAGTTTCTGAGCTTGCAACTACGAATTTAGCTGTTGGAAATTTAGCTACATCAAAAAAGTCTTCATTTTTTAAATGACCTTCTAATTTTTCTTTACCATTACCAGCTTCTAAATCAGTACAAGAAATTGTAGTCATATCAATTACAAATTCTCCAGCTTTAACAACACCGTTTTCAATATCAAACATACCAGTTGTAATACTAACAACTCCGTTATGAGAACCTGTTGGTTTGTTTCCTTTCCAAGTAACGGTAGATTCTGTTACATTTGCTTTATAAGAATTAAGTACGTTTTCTACTTTTGCAACCTCTTTAACTTCTTCGTTAGCAGTTACTTTATTTTTTTCTGATTTACAAGAAACAGCAGTAATTGCAATAAGAGCAATGGCTAAAATTGATTTTTTCATTATGATTTATTTTTAATAATTGAATTTATTTAGAACAAATATAATTAAAAAATAGTTTCCGTGGAGATTATTTTTTTGTTAAAATTTTATTTATAACAAATGAACTTGCTTGCAATCCAAAAGCAGCAGGCATATAACTAATAGTACCGTAAAAAGATTTTTTAAAATTAGCACCGTTTGTAAGTTGTAAACTTTCAGGTATTTGAACTTCTTCAGAATAAACAGCCATTACACCTTTGTTAACATTTAGTTCTTTTAACCTCTTTTTTAGGGCGCGTGCCATTTTACAGTTTTTAGTTTTGCTAATATCTTTAACAACCACCTTGCTTGCATCTAATTTTCCGCCAGCACCCATTGCACTAATTAGTTTTACTTTTTTTCTTCTAGCCGCAACAATTAAATTAATTTTAGGCGTAATACTATCAATACAATCTAAAACATAATCGTATTCTTTATTTACTATTTCAAAAGCTCTATCTGGCGATAAAAACTCTTCCAATACCTTTAATTCTATTTCAGGGTTTATGTCTTTAATTCTGTCTGCTATTACAGTTACTTTCGATTTACCTATGGTGCTTTTTAAAGCGGGTAATTGTCTGTTTATATTTGTTTCATCAAAAGCATCTCCATCCACAATTGTCATTTTTCCAACTCCTGATCTTGCAATAAATTCGGCAGCAAAAGAACCAACGCCACCTAAACCAACAATTAAAATATTTGAATTCTGTAGTTTTTCAATTCCTTCTTTCTGAACTAATAATTCCGTTCTCTCTAACCAACTCATTTTATAAATATAGTATTAAAATTTTGATATATTCTCCTTGTTAATTCTTCAGTTTTTAACTCTTTTATAGAAGCTGCTTTTTGGTAAATAGCACTAATATCAATTTCATCGGAATCAGTTTCTAAAAAAACAGCATCTAAAGAAACCTCTTTAAACGTTTTTTGCAATTTAGCAGCAGTAGTTAATGCTTTTCCGAAGGATAAAAAATAACCATTTTTTATTAGGGATAAAGCTACTTGACTGTTTTTGTTAAAACCATGAATAATCCATTTTTGTTGAGGTTTTAGTGTTTTTTTTAAATGAAATAACTCTTCAAATGATTTTACACAATGTATGATTAATGGTTTTTGATATTTTTCTGATAAATGAATCTGTTTTTTAAAGACCTTTAATTGAAGTTCATAATCCGTTTTACTTAACTTATCCAAACCACATTCGCCAATAGCAAAACAGTTTTTAAGTTGTAATTGTTGTTCGATAAAATTAATTTCGGGATCAATTTTTTCCTCATTAATATTCCATGGATGAATTCCGATAGAAAAAGGAATGCTAAAATCTATTGATTTGGGCTCACAATTTAAAATTGATATCGTTGAATTGTCATTAGATTTTTGATGCGTATGTACGTTGATAAATTTCATAACCAACGTTTTTATATCTTATCTTTAGTATCAATAATAATAGTAACAGGGCCGTCGTTTAATAATTCTACTTTCATATCGGCACCAAACTCACCTGTTTGTACTTTTTTGCCTAAATCTTTTTCAAACTGATGTATGAATTCTTTATATAAAGGGATTGCAATTTCTGGTTTTGCAGCTTTCATATAACTTGGGCGATTGCCTTTTTTAGTGGAGGCTTGTAGCGTAAACTGACTTACAATAATAGCATCACCTAAACTGTCGATTAACGATTTATTCATAACGCCATTAGCATCATTAAAAATACGAAGATTGTTTATTTTTTTAGACAACCAATCAATATCTTCTTTCGTATCATCATTCGTAATACCTAAAAGAATAAGTAATCCACTTTTAATATCAGCAACTTTTTCACCTTCAATAGTTACGCTTGCTTTAGATACTCTTTGAATAACAGCTTTCATTTATTCTTGATCTTTTTCCCAAATGTCAGTACGGTAATGTTCTTCTTCCCCTTCTAAAATTTGTAAATAACTTTTATAGCGAGACCATGAAACAGTATCTTCTTCTAAAGCATCTTTTACAGCACATTTTGGCTCGTTTACGTGAATACAATTATTGAATTTACAATCTTGTTTTAGGGCAAAAAACTCAGGAAAATAATCACCTAATTCTTCTTTGTCAATATCAACCACTCCAAAACCTTTAATACCTGGTGTGTCTATAATTCGAGCATCTTTAGGGGTTTCGAGATTTAAATCAAACATTTCGGCAAATGTAGTGGTGTGTTTTCCTTGATTGTGTTGATCGGAAATTTCTTTGGTTTTTAAGTTTAAATCGGCATCAATAGCATTCACTAACGTGGTTTTACCAACACCAGAATGCCCTACAAACATAGATGTTTTGTTAAGCATCATTTTTTTAATGGCATCAATATTGGTGTTTTCTTTGGCAGAAACTTCAATACATGTGTAGCCAATAGCTTGATAAATGTCTTTTAAATATAATATTTCTGCACGTTGTTCTAATTCGTATGCATCTATTTTATTAAATACTAAAATAGTATCAATTCGATAAGCTCTTGTTGATACTAAAAAACGATCGATAAATGTGGTAAAAGTAGGTGGGTTGTTAATAGTGATTAACAAAAATACCTGATCGATGTTAGAAGCAATAATATGTGTTTGCTTCGATAAGTTAACAGATTTACGAACAATAAAATTTTCGCGTTCATGAATTTCAGTAATTACACCAGTTTCTTCATTGTTTTTGGTTTCAAGATCAAAGTCAACCTTGTCGCCAACAGCAATTGGATTGGTACTTTTTATTCCTTTTAAACGGAATTTTCCTTTAATTCGGCATTTGTATAAAACATCTTCATGTTTAACCCAATACCAACTTCCTGTAGATTTATAAACCGTTCCTGTCATGTTGCAAAGATGAGAAATTTTTAAAAAATATGAGTGTCACTTCTATTGATTTTCAATTTTATAAAAAAAATGATTCCGTAATTTATAATAACTCACTTTACGATGTTTTAATCTTGTTTCAGGTTCTCATTATAATTTATTGTTTATTATATGGATGTGATTCTGAAATAAATTCAGAATGACGCATTAATATTAGATTATGAATCCAAACGAATGTTTATAAAAAACGATGTAACTATAAAATAAAAAAGATCCTTTTGTTTTTTTTATACCTAAAGGATCTTTATTTAGTTAAAAATTCACTTTGTAAAAAGGGTTACGCGTTAAGGATTGAGTGGTTTGTTTGAGCTCTTTTTTGTTTGTTGAAAAACAAAAAAAGCGAGTAACGAAAGCCTGACCCTTGTGGTAACGCCCTAAAACTATCCTTTGATGATTTTTTCTTGATGATTGATAGATTCTTGGTGAATTGCCTTAAACATTTTTAGTACAAACTCTTCACTTAAACCTCTTGTTTCACCTTCTAAAATCATTTTTCCTAAAATTTCATTCCAACGCCTAGATTGTAAAACGGCTACATTTTTCTCTTTTTTTAGAAGTCCGATTTTGTCAGCAACTTTCATTCTTTTACTCATCATGTCGATAAGCTGATCATCGACAACATTTATTTGCGCTCTTAAATTATCTAAAGATTCTCTGTAAGAAGAGTCGGTTTCGGTTTCTTTTCTGATTTTAAGATCTTCGGTAATTTTTTTCAAGGTATTTGGTGTTACTTGTTGTGCAGCATCCGACCAAGCGTTATCAGGATCAAAATGTGTTTCAATCATTAAACCATCAAAATTTAAATCTAAAGCGGTTTGTGAAACATCAAAAATCATATCTCTATTACCAGTAATGTGTGATGGGTCGCAGATTAAAGGTAAGTCGGGAAATTTATTTTGAAATTCAATAGCTAATTGCCATTCTGGAATATTTCTGTATTTTGATTTCTCGTAAGTAGAAAACCCTCTATGAATCGCGCCCAAGTTTTTAATTCCGGCAGTATATAATCTTTCAATTCCGCCTAACCATAAGGCTAAATCTGGATTTACAGGGTTTTTTACCAATACAATTTTATCGGTTCCTTGTAAAGCATCAGCAATTTCTTGCATGATAAATGGCGATACTGTAGATCGGGCACCAATCCATAATAAATCAATATCGTGCTCTAAAGCTAACTTTACGTGAGCAGCATTGGCAACTTCGGTACAGGTTTTCATACCTGTTTCTGCCTTAACTTTTTGTAACCATTTTAAACCTAAAGCACCAACACCTTCAAAATTACCTGGACGTGTTCTTGGCTTCCAAATTCCGGCACGAAAATAATTGGTGTCAGTATCTTTTAATTCGTGTGCAATTTTTAAAACTTGTTCTTCGGTTTCGGCACTACATGGCCCAGCAATTACTAATGGATGTGCTAGTTTCATGTCGTTTAACCATGTTCTTAATTCTTTTTTGTTTTCCATCTTTTAATTATTTGTGCCGTTTTCTTAGCAAGTTGCTCTTTAAGTTTTTGATAGTAATAAAATTACAGTTTTAAAAAGTACTCAAAATTACAGCTATTTTAGTTTTATTTTATTCCGTTTAATATTTTTTTTATGTGATTTGTGCTTTCCATTTCATCATAAATTTTAGTAAAATCGTCTTGTAGCATCAATTTTTTAAATTGCTGTAGGTTGTGTATATATTCATCTAATGTTTCAATTACGTTTTCTTTGTTTTGTTTAAAAATAGGTGTCCACATGGCGGGCGAACTTTTTGCTAAACGAACGGTAGAGGCAAACCCTGAGCCTGCCATATCAAAAATATCGCGTTCGTTTTTTTCTTTATTGATGACTGTTTTGCCTAACATAAATGAACTTATGTGTGATAAATGTGATACATAAGCAATGTGCTTATCGTGTGATTTTGCATCCATATAACGAATACGCATTCCTAATTTTGAAAATATTGCTAAGGCTTTTTCCTGTAATTTAAACGCTGTTTTTTCTACTTCGCAAATAATATTTGTTTTTTGTTGAAACAGGTTTTGATGCGCGGCTGTTGGGCCTGAAAATTCGGTTCCGGCAATAGGGTGGGTTGCTAAAAAATTTCTTCGCTTCGGATGATTTTTAATAATTTCACAAACTTGAACTTTTGTAGAGCCGACATCTAAAACCAAACAATCTTCAGTGACAAGGTTTAATATTTTAGGAAGTATTTCTAGCTGAATATCAACAGGAACAGAAATGATAACAATAGTTGCTTTTTTTAAATCGTTAAGTGTTGCTTTTTGTTGAATTACACCAATTTCTAACGCTTTTTTTAAATGTTCTTCGTTAGTGTCAATTCCGTAAACGATAGCCTCAGGGTATTCTCTTTGAATATCTAAAACCATGCTTCCGCCAATTAAACCAACACCGATTACAAATACGTTCATTTTTTTTGTCTTTTTGATGTGCTTCTGAAAATAGATTCAGAATGCTGTTTTAAATTCTATTGATTGCTGCTTTAATCGTTTCTGTTGATACACATAATGAAAATCGAATATAGCCTTCTCCTTGAGAGCCAAAAACAGTACCGGGAGTAATAAAAATATCTTTCTGATATAAAATTTTATCAGCAAATTGTTCAGCTGTTTTTCCTCCGGGGATTTTTGCCCAAACAAATAATCCTGTTGAGTTTTTGTTGTAAGTACAGTTTAATTTATCAGCAAGTTGAAATACTAAATTTCTGCGTTCTTCGTAAACTTTATTTTGATTTAAAAACCAATCATCTGATAGGTGTAAGGCTTCGATAGCTCCTTTTTGAATGCCATAAAACATTCCAGAATCCATATTGCTTTTTACTTTTAAAATTGATTCAATAAAATTAGCATTTCCTAAAACCATACCAACTCGCCAACCGGCCATATTAAAGGTTTTACTTAATGAATTTAATTCTAAAGCAATTTCTTTAGCGCCATCAATTTGTAAAATACTAAGAGGTTTATCATTTAAAATAAAACTATACGGATTATCATTTACAATTAAAATTTGATGTTTTTTTCCGAATGTAATTAGTTTTTTAAAAGTTGCTATAGTTGCGTTTACTCCTGTTGGCATATGCGGATAATTTACCCACATAATTTTTACATCAGCTAAATCTAACTTTTCTAATTCCTCAAAATCTGGCTGCCAATTATTAGTATCGCTTAAATTATAAAAAACAGGTTCAGCTCCTACTAATTTTGTTACAGAAGTGTATGTTGGGTAGCCAGGATTTGGAATTAAAACTTTATCACCTTCATTTAAAAAAGCCATTGAAATATGCATTACACCTTCTTTACTGCCCATTAACGGAAGTATTTCATCCTCAGGTTTTGCAGTAACTTTAAATTTGTGTTTATAAAATTCTGCAATAGCATTTCTTAATTCAGGTAATCCTTGATAGCTTTGATATTTGTGAGCAACAGCATCGTTAAAACTTTGTTGAATGGCTGTTAATACTTTTGTTGGAGGTTGTAAATCAGGACTTCCAATTCCGATATTAATTATTGGTTTTCCGGCAGCAGCTAACGCTCTAACTTCTCTTAGTTTTTTAGAGAAATAGTATTCCTGAACGGTTTCTAATCTTTTTGCAGGCTGAATCATTTTCTTCCGTTTTTGTAGGTTCCTAATACTTTTGTTTCTAATGCCATGATTTTTATTATAGCAATTGCTTTTTGGTAGTCTTTATAATCATTAAAAGTAACATCAACAAAGAATGAATATTTCCATGGTGATTCTATTACCGGTAGCGATTGTATTTTTGTTAAATTCATTTTGCAGTCGCTCAATACATTTAAAATAGCGGCTAAACTTCCTCTTTTATGATCTAATTGAAATTTTATAGATGCTTTGTTTATTCGGTCTATTCCGTTATCAGGAGCTGTTGTTTGTATAATTACAAATCGTGTAGCGTTGTCTTTTATAGTTTGAATTTCATCTTCAATAATATGTAAGTTAAAAATATCAGCAGCAATTTTTGGAGCAATAGCGGCAACTCCTTTTAATTTATTTGTTGAAATTCTTTTAGCAACTTCGGCAGTATCTACATCTTCTACTAATTTTATATGCGGATATTTTTTAAAGAATTCTTTGCATTGTAATAATGCCATTGGATGTGAACAAACTTCTTTAATGTCTTCAATTTGTTGATTAGGAAGTGCCATTAAATGATGGTGAATATTTAAATATTCTTCTCCAATGATGTGTAAATTGTTTTTATCAATTAAAGCGTAGTTTGGAATTATAGAGCCAGCAATTGTGTTTTCTAGCGCCATAATGCCAATAGTAGCTGTTTTGTTTAATAAGCTATCTACCAAAACATCAAAAGACATACATTCTTTTAATTGAATTGTTGTACCGTAAAAATCGCGAGCAACTTTATGATGATTAGATCCTTCTGCTCCTTGAATTGCTATAATTTGTTTCATTTTTAATCAAAAAAAAAGCCTCGATATATCGAGACTTTATAATTTATATTTGTTGGTTAACAATATGGTACAAAGTCTCAGCTCTTATTAAAAAAATAAAAGTAAAAATAGAAACCTTGCCAAATGTTTTGTAATGTCATTGTAACTGTTGTTGTTATAAAAGACAAATCTAGAAATTAAATTGTCAAAAACAAATTTAATTTACTTAAAAAGTAAAATCTTTAGATAAACGGATTATGTAAAGCTATAAGTAGTATAAATGAGCCGATATAAAACTAAAAAAGCTCCTCATAAATGAGAAGCTTTTTATAAAATAATTATTTTTTACTTTTTAGGTTTAAAAACAATTTCGTAAGATTTGCTATTTTTCAACAACTTCTTTGTGATGTTTTTTAAATCTTTAATAGTTATCGACTTTACAATATCTTCATAGTTTTTAGGATCATTCATATTATATCCTTCTAATACAGCGTTTTTTAATAAACTCATTTCAAATCTATTGTAGTTTTTACTTTCTTCTCTAGCTTTTAAGAAGTTAGCAAGAGTTTTATCTAAGTCAGCTTGTTTAATATCACCACTTTCTAGTGCTTTAATTTCTTTATGAACAATCGCGATTAACTTTTCAGCTAAGTCAGGATTACAATCAAAATTTACAGATATTGTAGCTTCTTGAGTAGGTCTTCTAGAAATAGAACCTCTAGTTCTAGCACCATAAGTTCCTCCTTCTTCTTCTCTTAAAGATTCTGTGTAACGTAATTGTAACACGTCTCCTATAGCTCTCATTAAAATTGAGTTTTTTAAAGAGTATTTCATGTCGTTTTTAATCACTACACGAACAGAGGTTTTAGGATCTTTCATTTCTAAAAACACATCCTTATCAATTTTATTGTTAATCCAATCTACTGAATTGTCTTTCCACTCTTCTCTTTCATTAGTTGTAGGTATGCTAGCAATATACTTTTCTAATAAAGGTTTGATAGTTTCTTTACTTACATCTCCTACGATAAAGAATTTAAAATCTCCAGCGTTTCCAAATCTACTTGTATAAATAGTCTTCATTTTATCAAAAGACATTTCAGACATTAATTTTTTATCAAATAAACGTTCTGTAGGGTGATTTTTTCCGTATAAAATAGTTGTTACACTATCTTGCATCTTAGATTGAAGTTGCTCGCTCTTTCTAATTAAAAAAGCTTCTACTTGTTGCATTAATACTTTGTAAGAAGTCTCATCAAAACGAGGTTTTGTAAAACGTAAGTTTACTAATTGCATCATTGTTTCAACATCTTTTGTTGAAGAAGATCCTGATACACTTTCAGAGGTGTTACCAACACTTGTTCTAGAACTTGCTTTTTTACCAGCAAGTACTTTTGGTAAATCAACTGCTGAAAATTCACCTAAACCAGACATTTGAATAACGTTGCCTAATAATACTGTTGATGGTAAGTCTTCTTCATCTAATAAAGATTGACCTCCATAACTAACAGCGCTTAAATTTACATCATTCTTGTTTTTGTCAACAAATTTGTAGTGAACCTGAATTCCGTTACTTAATGTAAATATAGTTGAACCAATTTCTTTATTCTCTTCTTCAGAAGTAATAGAACCAGTAACTAAATTAACACCCGACATTAAAGGTTTTACATTTGTTTCTTCTGCGTATCCCTTTAATGTTTTATCATTCTCAACAGTAGTAATGATTTTAAGAGCTGCTGCTTTAGTTAAGTTTTTGTTTCCTTTAACTCCTGTAACAACAATAGATCTGTTGTTTTTAAGATATAATTTTTGAATTTGAGCTAACAATTCTTTTTGAGTTAATTGACCAAAAATTACTTTAGCAATTTCAAATTCCTTTTTGATGTCTGTAATATGAGAATTCTCTAAGTAATTAGTTTGAATTCCTCTTACTATCTGACCATGACTTCTATTTCCGAAACCTGCAATTTGGTTTTCGTAAGAACTTGTATACTGAGCAATAATTCTACTTATTTCAGCTTTTGTAAATCCGAATTTAACAGCTCTGTTAATTTCAGAAATTACCAATTCGAATGCTTTATGTTGCATGTTTGGTTTTGGTACAATACGAGCACTAAACTCATTGTTTAATCTAGAAAGACTACCATAACGAACAGAAGCAAATAAAAGAGGCGAATCTGGTTTTTGGTTGATTTCATTTAATCTTGTAGAAATAATTGATGTTGCCATACCGTTTAAAAGGCTTTCTTTTAAATCGGCAATAGTTTCATTTTTTAAAGACTTGTTGTGACGGATACCGAAAGAAATACTAGAAGAAGTTACTTCTTTGTCCATTCCCATATCATAAATAAGTTCTTCATTATCTGAAATACGAACCTCAGTACGTTTGATAGGGTTTTTTACAGCAGGTATAGTTGAAAATAATTTTTTAATTTTAGCTTCAATTTCATCAACATTTACATCACCAATAATTGCAATGGCTTGTAAATCTGTTCTGTACCAGTCATGATAAAAATCTCGTAAAGCTTTATATTTAAAACCTTCTATAACATCCATTTTACCAATAGGTAAACGTTTAGAGTAAATAGAGTTGTTAAACATTGTACCAATATTTTGCTGTAATACACGCATACCACCGTTTTGGCGAGTTCTCCACTCTTCCTTAACAACGCCTCTTTCTGAATCAATTTCTTTTTCAGTTAAAGATAAATAGTTAGACCAGTTATGTAGTATTGATAAACCAGTATCTATCAATTCAGGTGTTGTAGGGATATTATTTACATTATAAACAGTTTCATCGAAAGATGTGTATGCATTAATATCTCTACCAAATACAAGTCCGTGTTCTTGCATTTTATCTAAAATTCCTTTTCCAGGGAAGTCTTTTGTTCCGTTAAAAGCCATGTGCTCTAAGAAGTGAGCTAATCCTTGCTGATTATCTTTTTCTAAAACAGAACCTACATTTTGTATGATGTAATAACTAGCAACATCTTTAGTAACGGTAGTTTTGTGAATGTAGTAAGTTAGTCCATTTTTTAAAACACCTTTTTTAATACTTTGCTCTTCTGGTAAAGGCGTTTCTAAATTAATACGCTGGGCTATAGCATTGTAATTGAAGGTAATGCATAAAGCCAATAATAAAATTTTCTTCATTTTATTTTTTTTTATATTATTATTGATGTGCTTTTTTAAGCTGTTTTTAGTAGACATCAAAATACTAAAAGCATGCTAATATAATAAAAGGATTGAAGTTGTAACTAAATAATTAGTTTTAATTCTTGAGAAGGAGGTACATTAAGTTGTAATTAGGAATGCGGTGTAGGGTGTTTTTAAAACTAAAAAAGCTTCTCTAAAAAAGAGAAGCTTTTTGCGGTCTGGACGGGACTCTCCACTTTTTTACTTTTGTTAATGCTATTGAGGCTTACAAAGGATTACATTTTTGATGTATGCCTAAATGTGTGCCTTTTCTTAATTTACACGAACAAAATATACAGTCTTAATATAACTTTCAATACCTGTTACAGTGAATTTAAAGTTCATATTATTTCCATTAACCTCTACAATTTGTTTGTTATTTCCTGGTAGGGTTAATTCATTGTTTGATTCATCATAAGAATAGTTTCCCTCCAAGATTTTTAAATCATCACAGTTAGTACCTGAATATTTAGTCAGTATTACTTGACTATTAGATTTTAACTCTAATGTTTCTTTGGAGTCACAAGCTGATAAACTTATTTCATCAATACTTCCATCTTGATACTCTTTAGTCTCTTTTGTTTTATTCCATTTTCCAATGATGCCTGACTGTATATCATCATTATTTTCTCCACAAGAGTATAATAATAAAATACTCATTAAAAGTAAAATTGTTTTCTTCATATTATCTATTTTTAATTGTTACTGTTTTAAATTTACTCTCATAATAGAGTAAATAGATTATAGTGAGTTTTGATTTCCACTTTAAATAAGATGTCTAATTCAAAATACAAATGAATCTGCTCTATTAGTTCCTCATTTATTTCTTCTATATCTTCTTTAATGTATTTATAAACTTCATAACTTTTTTTTGTGCTTACTAATTCTAAATCAAACTCCCAATTTTCATATTGCATACCTATTTTAAAGGGTAGTTCTTTTAACTTCATACAAACACATTGTTTTTTCTTTTACTTATAGGCACTGCTATTTTAAAATCTATTGTATCATTTTCTCTATTATTAATAGAAATAGCTACATCATCTTGAATACAAAACAAATCTGAATTACCTCCTAATACATCTTCAAATAAAAATTCATCTTCATTATTAGCAAAAGAGTTTATAAACTCAACTAGGTAATTAAGATTTTGCTCACTAGCATTAAATACTATTGCTAATAACTCATCTTTATAAAAACTTAAATAAGTTTCTACAGAGATAATCTTATTGGGGAGATATAACTCATGAAGCCTATTGCTTTTACAGTATTTAATTCCGTTACTAAAAGTAGTTAAGTAAGTTAATTCAATACTGCTTACATCAAAAGAACTCATCAGTTTATACTTGATATAATTTGTTATCATATTCTAAAATATTAACCTCCACAAAAAAGTTAGTACATACATAAACATTGAAACTATCATTAAAACAAATACAAACCCTATTAACTCTTGGAAAATTCTAAATCCCCAAGAAACTTCTTTGTTTTCTGTTTCGGAAAACAACCCTCCTAGTTCTTTTTTTAATGCTTTTTCTTTTTCTTCTTTTTTACCAATGTAAGAGATTAGTATAGTATAAACTACAATAGCTACTAATACTCTTAGTATGAAAAAATTTAATACACTCATAAATATTAGATGTTGCCATAAATGGCATTATGTTAAACAAATATAAATCTTTTATTGACTTGTCAAATAAGACAAGTAACAAATGATTCAAGATTTAAAACAATTACAGATTTCAATTCAAAAAGAAGTGGGTAAGAGTGTACAAACCATTAGAGAGTCTAAAGGTTTATCACAAGTTGATTTAGCTAGTAAAATGCTTGGTAGATTTGACACTACAAATATTTCTAGGATTGAATCTGGAAGAACTAACCCCACTCTTTTTACTTTATATAGAATTAGTGAAGCTTTAGAAGTTCCATTATCTGATTTAGTAAATGTGTCATTTGAAGAGGAAGAATAAGTTTTAGCTATTATATCCAAATCACAATAGAACTATAGGATAAAAGCTATTATCTAATGTAATACACTAAAACTACCTCTTGTAATGCTCTTTCTATTATAAAAAAGCTATAATTAATTATCTAGGTTTTTTTATTCCTGTAGCTCATGTGCCTTTATAACTTGTTTATACACTCATCCTTGTTGGTACTAGACTAAAAAATAATACCAATAGTATACAAATTGCAGACACTACAAGTAGTATAATTATAAAATTCCTTCATCTGCAAAGCTAAAGTAGTCTGTCTTAGTTATAATTAGATGGTCTAATAAGTTCAAATCCATATACATACATGCTGACTTTAATTTAATAGTAATACTCTTATCTGATGTACTTGGTTTTAAGTTTCCACTTGGGTGATTATGACATAAAATAATACTGTGAGCAACGCATTTCAATGCTACACTTATAATTAACTTTATATCCACTATACAGCTTGTTGTACCTCCCTTAGATAGATTATATATACCTAGTACCACATTAGCTCTGTTTAGCAAAATGACTTTCACTTCTTCCTGTAATTCTATAAGGTCTTGATTCCAGTTATCTAGAACTAACTTATAAGCATCTTTACTATCTGTAATTTTAACTTTTCTTCTATCATTAGTTGAATAAGAAACTTTTATTTCTGCTACATTCATTTCTTTAAAAATTAAATTCTGTCCAACTTTCGTAATCACTTATTATAATAAACACAAAACTTGGACAGAATTAAGTTATACAGCTTCTGCTTAATTATTGATTTACTCCATTAGGAGAAAAAGCATCAACATTAGTTTGAAATAACTTCTCTACATTAGGAGCTTCATCTGGTGTATAAACCCATCTATGAGTTAAAATAATTTCTTCTCCTGTTTCTTTAATTACATATTCATAAGGAGCTACTTCCTGCTTAACAATACTTCCTTTCATTTGAGTTCCAATAAGAGCCTTACAAGTAACCTCATCAAAAGTTGATGTTATTACAGCTTTTTTAGCTGTAGCATAGAACTGTCCTGTTGTTTTACTAATTACCATTTCTATACCTCCCTGTAACTCTAACAAGTAGAATTCAGAACCATCATCTTTGTTACACCCTCTGTAACCTACAATTTGTACCATAATTTATTTTTTTGAGTTGATAAATAAGTTGATTCTAGAAAATATCTTCTCCTTTAAAAACAGCTATCATCTTGTTTTTTAATCTAGGAAGTAAGAATATTTTCTATACAGAAACACCAAGGGGCATTTCAAAATCTAGAATAAGTGGGGGTAGTTTGGATAGAGAGACTTACATGTGAGAAAAGTTTACTTTAAATTTTTTATATAAAATTTTATATTCTATATTTAATGCCTTAACCCCGAAAAAGAAAAAGAAAAAGAAATGGGAGAATGGTCTAAATCAATAGGTGAGAAAGGAGAAAAAATTTCTAAATTCTTATTTGAAGATATTTTAAATTTTAATTCATTAGAAGAGAATACATCAATCAACTGTGTAAAAGGTAAAAAACATAAAAGAGTAGAAGCTAAAAAAGAAAGAACCACTCATGGATTGGATGGTCTAATAAATTATAAAAGCCCTGTTGAAGATTATTTACTAGATATAGGTCTCATTTCTTCAAAATATACAGGTAAAGAATACCCTAGTAGTAAATCAACATTAAAGACAGAGTTTAAAAAGTATATCAAAGATTTAGCTTATGGTATTGAGTGTTTCCGTTTTAGTGAAAAAAAAAGTAAAATAGATAAGGAGTATATCAATGTTAGTAAAACCACTATAACTGGTGTTTTAGTCTGGTTGTCTGATGCAAGTCCTTTAAATTATGATTTATCTCCTTTTTTGAAAAATGCTATAATAGATAGTGACTTAAATTTTGATAAAATCATATTAGTTGATAATCAAAAGATAAATTTTTTTTATGAAAGCATTTTTAAGACAAAAGACAAATATAAGCATGAGAATGTAGATTTTGTTTACCATAATTCTGGTATAAATACAGAGTTAATTCAAGAGAAATCTTATGGGAAAACTTTCCCTTTAGATTATTTATACTCTGATATAATCCCATTGAGAATAAAAGATAATAATCAAATCATATTAAAAGTATTTATTAATGATGACTTTGATGAAAAAAGTTTTGCTCAAGTGTTAAACTTTACAAAGTCTTTTGACTTATTAAATGCTGTAGATGAAACCATTTTTAAATTTAAAAACTATAATTCATCAATTGATGGGAACTTAGTGAAAGAAAAGCTTTCAAAATTTGAAAATTACAAATTCAATGAAAATCTATTTGTAGAAAAATTCCCATCAGACTTTAGAAATTAAAAATGAAAAAAGATTTTTTACCACAAGGAGATAAAGTAAGGCAATTACTTATCAAATCAGAAATATCAAGTTCAAAGATTAATAATTTATTAAGAGAGAAGGGGGTTTTTATAGGGAGAAGCAAAAAAAATGACTCAATCCCAATGCTAATGAAGAGTATAATTAGTCCAGATGATTTTGAGGAATTGTATAGTGCGCAAAAAAGCAAAGAAGAGAGTTTAAAATATCGAACATCTTCTATAAAGTGTAGTAAGGATTTTGATTTATCCGAAGTTTTTTCATCTGAACTAGATTTAAACTCTAAGATAAGTAAAATACACACTTACAACCCAGGTTATAAAGTAATAGGAGCACCTAATTTTACCATTCCAGATAAAAATACTGTTATGGTAGAGTATAGAATTGAAAGAGAAAATGTTCTAAATGATTGGACAGATAACAAAACATACCATAATGGTTCTGTAATGCTAAGAAAAACCTCTGATGGTAATGTTCAAATTTCAGTTCAACAGAACTCTACATCTAGGGAAACCTTTGAGGTAAATAATATTATAATTAATGAAACAAAGAGATTGTTGAATTATAATTCAATTATTAATCCTCAAGATGATTTTATTTCTATAAAATTTAAAGACTTTGATAATGAGTCAAGGATTAAGTTTTTTAATTCTTTCATGGAAAATCTCTCTTTATTTTTAGATTTCAAATCAATAACTGATATAGATTTATATAGGGATTCTGATAAAAAAAGTCATATTGATATTAAAAAATTTCTTGATGAGATTGTAAATTTAAAATTAAATGGTAAAGGTTTGGAAAACCATATTCTATTATCTAAAGAAGAGTATCATCCGAATCTTATTTTCTCATCTGTTAAATTAAAGTATAAACTTAATTATTCTGATGATGTAAAAGGAGAAGCTATAATAATACTTTCTTTTCCAGATTATATGAGAAATAAAAATGAAGACTCTGAACTTCAAGTATCTATTAATTTCAAGCTAGATAAAGAGAATAGAAAAAAGAAACTTGAAAACTTAATAAGAAAGAAGTTATTAGAGCATCTTGAAATAAAAAAAATAAATAGTTATAATTTACTTAAGATAAAGCCCTCCCTAACTAAATAGGTTGGGCTTCTATCAACTCAAAAACCAATGATAATCTCCATTACCATTGAGTGCTTTAGCTAAACCTTGAGTAAATTCAAAAACATTTGAGTTTCTATTTAAGAAAGTATCTATATAACTACTCTTATTAGCAGAAGTAAATAAGTTATATACATTCCATAAATTAATTGTACTATCATTGCTTTTACAAAACCTTTCATCTTGGTAGAAATCTTTTGCAATGGTAGAAATTTGCCCATCATTTAATAAGAAATCAGGTATGATAGCCTTTTGTTCTTTAGGTAAGTACTGATATAACCTCATCCTACCAATAAGTTGAGCAAATTGATGTTCTGTTAATTGATACTGAGTAAGATTTTTCATTTCTTGTAAGTGCTGTTCAGCTTGATATTGCTGTAAAACTGTAGTTACCTTATTTCCTAGTTCAGTATAAGAACCCACCCGCATTTCATCTATAAAACCATCTGAACTTACACACAAATTACAACAGACTAAATTTTGAAAGCCCACAAAAAATTTGAATTTCTCAATAGTCTTTTTACTATATAAATTCTCTTGGTTATAGGCTCTAACTCCTCCTAATGTTAAAGATATTTTATTACCATTAATAGTATCAGTAATACTTGGTATCCTTATTATAAAAGCCATTCTTTCATAATAGGTTGTTTTCTCATGTTCTAAGAGCTCATTAACAGATTTATTTATTGCAGAAGGTACTCTTCCTTTTATTTGATGAGAAACTCTGATTTCAGCTTTTGAAATAATATGATGAGGAAAAACTTTTCTTACAGCATCTTGCACTACTTCAATAAACTCATGATGGCTAATAGTTCTTTCATTGTCTTTTGAGAATACAGGAATAATACATTTCTCCTTTAAATGAGAAAGACTAACACTCTTTGTGTTAGCCTCTATAAAAGGAGAATTATTTTCACTACTTACAATATCATTATACTCTATTATGTTAGTAGTTTTTTGAATATCTGTATTTTTTCTAGTTGGTATGAGTTGTAATTCCATTTGTACTAAAGTTTTGTTGGTTACTTAATTTTTCTAATTGTTCTTTTTTACTCTTAAACTGAGATTGTAAAGACTGTTGGTATTTTGGATTATCATTATAAAGTTCAGTTAATTCTGATACTGATAAAGAGTTATTAATTTTATGCATCATTTCTTTAACTGTAAGAGGCATGGTATTACACCATTTCAATAATCTCTCACCTATTTTATCTGTAATTACAAACTCTGGTTTATTCATAAACAAACCTGTTCTATCCTTACTTGCTTTAACTAAATGCCTATCATTAACTAATTCAAAATTTACAGTCAATTCATATTCAAAACCTTCTCTTGTAATTTCTTTAGTTCCATGTTTTACAACTTTAGTTTTACCATTACCTACTGAATCTAAAGAGTAATCTACTTTTCTTCTAGTAGTAGTTATAATATGGCAAGATGATTGTAATATTTTGTTTATAAAGTTCTGATGTCTAGGTGTTACAACTGCCCAATCCTGCCACCTGCCACCTAATTTTTCGTGTATCTGCAAGCATCCTCCCGTACCATTCCATTCATGACTCATAGAATCAATGATAACTACTGACATATTGGACTTTTCACATAATTCTATAGCTTCAATATATCTTTCTGGTGAATAAGGAGCTTGTAAGTCTACTACATTAAAACTTCCTAAATCTGAATACAAACTAGCTGATGAGTTTTCTGTATCAATTACAGCTATCTTATTCCAATCTTTTGTCATACCATAAGCTAATAGTAAAGCAGAGTGAGTTTTACCAAATCCACTTGCTCCAGATATTCCTAATCTGAGTTTTACATTTGTTCTTTTACTTTGTTTTAATTGCATAATTTTATTGTTTAAATTAGTTAATATCTATGTGTATAATCTTAAATTTAAAAACGCATCTAATTACTTGAAAATAAATCACTTAATTAGTGTTTTTTTAACATTTGAAAGACCTAATTCTAAATTTTTTTCACTACCTTTGCCTAACAAGATTTCTAGGAGAGAAAATCTTGAAATACTAAAGTATTTTGAGGTGGGGTGTGTTTTTAAGAGAGGGGAGGTAACTTTTATACCTCACAACTAATTCCTCTTTTAAATCTATAAAGTTTTGATTTAATTGGTGGGTACTAGGATTAAAAAGGAGTCTTACTTTATTCAAACAGTAAAACTCCACTTTATTGTTTTTTATATACTATACAAATACATAAAAGTGTGGATTGTTTAAAAACCAGAAGTATCTATATCATCAAGAGCTAATTCTGAATATAATCTATCATATTCTTCTTGACCTAAGTAATCTATTCTCTCCTGCTTTATTTGCTCCCAATTGATACTAGGGTTTAGAAAGTTGATGGAATTGTGATTCATTATTTTAATAGAAATTACTTCTTTAACAAGCACCCTTTCACCACTTACATAATGCTCTTTTCTTTTTCCTAACACTACAAAGTCCTTTTTCAAAAGCTTATACAGGGAGTTTATCTTTTGTCTTGGAGTTTTATTCTCTAAGCTTCTTCTAAATATAAAAATATCATTGTTTAAAAAATCATCATATGTTAATAATCCTTCTAATTGAGTTAATACATCTAAATCTATTGAATCTAATCCGAACTTATTATCAGTTCTTAAGTAGTAGTATTGTTTCCCCTTACTATCATACTTCTTAATATTTACAAGTAGTTTATTCCTAAAATGTCCTATAGCTTTAAATAGGGTTATTCTTTTTTGTTGTACTTCATCTTCAGCAGTAGGAGTCTCTATCTCAGAAGCTGTTTTTATATTATCTAAGAGATAATCTGCTCTTGAATAATCTTCTGTGTGCTCAGCTCCAAAGAACCATTTCTTAGCTCTAGAAATGAGTTGTATTTCAAATGCTTTAAGTGCTTCTTTACTCCTTTGATAAGTTTCCTGTTCTTGATTTAACCTTTTTCTTTTATAGGATACTTTGCACACATTAAATACATAATCTCTTAGCTCGTAATAGTATGCGCTAAAATTTCCGTAGTCTAAATGAAGTCTAAGTTTATATTCAATAGCATGATTGCTGTAAAATCTAGTAAGTTCTTCTTCTATGTTAGTTTCACTAAACCATAGCATTTTACTTGCAAATACCTTTTCTAGTTTACAATTTATAAATTGATTTGTAATAGCAGCATAGGTTATATAGCCACTAATATCTCTCCCGAAGATTGGATAAGTATTTGCTAAATAATCTTCTCCTTTTTCTAATACAAAAGTTTTGAATTCTGGAAAATTTAAAGCTGGTAATCCTCTTCTGTTCCTAGTACCAACTATATCAATTTCATTAGATAAGTAGCCTTGTAATTCAACTGAATAAAATTGATATAATAACCTATTTTGTATACCAAACTTAAAATATTTTACACATTCTTCTTGTTCATTTACATCATGTACTCTTGAATAGAGTTTTGAAAATTGAAGCTTTTGTGCTTGATTCATCAAAGTATACTGAAGTGAAGTATAATCAAATTGGTTGGGTCTAGATAAAATAATATGAATTTGGTTTTTCTCTTGTGTTTCTTCTTCAGGCTTCATATATCTCTGTCTTGCTAAGGCTTGTATCACTGAATTAATTCCACCAGAAAATATTCCGTATTGATTTTTAAAATGTAGCCTTGTACTTCTAGATGGCATAATAATCACCAACGCATGATTGTGTTTCTTTATACTTACTCCTGTCTTGAAATTAGTACCAACATTACACATTGAGTTATCAAATTGATTTTGTTGCTCTATATTTTCCTCTCTACTATTTGAAGCTAATTGAGAGGTGCAATCTTTAATCCCATCATTTCCATACATCTTACGTAATTCCTTACCTATATCTTCTCTTGGGTTTATTATATCCTTTGAAAGTGATTTTGAATAACACAGTACATCAATATCTTTCTTTCTCTCTAATAGCCTAAAAATTGTATTCTTTATTTCTTTTGTCTCAGTAGTAAAATTATAATCATCACTATAATGTAGGTAAAGAGCACTTTGTTTTCTTGAAAACCTTGTTCTTTTAGATTCTATTATTTTAATTTTTCTGTCAGTGAGTTCTGCTAAATATTCAACTACAACTTTTGAAGCTTCATTAAAGGTGGCACTTATTATGAAATTCTTGTGGATAACCTTTTGCCATTTCCATAGATTAAAAATATATTCTTGCCTAAAGTTATGATGTGAATCATGTATTTCATCATATATAAAAACAACCTTTATGCTGTTTTTTTCACAATACTTAGATAATAAACTTAAGTATTCTCTTTTAATTTCGGAGTTCTTAAAGCCATCTTCTCCTGGGTTACCTAATAATGTATTTGCTGTAACTACATGCACGAACTTATTTAAATAATCTATATTTGATGTTCTTCCCAGGTTATTATAATCAAATATTTTCTCTTTAGGTATTCCACCATCTACATGAATATCATTTACATACTGCTTAACTAAGCTAACAAAAGGTGATGCTACAATTATTAAATATTTTTGTCTAGATGTATCTTCGTAGTATCTTTTTATAGTTTTTATAATTCCATAAGATTTACCTTGACCTACAGCTGCATTTACAATTACTGTATTTTTGTAATCTATGGTTATTTGAGCTTGAAGAGAATTATTTATATAACCATTTTCATCAGGTGGTATAATTATTTTCTGTCCATTAGGTTCAATCTTAAGTGTACTATTATTAGTCCTAGAACCAACTATATCAGTTTCACAAATAAAGTCATCAGGGTTTACTTCTTTATACTCAATAGGGTAGTCCTTAAATTCAGTATTCATAGCTAATTTTATTTATAAACCCTAAAATAACACTTTTCTAAAAAACAAAAAGATGAACCTAAGTTCATCTTCTTGAATATTCTAATTATTTAATTTACTATTAAGAATTATCTTTTAGTTTAGCCTGAAGCATAAAAACTTCATCACTAATCTTTTTCTTAACTACTTTAGCGTAGTGCTCTTGTGTTACTGTGATTTTAGAATGCCCTAGTAATTCAGATACAATTTCCATAGGAACACCATTATAAAGCAATACAGTAGAAGCAAATGTTTTTCTAGCTATATGATGAGTAAGGTTTTTATTTAGTCCTACTATATCTGCGATTTCTTTTAAATAAGAATTAAATCTTTGATTAGATATATCAGGTAAATCATTATTGTATTTTAATAAGATTTCTTTTGCTTTGGGTAATAATGGAACTGAAACTTTAGATTTTGTTTTTTTTCTCTCCATCTCAATCCATTCATTGCCATCAAATCCAATTTGAATGTGTTTAATATTTAATTTTGACATATCTACATAAGCTAATCCTGTATAACAACAAAAAATGAATAAGTCTTTTACAACTGATAGTTTCTTTTGTTTTAACTGATGAGTTTCTAATAATTTTAATTCTTTATCAGTTAAGAAAATTAGCTTTTTATAGGTTTTCTTGGCTTTGTAAAACACAAATGGGTCTTTGTCAATATATCCCTCTAGAAAGGCTAATTTGATAATCTTGCGGGTTCTCTGTATGTGTTTGTTTATTGTACTTTGACTTTGTTTTCTTTCGGTTTTTAAATAATAATCTAAATCTTCTAAAAATATGAGTTTTATATTTTTGAGTACTAAATCATTTTTCTTGTATTTATGTTTAATAAATCTTTTTATTAGCTTTTTACATTCTTCAAATTTCTTGTAAGTTGATTCTACATAGCTAATACTAATCATCTTTTTAATTTTTGAATTGTGATAGTCAAATACCTCAAGAAATGTTTTTTCAGATTTTATGCTTTTACCCCTGTATTGTAAATAAATATCTTCAACATCAAACTCTTTTTCATTTACCTGTAAAAACAAGAAAGCCTGATTAATTTGTTGTTTAATCAGACTTAGTTGGGTGTTTATAAAAGTATTGTCTTTATCAGGTGGTTTAGCTAATTGTTCTTTACTATTCCAATATTCTGGATTTATAAAAAAACCAGTTGAGAATTCTTTTCGTTTTTTATAGTAAGTTATTCTGCATCTAATTGGACACTTATTTTGTTTGTTAGTTCTATTCTTTTGTAAGAAGAATAGAATAATTAATCTATTGTTATTCATTGTGTTGTGTGTAATTAGTAATGGTACACCTGAAAATAAGAGTGGTACACCCAATGGTACACTTTTGATACACCTAGCTTTTTTAGCTATGTACACCTAAAAGTACTCCTTTGTAGTTGTTTTTATAAGGTTTTGAAAGAGTAGAGTAGTAGTGAATCCCTTGTAATTACTGTAAACTAAAAAAGCTCCTCTTGAAAAGAGAAGCTTTTTGCGGTCTGGACGGGACTCGAACCCGCGACCCCCTGCGTGACAGGCAGGTATTCTAACCAGCTGAACTACCAGACCGTTGCTTGTAGCATTGTACTATAATTATTGCTTAGATAATTTTGCGGTCTGGACGGGACTCGAACCCGCGACCCCCTGCGTGACAGGCAGGTATTCTAACCAGCTGAACTACCAGACCGTTGCTAATTGCTCTAAGCGGTTGCAAATATAGAACCTTTTTTTAAATAAAAAAGAGATTAATTATGTTTTTTTTGTCTGCTAACAAGGTAAGCAGTTAGTATCTTATTATAGCCTTCATTAATATCAACAGGTATGTAATCTATTTTATATTGTAAGCATTTGTTTTTTAGATTATTGAAGAATTTAGAGCTTAACTCTGTGTAGTTTTCTTGAATGTTTTCGGCATGTAAATTTATTTCTTCTCCTGTCTCTACGTCAATAAATTTTTTAGGTTTATTGTCAAAATCGAATAAAAATTCTGTTTTTTTATCATAAGTATGAAACAATATCACCTCATGTTTGTTAAATTTTAAGTGTCTTAATGCGTCGAAAAGTACTTCTTCGTCTTTTGATGTTTGAAACATATCCGTAAAAAGAAAAATTAAAGAACGTCTATGAATTTTTTCTGCAATTTCATGCAAATACTTATAGGTTTCTGTTGTTGCTTTAGAATTTGAGGTAAGTAAACTTTCTAATTGATTTAATAACATCTTACGGTGACGTTCGCTTCCTTTTTCTGGAGCATAGTATTCGTAAGTATCAGAATAAATACTTAAACCTACGGCATCTCGTTGCTTTTTTAAAATTTCCATTAACGATGCAGCGGCAACTGCAGCAAAACCAATTTTGTTTAAATTGTGTACCGACTGGGTTTTTAGAATAGGGTAGTGCATAGAGGCGGAATTGTCTATAATTAAATGACAACGTAAATTTGTCTCCTCTTCGTACTTCTTAATATATAGTTTTTCGGTCTTAGCAAATAACTTCCAATCTATATGGCGAGTGCTTTCTCCTTTGTTATATAGTTTGTGTTCTGAAAACTCTACAGAGAATCCGTGAAACGGACTTTTATGTATCCCTGTAATAAAACCTTCAACAACTTGTTTGGCAAGTAACTCTAAGTTTCTTATTTCTGATGAAGTGTTATTTAAATCAATCATATATCTTTCGAAAATAAAAAAAGGTTTAGCGTTAGCCAAACCTTTTCAATGATATATTATAAATGTGCTGTTTATATAGCAGCATCAATTTTATCAGTATATGCTTTTTTAGGAGCTGCACCAACTTGCTTGTCTACAACTTCACCGTTTTTAAATACTAAAACAGTAGGTATATTTCTTACACCGTATTTAGCCGCAAATTCTTGATTGTTATCAACATCTACTTTACCTACTACAGCTTTTCCCTCATATTCAGTATGAATTTCATCTACAATTGGCCCAACCATTCTACAAGGTCCACACCAAGCTGCCCAAAAATCAACTAATACTGGTTTGTCTGATTTTAATACTACTTCCTCGAAGTTTGCATCTGTAATTTCTAATGCCATTTTATTCTGTTTTATTTAGGTTAATGTCTTATTTGTACACTACAAAAGTAATCAAATATTTCACCAAAACAATTTTACGAAAATTACTTTTTATTATCATTGTATCAATAGTTTCTATTTCTTTACCCGTTTGTTTTTCTGTGTGTTAAATAATGTATAACTTTGCAATATAATTTTGAGGAAAAATTTGACTGATTGCAACCTCTTTGAACGCGAGTTCATAAATAAAATGCTAAAGCAGTAATTATCTACTCCTTTACGCGACCAAGCAATCCAAGTTTTTCTTTTATTTAATTTTTAAAAAGAATTTTTATGTCATATTTATTTACTTCGGAAAGTGTTTCTGAAGGACACCCGGATAAGATAGCGGATCAGATCTCTGATGCTTTAATCGATAATTTTTTAGCTTTTGATCCTACATCGAAAGTTGCTTGTGAAACATTAGTAACTACAGGTCAGGTAGTCTTGGCAGGAGAAGTGAAATCTAAAACATATTTAGATGTTCAACAAATTGCAAGAGATGTAATAAACAAGATAGGATATACCAAAAGTGAGTATATGTTTGATGGTAGTTCTTGTGGTGTTTTTTCTGCAATTCATGAGCAATCACCAGATATTAATCAAGGTGTTGTAAGAGCAAATCCAGAAGATCAAGGAGCAGGTGATCAAGGAATGATGTTTGGTTATGCAACCGATGAAACTGAAAACTATATGCCATTGGCATTAGAATTATCTCATCGTTTGTTAATTGAGTTAGCTGAGTTGCGCAGAGAGAATAGCGATATTACTTATTTACGACCAGATGCGAAATCTCAAGTAACTATTGAGTATTCTGATGATAATGTACCGCAAAGAATTGATGCGATTGTTATTTCTACACAACATGACGATTTTGATGCAAATGATGATGTAATGTTAGCTAAAATCAAGTCTGATATTGTTTCTATTTTAATTCCAAGAGTTGTAGCTAAATTACCTGCTAGTATCCAGAAGTTATTTACAGATAGTATTACGTACCACATTAACCCAACAGGAGTTTTTGTAATTGGTGGTCCTCATGGAGATACTGGTTTAACAGGGCGTAAAATTATTGTAGATACTTATGGTGGAAAAGGAGCACACGGTGGTGGAGCATTTTCAGGAAAAGATCCATCTAAAGTAGATCGTTCTGGAGCTTATGCTACACGTCATATTGCAAAGAACTTAGTGGCAGCAGGATTATGTAAAGAAGTTTTAGTACAGGTTTCTTATGCTATTGGTGTTGCAAAGCCAACAAGTATTAATGTAGAAACATATGGTACTGCAACGATTGATAAAACAGACGGAGAGATTAGTAAAATAGTAGAAACTATTTTTGATATGCGTCCATACTTTATCGAGCAACGTTTAAAACTTAGGTCACCTATTTATTCTGAAACTGCTGCTTATGGGCACATGGGAAGAAAATCAGAAAAGAAAACGGTAACATTTTCTAACCCAATGGGAGAAACTGTTGAGCGAGAAGTAGAAACATTTACTTGGGAAAAGTTAGATTATGTAGCGAAAGTAAAAGAGAGTTTCGGTTTATAAAACGATTATAAATTACTTATAATAAAAAAGCCTTGACATTGTCAAGGCTTTTTTATTGCGCTTATTTTATTTGAAGTATGTAAGGCATTCTTGCTTGAATTCCTTTTAATTTTTTCATCTGATTGATGTTGTTATAGAGTTGGTAATTTTCATCACCTAATGTTTCTTTTAAAATTTCTTCTTTAGATACTTTCGCAAAAGGAGAAAAATTAAAAGCTTCCTTTAAATCTTTTTTATAATTAGGGTAATTACGAATCTTATATGTTTCTACTTTGGCTAATTCAGCTGCAATTTTAATAGCATCATTTAGGTTACCTAATTTATCAACTAAACCATTTTCAAGCGCTTCTTTACCTGTCCAAACTCTTCCTTGTGCAATTTCATTTACTTGTTCGAAAGTCATATTACGACCAGTTGCAACACGGTTTACAAAAGTAGTATAGATTTGTTCTACACCTTCTTTGGTAACGTCATAGAATTTTTTATCCATAGGTTCAAAAATACTATAGTTAGGGTTGTTGTTTGTAGATACTTGCTCGGCATTAATACCAATGTTGTCTGCAAATTTGTTGAAATTTGGAATGGCTCCAAAAACACCAATAGAACCGGTAATTGTGGTAGGTTCGGCTAATATTTTATCAGCATTACAAGCAATATAATATCCGCCAGAAGCGGCTACGTTACCCATAGAAACTACTAACGGTTTTTCTTTTTTTGTTAATTCTAACTCGCGCCAAATTAATTCAGAAGCTAAAGCGCTACCTCCTGGTGAATTAACACGTAAAACAATTGCTTTTACATTTTTATCTTTTCTTGCTTTTCGTAATGCTTTGTTTATAATTCCTTGACCAATAATATTTTCATTTCCTTCAGTATACATTATTTCTCCTTGTGCATAAATTACAGCAATCTTATTTTTTGCGGTAGAAGAAATTCGTCCTTTTCCAGATTTAATATAATCAGCTAAAGAGATTGTGTTTATTTTTTTATCAGCATTTAAGGCTAGTTTAGCGTCGTATTCATCTTCATAAATAATAGCATCAATTAATTTATGATTTTTAGCCATTATTGCATTTCTACCATTGGCATTATCAGCAATTAAATTTAATTGTTGGGTAGTTATATTTCTGCTTTTGCTAATGTCATCTGTAATTTCTGACCAGATAGATTTTAAAAGCGAAGTAGTTTGTTCGCGGTTAGCATCACTCATCTTATTCGTTAAATATGGCTCAACTGCACTTTTGTATTTTCCGTGACGAATCACTTCCATTTTAATTCCGTATTTATCTTCAAAATCTTTATAATATAAAACTTCGGTAGACAAACCTTTAAAATCAATAGCACCAACAGGATTTAAGAATAAACTATCGGCAACCGAACTTAAATAATAGTTTTTTTGTGAATATACATCGTTGTAGGCATACACAAATTTACCACTCTCTTTAAATTCTTCAATTTTATTTCTGATGGCTTGCGTTTGTGCTACACCAGCGTTTACTAATGCTGTTTTGATACTTATTCCTTTAATGTTACTATCTGTTTTAGCATTTTCGATAGCGTTAATTATTTTGTTTAAAGCTAGCTTTTCATCAGTTAACTCTAAAATTTCGGCTAACGGATTGTCGTCTTTAGGAGCGTAATCTTTTATGGTTGCTGATAAATCTAATTCTAAAACAGAATTTGATTTTACGATGATTTCTTCATCAGAGCCAACAATAGAGGCGATGGCAATAAAAAAGGCAAAGATTAAAAAGATGGCTATAAAAAAACCAATAATTGATGCTAGTAAATTTCGTAAAAACTTCATATTGTACTGTTAATTTTTTGGCAAATATACATTTTACAAAGTTATTTATTTTTTAGCGTAAAGTCATTCGGTATTTACGTTGTGCAAACTCAAAATAATTAAAAAGTTTGTAGTTTACGTCGTAGCCGTAATTAACATTTTGGTTATAGTCGATGATGTTCTCGTAAATGTTGGTGTTAAAATTAATAGGGTTGTTAACTCTAGAATTCCATACAGAAACATATCTTCGGTTTTTATTTTCTAAATAAAATTGCGAATGAAATCCTGGCGATCTTGCAATGGTGTTTAAATAAGTCGTAAAACCAATATCAATAATTGTAATTTCATACTCTAAGCTGTCATTTTTAATAACAACAGGTTCTTCTTTTACGGTATTTTTGTTTTTTATAGGCGAAGTACCACAAGCATAAAAGGAAATTATTAAGATGATTACTGTCGAAAAATATTTTAAAGTTTTCATAATCTGTAAATTAGATACCTATAAAGTTGCAAAAATTATTCCGTTTTTCATTGATTTTTAGTTTGTTTAACAGTAATTTTCAACTTTTAAAGACAAGAAAATGAAGAAAAGATGTTTTTGGGTGAGTGATGATCCGTTATATATAGCGTATCACGACAAAGAGTGGGGCGTTCCTGTTTACGATGATAAAGCCTTATTTGAGTTTTTGATTTTAGAAACTTTTCAGGCAGGTTTAAGTTGGATTACCATTTTAAAGAAAAGAGAAAATTTTAGAGAAGCATTTGATGATTTTGATTATAAAAAAATTGCAACTTATAATGAAGATAAATATAATGAGTTGCTATTGAATAGCGGAATTATAAGAAATAAATTAAAAATTAAATCAGCAATTTCTAACGCGCAACTTTTTATGGAAGTTCAAAAAGAATTCGGTTCTTTTTCGAAGTATATTTGGGGTTTTGTTGATGGTAAGCCAATTAAAAATATATTCGATAAAAGAGAAGATGTACCTGCAACAACAGTTTTGTCGGATAAAATATCAAAAGATTTAAAAAAGCGCGGATTCAAGTTTGTGGGCTCTACGGTTATGTATGCTTATATGCAGGCTACAGGTATGGTAAACGATCATACAACCGATTGTTTTAGATATAACGAAATTTAAAATTTGTACATTTATCAACTGAAAAATCAATTTAAAACTATAAAAATGAAATTAAAACAAATGCTTTATACTGCTGCTGCAGTTAGCTTATTGGTTTCTTGTGGAGTGGATAATAAAAAAGAAGCTAAAGAAACAAAAGAAGAAGTAAAAACTGAAGCGAAGTTTAACCATGAGGTTGAGCAATTTGCGGATATAAAAGTTTTAAGATATCAAATTCCGGGGTTTGAGGAATTAACGTTAAAAGAAAAAAAGTTAGTGTATTATTTAACGCAAGCTGGTTTATCAGGGCGTGATATTATGTGGGATCAAAACTACCGTCATAATTTAGAGATAAGAACTGCTTTAGAGAAAGTAAACACTAATTATAAAGGAGATAAAAACTCAGAAGACTTTAAAAAATTTACTACCTATTTAAAGCGTGTTTGGTTTTCAAACGGAATTCATCACCATTATTCTAACGATAAAATTAAGCCTGCTTTTTCTAAAGATTATTTAGTTGGTTTATTAAAAGAAGTGAACGTTACTTTATCTACAGAAGCATTAGAAGTTGTTTTTAATAAAAAGGATGCCAAAAAGGTAAATAAAAAAGCCGGAGTTGATAATGTTTTAGCCTCAGCAATTAATTTTTACGGACCAGATATTACAAGTAAAGATGTTGAAACTTTTTATAAAACAGCATATAAAGGACCAAAAGGGCAGCCGATAGAAGCTGGATTAAACTCTAAATTAGTTCGTGAAAACGGAAAATTAGTAGAAAAAGTTTGGAAATCGGGCGGAATGTATGGAGCTGCGATCGATAAAATTGTGTATTGGTTAGAGAAGGCTCAGGGTGTTGCAGAAAATGAAAAACAAGGAGAAACTTTAGGATTGTTGATAGAGTACTACAAAACAGGTAGTTTAGATGTTTGGGATAAATATTGTATTTCTTGGGCTACGTCAACAGAAGGAAATATAGATTGGATAAACGGTTTTATAGAAGTGTATAATGATCCTAAAGGATATAGAGGTTCTTACGAGACTGTAGTGCAAATAAAAGATTTCGATATGTCTAAAAAGATGAAAGTTTTATCTGATAACGCACAATGGTTTGAAGATAATTCTCCGTTAGATGAAAATCATAAAAAGAAAAATGTAGTAGGAGTTTCTTATAAAACTGTAAATGTTGCAGGTGAAGCTGGTGATGCATCACCAAGTACACCAATTGGAGTAAATTTACCAAACAATAACTGGATTCGCCAAGAGCACGGTTCTAAATCAGTTTCATTAGGAAACATTATTGGCGCTTACAACAATGCTGGTGGTTCTGGTAGATTAAAAGAGTTTGCGTATAGTGAAGAAGAAGTAAAATTAGAACTTGAATACGGGAAATTAGCGGATAAGTTACACACTGCTTTACACGAGGTAATCGGTCATGCTTCGGGTCTTATAAACGAAGGAGTAGGGCAGCCAAAAGAAACATTAAAAAACTATGCATCTACGATGGAAGAAGGTAGGGCTGATTTAGTAGGGTTGTATTATTTAATGGATCCTAAATTACAAGAATTAGGCTTGGTAAGTGATTGGGAAAAAGTTGGTAAGGCAGCTTATGATGGTTATATCAGAAACGGATTAATGGCACAATTAATTCGTATTAAATTAGGAGATGATATTGAAGAAGATCATATGGTAAATCGCCAATGGGTTTCTGCTTGGTCTTTCGAGCAAGGACAAAAAGAAAATGTAATAGAGAAAGTTACTAAAGATGGTAAAACTTATTTCGTTGTAAACGATTATATGAAGCTTCGTGAAATTTTTGGGCGTTTATTAAAAGAAACACAAAGAATTAAATCTGAAGGAGATTTTGAAGCGGCTAAAGCATTAGTTGAAGGTTACGGTGTTAAAGTAGATCAGGCAATTCATAAAGAGGTTTTAGATCGTAATGAAAAATTTACATCAGCTCCTTATAGCGGATTTGTAAACCCTGTTTTAGTAACAGAAGTAGATGAAGAAGGTAATATTACAAATGTAAAAGTTACACAGCCTACAACATTTGAAGAACAAATGAATTTTTACGCTAAAAACTATAATTTTTTATCAGTAAAAAACTAAGTAAATAGTTTAATTCATTCATGAAAAACCGATTCTTTATTAAAGAATCGGTTTTTGTATTTTTACAAAGTAAAATAATGTAATGGCAAGAAAAATTAAAGATCCAGGATTGGGTTATAATTCCCAAGAAAACAGTAGAGGGCTTATTAATAAAGACGGAAGTTCTAATGTAATTCATGTAAACAAAAACGTTAATATAGATGATTTATACACCTATTTCGTTGAGATGTCTTGGACTAAATTTTTTCTTTTAGTATTTGTAGGATATACCTTTTTAAACATTTTTTTCGGGCTCCTATATACTTTAATAGGTATTGAAGAAATTACACAGCCAGATGAATTTTTTTTATATGATTTTTTAAATGGTTTCTTTTTTAGCGCACAAACATTAACAACAGTAGGTTATGGAGGTATTGCTCCGCATGGTGTAGCATCTAATATTGTTGCTTCTTTTGAAGCTATGTTAGGTTTGTTATCTTTTTCTTTTATTACTGGATTGTTATATGGTCGATTTTCTAAACCAAAAGCAGCCATCCGTTTTAGTGATAATTTAGTTTTAAGAGACTTTAAAGAAAATAAAGCGTTAATGTTTCGGTTAATGAATAATCGAAAAACGGTAATGATTGAGCCTGAAATTAAAGTTACTTTGGTTTTAAATGAAGAAAATAAAGAAGGGGAGTATAAACGAGAATTTTATCAACTAAAACTAGAAAGAGATAGTATAATGTACTTACCAACAATTTGGACGGTGGTACATGAAATAGGTAATGAAAGTCCGTTATTTAAATACACAACAGAACAAATAAAAAAAATGGATGGGCAAGTGTATATTTTACTTAAATATTACGAAGAATCTTTTGGGCAAAATGTATATCAAGCAACATCTTATAATTTCTCTAATTTAGAAATAGATATGAAATATGCGGCTTCCTCTTATTTTGATAAGGAAGGTTACACAATACTAAATCACGATAAATTAAGTGAAGTAGAAAAAATGGCTTAACCTTTAATCAAAAATTTAGCAAGAAATAAAAGAATGATTAAACTCAATATTCCTATGGCTACATAAATAGCGGAATTTTTATAGTGTTTGTTGTTGTTATTTGCATCTTTCTTATAGCTATAAAACATTAAAATGATAAAAGCAATAACGAATATACAAGCAAAAACAATTCTGCCAGGAGTAAACATTTTTGCAGCGATAAGATTAAACATAAAATTATATTTTCAGCAAAGTTAAAGAATGATTTTATAATGAAGAAGATTAAACTAATTATTTGAATAAAATATAAATTGAATTAAAATACACCAAATGAAGAATAAAATAAAAGCAGTACACGAGTTTCATTCAGCGTTTAAATTAAATATTCAAAACAAACCAACAGTAACAATTTCTGACGACAGAAAAAAACTGCGTTTTGAGTTGATGAAAGAAGAGAATGAAGAGTATTTAGAAGCCGCAGAAAATAACGATTTAGTAGAGGTTGCGGATGCCTTGGGTGATATGTTGTATATTTTATGTGGAACGATTATCGAACACGGAATGCAAGATAAGATAGAAGAAGTTTTTAATGAAATTCAGCGAAGTAATATGAGTAAGTTGGGTGAAGATGGTAAACCAATATATCGTGAAGATGGTAAGGTATTAAAAGGGCCAAATTACTTTAAACCAAATATAAAAGAGATTTTAGAAAAATAAAAAGAGCCTCATTAACGAGGCTCTTTTTTGTTTATAATATTTGGTAGTTATTTACCTACAACGCGTTCTAATTCTGATGTTAAGGTTTTTACATTGTTAACCATTTTAAGGATAACTCCGTTAGCATCTACGATAAGGTGTGTTGGATATTGTTTTACTTTTAACTTCTTAGCCATGTACTTTTTCTGGTTCGGTACAGTAGTGTATTTAAAAGGTTTTGTTTTTAAAAATTCAACCAGTTTATCTTTTTCATCAAAAGCTAAACTAACAAACTCAATATCATCATCTTTATATTTATCAACTAAAGCATTTAATTGTGGAAATTCTTCTACACAAACTTTACAAGTAATAAACCAACATTTTAAAACAACTATTTTACCTTCTGTATCTGCTTTATTATGTGATGTTCCTTCTAAATCTACAAAATCATAACGAGGAAGTTTTTTTCCTTCCATTTTAAAATATTGATAAGCGATGGTAGCTTTACTGACCATTGATTTTTTAATTTTAATACTGGTAGGATCTTCAATATTGGTTAATTGATATTGAATCTCATTTTTTTCATTTATAGACTTAATAGCAATATAAGCTCCTGTACGTAATGAAACTAAGAAGATACCTTTGTCCATTATTGCTCCTTTGTTATCAAGAGGAATAAAAGTAGACATTAAATCGATATTTTGTTTATTGTAGGCGTTCCAGTTTTCAAAGCTTTCCTGAACGTTATCAGTATTTATTGCTGATTCTTCTTTTTCTTCCGTGTCATTGGTCGCTGCTTCCTCAACTTCTACTGGTTTTTCAACCTCAATAGGCTTTTCTATTTCTTTTACTTCAGGAGTAACTTTCTCGGCTACTACAGCCTCTTTTTTTACTGTTTCTTCAGATTTATCATTTTTACTAGCACCTTTTAAATAGGTATTTAAAGTAAATAACGATAAAGCAAACCCTATAATTATTGATAATAATGCAAGTATAATATTTCTCATTTTCCCCCTTTAGAATTTAAATATCTTATTTTGAATGACTAAGATAGTTTTTTTTTGATGAAACCTAAATTTTAACCCTCCAGTTATGTTTGTCTTCGGCCTTATTGTATTGTATATTCACTAGTTTTTCTTTGAAAAGAGTTGCATATGAGTCGTCAATTTCAGGTAATTCAAAAACATCTTCTTGATGTTTAAAACCTTTAATTGGGTTTATAACCGCCGCAGTACCCGATCCAAATATTTCTTTTAAATCCCCTAATCTAGCAGCTTCTTTAATTTCAGCTACTGATACTCTACGAATTTCAATGGCTATCTTATTATCTTCAGCAAGCTGAATGATAGATTTACGGGTAATTCCATCTAAAATACGATCATTGGTAGGTGTTGTAATTAATTTATCACCAACTCTAAAAAAGATATTCATGGTACCTGCCTCTTCTAAATATTCATGCGTATTAGCATCAGTCCAAATTATTTGTTGAAATCCTTTTTCGTTGGCTAAGCGCGTTGGGTGAAACTGAGCAGCATAATTACCAGCAGCTTTTGCATAACCAACACCACCATTAGCAGAACGACTATATTCTTCAGCAAACAATACTCTAACCTCACCAGCATAATATGATTGTGCTGGTGAACAAATAATAATAAATTTATATTCTTCAGCAGGTGAAGCTGCAATAGCACCTTCGGTAGCAATAATAAAAGGACGTATGTAAAGAGAATTTCCCAATCCTTTTTTGATCCATTCTTTATCTAAATTCAATAATTTCTCTAATCCTTCAAAAAACACCTCTTTAGGTACAGCGGGCATTGCTAAACGTTCTGCAGATACATTTATTCTCGTATGATTGTCTTCAGGTCTAAACAAGAAAACAGCATCATTATCATCTTTAAATGCTTTCATACCTTCAAAAACAGCCTGTCCGTAATGAAAAACTCTAGCCGATGGCTCAAACTGCATAGGACCGTAAGGCTTAATTGTTGGGTTTTTCCATTCACCGTCAGCGAAATCACATACAAACATATGGTCTGTAAAAGTGCGACCAAAAGCTAGGTTGTTAAAATCTACTGAATCAATTTTTGATTGTGCTACTTGTTGAATATTTAAGTCCATAAAATACTGGTTTATCAGTGTTACAAAGGTACAAAAAGTAGCTGTATAAAGATTTGTTAATAGAAGTACTTCATAAATTATAATTATATTTGCTATATATTAACTTTAACCTTTTGATAATGAAAAGAATACTAATTTGTTGCCTGTTTTTAAGCGTACTAATGGTTGCTTGTAAAACAGAAAAGAAAGAAGAAACGAAAGAAAATGTGACACCAAAAATTGAATTTACTTCATTTGGGGAAAAGATAGAAAGTACAAATGCGCTTTCTGAAACTCAAATGTCTGATAAATTTGATGGATTAAAAATTGGAGATACGATAAACGTAAAGTTTGCTTCTAAAATAGGTGAGGTTTGTACTAAAAAAGGATGTTGGATGGTTTTGCCTGCGGCGGATAAAAAAACAATGGTTAAATTTAAAGATTATGGTTTTTTTATGCCATTAGATAGCCAAGGCAAAGAAGTAATTATTGAAGGTAAAGCTTTTGTAAAAGTAACTCCTATTGATGAATTACGCCATTACGCTGAAGATGCAGGGAAATCAAAAGAAGAAATTGAAAAAATTACTGAACCTAAAAAAGAATTTTCTTTTTTAGCACACGGAGTGTTAATGAAATAATTAATAGATTATTAAAAGAGAAATTATTATAACGTCCGATGGTTCTACAACGATCCATTTACCAGATTGGAATGAGCACTATCATTCTAAACACGGTGCAATACAAGAAGCATATCATGTTTTTATAAAAAGCGGGTTATCGTTACAAAATAAACCCAAAATTTCTATTTTAGAAATTGGTTTTGGTACAGGTTTAAACTGTTTTATCACTTTTTTGGAAAGTGATAAAACAGTTAATTATGTAGGTGTAGAAGCCTACCCAGTAGTAAGTGAAGAAGTAGCAAAGTTGAACTATGTTGTTGAGTTAAAGGCAACAAGTAAACAAGCAGTTTTCGATAAGATGCATTCGCTATCTTGGGAAGAGAAACATCAAATAACTAAAAACTTTTATTTAACAAAGCGTCAACAGTTTTTTAAAGATATAGAAGATAAAAAAGCATTTGATTTAGTGTATTTTGATGCATTCGGAGCAGAACATCAACCTGATTTATGGACAGAAGATATCTTTAAACGGATGTTTGAAGCTTTAAAAGAAAACGGAATCTTAGTTACTTATTCAGCAAAAGGAAGTGTGCGTAGAGCAATGCAAGCTGTCGGTTTTACTGTTGAGCGTTTGCCTGGTCCTCCCGGAAAAAGAGAAATGCTGCGAGCTATAAAACCTGTAAATTAAAATTATTTTGTTCATCATAAAATATAATAAAAATGAAATTTAAAAGACGTTTTGGTAATAAAAAAGAAACAAAGCCAAAGAAAGGATTGTACTTAATAGCAGTGCTAGTTGTTGTTTTGTACTTGTTTTTTAATGCAGATAAAATAATCGGAAGATTTTTCTAAATGAAACCATTTCAATTTAAAGAGTTTACTGTAAACCAGGATAAAACAGCCATGAAAATTGGTACTGATGCTGTTTTGTTAGGAGCTTGGTGTTCTTTAGGAGAATATCCGGATACCCTTTTAGATATCGGTTCTGGTACAGGTGTTATTTCGCTAATGTTAGCGCAGCGAAGTGATGCTATGACTGTTGATGCTGTTGAAATTGATGAAGATGCTTATGAGCAAACGGTAGAAAATTTTGAGCAATCAGATTGGGGAGATCGATTGTTTTGCTACAATGCTTCTTTTAATGAATTTGCTAAAGAGATGGCAGAAGAGGAAGAGCAATACGATGTTATAGTTTCTAATCCACCATTTTATACTGATAATTTTGAGACTGAGAATGAAGCTCGTAATAAAGCACGCTTTACCTCGTCATTATCTTTTGAAGAATTAATAATAGGGGTTTCAAAAATTTTATCAAAAAAAGGAATATTCTCTGTTATTATTCCTTTTAAGGAAGAAGAGAACTTTGTGAAGTTAGCGAATACTAATAATTTGTTCTTAAATAAAGTTTGCCATGTAAAAGGCAATAAAAACACCAAAATAAAAAGAAGTTTATTAGCGTTTTCTTTTGAAGAAAAAGAGATTGAAAAAGAAAATTTAGTTATAGAAGAAGAAAGGCATCAGTATACTGATGCCTATGTGAATCTTACCAAAAATTTTTATTTAAAAATGTAATTTTTACAGTTAGTTTTTATCACTGTAATCAAAATCGCTTGCTAAAAATTTCTCCGCTATTTCGTTAAAGTTTTTTGCGCTATTACGAGGTATTCCGTGATTAGCACCAGGAACGATACATAATTGAGACTTTTTAATATTATCAAAAATTTCAACAGCATGTTGGTTTTTAATAATATCTCTATCTCCAATTGTAATTAATACAGGTGCGTTTATTTTTTGTAAATCGGCATGACTTATATCTGGTTGGTTTAAAAGTAGTTCATCTAATTTTAATTCTTTTTTCCAGTCTTTAGAAGTATCACCTTTTTTAATCATTTTTAATGTTTGAGCGTGCATATCTTTAACTTGCTGAATTGCCCAGTCGTTAACCGCAGTATTGTCGAATCTTAAATTCGGCCCCATGGTAACGATTTTATTAATTTTCACTTTATTTCTGATACCCATTTTTAACCCAATGATACCACCATCACTCCAACCAAGAATGTTTATTGAAGGTAAATTTAAATGTTTTGTAAGTTTTTCTAGATCTTTTGCCATTTGAAGATAGGTTAAAGATCTTGTTTTTAATTCAGATTTACCTTGCCCTCTACTATCAGCAACAATTACTCTATATTTATCTTTAAAGTAGTCAATTTGATACTCCATCGCCTTAATATCTGTACCACAACTGTGTATTATTAATAGTGGTTCTCCTTTTCCGTACTGTTCATAATAAATTTTAGCACCATTTATTTTAACATATTTTCCAACAGCTTTATTGTTTCCGTAAGGAGTTTTAAAATTGGCTTGAGCAGTGGTAGTATTGGATTGGAAAAATAAAAGAAAGAAAGTGATTAAAAAAAAGACTGATTTTTTCATTGTTGATTTTTAAAATTTAACTAAATAGTGTTAAGGATGTGATACTGTTTTAATTAGTAAAAATCGGGGGCTGCAAAACTAACTTTAAATTATTTAAAAATCAAGCTATATTTACTCTTTAAAAAAAAAGAGATATATAAAAAAGGCATCAATAAATTGATGCCTTTTTTATATTATGAAATAGTAGTTTACTATGTTGTAACTTATCTAAGTTATTAGAAAATAAATTTAGAATTAAGTTAAATATATTGCTATAAAGTTTCTGAGTTATAACCTAAATACGGTACTTTTTTCTCTACAAAAGTGATTCCATATTCTTCCAATTCCTTTAAAATAGGTGCATACACTTCTTTGGTAATTGGTAACTGAACACCAGGGGTTGTAATATTGCCATTTAAAATACGTAAAGTAGCCATTGCTACAGGTAAACCAACAGTTTTTGCCATTGCAGTATACGTTTGATCATCGCCTTTAATAACCATGCTGCTTTCTATTTGATGCTTTTCTTGCTTGTCTTCGTACCCAAATTTATGATGCATTACAATCATATCTTTATCATCAGCTTCAAGTGTCCATTTTTCTGACAATATTTCTTGTAATATCTCAGCAGGAGTTGCATTTGCAAGACTTATTTTTTTATCAGCATTAAAAATATCTAATTCTAAAAATTTATCCCACATAATATCATCTTGATCTATTTTTAGATAAGAGCGGAATTTTAATTCTACAGAATCAGTAGGAGAATATGCTAAAAATAAGTTAGTAAAATCACGGTAACTTAAGTTTTTAGAATTTTCAATAGTATAAGAGTCATCTGTCATTCCTAATTGAACAAAAACATTCCAAGCTCTAGAAAAACCAACCTTTCTAATCGTACCTCTGTACATTGTTGGTACGTTTTCTAAATTATAGATGCTTCTATATTTTAAAGAATCGCGATTTGCATAGCCTTCAAATTTACCATAACCATCAATATTTAAAAATTCGGTTCTTCTAAAAAGTTTGTGATAAGGTATGTATTTATACGTGTTTTCTTGAATAAACATGGCAGCGCCACCCTGGCCAGCTAATACAACATTTCTTGGATTCCATGTAAATTTGTAATTCCATAAATTAGTATCGCTCTCAGGAGCAACCAATCCACCAGTAAAAGATTCGAAAAGTAACATTTTAGCACCTTTGTCATGAATTTTATCAATAATTTGCATTGCGCTCATGTGGTCTATTCCTGGGTCTAAGCCAATTTCATTCATAAACACTAAACCTTTCGTTTTTGCTTGCTCGTCTAAAGCTTTCATTTCGTCAGAAACATAAGAAGCTGTAACCATGTGTTTATTATAATTTATACAATCTTTGGCAACTTCAATATGAAAACGAGCAGGGAGCATTGAAATAACAATATCAGCTTTTTTTACAGCTTCCGTACGTTGCGCTGTATTAAAAACATCTAGCTCTATTGCAGTCGCATTTTTATGGTTATTAATTATTGATGTTGCATTTTCAATAGAAACATCACCAATAGTTAGGTGTAGGTTTTCAGATGTAGATTTATCTAATAAATATTTTATAAGAGACGAGCAAGATCTACCTGCTCCAATAATTAATATATTTCTCATTTATAATGTACTTTAGTTGTCTTAAAATTTGAAGTCACAATATCGTTAAAAAAGTTTAAAATTAAACAAAAACACTATAAATGTATAAAAATTTAACAATAACAGCTGTGTTAGGAATTATCGCAGTTGTTTTAGGAGCCTTCGGAGCCCATGCTTTGAAATCAAAATTAAGTCCAGCAGCAATGCAAAGTTTTGAAACAGCAGTGAGATATCAATTTTTACATGTTTTACTCTTACTTTTTGTAAATACATTTAAAGAATTTAATTTAAAACAAAAGAATAGTATTAGTTTTTTATTAATAGGCGGGATTATTTTATTTTCAGGATCAATTTATATGATACACTTAGTAGGAGTACCGGCTAAGTCGATTTGGTTTGTAACTCCACTAGGAGGGTTGTTGTTAATAATAGGTTGGTCTTTGATGGCTTTTCGGTTCTTAAAAAAAGTTATTAAGTAATAATAGTTGATAAAATATTTCAATGATTAATCAGTTTAATCAAAAAGCACTATTTTTGTGTGAAATTAAACACAACTAAATTAATTTAAGATGACAAATATTGATACGAAAACGATATCGTTAGATAACTTAGGAATTAAGGATGCTACGGTTCGTTATCAATTAACTTCAGACGAATTACACAACATAACAATTGAGAAAAAACAAGGAGTAAATAGTAGTTCAGGAGCGTTAGCTGTTGAAACAGGCGAATTTACTGGGCGTTCACCAATGGACCGCTTTATTGTTAAAGATGCTATAACAAAAGATGAAGTTTGGTGGGGGGATGTAAATTTACCTTTCGATTCAGATAAATTTGATAAGTTATATAATAAGGTAACGGATTATCTTTCTAATAAAGAAATATTTGTACGTGATAGTTATGCTTGTGCAGACGCAGATTACAAATTAAATATTAGAGTAGTTAACGAATATCCTTGGAGTAACATGTTTGCATATAACATGTTTTTACGCCCAACTGCTGAAGAATTAAAAGATTTTTCTCCAGAATGGACTGTAATTAATGCACCAGGTTTTATGGCAGATCCAAAAGTTGACGGAACACGTCAGCATAACTTTGCTATTTTAAACTTCGAAAAAAAGATTGCTTTAATTGGTGGAACAGGTTATACAGGTGAAATTAAAAAAGGAATTTTTTCTGCATTAAACTTTATTTTACCGGTGTTTAAAAACACCTTACCAATGCATTGTTCTGCAAATATTGGTAAAGAAGGTGATACGGCTATTTTCTTCGGATTATCAGGTACGGGAAAAACAACATTATCTACAGATCCAAATCGTAGTTTGATTGGTGATGATGAACATGGTTGGACTTCTGAAAACACTGTTTTCAATTTTGAAGGTGGTTGTTACGCAAAAGTAATTGATCTTTCTAAAGATAAAGAACCAGAGATTTACGCAGCTATTAAAAGAGGAGCAATCCTTGAAAATGTTGTGATGGATGCTAAAGGAGATGTAGATTTTCACGATACATCAATTACACAAAACACGCGTGTAAGTTACCCGATACATCATATCGAAAATATTCAAACACCATCAATAGGAAAAAATCCTAAAAACATATTTTTCTTAACGGCTGATGCTTTCGGTGTATTGCCTCCAATATCTAGGTTAACACCAGGTCAGGCAGCATACCATTTTATATCAGGTTATACAGCTAAAGTAGCAGGTACAGAAGCGGGAGTTACAGAACCATTACCAAGTTTTTCAGCATGTTTCGGAGCGCCATTTATGCCTTTACATCCAACTCGTTATGCAGAAATGTTAAGCGAAAAAATGAAAGAAACAGGGGTAAATGTTTGGTTGATAAATACTGGTTGGACAGCAGGTCCTTACGGAATTGGTCATAGAATGAAGTTGAAATATACACGTGCCATGATTAACGCTGCATTAAGCGGAGCTTTAGGTGATGTAAACGAAGAAAACTACCACACACATTCAGTATTTGGTTTAGCACAACCAAGAAAATGTCCAGGAGTTCCTTCAGAAATGTTAAGCCAACGACAAGCTTGGAATAACGATGAAGAGTACTATAAAACAGCACATAAATTAGCAGATTCATTTAGAGAAAACTTTAAGAAGTTTGAAGAAAATGCAAATGCTGAAATTTTAGCAGGTGGACCACCAAATGTTAAAAAATAAATAGTAAAAAGCATCCGAAAGGATGCTTTTTTTATGTGTAAATACTACCTATTTTTGTAGCTTTAAAACCAATAGCATGATTGTACAAGGAAATATAGTAGACATACAAAACAAACGAATCTATAAAGGAGAAGTTGAGGTTGTAAACGGAAAAATAACAGTAATTAGAGAAGTTAATCACGCTGTCGACAATTATATTCTTCCAGGTTTTGTAGATGCGCATATTCATATTGAAAGTTCAATGTTAGTGCCTTCAGAATTTGCTAAAATAGCAGTTATTCATGGTACGGTTGCAACTGTTTCTGATCCGCATGAAATAGCAAATGTATTAGGTGTAAAAGGTGTTGAGTTTATGATTGAAAACGGAAAAAAAGTTCCGTTAAAATTTAATTTTGGTGCACCAAGTTGTGTACCTGCAACATCTTTTGAAAGTGCAGGGGCAATTATCGATTCTGAAGATATTAAATTGATGCTAGAAAACCCTGATATTAAGTATTTAGCAGAAATGATGAATTACCCTGGAGTTTTATTTGATGATGAAGAGGTTTTAAAAAAGATTCAGCATGCAAAAAATAATAACAAACCTATTGACGGTCATGCACCAGGTTTAAGAGGCGATGATGTTACAAAATATATATCGGCAGGAATTTCTACCGACCACGAATGTTTTACTTATGATGAGGCTTTAGAGAAACTTCAAAAAGGAATGAAAGTAATTATTCGTGAAGGAAGTGCGGCTAAAAATTTCGAAGCATTGATTGATTTATTGCCTGATCATTTCGAAAATATGATGTTTTGCTCTGATGATAAGCATCCGGATGATTTATTGTTAGGTCATTTAAATGAGTTATGTGAGCGTGCGGTAGCAAAAGGAATAGATGTTTTTAAAGTATTACAAGCGGCTTGTATAAATCCTGTAAAACACTATAATTTAGATGTTGGTTTGTTAGAACAAGGAGATGATGCAGATTTTATTGTTGTTGAAGATTTAGAGAAGTTTAAAGTTTTACAAACATATATAAACGGTGAATTGGTTGCTGAAAACGGAAAGTCGTTTGTAAAGTCAGTTCCTTTTAAAGTGTTGAATAATTTTAATACAGATAAAAAAGAAGTAGTTGATTTTGAATTTAAATCTACTGCTGCAAAAATTAGAGTTATTGAAGCATTAGATGGTGAATTGGTAACGAATGAAGTTAAAGCGGATGTTTTGATTAAAAATGGAAATTTAGTTTCTAATACAGAAACTGATGTATTAAAAATGACGGTTGTGAATCGTTATAAAAATGCTGATCCATCAATAGCTTTTATTAAAAATTTCGGGTTAAAAGAAGGTGCTATTGCTAGTTCGGTTGGGCACGATTCTCATAATATAATAGCAGTCGGAGTTTCTGATGAAGCTATATGTAAGGCCGTAAATTTATTAATAGCTAATAAAGGCGGAGTTTGTGCTGTTTCAGCATCCGAAGAAAAAATAGTTTCGTTACCTGTTGCGGGAATCATGTCTGATAAACCCGCTGAAGAAATAGGTAAAGCGTATGCCGCGTTAGATGAAATGGCTAAACAAATGGGAAGTAAATTACGAGCACCTTATATGAGCTTGTCTTTTATGGCATTGTTGGTAATACCGGCATTAAAATTATCTGATAAAGGATTGTTTGACGGAAATATTTTTAAGTTTACTTCATTGGAAGTTCAGTAAAATACTACTTAATAAAAATCATTATTTAATTGATTAGTTTAGCTTTATAGAAATTAAAATTTGAAGACAGAGAAAATTATTTTAGGAATTGATCCCGGAACTTCTATTATGGGATTCGGAATTATAAAAGTGGTAGGAAAAAAAATGGAATTCGTTCAGATGAATGAATTGATTTTAAAAAAATACGACGATCATTATTTAAAACTAAAGTTAATTTTTGAACGTACGATTGAATTAATAGATACTTATAAACCTGATGAAGTAGCTTTAGAAGCACCTTTTTTTGGTAAAAATGTACAATCGATGTTAAAGCTTGGGCGTGCACAAGGAGTTGCGATGGCAGCAGCATTGTCGCGTGAAATACCAGTTACAGAATATGCTCCGCTAAAAATTAAAATGGCAATAACTGGTAACGGAAAATCTAGTAAAGAGCAAGTAGCACTAATGTTAAAATCTTTATTAAATTTAAAAACCTTGCCTAAAAATTTAGATGCAACTGATGGATTAGCAGCCGCGGTTTGTCATCACTATAATTCAGGAAGAGTTGTAGGTGGTAAAAATTATACCGGTTGGGCAAGTTTTGTAAAGCAAAACGAAAAAAGAGTTAAAAAGTAATTTAATTTGGCAGGAATCTATCTACACATACCGTTTTGTAAGCAAGCATGTTTTTATTGCGATTTTCATTTTTCTACTTCTTTAAAAAGGAAAGATGATTTGGTTTTATGCATGGTAAAAGAGCTTGAAATACGTAAAGAAGAATTAGAAAACGAAACCATAGAAACTATCTATTTTGGTGGCGGAACCCCGTCTTTATTATCAAAAGAAGAAATAGAAACGTTGTTAGATGCTATTCATCAAAATTATAAAGTAATAGAAAATCCAGAAATTACTTTAGAAGCCAACCCTGATGATTTATCCGAAGCTAAAATTTTAGAATTAGCAGAATCACCTATAAACAGATTAAGTATTGGCGTGCAATCTTTTTTTGAAGAAGATTTAAAAAGCATGAATCGTGCACATAATTCAAAAGAAGCTAGAGATTGCCTATCTGCTGCCATTGGCAGCTTTGATAATATTACAGTCGATTTAATTTATGGTGTTCCGAATATGAGTAACGAACGTTGGAAAGAGAATTTACAAATAGCGTTCGATTTTGGCGTGAATCATATTTCAAGTTACGCATTAACAGTTGAGCCTAAAACGGTGTTAGATAGTTTTGTGAAAAACGGAAAATATCCCGCACCCGATGAAACTGTTGCAAAAGAACATTTTGATATTTTAGTAGCAGAAACTGCCAAAAACGGATTTATACATTACGAAATTTCAAATTTTGGAAAACCAGCTTATTTTTCGAAACATAATACAAGTTATTGGTTGGGTAAAAAATACATTGGTATTGGTCCATCTGCACATTCGTTTAGTAAAACACATCGTAGTTGGAATGTTGCCAACAATGCAAAATATATAAAGGAACTTCAGCAAGGTAACCTCCCTAATGAAATAGAAGAATTATCAAAAGAAGATCAGTTTAACGAATATTTAATGACAGGCTTACGAACAATTTGGGGTGTTTCATTAAATGAGGTTGATGAAGATTTTAAAGAGCAATTATTAATTTCATCACAAAAATTTATAGAGGAAGGTTTGCTAGAAATTAGTGTCACTTCGAGCGGAGTCGAGAAGTTAAAAACAACTCCAAAAGGAAAGTTTTTGGCAGACGGTTTAGCTTCAGAATTATTTATAATTAAATAAGAAAAACATGATTGCAGAGATACATCATAATTCGAAAAAATATCAAATAGATTTATCAGAACCGTTAGATATTTCTATTTCAATAGATGTTTTAAAAGAAAATATAAATGCATGGTATGTTGGTGAACCAGAAATTAAGCCAGTAAAAGAAGGTGATTGGATTGGAAGCGTTTCTAAAGGAGCAGATGTTAATTTTAACAATATTTCTTTTAATCCGCATGCGCACATAACACATACCGAGTGTGTTGGGCATATTACAAAACAAATACACTCGGTAAATAAAAACTTACAAACATTTTTCTTCTTAGCTGAGGTGGTAACAGTAATGCCGAAGGAAATAAAAAATGGAGATTTTGTTATTACCAAAGAACAGTTAGAAAAGATTTTAAAAGGAAAAGAAAGCGAAGCAGTTGTTATTAGAACTTTACCAAATTCTGATAAAAAAACAAGCACTCGTTATTCAAATACAAACCCGCCTTACTTATTAGAAGCAGCCGCTTCTTATTTGAAAGAAATAGGAATAAAACATTTGTTAATAGATTTACCTTCGGTAGATAAAGAAAAAGATGAAGGGAAGTTGTTAGCACATAATGCTTTTTGGAATACCGCAAATGAAATTCGTTTTGAAGCAACGATTACAGAGTTTGTTTACGTGAAAAATTCAATAAAAGACGGAGCCTATTTTTTAAATTTAATGATTGCTCCTTTTGAGAATGATGCCACTCCAAGTAAGCCTATTTTGTATAAAATTCAATAGAAATAAATTTACAATAGTTGTTAGTTCGAGCAGAGTCGAGAATTACTTTGAAGTGAACAAGTAATTAGGAGTGATTTATTTAGAATCAATATGAAATAAGGTTTTAAAATAGTGTTTTGTAAAACCTATTTCTTTTTTTTATAGTTTTACGCTTCAATTAATACTAAAATGACAAATTTTAATACATATAAGCAATGTAAATGGACCGTGAGATACGGTACCTGTCGGGCTATTTATGTATTATGATTATTTAAATATAAAATATATCAATTATAAAAAGTCCGACTTCACAGTCGGACTTTTTATTTTTATATCAAACTCAAAACAACTAAACCACAGATTATGAAAAAACTATATTTTAATTATATCGAGACTTTTAAAGGGCTCTCTACCGAAGTTTGGTGGCTCGCTTTAATCACCTTAATAAATAGAGCGGGTACAATGGTAATTCCTTTTTTGTCAATTTATTTATCAGAAAAACTAGAATTTTCGAAGCCTGATATTGGTTGGATTATGACTTGTTTTGGTTTAGGTTCTGTTATTGGTTCTTGGTTAGGCGGAAAGTTAACCGATAAAATAGGCTCGTATAAAGTAATGAAAACAAGCTTGTTTTTAACAGGTTTACTCTTTTTAGCATTACAATTTGTAACTACTTTTTATGGTTTTTGTATTGGTATTTTCTTTGTAATGTTAGTTGCAGATACTTTTAGACCTGCAATGTTTGTTGCTTTAAGTGCTTACAGTAAGCCTGAAAATAAAACACGTTCGGTAACACTTATTCGTTTGGCAATAAATTTAGGTTTTTCTGCAGGACCAGCAGTTGGAGGAATTATTATTACTTCTTTAAGTTATAATGGACTGTTTTGGGTTGATGGTATTACGTGTATTTTGGCTACTTTTTTATTAATGAATGTATTGAATCCTAAAAAAGCAAAAACATTAGATGAATTAAAAGTAGAGAACCCTGTTTCTGTGTTTTCAGATAAGGCTTTTTGGGTGTTTTTTGTAGCGATGTTTATCTTCGGATTTGTGTTTTTACAGTATTTTTCAACAATTCCGTTGTATTATAAAGATGCTCATTATTTATCTGAATTAGAGATTGGTTTGTTAATGGGGATGAATGGTTTTTTAATCTTTTTATTAGAAATGCCATTAATTAAGTGGTTAGAAGAAAGTAAATATTCAAAAGAACGCTTAATGTTTGTAGGTTTGTTTTTAACAGGAATAAGTTTTTTAGTACTAAACTTAACAGGTTGGGTAGGTGTTTTAATTATCGGAATGTTGTTTATGACAATAGGAGAAATGATTGCTTTTCCGTTTTCGAATGCTTTTGTAATGGAGCGCGCAAAAAAAGGAAATCAAGGAGAATATATGGCGTATTATAGTATTGCTTTTTCGTTGGCACATATTTTTGGTCATAATTCAGGAATGCAGTTAGTAGCTGCTTTGGGGTTTGATAAAACTTGGTGGATTATAACAATTATGACTATAATAGGTTTGTTTTTCTTATGGATGTTATCTAGAGTAGTTAAAAAAGAAAAGGTTGTAGCATGAATTTAAATCAAGTTACAATTCCGTCTTTAGATGTTGAAAAAGCAACGCTTTTTTACCAAAAACTAGGTTTACATCTTATTGTAAATGCAAAACCTAGGTATGTCCGTTTTGAAGTACCAGAAGGTGAAGCTACTTTTTCAATTCATTTGGTAGATGCGTTGCCTAAAGAGAACGGTGTTGTTGTTTATTTTGAAGATGAAAATTTAGATGAGTTGGTAAAGAATCTTCAAGAAAAAGGTATTGTATTTTCACAATTACCAAAAGACGAAAGTTGGTTGTGGCGAGAAGCACATTTGTTAGATCCTGATGGAAATAAGATTGTTTTGTTTAAAGCAGGAAAGAATAGAAAAAATCCGCCATGGCGAATTAATTAGCCCAAAAGAAATATTTATATTTGAATTTTAAATGATGAAGTAAAAATGAATATACAAGACGCTCAAAAAGAAGTTGATAATTGGATTAAAAATCATGGAGTTCGTTATTTTAACGAATTAACAAACATGGCGCAATTAACAGAAGAAGTAGGAGAAGTAGCAAGGATTATTGCACGTCGTTATGGCGAACAAAGTGAAAAAGAGAGCGATAAAAATAAAGATTTAGGTGAGGAATTAGCAGATGTTATGTTTGTAGTATTGTGTTTAGCAAACCAAACCGGAATTAACCTTCAAGAAGCTTTTGATAAAAAATTAGATATAAAAACAAAACGCGATCACGATCGTCATCATAACAACGAAAAATTAAAATAATGAGTTTTAGTAAAAATAGTAAACAATCTTTATTTTGGATTAATGTATTAAAATTGGCCATTTTTCTGATTATAATAATCTCGTTATTTTCTGTAATTTTTAAAACAGGAGGCGCACTTTTTTCAGGAGATTTTGAAACCGTTTATAATTTTCACTTTGCAAATAAATTATGGATGCGTTTTTTCTTACCCAAAGTTGTAGTGAGTATTTTATATGCTGTTTATGTGGTAAATAAAAGAATGAAGTAAAAATGAATGTTAAAAAAATAGAGGATAAACTAACCAAAAACATCAATGAAGAAACCGAATTGATAAACAAAATATCAATTTTAAAATACATTGTTGTTTATGTTCCTTTGTTATTTTTAATGTTTGTAACAACAAATTTTATAGGAAGTTTGTTTTTTGAATCAATGAGTTTTGATTGGAGACAAATTTTAATTCAAGCCATCTTTTTTTCAATTTTCTTTAGAGTTTTTCACGCTGTAAGAAAAGGATGGAATAATGCATGGAAAAATAAATAATATGAATGTCTAATTCAATATCAAAACGTCATTCTGAATCGATATAACATAAGGAAGTCTACATAAATGAACTTACAACTAGCAACAAAAAAAGCCTCTAAAATTAATACTGAAGTAACTATTTCGGGTTCAAAAAGTGAATCTAACAGGTTATTAATTTTACAGCAATTATATCCGAATATTAGCATTCATAATTTATCAGACTCTGATGATACGCATCATTTACAAGAAGCATTGTCGTCGGAAAATGAAATTGCAGATATTGGTCACGCTGGTACAGCAATGCGTTTTTTAACTGCTTTTTTTGCTAGTAAAAAAGGTGCAGTAAAAGTGTTACAAGGGTCAGACAGAATGCATAATCGACCGATTGAAATATTAGTAAATGCTCTTCGTGACTTAGGTGCCGATATTGAGTATTTAGAAAAAGACGGATATCCGCCAATTAAAATTACAGGAAAAGAATTATTGATAACTAAAGTTGCTATTGATGGCAATGTAAGTAGTCAGTATATTTCGGCTTTAATGTTAATTGCATCAAGTTTAAAAAACGGATTAGTAATTGAATTAAAAGGTAATATTACTTCTGTTCCGTATATAAAAATGACATTAACTTTGTTACATCAAATAGGTGTTTCTGCAAGTTTTGAGGGGAGTGTTATCACTATTAAAAATCAACCTGAAGTATCTGCTCAGGATATCGTAGTAGAATCAGATTGGAGTTCTGCATCTTATTTTTATTCGCTAATTGCATTGAGTGAAATAGGATCGTCAGTGAAATTATCAGCCTATAAAAAAGATAGTTTACAGGGTGATAATTGCTTAGCAAGAATTTATAATCATTTTGGAGTTGTAACTACGTTTCAAGAAAATACCATTGTTTTAACGAAAGAAGCAATACATAATACTGCTATTTTAAACGAAGATTTAAAAAATGCGCCAGATATTGCTCAGACGATTACAGTAACTTGTTTTGGATTAGGAGTTGCTTGTGATTTATCAGGATTACATACCTTAAAAATAAAAGAAACCGATCGATTAGAAGCTTTAAAAGCAGAATTAACTAAGTTAGGGGCAAATATTAGTATAACTAATCAAAGTTTGCATTTAAAGGTTGCAAATAGCATCAATAAAAATATAAATATAGCCACTTATAACGATCATAGAATGGCAATGGCATTTACACCACTAGCATTAAAAACAAGTATTGAAATTTTAGATGCAGAAGTAGTTACGAAATCGTACCGTAATTTTTGGAAAGATATGCAACAAGTAGGAATAGAAATGATTAAAGGAAAATAAAAGCCGAATTGCTTGACAAGGCCTATGTCGAGATTGTATATTTGCGCATAGGAAAAAAAGATTTATGAAGTTATCGAATTTTAGTTTTGAATTACCAGATGAATTATTAGCAGAATATCCATCAGAGCATAGAGATGAAGCACGTTTAATGGTGTTGCACAGAGATACTCAAAAAATTGAACATAAATTATTTAAAGATTTAATCAATTATTTTGATGAAGGAGATGTAATGATGTTAAACAATACAAAGGTTTTTCCTGCTCGTATGTACGGGAATAAAGAAAAAACTGGCGCACGTATTGAAGTATTTTTATTACGTGAGTTAAATGCTGAAAATCGTTTGTGGGATGTATTAGTAGATCCAGCAAGAAAGATTAGAATCGGAAACAAGTTGTTTTTTGGTGATGACGAAAGTTTAGTAGCTGAGGTTATTGATAATACAACATCTCGTGGTAGAACTTTACGTTTCTTATACGACGGGCCTTACGAAGAGTTTAGAGAAAAATTAGTAAAGTTAGGTGAAACACCATTGCCTAAATATATAAAGCGTGAGGTAGAGGCAACAGATGAAGATCGTTACCAAACAATTTATGCAAAACATGAAGGAGCTGTAGCAGCACCAGCAGCAGGATTACATTTTTCTAAACACTTAATGAAGCGTTTAGAAATTAAAGGAATAGATTTTGCTGAAACTACGTTACATGTAGGTTTAGGAACTTTTAATCCGGTTGAGGTAGAAGATTTATCGAAGCATAAAATGGACTCTGAAAAGATTAACGTAACGCAAGCGACTGCAGATATGGTAAACGATGCTTTAGCTAAAAAGAAAAGAGTTTGTGCTGTTGGAACAACTGTAATGAGAGCAACAGAATCTGCAATTACTTCTAAACGTAAGTTAAAGGAATTTGATGGTTGGACAAATAAATTTATATTTCCTCCATTTGATTTTAGTGTTGCAAACTGTATGATTACAAATTTTCATACACCAAAATCAACCTTAATGATGACTGTTTCTGCTTTTGCAGGACACGACTTTATGATGGAAGCATATGAAGAGGCAATTAAAGAGAAATATAAATTTCACTCGTACGGAGACGCGATGTTGATTTTATAATACTATAGATTTAAACGAATTATAAAACCTCACAAGATTACTTGTGAGGTTTTGTGTATTTTTGCACCCAATGGAAATTAAGAAAAAAGACATACGCGCATTAACAAAAGAACAATTACGTAATTTTTTTGTAGCAAACGGAGATAAGGCATTTCGTGGTAATCAGATATATGAATGGCTGTGGAGTAAATCGGCACATTCATTTGATGATATGACCAATTTATCGAAAGATACTCGTAAAATGCTAGACGAAAACTTTGTAATTAACCACATTCAGGTTGATAATATGCAGCGTAGTAAAGACGGAACTGTAAAAAATGCAGTTCGTTTACACGATGGTTTAGTGGTAGAGTCGGTTTTAATACCAACAAAAACACGAACAACTGCTTGTGTATCTAGCCAAGTTGGTTGTAGTTTAGATTGTCGTTTTTGCGCAACATCTCGTTTAAAAAGAATGCGAAACTTAAATCCAGATGAGATTTACGATCAAGTAGCAGCCATCAATAAAGAAAGCTTGTTGTACTATGATAGAAAGCTTTCTAATATTGTTTTTATGGGGATGGGAGAACCTTTGATGAATTACAACAACGTAATTAAATCGATCGATAAAATTACGTCTCCAGAAGGTTTAGGAATGTCTCCTAAACGTATTACGGTTTCTACATCAGGCGTGCCTAAAATAATTAAGAAAATGGCAGATGATGAGGTTAAATTTAATTTAGCTGTTTCATTACACTCTGCTATTGATGAGGTTCGTACATCTATCATGCCATTTAATGCTACTTTTCCGTTAAAAGACTTAAAAGAAGCGTTAGAATATTGGTACGAGAAAACCGAGAGAATGATTACGTACGAATATGTAGTTTGGGGAGGAATTAACGATAAAAGAGAGGATATTAATGCCTTAATTCAATTTTGTAAATACGTTCCTTGTAAGGTTAATTTAATAGAATATAATCCTATTGATGATGGTGAGTTTCAACAAGCAAGTCCAGAAGCAATCAACAATTATATATCGAATTTAGAAATGCATGATATTACCGTAAACGTTCGTCGTTCACGCGGAAAAGATATCGACGCAGCTTGTGGTCAATTAGCTAATAAATCGTAATGAATTTATCTAAAACCCTTTTTGGTCAAACTTTTAAAACGTTAGGTTTATTAGTTTTTTTTATTGCTGTAGGATTGTATTTTGATAGTAAGTATTTTGTAGCTTATACTGAATATGCTCAGTGGATTTCAACAGCTATAATGTGTATCGTTTTGCTTTACTTATATTTTGCAGCTACAGCAAGAGTTAAAGAACAAATAATTTATGCAGTACTAATCGCAATTATTGGAGAATATTTCTTTTCAATAGTATTGGGGATGTATACTTACAGATTAGAAAATGTACCGCATTATGTACCGCCAGGACACGCCGTTGTTTTTTTAGGAGTTTATTATTTTAGCAGGAAATCGAAAGTTAAAAAATATCGAGAGAAGATTGAGAAAGTGTTTTCTGTAATAATATTAATTTTTGCCACCTACTTTTTAATAGCTAAAAACGATGTGTTTGGCTTTGGTTTAACATTGTTGGTTTTTTATTTTTTAAGAAAACACCCAAATGAACGATTATTTTATTTAGCAATGTATTTCGTAGTAGCCTGTTTAGAACTTATAGGAACTACTTACCAATGTTGGTGGTGGCCAACAACAGCGTTCGATACTTTTAGTTTTTTACCAAGTGCCAATCCACCAGCCGGAATTAGTTTTTTTTACTTCGGATTAGATAGAGGAACCATGTCTTTTTATAAAAGAAGACATAAATTAGCTTGGGCTAGATTAAAAAGAATTAGAGCTATTGAAAACTAAAAATTTTCTTACTTTTGATAAACAATGAAGCCAGTAGAACAAATTAAACTTCCCATTAAAAACGAGATGGAACTCTTTGAGACTAAGTTCAAAGATTCGATGTTGTCAAAGGTTCCTTTATTAAATAGAATTACGTATTATATTGTTCGTAGAAAAGGAAAACAAATGCGGCCGATGTTTGTTTTTTTAGTAGCCAAAATGGTTTCTGATGGTGGTTTTGACGAACGAACTTATCGAGGAGCTTCGGTAGTAGAATTAATTCACACCGCAACTTTAGTACATGATGATGTTGTAGACGATAGTAATCGTCGTCGTGGATTTTTCTCTGTAAATGCACTTTGGAAAAATAAAATAGCCGTTTTAGTAGGTGATTTTTTATTGTCAAAAGGGCTATTGCTTTCTATTGATAATGAAGATTTTGATATTCTTAAACTGATTTCTATCGCAGTGCGTGAAATGAGTGAAGGTGAATTATTACAGATAGAAAAAGCACGGAAACTAGATATTACCGAGGAAATATATTTTGAAATCATCCGACAGAAAACAGCAACCTTAATAGCTGCTTGTTGTGGTATTGGAGCAGCATCAGTAGGTGCAAGTAATGAAATAGTGCAGAAAATGCGAAAGTTTGGAGAATATATCGGAATCGCTTTTCAAATTAAAGATGATTTATTTGATTATACAGAAGACGAAATAGGGAAGCCAACCGGTATTGATATAAAGGAACAAAAAATGACATTGCCGTTAATTTATACCTTAAATAACTGTTCTAAAAAAGAAAAATCTTGGTTGATCAATTCTGTAAAAAAGCATAACACTAATAAAAAACGTGTAAAAGAAGTTATAGCTTTTGTGAACACAAATGGCGGCTTAGAGTATGCAACAACTAAAATGCATAGTTATAAAAATAAGGCATTAGCAATATTAAATAACTTCCCAGAATCAGCATATAAAAACTCCTTGCAACAAATGATAGATTATGTTGTAGAGCGTAAGATTTAAAATGGATTTACTTATTTCTACTAGCATTTCATTTAACCTAATTTATATAAGAGAATCAATCATAGTAAAAAGATATAAAAATAAAAACCTCGATAATTAATTATCGAGGTTTTTTATATCTGTCTGTAGCGACTCGCCACTACATCATTCCTGGCATCCCACCACCCATTGGAGGCATTGCAGGAGCATCTTCTTTAATATCAATTAAAGCACATTCGGTTGTTAAGATCATTCCAGCTACAGAAGCTGCATTTTCTAGCGCTACACGAGTTACTTTTTTAGGATCGATAATTCCAGCTTCTAGCATATCAACATATACTTCAGCTTTAGCATCATAACCAAAATCTTTTTTACCTTCTAATACTTTGTTAATAACAACAGATCCTTCGCCACCAGCGTTCTCAACAATTGTTCTTAAAGGTGCTTCAATAGCTTTGTTAACGATTTGTACACCTGTAGTTTCGTCTAAGTTTTCAGTAGCTAAAGCTTCTAATACTTTTTTAGTACGCACTAAGGCAACACCACCACCGGCAACAATACCTTCTTCTACAGCAGCACGAGTTGCGTGTAAAGCATCATCAACACGATCTTTCTTTTCTTTCATTTCTACTTCAGAAGCAGCACCAACGTATAAAACAGCAACACCACCGGCTAACTTCGCTAAACGCTCTTGTAATTTCTCACGATCGTAATCAGAAGTAGTCGTTTCAATTTGTGCTTTAATTTGGTTTACACGCCCTTTAATTAGTTCTTCATTACCAGCACCATTAACAATTGTAGTATTGTCTTTATCGATAGTAACAGTTTCAGCAGTTCCTAATAAATCCAAAGTAGCATTTTCTAAAGAAAAACCTCTTTCTTCAGAAATAACAGTTCCACCAGTTAAGATAGAAATATCTTCTAGCATTGCTTTTCTACGATCACCAAATCCTGGAGCTTTAACAGCAGCAATTTTTAAACCACCACGTAATTTATTAACTACTAAAGTAGCTAATGCTTGTCCGTCAACATCTTCAGCAATAATTAATAAAGGCCTTCCAGATTGAGAAACAGGTTCTAATATTGGAAGAATTTCTTGTAGGTTAGAGATTTTTTTATCAAATAATAAAATATATGGATTTTCTAAAGTAGCTACCATTTTATCAGCATCAGTAACAAAGTACGGAGATAAATATCCGCGGTCGAATTGCATTCCTTCCACAACGTCAACATACGTTTCCATTCCTTTTGCTTCTTCAACAGTAATAACTCCTTCTTTACCAACTTTACCAAAAGCGGTAGCAATTAAATCACCAATAACTTTATCGTTATTTGCTGAGATAGAAGCTACTTGTTGTATTTTTTCTGATGAATTACCAACTTCTTGAGATTGTTTTGCTAAATCAGCAGTAATAGCAGTAACGGCTTTGTCAATACCGCGCTTTAAATCCATAGGATTTGCACCAGCGGCAACATTTTTTAAACCTTCTTTTACAATAGCTTGTGCTAATACGGTTGCAGTTGTAGTTCCGTCACCAGCTAAATCGTTGGTTTTAGAAGCTACTTCTTTTACCATTTGAGCTCCCATATTCTCTAAAGAATCTTCTAACTCAATTTCTTTTGCTACGGTAACACCATCTTTAGTTACGTGTGGCGCACCGAAAGATTTAGAAATAATTACATTTCTTCCTTTAGGTCCTAAAGTTACTTTTACTGCATTTGCTAATGCATCTACTCCGCGTTTTAAACCATCGCGAGCGTCTACATCAAATTTTATATCTTTTGCCATTTTATGATCTTTTTTTTATTAATTATTAAGTGAGTGAAAAAATTATATGATAGCGAAAATATCGCTTTCTCTCATAATTAAATAATCACTTCCTTCATGTTTTAACTCTGTTCCAGCATACTTTCCGTATAAAACAGTATCACCAACTTTTACCGTTAAAGGCTCGTCTTTAGTTCCGTTTCCTATAGCAACAACAGTTCCTTTTTGTGGTTTTTCCTTCGCGTTATCTGGAATAATAAGTCCTGATGCTGTGGTAGTCTCTGCTGCAGCTGGTTCTACAAGAACTCTGTCTGCTAAAGGTTTAATATTTAATCCCATTTTATATAAGTTATGATTAAGTGTTTGTTTTTATGCTTTAAAAATAGTCAGAAATTATGCCATTAAAAATTATATGCCACTTTTTCTAAATCCATTAAATTGTATGTAAAAAAAATGCCAACGTGTCATTACGTTGGCATTTGATATTATATGTTGTTAAGATTAGTTTACACTATCTTTTGTAGTATCGTTTGTTGTAGGAACTGCAACAGGACTTGTAGCTTCTACGTTTTCTAAAGCGCTATCTAATTGAGGAGCATCAGCTGAGTTACCTCTAGGTATAGCGAAGTTTGCGATTAAAATTAAAGCAAACATTGCGATAGCTAAAGTCCAAGTAGATTTATCTAAAAAGCTATTTGTATTTTGTACGCCACCAATGTTTTGAGCGCTACCACCACCAAGAGCAGAAGATAATCCACCTCCTTTAGGGTTTTGCACCATTACAATTAAGATTAATGCTATTGCAACAATCAATATTAACACTAAAAGTAAAGTATACGTTGTCATTATTTATTTTTTTGTAAAATTTGTATTCTCTTAATTTGGTCTGCAAAGAAACCACTTTTTTCTGGATATTTCAAACTTAATATTTTATAAGCCTGTATTGCGCTGTCATATTTTTTTTGTTCAAGATACACCTTGGCTAAAGTCTCGGTTGCTAATTGCGATTTCTTTTTGCTTTTAACAGGCTTAATTTCAGTAGGATTCGTTTTACTTGGGCGTGTTATTTTGGGTGAGGATGCTATAAAACGATCGATGATATCTTTTTTAACTAAACTTTTTGCAGGAATGATTTTTTTAGGGTCTGGAGCTGTTTCTCTTATTATTGTGTTTTTAGAAGAAAGTTGCATCCATTGGTTAAAAGAAAATGATTCCTGCTTAGAGAAAGAAAGAGGTTTACCTATTGATAACTCTTCTTTAATTTTCGTTATCTCTTTTGTTTTTTTCTTTGGAAGAATAATTTCTCTTAAGCGTATTTTTTCTTCTTTTACAGTTGAATTTTCTTTAAATGTTTCTGAAGTAATAAAATCAAATAAAACAGTGCGATCTGTGGTATAAGCAGCGGTGTTTTTTAATTCGTTATTGTATTTAAAGCTGTGCTGACTTTTTAAAGTTTTTAATTGCAAAGCTCTTGCTGATTGAAAATAAGGATATTGTTGAATAACATTTTTTAGCTCAGCACTAATTTCCTGTGAAATAAGTACTGGTTTCTCTAAAATTTGTATGTAGTTTTTTTTATCCAATGATTACCATTTAGCAACTGATGCGTTGAAAATATCTTGTGTAATTCTCTCTAAAATTTCTTTTAAGGCACTGTCTAATACACCTCCTGATAATTGTTGCGTAGCACCATAATCAAAATAAAAAGAAAAGCGTTTTTCGAAATTATCTTTTTCTTCTAACTTATTTTCGTAAATAACATTTACCGAAATCGTTAAACGATTTTGTGCTGCTGTTTGATCGGCAGTTGCACTCATTGGTGTAATACGATAATCTACAATTTCACCGTAAAAATGTAAATCGCCACCTGCTTTTACTAAGGTTAAATTTGTTTGACGTGTAAATAAGTCTTGTAAATCTTGTGTGAATTTCTGACTTAATGTAGGTTCGATTAAAGGCGCCTGATTTTGGAAAAAATCAACTTGAATGGTTTTTGCTTTTCCTGTATTTCCACCTGTAAACGAATACGCTCCACAACTTATCATTAAAATTGTTGCGGCGATAGAAATTAATGTGATGTAAATAATTTTTCTCATTGTTTTAAGCGTATTGTCACTTTGTTTTTTGAATTGAAACGGTAGCGAAAAATAAAAAAAAGTATCGAGAAGTAATCGATTTTCGACCAAAAAACGAAAGTACTCGAACAGTTGTTTTTTTATAAATCGTATTGTTTTATTTTTCGGTATAGAGTTCGTTCAGAAATCCCTAGTTCTTTAGCTGCTAATTTACGTTTGTTACTGTTTTTTTCTAAAGATTTACGTATCATTTCAATTTCTTTTTCTTGTAAAGATAAATTTTCGTCTTCTTCAATCGTTTCAGCATACTCGTAATTGTTTTGAGTAGCGGATGATTGCGGAATTTGAACAACTTCAATATTTTGATCTTCTGGTTGTTCTTGTTTTTGATAGATTCTTTCTATCAATCCATGATTTTCTTCTTTAACTTGTTCTGCATCTCCATTTTGCATTAAATCTAACGTCAATTTTTTTAAATCATTGATGTCATTACGCATATCAAACAAGATTTTATACATAATATCTCGTTCGTTGGCAAAATCAGAATTGCTAGATTTTTGCCCTATTACCGCAGGGAAATTCCCATTGTTTTTCGGGAGATATTGTATCAATTTTTCGGCAGTGATTAAGCGACTTTCTTCAACAACAGAAATTTGTTCTGCTAAGTTTCTTAATTGACGAATGTTACCCGGAAAACGATAATTCAATAATATTTTTGTGGCATTATCATCTAAGCGAATTGTTGGCATTCGGTATTTTTGTGCAAAATCTGAAGCAAATTTTCGAAACAATAAATGAATATCTTCGTTACGATCGCGTAAAGCTGGTAAATCGATTTCAATAGTGCTTAAACGATAATATAAATCTTCTCTAAATCTTTCTTTAGAAATAGCTTGTTGCATGTTTACATTGGTAGCCGCAACAATACGAACATCGGTTTTTTGTACTTGTGATGATCCTACTTTTATAAATTCACCATTTTCTAAAACACGTAATAAACGTACTTGTGTTGTTAATGGCAATTCACCTACTTCATCTAAAAAAATGGTTCCGCCATCGGCAACTTCAAAATACCCTTTACGAGCAGTTGTAGCTCCTGTAAAAGCACCTTTTTCGTGTCCGAATAATTCACTGTCAATTGTTCCTTCAGGAATAGCACCACAGTTAACCGCAATATACTTTGCGTGCTTTCTGTGTGATAACTGATGAATTATTTTTGGGATATTTTCTTTACCTACACCACTTTCTCCGGTAACTAAAACTGAAATATCAGTAGGAGCCACACGAATAGATTTTTCGATAGCGCGGTTTAATTGTGTGTCGTTACCGATAATTCCAAAACGTTGTTTTATCGCTTGTAGGTTTTCCATATTTTTTCTTTAGAATAGAGAAAAAAGAATAGGGAGAAAAGGACTGATCTTTTCTCTTGCTTCTCTTTTCTAAAAATTAATTATTATCTGAATAGCCAAGCACAGTTCCTTTTAAGGTTGCCGACGTACAATCTTCTATTTTTATCATTACAAATTCACCTAATTTATAATTTTCTTTAGGAAAAACACATACGGTATTTTGTGTGTTTCTGGCTTTCCATTCATTTGGGTTTTTCTTAGAAGTTCCTTCAATTAAAAACTCTTCCGTTTTACCTATATGCTGCTGTGTTCTATATAAAGCGTGTTCTTGCTGTAAATCGATGATTTCTTGTAAACGCCTTTTTTTAGTTTCGAAAGGAACATCATCTGGCATTTTCTTGGCAGCTAAAGTTCCTGGCCTTTCAGAATAAGCAAACATAAAACCGAAATCGTATTTTACATATCTCATTAAATCTAAAGTATCTTGATGATCTTCTTCTGTTTCGCCACAAAAACCAACAATCATATCTTGCGATAATGACATTTCTGGAACTATCTTAAAGATGTTGTCAACCAATTCTTTGTATTCTTCACGTGTGTGTTGACGATTCATGGCTTTTAACATGGCGTTACTTCCGCTTTGAACAGGTAAGTGAAGGTATTTGCAAATGTTTTTATGTTTTGCCATGGTATGAATTACATCTAAACTCATGTCCTGCGGATTAGAAGTTGCAAACCGAAATCTCATTTTAGGGAATTCTGTAGCGCACATATCTAATAACTGAGCGAAATCTACCGCGGTAGCTTGCGCCATTTCAGAAGCTTTAGTAAAATCTTTTTTCAATCCGCCACCATACCACAGGTAACTATCTACATTTTGACCAAGTAAAGTAATTTCTTTAAAGTTTTGATCATGCATCGATTTAATTTCCTCTAAAACGCTCTTGGGGTCTCTACTTCTTTCGCGACCACGGGTAAACGGAACCACACAAAAAGTACACATATTATCGCAACCACGCGTAATAGATACAAATGCAGAAACTCCGTTAGAGTTTAAACGAACAGGAGCTACATCACCATAGGTTTCTTCTTTAGATAAAATTACGTTAATGGCATCTCTACCAGCATCAATTTCTTCTAATAAATTAGGTAAATCTCTATAAGCATCTGGTCCAACAACTAAATCAACAATTTTCTCTTCTTCTAAAAATTTTTCTTTTAAACGTTCTGCCATACATCCTAAAACCCCCACTTTCATGGTTGGATTTACTTTTTTAACAGCATTGTATTTTTGTAAACGTTTACGAATTGTAGTTTCAGCTTTCTCTCTAATAGAGCAAGTATTTACCAAAACTAAATCAGCGTCTTCTAAAACTTGAGTGGTGTTAAAACCTTGTTCAGCTAAAATAGAAGCTACAATTTCGCTGTCGTTCATGTTCATTTGACAACCGTAACTTTCTATAAATAATTTTTTAGTGTTTTCTGTCTTCTTTTCAGTTACAAGTGCTTGTCCTTGTAATTGTTCATCTATAACCTTTTCAGTGTGCTCCATATTCATAATAAAAATGATTGCAAAGATACAACCAAAAAGCAACTTAAGTGACAAATTGGCAGAAATATATTGGGCTGTTTTTTTGTTTTTAAGTCGAATTTTAAACAAAAAGTTTTTTTTTAAAAAAAACATTCTACTTTTGCAGATTCTAAACATCATTATATATATGGTGTAAAAAGAGATAATTGAAGAGAGATATGGCAAAGAATTTAGTTATAGTTGAGTCACCAGCAAAAGCAAAAACAATTGAGAAATTTTTAGGTAAAGATTTTCAAGTAGAATCTAGCTATGGTCATATCGCAGATTTACCATCGAAAGAACTAGGAATTGATGTTGATGGTGATTTTAGTCCGAAATATATTGTTTCTGATGATAAAAAGCCCGTTGTTAAGAAGTTAAAAGCTTTAGCAAAAAAAGCAGAAACTGTTTGGTTAGCGAGTGATGAGGATCGAGAGGGTGAAGCAATTGCGTGGCATTTAAAAGAACAATTAAAATTAAATGATGATAATACAAAACGTATTGTTTTTCATGAAATAACAAAAAACGCCATTTTAAAAGCAGTCGAAAATCCAAGAGATATCGATTATAATATGGTAAATGCACAACAGGCACGTAGAGTTTTAGACAGGCTTGTTGGGTATGAATTATCGCCTGTTTTATGGCGTAAAGTAAAAGGAGGCTTATCAGCAGGTAGAGTACAATCTGTTGCAGTTCGTTTAATTGTAGAAAGAGAACGCAGTATTCTTGATTTTAAATCAGAAACTCATTATAAAGTAATTGCTCAGTTTTCTAATACAGAAGGGAAAACGTTTAAAGCAACGATTCCGAAAAATTTCGATTCAAAAAAATCAGCTGAAGATTTCTTAAAGTCTTGTTCAGCTGCCGATTTTTCTATTGCTGATTTAACCAAAAAACCAGCAAAAAAATCTCCAGCAGCACCATTTACAACATCAACATTACAGCAAGAAGCTTCTAGGAAATTAGGGTTTCCTGTAGCGAAAACAATGCAAGTAGCACAGCGTTTGTATGAAGCCGGTTTAATTACTTACATGAGAACAGATAGTGTAAACTTATCTGTAGATGCAAGAAATGCAGCCGAAGAAGAAATTAGTAACTATTACGGAAAAGAATATAGTAAGCAACGTGTTTTTAAGTCGAAGGCAAAAGGAGCTCAAGAAGCCCATGAAGCAATTCGTCCTACCGATATGAAAAAGCATGCTATAAATAGTGAGTACGATCAAACAAGATTGTACGACTTAATATGGAAAAGAACGTTGGCTTCACAAATGAGTGATGCGCAATTAGAACGAACCAACGTTAAAATTGAGAACTCAGGAAACGAAAAAATATTCACTGCTAACGGTGAAATGATAAAGTTTGATGGTTTCTTAAAAGTGTATTTAGAAGGAAACGATAATGAAGAAGAAGAGCAAGCAGGAATGTTGCCAAATTTAAAAACTGGTGAAAGCTTAGCATATACTTTTATAAACGCAACGCAGCGTTTTACGAGTCCACCGTATCGTTTTACAGAAGCATCTTTAGTAAAACAATTAGAAGAGTTAGGTATCGGTAGGCCATCAACATATGCACCAACAATTTCTACAGTACAACGAAGAGGGTATGTAGAAAAAGGAGAAAATGAAGGTGTAGAGAGAAATTACGAACAAATGATTTTGTCTGACGGAGCTGTTAAAAGCGAAATGTTGACGGAAAAAACGGGTTCAAATAAAAATAAATTAGTCCCTACAGATATCGGAAATATTGTAAACGATTTCTTGGTTGCAAATTTTTCAAATATTTTAGACTTCGGATTTACAGCGAGAGTTGAAAATTCTTTTGATGATATTTCTGAAGGAGATGAAGACTGGATAGAAATGATAAAAGGTTTCTATACTAAATTTCATGAAAACGTAGAAGATGTTAAGGAAAATGCAGAAAGAGAAAGTGGAGAACGTATTTTAGGGAAACATCCAGAATCTGGAAAAACAGTTTTAGTACGTTTAGGTAAATTTGGTCCGATAGCACAAATTGGTGCTCCCGAAGATGAAGAGAAAGTATTTGCGAGCTTAAATAAAGATCAGCATTTAGGAACCATCACGATGGAGGAGGCGTTAGAGTTATTCTTGCTTCCAAAAAATTTAGGAACTTTTCAAGAGGAAGAAGTAATTGTTTCTAATGGACGTTTTGGTCCTTATATTAAATTCGGAACAATGTTCGTGTCTTTAGATAGAGGTGAAAATCCGATGGAGGTAGACTTGCCAAGAGCAGAAGAATTAATTGTTGCGAAGCAAAAAGCAGATGCGCCAATTTATCATTATGAAGATTTACCAGTACAAAAAGGAGTAGGTCGTTTTGGACCTTTCTTAAAATGGAATTCTATTTTTATCAACGTAAATAAAAAATACGATTTTGATAACCTTTCTACGGATGATATTATTGAGTTGATTGAGGTTAAAAAGCAAAAGGAGATAGATAAAGTACTTCATAATTGGGAAGATGTTGGTATTCGAGTGGAAAAAGCTCGTTGGGGTCGTTTCAATGTAATTAAAGGTAAAATTAAAGTTGAATTACCGAAAACTACAGAAATTGAGAAAATGACAAAAGAAGAAGCTGTGAAGCTAATAGAAGCTAAGACTCCTAAGAAAAAAACAACAAAAAAGAAGGTTGTTAAAAAGAAAGCAACAAAAAAGAAATAAAAAAGATTTCATAAAAAATAGTATATTGCCAATTCTTTAGTCCCCAGAAAAGATGAATTTTAGTTTTTTTACTCCTATCAATGATACCTTGGTTGCGCACTTAATGTCGCAATCATTAAGTGCTTTGGGGAAAAATATAGTAATTCATACTCTTGAAAATGGATTTCCTGATCTTTCTGAAATAAATATTGCCATTTTAGGTGTAAAAGACGGAAGGGGCGCAGTAAATAACGAAGGTTGTGGCGAGAATTTGCAACCTATTCGCGAAAAACTATATGAATTGTTTCCAGGTAATTGGCAAACTCAAATAGCCGATTTAGGAAATATAGCACAAGGAGATACTCTTAAAGATACTTATTTTGCTGTAAAAACAACCATAGAATACTTATTAAAGAAAAAAATTATTCCGATTATAATTGGCGGTAGTCAAGACGTAACATATGCAAATTACAGAGGTTACGATGCTTTAGAGCAAACTGTTAACTTGGTGTCTGTAGATAGTCGTTTCGATTTAGGTACTATAGATGAAGAGCTGTCTTCTAATTCTTTTTTAAGTAAAGTGATTATGGAACAGCCTAATAATTTGTTTAATTACAGTAATATAGGGTATCAAACTTTTTTTAATTCACAAGAAGAAATTGAGTTGTTAGATAAATTATATTTTGATGCTTTTAGGTTAGGTGAGGTAAAAGATGTAACTTTAGTCGAACCTATATTAAGAGACGCAGATTTGGTTAGTATCGATATTGGTTGTGTCCGTCAAAGTGAAGCACCAGCAAATAATAATGCGTCACCAAATGGTTTTTATGGAGAAGATATCTGTGCAATTGCAAGATATGCAGGAATAAGTGATAAAGTAACTTCTTTTGGAGTTTATGAATATAATCATAGGTTAGATTCAAATAATCAAACAGCAAGTTTAATTGCTCAGATGATTTGGTATTTTATTGAAGGAGTTAATGCTCGTGCAAAAGATTACCCGTTTGTAACAAAAGAAAATTATCAGAAATTCACAGTACTTTTAAGTGATGACGATCCAATAAATTTTTATAAAAGTGATAAAAGTGGTCGTTGGTGGATGGAAATAAATTTAATAACGAATAATAAACATAAAAGACATGCGTTAATACCTTGTAACTATAAAGATTACGAGCAAGCGCTTAAACGAAAAATGCCAAACAGGTGGTTTAAAGCCCTGCAAAAGCTCAATTAAAGGCTGTGTATTTTTTGTTTATGAAAAAATTATAACACGTAATTGTTTTTTAATAAAAAAAATAATAGGTTTACGACCTCTTTTATAAGAAAGAAATAATATGAAGAAAATAGTAGTATTTACATTGTTAGTATCTTTAATATACGCTTGTGGTTCAAGTGGTGATAGAGGAGAATTAGTAGGTGAGAAGTCAAAAAGAAAGTGGTTTGCAGAGAAACCATTCGGAATGGCTAAAATACCTGGAGGTTCTTTTACTATGGGTAAGCAAGATGAAGACCCGTTAGGAGCAATGAATGCACCAACTAAAACTGTTACGGTTCAGCCTTTTTATATGGACGAATCTGAAATTACAAATAGCGAATACAAACAGTTTGTATTTTGGGTGCGAGATTCTATTACAAGAACAAAATTAGCATATCAAGCTGAATTTGCTTCAGGAGGAGACATCGACCCGGCAACCGCAGGTAAAAATGCAGAGGGTATTCAGTTGTATGCATTTGCTTCAGCAGATACAGTAAATGAGTCGCCATACGGAAAGTACATGCGTGAAAACTATTACGAGTTAGGAGAAGGAATGGATTCTTTAAAACCATTGAATTGGCAAGAAGAACTTGTTTGGGAACAACAAGAATATCCAGATGTAGACTATGTTGAAGTAATGGATTCTTTATATTTAAAGAAAGATGAGTCTTTAAACGGAATAAGAACATTTAATACGAAGTTATTAAATTATAGATATTACTGGTTCGATAATGAGCAAGCAGCTAAAACAGGAAAAAACAGAAAAGACTTTATGAAAGATGAAGTTATTAATGTATATCCTGATACAACTGTGTGGATTAAAGATTTTAATTATTCTTATAACGATCCAATGCACCAAGAATATTTTGCACACAAAGCTTATGAAAACTACCCCGTAGTTGGAGTTACTTGGAATCAAGCAAAAGCATTTTGTCACTGGAGAACACAAACTAAAAACAATTTTCAACGTTCTAGAAAAAAATTAGGATTAGTTCCTTCTTTTAGATTACCTACAGAAGCAGAATGGGAATATGCTGCTCGTGGTGGATTAAATTATGGTAAATACCCTTGGGGTGGACCAAGTACTACAAGTGATAGAGGATGTTTCTTAGCAAACTTTAAGCCAGTACGTGGAGATTATGCTGCTGATGGAGCATTATATACTGTAGAAGCTGTTTCTTTTAATCCGAATGAATATGGATTGTATAATATGGCAGGTAACGTTGCAGAATGGACCAATACAGCTTATAATCAAATGTCTTACTATATGGGATCAACAATGAATCCTAACGTAGAGATTAAAGAAAACCGTAGAAAAATTATCCGTGGAGGTTCTTGGAAAGATGTAGCATACTTTTTAGAAGTAAGTTCACGTGACTGGGAATATGCAGATACAGCAAGAAGCTATATCGGATTTAGAACGGTACAAGATTACTTAGGTACAAGTAAAAATAAATAGCACAAAAACAAACAAGAATAAACAATAATAACCCCCAAAAATCACAAAAAATTATGGCACAATCAAAATCAACTAAGAAAATTTTTAACATGGCGTATGGTTTAGGAGCCTCAGTAGTAATACTAGGAGCTTTATTTAAAATCATGCACTTTAAAATAGGACCATTAACAGGTGGTGTAATGTTAACATTAGGTTTAGTTGTAGAAGCAATTATTTTTGCTATTTCTGCATTCGAACCAATTGAAGATGACTTAGATTGGACAAAAGTTTATCCTGAATTAGCAGACGGACAATCTTTAGGTAAAAAAGGAAAAGAAGCTTCACCAGAAGAAGCGCAAAGTATGTTATCTCAAAAATTAGATGGTATTTTAAAAGAAGCAAAATTAGATGCTACTTTAATTTCTAGTTTAGGAGATAGTATTAAAAATTTCCAAGGAGCTGCAGAAGGATTAACAGCTACTTCTAAAACAGTATCTTCTACAAATCAATACAACGAGCAAATGTCTATGGCAGCTGCAAAATTAGAATCTTTAAACGGGTTGTATACTACGCAAGTTGAAAACGCAGGTAAACAAGCTGATTTAAACTCTTCTTTAGTTGAAAACTCTCAACGTTTACAAGAACAAATGCAATCATTAGCAACTAATTTATCTTCTTTAAACGGAGTATATGGTGGTATGTTAACGGCAATGTCAACTAAATAATTAATTAGTTTTATCTAATTTTTATTAACTAAACAAACTAATTAAAGATGGCAGGAGGAAAACAGTCACCAAGGCAAAGGATGGTAAACTTAATGTACCTTGTATTTATTGCGATGTTAGCAATGAACATGAGTAAAGAAGTTTTATCAGCCTTCGGATTAATGAATGAAAAATTATCGGAGTCTAATATTAGAGCTACCGAAAAAAATAAAGCTTCGTATGAAACTTTAGCCCTGAAAGCAACTGAACAAGCAAAGCAGTATGGTGAAGCTAAAGAGAAAACAGATAAGCTTAGAGTAATGGCAGACGACTTCTTCACTTATATTGGGGCATTAAAAACTCAAATGACAAGTGATTTAGAAGACAAGAAAGCTTATGAATCTATGGATAAATCTGGGTTTTTAGATCAGTATTTTTTCGCAAGCGGAAAAATTACACCTAAAGGGAAAGAGTTTGTAGATAAAATGAATCAGTTTAGAGAAGAGTCTTTAGGTGTTTTAGGAGAGTCTAAATTATCTACAGTAGTAAAAGCTCGTTTTAGTACAGAAGATGTTAAAGGACAAGACGGAATTACAAAAAACTGGTTAAGTTATAACTACGAAGGGTTTCCTTTAATTGCATCTTTAACAAAGCTAACACAAATTCAGGCAGATATTAAAACGACTGAATCTGATGCATTAACAGCTTTATTACAAGGTGAATTAGAAAGCGCAGTATCAATGACAAACTATGATGCCATGGTTATTTTTGATAAAAACGCGTATTATCCTGGTGAAAAATTATCTGGTAAAATTGTATTAGGTAAAAATGACCCTAATTTAACAGCTGAAAAAGTTATCGTTAACGGTAAAGAAATGCCAGCTGATAAAATTCAAGCAGGTCAGGTTATCTTAGATGGACCAGCAGGTTCAGTTGGAGATAAGGAGTTAAAAGGAGAGTTTCAGTTTATGGAAAACGATTCTTTAGTAACTATCCCTATTTTAGGAGGCTATTCAGTAATTCCTAAGCCAAATGAAGCAGTTGTTTCTGCAGATAAAATGAATGTTGTATACCGTGGATTATCAAATCCATTAACGATATCAGTACCAGGAGTTTCAGGAAATAAAGTTTCTGCATCAGCACCAGGTTTAAGAAGAGTTAAAGGAGATAAATATGTAATGAACCCAGGTAAAGGAAGCGAAGTAACAATTAGAGTTTCTGCAACATTACCAGGAGGAGGGAAAATTAGTACTCCTAAGAAATACAGAATTAAAGATATACCACCAGCTGTTGGTATGGTAAGAGGTCAATACGGTACAGTAAGAATGCCTAAAGCTAGTGTTGCTAGAATTAGCGTTGCAGCAGGTTTACCAGATTTCTTATTCGATTTAAAATTAAATGTATCTAGTTTTAAAATTAAAGTTCCAGGGCAGTTAACTATTCCAGTAAATGGTAGAAATTTATCAGCTAGAGCAAAACAAGCGTTAGGTAAAGCTAGAAGAAATGATGTAATTACTATTTATGATATTAAAGCATCTGTTTCAGGATCTAATTACAAGATTAAGAAAGTGTTACCTGTAAGCATAGAAATTACAAATTAATAAGTAAAAAATTAAAGTATGAATTGGAAGCGTTTTTATATGGTTTTATTTGCCTTTGCTACTACAAGTATAGCAAGTGCACAAGCTAACCTCTTAAATTCTCAAAAGGTTGAAGAGATTGGATTTAAATCTGAAGCCCAAATAGCTTCAGAAGACGATAAACCACTTCCTTATGGCTATATTAGCGATAGAGATGTGTTATGGTCTAAAGTGGTGTGGGAATATGTTGATTTAAATCAAAAAATTAATTTACCTTATTATTACCCAATTGATACTACAAGTGCTGGTTTAACGAGACGTTCATTGTTTGATACCTTATTAAAAGGTATTAGTAATGGTGAAATCACTGAAGTATATAATGATTCTTACTTCACTATGAAAATAGGTATCAATGAAATTAAAGAAAAAACCTATATGGAACGTGACGATGGTTACGGAAATATGGATCCTTATTCAATACAATCTGCTGATATTAAAGGGTACTTAATTAAAGGTCTTTGGTATTTCGATAAGCGTGGAGGTGAATTAAAGTATCGTATGTTAGCATTAGCACCTATGGGACCAGATGTTCAAGCTTTAGGGATTGAAGAAATTGACGATAAAGAAAATGTGTACGAATTATTTTGGGTGTTTTTTCCAAATGCAAGAAATACGCTACATACTTCTAAAGTTTTCAATCCAAAAAATTCAGCGCATCCTTTGTCTTATGATAACTTATTAAACGCTAGAAGATTTACTTCTACTATAATGAAAGAAGAGAATATTTACGGAGATAGATCTATTAAAGACTATGTTAGAGGTAATTCTTTATTTCAGTTATTAGAAGCTGATAGAGTTAAAGAAAGTATTCGTAATCGCGAAATGGATATGTGGAATTATTAATTTCGGACTTATTATAAAAATTAAAAAGAGCTTGCATTGCAAGCTCTTTTTTGTTGTAATAAATAGTATTTTTGACTTATGAAAATTGAGGTAGATTATATTATTGTAGGCTTAGGTTTGGCAGGAATTGCATTTGCAGAAGAGTTGCAGAATGCAAATAAATCATTTTTGATTTTTGAAAACAATTCACAAACTTCATCTATAGTAGCAGGAGGCGTTTATAATCCTGTTATATTAAAGCGTTTTAATGCTGCATGGAATGGGCATGAACAAATAAAAATAGCACTACCTTTTTATAAAGTTTTAGAAGATAAGTTAAGTGTAAAATTAGATCACAAGTTTTCTATTAAAAAAGCATTTACAAGTGTTGGTGATGGTAATAATTGGTTTTCAGCTTTAGATAAACCAACTTTATTACATTATATGAATCCTAAAATTAGTAAGGAAAATATTGAAGGTGTTGTTGGTGATTTTGGTTTTGGAGAACTTACAGGAACAGGAAGAATAGATACAGCTTTACTTGTAAAATCTTACAGAGATTTTATTAGAAATTCAAATAGATTAATAGAAAGTCCTTTTGAGTATGATTTATTAAATATATCAGAAGAAGATATTCAATATCAGCATATAAAAGCGAATAGAATCGTTTTTTGTGAAGGTTTTGGAATAAAAAAGAATCCTTTTTTTAATTACTTACCCTTAAATGAGGTAAAGGGAGAATCGATCGTAATTCATGCACCGTCTTTAAAAATTGATTTTTTATTAAAATCAGGTTTTTTTGTAATGCCAATTGGTAATGATAACTATAAAGTAGGAGCTACATTTAATTGGACGGATAAAACCTGTGACCCGACACAAGAAGCTAAACAAGAGTTAGAAGAAAAATTAAAGAAAATAATTACAGTTCCCTACACCATAAAAGATCATACAGCAGGTATTAGGCCCACAGTAAGCGATAGAAGACCAATGATTGGTGTTCATCCTAAATATAAACAATTAGTTGTTTTAAACGGTTTAGGAACACGTGGTGTTATGATTGGGCCTACAATAGCTAAAAACCTATTTAATCACTTAGAAAACGGTGACGAATTAGATAGAGATACTGATATAAAAAGATTTGTAGATTAATTATCTTTCAGACTGTAGTTCTTTTGCGTTTTTATTATATCCGATAAAAATATTTATCCATATTATTCTAGATAAACGCAGTGTAAAAGGTATTAGTAATAATGAAACTACGATGATAGAAATAAAGCTTTGCAATATTGTTAAGCCAAAAATCATTTTAGAAATAATAAAAACACCTACAAATAAAGCAACAGATAAGCCATAGTTTACATACATTGCCCCGAAGAAAAAAGAAGGTTCCATCATGTATTTTAAATTACAACTCGGACAGTTATCATGTAACTGCGTTACTTTTTTTGGGTTAAGAGTAATTTTATGCTTAAAAAATTCACCTTCGTGACAACGAGGACATTTACCTTTTAAAACACTATATAACTTTGTTCCTTTTCTAATCATAATTTAAGTAGCTTTGCATTTTTCAAATTTACGCAAAATTTTATGTTAAACGTACACAATTTGTCAGTCTCTTTTATGGGGTCTGATTTGTTTTCAGGAATTACTTTTAAATTAAATAAAGGTGATAGAATCGGATTGATTGGTAAGAATGGAGCCGGGAAATCTACACTTTTAAAAGTGCTTTCTAAAGACATTGAAACCAGTGGTGGTACGATGGCTTTTGATAAAGATATTCGCATGGGATTCTTACGTCAGGATATCGATTTTGTAGAAGGAAGAACTATTTTAGAAGAAGCTTATCAAGCGTTTGAAGAAATAAAAGAAATTGAGTTGAAGTTAGATGATATTAACAATCAGCTAGCTACAAGAACCGATTATGAAAGTGAAGCATATAGTCAGTTGATTATTGATTTAACAGATTTAACTGAACGTTACGAGCTCTTAGGTGGATATAATTACCAAGGAGATACCGAGAAAATTTTACAAGGTTTAGGTTTTCAGCGTGAAGATTTTGATAAATTAACCAATACCTTTTCTGGTGGATGGAGAATGCGTATCGAATTGGCAAAACTATTATTACAAGACAATGATATCTTACTGTTAGATGAGCCAACAAACCACTTAGATATTGAGTCTATTATTTGGTTAGAAAATTTTTTAAAATCGTATTCTGGAGCCATTGTATTGGTTTCGCATGATAAAATGTTTTTAGACAATGTAACCAACCGTACGATTGAAATTTCTTTAGGTCAGATTTATGATTATAAAAAACCATATTCTGAATTTTTGGTTTTAAGAGCTGAAATCAAAGAAAAGCAATTACAGGCGCAGAAAAATCAAGAGAAAGAAATTAAGCAAAAGCAACACTTAATTAATAAGTTTAAGGCAAAAGCAAGTAAAGCTTCGATGGCGCAATCGTTAATGAAGCAATTAGATAAAGTAGAACTTATTGAGGTGGATGGGGATGATAATGCGGCAATGAATGTTCGTTTTAATATTTCTAAAGAGCCAGGTAAAATTATTGTTGAAGCTGATGGTTTAAGTAAAAGTTACGGAGATAAGCATGTTTTAGAAGATGTTGATTTAATGATTGAGCGCAACAGTAAAATTGCTTTTGTTGGTCAGAACGGTCAAGGGAAATCTACTTTAGCAAAAATGATGGTTGGTGAAATTCCGTTTACAGGAAACCTTAAACTAGGACATAATGTAGAAATAGGATATTTTGCACAAAACCAATCCGAAGAATTACCGCCAGAAAAAACAGTTTTAGAAATAATGGAAGATGCTGCTTCGGATACAAACCGAATGCGTGTTAGAGATATGTTAGGGTCTTTTTTATTCGGTGGAGACGCTGTAGATAAAAAAGCCAAAGTATTGTCGGGTGGAGAACGTAACCGTTTAGCTTTATGTAAATTATTGTTATCGCCATTTAACGTGTTAATAATGGATGAGCCAACAAATCACTTAGATATTGCTTCTAAAACAGTATTAAAAACAGCTTTAAAAAACTTTGACGGAACTTTAATCGTGGTTTCTCACGATAGAGATTTCTTACAAGGATTAACATCAACTGTTTACGGATTTAAAGACAGGGTTATAAAAGAGTATTTAGGAGATATTGATTATTTCTTAGATCAGCATAAGATGGAAAACCTTAGAGAAGCTGAAAAAAGAACGGTTGTTAAAGTTGATAAACCAGTAGCTAAAAAAGAGGCACATCAATTATCTAGAGAGCAAGAAAAAGAGTTGAAAAAACTTAAAAATAAACTGAATAAAATTGAAACTCAAATTGCTGATTTAGAAAAAGAAATTGAAAAGATAGATTTAGAATTAGCAAATAATTATGACGAAGTTTCATCTCGTCCTAATTTCTTTGAAAAATATAAAGCTAAAAAGGCAAGCTTAGAAAATTTAATGCACGACTGGGAAAAAGTAGAAGAACAGGTTACAGGTTTTTAGAGTGTAATAGTGTGTTAGCTCATTTAAATCAGCAATCATAAATACGATGATTGCTGATTTTTTAAAATATAGAAAGCTCAGTTCTTGAGGTAAACTCCTCTAAAAACTTCATTCCTTTATAAGAGTTTCCTTTTTTATTAAGTTTCGGACTCCAAACAGCAATAGCATATTGATCTGGATGTATTGCTATAATACCACCACCAACACCACTTTTTCCTGGAAGTCCAACTTTAAAAGCAAACTCACCAGATTCATCATAAAATCCACAAGTTTGCATCAAAGCATTTATTCTTTTAGATTCACTTTCACTTATAATGTTTTGATTAGAAGGTGCTCCAATACCATTGTTAGCTAAAAATAAAAACATTTCAGATAATTCTTTGCAACTCATTTCTAATGAACAAAGGTTAAAGTAAAAGTCAAGAACATCTGAGGGGTTATTATCAATACATCCGAAGGATTTAATAAAATTACACAAGGCTATATTTCGATAGCCAACCGCTTTTTCTGACTCTGCAATTTTACTAGAATAATCAATTGTAGTATTGTTAGAAATTTGACGAACAAAATTTAAAAAATCTTCTTTAGGATTTTTTAAATGACTTAATAAAATATCAGAAATAACAAGCGCACCGCCGTTTAAAAAAGGATTTCTTGGTATACCATTATCAGCCTCAAGCTGCACTAAAGAATTAAATGCGGTACCCGATGGTTCAACCCCAACCCGATTCCATATTTTATTCCCTAAAAGTTTATAGGCTAAACTAAGTGCTAACACTTTAGCTATACTTTGTATCGAAAATTTTTTATAACAATCACCTATACCAAAGTTATCTTGATTGATAGTAGTTATATGAACCCCAAAATTTTCGGAATCTATAAGTGCTAATTCAGGAATATAAGAAGCAGTTTTTCCACTGTCATCCATATTTTTAACTTTAAAAAAAGTTTCTTTAATTATTTCTTCAAAATTTAAATCCATTGTTTTTATATAATGACGTAAGTTTAATAAGCTAAAATCGTTTTTTTATTATAAAATCAAGTGAAAAATAGCTATAAATTAATTGAGATTTCTATTATTTTTACATAAATATTTTTTGCATTGAACAGTATATATAACTCTTTTTTTAATCAGGTTTTTACGAGTGAAAACCAACAAATTTTTCTTCCTGTCTTGGAAGAGAAAAAAGTAGAACTTTTTATAAAAAGAGAAGATAAAATACATCCATTTGTTTCAGGAAATAAGTTTCGTAAATTGAAATATAATATTGAAGCTGCAAAAAATCAACAAAAAAAAGTGTTATTAACTTTTGGAGGGGCGTTTTCTAATCATATTGTAGCGACAGCAGTTGCGGGAAATTTATCTGATTTTAAGACTATCGGAATTATTCGTGGTGATGAGTTGGGCGAGAATCTCGAAAAAACGTTGGCAGGAAATTCAACTTTGCGAGAAGCACATAAAAACGGAATGCAGTTTAAGTTTGTTTCAAGAGAAGTGTATCGAAATAAAACATCCGAAGAATTTATAAGTAAGTTAAAAAACGAGTTTGGTGATTTTTATTTAATCCCTGAAGGAGGAACGAATGAATTGGCGATTAAAGGATGCGAAGAGATCTTAACAGAAGAAGATAAGAATTTCGATTATATTTGTGCTGCAATAGGAACTGGAGGAACAATTTCGGGATTGATAAATGCAGCAAAAAAGCATCAAAAAGTAATTGGTTTTCCTGCCTTAAAAGGTGATTTCTTACAGAGAGAAATAGAGCAGTTAGTAAGAGTATATGATAATTGGAGTTTACAAACCGAATATCATTTTGGAGGTTACGGAAAATATAATACAGATTTAATTCGTTTTATAAACGAGTTTAAGGAACACACAAAAATTCCGTTAGACCCTATTTACACAGCTAAAATGTTATTTGGAATTATAGAAATGATTAAGAACAATGAATTTCCCGAAAACAGTAAAATTGTTGCAATTCATACAGGTGGCTTACAGGGAATTACAGGAGTTAATCAAAAGTTGAAAAATAAAAATCAAGTGTTAATAAAAGTTTAATGAAAATAAAATCAGTTTTTTATATAGTAATAAGCGCCACTTTTTTAGTGAGTTGTGGATCGAATAAAAATATAGTTACTAAAAGCCGTAAAAAAATCGTTGTTTTAGAGCAAAAAGAAGTTTACCCAGAGCTTCCACAGTTAGAGCAAATACCAAAACCGATAAAAACAAACGGAAATCATACACTTACATATATTTATAAGTTTGCACCAATTGCGGTAAGAAAAATGCATGAGCATAAAATTCCTGCAAGTATTACTCTAGCTCAAGGAGTATTGGAATCGGGAAGTGGAAGAAGTGCCTTGGCGGTTCGTTCGAACAATCATTTTGGAATAAAATGCCATAAAGGTTGGCAAGGAAAAAGTGTAACTCATGATGATGATGAAAAGGGAGAATGTTTTAGGAAATATAAATATCCAGAAACTTCATACGAAGATCATTCGCAATTCCTACTCACAAGAAGTCGTTATACGAGTTTGTTTAAATTAGGACATACCAATTACAAGGGTTGGGCTTATGGATTAAGAAAAGCAGGGTACGCGACGGATAAAAAATATCCGCAAAAATTAATATCGATTATAAAAAAATACGGTTTAACAAAATACGACAGAATAAAGGCTAAGCATACAAAAGGGGTTAAAACTGTTGCAACAAATGAATATCATAAAGTGCAAAAAGGAGATACTTTATATTCTATAGCAAGAAAATATCAATTATCTGTTAGTAAATTAAAACAGGTAAACGGATTAAGCACTAATGAAATTAGTATCGGACAAGATTTACAGGTAAAGTAAAAAGACATTAGGTAAAAAACGTCATTCTAGCATTTTGCAAAGAATGACGTTTTTTTTGTTATTTATATTTTACCAAGAATATTTTTTCTTTTTTGCTTGTTTTTTTATCGCTTTAATCATTACGTTTTCTAACTCATTTTTAGAGTTTTTTTCATGTTGTTTTTTAGCAACATATTGTTTTCTTTTTTTATTTAAATGTTGAATTTTTTCTTGAATTTTAGCTCTTTCTTTTCGTTTAGTAACAACATATTTTTTTATTTCTTCGGATGACTTTCCTTGTAGTTTTTTAGGAAGTTGAGATTTTTTTAGTTTTTTATAATCTATTTCTTTTTCTTTAGAAGCATCAACCAAATCCCATTCAGCATTGTTATATAATTTAGAACTTTTACTAATAGCACGTTTTACAACAACAACTTCATCTAAAACTTCAGCATTGGCATCTTGTTTTGCTTGATTAGTGTATTTTGAATGTCCAACACTTCCATAATGAATATAGGTTTTATTTAGTTGTTTATTTAAAATAATAATGTCATTATCATACGGTGTTACAATATGTACAATGTTTTTGTTGTGGTTAATTGTCATATAATCTCCGCCACCATAAGTAGCTCCGTCTTGCCACATTCCAGAAACACCTTGATCGTAATTACCACAAAAAATAGTGTTAACTGTAATGTCATTTTTTTTAGCGTTGGTAATAGCATCTTTATAATTTAATTTTCCTTGTGTAAAAGGTTCGTTTCCTGCAATAAAAATCATCTTTAAATCACGTTTATTATCTCCCCATTCTAGCTCATTTAAAGAGGTTTGAATTACCTCTCCGCAAAACTCACTACCGCCGTTGGTAGTTAAAGAAAATAACTGTTCAGAAATAGCATCTAAGTCACTTGTAAATTGTAAAACTTGACGGATGTAACCTTCTTTAGAAGAAAGACGACTATTACCATATTCGTATAAAGCAATTTCTAGCGTTGGAGTTTTTCCATCACATTTGGCGTGTGATAATTCGTTAATAATTTCCCATAATTGTGCTTTTGCTTGATTTATTAGCCCGTCCATACTACTACTCGTATCTAATAATAGCGCAACTTTGGTTGTTTGTTTTTTGATGTCTTTTTTAGGGTTGGTAGCATAGCCCGCTATTGATATTAAAAAAGTAAAAATGAAGATTGTTTTTAGGATGTAATTTTTCATGATTTTATGTTTTAAATTGTTAATAGAATTTTGATTATGTTGTTTATTTAATTTCAAAAACAACATATATAGAAGAGGTTAGTTTTATGTTTTCAAATTGAACAATATCTTTTCTGTAATTTTTCGTTTTAGAAATACTACTATATTCAGAAGTAATATTTAAATGATTTAACTGTGCGAAATTTTGCAATTGATGTGCTGTTTCATTTACTTTTAAAGGCTTTCCTGTAGATGAGTTTATTGCATTTAATAAATAATTAGCTTTTTCTTTCGCGGCTTTTATTGCAGCAATTCTATTTTCTCTTTTGTAAAATGTTAATTTTGAATGTGTCGCTTTGGTAATTTTTGTGTCTGTGATTTTAAGTTTCTTGAAAACTTCAAATACCTTTTTTAATTTATCCGGACTGGTAACTTTTAATGAATATTTACCAATAGATAAGACTTCTTCACTAAACCAACCCGTTTTTGAAATAACCGAATTAATATCAGAAATGAATAAATCAGTTTTAGGAATATCAATAGCTTCTAGTGCTGTTTTTAGAGTGTTTTCTAAAGTTGTAAGTGTTATTTTTTTTCCATTTTTCATCTTTTCTTTTAAACGAAGATCTAGGTAAATTTCATCAGGACTAATTTCTAGTTCAGCGCTTCCAGTAACTTCAATAAAAGGTTTGCTGTCTTTTAATGTTTGACCAAAAAATGTTGCTGATAAAAAAAGGAAAATAATAATATGGAATGCTTTCATAGTTTGTTGTTTTATACTGTCAAATCTACAAGCAACTTTCTTTTTATAAAACAGCGAATGAGTATGTGTGTAAAATGAATGAGTAAAGTGGTTTGTAAAATGAGTGAAAGCAACTTTTTAGTATTTTGAAGTGTCGTTTTTTAGGAAGTCTCATTTTTTGAACTCAGTTTTTGTGTGTATGTTTACAGTAATAAATAAAATATGAATAGATTTTTTAAAATAGTATTTACATTATTATTGTTGAATTTTTCTTTTAGTTATTCTCAAGTTTTTGAAGAGAAAGGGAAAGGGTTTTCGGTAAAAGTTAAGGTTGTTGATGAGGCTACAAATCAATCTATTAAAGATGCGGTTGTAGAAGTAAATGGTAATGTATTTAATTTTTCACACATAAAAGGACAATATATTGTAACCGCTAAAACAGGTAATCAATTAGTTGTTTCCCATTCGGGATTTGAAACTATTTATTATACGATTAAAGATAATGAAGATATTAAGGTAGTGGTTGAAGATTTTAATCAGAAGAGGAAATCAAAACTAAGTTCTTATGGTCGAAAAAAAGTAGATTTATATCCGAAGTATTTAGATTCTGTAAATTTTTACAAGAAAAAAGATATTGATAAAAGTTTAGCCGTTATTGAGAAAATGCTTTTAAATTCATCTTCTAAAAGTCGAAAAGCAATTACATATAAAGAGTTAGGTGATGTTTATTTTTATTGGAAACAGTATGATTTAGCAGTAGAAAACTATAGCGTGTCTTTAAGAGAAGATAACAAAGCAAGTGTTCGTTTGTTATTGGCTAAAACACAGTTTTTGGTAAATAAATATGATGATAGTGAAAAGAATTATCAGGAAAGCCTGGAGGGTAAACTAACCAATTACGAAAAGTTAAAGAGCTATGAAGGTTTGGGAGATGTGTTTATGGCAAAGAAGAATTATGCTAAAGCTACTACTAATTATACCAAAGCTTTAAAAATTGCAAAAAACGATTATATAACACCTAAAATAACCGATTTAAATTCAAAATTGGCAGAAGTTTTTGCCGCTCAGGGAAAAACAAAGAAAGCAGATGGGTATTTTCAAAACTCCTTAAAATTAGCATCCAAAGAAAATAAAAAAAGAGCTTTAAAAGAACAGCAAAAAGTAGCTGATTTTTATAATTTGTCTCGTAGATATGATGATGAAATTCAATTGCGAAAACAAAGTTTGGTAGCAACAGATGATATTGTTATTGAAACGGAAGAAAAAGAATCGTTGGTAGATTCTATTACCTCTCAAAAAATAAATTACAAGATAGGAAACGCCTATATTCAAAAAGAATCTTATAACGAAGCTATTCCTTTTTTAAAGAAAAGTATAAAAGACGCGAATAGTAAAGAAGATTTAATAATAGAAAAAGATGCAACGCGTAAACTATCAGAAGTATATGCAACTGTAGGAGATTATACAAAAGCGTTAGAAAGTTATCAGGATTATGTGAAGTTGGTGGATACATTGTATTCAAAAAAAGAACAAGAAATTCAACAAGTTAAAAGGTTTGGAAAAAAAATAGCAAACAACCAAAACCGAATCCGAAGTCTAGAAAAAGATAAGCAATTAAGCGATAGTAAAATAAGCTTGGCATATAAAGATCAACAATTAATACAGGAAAGTAATAAACAGCAAAAACTGATTATTTATTCATTAATCGGAGGTTTCTTTTTAATGAGTTTGTTGGCATATTTTATGTTTCGAACCAATAAACAACAAAAACTAGCAAACAATTTATTGGCATTAAAATCAATGCGATCGCAAATGAATCCGCATTTTATATTTAATGCTTTAAACTCGGTAAATAATTTTATAGCAGTAAATGACGAACGAAGTGCGAATCGTTATTTATCGGAATTTTCAGTATTAATGCGGTCAGTTTTAGAAAATTCTGATGAAGATTTTATTCCGTTAGCAAAAGAAATAGAGCTGTTAGAATTGTATGTGAAGTTAGAGCATAATCGATTTAAAGACAAGTTTGAGTATGTAATGTTTGTTGATGAAAAAATCAAAAAAGAAAACTTTTCTATTCCGCCAATGTTATTACAGCCTTATATCGAAAATGCTATTTGGCACGGACTCCGTTATAAAAAAGAAAAAGGGAATTTAGAGATTTCTATGCGTCAGCAAACAGTAAATACAATTTTAATAACTGTTCAAGATGATGGAGTAGGACGTAAAAAGTCGATGGAAATGAAAACAAAACATCAGCTAAAGCAAAAATCGAAAGGAATAAGTACTATCGAAAATCGAATTGCTATTTTAAATAGTATGTACAAAGATAAAATTGATGTTACAGTTTCGGATGTTTTTGAAGATGGAAGCGGAACAAAAGTCGAACTGATTTTAAAGAAAAATTAAAGATGAAGTTAAAAGCAATCATTATTGAAGATGAAGCTATTGGTAGAGATATTTTGCGAAATTATATAACAAAATATTGCCCAAATGTTCAATTGTTAGGAGAAGCGGATAATATAAAAGACGGACAAACATTAATTGAAGAACACGAATTAGATTTGGTTTTTTTAGATGTAGAAATGCCTTACGGAAACGGATTTGATTTGTTAGAAAAGATAGAAAATCAAACCTTCGAAACCATTTTTGTAACCGCTTACGATCATTATGCAATAGAAGCCTTAAACAATCAAGCAACGTATTATTTATTAAAACCTATTTCAATAGATGAATTGATTAAAGCGGTAAACTTAGTTGAAGAAATTAAAACAAAAGAACAAACGTTAGAAAACACTGTTTTAACAACCAAAAGCATTGCTAATTTAAATAAAATAACGATTCCGCAACAAGACGGATTTGAAGTTGTTTCGGTTAGTGATATTTTGTTTTGCAAGGCAGACGATAATTACACCGAAATCTATTTCGAAAACACGAAGAAAGTAGTTAGTAAAACCTTAAAACACTTTGATGATCTTTTAAAAGAAAGCGGTTTTGCACGCGTGCACAAATCATATTTGGTAAACGTAAATGAAATTGTAAAATATAAAAAAGGTAAAGGCGGAAGCGTACTTTTATCTAACGGAAAAGAAGTAATGGTATCCGCATCAAAAAAAGCAAATTTATTATCATATTTTAAATAAAAACGAATGAAAATTATAAAAGCAGTAAACGGTAAATCTCCTCAAATACCAGCAGATTGTTACATCGCAGAAAACGCCACAATTGTAGGCGATGTGCAAATGGGAAAAGAGTGTAGCGTTTGGTTTAATGCCGTAATAAGAGGCGATGTACACTATATAAAAATGGGTGATAAAGTAAATATTCAAGATGGCGCAATAATCCATGCAACCTATCAAAAATCACCTACAACAATTGGTAATAACGTTTCTGTTGGGCACAATGCAATCGTGCACGGTTGTACCATTCACGACAATGTTTTAATAGGTATGGGAAGTATAATTATGGATGATTGTATTGTGGAATCGAACTCGATAATAGCAGCCGGAGCAGTGGTTTCTAAGAATACGATTGTAAAAAGCGGAAGCGTTTATGCCGGTGTACCAGCCAAAAAAATTAAAGACGTTTCTAAAGAATTAATTTCAGGAGAAATTGACCGAATTGCTAATAATTACGTAAAATATTCAAGTTGGTTTAAGGAGTAATATTTGGGCGTTACCTAAAGGTCGGGCTTTACGTTGTATCTTTTTTTCGTACCTCAAAAAAGGATGCCACTTCAATCCCTAACGCAAAACCAGAATCACGTAAAAAGCCCAATTTTGTTTCCAAAATCGGGCTTTCAATCAAAAAACTAATCTACTATTATTTACTTTTTTTCGTGTTCTTTATGTTTCTTTTTAGAAGCTTTTCTACGTTTTTTATTTTTCATTTTCTTTTTAGCTTTGTGAGCTTTTTTCTTGTTTATTTTCTCAAACCTTTCAAATTGTTGTTTGTCTAAGATGCGTTTCATTTCGGCTTTAAAAGCAATTTTATTATCTAAAGCTTTATTTTTCTTTTCAAAACGTTCATCAGCAGATAATTTTACTCTTTTTTCGCCACTCTCTTTCATCGCTTTCTTTTGCTCATGCATTTCTTTACGTTTTGCAATTTTTTCAGCCAATAAAGGTTTTATTTGGTTTTGTTGAGACGTTGTTAAATCTAAATTTAAGGTCATTTTTTTAACAGCTAACTCTGTTTGTTGTGCTACAGTTAATCGTTCTAATTTATTTTTCTTTCCTTTTTGAGCCTGAGTCGTAAAACTAAAACTAAGGGCTACAACTAATATTGCTATTATTTTTTTCATGTTTGTAAAATTTTAAGGGTTTATTTATATATCTATGACTATGCTTCTTTAAAAAAGTTTAAATTTGAAAGTAATTTTAACATTTCTTTAAATTTTATGAAAAATATAATAAAACCTATATTAAGGCTACTTGTTTTGGTAATCATTGCATTTATAACCTTTTTTTTCTGGGCATCATCACCAACAATAGATGAAAAAGAATATGCCGAGTTGTTAGAGAATGAAAACCCAGTAGCTGTAATAAATGATTCAATATACAGTATTGTAACTTATAATGTGGGTTATTTAAGTGGAATGACAAATAATTTACCGATAGCAAAACCAAGGAAACTTTTTGAAGATAATCAGCAAAAGGTAGAAGCGGAACTTAAGAAAGTAAATCCAGATATTGTTGCTTTTCAAGAAATTGATTACAAAGCATCGAGATCTTATGAGGTAGATCAAGAAAAAGCTTTTATGAACTTAGGATATAATTATGCGGCAAGAGGTGTAAATTGGGATGAACGATATGTTCCTTTTCCGTATTGGCCACCAAGCATGCATTTCGGAAAAGTAATTTCAGGGCAATCAATCATCAGTAAATATAAATTAAAAGAGTACGAGCGCATTGTTTTAGAGCGTGTACCAGATAATCCTTTTTATAGAGATGCATTGTATTTAGAAAGATTGGCGCAAGTTGTAAAAGTTGTTTTAGAAGGCAAAGAAGTGGTGTTAATAAATATTCATTTAGAAGCTTTTGATAAGTCAACACGAGTGCGTCAGTTCGAATATGTTTTAGAGTTGTTTAATCAGTATAAGGATAAGTATCCAACAATATTATTGGGTGATTTTAATTCAAGAGCAAGAGATGAAAGTGCGGCAGTTCAAAAAATATTTAAAATGAAGGGAATAGGAAACGCTGCTTTTAACGCTGTAAACCTTTCAAATACATTTAATAGTAAAAATCCTTTCGAACGAATAGATTATATTTTTTATACCGAAAACTCTATTGAATATGTAAGCGGAAAAGTTTTAAATGAGTTTGGTGAGGCTTCCGATCATTTACCCGTAGAGATGCAATTCAGATTAAAATAAAACTTAAAAACTCATTGCTAAAACAATGAGTTTTTTATGTTGTAAAAACAAAAAACCCGAACAAAAGTTCGGGTTTTTTCGGTGGTGCCTCCAGGAATCGAACCAGGGACACAAGGATTTTCAGTCCTTTGCTCTACCAACTGAGCTAAGGCACCGTTGATTGCTTTATTAAAGTAACAAAATAAAATTCGCAATTGCATTGAGAAAATTATAGTGGTGCCTCCAGGAATCGAACCAGGGACACAAGGATTTTCAGTCCTTTGCTCTACCAACTGAGCTAAGGCACCAGTTTGCTACTTTCGTTAAGCGGATGCAAATATACAACCGTTTTTTAATTATACAAAGTATTTGTTTTAAAAAAAATGTATTGTAAATTTGAATTCTAAGAAATGTAAAGATGAATTTAATTATTGATGTTGGTAATACAAGAGTTAAAGCAGCTGTTTTTGAATTGAATACAATTAAAGAGATCTTTGTTTTTAATAAGGAAGAAATTGTGTTTGAAATAGAAAAAATTATTAAAATTTTTTCTATTTCAGCAACTATTATGTCCTCAGTTTCCAATATTTCAGAAAAAGTAGTACAAGAAATTAGTGATTTATTAAATCCGATACACTTAAATTCGAAAACTAAAGTTCCGTTTAAAAATAAATATAAAACTCCCGAAACATTAGGTGTTGATAGAATAGCGTTGGCCGCAGCCGCTACAAAAAAATATCCAGATAAAAATGTGTTAATTATTGATGCAGGTACTTGTATTACTTTCGACTTTATCAATAATAAAAAAGAGTATTTAGGCGGTGCAATATCATTAGGTTTAAAAATGAGGTATCAAGCGTTACATAAATTCACTTCTAAATTACCATTATTAGAATTAAAAGAAGTTGCTGAATTTATAGGAAGGGATACAAATACGTCAATACATTCGGGAATTGTAAATGGTGTTTGCAATGAAATTGAGGGTGTTATTAATCAATATAGAAGTGAGTATGGAGATTTAACAGTTGTTTTAACAGGAGGAGACACATATTTCTTGGCTAAACAATTAAAAAGTGGCATATTTGCCCATCCAAATTTTGTTTTGGAAGGATTACATACTGTTTTGACATATAATTTAACAAATGATTAAGAGATATATATTAGGATTGTTAGTGCTTAGCACAGTAACAATATCAGCCCAAAGAAATAGTGCATCACCATATTCTTATTTTGGAATCGGAGAAAATTTTGAAGCAGTAACGGTAGAGCAAGCATCTATGGGAGGTATTGGTGTTGCTTTAAAAGATAAGTTTCATTTAAACTTTACCAATCCAGCCGCAAATGCTGACTTGACTGTTGCTACTTACGGTATAGGTGGTAGTGTAAGTTTTTTAACACTTAAGGAAGAAAATTCATCACAATCAGGTAATTCAACAAATTTAAGATACATTTCATTAGGGTTTCCTATTGGTAAAAAAGCTGGTTTCTCGGTAGGTTTACAGCCGTTTTCATCTGTAGGATATTCATTATTAGATAATAAAGATGAAACAGATGTTTCTTTGTTCAGCGGAGAAGGTGGTACAAATAAAATATATGCCAGTTTTGGTATGTATGTTTATGAAGGGCTGTCTTTAGGTATAGAGGCTGGTTATGTTTTTGGGAATTTAGAAAATAATATTATTAATCAAAGGCTAAATAATTTGCGTCCAACAAAGCATGAAGAATCTGTTAATATTAGAGGGGGGCAATTTAAATTAGGAGCGCAGTATAAACGAGAATTGAAAAATAAAATGGACCTATTTTTAGGTGCGTCAGTTACTGTAGATAGCGATTTGTCTGCAAGCGGAAATGAGAAAATGTTTACGTTTTCTGCAACTAATGGAGAACTTGATGTAAAACAAACGTTATTTAATAGAGAAGTAACAGGAGATGTAAATATGCCTATGAAAACAGTCTTTGGAGTTGGTTTAGGGAAAGAGAATAAATGGTATGTAGGAGTAAATCAACAGATGCAAAGTGCATTGAAAACTAATAGTTCTTTGATATCTAATGGAGCAGGGTATAAGTACGACGATTCAAGTAAGTTTTCAATTGGAGGATACTATATTCCTAAAGTAAATTCAATTTCAAGTTACTGGGACAGAGTTACCTATAGAGCAGGTTTGCGTTTCGAAGATACTGGATTATTAGTGAAAACAACTAATGATTTTACAGCAATTAAAGACTTTGGCATAAATGTTGGTTTAGGGTTACCATTGCCAAGACAATTATCAAATGTAAACATTGGATTTGAATATGGGCAAAAAGGAACAACCGATAATAACTTAGCAAAAGAAAACTATTTTAATATTAGATTAAGTTTATCTTTAAATAGTCTTAAGTGGTTTAATAGAAGAAAAATTGATTAATAAAAACTAATTCAGGATGAAAAAAATTACGTATTTACTAACAGGTTTATTTTTGTTTGTAGCCGTAAATGGTGTTAATGCACAAACGGGGCAAGATTGTAATGTAAAGTATAATCTTTTTAAAGGAGATGCAAATACAAAGAAATATGACGCAGCTAAAATAAATTTAGAGCATTTATTAACTAATTGCCCAAAATTATCAGTCAATATATATGTATTAGGAGCTAAAGTTGCTAAGAACACTAAAGATTATCCGTTAGCAAAAAGAATTTATAACGCTAGATTGTTAAATTTTCCAGGAAAAAGACCTGCGAAAGTGCATAGTGATTACGCTAAGCTTTTGATAAAAAATAAATTAGCTACTGATGCAGAAGTTTTTGAAATTTTAAAGAAGGCATACGATATTTCTCCTACAGACATGAGTGTAAAAAATATTTTTAGATATTTTAAAGCTATTGCAGAAGAGAATAAAGATACAGATCCTCAAAAAGTATTTGATACTTATGATGATGTAATGGAATCTGTAGAAGTAAAATTAGAAGATTACAATAAGAGAATAGCGAAGTTACAAGAAAAAGATTCTTTAGGAACTATTGACGCTAGAGAGGGAAGAAACTTAAAAGCATTCACTATTAATTCAGGTGCTTTAGGTCAAGTAGAAGGTGGTTTAGACGCTATGATTTCTAAAATTGCAACATGCGAACGATTAATACCTATTTATACTAGGGATTTTGAAGGAAAGAAAACTGATGGTGTTTGGTTAAAAAGAGCTGTAAATAGAATGCACAATAAAGGTTGTCAAACAGATCCTTTATACGAGAAATTGGCAAAAGCATATGCAGATGTAACTCAATCTTCGGATGCTTTTAATTTCGTAGCTGGAGTTTTAGCTAAGAACGGAGATAGAAGTGGTGCTGCTAAAATGAGAAAAAAAGCATTCGATTTAGAAACAGATCCTTTTGTAAAGGCGAAGTATAAATTAAGAGAAGCGCAAGGTGCAAGTGGTGCAAGAGCAAGAGCTTTAGCTTACCAAGCATTAAAGTATAATCCTAATATGGGGAAAGCTTATTTGTTTATTGCTAGTTTATACCAAAAGAGTGCAAATTCTTGTGGTAGTGATGAATTTGAAAAAAGAATGGTATATGTAGCTGCTTTAAATAAAGCATTAAAAGCTAAAAAAGTAGATCCAGGTTGTGGGGCTAACAGATACATTTCTAGTTATAGAAAGAACATGCCATCTAAGAAATTAGTATTTCAAAAAGGTGTAGCATCTGGAGGAACTCATAGGATTGGATGTTGGATAGGAGAAACAGTGCGTATTCCTTAATAAACGAAATGAAATCATATTCAATACATATATGTAAAAGCATTGCTACCATTTTTATGGTAGCAATGCTTTTTTCTTGTATCAACTCTAAAAAAGAAGTACGCGATTTTTTGGCAGATAAAAACATGCCTATTGGGATGGCTAAAAATATTTATCACATAAAAAAAGATTCAGGTAAAATAACATCAAAAACAAATGCAGCTGTTTTTTATGATTTTTCTAACCGTAAGGAGCATCCTTATAACGAGTTTCCTAAAGGAATAAAAATTGTTTCGATTGATAAAGGAGGAAAGGATTCTACAACTATTACAGGTAATTATGCAATAGCGTATAATAAAACAAGTGTTTCTGAAATTAAAGGAAATGTGGTAATTTTAAATCACAGGGAACATACAAAATTAGAAACCAACCAATTATTTTGGGATCAAAAAGAACATTATTTTTTTACCGAAGATGGTTTTAGATTAACTACATTAAGAGATACTATAAATGGATTTGGTTTTGAGTCTAGAGAAGATTTAACCAAATGGATTGCTAAAGATATTACTGGAGACTTTCAGACGGATCAAAAATAAAATAATATGAATACACTTTGGAAATATTTACAATACGGATACCTTGTACTTGGAGTAATCTTTTTTATTGAAGGAATCTTAAAATGGAGTTCAGATAAACAAGAAGCGCTTATTATGTTTGGCTTTGGTATATTTATTACCTTAATTTTCTTTTTTAAACGCCACTTTAGAAGAAAAGTAGCAAAGAGAAATCAACAACAATAATGGAATTCCAAATCATTATAATCTTTGCTTCTATATTGTTTTCAGCCTTTTTTTCAGGAATGGAAATAGCTTTTGTTTCTGCCAATAAATTACATATTGAGTTAGAAAAAAAAAGAGCTGGTTTTTTACCTAAAATTTTAGCAATACTTACCGAGAAATCATCAAAATTTATTACCACTATGTTAGTGGGTAATAATGTTGCGTTAGTAATTTACAGTTACTTTATGGGACAATTGTTAATGAATTGGTTTCAAACACTGTTGCCAACAAACATTACATTTATAAATTATTTATTAGATGATTTAAATCTGTTAACACAAACAGTAGTCTCTACAGTACTTATATTAGTAACCGCTGAATTTTTACCTAAAACAATTTTCAGAATTTATGCAAACGAAACACTTAAGGTTTTTGTAGTTCCAGCATATGTATTCTACTTACTGTTTTACGGAATAACTTGGGTTATCACAAAAATTTCTGACTTCTGCTTATTTGTTTTTTTTAAAATTAGAGAAGATGAAGCTAAAACAGAATTTAGCAAAGAAGAATTAGGACATTATATCTCAGAACAATTGGATGGAGGTAGAGACGATGAAGGTGTGGTTGATTCTGAAATTCAAATTTTTCAAAACGCATTAGAATTTCATAAGGTAAAAGCACGAGAAATTATGGTGCCGCGAACCGAAATTATGGCAATTGATATACATCAATCAGTAGATGCACTTAAAAACATATTTATAACAACTGGTTTGTCTAAAATTTTGGTTTACAAAAATTCTTTAGATGATATTTTAGGATACGTAAATGCTTTTGAGTTGTTTAAGAAACCTAGCTCTATTAAATCAATATTATTACCTGTAGAGTTTGTGCCAGAATCAATGATTATCAATGATGTTTTAAACAGTTTAATGAAAAAAAGAAAGAGTATTGCTGTTGTTGTTGATGAATATGGAGGTACATCAGGAATCATCACTGTTGAAGACGTTGTAGAGGAGTTGTTTGGTGAAATTGAAGATGAACATGATAGTCAAGAATTATTAGAGGAGAAAATAAATGATAAAGAATTTAATTTTTCGGCACGTTTAGAAGTCGATTATTTAAATGAAGAATACGATTTAAATATTCCTAAGGAAGAAGCCTACGAAACTTTAGGTGGATTTATTATCGATCATACAGAAACGATTCCCGAACAAGATGAGATTTTGGAAATCGATAAATTTTACATTAAAATATTAAAAGTTAGTGCTACTAAAATCGATGCACTTTACTTAAAAAAGGTCGATAAAGAAGAGTAATCGTAACTTATTCCAAGCAAAGTAGAACTCTATTGAAAACAGCTTAAAAAAAGATTGCATTGTTTACTATGAAATTGTATTTTCGCTCACTGTAAATAAAATAAATAACGTATGGCAATTTTATCGAAGATTAGAGAACGTTCAATGTTCTTAATTCTTGTAATTGGTTTAGCACTTTTCGCTTTTGTATTAGACCCTTCTACAATATCAGATTTTTTTAATGCAAGTAAAGTAAATGAAATTGGTGAAGTAAATGGAGAAACAATCTCGCGCCAAGAATTTGCGGAAGCTTTAGATGCTTATAAAGCACAAACTGGTAATAGTATTTCTGAAATGCAAGCTGCAAAAGCAGTTTGGGGAAATTTAATCAGACAAAAAATATACAAAACTCAGTTAGAAGAAGCAGGAATTACTGTTGGAGATGCTGATATTATGAATAAATTGTATGAAACAGAGTTTATCTTAAATGATCCAAGGTTTCAAACATCAAATATTCTTGATAAAAATAAATTCAAAGAATTTTTAGCAACAATTAAAGAAGAAAACGGTGCTGATTGGAAAAATTGGCAAAACTACATGTTTTCATTAAAAAACAATCTTGAAAAAACAGCATACGATAATCTTGTTGCAGCTGGTTTAGGAGCTTCTTTAAAAGAAGGTGAAGCACAATACTTAACAGAAAACACAAAGGTTTCAGGTAAATACGTATATGTTCCTTATACAACAATTGCTGATAGTTTAGTTACTTTAAAAAAGAGCGATGTTAAGACTTATATAAATAAACACGAGCAAAACTTTCAAGTAGATGCTTCTAGAGATATTAACTTTGTAAAGTTTGATATTAAACCAACTTCTGATGATGAAGTAGCTATTAAGGCAGAAGTTGCTAAGCTAATTGAAGATTCAGTTACGAGCGCTAATATTTCAGTTAAAGGATTAAAAAATACAACTAATTATACTGAGTTTTTATCAGAAAATGATTCAGACATTACGTTAGATAACAATTACAAGTTTAAAGTACAGGTACCACAGGTAATTGCAGAAGAAATTTTTAATGGAAAAGAAGGTGATGTTTTTGGACCATATAAAGACGCAAACCACTTTAAGTTATCTAAAATAACGACAGTTGTTCAGTTACCAGACTCTGCGCAAGCAAGTCACATTTTAATTCCTTTTGTAGGGTTGTCAAATGCAGATGCTACTGTATCTCAAACAGAAGAAGAAGCAAAAAGTACAGCAGATAGTTTGTTAGTTGTATTAAAAGGAAACAAATCTAAATTTGGCGAATTTGTAAAAGAATTTTCTTCGGATAAAGGTTCGGTTGAAAAAGAAGGATTTTACGATTGGTTTGGTTACAACAGAATGGTACCAGCTTTTAGAGATTTTGTTTTTGAAGGTAAAAAAGGAGACATGGGAGTTGTTAAATCTCAATTCGGATTCCATATAATTAAAATTGATGATCAAAAGAACTTTCAATCAGTTGTAAAATTAGCAACATTTGGTCGTAAGATAGAAGCTTCTGAAGAAACAGAAAATACTGTTTTTCAAAATGCAGAAACTTTTGCTTTAGAATTAGCAAACGGTAAAAACTTTGATGAAGTTGTAAAAGAGAAAAATTTAACAGCTTTGCCAGCAGTAGGTTTAAAATCTTTAGATGAAGTTGTACCAGGTATTGGTAAAGAAAGAGAAATAATCACTTGGTCTTTTGATTCAGAAGTAAACACAGGATTATCTAAACGTTTTGATGTTGAAGGTGGTTATGTAGTAGCTATTTTAACTGCTAAAACGGAAAAAGGTTTAATGCCAGTTGAAAAAGCAATCGCAATCGTTCGTCCTATTTTAACAAAAGAAAGAAAAGCCAAATTAATTGAAGCTAAAATTAGCGGAGCTACTTTAGCAGAAATGGCAAAATCAGTAACTGTAACAGTTAAAAATGCTACGGATGTAAACTTACAATCACCAACAATTTCTGGTGTAGGATTTGAACCAAAAGTAGTAGGAGCTATGTTAAACGCAAAAGAAAACACCGTTGTTAAAAATGTAATAGGAGATAAAGGTTTATTTGCTTTTGAAGTTACTTCTAAAACATTACCAACAGCTTTACCAAACTACGATTCTTACAGAAAACGTTTAGTAAACGAAAGAAAAAACAAATCTTTTCAAATGTATGAAGCAATTAAAAAAGCTTCTAATATTGAAGATAACATGAGTTCTTTTTACGGGATTCAATAAGCTAAAAAAGTTAAAATATAAAAAATCCGAACTCAATGAGTTCGGATTTTTTTATTTAATGATTTGTTTTTTGAAATATTAATATATATAATTCTTTTAAAGCAAGTAATATTCCGATTATAAATCCAATTCTTGCAAACCATTTAGTCTTTGGAAATTCTTTGAGTGTTTTTTCAGATAAATCAACGTCAATTTTAGTTTTTTTTAATTCTAAATTCTCCTTTAATGATTTCCATTTTTTATATTGAATCCAACCACCTTTTTCTATTACTTCCACTCCTAAAGGGGTTAGCGTTATATAGTTAGTGTCAAAAGGTAAACGAATTAATTTAAGCTCATCTTTTAAATAAATCAAAGGATCCATCTTATTTATATATTCATTAGGATTATCTGTTTGATTAACAGAGTAAAAATATTGATCTGTATTTGATATTTCTAATAATAGTTTATCTATAATTTCATCTTCCATCTAAACTTAACTTTTCGAATAATAACTACAAGATACTTAAAAGTTTAATTATGATATTAAACTAGTAACAAAAAAAAGCAATCCCAAACGAGATTGCTTTTTTAAAATATATTTTAAAGCTTTGTATTAAGCATTTAAAGGTTTTCCGTCCCAAGCAGCTTTTGCAGCTTCTTTAACAGCCTCTGAGTATGTTGGATGTCCATGGCATATTCTTGCTAAATCTTCAGCAGAAGCTCTAAATTCCATTGCTACGGCAGCTTCCATAATTAAATCGGCAACACGTGCACCAACCATATGAACTCCTAATACTTCATCCGTATTTTTATCAGCTAATACTTTTACAAATCCGTCAGTATCTCCACTAGCTCTAGATCTTCCTAAAGCACGCATAGAAAATTTACCAGCTTTATAAGCAACACCAGCATCTTTTAATTCTTGTTCTGTTTTACCAACAGCAGCAACTTCTGGCCATGTATACACAATACCAGGAATTAAATTATAATCGATATGAGGTTTTTGTCCTGCTAAAAATTCAGCAACAACAACACCTTCTTCTTCAGCTTTATGAGCTAACATTGCTCCACGAACAACATCACCAATAGCAAAAATGTTAGAAACACTAGTTTGTAAATGATCGTTTACGTCAACCATTCCTTTATCAGTAAGCTTAACGCCTGCTTTTTCTAAACCTAAACCTTTTGTAAAAGCTTTACGACCAACAGCAACTAAACAATAGTCTCCGTTAAAAGTAACTTCTTCACCTTTTTTATTGGTTGCTTTTACAATAACTTCATCTCCGTTTCTTTCTACCGAAGTAACACCGTGACTTGTGTTAAACTTCATACCTTGTTTCTTTAAAACTTTTTGAAGTTCTTTAGAAATATCAGCATCCATGGTAGGAGTGATTTTTGGAGCATATTCAATTACAGTTACATCAGCACCTAAACGCTTGTAAACAGAACCTAACTCTAAACCGATTACTCCACCACCAATTACTAATAAGTGTTTTGGTACTTCTTTAAGTTTTAAAGCTTCGGTTGATGTTATAACGCGTTCTTTATCTAAAGAAATAAACGGTAATGTAGATGGTTTAGAACCTGTTGCTATAATAATGTTTGTCCCTTCAATTACTTCTGATGTCCCATCGTTTTTAGTAACTTTTACGTGTGTTGCATCTTCAAAAGAACCTAAACCTTCATGAACAGTAATATCATTCTTGTCCATTAAATATTTAATTCCTCCTGTTGTAGTTTCTACAACTTTAGCTTTGCGGTCTACCATTTTTCCAAAATCGAAAGAAGGCTTTTCAACCGAAATTCCATGTTCTTCAAAATGATGCACAGCATCGTAATAATGATGAGAAGAATCTAATAAAGCTTTAGAAGGAATACATCCTACATTTAAACAGGTACCACCTAAAGTTGAATATTTTTCGATAATTGCTACTTTAGATCCTAATTGAGCGGCTCTAATTGCAGCAATATATCCACCTGGACCAGAACCAATAACGATTAAATCGTATTTCATGAGTTGTGTTTTTTTTTCATAAATAATGATTACAAAAATACAATTATTTGTCGATAAATTAAGTTTTCATATCTTTAAAAACTCAAATGAAATTTATGAAAATTCTAAAGAAAATAATAGCACTAATAATTGTGGTATTAGTGGTGATGCAATTTTTTCAACCTAAAAAAAATAATGGAGAGTTAAGTACTGTTCAACCTTTTGTATCGGAAACGAATCCGCCTAAAAATTTGCATAAAATTTTAAAATCGGCATGTTTTGATTGTCATAGTAACGCAACTAACTATCCATGGTATAGTAACATTACTCCTGTTAATTTTTGGATGGCAGATCATGTTAAAGAAGGGAAAGATGAATTAAATTTTTCTGAATGGAAAAGTTACTCTTTAAAACGAAAAGAGCATAAAATGGAAGAAATTTGGGAAGAGGTTGCACAACTAAAAATGCCGATTGATTCGTATACTTGGACACATTTTGATGCCAAATTAACAGAAATAGAAATTAAAGAAGTGGTTGACTGGGCAAAAAATGCGCAATCAGTATATAAAAAGCAATTAATGAATTAATGAGGCAATTATTAATTATTGGCTATGTTTGGGTAGAACCCAATTCTTCTGCCGCAGGAAGTAGAATGTTGCAATTAATTGAATTATTTTTAAAGAATAACTACAAAATAACATTTGCATCGCCTGCACAAAAGGGCGAAAAAGCAATTAATTTATCTGAAATTGGAGTAAAAGAGGTTAATATTGAATTAAATTCTACTTCTTTTGATGATTTTATTGTTGATGTGAATCCGGATATTGTGTTGTTCGATCGTTTTATGATGGAGGAACAATTCGGTTGGCGTGTGGCAGAAAATTGTCCAGACGCTATAAGGATTCTTGATACTGAAGATTTACATTTTTTGCGTAAAACCCGTCATCAACAATTAAAAAAAGGGAAAACATTTTCTTCCGATGCTTTGTTGCAATCTGATGATGCAAAACGAGAAATAGCAGCAATATTACGATGTGATTTGAGTTTAATTATTTCTTCTTATGAAGTAAAATTATTGAAAGAGGTTTTTAAAATTGATGAAAATTTACTCTTTCATCTTCCTTTTTTATTAGAAAAAATTGAAGAAAAGGTTATTGAAAAATGGAAACCTTTTAAAGATCGAGAGCATTTTGTGTTTATTGGTAACTTTTTCCATGCACCAAATGTTGATGCAGTTTTACAGTTAAAATTGATATGGAACTCTATTCGAAAAAAACTACCAAAAACAGAAATACATATTTACGGGGCGTATGCAACGCAACAAATAAATCAGTTGCATAATAAAAAAGAAGGGTTCATCGTAAAAGGTTTTGCTGATGATGCAATGGAAGTTGTACGAAATGCAAAAGTAGTTTTGGCACCGATACGTTTTGGCGCAGGAATTAAAGGGAAACTTACTGAAGCAATGTTATGTGGAACACCGTCTGTAACAACGTTAATCGGAGCAGAAGGAATGCATGATGGTTTTGAATGGAATGGCTTTATAGCGGATGATTTTGAGGTTTTTTCAAACAAAGCAATAGAGTTATTTGCTGATGAAAAATTGTGGAAAAAACATCAATTAAACGGAATAGAAATTATCAATGCTATTTATGATAAAGAAAAAATTGAGAAGCCTTTTGTTGAGCGCATAAAAAAAATCCAAGAAAATATAATTGAACACCGTCAAAATAATTTTCTTGGAAGTTTATTACAACATCAAACCTTACAGGCTACAAAATACATGAGCAAGTGGATTGAAGCTAAAAATAAAATTTAGTTTTTATTTCGAGTAATATACGTATTCATCTGTATAATCATAAAAATCTAACATTTTTAAATCACTTAAATAATTTATTATTATAGCACTTGTATTTATTGTAATAGAACTTGGTGCACTACTGAAATAAGGATAAAGATTCGTGTCGGCAGGAGTTGTTGAAATATGTTTTAGAGTCAATTGACCATCTTTTCCACCGTGAGATCGAATAATTTTATATTGAATAGTAAATTCAATATTATTATACTCTTCTGTAGAAGTAATTGATAAATCTTTATTTATTTTAAGTTTTTTTCTTTCGGTTCTATCATGATTAGTGTGACCATAATGATTTTGATTATAAGAGTTAAAATTCCATTCTCCTAAAAATACTCTTACTCCTTCGCTTAATTGAATTAAATATTCATTTTCAACAGAATTATAAGAATTGTTGTCATTTTCTCTCCAACTACTTAAGAAATTATCATCTGTATATATATCAATAAAATAAAGATGATTATACTTTATATTTTCTGAAAGTGTAAATTTCCCTTCGGAATTAAATTTTCCAGAATAAACTTTATTCGTTTCATGTAAATAATCCTCTTTATTAGCATATACATCGACATTTAAATCAGTAAAATTATATTTATCTTGTACACTTTCTGGTATTTTTTGTATTTTAAAAGATAATTGACCTTCTTTAGGAAGGTTGTCATTTGAACATTGGTAAAGAAAAAAGGTAATTAATAAAAGCAATATTTTTTTCATTGTTATATTTTTATGGGTGCAAATATATATATATATATATATCATCAATTTTGAGAAGATGACTTCATATATTTTTTATAACACTTTGTTTTACAGGTTTAAGAGAGTTGAAGTTATTTTTTAGGTAGTTGATAATCTAAAGGTAGCATGTTAGCAAAAGCTTCAAAACCCCAATAACCTTCATTAATAATAGCGTTAGGATTTACCAAAACACCAGATTTATCAATTTCAGCTTTTCCTTCTAATAAAACAATGTTTGAAGTTTGTACACCAGAAGCCTTTTTACGTTTACCAAACATTCCTTTTAAGTAGTTTTCTTCTTCAGGTTCTTTGGTATAAATAACCATTAAATAATCTTTAAAATTTAAAAATGCTTTATGCTTGTTAAAAGAAATCATTCCATTATAAGGCACGTTTCTTTTGTATAAATAATCTCTATATTTTGGAAGTCTTGCTTTTTTTATAATTATTAAAGCGCTATCTAAAGGCGTTTTTGGTTCTGCTATGTTATCCGAAAAGTTAATTTTACTTCCATGTAATTTAATGAGTTGATGCGCCATTTTTATTTCATTATCTGCAGGTCTATCCGGATTTAAAACTCTTTTAAACTGATTAACAACAAAGCCGTCTTCTTTTATCTGTTTATCAATTAGGCTTCTTAAAAAATGCATTTGAGAACCATTAAAAGCTTCCAAACGATTGTTTTTCCATTTTTTAGTTACTGATTTACGTAAGTTTTTATATCTGGCGTAGCCACTAAAAAATAATTGTTTTCCTTTTATTTCAAAATTAACTAAATCGTAAGTTATTAAATAACCTAAACTTTTATGTTTAATTTGTAAAGGCTCTTTGGCGAAAGCAGTTAAACTTTTGGTTTTGTAATTATATTCAAAATGTAGCGATTTAAAATTTCACATTTATCAGCAAGTTTTGTTCTGCCTAAAAAAGCTTGTTTAAATCGAGTTAAATTGTATTTCCAATCAGCATCGTATTTTGTTTTTTTAATAACTACTTCGTTTAAAACAGTATTATCAGGTTTTAAAGTAAAGTTTAAAATAATCGTTTCACTGTTAGCGTTTACTGATTTTTGAATTGTTGTATAGCCTAAATATGAAATAATTAAATTGTAATTTCCATTTTTTGCTTTTAATAGAAATTCTCCTTCTTTATTTGAAATGATGCCAATAGTTGTGTTATTTAAGTAAACAGAAGCACCTTCAAGAGGTTTGTTATCAGCAGTTTTTAATTTTCCTTTTATTATTGTTTGAGAAAACATAAAGGAAATAAAAAGAAAATGTAAAATAATAAAAAGTCCTATTTTCATAAAATTATTTTTTATAAAAATAGAACTTCTTTTAAAATGATGAATTAGTAAAAAGGTTAATTATTGGTTAATAACCCAGCGCGTTTCAAAAGTGCATCAGGTTTAGGTTCTTTTCCTCTAAACCGCTTGTATAATTCCATTGGTTTTTCGGTGCCTCCTTTTGATAAAATATTGTCTTTAAATTTATCAGCAACTTGTTTATTAAAGATTCCTTCTTCTAAAAAATACTCAAAAGCATCAGCATCTAAAACTTCTGCCCATTTGTAAGAATAATATCCGGCAGAATATCCTCCTTGAAAAATATGAGAGAAAGCAGTACTCATACAATTTTCAGCAACATCAGGATATAATTGAGTATCAGCAAAAGCTTTTGATTCAAATTCTTTAACAGAAGTTATTTTTTCAGGTGATTCACCACCATGCCATTGCATATCTAGTAAACCAAAACTTAATTGACGTAAAGTTTGCATTCCTTCATGAAAACTTGCTGATTCTTTTATTTTTGTAACATATTCCATCGGAATTACTTCTCCAGTTTCATAATGTTTCGCAAATAATTCTAAAGCTTCTTTTTCGTAACACCAGTTTTCTAAAACCTGACTAGGTAATTCAACAAAATCCCAAGAAACTGAAGTTCCTGATAGACTATTGTAAGTTGTGTTAGCGAGCATTCCGTGAAGCGCATGTCCAAATTCATGAAATAGCGTTGTAACCTCGTTAAAGGTTAATAATGATGGTTTTGTTTCGGTAGGCTTAGTAAAGTTACAAACAATAGATACTTGCGGACGCTCATTAACACCATTTTTAATTTGTTGCGATTTATAACTCGTCATCCATGCACCATTTCTTTTCCCTGGCCTTGGATGAAAATCAGCATAAAAATGTGATACAAAATTTCCGTTTGCATCAGTTACATTGTATGTTTTTACATCTTCGTGGTATTTATCTATCGAATTTATTTCTTCAAACTGTAAGTCGAATAAACGATTAGCAATTTCAAAAACACCATCAATTACGTTTTCTAATTTAAAATAAGGTTTTAGTAACTCTTGATCTAAAGAAAATAATTCTTTCTTTAATTTTTCTGAATAATAAGCGCCGTCCCATTTTTCAAGTTGCGTTATGCCATCTAATTTCTTAGCGTAAGCGGCTAAATTATCAAATTCACGTTTTGCGGCAGGTTTTGATTTGGCTAATAAATCGTTTGAAAAAGATAAAACTTTTTCAGGTGTTTCTGCCATTCGTTCCTCTAAAACAAAATGAGCATGTGTTTTGTAGCCTAATAAATTAGCTCTTTTGTAACGAAGTTTTACAATATTTAAAACAATCTCTTCGTTGTTAAAGTCATTATCTTGAAATCCTTTTTTACCAGCAGCAATGGCTAATTTTTTACGTAATTCTCTATTGTCAGCATAGATCATAAAAGGAATGTAACTTGGATAATCTAAAGTGAAAATCCAACCTTTTTTCTCTTTTGATTTTGCAACTTCTTTGGCAGCCTCTTTTACACTTTCAGGTAAACCTGATAAATCATTTTCATCAGTTAAATGCATTTCAAAGGCATTGGTTTCAGCCAATACATTTTCTCCAAATTTTAATGATAGTTTAGATAATTCAGCATCAATTGTGCGTAATTCTACTTTGTCAGTTTCATTTAAATTAGCACCGTTTCTAGCAAAACTTTTGTATTGTTTGTCTAGCAACATTTCTTGTTCAGGAGATAAATCTAAATTGTCTTTAGCATCAAAAACAGTTTTAACTCTTTTAAATAAATCTTCATTTAACGTGATATCATTTCTGAATTCACTTAGCCAAGGAGAAACCTCTTGTGCTATTTTCTGAATTTTATCATTGGTTTCGGCAGAATTTAAATTGAAGAAAATAGAAGTTATTTTATTCAGTTTTTCACCTGTAAAATCTAAAGCTACTGTGGTATTATCAAAAGTAGCAGCATCAGTATTATTTACAATGGCAGCAATTTCTGTTTTTGCTATTTTTATTCCTTCTTCAATGGCTGGTTTAAAATCAGCATTTTTAATTTTTGAAAAAGGAGGTGTATTAAAATTTTGTAAAAGTGGATTCATTTATTCTTTTTTCAGACCTCACAGGTTTTTAAAACCTGTGAGGTCTATTCATAATAATCTATTTTCTTACACGTTCCGAAGCTTTTTCAACCTTTAACTTTAAGCCTTCTTTATATGCGATAATTTTATCTAATACACACTTATCAGAAGCTCCAATAATTTGAGCCGCTAAAATCCCTGCATTTTTTGCACCATCTAAAGCAACAGTTGCTACAGGAACGCCACCAGGCATTTGTAAAATTGATAAAACAGAATCCCATCCGTCAATAGAGTTTCTACTTTTTACAGGAACTCCGATTATTGGTAACGGGCTCATACTAGCAACCATTCCTGGTAAATGCGCAGCACCACCAGCACCAGCAATAATTACTTTTATTCCGCGGGTATGTGCGTTTTTAGAATAGTCAACTAATTTTTCGGGTGTTCTGTGCGCAGATACAATATCAACTTCTATTTGAATATCAAAACCTTCTAAAATATCAATTGCTTCTTGCATGATTGGAAGATCTGAATCGCTTCCCATTATAATTCCTACCATAATTTTATGTTTTTTTTAATGAGATTCTTAACCTTTTTCAGAATCTCATGAGTTTGGGTGAGAAGCTGAAATAAATTCAGCTTGACGAGTAATTATTTAGCTATTACTCTAATTGTTTCTTTTACTTGTTGGGCTATTTTTCGCGCCTCATTAATGTCTTTATTAACAATCGTTACGTGCCCCATTTTACGGAAAGGTTTGGTTGTTTTTTTTCCGTAAATGTGTGGCGTAATACCATTAATTTTTAAAATTTCGGTCATGTTTTCGTAAACGACATCGCCTGTATAACCTTCTTCTCCAACTAGGTTTACCATAATTCCGGCAACCTTACTTTCTGTATTCCCTAAAGGAAGGTTTAAAATACTTCTTAAATGTTGCTCGAACTGACTTGTATAACTTGCTTCAATTGAATAATGACCAGAATTATGTGCTCTTGGCGCTACTTCGTTTACTAAAATTTCATCTTCTTTTGTCTGAAACATTTCGACGGCTAATAATCCGACGAAGTCTAAAGTTTTAGCAATATTTAAAGCAACTTCTTGTGCTTTTTTAGCAACAGAATTATCAATTCTTGCAGGGCAAATTACATATTCAACCTGATTTGCTTCTGGGTGAAATTCCATTTCAACTACAGGATATGTTTTTATTTCTCCGGATGAATTTCTAGCAACGATTACTGCTAATTCATTTTTAAAAGGAACTAATTTTTCAGCAATACATTCAACATTAGGTAGTGATTGTAAATCTTCATAATTACGAACTATTTTTACGCCATTACCATCATAGCCAAACTGTGCAGCTTTCCAAACAAAAGGAAATTCGATGACATTATTTTCGTATGAATGCTTTAATTCTTCTAAAAAAGCATAATGAGAAAAATCTGCAGTAGGAATTTGGTGTTTCTTATAAAATAATTTTTGATGTGCCTTGTTTTGAATTACTCTTAAGTTTGCAGGCTTTGGATAAATAGTTAAACCTTCGGCTTCTAATTTATCGAGTGCATCAATGTTTATATTTTCTATTTCGATGGTTAGTACGTCTACTTTTTTTCCGAAGTTGTAAACGGTATCAAAATCAAATAAATCTCCTTGATGAAACTCATTGCAAATCTGTGCGCAAGGAGCTTCTGGGTTTTCATCTAAAATTAAGGTGTAAATGTCAAGTTTTTGTGTTTCGGTAAGTAACATCCTACCTAATTGTCCGCCACCAAGAACGCCCAATTTAAAGTCTGAAGAAAAATAATTTTTCAAGATAAATATTTTAGTGTGTTGTTGTTATCGCAAAAATAAGAATCTAAAGTATAGGATAATACAATTAAATGGAGATTCTTAACTTAGAATTGCCAAGATAAGTTACAAAGTACATTAAAGCTGAGCAAGAACTATTATCAACGCATTCTCCTTTACTATTAATAAGACATCCAGACAAAGAACTATATTGCTCTTTATTACAAGGACATGTTAATTTTAATCCATTAAATTCCATTGGTGATGTACAATCTTTCGAAGGGCATTGTAAATCAAAAGCACGATAATTATTATTTCCAAGGTTTGAAATTAAAACTTTTCTACCTTCAATAAAACTAATTGAATGTCCACCTGGAACCAATAAATTATATGGGCTAATATTATGTTCAGATAAAGATGAATCAATAATAGTATTCATATTAACATCATTAAAACAGCCATTAATAGTTGTGTTGTCACTACAACTTATAGCCATTACTAAACTTAATAAACAAAGTATTTTTCTCATTATTTTAAAATAGTGTTATATATCTAACGCAACGAATTTACAAATATTTTGTACATTTGTTGCAATCTCATTCCTATCGGTGTGAGATTTTTAAAGTTTAGAAATTATGAGTGAAGTATCATATTATAGTGCAGAAGGATTAAAGAAATTAAAAGACGAGTTATCACATTTAGAGCATACGGAAAGGCCAAGAGTTTCTCAAGAAATTGGTGACGCTATTGATAAAGGTGATTTAAGTGAAAATGCAGAGTATCATGCGGCAAAAGAAGAGCAATCATTATTAGAAACTAAAATTGCACAACTTAAAAATGTAGTTGCAAGTGCACGTATTCTTGATGAAAGTCAGTTAGATACTTCTAAGGTATTAATTCATTCAGTAGTAAGATTAAAAAACACGACTAATGGGATGGAATTTACTTATACTTTGGTTGCAGATTCTGAAACAGATATTAGAAACGGAAAATTATCAGTAAATTCTCCTATCGGAAAAGGATTGTTAGGGAATAAAGTAGGTGATATCGCCGAAATTAATGTGCCTAATGGAATTATGAAATTCGAAATTATGGAGATATCGAGATAGTATCTTTTAAAATATTTATTGATAAAAGTGCTGCATTTGCAGCGCTTTTTTTATTTTTACTTACTATTGTGAGGTAGAGCAGAGTAGAGTAGAGATTTAATTTTAACCGCTCAATTGCGCTCGAGGAAACATTAAAACAAAAATTATGGCAAGTATTTTTACGAAGATAATAAACGGAGAAATTCCTTCATATAAAATTGCAGAAGATGAAAATTTTATCGCTTTTTTAGATATAAATCCGAATGCAAAAGGACACACTTTAGTAGTTCCTAAAAGAGAAGAAAATAAGCTTTTCGATTTGTCAGAAGAAGAATATAACGGATTGATGTCTTTCTCATATCGTGTAGCAAAGGCGATAGGAAAAACAATTACTTGTGAACGTGTTGGTATGAGTGTAATAGGACTTGAGGTACCGCATGTGCATGTACATTTAATTCCGTTAAATACCATGGCAGATATTCAGTTTATAGAAAAAGTAAAATTACTTAATGAAGATTTTGTTGTTTTAGCAGAAAGTATCGCAAGTAATTTTGAATAAAATGAAATTACAAAAATGGCAAAAATCAGGATTGGTTTGGGGTTTGTGGATGTTTGTTATAATGACATTTGTTTGGCCGTATTTTGATGGCGAAGAAATAACATTAAGAAAAACATTGATTAGTTTAGTAATCTGGACAATAGCAAGTTTTGCTTTTGGCTGGTCTATGAGGCATAATCACAAAGAAAAATAAACTAAACATCAGCGCGTCATTCTGAACTTGTTTTAGAATCACTAGACAGCGCCAGTTTATGATGAGAACTTGAAACAAGTTCAGGTTGACGTTAATTAAATAGGTAAAAATTATAGACAATCACTTTAAACCTTGTTTAACTGAATTTCAAAAGTAGTTCCTTTTCCTATTTCAGATTTTAAGACGTAGATTTTCCCACTATGATAATCTTCAATAATACGTTTAGAGAGTGATAAACCTAACCCCCAGCCACGTTTTTTTGTGGTAAAACCGGGTTTAAATATCTGTTTGAATTGCGATTTCTGAATTCCTTTACCAGAATCGGTAACAGTAATTTTTATAAGTTTAGTGGTTTCTTTAATATCTAATGAAATGCTTCCTTTTCCTTGCATGGCATCAATCGAATTTTTAATTAAATTTTCGATTACCCACCCATATAACTCAATATTCAACAATGTAGAAAGTGTTTTTTTATCCGAAGAAAAAGAGAAATTAATTTGTTTAGAGCTTCTAGTTTTTAAATAATTAAACGCTGCTTGTGTTTCTAAAACAATATTATATTCCTTTAATTTAGGTAAAGAGCCAATTTTAGAAAATCGATTGGCAATGGTACTTAATCGGTCAACATCTTTTTCAATTTCAACAATATATTCTTCGTTTACATCTTCAGATCTTAAAATAGCAATCCAACCTAATAAAGAAGATAGCGGTGTGCCTATTTGATGCGCTGTTTCCTTGGCCATACCTGTCCAAAGTTTGTTTTGTTCCGCAACTTTACTCGATTTATACACCATATATACAATGGTTACAAAGAGTCCTAAAATTAATAATAAAGCTAACGGATAGTATTTAAGTTTGTATAATAAATCGGAGTTTCGGTAATAAAGATATTGGGTAATTCCAAAATATTCAATAATGATAGGCTCATTTTGCCTTTTCATTATCGTTAGTTGCTCTAGAAGATATGTTGGGTTTTTAGACTTAAGACTATCTAAATTTCTATGTAAATTAATTGTATCATCTTCATTTACAAGAATTGTAGGAATGTTTTCAATAGTTTCATAAACTTTATTAATTAAGTTGGTGTTTTCGTTTAAATTGGGGTTAGAGGCTAGTTCTTTAAAAGCTACCGCAAAGATTTCAATTTTACCTCTTTCTTCTTCTTTAAATTTTTGAAAAAACACATAAGTATTCCACAAGATAAAAGGTACAATTAATAGTGATACAAAAATTGTAATTCGCTTTATCCAATAAGTATTCTTAAAAAATGTCATTAGTCAAATATAAACTATTCTATAGAATAACTTAATTTGTAAAAGCGTAGTATCTTTACATTAAAATATAAAATATGTTATCACTCGATCCTAAAGAATTGCCTGTAACAAAACTACATGGTTATTTATTAGGTGCTATAGCGCCAAGACCTATTGCTTTTGCAAGTACTATTGATGAAGAAGGAAATCCGAATTTATCACCGTTTAGTTTTTTTAATGTTTTTGGAGCCAATCCACCAATGTTAATTTTTTCTCCAGCACGAAGTGTAAGAGGTAATAAAACAAAACATACGTTAGATAATGCTGAGGAAACCAGAGAAGTGGTTATTAATGTGGTAAATTATGATATTGTACAACAAATGTCGTTAAGCAGCACCATGTATCCGAAGGGTGTAAATGAGTTTGAAAAAGCAGGATTTACAATGTTACCTTCTGATAAAGTAGCTCCTTTTAGAGTAGCAGAATCGCCAGTACAATTTGAATGTAAAGTAACCGATATTATTTATACCGGAACCGAAGGAGGCGCAGGGAATTTAATTGTTTGTGAGGTGGTTAAATTACATATTAACGAAGATGTTTTAGCTGAAGACGGAAGTATTGATCAACATAAAATAGATTTAGTTGCTAGGGCAGGAGGAAGCTATTATTCTAGGGCAAGAGATGGGTTTTTTGAAATTCCAAAACCAATTTCAACTTTAGGAATTGGTGTAGATCAAATTCCGACTGAAATTAGAAATAGTGCTGTTTTAACAGGTAATAATTTAGGCATGTTAGGTAATGTAGAGCAGTTGCCAAATGAAGAAACTGTTAATAACTTTGCGAAAGAACATCCAAAATATGTTTCGCTTTCAACTGAAAAAAAACATACATTTGCACAAGAATACTTAAAGAGTAATGATGTAGAAAGTGCTTGGAAAGTGCTTTTAATTAAATAGATAAGAATATGGAAGTTATAGGGAAGATTAAATTAATTAACGAAACACAAACATTTGGAGCTAGCGGATTTAGAAAACGTGAATTAGTTGTTACTACAGATGAGCAGTATCCACAAATGATTATGATTGAATTTGTACAGGATAAATGTGATGTTTTAAATAGTTATGCTGTTGGTCAAGATGTAAAAGTATCTATTAATTTAAGAGGTAGAGAATGGATTAATCCAGAAGGAGTTGCAAAATACTTTAACTCTATTCAAGGATGGAGAATTGAGAATTTAGCACAAGCTTCTGCTCAAAATACACCTCCTGTAGATCAGTTTCAACCAGCACCAGACTTATCTGCTAACGAACCAGACGATTTACCTTTTTAATATAAAAAAGGAGTATACATATAAAAAAGAGAGCCATAGGCTCTCTTTTTACGTTTTATGGATGTCCACACTTTTAAATGCGGATATCCCTTCTGTTACTGTACTAGATTAAAATATATTTGTACTATCTATCATTTATCAGCTAGAGACAAAAGATGTATTTAAGGGAAAAAGCCTTCTGATATTGTTATCAGAAGGCTTTTTATTATTTTTTACTATGTCGTTTTATTTTTCCTTTTTAGGCATTGGTCCTCTTAAGTGAATCACTAATCCGTTTAAGAAATTTCTAAGAATTTGATCACCACACTCCATATATTTAGGATGTTCTTCATTTCTAAAAAAAGCACCTAACTCACCTTTAGAAACTTTAAAGTCAACCAAAGCACAGATTTCAATAATATCAGTATCACGAAATTTGTGAGCTACTCTTAATTTTTTAAAAATATCGTTGTTCGTTAATCCCATAGTAATAATATATTTTATTGTTTTAATTAACCATTTTAAAAATGGCCCAAGCGTAAATGGCAAAACGTAAAAAACGAAATAGTCCAAAAAGCACTACGTTTTTAAACGGATATTTAATCATACCAGCTGTTAAACAACTAATAGCAAAAGGTAATGGTAATAAGGCACCAACTAAAATTAAAAAACCACCCCATTTACTGGTGTTTTTAAGGTTTTTAGCCATTTTAACCTCTAAGTAAGTTTTTACAGAAGCAATTTTTAAGGAAGCTCTACCTATAAAATAAGCAGTTAATCCTCCTAAATAAGATAATGTTGCTAATAGTGATAAATTTAAAACAGGATCTGCTGTTTTTTTAGACCAAGCGATAAAAATCTCTGGCGGAATTAAACCTAGTATTGTTTCAGAAATGAAAAAAGTAGTTAATACACCAAGTCTAGAAAAAGTTTCTGTTACCGTTTGTAAACCGTCGTTAATATTATAAACATATTTATTAAATAAAAATATACCTACAACAGCACCTACTATTGGCCAAAAAGCTTTTTTTAAACTTTCCCAAATAAACATGTAAAAACCAGTGCGATGGTAGTAGTTATGTAAACGTTCTACGTGCGGTTTTACATTCTTTTTATTTCTTCTTTTCTTAACTTTCATTTCCTTGTTGCTCTAAGCCTCTTTTAGAGAATACAAAAATACAAGGTAATTAGAAATAAATCAAAGAAATATCGTTAATTATAAGTTAGCAGTTGCAGCTTCAGCACAGCGTTCTCCATCCATTGCAGCAGATATAATTCCGCCTGCATAACCACCACCTTCTCCACAAGGAAATAAACCTTCTATTTGTGGGTGTTCTAAACTTTCTTTTCGAGGGATATTAACTGGTGATGAGGTGCGAGATTCTACTCCAATAATATTTGCTTCGGCAGTATAATATCCGTGCATTTTTTTACCAAAAGCATCAAAACCTTTACGCAACCTACTACCAATAAACTTAGGTAATAAAGAATGCATTGGTGCTGAGTTTAAACCTGGCTGATAAGAAGTTTCGTTTAAACTAGATGATAATTTACCTTCTACAAAATCGGTTAAACGTTGTGCAGGAGCAACCTGACTTTTTCCACCAGCGTTAAAAGCTAGTTTTTCTAAATCCTTCTGATATTCTAAGCCTTTTAACGCTCCGAATTTTTCATATTTATATAAGTCTTTATCGATGTTAATTTCAACGACAATTCCCGAATTGGCAAATTTGTTATTTCTACGAGAAGGCGACATTCCGTTTACAACAACTTCTCCGTTTGCTGTTGCGGCCGGCACTATAAATCCGCCAGGACACATACAAAACGAATATACACCTCTGTTATTTGCTTGATGCACCAAGCTGTATGACGCTGCAGGTAATAATTCATCTCTTTGGCCAGTACAACTATATTGAATCTGATCAATAATTTCTTGTGGATGCTCTACACGAACTCCCATTGCAAACGACTTTGCTTTTAATAAAATATCTTTTTTATGTAATAACTCGTAAATATCTCTAGCCGAATGCCCAGTTGCTAAAATTACTGAATTCACAGTCATTTCATTTCCGTTTTGCAATTGTATGGCTTGTAGCTTGCTATTTTTTATTACAAAATCGGTAACGCGGGTATCAAAATGAACTTCACCACCATATTTTATAATATTCTCACGAATATTCTGAATAATTTTCGGCAATTTATTCGTTCCGATATGCGGATGCGCATCAATTAAAATATCTTCAGCAGCACCATGGTGCACCAAGTTTTCGAATATTTTACGAACATCACCACGTTTTAAACTACGGGTATATAATTTTCCGTCAGAATAGGTTCCGGCACCACCTTCGCCAAAACAGTAATTAGAATCTTCGTTTACAAAATGCTCTTGATTAATAGCACGTAAATCTCTACGACGATCTTGTACATTTTTACCACGTTCTAAAACAATTGGTTTGTAACCTAATTCTATACAACGAAGCGCTGCATACATTCCTGCAGGTCCGAAGCCAATAATATGAACTTCTTTTGCATTAGATACATCTTGATAATCAAAAATATAATCAGGAGTATCAGGTAAAGGTTCGTTGATATAAACCGCTACTTTATAATTAAAAACAACCTCTTTTTTACGCGCATCGATAGATTTACGTAACACTTTTACAGTAGTTATGTTAGTAATAGCGATGTCTAATTTTCTAGAAGCTTTCTTTTTTAAGATATCTTCTTTCTTTTCTTCTATTAAATTAACGCGTAGTTGAAGTTCTTTTACCATGTTGCAAAATTATGCAAAATTGAATTGATACGTTTTTATTTCTTCAAGAATTATAAAAAATGAAATCAAAGCAGTTTTTTTATTATTAGTAATGGTGAAAACTGCATTATATTTGCAGTGTTTATTACAGTTTTTATATGATTTGGTTACCCGAAGAAATAGTATTTCCGCCTTACGAATTCGCAAATGAAGATGGTGTTTTGGCATTTGGTGGAGATTTATCTGCCAAACGGTTAATACATGCGTATAAAAACGGAATTTTCCCATGGTTTAATGAAGGTGAACCAATTGTTTGGTATTCGCCACCAGAACGTATGGTTTTATTTCCTCAGGAAGTAAAAGTTTCTAAATCGATGCGTCAAGTATTGCGAAAAGGAGGTTTTACAATTACCGAAAACAAAGCGTTTAACAATGTTATTTTTAATTGTCGCCATATTGATAGAAATGACCAGTTAGGAACGTGGATTACTGACGATATGGAAGATGCCTATATTAATTTACACGAAAAAGGAATTGCAAAATCCATAGAGGTTTGGATTGATGATAAACTAGTTGCTGGTTTGTACGGAGTTGATACCGGAAACGGTGTTTTTTGTGGAGAAAGTATGTTTAGCAAAGCAAGTAATATGAGTAAAGTTGCTTTTATTCACTTAGCCAAAAATGGCGGATACAAACTCATAGATTGTCAGGTACATAACGAACATCTAGAAAGTTTAGGTGCTCGTGAAATTGCTAGAAATGATTTTTTGAAGATGTTGTAGGTGTGGTTTGTTATCGAGGTTTAAGAACTAAAGTATAGATAGCTCGATAGGGTTTTCGTAAATAATCAAGAATTAGTAACTATTTATATATGGCGATAGTCACATTTTTTCTTAAAAGAGACTTTTCTTTAATTCAATAGCTATAGAAAGACTAATTCTTAAATTTTTAAGTAAGTCTTCTAATTTCATTCCTACGTTAGATTTAGCTTTATTTAATTCTTTTGACATTCTAGGTAAATCTTTTACAGATTGTAAAAAACTATCCATACTTTCAATTGAAAATGTAATTCCATTTATAAGAGATGATAATAACTCGTTAGTTTCTTCAATTTCTTCTTGTTTTACACTAAAGTCATTTATAGAGATGTTTATTACATTAGATAATGCATCTATTCCTTTCTCAAAATATTCTTGAAATATAGGGATTTCGGGTTCTATGCGATTAGCATAATTATCCATTACTTTTGCAGTCCGAATAAAATAATTTTTTAATGTTTTTCGACCAGGTTTATTACTATTTGCAGTCATCGTATTCATTTCTGCAGTTTTTTTATTTAGCTGTTCTCCAATCCACTCTGTAGCATCAGAGATTCTTGTTAATGATTCTGTCGATTCTCGTATATTGTCTTCTATCATTTCTTGATAGTCAATAAGTCCATATTCTTCTTTTAAAAGATCAACTTCTAATTCTTCTTTTACCTCTATTGCAAGAGCTTTATTCTGTTGGTTCTTTCTTAACTCTAATATTCTTTGAGGAATATGGATTCTTAAAAATTTACTTAATTGTTGTGTGTCTTGATATTCCCAGTATAGAATTTTCTTGTTTTTTCCAATATCAGTTCTGAAATTTTGTATTTTTAATAGTTGTTCAGGGTTCATATCATTCATAGATACAGGTCTACTATTAAAATAAAAGAGTATTTGTAAGGAATTAGGGTTTTTTAAAAATCTATTATAGGCATTTAAAAATTCTTCTTCTGTTCCAGAATCTGCTTCGTTAGTTGGTGTTCCAAATTTTTTCCAAATAAGGCCAATAAATAAATCGTAGTCTTTTCCTAAATCAGTATTTATTATTTCTTGAGGATGATTAATTGCTATTGCTGGCGCTGAATGTGTTTCCCATTTTAATAATTCTAAATGAATATCTTGTTGTTTTCCAAATGTGAGATTTAACTCATTTATAACTTCATCTATTGAATCTCTTTCATCTTGAACGTCACTTGGTGAAGCTAAAAAAATCTTATATTTTGTTATTATTGATGGCATTTTTTCAAATTAGAGCTTAATAATTAAAATATCCATAGTTTTAATACAGAATATCACACAACAACGAATTTAGTCATTTTCACAAGGTAAATCAAGTTAAATAACAGCGCGTCATTCTGAATTTATTTCAGAATCTCATCACTATAAGAAACTATATATTATGATGCGAACCTGAAACAAGTTCAGGTTGACGTAATTGTATAAAATAAACCTCGTAATTTTAATTACGAGGTTTAGAAAAAAATATTTAAGCCAATTTTAAAATAGCTATTAATTGAACTTTAAAGTATCATCTTTAACCGATTTTACACGCAATGTAAAATAATCATAAATCCAATTTTGATATAATTTCCAAGGGAATTTACTTCCTTGTTTTGGTAAGTTTGCTGTAGAACGATGAATATAACCCGAGTTTAAATTAATAAGCGGTACAGTTTCCATATTCATGTCACTAACTTTAGGCACCACAACTTTATGTCCTTTTTTATCCATTAAATGAATAAGTCGGCTTGCATATTCGCTTGTTAAATCGCTTTTTAAGGTCCAAGAAGCGTTGGTGTAACCCGCAAAAAATATAAAGTTAGGCAAATCGTTTAACATCAAACCTTTATAAGTTAATTTATCCGAAGGATTAAAAGGAATGTTGTCAACACTAATTTTAGCATCACCAAAAGCAACTAATTGCAAACCTGTAGCTGTAATAATAATATCAGCTTTAAGTTCTTTTCCTGATTTTAAACGCAATCCGTTTTCGGTAAAACATTCAATATGATCGGTTTCAATAGACGCTTTTTTCTCTCTAATGGCTTTAAACAAATCGCCATCAGGTGCCACACAAAAACGTTGGTCCCACGGATTGTAACTTGGTGTAAAATGCGGTTCAACCGGAAAACTATTCAATTGTTTTTTTGCCCCTTTAATGATAAAATTTCTCATAAAATTCGGAAACTTTTTAGAGGTGTTGTAAAAAGCAATCGAAAAGAGAATGTTTTTAAAACGAATTACTTTATGTGCCGTTTTTTTAGGCAGTGCTTTTTTTAGAAAGCCAGCAACTTTGTCTTTATTAGGTAGCGCACCAATATAGGTCGGCGAGCGTTGTACCATGGTAACATGCGCTGTTTTTTTAGCTATTTCTGGCACTAAGGTTACAGCAGTTGCTCCGCTACCAATAACAATTGCTTTTTTGTTGGTGTAATCTAAATTTTCAGGCCATTGCTGCGGATGAATAATGGTTCCTTTAAAATTAATCATCCCTTCAAAATCTGGCGTGTAGCCATTTTTATAGCTGTAATAACCACTGCATGAAAATAAAAAGTTAGCAGTGTAAGTATGTTGTTCGTTACTTTTTTGATGCTGAGTAATAACCGTCCAAATTGCTTTTTTAGTATCAAAATTTACGGAAATTACTTTTTCGTTATAACATATTTTATCACGTACTTTATATTCGTCAGTAGCTTCGTTTAGATATTCTAAAATAGATGGCGCATCGGCAAATGATTTTGAAGCATCCCATGTTTTAAAAGAATATCCGAAGGTATACATATCCGAATCTGAACGAATTCCTGGGTATTTAAATAACGACCAAGTACCGCCTAATTCGGCTCTCATTTCAAGAATTTTATAACTCTTGTTAGGTTTTTTTCTTGATAGGTGACAAGCAGCGCCAATACCCGATAATCCAGCACCAATTATTAATACGTCGGTATGATTTGTAGCCATCATTATTTTTTTAATACCGTAAATTCAATACTAGAATCTGAAAAAACTGAATGTGTTTGTGTTTTAAAATCCTTCTCATCGGCTTTGTAGATGTTGTCTACATAGGTTTGCGGATTTAAATCAATTAAAGGAAACCAGGTACTTTGTACTTGTATTTGTAATTTATGTCCTTTTTTAAAGGTGTGAAATACATCTTGTAATTTAATATTTACATCCGTTTTCATATTAGGTGTAAACGGTTCTGGATTCGAAAAACTATTTCTAAAACGACCACGTAAAACCTCGCTACGAACCATCATATGGTAATTACTTAGTTTTAAATGCGATTGCATTTCTTTGTTATCGTTTTTTAAATCTGCAGGATGCACATCAATAACTTTAACAATCCAATCGGCAGCAGAACCTGTTGTTGCTACTTTTAATTTTGCTAAAATATCTCCGGCAAGAGTAAAATCGTCTGTTAAAACATCAGTTTCGTACACCAATACATCTGGTCTACGTGCAGCAAAACGCTGATCATCCGTCATGTATTTTCTTGGTGTGAATACGGTTTTAATATCTTCAGAATACGGAACTGGATGTTTTATATCACTGATGAAATCAACTTTAGAATTGTCTTTTTTTGATGCTGTTAATTCTTGATTTGATGATAAGAAAAACGATTGTTTTTTTGCTTCTTTTGGAGGCCAAACATCGTAAGATTTCCATTCTTTTTTACCGCTATCAAAAACGTATGCTTCAGGTAACCCGCTATTTTTAGAGCCGTCACCTTTTAAGAAATGATTAAAAAATTTAGTTTCAATTTCTTTTTGAAAGTTTAAAGAAATTGAATCTCCAAAATAATAGTTCCCCACTTTGTTGGCTACTTTATTTCTTGCCCATCCACCGTGATCCCAAGGGCCAAAAACTAACGTATTGTAATTGTTAGGTTGATTTTTTTCTATGTTTTTATAGGTTTCTAAAGGTCCGTATAAATCTTCAGCATCAAACAAACCACCAACAATCATGGTTGCTACAGTAGCAGGAACTTTATCTAAATGTTGAACAATTCCTTTGCTTTGCCAAGTTTCATCGTAATTTGGATGTTCTACAATTTCTTTCCAGAAAAAATCATCAATTTGATCTTTCTTTTCAGTACTAGCAACATCTAATTTATCATATTGAAAAAATTCGTTGAGGTTTTTTAAAGGTCCTTTATCTAAAAAGAATTGATATTGATCTTGTGTATCCATTTTAGGAAATGAATACCAAGCAGAATCTGTAGGTTGATCTTTGTAAGTTCCGAATAACGAAATTGCTCTGAAATAACTTAGTAAAAAAGCACCGTTGTGGTGAAAATCATCAAAAAAGAAATCGCCAATACAAGCTTGTGGTGAGGCTGCTTTTAAAGCAGGATGCGCATCAATTGTAGAAACCGTAGCGTAATGCCCAGGATATGAAATTCCCCATGTACCAACTTTTCCGTTGTTATGCGGTGTATTTTTAACTAGCCAATCAATTGTATCGTAAGTGTCGGTAGTTTCATCAGCTTGCTTTGGTGTTTTATTCGGAATATAAGCACGCATGTTATCATATACACCTTCGCTCATCCAACGACCACGAACATCTTGATATACCACAATGTTTCCTTCTTTCATTAAAATGGTATTCGGACCAATTTTGGTTTTAAATTTACCGTCTCCATAAGGTCTAGAACTGTAAGGTGTTCTTTGCATTAAAATTGGGTAGGTTTTGCTCGTGTCTTTAGGGGTGTAAATAGTAGTGTGTAATTTAACACCATCGCGCATCGTAATAGTAACTTCTTTTTTAGTAAAGTTATCTTTTACATAGGTGTTTTTTACTTTCGCGTCTACTTCAATTTTTTCTGTGTTTTTTGAAGTACAACTACTAATTGTAAGTGAAATGATTAACAAGAATTTTAAAAATGATTTCATGTGATTTGGTTATTTAAGTAGTAAATATAAAAAACGAATGCTAAAAGCAAGCTAGATTTAATATTTTAGCATTAAAATGTATTTTATGAGAGTTTTAATGTTAAGTGTTATTGTTTTAATGTTGATTGGTTGCGGTGAAAAAAACATCAGCAAAACAGGGAAAGAGGTAACTAAAAAGGTGTTTCCTAAATTAAAAAAAGACAGGTATAATGTTGCATTTTTAATAATGGACGGAACTTTTAATACAGAACTTACAGCGCCGTTTGATATTTTTCAGCACACTGTTTTTAGAAAAGGAATTAAACCGATGAATGTGTTTACGGTTGCTGATACTGATAAACCGATTACTACTTTTGAAGGAATGCGAATTTTGCCTGATTTTAATTATTTAAAAGATAGCTTACCAAAGATTGATATTTTAGTGGTGCCAAGTGCGGAACATCATTTAGATACCGATTTAGAAAATAAAAAACTGATTGAATTTGTACAAATGGTTGATAAAGAGGCGCAGTTTATAACTTCTCATTGCGATGGCGCTTTTGTATTGGCAAAGGCTGGAGTTTTAAACGGGAAAGTATCAACTACATTTCCTTCGGATATTGATAAAATGCGAACCATGTTTCCTGATTTAGATATTAGAAAGGAAGTGTTATTTGTTCACGACGGAAAATATATTACGTCTGCCGGAGGCGCAAAATCTTTTGAAGCAGCACTTTATTTATGTGAGTATTTATACGGGCCAGATATAGCAAAATCATTAGCACAAGGTTTGGTAATAGATTGGAATGTAGCTAAAGTACCGCATTTTATTATAAATGATTAATAAAAAAAGGCAACCAATTTGGTTGCCTTTTTAAATTTTAGATAAATAGATTAATCTTATTTATTTGGATTTAAAATAGTATTAACTCTATCTGCTGCATCTTGTAAATGGTAACGAGAAATTGTGTTACGAGCGTTAGGAATACTACGTTTAATATCTCTTTGTATTCTTTTTAATTCGCCTCTAACAACTGCTTTAATATCAGATTGACTAATATTTACTGCAGTTTGTTTAAAATAACCTCCGCTTCTTCTAACTCCGCTTTGGTTTTTAGCTTTGTTTAATAAAAAGTCTAAACGATCTAAATGTGCTCTTTGTAAGTTTCTTCTGTAACCATCAATTGTTTTATTTGTATATAGTTCAGACCAAATCCCTTTTCTAAGATCTGTCATCATATTTACAAAAGTATACGCTTTAGTTCCGTTTAAAACTTCATTCTCAATTAAACGAGTTAAACGACCAGTTTTTAAAATTTTGTTTAAAGTACGTACTTGTAAGCTTCTAATTTCATCAACAGAACCAGAATATTGTGTTTTTGTAATAATATTTTGATCTATTAACCAAGTAGGTGTTTTAAATAACTCATTATTAACAAAAGCTAAGGCTCTTTTTTGATGATCTTTCGAGGTATGTGTATATACTGTACCTTCTTGATCAGCAGTTTTAAAGTTTTCGTAAACTCCACCAATATTAGAGCTAACATGTCCCATATATCTGTTAAACTGACCAACTAATTGACCATACATTGTTTTTAACTCTTGATAGTCTTCACCGTTTTCAGTAGTCCATTCTTCTAAACGAGGTAAAATACGTTGTAAGTTTTTAATACCGTAAGCACTTGCTTTCATCGCATCATCACCTAAATCTTCTGTTTGAGAACTTGGATCGATGGTATTTCTTACTTGTTGATGACCAAATCTGTAAATAGGATCTCCTTTTTTATCAGTAATCCATTTATTTAAAATAGCTTTTTCATCTTTAGCAGAAGTGTTTAAGATAGGACGGTATCCCCAGCTCATTGCATATTTATCATAAGGTCCAATATTAGGCATTAAAGCAACACCTTTATCTTCTGGTTGTGCAACGTAATTAAAACGCGCATAATCCATAATAGAGGGAGCTGTACTATATTTTTTAGTAAAACTAGCAGAGCGTAAAGAGTCTACAGCATAAGCAGCAGAACTTCCCATATTATGTGGTAAACCTAAGGTATGACCAACTTCGTGAGAAGAAACAAAACGAATTAAACGCCCCATAATTTCATCTTTAAACTTGTTTTTTCTAGCTTCAGGATTAATCGCCGCAGTTTGAATAAAGTACCAGTTATGTAATAAAGTCATTACATTATGATACCAGTTGATATCAGATTCTAAAATTTCTCCAGAACGAGGATCACTAACGTGAGGTCCGTTTGCATTTGGAATAGGAGACGCTAAATAACGAACTACAGAATAACGAACATCTTCAGGACTCCATTCTGGATCCTCCTCTTTTGTTGGTGCATCTTTAGCGATGATTGCATTTTTAAAACCAGCAGCTTCAAAAGGAACTTGCCAATCTTCAATTCCTTCTTTAATATATTTACTCCATTTTTTAGGCGTAGCTCTATCAATATAATAAACAATTTGTTTTTTAGGCTCTACTAATTCACCTCTTTTAAACTTCGCTAAATCTTCATCTTTAACTTCCAAACGCCATCTGTCTAAATAAGTTACTGATTTACTTTTTTGAGTATCTAAACCATAATCTGTTTGAGAACTCGTAAACCAACCAACACGTTCGTCAAAATAACGACGTTTCATAGGTACTTTAGGAAGTAAAATCATAGAGTTACTTAATTCTAAAGAAACGGCACCAACACTTGAGTTTGATGGCGCTTTACCAGCAACATAAGTTTTTACGTGGCGAACTTCAATGTTTTTTGGATAACTACTCATACGATCAATATATGATCGGTTTTTATCCATTTTAGAAATCTTGTAATTTTTTCTACTAAATTGAGGAAATCCGATTGCTTTAACATCTGTAGCAAATAAAGGAGTCGCGTCAATTACTGTAGCTGTAGAATCTTTACTGAATGCTTTTATAGGAAAAGCAAAAAGAATAGGTTCGAAATTAGAATTAGCCACTGCTTCGTGAATAGGTAAAATAGAATCTGCAACTACATTGTGTGAAACAACTTTTAATAATATTTTTTTCTGATTTTTTACCCAACGTAACACTTGCGTATTTTGTTTTCCACCTCCAAAACCAATTCCGCTTGCGGTTTTAGCAATTCTGGTAACCATTAACATTTCACGGTTTAATAACGAATCTGGAATTTCAAACAGATAGTTATTGTCTTTCGAATGGATTTTAAATAGACCTTTATCAGTTTTATGTTTTTTGGTAACGACTTTGCCATAAGGCTTTATGGCGTTTTTATCTGGTTTGCTTTTTGGTTTTACAGCAGCTGCCTTTTTGTCGTTTTTTTTCTTTTTTTTACGTTGTGCTTCAGTGTTTAAAGAAACGCCTAAAAAAAGAAATACAATCAAAATTCTTGAAAGTAATCTTTGTGTCATTGTATTTGGTTTGAATATGAAGCACCGAATTTAGTTAAATGAAAGTTGTATTCTTCTTAATAAATTGTTAAAGCAAAAAAAAGACAACCAATTTGGTTGCCTTTTTAAATTTTAAAAAACTAAGAATGGTTTAGTTTTTTAACCAAGCATTTCGTAAAATTACTTTTGGGTTTGTTGCAGGTAATTTTTCTATTACTAAACCAGTTGATTTACTAGTTGGTTGTACATAATTTCCTGATATTTTTACAGGTTTACCATCTCTGGTAATTTCCATTGTTATTGTGTCACCAGCTTTCCATTGCATTGTTTTTCCTAAAATAGGACGAATGTTGGCTAACGAAATTTTTTCTCCGTTTACAGATTCTAAAATATCACCAGCTTTAATACCTAAAGCAACTAAAGCTGAATTAGTTCTTGGAGTAAAGAATATTTTTTTATCACTATTTACAGAAATAAAAGGTTGTCTTTTAGAATCTAAAAAATAAGTTGAATTTTCAGTTTTTGTTTCTTTTGCAACTCCTATTTTGTTGAAGTATGTTTCGTAATTAATAGGTGTTGCTCCTTGTACATGAGTTTTAAAGAATTCACCAACTGAAGGATATGTCATTTTTACAATTTCAGCTATAATATTTTCATCTTTAAAGGCTTTGTTTTTTCCGTACTTTTTAGATAAATCTAACATCATGTTTCTAACACCGTAAGTACCTTTACTCTCTTCTCTTAAAATAATATCTAAACACATTCCAATTAATGCACCTTTTAAATAAACATTACTATAGTTTTTGGCATATTCAGGTTCTAAAATATTCTTACTCATCTTAGTAAAAGACATTGCGTCATTAAAACGTAATGAAGATCCAATTTTATTATTCATTTCAGTAATAAATTCCTCTTCAGAAATTAAACCTTGGTTTACTTGAAAAAGATTTGCAAAATATTCAGTCATTCCTTCGTACATCCATAAATGCTCAGACATGTTTGCTTTGTTAAAATCAAACGAGTGAATTTCTTCAGAATGTACAGAAAGAGGTGAAACAATATGAAAAAATTCATGAGACACTGTTCCATTAATCATGTTGCTAGCAAACCTTTCCTTACTCATTGTTTCAGGGTACACAACAGTTGTAGAAGATCGATGCTCTAAAGCTCCATATCCTTGAAATTTATAAATTTCAGGGTCAAATAAATACACTAACACATTGTATTCGTTTGTAGTTTCAAAACCTTTTAAAAAGTTTGTTTGCGCAGTCATCATTGTTTTTAAAGCTTCTTCTAAATCAGCCGCTTTGTGTTTGTTATTTGGCGAGTATATTGCTAAATTAACATCAATTCCGTTTACGGTAAAATTTACATTATTTAATGGCGCATACATAATTGGGTTGTCAGAAATTTCGTCATATCTTGGCGCTAAGAAAACATCTTTACTATTATCAGTCTTTGTAGTATTCTTGTTAATTAAAGATGAAGTTTCATATAAGTTTGTTGGATGCGTTATCGAAATCTCATAAGGAAATTCTTTTTTATCATTAAAGTATCCAATAAAACCTGGTAGGTTCAATAAGAAGTTCTTTCCTTCTTCGATATTTGTACCTGCCATTACATAAATTTTATGCTCTTTCTTAGAATCAAAAGTATCATCAATCCAGTAAGAAAGTTTATCCATAGTCTTAGCATTGTTAATTTGCCAAGAGTTTTCGTTTAATTTTTTAACAGTTAATTCTTTTCCGTTGTAATCAAAAGCTTTAAAGTCTGAAACAAATTTCCCGTAATTACTCATTACATACGTTCCTGGTACAATTGCAGGAATGTTGTAAATTAAGGTCTCTTCTTTAATTTTTTGCGGATTTACCTCAACCATCACTTTGTCGTTAACAACAGTGTTTAAGTCGATTCCAATTTCTATTGTTTGTTTGTTGTTTTGAGCTGTTTTGTAAGTAGAACAGCTTGCTAACAAAGCTAAAGAAGCGATTCCTAATAGTATTTTTCTCATGATTAGTTTTTATTTATTGCATAAGTATTAATTTTAGATGAATTGTTACACTTTTTGTTGCTTATTTAACACCATTTTAAGAGCGGTAATATCAACTAAAACATTGTACCTTTGCAACGGCATGAGAATAAGACGAGTTTCAGATTGGTTACCGACTACAAATAAGGAGGTTAAGTTAAGAGGATGGGAAGAATTAGATGTAATTCTTTTCAGTGGAGATGCATATGTAGATCATCCATCATTTGGTCCTGCAGTAATTGGGCGTATACTAGAAAGTTACGGATTGCGAGTAGCAATTGTACCACAACCTAGTGTAAATGATAATTTACAGGATTTTGAAAAGTTAGGAAAACCAAGATTGTTTTTTGGAGTTACCGGCGGATGTATGGATCCGATGGTGAGCAACTATACGGCTAGTAAGCGTCGTAGAGATAAAGATGCGTATACACCAAATGGAGATAAAGGATTTCGACCGGATTATGCAACATCAGTATATTCAAAAATATTAAAAGATAAATTTCCAGATGTACCAGTTTTAATTGGTGGTATTGAAGCTTCTTTACGAAGAGTTACACATTACGATTATTGGTCGGATAAATTACTGCCGTCTATTTTAGAAACTTCTAAAGCAGATATGCTGGTATACGGAATGGGAGAACAGCCTTTACGAGAAGTTGTAGAATTGTTACAAAAAGGAGTTCCGTTTTCGAGTTTAAAAACAATTAAACAAACTGCTGTTTTTGTTGATAAAGGAGAAGATGTTCCGAAGAATAAAAATTGGGAAGACATTGAAATCAATTCTCATGAAGCTTGTTTAAAGGATAAAAAAACGTTTGCCTCTAACTTTAAAGTAATAGAGCAGGAGTCAAATAAATTAAAAGCACGACGTATTTTTCAGAAAGTAGGTGATAAGAAGTTGATGATAAATCCGCCTTATCCTACCATGACTGAAAAAGAAATTGATGGATCTTTCGATTTACCTTTTACACGTTTACCACACCCAAAATATAACAAGCGAGGGCCAATTCCGGCTTTTGAAATGATTAAGTTTTCAATAAATATTCACCGTGGATGTTTTGGGGGATGTAGTTTTTGTACTATTTCAGCACACCAGGGGAAATTTATTGCAAGCCGAAGTGAAGAGTCTGTTTTAAGAGAGGTAGATAAAGTTACCCAAATGGATGATTTTAAAGGGTATTTATCTGATATTGGTGGGCCTTCTGCTAATATGTATAAGATGAAGGGTAAAATACAATCTATCTGTGATAAATGTGTTGCTCCTTCTTGTATATCGCCAGTAATTTGTAGTAATTTAGATACTTCACACAAGCCGTTAACAAAATTATATCAAGCTGTTGATGCACATCCGAAGATAAAAAAATCGTTTATTGGAAGTGGTATCAGACACGATATGTTGGTGCCTGAATTTAATAAAAATGCAGATCCGAAAGAGTTAGATGCCTATACCGAAGAGGTAATGACAAAACATATTTCTGGACGATTAAAAGTAGCACCAGAGCATACTTCTGATCCTGTTTTAAAATTAATGCGTAAGCCGTCATTTAAATATTTTCATATGTTTAAAGAACGATTTGATCGTATTAATATCAAGAAAAAATTAAAACTTCAATTAATACCTTATTTCATCTCTAATCACCCAGCATGTGAAAAAGAGGATATGGCAAATTTAGCTGCCGAAACAAAAGAAATGGGATTTCAGTTAGAGCAGGTGCAAGGTTTTACGCCAACGCCAATGACGGTTGCTACGGTAATTTATTATAGTGGATATCATCCGTATACATTAAAACCTACTAAAACACCTAAAACTGTCAAAGAAAAAGAAGAGCAGCACAGGTTTTTCTTTTGGTATAAAAAAGAAAACAAAGACTGGATTAAAAAAACGTTAAACAAAGTAGGAAGACAAGACTTATTAAAAGTTTTATTACCCGAAAATAACTCATGGAAGAAAAATAAATCAGCAAAAGAAGCAAAAAACACTTTTGATGATGCTGTTCCTTTCAATCAGCGTAAAAGTAAAAATTATAGAGCTCCTAAAACTGAAGACAAAGAAACTAAAAGTTATAGAGGATCTAAAACAGAGGTGAAAGAAAGTAAAAATTATAGAACACCTAAGAATAAAAAAAGAAGAAGGTAATATAACTTCTTTTGTAAAATATTTAAAATAAAAAAACTTAGTGTGTAAAAGCACTAAGTTTTTTTATGGACTTTAATTGTGAAAATTTCTCTCCATAATAACATATTCAATTCCGCCTTTTTTAAATTTTTTAGTTGTTGATGTCAAATCGAATCTCTCATAAAATTTTGATTTTTCAACTCGAGCATTACACCATAGTTTTGCTATTTTTTCTTTTTTTATTAAGTCGATTACTTTGTTTAATAATATTGTTCCGTAGCCAAAACCTTGGTGCTCGATTAACGTTGCAAATTTTCTGAATTGAGCCTCGTTGTTCGATTTAAATAAAGAAATAATTGATGTTATTTCTCCGTTTACAAATAATCCAAAATGCTTGCCCTTTTCATCATTTGGTAATTCAACATAACTCATCGGTTTATCAGGCCACATAACTTTATGTCGAATAGGGAGCACTTCAAAAATGGTAATTTGCTTGATTTCAGCAGTCTTTTTTTTCAATAGTTGAGGTTTTCTAACAAGCGGATTTATTGCAACTGCTTTATAAAATTATTAATCCCTGCGGTTCCTTTTTTGTCCAATTCTTTAACAAAAGCCGAACCAATAATTGCTCCATTCATATATTTACAAGCTGTTGTAAATGTTTTTTTATCAGAAATACCAAAACCAACAATTAATTTACTCTGTAATTTCATAGCGTTAATTCGATTAAAATAATCGATTTGCTGTGACGAAATCTCTCCTTTTGCCCCAGTAATTGATGCAGATGCTACTACGTAAATAAAAGCTTCTGTTAACGAATCTATTTTACGAATTCTTTCTTCCGATGTATTTGGCGTAATTAAAAACACGTTTGTTATTCCGTATTTCTTAAACAATGCTTGATAATGATTTTCGTATTCAATCATTGGTAAATCCGGAATAATTACAGTATCGATTCCTGTTTCTTTTACTTTTTTACAAAATTTATCTTCACCATATTTTATAATTTGATTCAAGTATCCCATTAAAACCAATGGTGTTTTATTTGTATCTTTTATAGCTAATAACTGCTCAAAGACTACATCAAGATTCATTCCGTTACTTAACGCAACCGAACTACTGTGTTGTATCGTCGGACCATCTGCTAAAGGATCTGAATAAGGCAAACCTACTTCTATAAAATCTACCCTACTATTACTTAAATCAGTAACAATTTTTGCTGTATCATCTAACTTCGGAAAACCTGCCGTAAAGAAAATAGATAATAAATTTTGACTTTGATTTTGAAAAATTTTTTTTATTGAATTCATTTTTATTGAATTTTGTCAGTTCGAGCGCAGTCGAGAACAAGCTAAAATTGTCAAAACATTTCAACTACACTCAAGGTGATATTTATTTTAATCTTCTAAATGCTTAATGTAGGTCTCTAGATCTTTATCTCCTCTTCCTGATAAATTAACAACTACAACTTGGTCTTTTTTCAAATCCATTTTTGGTAAAACAGCCAAAGCATGTGCTGTTTCTAAAGCCGGAATAATACCTTCTATTTTTGTTAATTCATAAGCTGCATCCAACGCTTCTTTATCGGTTGCATTCATAAATTTCGCTCGTTTTGTTTCATGTAAATAAGCATGTAAAGGACCAACTCCTGGATAATCTAATCCTGCTGAAATTGAATAAGGCTCCACAATTTGACCATATTCATCTTGCATTAAAATAGTTTTACTTCCATGAATTACACCAACTTCTCCTAATTGAGAAGTTGCAGCACTTTCACCAGAGTTAACTCCCAAACCAGCAGCTTCAACAGCAATTAGCTCAACATCTTTATCATCTAAATAATGATAAAAAGCTCCTGCTGCATTACTCCCTCCACCAACACAAGCGATTATTGTATCCGGATTTTCTTTACCTGTATATTCTTTTAATTGCACTTTCATTTCTTCTGAAATAACTGCTTGTAATCGTGCAACCATATCTGGGTAAGGGTGCGGGCCAACCACAGATCCTATTAAATAATAAGTCTCTGGGTGTTGAATCCAATAACGAATTGCTTCGTTGGTTGCGTCTTTTAATGTTTTACTTCCGCTTGTTGCCGGAACAACTTTTGCTCCCAACATTTTCATGCGCGCTACATTTGGTGCTTGTCGTTTTATATCGGTTTCTCCCATAAAAACAACACATTCTAAATCCATCAATGCACAAACCGTTGCCGTTGCTACTCCGTGTTGTCCCGCACCTGTTTCTGCAATTATTTTAGTTTTTCCTAAATGTTTTGCAACTAAAATCTGACCAATAGTATTGTTTACTTTATGAGCTCCTGTATGATTTAAATCTTCTCGTTTTAAATAAATCGTTGCACCATATTTTTCTGATAAACGTTTTGCTAAATACAACGGACTAGGGCGACCAACATAATGCTGTAACAAATCTTTATATTCTTCCTGAAAAGCATCTGAACCTAATATTTTTAAATAATTATCTTCTAACTCCTTAACGTTAGGATATAATAATTCAGGAATAAATGCACCTCCGAACTGTCCGTAATATCCTTCTTTAGTTGGTTTAAATTCTGATTCCATTTCTTTGTTTTTTAACTTTTCATCAACCTGAAACAGGTTCTGTTCGATGATTTATTATATTTTTAAAGTTTCTTTAAACTTCTTTATGTCTTTTACTGATTTTAAACCAGCTGACTCTTCAAACTTACTATTTACATCTAAAGCATAAATAGGCAAACCTGTTGCTTGTAATTTTTTAATTTCTGATGCTTCTTCTAGTCCAATTCCGCCACTTAAAAAGAATGGTTTTTCAAAAGGATAATTCTCTAAAACCTGCCAATTAAAAGTAACCCCGTTTCCGCCTCGTTCTTTTCCTTTTGTATCAAATAGAAAATAATCAACCGTTTCTAAATATGGATGTAAAGAATCAAAATCAAACGCATCTTTAATTCCAAAAACTTTTACCAACTCAGGCATGTTGTATTTTGCCTTTTGATGTTTTTCTGCAATACTTTCTTTAAAAATGGTTGTTAATTTTTGTAAATACTCTGGAGATTCATCGCCATGAAGTTGCACCATATTTAAAGCATACTCTTCTACTAATGAAACCACTATTTCGGGAATTTCATTTACAAAAACACCTGCTTTTTTTATTTCTTTTGGTAAATCAGGAATGATGCCTTCAAAATTTCTTTTTGATTTTTCATAGAAAATAAATCCCAAATAATCTGGCTGTAACGCTGCAACTTGTTGGATATTTTCTATGTATTTCATTCCACAGATTTTCAGTTTCATATTTATTTTTTTTGTCACTTCGAGTGATTTCCGATTTTAAGAGAAAATTGTATCGAGAAGTTAATTTACTATTGTTACAAATTTATCGTTTCTAAAAATTCACTCGAACTGATATTGTCTATCGTATTTGATCGATGAATTCCTTACACGCTAATCCCGGATTATCGGTTTTCATAAAAGTTTCACCAATTAAAAAACCTTGAAAACCATGCTCTTTTAATCCAGTAATAATTCTTGGGTCAGAAATTCCGCTTTCAGAAACTTTAATTGCTGTATCTGGTATTTGACTTGCCAGTTTTATAGAATGCTCTAAATCTACCTCGAAAGTTTTTAAATTACGATTATTAATTCCGATAATCTTATTATCTAAATCGTTAATTTTATCTAATTCTTCTTGCGTGTGAACTTCATACAAAACCTCTAAACCTAAATCTGTTGCTAACTGACCGTAATTTTTAAGTTCTTGCTTGGTTAAACAAGCTGCTATTAATAAAATAACATCAGCACCGATTGCTTTAGCTTCCACAATTTGAAATCCGTCTACAATAAAATCTTTTCTTAAAATTGGTCGTAATTGATTTACGGTTCTAGCTTCCAATAGATCCGCCATGGTTCCTCCAAAAAAAGAAGTATCTGTTAAAATTGATTGCGCTGCTACATTTGCGTCTAAATAACCTTCCGTAACCTCTAAGATAGTAGCTTTATCGTTAATGATTCCTTTTGATGGAGATTGACGTTTAAATTCTGCTATTATACCTGTTGAACCAACTTTTAATAGTTCTTTTTTTAATGAAAAAGGAGCACTTTTAAAATTCGGACTTTCCACCAATTTACTTACAGGAACTTCTGCTTTAATCTTGGCTATTTCTGTTTTTTTAAACGCTATTATTTTATCGAGTATTGTCATATTGCTATTCTTTGTCACTTCGAGTGATTTTCGATTTTATGAGAAAATTATATCGAGAAGTTATTTTGTTCTCGATACAAATTTATTCATTCTTCATAAATTTACTCGAACTGACATTTAATTTATTTTACTAATTTATTTAAACAATCTTTCGCTTTTAATCCTAACAAAGAATCTATTGCTTCTTGAAAACTCTTTTTCTTGTTCTTTGTCACTTCGAGTGATTTTCGATTTTATGAGAAAATTATATCGAGAAGTTATTTTGTTCTCGATACAAATTTATTCATTCTTCATAAATTCACTCGAACTGACATTTAATTTATTTCATTAATTTATTTAAACAATCTTTCGCTTTTAAACCTAACAAAGAATCTATTGCATCTTGAAAACTCTTTTTCTCGTTCTTTGTCACTTCGAGTGATTTTCGATTTTATGAGAAAATTATATCGAGAAGTCATTTTGTTCTCGATACAAATTTATTCATTCTTCATAAATTTACTCGAACTGACATTTAATTTATTTCACTAATTTATTTAAACAATCTTTCGCTTTTAATCCTAACAAAGAATCTTTTGCTTCTTCGTAAGCATCTTGAAAACTCTTCTTGTCATCAACAATTTTTAAGGCAAATGCTGCGTTTGTTAATACCACACTATTTTGTGCTTCGGTACCATTTCCTTCAATTATATTTTTGAATATTTTTGCAGCATCAGCAACAGATTTTCCTCCAAAGATAGCTGATTGTTCTATTCTTTTTTGACCTACATCTTCCGGGTTAATTAATTGCTCTCCGTTTTTGGTAAACAATTTAAATCCGCTTGTTAAAGATATTTCATCATAACCATCTAAGGCGTGAACAATACCATAATTTGTATCTTCCTCTTGTAAAATATAATTATACAAACGGGCAACTTCTAAACTAAAAGTTCCTAATAATTGATTTTTAGGTGAGCTAGGATTTACTAAAGGTCCTAACATGTTAAAAAACGTTTTTAACGCTAATGCTTTTCTTGTTGAGCTTACTGCTTTCATTGCTGGATGAAATTTTGGCGCGTGTAAAAAACAAATATTAGCTTGTTCTAATTGTGATTTTAGAACAGCTTCGTCATTGATAAATTTATATCCGAAACTTTCTAACATATCAGACGAACCTGATTGAGATGACACTGAATAATTACCGTGTTTCGCTACTTTTTGTCCGGTTCCGGCAACAATAAAAGACGTTAATGTAGAGATGTTAAAAGTATCTTTTCCGTCGCCACCTGTACCAACAATGTCGATGGTGTTATAATCAGAAAAGTCTACTTTTATTGCTAATTCTATCAACGCATTTCTAAAACCCGAAAGCTCCTCAACCGAAATAGGACGCATCATAAAAACCGTCATAAAAGAAGCCAAATGCGCTTCGTTAAATTTACCCGAAGCAATATCAATCAAAACTTGTTTTGCTTGTAGTTTTGTTAATCTTTTATGTTGATATAAATCGTTTAATATTTGTTTCATAATTTAATCTTGTCATTGCCAAGCAAATGATAATTTGCTGTGGCAACCTGTTTATCTATTAAGAGATTACTTCGTTGTACTCGTAATGACGTTACTTTTTAATATTCTCTAAGAAATTTCTAACAATCTGCTCGCCAACTTCAGTTAATATTGACTCAGGATGAAATTGTACTGCTGATATATTAAATACGCTATGTTCAATTGCTTGAATTCCGCCATCTTCATCTACAGCTGTAATGTTAATTTCTGTTGGGAAGTTTTTATTTGAAGCAATCCAAGAATGATATCTTGCCGCTTGAAATTTTTGTGTAATTCCTTTAAAAATAACAGCCTCTTTATTAACAACTTCCATTTCTGTGGCAACACCATGAAAAACCTCTCCCATGTTTTCTATACTTCCTCCAAAAACTTCTGTAATTGCTTGTAAGCCTAAACAAACCCCAAAAATAGGTTTTTTACCTGCATATTGTTTTATAACCTCTTTTAAAATACCTGCTTCATCAGGAATTCCAGGTCCTGGTGATAAAATAATGGCATCGTACCTTTCTATTTCTGTTACAGAAATTTCGTCATTTCTATATACATCAGGCAAATTACCTGTAATATCTTGTATCATGTGTACCAAATTATAGGTAAACGAATCGTAATTATCTAGTACTAATATTTTCATCTTTTGTTTTTTTGCGTTAGGGATTGAAACGGCATCCTTTTTATTATTTTCAATAAAAAGATATAGTGGAAAGCCTGTTAAAACGCCCTAAATATTTTCAGCTAAAGTCAACGCTTTTTTTAATGCTGCTAATTTATTATTTACTTCTTGCAACTCTTTTTCTTCGTCGGAATGAATTACGATTCCCGCACCAGCCTGGTAATACAAAACGTTGTTTTTGCTAACAAAAGAGCGAATGGCGATGGCTAAATTTACCGAGCCGTCTAGGCCTATAATTCCGACTGCACCACCATAAAATCCGCGCGATTGATTTTCGTAAGTATCAATTAACTGCATGGCTTTGTATTTAGGTGCGCCGCTTAAAGTCCCGGCAGGAAAGGTGTCTCCTACTATTTCAATTGGGTTTCCTTTAATTTTACCTTGCACGGTAGATACTAAGTGAATTACGTGACTAAAATATTGTACTTCTTTAAAAATTTCAACTTTTACGTTTTCGGCGTGTTTACTTAGGTCGTTTCTGGCTAAATCTACCAACATTACATGCTCGGCAGTTTCTTTTTTGTCTTCTGATAACTTTTTACCTAACTTAATATCTTCAGCCATATCGCCAGTTCTTCTAAAGGTTCCAGCAATTGGATTGATGATCGCTTTTCCTGCATTTATTTTAATTTGTGCCTCAGGTGAAGATCCCATTAATTTGAATGAGCCATAATCGAAATAAAACAAATAAGGTGAAGGATTTATTGAGCGTAATGCTCGATACACATTAAATTCATCTCCTTTAAATTTTTGTTGAAATTGGCGTGATAATACTAATTGAAAAACATCGCCACGTTTACAATGTGCTTTTGCTTTTTTTACATATTCTTTAAAATCGTCATTCGTGCAATTTGAAGTTTCTTCTCCGCTAATTTCAAATTTTTGCGTATTAAAAGCCTGCGCTTCTATTATAGTTTCTATTTCTGAAATTCTCGATTCCGTTCCTTCTTCAATATTTTCTATCAGCGTCATTTCATCATTAAAATGATTGATTGCTATAATAAATCGGTAAAAACTGTACTGCATTACAGGTATTTTTGACGGCGAATCTTTTACGTTTAGCTGTATGTTTTCGAAATACTGAACGCTATCGTAAGTTGAATATCCGTATAATCCGTTGAATGATTTTAATTCAGCAGGACAATCTAAGGTGATTGATTTTGAAAAATCATCAAACAAGCTGTAAAAGTTTTTGTTGATGGTGTTTTTGGTTACAATTTTTCCTTGTTTTGAAACTATAAAAGCATCGTTTTCAACTTTCATAGTTACTATAGGATCAATAGCTATAAACGAAAAACTTTCTTCTTTACTATGATAGTCAGAGCTTTCTAATAGTAGTGTGTTGGCATATTTATCTCTAAACCGTAAGTATAAACCTACTGGAGTAATGGTATCTGAAATACGCTTTTTGCTAATTGTTTTAAATATTGTTTTGCTCATTTTTTTTATGCTTAAAAAACAAAAAAGGCTTATCGTGAGATAAGCCTTTTCTTTATAATATATACATATAGGTTTCTTCTCACTTAATTTTTAAGAGAGTTCCACCACCATATGTTGTTTTGTTTCATCATTATACGGCAAATGTATAAAGTGTTTTTGTGTTTGCAAAATTTATTTTATTAAAAATGCATTTTGTTATAAAATGTTATTCATATTTAACATTTGAAAAATAAATGTCTATAGGAGAGTTTCCTACGTTTTTAATTGTTTTAAAAACAGTTTTATCTTGATTATATATTATTAATACACTTTTTTCTGTATCAAAAAAATCTTCAAAACCTAATACATATACTTGCTTAGTAATTGGGTGTTCTCTTATTACAGAAGTTAATAAAATGTTGTTAGTTGATGGATTTGCAAACTCTTCAATAGTTTTAGTTTCTGTGTTAAAACGATACACCAATCCTGTAGCTACTTCTGACCAATACATGTGGTTACTTGTCTTATTCATAGAAAACATGCTTGTTTTAAATAAATTAAGAGTAGTGTCGTTTACGGTTACTGTTTCTTTTATCGAATAATCTGTATTCAAACTAATGATTTTGGCATCTCCAGTTCTTTTTTCTGTGACCAACCAAATTATATTGTCTTTGTCTTTAAAAATTCCGCAAATAGCATCTTCAAAAGTTAATTGAACTTTAATAGATTTGTTATCTATATCTAATATTTTTAGTTCTTTATCATCTGCTATTAAAACATTTTTGTTGTCTACTAAAAGTGCTGATTTAGCGTATAAAACTTTAGTTGATATTTCATCTATTTTTTCTCCTATTCCATTGGTAACATCAAAATAAGATAAATTGTAAGTTCTTCTTCTTCCTCTTCCTCCGGTTGATATCATTAATCCTTTAGTTTCAGAAAACATAGTTAAATAAGAGGGGCTTGTTATCTGAGAATTTGTAATTTCCGTTTCTGAATTTAAATTCTCTAAATTTAGTTTTGATACATAAGTAGGCCCATTTTGACTTACTAAAAATAGTTGTTTATCAAACCCCGAAAAAGAAATTGTATTTTCATTTAAAGATTCATATACTTTAGGGGTAAACTCTTGTTTTTCATTTAGGTGACCTATTGTAGTTTTATCACTTTCAAAAGTTAAAATAAATGAGTTGTCATAAATAGGCTCAGGTTCTTTTGAATCTTCTGAACATGAAAAAAATGCCATAGCAAGGCACAATAATACTACGTTATAAATACGTGTCATTCTATAATTAATTTAAAATTTTAAAAACGTAATTATACATCTATAAATATCAATACCTAATTTATTGTTATATAGTTAAATGTATAAGATTATTTGCAATTACTTTTAATCCCGAAAGTAAAAACTAATGAATATTTTTTGGCAGGTCTCCTGACTTACATCTTGTTATAGCCTTCCCGTAAAAACAGTGGCGTAAGAACATAACAAGTAGCCAATAATTAGGCTTAAAGTTTACAGTTGCGGGTACAGTTTAGGTGTTGCACCTAATTCCCTTTTAATTTTCTTTAAAAACATAAAGAAAAACCGCTGCAAATATATTCAGTTTTATTAATTAATGAAATTTTACAAGTATATATTTATTCTCATTTAGAAAAAAGAAAGTTTATTTAATAAAAATCATTCTGTAGGTTGCATTTTTATATAAAAAAATATTTTTAAGTTTAGTTTTGAAACTAAAAATAAAAACTTTGTTTATATATACAAACTTATTAGTGTTATTTGCAGCATAAATAAGAACTAAATATCTCAATTTGTTTGAGGTAATAAAAATATAAAAGTTATGTGTGGAATTGTATGTGCGTTTGATTTAAAAGAGTCTTCTGAGAGTTTAAGACCTCAGTTATTAGAAATGTCTAAAAAGATTAGACATCGTGGCCCAGATTGGAGCGGAATTTATAGTGATGCTAAAGTTATTATGACACATGAGCGTTTGGCTATTGTTGATCCCGCTTCTGGTCAGCAACCTTTATTTAGTGCCGATAAAAAATTAATTTTAGCCGCAAACGGAGAAATATACAACCACAGAGAATTAGCTAAAAACCTTACAGGTTCTTATGAGTTTCAAACAGCTTCTGATTGTGAAGTGATTTTAGCACTTTACAAAGAAAAAGGTGTTGATTTTGTAGATGATTTAAACGGGATTTTTGGTTTTGCTTTATATGATGTTGAAAAAGACGAGTATTTTATTGCTCGTGATCATATGGGGATTATTCCTTTATATATTGGCTGGGATCAAAACGGAACTTTTTATGTTGCTTCTGAATTAAAAGCTCTAGAAGGTGTTTGTGCTAAAATTGAATTATTCCCTCCAGGGCATTATATGTCTAGTAAAGATGGAAAGTTTGTGCAATGGTACAAAAGAGACTGGTCAGATTACGACGCTGTAAAAGAAAACGAAACAAGTATTACAGAAGTTAAAGAAGCTTTAGAAGCTGCTGTACACAGACAATTAATGAGTGATGTGCCTTATGGTGTTTTACTTTCTGGCGGATTAGATTCTTCTGTAATATCAGCAATTGCTAAAAAATACTCGCAAAAAAGAATAGAATCAGACGATAAATCGGAAGCTTGGTATCCGCAATTACATTCTTTCTCTGTTGGATTAGAAGGTTCGCCAGATTTAGCGGCTGCTCAAAAAGTCGCCGATCATATCGGAACAATTCACCATGAAATAAAATTCACTATTCAAGAAGGTTTAGATGCTATTAAAGATGTGATTTACAACATCGAAACGTATGACATCACCACTATTAGATCTTCTACTCCAATGTATTTAATGGCACGTGTTATTAAATCGATGGGGGTTAAAATGGTCTTATCTGGTGAAGGAGCTGATGAAATTTTTGGAGGCTATTTATATTTTCATAAAGCCCCAAATGCCGAAGAATTTCACGAAGAAACGGTTCGTAAATTAGATAAATTACACATGTACGATTGCTTACGAGCTAACAAAAGTTTAATGGCTTGGGGAATTGAAGGACGTGTTCCGTTTTTAGATAAAGAGTTTATAGATGTTGCTATGCGCATCAATCCGAAAGATAAAATGATTAACGGAGAACGTATGGAAAAATGGGTGATTAGAAAAGCATTTGAAGATATGTTGCCAGAGAGCGTTGCTTGGAGACAAAAAGAACAATTTTCTGATGGTGTAGGTTATGATTGGATTGATACTTTAAAGGAAGTAGTAGACAAGGAAGTTACAGATGAACAATTGGCTAATGCAAAATTTAGATTTCCGATACAAACACCACAAAACAAAGAGGAGTTTTATTACAGAGCCATTTTCGAAGCCCATTTTCCTAGTGATACGGCTGCGTTAAGTGTTCCGCAAGAGCCAAGTGTTGCTTGTAGCACAAAAATTGCATTAGAATGGGATGAGGCTTTTAAAAACATGAACGAACCATCAGGTAGAGCAATTATGAGCGTACATGACGATGCGTATTAAAACTAGTTTTTAAGTTGATAGTTAACAAACTATGATATTCTAATTTAAAAATTAATTGATAATCTCATCAGCATTTATTACATTTATAGCGAATGTTCGCTAACTATTTTCTAAACACACCACAATAAGAATGAAAATTAAAAAAGTACTTGTCGCAAATAGAGGGGAAATTGCTATCAGAATTTTTAGAGCCTGTACAGAAATCAATGTTAAAACGGTAGGTGTTTACACCTTTGAAGATAGATATTCATTACACAGATATAAAGCAGATGAGTCTTATCAAATAGGCGAAAATAATGCACCGCTGAAACCGTATTTAAATATTGACGAAATTATTAGGGTTGCATTAGAAAGTGGTGCAGATGCAGTGCATCCTGGTTATGGTTTTTTATCTGAAAATGCAGATCTTGCTCAGAAGTGTGAGGACAATGGTATTATTTTTATAGGGCCAAAAGTATCTGTATTAAAATCTTTAGGAGATAAAATCACAGCAAAAGAAGTTGCTGTTGCAAATAATATTCCCGTAATAAGAAGTAACGAAAAGCGGCTAGTAAATATTGATGTTGCTTTAAGTGAAGCTGAAATAATTGGATATCCGATTATGTTAAAAGCTGCTTCTGGTGGTGGTGGAAGAGGAATGCGTGTTATTAGAAAAGCCGACGAATTAAAAAGAGCTTTTAATGAAAGTAAACGTGAAGCGTTAAATGCTTTTGGTGATGACACTGTTTTTCTAGAGAAATTTGTGGAAAATCCGAAACACATAGAAATACAAATTGTTGCCGATAATTTCGGAAACACAGTACACCTTTTTGAACGCGATTGCTCTGTGCAACGTCGTTATCAAAAAGTAATTGAATTTGCACCTTCATTCGATTTAAAACAAACAATAAAAGATGCGCTTTATAAATATGCAATCGATATTTGTAAAGCAGTTGATTATAATAATATTGGTACGGTAGAATTTTTGGTTGACGATGATGATTCTATCTATTTTATTGAAGTAAATCCAAGGGTTCAGGTAGAACATACGGTTACCGAAGTGGTAACAAATATCGATTTAATAAAAACTCAACTATTTATTGCTGGCGGATATAAACTAGCAGATCAACAAATAAAAATACCAAACCAAGAAGCTGTAAAAGTAAATGGTTATGCGCTACAATGTAGAATTACAACCGAAGATCCGCAGAACGATTTTAAACCAGATTACGGAGAAATTACTACCTATAGAAGTGCTTCTGGATTTGGAATTCGTTTAGATGCTGGTAGTGTTTATCAAGGCGCTGTTATTTCTCCATTTTTCGATTCGATGCTAGTAAAAGTTACTGCAAACAGCAGAACTCTTGATGGCGCCTGTAGAAAAGTTCGTAGAGCTTTGGCTGAATTTAGAATTAGAGGAGTAAAGACAAACATGCCTTTTCTTGATAATATTTTAAAGCACGAAACTTTTAGAAAAGGAGAAGTAACTGTTAATTTTATCAAAGAAACACCTGATTTATTTATTTTTAAAGCTCCTAGAAATAGAGCCACAAAATTGGTTACTTATTTAGGTGATGTTATTGTAAACGGAAATCCGGATGTAAAAAAAATAGACACAACAAAAACATTCGTAAAACCTATCGTTCCTAAGTTTGATGCAAATGCTAGTTTCCCTAAAGGAACAAAAGATTTATTAACAGAATTAGGACCAGAAAAATTTTCTCAGTGGTTAAAAAATGAAAAGAAAGTTCATTTTACAGATACCACAATGCGTGATGCTCACCAGAGTTTATTAGCTACCAGAATGCGAACTTTTGATATGTTAAAAGTAGCAGAAGGATACGCAAAAAACAATCCTGACATTTTTAGTATGGAAGTTTGGGGAGGCGCAACGTTTGATGTTTGTATGCGTTTTTTACAAGAAAATCCGTGGGAACGCTTACAATTATTGCGTAAATCAATGCCAAACGTATTACTTCAGATGTTAATTAGAGGTTCTAACGGAGTTGGATACACGGCTTATTCTGATAATTTAATTGAAAAATTTGTTGAGCAATCTTGGGAAAATGGAGTTGATATATTCAGAATTTTTGATTCTTTAAATTGGATGAAATCCATCGCTCCTTGTATAGAACATGTTCGTAATAAAACAAATGGTTTAGCCGAAGGATCAATCTGTTATACAAGCGATATTTTAAATCCGAAGAACAAAAAATACAATCTTAAATATTATACGCAATTAGCCAAAGACATTGAAAATGCTGGTGCACATATTCTTGCCATAAAAGATATGGCTGGTTTGTTAAAACCCTATGCTGCTTTCGAATTAGTTTCGGCATTAAAACAGGAAATAAACATTCCAATTCATTTACATACACACGATACTTCATCTATTCAATCAGCCACCTATTTAAAAGCCATTGAAGCTGGGGTTGATGTGGTAGATGTCGCCCTTGGCGGATTATCAGGATTAACATCACAGCCTAATTTTAATTCGGTTGTAGAAATGATGAAATTTAATGACAGAGAAAGTAATTTAAATATTGATTCTTTAAATGAGTATTCTAATTACTGGGGAGCTGTTAGAGAATATTATTATCCGTTTGAATCTGGTTTAAAAGCAGGTTCAGGAGAAGTTTTTAAACATGAAATTCCGGGTGGTCAGTATTCAAATTTAAAACCACAAGCACAAGCATTAGGATTAGAAGATCGTTTTCATGAAATTACCAAAATGTATGGAGACGTAAATCATCTTTTTGGTGATATTGTTAAAGTAACTCCAAGTTCTAAAGTAGTTGGAGACATGGCGCAATATTTAGTAAGTAATAATTTAACGGTACAAGATGTTTTAGAGCGCGGTGATACAATTTCTTTTCCGCAATCTGTAGTTAGTTTCTTTAAAGGCGATTTAGGCCAACCAGTTGATGGATTTCCTAAAGATCTTCAGAAACTAATTTTAAAAGATCAAAAACCGTATACTGATAGACCAAACGCTCATATAGAACCTTTAAATATTGATAAAGAATACGCAGAGTTCAGAAAAATATTTGAAAACGATTTAAGTAGACCTATTGATATTACAGATTTTTTATCTTATAAGTTATATCCAAAAGTATTTACCGATGCTTTTAATAAACATTTAAAATATGATAGTTTATTAAACCTACCAACCAAAAATTTCTTCTATGGTATGGAAAGAGGCGAAGAAATTATTGTTGAACTAGACAAAGGAAAAACATTACTTATTTCTTTAGATTCTGTGGGACGACCAAATAACGACGGAATGGTAACGGTTTATTTTAAAGTGAATGGTCAAGGTAGATCTGTTCAAATAAAAGATGAATCCATAAAAATTGATAAAATCATTAACGCTAAAGCGGATAAAAATAATTCAAAAGAAATAGGCGCTCCATTACAAGGAATGCTATCTACTATTTTAGTAAAAGAAGGTGAAAAAGTTATAAAAAACCAACCGTTGTTTATTATTGAAGCCATGAAAATGGAAACTACAATTACAGCGACTGAAGACTCAACAATAAAACAAATCGTTTTAAAAGGTGGAGTAATGGTAAATTCAGAAGATTTAGTTGTGAAACTGTCGTAAAAAAATAGAACCTCAACAATAAAACCTCGCTTATGCGGGGTTTTATTGTTATTAATCATTTCAACTACCTTGCAAAAACACCAAAATCAACAATAAAGTGTTTTAACACTGTTTTAAAGCGTTTTTTATTTTTATCAAAAAACAATAAAAAAGCACTACTACTCTTTTAAACCCTTTTATTTCACCTTAAAAAAACGTAAGTTTGTTAAGTTAAACTTTCTTTATTTTAGGAAGTTTATTCAAATTAAAACTTAAATAATTCACTTATCATGAGCGAAGAAAATAAAAATAATTACGATGCTTCCAGTATTCAAGCATTAGAAGGAATGGAGCATGTAAGAATGCGTCCTTCAATGTATATTGGAGATGTTGGTGTTAGAGGTTTACACCATTTAGTATATGAAGTTGTAGATAACTCTATTGACGAAGCAATGGGAGGTCATTGTGACGCTATAGATGTTATTATAAATGAAGATAATTCGATTACGACAAAAGATAATGGTCGTGGTATTCCTGTAGGAATTCACAAAAAAGAAGGTGTTTCTGCATTACAGGTTGTAATGACAAAAATTGGTGCTGGTGGTAAATTCGATAAAGATTCTTATAAGGTTTCTGGTGGATTGCACGGTGTTGGTGTAAGTTGTGTGAATGCACTTTCAGACCTTTTAACTGCTACGGTTCATAAAGAAGGTAAAGTTTGGCAACAAGAATACTCTCAAGGAAAAGCTTTATACCCAGTTAAAACAATAGGAGAAACTGATTTTACGGGTACAATTGTAACCTTTTTACCAGACAAATCAATTTTTAAGCAAACTACAGAATTTAATTACGATACATTGGCAACTCGTATGCGCGAGTTATCTTTCTTAAATAAAGGGATTACAATAACCTTAACAGATAAGAGAACAACAGATGATGAAGGTAATTTTATTTCAGAAACTTTTCATAGTGATGAAGGTTTACCAGAATTTATTAAATATTTAGATTCTACTCGCGAGCAACTTACAGCCACTGTAATTTCTATGGAAGGGGAGAAGAATGGTATCCCGGTAGAAGTTGCCATGGTTTATAATACCTCGTATTCAGAAAACTTACACTCGTATGTAAACAATATTAATACACACGAAGGAGGAACACATTTATCTGGATTTAGACGTGGTTTAACACATACATTAAAAAAGTATGCTGATGAATCAGGATTATTAAAAAACGTAAAGTTTGAAATTGCTGGTGATGATTTCCGTGAAGGATTAACAGCTATTGTTTCTGTAAAAGTAGCAGAACCACAATTTGAAGGACAAACAAAAACAAAATTAGGAAATAGAGAAGTATCTTCAGCTGTATCTCAAGCGGTTTCAGAAATGTTAACTGACTACTTAGAAGAAAATCCTAATGATGCAAAAATCATTGTTCAAAAAGTGATTTTAGCAGCCAATGCACGTCATGCAGCACGTAAAGCGCGTGAAATGGTACAGCGTAAAACTGTAATGAGTATTGGTGGTTTACCTGGTAAATTATCAGATTGTTCTGAAACTGATCCAGCACAATGTGAAATTTTCTTAGTTGAGGGAGATTCGGCAGGTGGAACAGCAAAACAAGGTAGAGATCGTAATTTTCAAGCAATTTTACCACTACGTGGGAAGATTTTAAATGTTGAAAAAGCGATGCAGCATAAAGTTTTTGAAAACGAAGAAATCAAAAATATGTTTACAGCTTTAGGAGTTTCTATCGGAACAGAAGAAGATCCAAGAGCATTAAACTTATCTAAAGTTCGTTACCATAAAGTAGTTATTATGTGTGATGCCGATGTAGATGGATCACATATTGCAACTTTAATTTTAACTTTTTTCTTTAGATACATGAAAGAAATGGTTGAACAAGGATATATTTATATTGCAACGCCACCTTTATATTTAGTTAAAAAAGGACAAAAAAGAGAATATGCTTGGGATGATAATCAACGTGATTTAATTGCTCAAAAACTAGGAGGAAACGTAAATATTCAACGTTATAAAGGTCTTGGGGAGATGAATGCAGAACAGTTGTGGGATACTACCATGAATCCAGAGTTTAGAACCTTACGTAAAGTAGTAATTGATAGTCCAACAGAAGCTGATAGAGTATTCTCTATGTTAATGGGAGATGAAGTACCACCACGTAGAGATTTTATTGAACGTAATGCAAAATATGCAAATATTGATGCGTAACAATCATAATTAAATAAAACTAAAAAGCTCAATCTAAAAAGGTTGAGCTTTTTTATTACATTTGTAGAAAATAAAAACCTAGTAAAATGAAAAAAATAATTTTATCATTAGTAGCTGTTTTCGCTTTAGCTTTTAATGCAAAAGCACAAGAATTAGAAACAATTCTTTTAGCAAAAGAAGATGCTTCAAAACTAACAAACGCATATATAGATCCTGCTATGAAAGGGGTAATTTATAGTATGAATAATGGTTGGTACCATACCGCTAAAGTCCATAAAAAATTTGGATTTGATATAACAATCGCTGCAAGTGGCTCTTTTGTTCCCTCTAAAGATGAAATTTTTAACTTAACAAAGCTAGGTTTATCAGATAATATTGACCTTAATGGCAACACAACCTCTCCTACGATAGCTGCAGAAGATAACATAAATACACCTACCTTAACTTTTAATGGTAAATCAAATGGAATAGATGTATCAACTGATTTTACAATGCCAAAAGGTGAAGGTGTAAATATAGCCCCTGCACCAGCAATTCAGGTAGGTTTAGGATTGCCTTTTAAATTAGAAGCGATGGTACGTTATGTTCCTAAAGTAGGATCTGATGATGTAAAAGCTGGTTTATTTGGTATTGGTCTTAAAAAAGAAATTACTAGTTGGTTTGGCCCTTTAGATAAACTACCATTACATGTTTCTTTATTAGCTGCATACACTAACATGAATGTTGATTACACTATCGGTGATGTTGATGGAGATATTGAAGTTAGAAATGGAGTTACTGAATTTAGATTAAATACATATACAGTACAAGCAATTGCGTCTATTAACTTCCCTATCATTAATTTTTATGGTGGTTTTGGCTATAATGGCGGTAATACTAAATTAGATGTAAAAGGTGACAGCTTTCATGCCAATTACCAATCTTCAACCATACCTTCTGTTACTGTTAGAGAAGACCTTGGTAAAAACCCTTTATCTTTAAGTACAAGTACAGGTGGCTTTAACGCAACTATAGGTACACGTTTAAGTTTAGGTTTCTTTAAAATATTTGGAAGTTATACAATGCAAGAATATAATTCTGTAAATGCAGGTATTGCTTTTAGTTTTAGATAAAAAATAAATAACATAAAAACAAAACCTCATTGAAATTTCAATGAGGTTTTGTTTTTATATCCATAGCCAAATCGTTATTTTTGTGCAACTTAAATTAATCATCACAATTAAATATATAAAAAAATGAAAGTAACAGTTGTAGGAGCAGGTGCTGTAGGTGCAAGTTGTGCAGAGTACATTGCAATTAAAAATTTCGCATCAGAAGTTGTATTAGTAGATATTAAAGAAGGTTTTGCTGAAGGTAAAGCAATGGATTTAATGCAAACGGCTTCTTTAAATGGTTTTGATACTAAAATTACAGGTACTACTGGTGATTATAGTAAAACTGCAGAATCGGATGTTTGTGTAATTACTTCTGGTATTGCTCGTAAACCGGGTATGTCTCGTGACGAATTATTAGGTATCAATGCAGGTATCGTAAAAACGGTTGCCGCTAGTTTAGTAGCAGAGTCACCTAACACGATTATCATTGTGGTTTCTAACCCAATGGATACAATGACTTATTTAGTGCATAAAGCAACTGGATTACCTAAAAATAGAATTATTGGTATGGGTGGAGCTTTAGATTCTGCTCGTTTTAAATATCGTTTAGCAGAAGCTTTAGGAGCGCCTATTTCTGATGTAGACGGAATGGTTATTGGAGGGCACTCTGATAAAGGAATGGTGCCTTTAACGCGTTTAGCGACTCGTAACTCTGTTCCTGTTTCTGAATTTTTATCAGAAGAAAGATTAGAACAAGTTATGCAAGATACTAAAGTTGGTGGAGCTACATTAACTGGTTTATTAGGTACTTCTGCTTGGTATGCGCCAGGTGCTGCAGTTTCTGGTATGGTACAAGCTATTGCTTGTGATACTAAAAAAATATTCCCTTGTTCTACTTTATTAGATGGTGAATACGGTTTAAACGATTTATGTATTGGAGTTCCTGTTGTTTTAGGTAAAAACGGAATTGAAAATATTGTTGAAATCAATTTATCAGCTGCTGAAAAAGAGCATTTAGCTGCTTCTGCTGAAGCTGTTAAAAATAACAATGCTGCTTTAAACTTATAAACAGTATTTAGTACAAATATTATAAAACCCCTGAATAACTTAATTATTCAGGGGTTTGTCTTTTTTTAATGTTAAAGTTGTAAGGTTCTTTAAAACACAACGTCTTTATTATAGAGAAACATTAATAGTGTTTCTTTTTCATAGTTTTTCATAGCAATTTCCCACTTCATTCGTGAAGTGGGTTATTTTTTATGAAAATTATTTTTTTATTGTTGTTGCTGTACAACTTCAAACAATTCTCCACCTTCACACTTAATTGTTTTTTGCTTAAATTTTACAATTAATTGATAATCATGAGTAGCCATTAAAATTGTTTTTCCGCTAATATGAATTTTATTTAAAAGTTGCATTACTTCTAACGAAGTTTTTGGGTCTAGATTACCAGTAGGTTCATCTGCTAAGATTAATTCAGGATCATTTAATAATGCTCTTGCAATAGCAACTCGTTGTTGCTCACCTCCTGAAAGTTCGAATGTTTTCTTATAATACTTTTCTTTCATACCGACCTTGTCTAAAACCTCATAGATTTTATCTTTCATATCGGTTTTGTTTTTCCAGCCGGTAGCTTTTAAAACAAACTCTAAATTTTCAAAAACATTTCGATCATTTAAAAGTTTAAAATCTTGAAAAACGATTCCTAGTTTTCTTCTTAAAAAAGGAATGTCATTTTCTTTCATCTGTTTTAAATCAAAACCTACAATTTCGCCCAAACCACGTTGCAAGCGTAAATCGCCATACAAGGTTTTTAGTAAGCTACTTTTTCCGCTTCCTGTTTTTCCTATCAAATAATAAAAATCACCTCTATTTAATTTGAAGTTAACTTTTGATAATACTAAATTATCTTGCTGATAAATATCAGCATTTTCAAGATGTAAAACAGGTCTTTCCATATATCGATTCGTTTTTACAAATCTAAAATTTTATTACTTAATTCTATAACATTTCTTACTTTTGATGCATCGTTTACCAACAAAAACAAAAAAAGAACGTTATAGTTCTTATATATCTAAAAAAACATGAGATTTATTTGTTATAATAAAAGCTGTTATTTGTTATTTTTAATAGTCTTTTCAACAACTATAATAGCCCAAGAATCAGCTATTAATTCAGAAATTACATCCGATTATCATAAAGCAATAAAGCTTTATAATAACAAAGCTTATGCAGCCGCACAGGAGTTGTTTGTTGAGGTGTCTCAAAAATCAGGAGATCATAAAAATAGCAAAGCTGATGCCGACTATTATGATGCAATGTGCGCTATAAAACTGATTCAAGATGATGGAAATGATAAAGTGTTGGCGTTTGTAGAAAATCATCCATATAGTAACAAAAAAGAAAAGGCTTTTTTAAACGTAGGGAACTATTATTTTGCAAACAGAAAGGCGGCTCACGCATTAAAATGGTATCAAAAGGTAAATGAAAAACTATTAAGTCAGCCAGAAAGAGACGAGTTGAACTATAAAATGGGATATGCATTGTTGGTTTCTAATTATTTAAAAGATGCTAAGTCTCGATTTCAAACCTTGTTAGGGAACCCTATTTATGGAAACGATGCGCGTTATTACTTCGGATATATTGCTTACAAACAAGAAAATTTTGGAGAAGCGGAGGATAATTTAAGTCAATTAGCAAATGATGCTACTTATCAAGCAAAAGCAAATTACTATATTTTAGATATCAGTTTTAAAGCCGGGCGTTTTGATAAATCAGTAAAAATTGGTGAAAAACTTTTAAAAGAATCAAAAGATGAAAAAGAGATATCTCAAATTTCTAAAATAGTTGGAGAGAGTTATTTCAATCTTAAAAAATATGACCAAGCAATTCCTTATTTAAAAGCTTATAAAGGTAAAAGAGGTAAGTGGACAAATACCGATTATTATTATTTAGGTTATGCTTATTATCAACAAAAAAACTACGAAGCAGCAATTGGTAATTTTAATAAAATTATAGGAGGTAACAATAAAGTAGCACAAAATGCTTACTACCATTTAGGAGAATGTTATTTAGAATTACAGCAAAAACCAGCAGCTTTAAATGCATTTAAAAATGCGAGCGAGATGGGATTTGACCTTAAAATAACTGAAAGTGCATCGTTAAGTTATGCGAAATTAAGTTACGAGCAAGGAAATCCGTACGAAAGTGTTCCTGATGTTTTAAAAGGATTTTTAGCAAAATATCCAAATTCACCAAATACTGCTGAAATAAACGAGTTATTAATTACTTCTTATTTGCATCAGCAAGATTATCAAGGTGCTTTAGATTATTTAAATAGTGTTAAATCACCAGAAAACGAAAAGATAGCAAACGAAGTTTCGTTGTATAGAGGAATTCAGTTATTTAATGAAAGTAAATTATTAGCCGCGAAGCCTTATTTTTTACAGGCTACTTTATCAGAAAATAATATTGTTATTAATAAAGGAACTTTTTGGTTTGCAGAAACGGAATATTTATTAGGAAATTACAACGAAGCTTTAAAGAACTTTTTACTAATTACAGACACAAATTTAGAGGATACTAAAAAGTTAGAATACAACATTGCTTACACTTATTTTAAACAAAAGAAATATGAGGATGCAGCGAAACATTTTCAGGAGTTCTTAGATATTAAATATGATGATAATGATATAAATGATGATGCTTCAAACCGACTAGGTGATTCGTTTTATGCTTCCAAAAACTTTTCAAAAGCAATTAATTCATATAAAAAAGTAATTAACGAAGGTGGTGTTGGTGCAGATTATGCGCAATATCAAACTGGTATGAGTTACGGGTTTATGGGAGAAAACGAAACTAAAATCAAAAATTTAAAAACGCTAGTTAATAATTATGCGGATTCTCAATTACAAGATGATGCCTTGTTTCAGATAGCAACAACATATACAACGATAAATAACTCTAGCAAAGCGCAAGAAACTTACAATAGTTTGTTGTTAAAACACGCAAGTAGTAATTATGTACCTAATGTGTTGTTACGTCAGGGTTTATTGTATTATAACAATAATAAAAATACAGAAGCTTTAGAGAAATATAAAGAGGTGGTAGCAAAACATCCAAATTCAAAAGAAGCAAAACAAGCGGTCACCAATATTAAAAATGTATATATAGATATTGGTAAAGTAGATGAGTATGCTGTATGGGTTAAGGGTGTGAAATTTATAAATGTTTCAGATGCCGAGTTAGATAATGCGACTTACCAATCTGCAGAGAATAAATTTTTAGAGAACAATAGCACTAAAGCAATCGAAGGTTTTAATAAATATCTTCAAACATTTCCTACTGGAATAAATGCTTTAAAAGCTCATTTTTATTTAGCACAATCGTATAATAATACACATCAATTTAAAAGTGCAGTTCCACATTATAGTTATGTAATTAGTCAAAATAAAAGTGAATTTTCAGAAGAAGCGTTAACTAAATTGGCTAAAATTTATTTAGAAGAAGAAAACTGGGATAAGGGAATGCCTGTTTTAGAGCAACTTGAAAAAGAAGCTAACTATCCGCAGAATATCATTTTTGCTCAAAGTAATTTAATGAAAGGGTATTATAAAAAGAAAGAATATTCGAATGCGATTACCTATGCTGAAAAAGTTTTAGGAGCTGGTAAAATGGAAGCAAATATAACTGAGGATGCTAAAATAATTATGGCACGTGCGGCTTTTAAAACAAATGATTTTTTAACAGCTGAAGAGTTTTTTAACGAAGTTGGTAAAACAGCAACGGGCGAGTTAAAAGCAGAAACATTGTATTATAATGCTTTCTTTTTAAACGATTATAAAGATTACGAAACATCTAATAAAGCGGTGCAAAATTTAATAGCCAATTACTCATCATATAAATATTGGGGTGTTAAAAGTTATATTATAATGGCTAAAAATTATTACGCTTTAAAAGATGCATATCAGGCTACTTATATATTAGAAAATATTGTTAAGAATTTTACACAATATAAAGATGTTACCGAAGAAGCTACAAACGAACTTCGTTCGATAAAGAATAAAGAAGCAAAAACAAACGAATCAGTAAACACCCAAAACTAAAATTTGTTAAAAACAAAAAAGAGTTCAATGATTAAATCAATTAAAAAGCACTTAGGTTTACTTGTTTTATTTGTAATTTCAATTGCAAATGCGCAAGAAAAAAAAGCACCCGAAAAAGCAAAGGATACCATTATAAAAACAGAAGTTGTTAATGTAGTTACTTCTTATGTTCCTAAAATTACCGATGCTTTTAAAATTAAGCAAAAACCAATAATAAAACACACCAAAGAAACGCAGAAAAAAGAATTAGAATATACTATTTTTTCAGTGCCTGTTGCTTCAACTTTTATTCCTAAAAGCGGTGTGATGAAAAAGTTAGATTTAGGAAAAAAAGAAGCGTTATATGATAATTATTTTTCTTTAGGATTGGGGAATAAAATTAGCCCTTTTTTGGAAGCTCATATAAGAAGAAACGAAAGTTATAATAGTGAATTCGGAGCGCATTTAAAATTCTTGTTATCTGCAGATCCTGTTGAAAAAACACGTTTAAGTAGTACTTTTTATGATCTAAATTTAAGTTTGTTTTATGCGCAGCAAGAACGTTATTTAAGTTGGAAAGCAGGTTTAAAAGCTGAAAGAAATAAACACAATTGGTATGGTTTACCAACAAATATAAATTTCACTGATGCCACTGTTAGCGCCATAGAAGAAGAACAATCTTACAATTCGTTTACAATTTTCGGAAACATTAAATTCGAGGATTCTTATTTAGAAGAAGGAAATGCTGCCGTTTCGCTTTTAACAGATGCAATGAGTAGTAGTGAGTTTTTAATTGATGGAAATGCAAAATTTAAATTTCCTTTAAATAATTTTCACCGCGAATTAAATGATCTTTACATTAATACAACGTTAAGTTATTTAGGAACCAGTTTCGAAAATAGTTATAATACTAGAAGTGAGTTAAAACATAGTTTTTTTACTTTTGGTGCGCACCCAACATATAACTTTAGAGTACGAGATTTAGCGATAAAAATAGGGGCAAAAGCATACTTTTCTTTAGACATTCAAAATAAAAATAACAACTTTTTTATCTGCCCAGATATAGAGGTTTCGTATCCTATAGTGAAAGATTTTGCGAATGTTTTTGTTGGAGTGTCGGGAGACCTAAAAACAAATACCTATAAATCATTATCAGATAAAAACCCTTACATTTCTCCAACTCAAAACATATTACAAACAAATAAAAAGTACAATGCTTTTGCGGGAATTAAAGGAAGGTTAGATTCTCAATTTAGCTATAATTTTAAAGCAAGTTATGCTGAGATAGAAAACAATCCGTTTTTTGCATTGAATCAATCAAAATCAGACGGAAATAATAATGCAGGAACAGATGCCTTTTCTTTCTTCGGATATGATTATGGAAATTCTTTTAATACGGAATATGATGATATTAAATTAGTATCCTTTTTTGGTGAAGTTGCTTTTGATGGAATTAAAAACCTTAGTGTAGGTTTAAACGGACAGTTTAATAAATTTACGTTAACAAATGAATTAGAACCTTGGAATACTCCAAAAATTAAAGGGGAACTCTTTGGTACATACAAAACTAATAAATGGTTTGCTGGTGCTAACTTCTTTTTTGTAGGACAGCGAAAAGGAAAATTATATGATACTTTACCATTAGAAACTTTTTCAACGATTGATTTAGATGATTATTTCGATATAAATTTTAATGGTGGTTATCATTTCAATGACTCATTTTCTGTGTTTTTAAATCTTAATAATGTATTAAATAATAGTTATCAGAGATTTAATAACTTTAATGTACAAGGATTTCAGGCCATGGGAGGTTTAACTTGGAAGTTTGATTCTATTTTCTAAAACAAGAATCTAAATATCTGTACACGTAACTATTTATAAAGAATAGTTGTGCTTAATCCATAGCAAACGGCTTTAAATTAAAACCTTGGCTATCGGCTCTGATATTAAAATATAAAACTTACATTTATGGCACTTTAAAACAGTGTCATAAATGAAAAAACTATCATTACTACTAATTTCAGGACTATTTATAATTTCTTGTAAAACAAAAAACAAAGAAACATCTTTAACTTCTAAAGGTTTTTCTTCGGAAGAAAAAATAGATTCTACGCAAATAAAACACTTATTTAACGCTGCATTAACCGAGGGTAAATCCTACGAATGGTTACGAGATTTAACTACAAATGTTGGTAGCCGTTTATCTGGTTCAGAAGGAGCAGCGAAGTCAGTTATTTGGAGTGAAAAATTAATGAACGAAGTAGGGTTGGATTCAGTTTGGTTACAGCCGGTTATGGTACCGCATTGGGTTCGTGGAGAAAAAGAAGTAGCTAATTATAATTTTAACGGCAAAGAAATTAATGTGCCTGTTTGTGCTATCGGAGGATCTATTGCAACACCAATTAACGGAATTACAGCCGAAGTTATTGAGGTAAAAAGTTTAAAAGAAGCTGAAAAATTAGGCGCCAAAGCACAAGGAAAAATAGTTTTTTTTAATGGAGCATTTGATAATACATTAATTCAAACATTTAAAGCCTACGGCGGATGTGTTGGTCAGCGTTTTGGCGGAGCAGCAGCAGTTGGTAAGTTCGGAGCGAAAGCAGTTATTGTTCGTTCTATGACAAATGGAATAGATGACTATCCGCATACAGGATCAATGGGATATGGAGATATTCCTAAATCAGAATATATTCCTTCAGCAGCAATTAGTTCTCGTGCTGCCGAAAATTTAAGTAAGCATTTAAAAGAGAATCCAACACTTAAATTTTATTTAAAACAAAGCTGTGAAACACTACCAGATGCACCTTCACACAATGTGGTTGGAGAAATTAAAGGAAGTGAAAATCCAGATAAAATTATGGTTATTGGTGGGCATTTAGATTCTTGGGATTTAGGTGATGGCGCTCATGACGACGGAACAGGAATTGTACAATCGTTAGAAGTAGCTTACTTATTAAAAAAGAACAATATTAAACCTAAAAATACCATTCGCATTGTCTTTTTTATGAATGAAGAAAATGGATTGCGTGGTGCTACAGAATATGCGCGTTTAGCAAAATTAAATAAAGAACATCATATTGGTGCTCTAGAATCAGATGCAGGCGGACACACACCAAGAGGTTTTTCTATTGATGCAAATGATAAAAACAGGAAATTATTACAAAGCTGGAAAAAATTATTAGCCCCTTACGGATTGCATGATATTACTGCAGGCGGAAGTGGTGCGGATATTGGTCCTTTAAAAGACGAACATGTTACTCTGGTTGGATATCGCCCAGATTCACAACGTTATTTTGATTACCATCATGCAGCTACTGATACTTTTGATAAGGTAAACAAACGCGAACTAGAATTAGGAAGCGCATCAATGGCAAGTATTGTGTATTTGATGGATAAATATTTATACAATAAAGAAACACTAAAGCCATAAATTATGGATATTTTAGTTTTAACACTCCGAATAATCTTCGGAGTGTTTTTAGGATATATAGGGGTTATGCATTTTGTAAAGCCACGTTTTTTTAACGGATTTATACCAAAGCCATTACCAAAGTTACTAGTAAATTATGCTGCTGGTTTTGTAGAATTTGTTATCGGAATAGGTCTTTTATTTAATGCAACAGTAAAAAATGCAGCCATCGGTTTTTTTATATTGATGGTTATTTTTTTACCATTACACATATGGGATTTATTTAAAGAAAAACCTGCAATTGGTTCTAAGAAAATCGCAATTATACGCTTGCCTATACAATTCTTACTTTTATATATCGCTTATTTAATATATTCAAACTCATGAAAAAATTATTATTACTTTTTGTAATTTCAATCGCTGTTGTTTCTTGTAAACAACAAGAAAAAGTAGACGCGATTGTAATTAACTCAAACACATATACCGTTAATTCTAATTTTGATAAAGCTGAAAGTTTTGCAATTAAAGAGGGTAAATTTATAGCTATCGGAACCAGTAAAGAGATACTAGATAAATACACATCATCAAAAATTATTGATGCTAAAAACAAAGCGGTATATCCTGGTTTTATAGATGGACATTGCCATTTTTACGGTTTAGGTTTACAACAACAAAAAGTGAACTTAGTAGGAACAAAAAGCTACGAAGAGGTATTAGAAAAGTTAGTTGCATTTCAAAAAGAAAAAAACACAGTATTTATAACTGGCCGTGGTTGGGATCAAAATGATTGGGAGATTAAAGAGTTTCCTACCAAAGAAAAATTAGACGCATTGTTTCCTAATATTCCTGTAGCCGTTCGTAGAATTGACGGACATGCAATGTTGGTAAATCAGGCGGCAATCAATTTAGCAGGTATTACAATTGATACTAAAATTGATGGAGGCGAAATTCTTATCAAAGACGGAAAACTTACGGGGGTGTTAATTGATAATGCAATGAGTTTTATTAAAGTTCCAAAACCGAATAAACAAGAACAAATTCAGGCTTTAAAAGATGCTGAGAAAATTTGTTTTGATTTAGGATTAACAACTGTTGATGATGCTGGTTTAGATAAGCAAGTAATAGAATTGATAGATAGTTTGCAGCAATCAGGCGATTTAAAAATGCGTATGTACGCAATGATTTCTAATAATAAAGAAAATCTAGATTATTATCTTAAAAAAGGAATTATTAAAACTGATAAGTTACATGTTCGTTCGGTAAAAGTATATGCAGATGGAGCTTTAGGTTCGCGAGGAGCTGCTTTAAAGGATGAATATGCTGATAAAAAAGGGCATTTTGGAGCTTTGGTAAATTCGTATGATGATCTTCAGCGTTTAGCGAAAAGAATTGCTACTTCAGAATATCAAATGAATACGCACGCTATTGGTGATTCTGCAAATTATGTAATGCTTAATACGTATAACAAAGTATTGAAAAATAAAGAAAATCGTCGTTGGAGAATTGAACATGCTCAAATTGTAGATTTAAAAGACTTTTATCATTTTAAAAACATTTTACCATCAATTCAACCAACACACGCAACAAGCGATATGTACTGGGCAGAAGATCGTGTTGGGTCAGAAAGAATTAAAGGTGCTTATGCATATAAGGATTTACTAAAACAATACGGAAAAGTTGCTTTAGGAACAGATTTTCCTATTGAAAATGTGAGTCCGTTGTATACCTATTACGCTGCAACTATCAGAAAAGATTTAAAAGGATATCCAAAAGAAGGTTATCAAATGAATAATGCTTTATCTAGAGAAAATGCCTTAAAAGGAATGACTATTTGGAATGCTTTTGCTAATTTTGAAGAAACCGAAAAAGGAAGTATTGAGGTAGGTAAACTTGCTGATTTTATCATTTTAGAGAATGATATTGTAACTGTTAAAGGTGATGAAATTCCGAATACAAAAGTTTTAGCAACGTATGTAAGCGGCGAAAAAGTAAATTAAAAGAAGAACTATAATGATATAAAAGTAGTAACTTTTTAAAACACGTTAAATAATTATTATTTAACGTGTTTTTTTATACTTAAAAACGCATCTTTTTTGATATTATAAAGTCTACTATATGAATTTAAAGATTAAATATCATGAAATATAAAAATCAATGTACGTGTAATTGTGATGGTTGTAAAACAGGAAATTGTTTAAATTGTACTTGCGAGAGCTGTTCATGTAACAATTGCAACTGTTAAACCACAAGTTTGTTAATTATAACAGAAATTATTCTTAAATTTATAAAGAATAATTTCTGTTTTTATTTCAATATAGAATGACAACAAATCAAGTTTGGAAAAAATATGCAGATGATGTTAAATACTTTATTTTAAGTAAGGTAAAAAATGTTGCAATAGCAGATGATATTTTGCAAGACACTTTTATAAAAATACACACCAAGTTACATACATTAAAAGATGTTACCAAGTTGAAATCTTGGATTTTTACCATTGCTAGAAACGCTGTGATGGATTATTTTAAAAGCACAAATAGAACTTTTGAATTGGCTAGTTTCGAAACTGAAACAAAAATAGAAGAACAAGAGCACACTGAAAAAGATTGCTTACAAGGCATTTTGCAAAAATTACCTAAAATATATAGAGATCCTTTGTTTTTATCTGATATTAAAGGGTTGAAGCAGCAAGAAGTTGCCAATATTTTAAAACAAAGTTTACCAACAACAAAATCACAAATTCAACGTGCTCGTAAATTAATAGCAAAAGGGTTTATGGATTGTTGCGGTTTTGTATTAAATGAAGAAGGTAAACTTGTTGGTGAAATTCAAGACAAAGATGATTGTAAAATATGTGAATAATAATGAGAAAATTGTTGTCGTTTAACTAAGTTTTTAGAAAATGAAAAGTTAAAAAGTCTTAAAATTTTCTAAAAATATTACGAATACTTTAACTTCGTTTGTATAAAATCAAACGGATGTCTAAAAAAAATATATTTCTACTCGCAATGCTATTTAGTTTTGGTATTGCAATTTCGCAAAATTCTTTAATTCGAAAACCTGCTATAAGTAATGATGGTTCAAAGATGGCCTTTAGTTATCATGGAGATATTTGGGTGTATAATTTGAATAATAAAGAATCAAAAAGGCTAACAATTCATAAAGGATATGAGAGTAATCCTGTTTGGAACTCAGACGATACCGAAATTGCATTTTCATCAAACAGAAAAGGAAATGATAACGTGTTTACAACGTTTCTTAATGGAGGTGTACCCAAACAATTAACGTATTATCCAACGGCAAATATCCCTACAGATTGGACTTCAAAAGATGCCATTGTATTTACTACAGGAAGAGTTTATCGTGGTCCAGAATGGGATAAACAAATGTATACTGTAAATGAAAACGGCGGAACACCAGAGCGATTATTAACAGCTTATGGTGAGTTAGCCTCAGTTTCTCCTAACGGAAAATTAATAGCATTTACCAAAGGAGCTTGTCGTATTGCGCGTGAAGATTATTCGGGTTCTGCTCAAAGAGATATTTGGATTTATAATACAGATACTAAAAAATACAATCAAATTACCACAAGTAACAAAAACGATCATTCTCCAAAGTGGGATGCGACCGGAAACTTATATTATATAGGCGCAAAAAGCGGACGTTATAATGTATATAAACAAGCAATTTCATCAAACGGAACAGCTAATGGAAATGCCACTCAATTAACATCAGAAAAAAAAGATGGAGTTAGAGAGTTTTCAGTAAGTAATAATGGAGCGTTTATTTATTTAAGTGGTGTAAATTTATTTAAGGTTGAAAATGGTTCGAAACAAAAATTAAACTTACAGATTGCTTCGGATAATCGATTTGAGGAAGAAATAACAAAAACAGTTTCAAACGGAATTAGTAGTTACGCAGTTTCACCTAACGGAAAAAGTATTGCACTTGAAATTAACGGCGAAATTTTTGTAAAAGAAAACAATAAAGAAAAGAAGCATTCTAATAACGTAAGTAAGCACTTGTTTAGAGACCGTAATCCGCAATGGATAAATGATAAAACTGTTGTTTTTTCTTCGGATAGAGGCGGGGTTTATCAATTATATAGCGCAGTTTCTACAGATACACTAGTTGGTTTACACCGTAGTTTAAAAACAAAGGTGACGAAATTGACGAATCATAAAGAAGATGTAATGGGATCGTTAGTATCTCCTGACGGAAAAAAAATAGCTTATCAAGTTGGTCGTGGAATTTTAATGATTGCTGATTTAAAAGATGGGAAAATTATTAAGGCCAAAGAATATTCAAATTCTTGGGCTGCGGCCGAAGGCGTTTCTTGGAGTCCGGATAGTAAGTACATAGCGTATTCTCAAGAGGATTTAAATTTTGATAGCGAAATATTCATCCAGTCGATTGCTGATAAATCTATAAAAATGAACGTTTCTATGCATCCACGAAGTGATGCAAATCCTGTTTGGAGTGCCGATGGTAAAAAATTAGCATTTTTATCGAATAGAAGCGGAATGAATTATGATGTTTGGATGGTTTGGTTAGATAAAACCGATTGGGAAAAATCTAAAATAGATCACGAAGAAGGAAGTTATTATCCAGAAGAAAAAGAAAAAAAGAAAAGTAAATCTGATAAAAAAGATAAGAAAAAGAAGAAAAAAACTGTTGTTGTTAAAATTGATCAAGATAAAATTTACGACCGTTTGGTACAAGTAACTTCTTTACAGGATGATGAATACAGTCCGATGTTTAGTGCCGACAGTAAATTTATTTATTTTTCAGCAACAAATCCAGCAAATAAAAAAAGAAGCACTTATAAAGTAAAATGGGATGGAAGCAAACCAAAAGCAATTAAAAGTGTAAGCGGAGCAAGAGGAATATCAGAAAATAAAGGAAAAGTTTACTTTACATCAAGAGGAAGTTTAAATCAGTTAGATACAAAATCAGATAAAGTAACTAAATTACCACATTCGGCTACCTATACTAAAAATACTAAAAAAGAATACGAGCAGGTTTTTGAAGAGGGAATAAGAGTGTTAACAGCTGGTTTTTACGATCCAGAATTTCACGGTTATGATTGGAATGGTTTGGTAAAAAGATATAGACCTTGGGTGTTGTCAGCAACAACACATCAAGATTATACGTACATGTATAATTTATTATTAGGGCAGTTAAATGCCAGCCATATGGGGTATAGAGGTACTGCGCCTAGAAATATAAACGATAAAGTAGGTTTACTAGGTGTAGATGTAGTAAATACGAAAGGTGGCGTAAAAGTGAATTATATTTTACAAAACACGGTTGCAGATAAATCGAAAAGTACTTTAAAAGTAGGGGATGTTATTACTGCTGTAAATGGACAAGAAATAGCTAAAAATACTAATTTTTATCAACTATTAAAAAATACACAAGGTAACGAAGTGTTGTTAAGTTTAAAAAATGGTAAAGATGTGGTGTTAAGACCGCAACGATCTATTAGGAGTCAACAGTATGAAGCTTGGATAACGTCTCGTAAAAAATTAGTAGCTAAATATTCAAACGGACAATTAGGTTACATTCATATACAAGGAATGAATATGCCAAGTTTCGAGCGTTTTGAACGTGAGTTAAAAGCAAGTGGATATGGAAAAAAAGGAATTGTAATTGATGTACGCTATAACGGTGGTGGTTGGACAACCGACCGATTAATGGCTGTTTTAAATGTAGATCAGCATGCGTATACGGTACCAAGAGGTGCTGCTAAAAGTTTAAAGAATAATAAAAAATTCAATAAAAATTATCCGTTTAACGAACGTGCAATTTTATCAGTAAATACAAAACCTGTAGTTGCTTTGTGTAATGAGAATAGTTATTCGAATGCTGAGATTTTTTCACATGCATTTAAAAACTTAGGTTTAGGTAAATTAGTAGGGCAACCAACATTTGGGGCCGTAGTTTCTACAGGATCTGCAAGATTACAAAACGGATCTATTCGTATGCCGTTTAGGGCTTGGTTTGTGAAAAAATCAGGAAAAAACATGGAGAATGAAGCACCTGCAGTTCCAGATTATTTAGTAAAAAATGCTCCGGGTTGGAAAGAAAGAGGAGAAGATGCTCAGTTGCAAAAAGCAGTTGAGGTTTTATTAAAAGATATAAAATAAGACGAATTTTAGTATTAAATAATTAAAAATCCCGAACAATGTTTTTGAAATTGTTCGGGTTTTATTTTATATGTGTCCTATTTATAATAGGTAAAAACCTGTTTTTTATAAGTGAGTTATTTTTATAGCGTTGTAATTCAAATAATTATGTATATTTAGGTTCCGTAAAACTAAAGTAAGAATGTCAAGAATCAGTCAATTACATAGCTACAGAAAACACCTTGAGGAGAGGTATCGTAAATTGGTTGAAAGAGCAAGTGATTATAAGTATGAAGATGAATGTAAGAGTGATCGATCGGCATTTAAAGCAATGCAAGTGCTAGAAAAATTAAATAGAGTTAAATATTTAGATAAAGATTTATCTAATACTGTCGTGTAATTTTATAAAATAATCGAAAGCTTTTAATAATCTACTTCCGTACCAAGAAAACATTTCTCCATCAACTAAAATAGTTTTTGAACCTTTATAATAGGTTGATATTTCATTAATATGTTTTTCTTTAAAAGGATAAGGCTCAGAAGAAAGCAAAATAAAATCCAGCGCATCATTTTTAGATAACTTTTTTAAGTTAATTTCTGGGTAACGCTCTTTGTTACTATAAATATTTTTAAAGTTGTTGAGTTCTAAAAGATGATTGATAAAAGTATTTTTTCCGGCAACCATCCATGGATTTCTCCAAATAAAATAAGCTACTTTTTTTTCTTCAGTATTTTTAATAAATTGTTGAAATTTAACAAACTCATTGTCTAATTTTTCAATGATATTTTCGGCTTCTTTTCTACAAGAAAGAATTTCACCGTATTGCTTTATAAGTTCTATAGAATCATCAAGTGTAAAAATATCAGAAACATGAGTTGGTGCAATTTGTTCACAAGCTTCAACAATCTCTTTGGTGTTTTCTTCTTTATTGCAAAGAATAATATCAGGATTTAAAGCCTTAATTTTATCAATATTTATGGTTTTTGTACCACCAACAACTGTTTTAATTTTTCTTAGAGAAGATGGGTGAATACAAAACTTAGTAACACCAACAATAAGTTCTTCCAAACCTAAATCAACCAATAATTCAGTTTGACTAGGAACTAAAGAGATTATTCTTTTTGGAGTTTCGGGTAATTCAAAAACTCTATTCATTTGGTCTTTGAAATCCATGTAACTAGTTTAAGATAACACTCATTTGCAATTGTAACTCTGCTGCTTTTTTAGCAGCTTCACTTGCAAAGTTTTCGTTGTTAGATGCGTAAATAATTCCGCGAGATGAGTTAATAAGTAAACCTACGTTTTCGCTCATTCCATATTTACAAACATCTTGTAAATTTCCGCCTTGAGCACCAACACCAGGAACTAGTAGAAAACTATCAGGAATAATTTTTCTAATCTCTGTAAAGTATTCGGCTTTGGTAGCGCCCACAACATACATTAGGTTTTCTGAATTTTTCCAAGATTTAGAGGTTTCTAAAACTTGTTTATATAACTCTTTACCATCTACAGTTTTTGTTTGAAAATCGAATGCACCTTGGTTAGAGGTTAATGCCAACATAATGGTATGTTTATCATCAAAAGCTAAAAAAGGCTCTACAGAATCTTTTCCCATATATGGTGCCACGGTAACCGAATCGAATGCTAAATCTTCAAAAAAAGCTTTTGCATACATGGTTGAGGTATTTCCGATATCGCCACGTTTGGCATCTGCAATAGTAAAAATTTCAGGATGCTTTTCGTTTAAATATTTTATTGTTTTTGCTAAAGATTTCCAACCTTTAATTCCGTATGCTTCATAAAAAGCGGTGTTGGGTTTGTAAGCAACACATAAATGATGAGTTGCATCAATAATTGCTTTGTTAAAGGCAAAAATAGGATCTTCTTCTTTTAATAAATGTTGCGGTATTTTAGTTAAATCGACATCTAAACCGATGCATAAAAACGATTTTTTTCTTTTAATTTCGTTAACTAATTGTTGTGTAGTCATGTGTTGTTGTAAAAGTTATACAAAAGTACACTTTTTTAACACTTTCTTTTATCTTTGTTATAGATGTTTCAATATATAATTAATAAAATTTTCTACGGATTCTTAACCTTGTTTGGAGTCGTTACTGTTATTTTCTTTTTGTTTAATGTGTTGCCAGGCGATCCGGCAAGAATGATGTTAGACCAGCGAGAAGATACTGAACAGCTTGAGAATATACGACAAAAGTATGGTTTTGATAAACCGATATTTACACAGTATTTGTATTATTTAAATGATGTTTCGCCGTTGTCGTTGCATAGTAATAATACTGATGATTATACTTTTTTATCCGAAGGAAAATATACTGCGCAAAAATTATTTTCAATCAGCGATATAAATTTGGTGATTAAATATCCGTATTTACGACAATCATTTCAAAAAAATGGAAAGAATGTATCCGAAGTAATTTCAGAAACATTGCCCAATACAGCAGTTTTAGCAATTTTTGCAATTGTAATGGCGTTGTTATTAGGAATCGTTTTAGGAATTTTATCAGCCTTATATAAAGATACTTTTTTCGACAGAATTATAGCGGTAATTAGTACATTAGGTATGAGCGTTCCGTCTTTTTTCTCGGCAATTTTATTTGCTTGGTTTTTCGGATTTGTATTGCATGAATATACTGGTTTAGAAATGACAGGTAGCTTGTATGAAGTTGATGATTTCGGGGAAGGAATGCGTATTCAGTGGAAAAACTTGTTGTTGCCAGCAATTGTGCTAGGTATTCGTCCGTTAGCAGTAGTAATTCAATTAATGCGGAACTCGTTGTTAGAAACGATGAATCAAGATTATATAAGAACCGCAAAAGCAAAAGGGTTAACAATGTATCAGGTAATTCGTAAACACGCTTTAAAAAATTCGTTAAACCCTGTGGTAACTGCTATTTCTGGTTGGTTTGCATCGATGTTGGCAGGAGCGGTTTTTGTTGAGTATATTTTTAATTGGAACGGTTTAGGTAAAGAAATAGTAAATTCGCTAAATACGTTAGATTTACCTGTGATTATGGGAAGTGTGTTGGTTGTTGCAACATTATTTATATTGATAAATATATTGGTAGATGTTATTTATAGTTGGTTAGATCCACGAATAAAATTAAATTAAAATGAGAGTATTTTTATTTTTGATAGTCCTTTTAACGTTGAATAGTTGTGCTGTTTTTCAACCAACATCTTTTACAAATGATGCTTTAGATGAGAAATTAGTTACAATTGATAGAGATTCAATTACGTTAAGAACAATTTTAGCAAATAATAAAGGAACGAAACAATTTGTACAAGTTTTTGCAACGTATTGTCCGGTAAGTCAAGATAGTTTTGATGATGTTATTGCATTTCAAAAGAAGAATCCGTCAATTAAATATGTTTTTTTGTCAGTAGATCATTCTTATTTCGACTGGAAAAGAGGACTTGAGAATATAAAAGTAAAAGGACAACATTATTACATTCCAAAGAAAGGAAAAGGGAAGCTAGGAGCGTTTTTAAAACTAAAAACAATTCCGAGGTTTATGATTTTGAGTAAAAAAGGAGAAATAGAACTTTTTAAATCATCAAGTGTATCTAATAAAATTAATAATAAGATTAAGTAAGATGAAAAAAAGTATAGTATTAATTTTCACTGCAATGTTATTGTTGCAATGTTCGGTTTACAGCCCCTCAGAGTTTTCTAATGAAGCTTTAAATGATATTTTTATTTCTATAGAAGATGAAGAGATTGCATTCAAAGAAATTTTAGCTAAAAATCACGGAAAAAAAATGGTGATTGATGTTTGGGCATCTTGGTGTAAAGATTGTCTTGAAAGCTTACCTGAGATTAAAAAGCTGCAAGAAGAGAGTCCGGAAATAACATATTTATATTTATCGTTAGATAGAGATTTGGACTCATGGAAAGCAGGGGTTGAAAGATTAAAAATAAAAGGGCAGCATTATTTTATGCAATCAGGTTGGGAAGGAAGCTTCGGTAAATTTCTTGGTTTAAGTTGGATTCCTCGTTATTTGGTAATTGATGAATCAGGAAAAATAATCGTTTTTAACGAAACTAAGGTTTCGCAGAAGTTAAGTTAAACTATTAAAAAAATAACGTACTTTTAACTGTTAAAAAAAATAAAAACCTAGTATATGAAAAAAATAATTTACTTATTCGCTTTCGTTTTATTTGTGTCTTGTAATTCAGAAAAACCTTTAGCTTTTCCACAGGAAGTTTTAAATGAGAAATTTTTAACTTTAAATGAAGAATCAATCACATTTAAAGAAATTTTAGCAAAGCATAAAGGAAAAAAAATAATGTTTGAGCTTTGTGCTTCGTGGTGTGCAGAATGTATTTCCGGAATACCAGCAATTAAAAAGTTGAAAGCAGAAAACCCTGATGTTGTTTTTGTTTTTTTATCAATAGATAAAACAATTCCGCAGTGGAAAAAAGGAATAGAGCGATTTTTTAATATAGAGGGTGAACATTATTTTTTACCAGCAGCTCTTAAAGGAGGATATGCAAAAGGTTTAGGAATAAAAGATGTGCCAAGTTATATGGTTGTAAATGAAAAAGGAATTACATCTTTGGCGCACGTAGCAGAATCTATAGATCCAAGATTAACAGCCGCATTAAAACAGTAGTAAGAATATAAAATTAACGTAATTTTGAGAAAAAAAATAGTTGCAGGTAACTGGAAGATGAATATGAACTTTGATGAAACTAAAAAGTTAATCAAAGGGATTAAGAAAGGAACAAAGAAAAAAGTAGGTAAAAACACTAGAGTAATTATCGCTCCAAGTTTTGTGAATTTACAAACGGCACTTAAAAGAACTAAGAAATCAAAAATTGAAGTAGCGTCTCAAAACATGCATCAATCTAAAAGTGGTGCTTTTACAGGAGAAATTTCTGCGGATATGTTAACTTCTTTAGGATTAGATTTAGTGATTCTTGGACATTCTGAGCGTAGAGAGTATTTCGGAGAAACAGATGAAATCCTCGCGAAAAAAGTAACCACTGCGTTAGAAAACAAACTAGAAACAATTTTTTGTTTTGGTGAGGTTTTAGAAGATAGAAAGTCAGAAAATCATTTTAATGTAGTTGAAAGTCAATTGAAAAAAGGATTGTTTCACTTAAAGAAAGGCGATTTTTCTAAAATTGTTTTAGCATATGAGCCTGTTTGGGCAATAGGAACCGGAGAAACAGCATCGCCAGAACAAGCACAAGAAATGCATGCTTTTATTAGAGATATTATTGCTAAAGAGTATGGAAGTGAAGTGGCAGAAAATATTTCAATTCTATATGGCGGAAGTGTAAATCCAGCAAATGCTAAAGAGATTTTCTCTAAACCAGATGTTGACGGTGGATTAATTGGAGGAGCAGCCTTAAAAGCGGATGATTTTATAGCTATAATTAAATCAATTTAATGGATAATATTTATATAGAGTATATTTTTGAAGTAACACCAAAAGAACCAGCAACTGAAATTTTAATAGCTGAATTAGGTGAAATTGGTTTTGAAAGTTTTGTGGAGAATGAAAACGGAGTTACCGCATATATTCAGAAAAACGATTGGAAAGAAAATTTATTAGACGCTGTTTTTATTTTAAAATCAGCAGCGTTTTCGATCAGTTTTCAGCACAATGAAATCGCCCAAACAAATTGGAATGCAGAGTGGGAAAAAAACTTTAATCAAATTCAAGTTGATGACTTGGTAAGTATTAGAGCGCCATTTCACGTGAATCCTAATTTAAAGTACGATATCGTTATAGAGCCAAAAATGAGTTTTGGTACAGGGCATCATGAAACCACTCATATGATGGTACAACATTTACTTAATTTAGATGTTGCCAACAAAAAAGTGTTGGACATGGGATGCGGAACGGGGATTTTAGCAATTTTTGCTGAAATGAAAGGAGCTAACCCAATAGATGCGATAGATATTGATGCTTGGTGTTACGAAAATTCGTTAGAAAATGTTCAAAGAAATAATTGTAAAAATATTACGGTTTATGAAGGTGATTCGTCTCTTTTAATGGATAAAAAATATGATATTATTATTGCAAATATTAACCGTAATATTTTATTGAGCGATATGGATATTTATACAAACTGCTTAAATGAAAACGGAGTTTTATTGTTAAGTGGATTTTATAAAGAAGACATTTCGATTATAGATGCAGCGGTTTCAAAGCACGGTTTAACATTAAATAAAACAATTAACAGAAATAATTGGGTAGCTTTGCAGTATCAAAAATAGTAAAAATGAGTACAATAGAGAAAATACAAGAAGAGCTAGATGTCTTGATTCAAGAAACAAAAAAGCACGAAATTATTTTACATAATGATGATGTAAATACTTTTGATCATGTAATTGATAGTTTGGTAGCTGTTTGTGATCATACCTTAGAACAAGCTGAGCAATGTTCTGTTTTAGTACACTATAAAGGTAAGTGTACCGTTAAAACGGGTGCTTATAAAGAGTTAGAGCCAAGGTGTTCTAAATTATTGCAATTAGGTTTATCAGCAGAGATCGTTTAATATGGAAAATGTTTTTAGGTATTACGAATTCTCTGATTTTATAAAGGATGAATCAACAGCTTTTTCAGGAAATGAAATTTGTTTTTGTGTTTTAAATGAAGTACATTTTTTAATTTTTGAAAAAAATAAAGAAGCTTATAATTTATATGTTTCAAAATATAAATCAAAAAAGGAAGTTGGTTTTAAGTCTCCTGAAATAGTAGAGTTACTGATTGAAAACTATGATAAATCAACACCTGAACATCGAATAATTTTAAGGGAATATTTAGATTAAAAACTCAAAAAAAACTTTTTTTTGAGTTTTTTTATACGCTTATGTGACCTTTTGAAAAAAAAGGTGTCATAAGAGTGTAAACAATGGAATAAATAATTGAATTAATTATAAAAGTACCCCTTAAATTTACTTCTCTGAGTAAAAATTTCCCCTTGTGTATTCCTTTTTTTAGGATATTTTTTGAAAAGAGAAGTTTCTTGTAGAAAGCCTTAGAGGAATTAAAAATAGTAGTAGTTAGTTTTTATACTAAGTTTGGTTAAAAGGCCTTGAACATTTGTTTAAGGTCTTTTTTTGTAAGAATTGTAAGTGATAAAAAAGATGTAGTATCTGTAAATTACTTAATTATTAGGTAGTTGCATTTTTGTAAAATAAATATCTAATTTTAAATTTAAGAAGTTTACATTAAAAATGATACTTTTGTCATTGATTATATTTTTTTAAAAAGATAAAAGTTAGTCTTCAGAAAATCTGTAATTTGTGTTGTGTAGATAATAAAGAGTATAATAAAATTATTAAGGTTTTATAAAATAATAACTTATGAAAAAAACAATACTATTTGTATTATTAATAACGAGCATTGTTGGTTTTGGGCAACGACAGTCTGCAGCAAATAAGTTTTTTGAAGAATTTGCATATAAAAAATCAGCAGAACTGTATGAGTTAATATATGAAAAAGGAGATACTTCGCAAGTAGTGTTAAGTAGATTAGCAGATTCATATTACTATAATGCAGAATTTGAAAAAGCTGAGAAATGGTATGAGAAATTGATGCAGAGTTTTGAAAAGAAAGAAACCACGCAACATTTTTTTAGATATGCTCAAGTTCTTAAGAGTAACGGAAATGTAACGGAGTCGGATAAATGGCTACAGAAGTTAAAAGTTTTAAAAGAAACAGATAGTAGGGCAGTTGCGTTAGAAGAAAATGAAGATTATTTTGTAAAGTATACGAATAAAGAACAAATTTATGTAGATATCTATAATGTTTCTACCAATACAAAGTATTCTGATTTTGGTGGTTTTTTATATAATGATAGATTGTATTTTGCTTCAACAAAGCCTACAGGTCTAAAAAAGGATAATAAAATATATGATTGGAATAAACAACCTTTTTTAAATATCTATAGTTCAGAATTAAAAGAAGTTGATGAAAATAGAGTTTTCGATGTTTCTGAAGCAGAAAAATTAGTAGATTTAAATACGCGTTATCACGAATCAAATATTATCATAACCAGTGATGGTAATACAATATATTTTACAAGAGATAATTATGATGGTAAGAAGTTAAGAAAAGATGAAGATCGTACAGTTCACTTAAAAATTTATAAAGCAAGAAAAGAAAACAATAAATGGGTTGATGTAAAAGAATTGTCATTTAATACAGATGATTATTCATGTGGTCATCCAGCATTAAGTCCTGATGAAAAGACGCTTTATTTTGTGTCTGACATGCCTGGTGGATTTGGAGAAACAGATATTTATAAAGTAGCTGTATTAGAAAATGACACCTATGGAGTTCCTGTAAACTTAGGAAAACAAATTAATACTGAAAGTAGAGAGATGTTTCCTTTTGTAGGAGCTGATAATACGTTTTATTTTGCTTCGGATGGTCATTTAGGTTTAGGCGCTTTAGATATCTTTGAATCAAAAATCAAAAATAAAGAATTTACAAATCCAATAAATTTAGGAGCGCCTGTAAATGGACCTAAAGATGATTTTTCTTTTGTTATCAATAAAGAAAAGAGTAAAGGATTCTTCTCGTCAAATAGAAAAAAAGGAAAAGGAGATGATGATATTTATAGTTTTTTAATTTATGATTGTAAACAAAATATTGCAGGTATTGTAACAAATTCTATTACAGGTAAACCAATGCCAGATGTACAGGTGATGTTGATAGATGACCAAGGTAATCCCGTTTCAAAGCAAGCAACTAAAGAAGATGGTAGTTATGTTTTTGAAACTATAGATTGTGAAAGAAAGTTTACGGTAACAGCGTCTAAAGAGGATTATAGAAATGATCAAAAAAATGCGCAAACGTTAGATGTGAATAAAGAAACCGTGAAGGCTAATTTACAATTAGAGTCGTTAATAATAGAAAATCAAATTGTTATAAACCCTATTTATTTTGATTTCGATTTATTTAATGTTAGAGAAGATGCTGAATATGAATTAGAGCACATTGTATCGGTAATGAAAAATCATCCAGAAATGGTTATTAAAATAGAATCTCACACAGATAGTAGAGGTACAAAAGGGTATAATAAAAGTTTATCAACCAATAGAGCTATCTCAACAAGAGATTATATAGTATCAAGAGGAATAGCATCAAATAGGATTAAAAGTGCCTTAGGTTTTGGCGAAAGTCAATTATTAAATCACTGTGATGATGCAAATAAAAATAAATGTACTAAAGAAGAGCACCAAAAGAATAGGCGTTCTTATTTTTATATTCTAGAAGGAAAAACAAACGTAAAAACAACTAATTAAAGTGTTTTAGTTTTATGAAAACCTCGAAGTAATTATAACTTCGAGGTTTTTTTATGCAATTAAGATAATGAGTTTATTGGTGTCCGGTTCGGTTTTAAAACCCTGTAAATTTATAGTAAAACTTCATTTATACGAGAACATGTAATTATAAGAATTAAGTTTTGTGCTCTATTTCAGGAATTGGAGTCGATTTTTATATGTCCTTAGTAAAATTAATCCTCGCATTTTAGTGTAAAGTGTTTGGTTGCTTTAGTTTGTTCATTTTGGTGCGTAAATAAGGTTATTAGAGTTTCGTTAATTCTATATTAAGGTAAAAAAAAGAGTTCCTTTATGGAACTCTTTTTAGTAATATAATCTGTAAGGGTGTTTAGTTTTCTGTTACTATAAATTCACTTCTACGGTTTGCTTGGTGCTCTTCTTTAGAACACTTTACACGATTCGCACATTTATTAGTTAACATTGTTTCTCCGTAACCTTTTCCTTTGATTCTCTCTTTAGAAATACCACCTTTGGTGATGATATAAGTTACAGTTGAGCTGTTTCTTCGAGCTGATAAAGCTAAATTGTAAGCGTCTCTACCACGAGAATCAGTGTGAGAACGTATATCAATTTTTACCTTCGGAAATTCTTTCATATAGGCGATAACCTTTTCTAATTCAATTTGAGCATCTGGTCTAATGTTCGATTTATCATAGTCAAACAAAATTGGTTTTAAATCTAAAAGCTTAAATAAATCAGCACCTACTTCAGCGGCCTTTGGTATTGGTGTTAAAGCTATCTCTAACTGAACAGGTTCATTGAAAAAATTGTCTACAGCAAAAGAAATTTCAGTAGGATCGAAATCTAATTTAGAACCTACAACTTTATACGTTTGTTCTTTACATTTTAATTTAAAACTAAAGGCTCCTTGAGTATCTGAAACCAAAGTAGCAATAATTTGCTGTGCTGCATCGTATACTAAAACAGTAGCATTAGAAATAATTGCTTTTGTTGTAACATCAGTAACTACACCACTAACCAATTGCTCGCAAGGATTTTTGGTGAAACTATAAATATCATCATCTCCTTTTCCGCCAGCACGATTAGAACTTACAAAACCTTTTAAAGTAGTTTCGTTAATCATATAAGCAAAATCATCTTTAGGGCTGTTGACAGGTTCTCCTAAATTATAGATTACTTTATTAGTAGCATTCATATCATCTACTTTAAAAACATCTAAGCCCCCTAAACCTAAGTGACCGTTAGATGAAAAATATAATGTTCCTTTTTGACTGATGAACGGAAAGTTTTCACGACCTTCTGTATTAATTCCCTTACCTAGGTTTTTTACAGAACCGAAAGAACCATCACCAGCAATGTTTACTTTATAAATATCAGAAGCTCCTAAACCACCAGGCATGTCAGAACTAAAATATAAAACAGTTCCGTTTTTGTTTAAAGCAGGGTGGCCTACATTATAATCATTGCTATTAAAAGGAAGTGCTTCAATGTTAGTCCACTCACCTTTAACTTTAGTTGCTTTGTATATTTTTAAAGTATGCGCATCGTCTTTATTTTTCTTGAATTTTCCTTTAAAATAATTGTTTCGAGTAAAGTACAAAGTGTTACCATCTTTTGTGATAACAGAAGATGATTCGTGGTATTTTGTGTTTACATCACCTCTTAATTCAGTAACTTCATTATCAGAATTTAATGTGTATAAATCTAAAAAAGGCTGTGCATTCCAATTGTAGGTTTTTCCTTCTTTTCTTGATGAAGCAAAAATTAATTTAGAATCGTTTAAAGCCGTACCGAAATCTGAATTTTCTGAATTGATACTTAAGTTTTCTAATTTAAAAGTATCAGAAAGTTTTTCAATTTGAGTTAAATAATCAGGTTGTGCTTTAAATGCTTTAGCTCTAGAGTCGTTAGGCTCTAATTCACAAAATTCACGCATCCATTTATCAGCTTCAGTATAGTTTTCTGTTGCTTTTAAACTTTGCACATATCTAAAGTAACTTTCAGTTTCGATAGCTTCTTTTTCTTCTGAAGCCATTAAAGTTTTGTATGTTTTCGTAGCCGATTCCATATCGCCTGTAAAATAGTACGCATTTGCTAACTGTTGATATTGATTAACGTTAGCGGTTCCGTTTCCTACTAACTGTAAGAGTGTTTTTGTAGTAGAAATGTAAGAGAATTTATTATAAGCTTTATCTGCCTTTTTTATTTTACCCGTTTGAGCGAAAGAGACATTAAAACTTAACACAGCTATGGCTGCAATTATGTGTATTCTTTTTTTCATTGTAATATCGTTTATAAGAATCTTGGAGAAAATATTTTACCTATTTTTTGCAATTCAAATCGAAGAAATAATTCGAAAGAACCATCGTTAAACTGCGCATTACCAAGCTCAGTTGTTTCACGATCATAAGCAAAACCAACTAAAAATTGATCATTTACTTGAAAACCAAGCATTCCACTAAAAGCAGCACTCCATCTATAAGCTGTTCCTAAAATAAATTTTTCATGCAACATAAAATTAGCTGATAAATCAACTTGTAAAGGAGCTCCAGAAACTGCTTTGGTTAAAAAAGCAGGTTTGAACTTTGTGTTTTCGCTTAAGTTAAATACGTAACCACCTGTTAGGTAAAAATTCATACGTTCTTTTGACGTAGATAGCGATTGATTATCTAAATGATCCGTTTCTAGCAAGCTAGGAACTGAAAAGCCTAAATACCAAGTATCAGCATGGCGATAGTACAATCCTAAACCTACGTTAGGAGAAAATTCATTAATGTTTTCGTTTAGTAAATTATCACCTGGGTTATAAATGTTTAATTTATTGTAATCTACATTTAATAAATGCGCAGTACCTTTAAGACCGAATGATAAATTACCGTTTTCAGATACCGGAATTGTATAAGAAAAATCTGCACTAATTGTTGTTTCTTGAGTAGGGCCAATTTTATCGTTGATTATTGATAAACCTAAACCTAATTGTTGTGATACTCCAATAGGAGAGTGCACGCTTAAAGTTTGAGTTTTTGGAGCACCATCTAAACCAACCCATTGTGAACGATGTAAGGCTAAGATGCTTAAAGCACCTCTTTGACCTGCATAGGCAGGGTTTATGCCTATCGTATTATACATGTATTGCGTATACTGAGCGTCTTGTTGAGCAAAACCATCGGTACAAAAGACCGAGGTAATAATAAGTACTAATGTTAAGAATATATTTTTCATTATAATGATTCTTTTTTTTAAATTGATATGGAAGTAGCATTTTTAAGAATGCTACTTCCTTTCTTAATTTTTAGCGTTGGATATATAAATAACCAGATCTCTTTTTTGTTGTTCCTTGATTGTTTTTATATGATAATACATAGAAGTAAGTTCCAACAGGTAATTTTTCATTCTGTTGAATAGTTATACGACCACCAGATTCTCCTGAAAAGTATTTTCCATCTTGTCCATAGCCTTTTGTATTGTAAACTTCTACTCCCCAACGATTATAAACATGTAACTCATTGTTTGGATACAATTCAATATTACGAATTGTAAATACGCCATTGTTTTCGTCACCATCTGGGGTTACTGCATTGAATATTTCTAATTCATCAGTATCATTTGATAAATCGATATCATTAACCTCTAAATAATCAGAAAGGGTATCACCATCACTATCAAAAGCATCGTTACCAAAACCATTACCATCATTGTTAGGATCTGGATTTTCATCAACAGTTAAAATACCATCACCATCATCATCTTCATCTAAATAATCTGGAGTTCCATCATTATCTGAATCATCATTTGTAGGATCGTTATCTCCTGTAGCATCAACATTTCCATCAGATAAATCTGTATCGCTATAATCTTCATTTACAGTATCTATACCATCATTATCATCATCAGTATCTAAATAATCAGGAATATCATCTCCATCGGTATCTCCATGAATAAATTCTTCTCCGTTTAATACGTTATCATTATCACAATCACCATTACTCCATGCTAAACTAGGGGTAAGCGTAATGTGTGCTGGATTAAATTCACATGGATTTGTTGGGTCTGTTCCGTCAGCAATCTCATCGCTGTTGGTAACTCCATCTCCATCTTCATCACAATTACCTGTTGATGTAACTGGTAAAGTAATGCTTCCGTTATTGAATGAACAACTACTTAGAGGATCCGTTCCATCGTTATCTTCATCTTCATTAGTAACACCATCACCATCACAATCACCTGTAGAGGTAACGGGAATAGAAACACTTCCTGTTAAGAAAGAACAATCATCTTTAGGATCCGTTCCGTCGTTATCTTCATCTGTGTTTGTAACACCATCGCCATCACAATCACCTGTTGAGGTAACAGCAACAGAAATACTTCCAGTTAAGAAAGAACAATCATCTTTAGGATCCGTTCCATCGTTATCTTCATCTACGTTAGTAACACCATCACCATCACAATCACTTGTTGAGGTAACGGCAATAGAAATACTTCCTGTTAAGAAAGAACAATCATCTTTAGGATCCGTTCCGTCGTTATCTTCATCAGTATTAGTAACACCATCACCATCACAATCACCTGTTGAGGTAACGGCAATAGAAACACTTCCTGTTAAGAAAGAACAATCGTCTTTAGGATCCGTTCCGTCGTTATCTTCATCTGCGTTTGTAACACCATCACCATCACAATCACCTGTTGAGGTTATGGCTACAGAAACACTTCCCGTTAAGAAAGAACAATCGTCTTTAGGGTCTGTTCCGTCGTTATCTTCATCTGCGTTTGTAACACCATCACCATCACAATCACTTGTTGAGGTAACGGCAACAGAAATACTTGCTGTTAAGAAAGAACAATCATCTTTAGGATCCGTTCCATCGTTATCTTCATCTACGTTAGTAACACCATCACCATCACAATCACTTGTTGAGGTAACTGCAACAGAAATACTTCCCGTTAAGAAAGAACAATCATCTTTAGGATCCGTTCCGTCGTTATCTTCATTTGCGTTTGTAACACCATCGCCATCACAATCACCTGTTGAGGTAACGGCAACAGAAATATTTCCCGTTAAGAAAGAACAATCATCTTTAGGATCCGTTCCGTCGTTATCTTCATCTGCGTTAGTAACACCATCACCATCACAATCACCTGTTGAGGTAACAGCAACAGAAATACTTCCCGTTAAGAAAGAACAATCATCTTTAGGATCCGTTCCATCGTTATCTTCATCAGCATTAGTAACACCATCACCATCACAATCACTTGTAGAGGTAACAGTAATAGAAATATTTCCCGTTAAGAAAGAACAATCGTCTTTAGGATCCGTTCCATCGTTATCTTCATCTCCATTTGTTACACCATCACCATCACAGTCTCCATCTTGCCAAACGGCATCATTTGTATCAGCAATACTTCCTGGTGTATAATCACAAGGGTCAGAAGGATTGGGGTCTGTTGTGTCAGGGTCACCATCACCGTCTGAATCAAAAGTTATTATTGCTGCAGTACTAGTATAATCAGTATCGCATATATATGATGGGGTTGTTAAAACAACTCTATAAGAATATCCGTCTATAGTATTTGTAACACCTGTTAAACTAAGTGTTGGTGTATTAACTCCGCTATATACGCCTCCGTTAGTTAAATTACTGAAACCAGTACCTGAGTCTAACTGCCATTGGTATGAAACAGGTGTTCCTGTGCCAGAAGTATTTACTGTTACGGTAAAAGTTTGATTAGAATTGGTAGAAACTAATAAATTATCAGTAGGTTGCGTTGTGATACCAACCAAAGCAATACTAGCCTGTAAGTAATCATCGACACTATTTGTATCTTGATCGTTTGGTAATGTATTGTAAGTTGCCCCAGTTATACCTGCAGCTATTACTAAACCATTTGCATCTACAACAGGTATTCCAGCTCCGTAATAACCATTTGAATCAGTATCTGTTCCTGAGCCATAAACTTCGTTAACATCTGGACAACCATCATTATCAGAATCATTATCTAAGTGATTTGGGATTGAATCTGCATCTGCACTTGCTTCATAAATATCAGGTACTCCATCACTATCACTATCTGTGTAAATAGTTGTTGTTCCATCAGCGTTTGCTGTATAAGTAGGATGATCTCCTGTGTTATCTTCAATATCAAGATAGTTAGGTAGCCCATCTCCATCATGATCTCCGTTAGGATCATTTCCGCCTGCTTCAACAACGTCTAGTATTCCATCATTGTCATCATCTAAATCGATGTCATCAGTAATATTATCGCCATCATTGTCACCTAAACATACAGTGTATAAAGGTGTACTAATGGGAAAATCATTGTCATTTAAATCAAAATCTTTTAAATAGCCACTATTTGCATAGTTGTCAAATTCTACATAAGAAATGTCATTAAACTCATACATTATCCTACTGGTAGAGCCGTTGCTTTCGTTTTGTGAGCCTACGGCATTTAAATCAGGAGGTGTATTGTCAATAGTTAAATTTGTTGGAATTGCTGTTGCTGAAAAACGTACGTTAGAACCACAATCGGTAGCTAAGGCTTCATTGTTAGGGCCATCAATATCATTAACAACAAAACGAAAATCATTTAAAGGTATTGGAGTAATACCATCTGCTTGTAAAAAGGTAAATCTAATTCGGCTCAGATTGTTTGGAATTCCACTAACAGATGAATTACTAGTATATCTGATGTTGTCTCCACTTATTTGAAAATTACCATCTTCTGGTCCAGAAACTCTCTCAGCTCTAATATGAGCAAGTAAAGGAATTGTAGGAGAGGATACATTAAATAATGCATTGTTGGTTCCACTACCTGTTGCTACAGAGTTTACTGTTACTAACTCGTAATTTTGAGCATACGTTAAACTAGCTGTTAAGCAAAGAAGTAATACAATTGGTATTGTTCTAATTAGTTTAAAGTTAGACTCTTTACTTGTTCTTAAAGAAGTAAAGCGCAAAGTATTAAAGATACTTCGAGTTAAATTATTCATTGTTTTAAAAATTAGTTAATAATTAAATATTAGATGAATCAGGGGGTAACAGTTTTATTTAATTAGCAAAAATAAGTTGGAATAGATTGCTTTTAATAGGTAAAATGACTAACGGTGATATATTAAAATAAACGGTATAAAGAGAGGGTGAGGAAAGATTAATTTAAGTAGTTCGAAAACGATTTATCTTCTTTAATTAAGGTTAGTTTATAATTAGAGATGTTTATTTTATATGTTGAAAAATTATTCATAAAAAAAAGGTAAAGAACGATACCGCTCTTTACCTTTTTATGAGTAAAATGTTAAAGGAGAGTGAGTTGTTACTTTAAAAGTAGTTTTTTTTGCAAAGGTTCTTGTTTTCTTCGGGAAACATCAAGTGTGGTTCCGTCGGTTAGTTCACAATAAAAGCCATCAGATTTATGAATGGTTTTTACATGTAGTAAATTTACGATGTATTTTTTGTGAATTCTGAATAGATTTTGATCCCCTAATAACTCTTCATAGGTACCAATGTTTTTATTAGCTATAAGAGAAGTATTGTCATTTAAATAGAATTTTGTAAGATTCCCGTTAGATTCAGCATACTTTACAGTATTAATTTTAATCATTTTAATAAGGTTTCCTACTGGAAGTGCGATAAACTCTTGATTATTAATCTCGTTTTTATCTTCTTTTTTTTGCTTAATTTCTTCAATAGCGCGATTTACAGAAGTGCATAGTTCTTTAATACCAAAAGGTTTTAATAAATAATCTATAGGATTGTATTTAAATACTTTAATGGCGTGTTTTTCGTAGCTAGATATAAATATAATTTGAGCAGATTTAGTACTCGCAATATCTAAGAGTTCGTAACCAATGTCATCATTTAAATGAATGTCTATAAAAATAAGGTCTAAGTTTCCAGAGTTAATAAGTGATAAACCTTCATTAAATGATTGCGCTGTCGCTTTAATCTTAAGGTCTGGGAAATATTCTTTTAAATAAAAAGATAGTAAATCAATGCTTTTTTTATCGTCATCAATAATACCTATAGTATAGTTTTTTAACACCTTTTTTAATTTTTAATAGTACAAATATAAACATGATAACAGTAAAAATATCGATAAATTATAATCGGTTGTATTTTGAAATAAACGGTACTTATTTGTGATAATCGTTCAGGGAGAGGTTGTGTTATTTATCTGCTTAATTAAATTCAAAACTCTTATTTTTTTCATTTTGTAAAATGATTAGTTCTAATGCGTTTTTCCTTACATTTTTTTACTGGATTTTGTTCTTTTTATTAGGGCAATAAGTTCTACGCGTTCAAGCTTTTGAAACCTATAACGACAATATAAAACAAGATAGAAGTACTGTTTTTTACAAGTGAATGACTCGTAGATCATCAAGGTTTTATTTGGTGCACCACAAAAAAAGGTTTGGTAATTATAAGTTAGACAAAAGTATACATCATAAAAAAACAATAAATTACAGTTTTTTTGTAATAAAAACCCTCAATATATTTTAATTACTTTAAAATATATTAAAAACAGTATTCAAGATAATTCTGTTTATATATTATAAGGACAAAAGTATTTTATTAAAATAAAAAAAACCACATAAATTAATATGTGGTTTTTATTGTGACCTCGGCTGGATTCAAACCAGCAACCTCTTGAGCCGTAATCAAGTGCGCTATTCAGTTGCGCCACGAGGCCGTTTTGCGGGTGCAAATATACAGCTGTTTTTTGATTCTAAAAAATAAAAAAACACTTTTTTTAAAAATAATTTTTTAATTATTCACCAAGTTCTTGCTTGAAGTCATTTATGGTTTTTTGAGCAGCCTCAGAATCAGATTTATAGATGAATAATTCGCAAGATGCTTCTGTGGTTCCAAATCCTGCTAATCGACCAGATTCTTTACTGTCTTTAATTAAGGTAGCTATTTTTGCTTCATCAAGTAAAAAAGCAAGCCTGTTTGTTAAAATTGTGGTTCCGGTATATATTTTTATGTGTTCTTTCATAATTGTAAAATTTTAATCCAATGAATTTGTGGTTACAAAAGCGCGCCATCCAATAATTGCTAATTGAAATTTTGATGCTTTAGAAATATCTAGCTCCCTTTTTGTAAAAGAAGGAAAAAGTGCTTTGTTTAATTTAGCTAAAAATTTAAAGAATTGTTTTTTCATTATAAGTTTGATTCTGTTTCAAAAATACTGAAAAATAATTTGTTAAAATAAGTGAAGTAAAAAGCATTACTTCACTTATTGTTGTGAAAATGTGGTTATTTTTTATTTTCCATCATTTTTTTTGCAAGATCAGCACCAATTAACGATTGTAATAAATTTCCGTTATTCCCGTTTTTACTACCTTCAATATAGGTTTGAGGTAATTGTAAATCTTTTATTTGTTCTGCAACACCAACAGCTGTTTTGTAATTCCATTCTGCTTTTTCTTGCGGCGTTAAACCAGCGCTAACTAATTTTGAGTTTTCATAATACATAGCATCTGCAGCAACTTTTTTACTTTTAGCTTTGTATTGCTCTACTTCAAACTGTTTTTTCTCTTTTATTAAGTTGAATCCAGCTACCTTCGCTTCAGTTTCTGCTTCAATGGTTTGCTGAATTTGAATTTTCTCTAAACGAGCTCTTTCTTTCGCTTTTTCAGATTCTCCTTTAGCAACCTCTTTTTTAGCTCTATAATATTCGCGTTCTGCTTGTTGTTTTTCTAGTTGTGTTTGCGCAACTTCATTTTTTTGTAAATCTAAACGTTCATCAAAAGAAGCTTCCCAATCGATACCAGTTACTTGAGCTTGGTAAATTTTTAAACCATATTGCTTTAAAGTATTTGAATTGTCTCTAATAATGGTACCGTTTTCGTTTCTTTTTATTCTGAATTTTTTTTGCTTACTAGATTTGCCAACTTTTATTTTTCTAATTGTTGTGGTGTCACCTACAATTTCGTTCATATTTTCAGCTTCGTAATATTGCTCTACTTGATACATTCCGTTTTCTAATTGATCTCTAAAGTATCTATCAAAATCAGATGCTTGACCAGAAATGTAATCCTGTGCGTCCATTAATTTACAGGTGTTTTTAATAGCTGCGTCAATATTAGGTAAAACTCTTCCGTAAATCAATTTAGATTCACTTCTGTTTCTATCTGCCATATTCAAGAAAACCTCTTCATCATTAATGTTAACTCCAACAATTACAGAAGTACTTATTTCTGCTTTAATTGCGTCACTGAATTCCCATTTTTGAGCTTTTCTATTGTAAATTCCTCGGTCACTTTTTGGTAGTTCACTTTCGTCATCAACAATAATATCTTTTATTGATGTTTCATATGAAAGCGGAATAATTCTTCCCCACCATTTAAGTTTTAAACCTTGTGTGGTAATCATCTTGTCTCCACCAGACACATATTGTACTGCATAAGCTGTACCTGCATCAGCGTAAAAAAACATTCCTGTTATGATGCTCATAAGAGCACCGAGTACCGTAAGTTGGATGCTTCTTTGTAGGGTGAACCAATTTAATGTTTTATTGTTTTTAATAATTGAATTTAATACAATGGTAGTTAACCCTGTAATAATTAGTAATACTCCGATAAATGTTAGCATAGTTATAATGTGATTTTAAAGTTGATTAATATAAAAGTGTTAGTATAGTTGCAATTTTAACTGCAATAGTAATTATTTTAAGAGTAATAGTGATCATAGATTTTAGTATTTTTAATAGTTAATATTGATCGATTCCGGAATTGTTTTATCAATATATATCAAAGTGAATCATACTTCCAAAAGGTTTCGTATGATTTAATTTATTTGTATTTAAGTTTAAAAAGTGTTTTTTGTTTTAAAGTAAAACATATTTTACTTTGTTTGTGTTATTTATTGAAACTTATAGTTAATGTAGTAGTTTAAATATGTAATAAGATAAAGGGGTTTTTGTGATGAGTTTTTAAAACTAAAGGAAAATAGGTTTTGTAAATGTGCTTTTTTGCCTTTTTGATTTTTAATCAATCATAAAAAAAAGAGAAAATTTAAAAAAGAACCGCCTGTGTTTTTGATGTTTTTTAACGGTTGTATATTTTCATATCAAAGTTCTATCTTCGCAAAAAATAATAATAGATGAGTATCATATATATAGTAATAGGATTGTTCTTGTTGGTTCTTGGTGGTAATTGGTTATTGAAAGCGGCAGTAGGCTTGTCTTTAAAATTAAATGTACCGAAGATTGTAATTGGTATGACCGTGGTTTCTTTCGCAACTTCAGCGCCTGAATTAATAGTGAGTATTAAATCGGCATTGAATGGTGCGACAGGTTTGGCTGTAGGAAATGTAATTGGTTCTAATATTGCAAACTTAGGATTGGTTTTAGGGATTACTTTGATTCTTTCGACGATAGAGGTTGAAAAGAGTTTTTATAAAACAGATTGGCCAGTAATGATGGTTGCATCTTTTTTGTTGTATTTATTTATTGCTTTTGATAATACAATTCAGCAATATGAAGGAATTATTATGTTTGGAATATTAGTGGTGTTTTTGATTTACTTATTACGTTTTCAAAAAACCGCAGTGGTAGATGAAATGCCAGAAGATGATGAAGCATTGCCGTTGTATAAAATTGTGTTTTTTTTAGCGATTGGAGGTTTTTGCTTATGGGCAGGATCTGAATTGTTGATAACAGGTTCAGTTGATTTAGCTAAAAGTTTAGGCGTTAGTGATGCTGTTATTGGTGTTACAATCGTTTCTGTAGGAACAAGTGTTCCGGAATTAGCAGCTTCAATAATAGCGGTATTAAAAAAAGAAAAAGCTATTTCTTTGGGGAATTTAATAGGTTCGAATGTGTTTAATATTTTGGCTGTTTTAGGAATCACGGCAATGATTACACCGATAGAAATAAAGTCGGATGCGTTAAGTTTGGTAAATAACGATATCTATTGGATGTTAGCAATTTCATTAGCGGTATTGCCATTGGTGTTTTTTCCTAGGAAATTAAGGTTAAATTGGAAAGATGGAATTATATTGTTAGTGTCTTACTTTGCGTTTATTTATTTAACCTTGAAGTAGTAAGTAGATCTAATAAATAAAAAAAAGCCTTTAAATTAATTTAAAGGCTTTTTAGTTGTTGTTAGTGTGTGTTGTTATGGAAATAATTTATTTGAATTGTTCGCTTACTGGTTTTACAGTTTTAATAATTCTGGCTGCAATTTTATAAGGATCACCGTTAGAAGCAGGTCTTCTGTCTTCTAGCCATCCTTTCCAACCTTTCTCAACTGTGATAATAGGAATACGAATTGAAGCTCCTCTATCAGAAACACCATAGCTAAAGTCGTTTATAGAGGCAGTTTCGTGTAAGCCTGTTAAACGCTCATTATTATATGCTCCATATACTGCCATGTGTTCTTTTGTTACTGCTCTAAATGATTCACAAATAGTTTCATAAACTTCTTTAGAACCACAAGTTCTTAAAACTTCATTAGAGAAGTTTGCATGCATTCCAGAACCATTCCAGTCTCCTTTTACAGGTTTAGGATGATATTCTATATAGTAACCAAATTTTTCTGTTAATCTATCTAATAAGTATCTAGAAATCCAAATTTCATCACCTGCTTTTTTTGCGCCTTGTGCGAATAATTGGTATTCCCATTGACCCGAAGCAACTTCTTGATTGATCCCTTCAAAATTTAATCCTGCTTCAATACATAAATCAGCATGTTCTTCAACAAAATCTCTCCCGTGTGTGTTTTTTCCACCTACAGAGCAGTAATACATTCCTTGTGGTCCAGGGTATCCTCCAATAGGAAATCCTAAAGGTAATTGAGTAGCTGTATCCATAATAAAATATTCTTGCTCAAAACCAAACCAAAAATCATTATCATCGTCATCAATAGTAGCTCTTCCGTTAGTTTCATGCGGAGTTCCATCAGCATTCATAACTTCTGTCATAACTAAATAGCCGTTGTCTCTTGCAGGATCTGGGTAGATTGCAACAGGAACAAGTAAGCAATCTGATGCTCCACCAGAAGCTTGTTTTGTAGAAGAACCATCAAAAGACCAGTTTCCTAACTCTTCAATTGTTCCTTGAAAATTCTCGTGTTCCTCAACCTTTGTTTTACTTCTTAGGTTTTGTGTTGGTTTATACCCATCTAACCAAATGTACTCTAACTTAATTTTTGCCATGATACTGTGTGAATCTATTTTAGGATTAAATTCATTGCAAAAATGAATATTTTATATTTAATATTAAAATTTATAGGGGTTAAAATTTAAAAATTAACTTTAATTTAATCTAACCCCTATTTTATTTAGGGGTGTTGCTTTAAATAAAATGTGTATTTTTGACATTGAATTTATACCTTATATAATGTCAACTTTAAGATTTAACGCTTTAAAAGAAGCTTTACACAGAAAATCAATTTCTATAGAAGAAAAAGGACGTCGTTCTGAATTGTTTGGGGAAAATGTTTTTAATGAACAAGCAATGCGTCAGTATATGACAAAAGATGCGTATAAAAGTGTGATGGATGCAGTTGAATTCGGAAATAAAATTGATCGAAAAATAGCAGATCAAATTGCGGTGAGCATGAAAGACTGGGCGCTATCTAAAGGAGCTACTCATTATACACATTGGTTTCAGCCATTAACTGGTGCAACAGCAGAAAAACACGATGCTTTTTTCGAAACGATTGAGGGTGGTGGAGCAATGGAACGTTTTGATGGCGGACAATTAGTACAGCAAGAACCAGATGCTTCGAGTTTTCCGCATGGCGGAATTAGAAATACATTCGAAGCTCGCGGTTATACTGCTTGGGACCCTACATCGCCAGCCTTTATATATGGTACAACATTATGTATTCCAACGATTTTTGTAGCCTATACCGGTGAGGCACTGGATAATAAAGCACCTTTGTTAAGAGCTTTGCAAGCTGTAGATACGGCGGCAACAGCAGTTTGTAAATATTTCGATAAAAATGTATCAAAAGTAAATGCAACTTTAGGGTGGGAGCAGGAGTATTTTTTAATTGATACCGCTTTGGTATCTGCACGTCCTGATTTAATGATGACTGGAAGAACATTATTAGGGCATTCATCAGCAAAAGGGCAACAATTAGACGATCATTATTTTGGGTCGATTCCTGATAGAGTGATGAGTTTTATGCGTGATCTGGAGCAAGAATGTATGTTGTTAGGAGTTCCTGTAAAAACACGTCATAATGAAGTGGCACCGAATCAGTTTGAGTTAGCGCCAATTTTTGAGGAAGCAAATTTAGCCGTAGATCATAATTCATTATTAATGGATGTGATGGAGAAAGTATCGCAACGTCATCAATTTAAAGTATTATTTCATGAAAAGCCATTTGCAGGAATTAATGGGTCGGGAAAACATAATAATTGGTCATTGGCAACAAATACTGGAGTTAATTTATTGAGCCCCGGGAAAACGCCGATGAAAAATTTACAGTTCTTAGCTTTTTTTGTAAATACGATTAAAGCAGTTCATGATTATGAAGAGTTAATTCGTGCTTCAATGGCAAGCGCAAGTAACGATCATCGTTTAGGAACAAATGAAGCACCACCAGCAATTATTTCTGTATTTATAGGCTCGCAATTATCCGAAGTGTTAGATGAGTTGGAAAATGTAACGAAAGGAAAGTTATCCCCTCAAGAAAAAACAGATTTAAAATTAAATATTGTAGGTAAAATTCCGGAAATATTATTAGATAATACCGATAGAAATAGAACATCTCCTTTTGCTTTTACAGGAAATAAATTCGAATTACGAGCTGTTGGGTCTTGGTCTAATTGTGCAGGTCCTATGACGGTTTTAAATACTATTATAGCTAAGCAATTAAAAGAATTTAAAATAGAAGTTGATAAGTTAATTGATGTTAAAAATCTTAAAAAAGATGAAGCTGTCTTTAACGTATTAAGAGAGTATATTAAAGCATCGAAGAAAATTAGATTTGAAGGAGATGGTTATGCTGCTGAATGGGAGAAGGAAGCTGAAAAAAGAGGATTGAGTAATCATAAAACGACTCCAGAAGCATTGAAGGCAAAGATTTCTGAAAAAACAATTTCGCTTTTTGAAGAAATGAGTGTAATGAATAAAGTGGAAGTTGCAGCCCGCCATGAAATTGAATTAGAAGAGTACTCTAAACGTATTCAAATAGAGAGTAGAGTTTTAGGAGATGTCGCAAGAAATCACGTGATTCCTACTGCAATTCAGTATCAAAATACATTAATAGAAAATGTAAAAGGATTAAAAGAAATCTTCGGGAAAGATTTTGAGCAATACGCAAAAGAACAAATCGATTTGATTAAGAGAATTTCTGGACATATTGCAGAAATAAACTCTAAAATTGAGAAAATGACAGAAGAGCGTAAAAAAGCAAATAAGTTAATAGGACAAGAGAATGCAACTACTTACTGTATTAAAGTAAAACCTTATTTTGAGGAGATTCGTTACCATTGCGATAAGTTAGAATTACTTGTAGATGATAATTTATGGCCTTTAACAAAATACAGAGAATTATTATTTACTAGATAATAAATACTCTTTTTAACAGAAGAAATATCTTTAAAAAAGGGGGTGTTTTCCTCCTTTTTTTATTTTAAAAAAAACAATTAAAAAGAATGTAACTCCCTTTGTTTCTCTTCTTTTTTTGCATTTTACAGATTAATAAATGTTTGTTGATTATAATTATCTTTTTAAATAGAGATGAATAGTTTGTATATTAGCTATGTTTAAACACGCAAACTATATATAGTTTTTATAACTGCCTTTTTTAAGGTTGATGAAAATGAAAAATGACGCTCCTTAGTCATTCATTTTACCCTAGTAATTTTATTTTACCCTGCATTTTAATGGTACTCCAGTTTTATATTTCGTTAAGAGTATAGGTGTAACTGTGTTGTGCTAAAAACTAATTAATCGTATTTTAAAATTATTTTATTATGAAAAAATTATTAATAGTAGCTGCTTTTTTAGCTACAGGAATCGCGTTTTCTCAAACGCAAAATGTTGAAACATATACAGGTAACACTGGTGTAATAGGAAAAACAGTATTCTCAACTGCTCATGCAGAGGAGCGTGTTAATAGTGAGAGGCCTGCATGTGCAGATTGTGAAGTTGAGCAAGCACAAATGCCTAGTAATTTTATTACAATAGGAAAAAATAAAGTAGACATTCAGCAGGTTGGAGATAGTAATGAGGCGAAAGGAACTCAAAACGGAAACAGCAATATGTCTTTAATAAGACAAGATAACTCAAACTTTATTCCTGGAGGGGATGGTAATTTAGCGTCTACTGATCAAGCAGGTTATAGAAACGGAGCGGATATTAAGCAGTTTGGTAATGACAACAAAGCTCGTATTTGGCAAAGAGGTGATGACAACTATGCGAGACAAGATGTAGGTGTTGGTCAGGCAGAAGGGAATGAAACATACGCGTCACAAATAGGAAATGGAAACAAATCATACCAAAAACAACGATATGATAATAACCAAGCTTCTTTGTATCAAACAGGTAACAATAACTCAGTTGTTCAAAAGCAAACGAGTGGACCTAATCAATCTAGTGGTAGTGAAGCTTTTGCTAACCAAGTAGGTGATGATAATGCTGTGGAACAAGATCAAATAGGTAGCCATAATTTTGCTTCGGTTTATCAAACAGGTAATGGAAATAGCTCAAATGAAACTCAAGTAACAACTACCGATGATGCGTCAATTTGTAATATATCTACTGTAAATCAAGTAGGAGATGATAATAAATCATGTGTAGATCAATATTCAAACGAAGGTAATAACTGTAGTTTAGTAAATCAAATAGGTAATAACAACCAATCTAAGGTTAATCAAGATGCTTATGCTAATGGAAACAATGCTTCGTGTGTATTACAAGTAGGTAATATGAATAAAGCACAAGTAGTTCAATCTGGACCAGGTAGTATTTAACAGTTTAAAATGGAGTGAGAATACTATTCTCACTCCATTTTTTTAATTAAAAATATAAAGCGATGAAGTTAATTAAAGGAATTCTTATTGTTTTTGTATTGCTTTTTTCAGTTTTAGTTAAAGCACAAGATGAAAAATTACCAAGTTATTTTTCGAGTGATAAACAATTAAGCACGTTGCAATTATTTGAAAGTGCCACAGGTAGTTTCTCAAATAGACAGCAAGAGGAGGTTAGTACAATTTCGTTAAAACAAATAGGAGATAAAAATGTGGCAAACATCAACGATAAATTTTCTAAAGGAACGCATAAAGTGTATCAAATAGGGGATAAAAATAATTATCAATTTTTAAACTATAGAAATACACAGTCGATGAATTTAGGAGTGCTACAAACAGGAAATTCAAATTTATTAAAAATAAAAGGAACCAATTCGTTGTTTGAAAATTTGAAAATAGCTCAGTTTGGTGGAGCAAAAATGAATATCATTAATTATTAAATAACTGTTTAAAATGAAAAAAAAGCATACATTTTTTTTGATTTTTGGAATTGTTATGATGTTTTATTCTCACGCCCAAGAATTTGATGCGTATAAAATTAAAGGGATAATAAATTTAGCAAGAACAGATGATTTTTTAACGCTAAGAGCTCAGGTTGTAAATGCAGAATCGTTTTTTATAAATGAGTTGAATTATAATTTTGTGGTATTAAAAAAAGGAAGTTCGGGAAATATTTCAAAAAACAATCAATCTGATGATTTTTCATTGAAGCCAAAAGAAGAAAAACAGTTGTCTACAATTAAAGTAAATATTAAAAAAGACGATGAACTAAGGGTTTATTTATTTATAAAACACAAAGGTAAATTAATTAATAGGGATACATTATTTCTCTTACCTAAAGAAAAAGTAAAAACAAAAAAAATAGTAGATGAAGAACAGTTTTTAATTAAAGGAATTGTTATAGATGAAGCAATGACTAAGATTGGTAAAGATTATCATGATCTTTTTTATAAAGAGTATTTAGTTACTGGAAAAAATTATCCATTTATTATAAAAATAGTAGAAAAACCAGCAATGGGTCGTAGTAGTATGTTGTCTGTAGAGGTTGATAGAAAGAAGATTCATGAGTTTTTTGCTAGGCCAGAAGAAGAATATTTAAAGATAAATGTTGTAAGAGCAATGAGGAATTTAAGAGTATATAATCAAAGAAAAAAAAACACCTTTCAAAATAAAATATAACAACTAAAAACTACCCGTTATGAAGCATAAACTACTATTTATTTTAATTCTTATTTCTAGTTTTGTGTATTCGCAAGATTTGGTATATAAACCAATAAGTCCATTTTTTGGAGGAGATGCATTTAATTATCAGCAAATAATAGCATCAGTTACAGCTCAGAATGAATTTACAGAGGAGGAAGATACTCAGAGAGATGTGCCAACTGCTTTAGAAAACTTTACCAATAGTTTAAATAATAGATTACTTAGTTCGCTGTCGCAGAGTTTATTTCAACAGCAGTTAGGTGATACTAATTTAACAGTAGGTACTTATACTTTTGGCGATTTAGTTGTTGAAATAACACCAGGAACAAATGGTTTAAATGTAAGTATACTAAATATTACAAATGGTGAACAAACTCAAATAACAATCCCTGGGGGTAATTAAAATTACTATGAAAAAAAAGATAAGTATTATTTACTTGTTAGCACTTACTATGTTAACGGGGTGCGGAGCCTATTTTAATCAACCATTTACGCAAACAAAAGCTAGGATAGGAGAAAGTACTTCTCCTGAGTTTTTAGCTAAAAGTTTTCTTCCATCAGAAAAAATTGTTGTAGGGGTATATAAATTTAGAGATCAAACAGGGCAGTATAAACCGGTACAAAACGGATCTACGTTTAGTACAGCAATAACACAAGGAGGAACTACTATTTTATTAAAATCGCTGGAGGAATCGGGCTGGTTTAGACCTATTGAAAGAGAAAATATAGGGAATCTTTTAAATGAACGACAAATAATAAGAAATACACGTCAGGAATATGCAAACGGAAAAAAGGTAACAATGCCACCTTTACTTTTTGCAGGAACTATTATAGAAGGAGGCGTTGTTTCATATGATTCAAATATTATAACAGGAGGTTCTGGTTTACGTTATTTCGGTGTTGGTGCGTCAAATCAATATCGACAAGATAGAATTACAGTTTATTTAAGAATAGTATCAACATCTACAGGAGAAATATTAAAGAACGTATATGTTTCGAAAACTATTTTATCACAAGGAATTTCAGCAAATTTATATCGTTATGTAGCTTTAAGAAGGTTGTTAGAGGTTGAAACGGGCGTTACAAAAAATGAACCAGCACAATTAGCCGTAAAAGAAGCGATAGATAAAGCTGTAGATTTATTAATCGTTGAAGGAATTGTTGATGGAGTGTGGCAACCTAAAGGAGGTAAGCCTGCGATAGATTATGTAACAAAAGCTTATGAGAAAGAGAAAATTGAAGCAGATAAAACAAAACTATACGATCGAAAACAAGAAAGCCGAAGAGCTAAGTATGCAGTAGGTGCAGGCGTAGGAGTATCTAGTATAAGAGGAGATTATGCGAATTCAACTTATCAGTTTGGTTTTGATTTTAAGTTCAAATACACATTTGATGATCCTAAATTTAATTTTTGGGGAACTGTGGGACGGTTTGAGTTAGATAATAAAGGAATTTTTCATGAAGCTTTTATAACTTCAGGGCTCAATATTGAATATACTATTTTACCATATGAGAAGTTCACGCCATATATTTATGGAGGTGTTGGTTCAATATCTAGAAAAAATTTAGAGGATACTTTTTTTAAACTCCAAGGAGGTTTGGGAGTTGAGTATTTAATAACAAACAAAGTAGGTATTTTTATAAACGGCGAGTATAATATGCTGTTAAGTGATAATTTAGATAGGCAAATTGTAGGAGAGAAAAACGACTTAGTTTGGCGTTTCGGAGCAGGAATTAATGTATATTTTTAAACGAAAATAAAAATGAAAAAAGTTATAAAAACAATAAGTATACTATTAATTACCATCTTTTTTATTAATTGTGAAGAAGACGGAACAATAGGTTTGGTAGAATTTGGGAATTTAACTGGTAAAGTTGTTAAGAAAGAAGATTTTACACCGTTAGAAAATGTAAAAGTTACTATTTCGCCTAGTAATAATACGGTATTTACTGATACTGATGGTAATTTTAGTTTTGAAGAAATTGAAGTGCAAGAATATTCGATACAGGCAACAAAAGAGGGGCATTTAGATACATTTGAGGGGGCTACAGTGAGTAAAGATGGTGTGGTAAATATTGTTTTAGAAATGGAGATTTCAACAGCTTTAAATAAACCACCAACACAACCAGTATTATTAACACCAGAAGATGGAACTATCGATTTATTAAATGAAGTTGAGTTATCTTGGGAGTCAACAGATCTTGATGAGGATGAATTAACATTCACAATTGAAATTAGAAATGATTTTAATAACGATGTAACTAGAATCACAGATGTAAAAGAGCAAATATATACACTTTCGAATTTAAAATATGGAGCAAAATATTTTTGGAGCATAGAAGTAACGGATGGTATTAATGAAGATGTAATAAGTAGTACTCGCTCTTTTACAATTAAACAAGACCCAGGGAATAGGTATTTTTATGTTAAAAATATAGCAAGTAATAATATAATTTATTCATCGAGTTTTAATGATGATAATGGAATTGTTTCTAGTTCTGTAGCACTAACAAATTCAAATTTAAACTCATGGAGACCTAGAAAAAATAATGTAACCAACTTAATAGCTTTTTTAAGAATAGATAATAACGAAGCACATATATATACGATGAAGACAAATGGTGGCGATATAAAAAAAGTAACATCTACGATTCCTGTAGCAGGTTTTAACTTAAATGAGTTAGATTTTTCATGGTCACCAGATGGTAGTAAACTATTATATCCTTATTTTAATAAATTATATACGATAAATAAAGATGGAAGTGGCTTAGAAGAAATATATGAAACTGCAGATGGTAGCTTAATTTCAGAATGTGATTGGAGTAGCGATGGATTAAAAATAGCTTTAAAAACAAACGATGCAAATGGTTATAACGGATCAATTTTAATGATCAATTTAAACGGGAATATTTTAAATACCGTGATCTCTGGAGTGCAAGGTGCTTTAGGGGGATTAAATTTATCAGCCTCTGGTAATAAATTATTATTTACAAGAGATGCTTCTAATCATCAAGCTACAAATTATAGGCAATTAGACACTAGAATATTTATTTATGATTTTACTGATATGACTTTTACAGATGTTTCTGAAGATGATAAAGATAGTGGAACAAATGATTTGGATCCCAGATTTTCACCAAACGAAGCAGATGTTATTTTTGTAAATACCTCTAACGATGGTGTTTCTCAGCAAAACGTTGTAAAAACTAATTTATCTGGAAATATAGAAAGAGTAACTTTATTTACAAATGCAACAATGCCAGATTGGGAATAATGTATTTTAAATCAATAAAAAAGCGAACGTTAAAAAACGTTCGCTTTTTTATTGATTTAAAATTTAGATAAACTAAATTTGCAGTAACAACAACACAACAAATGAGTCAAGAAATTTCTAAACGCTACGCACAACGCGGAGTATCAGCATCTAAAGAAGATGTGCACAATGCAATTAAAAACATTGATAAAGGATTGTTTCCAAAAGCATTCTGTAAAATTGTACCCGATTATTTAACAAATGATGATAATTATTGTTTGATAATGCACGCCGATGGTGCAGGAACAAAATCATCCTTAGCATATATGTACTGGAAAGAAACAGGAGATATTTCTGTTTGGAAAGGAATTGCACAAGATGCACTAATTATGAATATTGATGATTTATTATGTGTAGGTGCTACAGATAATATTATGTTATCGTCAACAATTGGACGTAATAAAAGTAAGATTCCTGGAGAAGTTTTATCAGCAATTATTAACGGAACAGAAGAATTGATTGATGATTTAAAAAAGTTTGGAGTAACCATTCATTCAACAGGTGGTGAAACTGCCGATGTTGGTGATTTAGTGCGTACAATTATTGTAGATTCTACGGTAACTGCACGTATAAAACGTAGCGATGTTATTGATAATGCAAATATAAAAGCAGGCGATGTAATTGTTGGTTTAGAGTCTTTTGGTCAAGCTAATTACGAAACTGAATATAACGGAGGAATGGGTTCTAACGGATTAACATCTGCGCGTCATGATGTTTTTCATAAATATTTAGCCGATAAATATCCGGAGAGTTTTGATGCTTCGGTACCTTCGGATTTAGTGTATTCAGGAAAAACAAAATTAACAGACAAAGTTGAAGATTCACCTATCGATGCAGGTAAATTGGTATTGTCACCAACAAGAACATATGCACCAATTATTAAAGAAATTTTATCAAAATTTTCTTCGGATGAGGTACACGGAATGATTCATTGTTCTGGTGGAGCACAAACTAAAATTTTACATTTTGTTGATAATTTACATATTGTAAAAGATAATATGTTTCCAATTCCGCCATTGTTTAAATTGATACAAGAGCAATCAAAAACAGACTGGAAAGAAATGTATCAGGTTTTTAACTGTGGTCATAGAATGGAATTGTACGTTTCTCCATCAGTAGCTGAAGATATTATTTCTATTTCAAAATCGTTTAATGTGGATGCTAAAATTATTGGTCGTGTAGAAGATGCTTCTAATAAAAAGTTAACTATAAAAAGTGAATACGGTACTTTTGAGTATTAGTAGATAAAAATAAATTTTTTAAAAAAGCCTCAGAATTTTCTGAGGCTTTTTTTTAGTTACATAAATCTGAGAGCAATTTTATATCGTTCAATGTTGCCCAAGTTTTATGTGTTAAATCTTTCGGTGAAAATTTAAATAATAGTATTGTTTTTTCATTCTTTTTACAATGAAAGTTTTCAATTAAAACATTTAGTGTAATCATTTTTTTAGTTGCAAAACGATCAAATATTTTTACAGATCCTTTATAATAAGTTACAGATTTTTGTTTTTTAATTTTTGATATTACAGCTGATGAATATTTTTCATCCGCTTTAGCGTTCATGTCAATTTTATTCAAGCTATTAAAGTATTTTACTAAATCCATCTCTAATTCTTTAGCAGGGATTTTCCTATTAACATCTATAGACCAAGCATAGGTGTACGACCAAAAGAAATCGTGTTTAGGTTTAATCCAGCCTCTTTTAGGTGGGAATCTAACTTCACCAACTCCTATATAATCCATATGCCTGGCAGGAAAACGAATGACTTCTTGCCCCCAAGTAGAGTCAAGTGCAATTAAATTAAATTCATCCTTTTGCGAAAATATAGTTGTAGCACTAAATAATAGTAAAGCAATAAGTGTTATAATCTTATTATTCATTGTGTTAGTTTTTTATTGAATATAATATCTGTTTTTATATGTTTCATATGTCTAGATTAACAACCAAATAGTTCAATTCTCATTTTACTATTTTCATATTTTATAATAAAAGGAATTTTCTCTAAAGTACATTTTGGTTCAATAGTAAATTGAATATACCCTTTTACTTGAAAACTCTCGTTATTAGTTCGTTTTATTTTTTGATGATACACCGTGTTTTCTCGTACCCAATTAACAGTTCCGTTTACAAAAGGATGTTCATCATATTCTTCTGTAGAAAGAGGAATTTCAATAAGCTTGTCTAATAAACTAAATTTATCAGTAGTGTCAAAAACTACTTTAAACTTCCCTTTAAATTTACGTTTAGCATTCGGAGATATGAAATGAGCATTGTTAAATAATTCCATTGAGATTGATAGGTCATATTCATTATTTTGTAATTTTTTTGAAGCTAATTTTAATTTGTAAGGCTCAGTATTTTTTCTTTTTAGACTATCAAAATAGTTTAAAGAAGTTTGTGTAGTTGTATATTGACTTGCTATATTGTTGACGGCAGTTAAATTTGTATCCTTAATATTTTGTTTCTTACAGCTTATGGTAAAAATAAGGCAGTAACATATTATTACATTTTTCATTTTATAGAGATTTAAGAGTTATTATTGAATTGAAATTCATCTATTATTTTAGGAGCATGATAAAATTAAGGTTAGCAACTCCAAAGAGTGTCAAAAAAATGTAAAAGAAGTGTCAACTGTTGTAAAAAGTCATAAAAATGTAGGTTATTTACGGTAATTATGAGCAGAAATAAAATTTATATATACAGTGTTTTAGTACTCCTTCTTTTTTTAAGTTGGATATTTTCTCCGTCGAATAAAAAGAATGAAGACTTTTCGGAAAGGGTAAAAGTTTCTTTGCGTGATGTAGGTAATCAATTATTACTTTCTAATAAAGACGCTACCTCTTTAGTGTTTCCAGTAACTAAGTTTGATGATTTTACATATAAAATATCGTTTCAAAATCAGCTTTCTTTTGAACCTAGTAATTTAGTTGCTATAGTAGATAGTAGTTTTAAAAAAGCAGAATTATCTAATTATTATAGAGTAGAAGTTTTGCAATGTTCAGATAATGAAGTAGCGTATAGCTTTGAAATAAAAAATAAAATAGAAAAGGATATTGTTCCTTGTAAGGGAAGAATTTTACCAAAGAGTTGTTACATTATAAAGTTAAAATTTACAAATAGAACAATAGTACCTTTTAATAAAAACCTCTTTTTAATTGTTTTTGTTTTGCTTTTAGTTGTTTTTTTATTCGATTATAAACTCTCTAAGAAAAAAATAAAAGAACTACCTACGGATGATAAAAATGAAGCAACTAAAATAGGAATTTTTCAATTTTATCCAGAGCAAAATAAATTAGTGAAACAAGCAACAGAGATAAATCTTTCTAAAAAAGAATGTGAATTATTAGCAATTTTTGTTGCAAACCCAAATCAAATTATAAAACGAGATGAGCTAACAAAAAAGGTTTGGGAAGATAACGGTGTTTTTGTAGGTAGAAGTTTAGATACTTATATTTCTAAACTGCGTAAAAAACTAAAAGAAGACAGTTCTGTAAAATTAACCAACATACATGGTGTTGGTTATAAATTAGAGTTAAACTAACGGTTTTATAGTTTAATTATCAGGAAAAACAGTTAATCCAAGTATTGTAAACATCATTCTAATCACAACTAATGAACTAATGTTGTTCCTTTATTTTTTTTCATTATTTTACTGTAAAATATTTTTATTTCAGCGTTGTAAGTAAAATTCCTTCATGAGCATCATCCCACTCTTCCTCATAGTTTGAACTATAATATATGGGAATTGGTTGTTTTATTTCCCATTCTATCAATTTTTCTAATGAAAGATATTCTTTTAAGCAGATCCTCAATAATTTATCAATATCATCCAGTAGATCTTCAATTAAGTAATGTCCATTTTCACCAGCTTCATTCAAAGCCTCAGAGCAACCAATTTGCGCTAAACAATCCACCGTAATATCTGCTACATCATCATAATTCTTTTCGCTCTCAAATTTATATAAAGTAAGCCATCCTTCATATCGGCTAATTCGTATACTAAAGGATATGATTTTTTCAGTATTCTGAACCTTTTTTGGAAATAACTCAGAAACTAAAAGCTTTCCTAATGTATTATCTGCAATACTTTGAATGAAACTTTCAAGTTGAGCTAATAATTTTTCCTCTTTTATTATTTCTCCTAGTTCTTCATTTTCATATTTAAGAAAAACCTTTGTTATTTTATCATATATCGTAATGATTTGAAGTTTAGAGTTTTCTGTTAAACTTGAGGTGTTAATTATTTTTTTAATGTCCATTTTGATTGATTTTATTAATAATGTACAACTTGTTATATGAAGAATAGAGGTTCTTTTATCGTGTTTGTATATGGTTTGTTGCGTGGTTTAAGGAACTAATTTAGTAAATAATTACTAACCAAGAAAGTCCTCGCGGACTTTCGTAAGTAGGCAAGAAGCCGGTAATAAATTATATACGGTGTTTTAAAACTTTTTTTTAGACTAAAATCGGTAACCTATATTTATTGCATGACGATTAATAATATTATGGTCTGTTTTATCATCATTAAATAAATTTCTTCCCATTCCAAATATAGCCTCAAAAGTAATTCCGTTTTTGGTAGTCCATTTATATCCAAGACTTAAACCAAGTGATAAATCAACTACATCAGGACCTTCATTTAAGGTTAAATTTCCATTTAGATCAGTTAATTGTTTTCCATCAACAGAGCCTATTGTCGCAAATCCTTCAGTAAAAAAACCTGAAGTATATTTCTTGCCAAAGTATCTTCTATAAAAAGGAGATATTAGAAAATTTGTATCCTCATCGTACTTTTTACTAAAAGTATATAATCCAGTTATTCCTAAGGATGATTTTCTATTTAAACTCCTTTCATAAGTCACTTCAAAAAGTCCCAAAGCTGTAAAATAAGCGTTAAGTTTTATTTCATTTTTCCTTTCTAATTGATTTCCTTTAATTTCGTTTCCAGTTTGTGCATTAGTATTAAAAATAGAAAATAAGATTGTAATTATTAAAATTTTTTTCATAAAATAGATTATTAAATAGTTCAATACAAACCTATCATATTTCAATAATACAAATGTTAAGTTTAATAAAAAAACACGTTAATTAAAGCATAAAAAATAGTGTATTTTATTCCAATAATATATATAAGTTTCAGCTAACTTATTCTAGCGAATTTAAGATTCCGTTCACAAATGTTTTACAACTTCTTATATGAAGAATAGAGGTTCTTTTATCGTGTTTGTATATGGTTTTTTGCGTAGTTTAGGTAACTAATTTAGTAAGTAGGCGAGAACAGCAATAAATTATATAGGTGTTGCCATTTCGTTGTTTTTTTAGGTTCAGGTTATTCGACTAAATTCAGTTTCAGTTTTTCAACAAACCGATGCATATGTGGGTCAAATCTAGATATTGGCATTGATAATATTTTATTAAAATCTAACCAATGATAATCTTCAAACTCTTTCTTAAATTCACTCGTTTCATTATTTATATCCTTAGTTGAATCTCCTTTAAACAAAAACCATAATGAAACATCAGTATGCTTTTCGCTTATGCCAACTGTTTGTGTCACGGTAGCGAAAAATGGTATTGCTTTATTTTTTAAAATTGGTTCTAATGATAATTCCAATTCCTCATAGAGCTCCCTTTTAGCAGTTTCAAATGGCATTTCGTTTATATCTATATGACCTCCGCTTGGAAGCATTAATAATGCTTTTTTGTGGTCTAAAAGCAATATTTTTTGTTTTTCTAAATCAATTACAACTGAATAACTGACAAGGTGTTTTGGAGGTATTGCATCTTTTTTTATTCTAAAAATATTCACTCCACTTGAAATCCATTCAATAATGTCTTTTATGTGTTCCTCCTCTAATTTATCGTAGGGTATGATTGATTTTACAATATTTAATATATCACTTTTGATTAATTCATTTTCCATAAATAAAGTCAATGGCTTTTTTTTAATTTAGAGTATTGGATTCAATGTTGTAACGGTTTGTATAATAATAGTAAGAGATTAAAAGATACTTACTTTTCAGTTGATACTTAGCCAAATTTACAATTTTAGTTTTAATTTATTTTTTAAAATCTTACAAATTGTAAATTTGGCGGGCTTTGTTGAAAAGCACTCTGTTTTAGTTTGACACTTAACTCCTTATTATTTTTATACGTTGTTACCTGCTGGATTTTTTACATTATGGCTTTATTTTCATTCAAAAACTTTAAAGCATTTTTAATCGCAATTTTAGGTTCAGTTGGTTTATAGCCTAATTCTGTTTCAGATTTACTTATATCCATATCTTGATGTAAGTTAAAATACATCCTAACTTGATTTTTCTGTAGCATTGGCTCTTTTCCATTAAACCTTGACATAATTTCAAAGTAAAAAGCACTTAAATCTAACATCCATTTGGGCATTTTAAATGGAGTCTTTATTTGTTGTTCAGGAAATAACTCTTGAGCAAGGTGAATTATTTCTGTTAAACCAATTGCTTTGGAAGTTCCTAATCCATAACGTTCTCCATTTCTACCATTTAGAGCTGCCAAGTAACATCCTTCAGCAACATCCTTAACATTAACCCAATTAATATAAAATTGACTATCTGCAAATATTTCTTTGTTTAACACCATTCGTAACATATTGTGGGAAGGTGTTAATTTTGTGCAATTCTCTCCAATCATAGCAGATGGGCAAACACTTATCATTTTTATATTATGCTTTTGGGCTATTTTCCAAGCTAATTTTTCACTATCAATTTTTGACCTGTAGTATATATTCTCTTTCTCATCATTGAAAGTATTGGGATTCATTGGTATAGTTTCTCTGCCAATTGCAGCAATAGAACTCACATAAATTATTTTTTTGATATTCATTTCAGCTGCAGCTTCCATAATGTTTTTAGTAGCTAACATATTGGCTTCATAAATATCCTTTTCAGAATTTTTTGTCCATAATTTGAATACAGCTGCTACTTGGTATAATATATCTATTCCCTCTAACACTTTAAGCAATGATGCTTTATCGGTTAAGTCTGCATAGGTTGGTGTAAAATCTAAACCTCGGAAAGGTTCTTTGTTATTTATGTTTCTTACTGTGCCTTTTACATTAATTCCTTTTGAAAGTAAGTTTCTCAAAAGATTGTTCCCTAAATGTCCATTGACACCTGTTATAAGTGATGTTTCTTGCATTTCTATATTGTTTAAATTAGACAACAAAGAAACTTAGTCCAAAATACATAAAAGATAACAATTGTTAGGAAATGATAGTTTGACTTCTTAAACGACTTAAAGATTCGGGTTTTATACCCAAATATGACGCGATATAAATTATTGGAACATTTTGAATAATATTTGGCTTTTCAGATATTAATTTTTGATAACGTTCATTTGCCTTAAGTTTTGAAAAGCCTCTTATTCTTTCCTCTTTTTTTAAAATGTCATTTTTCAAGAATTTCATTCCAAGCTGAAACCACTGTGGGTTTTCGGTACATAATTTTTCAAATGTTTTTTCAGATATTATACATACCAGACAGTCACCAATACATTGACTGTTTTCAAATGTTTTTTCATTTTTTAATAGACTGTACATAGAGCATACTAACTCTCCGTTCTCCAATATTTCAGTTGTTATTTCTTCCCCTTGTTCAGAAATGTGAAATGTTCTAACATAACCTTCTAGAATTAGAAAGAAATCTGATGATTTTGTATTTTCTTGTATTAAGAAATCTTTTTTCTTGTACTTTTTTATTACAAAATATTTCTCAAGTAATTCATCATCGTTAGAGTCAAAATTAAAGTAGTCTAGTAAATATGTTTTTAATTGGTTCGTCATTTTTAGCTTGCTGGCAACTCGCTATATAAGAACAAAAGGTTCTTTTAACTCGAAAATAGAGTATTATATAATAAGTCGAGTTGTTAGGTGTTGCAATTTTGTTTAAATATATAAAAAATGTTTCTAGTGGAGGTGTTTGTTTATTCAGTTCTATCAAAAACAAAATCTACAGAAAACTCCTCATTAGATATTTTACATTTTAATTGCTGTTTGTCTAAAAAATAATAAATCTTCTTAGGGAACTCATTTTCTTTGTTTTCACAGACAAAAGAAGTGTCTGTTTGTTGGGTAAACTTAAATAAAGTAGGTTTTTCGTTTACGTCTTCAACTTTTAAATGCAACGTGTCTTTAACAGTTACGATACTCATTATTTCTTTAAAAATAGTATCCGAATTTTTTAGCGTAAAACCGATAGCTGTTAAATCTTTATTCCAAAAATCGAAGGTGCTTTTACCCGGTTTTTCATTTACACGTTCCCATTTACCAACGAGCCAATTTGGTTGCGTTTTTTGTGCTGTTTTACAAGAGAATAATGCAATTGCAAAGAATAAAAGGAAGTAGTTTTTCATGAGTTTAGGTTTTTATAAGGCGTTTATATAGTTGTATTGAATCAATTCTTCGGGAGATTTTAATAACCTGTTCCAGCCATCTTTTAGTAAATATAAGGTGTTAGAAATATCTAAAATATCTTTATATAAATGATCGGTAATAATAATTATTTTGTGCTGTTTTTCAACTTGTAGCACTTCTTTTAGTTTTTTAATATAAAGCGGCGCTAAATGAGAAAAAGGTTCATCAAACAATATAATTTTCGCATCAGATTTTAAGATGATGTACGTTTCTATCAGTCTTTTTTCTCCTCCAGAAAACTCCGAAAAATAATGATGTTTTTGTGATTCAAAATGAGGGAAATCAATTAAAAAATCATCAAAAGAGGCATTAAAAAAAGTAAATCCATTTTTTAAAGAAATATTTTCAGGAATAATATGAAATTGGGGTAAGTATTTTATGTATCCTTTTTTATATAAAGCTGTTAAAATAGGTTTGTTATCAATTCTAAGTAATTTTGTTTTTGGTTTTAATTCGCCAAATATTATTCTTAATAAAGATGTTTTTCCTGACCCGTTACTTCCCAATATTCCTGTAATTTTTCCTTTTTCAGCTTTAAAATAAATAGCCTTTAAAATTTCGGTAGCGCCAAAATTTAGTTCGATATTATCAATTTCTAAACAATCCATTTTAGGCAAGTATTTAGTGTTGTGGAAATAATTAGGTTGATAATAAAAACAAAAGTATATAGGCTTAGTTCTGTAATTCCTAAATTGTAGTAGAAATAGAGTTTTTCTTTTTTTGGATCACTAATAAAATTCTGATAAAACCAAACTAATAAAGAAGCTGTAAATAAGGCAAGTACAGCCAATGGCATCATTCTATATTTTAGCACAACAAAAAGAGTAAGCGCTAAGGGAAGGAAAAACGTAGTTTTATAAAAAAGAAAATAAAGCTGCAATGTTTTCATTATTAATAAATCGGTTTTAAATCAAATATAGTTAATTGAATTTTAAAAATAATTCCGATAAAAAACGTAAATTCGCAAACCAGAAAAGTTAGAAGATGTTAGATAAAATTAGAATTATAAAACAACGTTATGATGAGGTTTCGGATTTAATTATCCAACCAGATATTATAATGGATCAAAAACGTTACGCTAAATTAAGTAAAGAATATAAAGATTTAGGTAAGGTTGTAGAAAAAGGTAATGAGTATAAAAGTCTAACTGATTCAATTGAAGAGGCTAAGGAAATTATTGCAGACGGAAGTGATGCAGAAATGACTGAAATGGCTAAAATGGAAATGGATGAGGCTAAAAAGCGTATTCCGGTTTTAGAAGATGAAATAAAATTCATGTTAATACCTAAAGATCCAGAAGACGCTAAGAATGCAGTAGTTGAACTTAGAGCTGGTGCAGGTGGTGATGAGGCAAGTATTTTTGCAGGTGAATTGTTTAGAATGTATACTAAATACTGTGAAGGTAGAGGTTGGAAAGTGAGTACAGTAGATTATTCTGAAGGAACCAATGGTGGATTTAAAGAAATTCAGTTTGAAGTTTCTGGAGATGATGTTTACGGAACTTTAAAGTTTGAGGCAGGTGTGCACCGTGTACAACGTGTACCGCAAACAGAAACACAAGGTCGTGTGCATACATCGGCAGCTACTTGTATGGTTTTTCCGGAAGCAGAAGAATTTGATGTAGAGATAAACCCAAAAGAAGTACGTATCGATTTTTTCTGTTCTTCAGGTCCAGGAGGTCAGTCGGTAAACACTACGTATTCGGCAGTACGATTAACGCACATTCCTACTGGTTTAGTAGCGCAATGTCAAGATCAGAAATCGCAACATAAAAATAAAGAAAAAGCTTTTAAAGTATTACGTTCTCGTTTATACGAAATGGAATTGGCTAAGAAAAATGCCGAAGATGCTTTAAAAAGAGGTACCATGGTTACATCTGGAGATAGATCTGCTAAGATTAGAACGTATAACTTTCCACAAGGTCGTATGACTGATCACAGAATCGGATTAACATTATATGATTTATCGAATATTATAAATGGTGATATTCAGAAAATTATTGATGAGTTAATGATGGCTGAAAATACCTCTAAACTAAAAGAATTAGGAGAATCTATTTAAGAGTTTCCTGTTTAAATTTTGAATAAATAAAAAAAGCAACCAAATTTGGTTGCTTTTTTTTATATATCTATAAAATATAGGTTTAGTAGTTGTAGATATAAATAGATAATTATTTTATGTGACATTATAAATAAATAAGTGTCTTATTTATAATAGCGCTTTTAATTTTTGGGTTTTTAACATTAGCGTAAACATTAATGTTAAAAATATTTATTACTTTTAAAAAAAAGAAATTAAACTATCCAAGTTTTTTACTAAAAATAGAACGGTGTTCATAAACGTGTATTGTTCAAAAATTGTTGTTTAATTCAAAATCATCTTTAGCTTATTGTAAATTAACGTATATGAAACAAAAATATTTTAAATTTAGTTTAATACTTTTTCTATTTATTTTTCAATTTAAAATTTATGCACAAGCAACCAATCCTAACTGTGGGGTTAATGCAGGAGCAAGTGCTTCTTTTTGTGAAGGGGTTGAATTACAGTTAGATGGTTCAGGTGATGCAAATGTAAATACATCAACAATATCGTGGTCTCAGGTTTCTGGGCCAACCGTTGGTATAAGTGATCCATCAATTTACAAGCCTATAATAACAGGGGCAACAGGTGGTAATTCATACGTATTTAGGCTAATGGTTCTATGTAGTAATGGTTTGCCAACTTCACAAGATGTTACTATTACTGTAACAAATGCTCCAACAACTGATGCGGGTTCTGATATAACAGGTTGTCCAGGAGGATACTTTTTATCTGGTACAGCACCACCAGCTGGCTTTACAGGTGAATGGTCGGTTTTAGGAGGTAATGGAGCAGGAGTGTCTTTTGCAGATGCTACGTCAAATACATCTGGTATTACATTTCCAACAGGTTCAGCAGGTACTTCTATTGTTGAGTGGAGGCTTACCGACGGAAATCCAGCGACTTGTGACGGTGTTTCAAGAATTAATGTAACAAACTTAGGGGGAGATTCTCCTGTTACTGCAGGTTCAGATGAGACACTTAGTGCATGTTACGATGTTAATACAAGTTATAATTTACAAGGTTCTTTTGCAGGTAATACACCTTCTGGTCAACCAGCAGGTATTTGGGAGTTAGTCAGTGGACCTAGTAACCCTAGTTTTAGTAACTCAACCAATAATAACGCTAGTGTTAGTCCATTAGTACCAGGAGTCTATACATTTAGATGGACAGTAAGCGGGGCTTGTGTTTCAGGTACAGATACAGTTGAAATTACAGTTCCTGCCCCAGCAGGTAGTGTTACAAATGCAGGTTCTTTAATAAATGACCGTAACATACGTATATGTAATAATCCTTCTAACCCAACAACACAATACACATTAGCTGCAAACCCGCCTGAAAAACCAGGAGAAACAGTTATGTGGGAGATTATTACAAACCCAGGGCCAGGTTTTGGTACAGCTACTTTTAATAGTGATGGTGTTACCCAACAAGATATTGTATCAGGAGTTGTAACGCCTACAGTGTATGGTTTAGACGTTAATGCAGGGGGAGATAACGCTGTTTATAGGCTACGATATACTGTAACAAGTGGTACAAGCACAGCCTGTACAAGTTCTGGTGATGTTCAAATTAAATTTATTAAAAACCCTTTGTCAGTAACTTTAACAGATAACGGTTCTCCTTCAGAATGTATTTTTGCAACATTAAATGGTTCAGGTGAAGCGGATATTATATTTGGTGTAACCAAAGAAACAGGTCCAACTATAAATACACCTACACGTTATCAAGTAATAAGCGGTCCAATTACTACCGGGGTAATCAATATAGGTAATGCTAATAGTTTTACAAGAACATTCACTCAAATAGGTACTTATGTTATTAGAGCAACAAGAGAACCAAGAGGAAATACAGATATAGGTTGTACTGTGGCTTCAGATGATATTATAGTTAAAATATCAGGTTTAGCTGTAAATGCAAATGCAGGAACAGATATTTATGTATGTGTACCAACAACTCAGACAACATTAACGGGTAATACTCCTTCTCAAGGAGTAGGAACTTGGTCGCAAGTAAGTGGTCCAAATACAGCAATAATTACAAATGAAAACGATCCTTCAACTTCTGTTACAGGTTTGGTAGGAGGAGTTTATTACTTCAGATGGGTCATTTCATCTGGACCTAATGGAGTTTTAAATGAAAGTAATTCAGATGAAGTTAAAGTAGCAGTTTCAATAAGTAACCCATCATACTCAGGAAACTTTGCAGGAGCAGATGCTACAGTTTGTTTAGGGAATTATCAACTAGATGGAACTAATGTTTTTGAAAATGAATTAGCAACATGGAGTGTTTCTCCATTAGGACCAACAATAGTTTCTTTAAATGACCCAAAAACACTGGTAACAGGTTTACAAGCAAATACAGTGTATACATTTACGTATACCATAACGAATCAATGTGGTACTGCAACAGATGATGTTGTAATAACTGTTAACAATAATACAGGTCCTAGTTTAGCAAGTGCAGGAAATGATATTTGTGTAACAGGTAACACAACATCTTTAAATGGCTCAACGATTACGAGTGGTAGTGGTGAATGGACAAAAGAAAGTGGTCCTGCTGGTGGTGATATTACTACACTAAGTGATCCTAATACTACAGTAACAAGTTTACAAGAAGGAAATTATGTGTTTAAATGGACTGCTTCAGGAGGTGTTACGTGTCCTAATAATACTACTTCAGATGAAGTAACAGTTTCCGTTACTCCAGCTTCACCTTATTCAGCAGGAGCAGATCAAGATGTTTGTGGGTCAGGATCTATTACAATGACTGCTGCTACACCAGTTAGTCAGGGTACATGGGTGCAAACTTACGGTGGTGCTGGTTGGACTGTAGATAATATTAATAGCTCAACAGCAATATTTTCTAATTTAGCTGATGGTTTATACGAGTTTGAATGGAGGGTTTTTACCGCAAGTTGTACAACAAATGATAGAGTAGTTTTTACCATTGCAAATCAACCTACAGTAGCAAATGCAGGTTCAGATTTTACAATATGTGATAGCAATAGTGGTAATTTAAACGCATTATTTTCGCCACAAGTAGGTAAAGGTTCTTGGCAATTTATATCTGGACCCAATTCCCCATCTATAACAGACGCGAATAATCCTAGTACAGGAATTAGTGGTTTAGTTACTGGTGATTATTTGTTTAGTTGGGTAACTTCACCAAAAGAACCTAGTAGAGATCCATCATGTAATACTACTTTAACTACATCTGATGATGTTACGGTAACCGTAGTGGCTCCAGCAGATGCTGGATCAGATCAAAACTTATGTAGTGTTACAGAAGTAGTATTAGAAGGTACAACAGGTTCTGAGGGTACATGGTCTTTAAATTCAAGTACAGGAGGACCTGCGCCAACAATTACAGCTGTTAGTGATAATATAGCTACAGCTACTATTACACCAGGGGAAGATTATGTGTTTACATATACATTAAACGCACCAGGAGGTGGTTGTTCGCCAGCATCATTGTCAGATACAATGAATGTAACAAATCAAGAACCACCAGCAGCGATTGCTGGACCTGATATTAATATTTGTGGAGCAGCACCAGGTACAGCGACTATGGATGCTACTGCTGCAACAGGTGGTACATGGTCTTTTTTATCTTCATTAAGCACATCTGGTGTACCAACACCAGCTTTTACACCATCAGATCCTAAATCACCAGTAAGTGGTTTAACAGCACCGGGAGTTTATTATTTTAGATGGACAACAAGTAATGGAGTATCAGGCTCTTCATGTAGAAAAATAGACGACATAGCAATTACAATTTATGAGCAGCCAACAGCCGATGCAGGATCAGCGTCAATAAATGTTTGTACAGATAATCCACAATTAAGCGCTATACCACCTTTAGTTGGTATAGGTACATGGAGTGTTAATTCTTCACCAGATTTTACCGTTAGTTTTGATAGTCCAAGTAGCCCAACTACATCGTTAACATTAACGGGAGCTGTGCCAGGTGAAACTGCCATTTTAACCTGGACAGTATCTAATGGCCCAATATGTGTGCCAGATACAGATGATGTAACTATAACAATTGTAGGCCCAACAACAGCTATAATATCATCAATAAATGGAACAGATAGTTGTCAAGGTTATAGTAATGGGTCGGTTTCAGCTTCAGCTTCAGGTGGCATAGCTCCTTTAGTATATGATTTAATATATGCAACTAGCTCTGGGGGGAGTTTTGTTAATGCTTCTCAATCCGATGGTGATTTAGATGGAAGTTATACTGGATTACAACCTGGGTTTTATAAAGTGGTAGTAACTGATGCAGAAAATTGTGGAAATACAACTTCTACAGAAGTAGAGGTTCAAGAAGTTCCTGTACCAGAATTACCAACAACAATAAGCAATATAACTTATTGTCAATATAGTCCAGCACCTCAGTTAACAGCTACAGGTTCAGGCACAATTGTTTGGTATGATTCTAATGCAACAACGATGTTATCATCAGCACCTATACCAAATACATCAACAGTTGGTAGTAAAACATATTACGTTAGTAATTCAAATGGAATATGTGAAAGTGCAAAAGTACCTGTTACAGTTATAATAGAGCAATGTGCTAATTTAAGTTTAGTTAAAAGTGTAGATAATTCAACTCCAAATGTTGGAAGTATAGTAACTTTTAAAATAACTTTAATAAATTCAGGTCCAAGTATAGGTACAAATGTAAGTGTTGCAGATGTTTTACCTGTGGGGTATAGTAATATTACTAACATTAGTAATGCAGGAACGCTAACAGGAAATACTATTACATGGAGTGGTTTAACCGTTCAGGTAGGGAATTCTAATGGAACTCAACTAACATACCAGGCAACCATTAATGCATCAACAGGAGCTGTAGATGAATATAAAAATATTGCACAAATAACAGCGGCAGATGGTGAGGACTCTAATAGTAATCCGAATAATGATGATGGTGATCAAAGTGAAGATGATGAAGATAATCAGGTAATTACATTACAATCAGCAGATTTAAGTATAACAAAAGCTTTAATGACTGGTTCAAGCGTAACTCCTAATGTTGGAGATGTATTAACGTTTGAATTAACAGTAAGTAATGCAGCAGCGCCAGCAAGTAGTGGTTCTGCAACAGGAGTAACAGTTGAGGATATATTACCAAGTGGATATACATTAGGAACCATTTTAAATGGAGGATCAATAGGTAGTACACCAAATACAATTATTTGGTCAAATTTAAATATTCCAATAAATGATAATATTAAAGTTCGTTATACAGCAACCGTAAATGCACCAACTGGTGCTGCAAACGAATATAGGAATTCAGCAAGTATAATAGCAAGTGATCAATTTGACCCAGACAGTGATCCATCAACAGATAATACAGTTGATGACAAAGGAGATGGAATCAAGGACGATGACGAAATTACATTTACAGTAATTCCACAAAGCGCAGACTTATCATTAGCGAAAGTATCAAGTGTATCGAATCCAAATGTAGGCGATGTTATTACGTATACAGTTACAGTTACAAACGACGGAACGAGTGATGCCACAGGAGTAAGTGTTGTAGATACAGTTCCGAATGGTTTAGTAATTGTAAGTTCAGGAACAGCTACACAAATAGGAAATGTATTAAGTTGGAGTGGCTTGAATGTATCAGCAACAGCAGGAAGTAATACGTTAGATTTAAGCTATACAGCAAGAGTATTAGCGCCAGGATCAGGAATCAGCCATATTAATATCGCAGAGATTACGGCAAGTGATCAGTTTGATCCAAATAGTACACCAGATAATGATGATGGCGATCAGAGTGAAGATGATGAAGTAGCTTCAGTCATTACACCACAAACTGCAGATTTAAGTTTATTAAAAAGTGTAAGTAATACAAATCCAAATGTAGGCGATGTAGTAACTTTTACA